>NZ_AUIJ01000068.1 GCF_000423645.1 Sediminimonas qiaohouensis DSM 21189 | reverse complement strand
CATGACGCATGACGCGTTCCTTCCTTGGTGCGCAGCCCATCATACCGCGCGACATTGGCCTCGGGTTCCTTGCTCAAGGAGAGAGCTGCAGGCGGGCTCACATCCGGCTGATCGGTCGGTGTGCCATCCAGCAGCCTGTGCAGCAGGTTCAGCACATGGGTCTTGGTCGGCACGCCGGCCTCCAGTGCCAATTCCACAGCACAGAGCACGGCCTGTTCGTCATGGTGCAAAACCAGTGACAGGATATCGACCATCTCGCGATCGCCGCCAGGCTGGCGCAACATCTGTGCCTGCAGCTTGCGGAAGGGGTCGGGCATCTCGATAAAGGGAGCACCGTTGCGCAAAGCCCCGGGCTTGCGCTGAACGACCGCCAGATAATGACGCCAGTCATAGATGACGCGCCCCGGCTGGCGGTGGGACCGTTCAATGATGCGCTCATGCGTGCAGACCACATGCCCTTCGGCGACGATGACCAGCCGTTCGGGGTAGATGTGCAGGCTGACGGGCCGGTTTGCGAAGCTGGCCGGCACTGAGTAGCGATTGCGATCGAATGTGATCAGGCAGGTGGGCGACACCCGCTTTCTCTCTTCGACAAAGCCGTCAAACATTGTGGGCAGTGGCATCAGCGCGGGCTTTTCGGCCTCCCAGACATCGGCAATGCTGCCAGGCAGGGTGCCATGCGCAGTCTCGGCCCACAGGAGCTTGCAGCGATCTTCCAACCAGATGTTCAGCGCATCCATATCCGGAAAGGCGGGCATGAGCTGCCAGAGCCGATGGCGGGCATCGCGCACATTCTTCTCGACCTGACCTTTCTCCCACCCTGCCGCTGGATTGCAGAACTCGGGATCAAAGACATAGTGGCTGGTCATCGCCAGAAATCGCGCATTCACATCGCGCTGTTTGCCGCGCCCGACACGATCAACAGCCGTCTTCATATTGTCGTAGATACCGCGGCTCGGGATGCCATCAAACACCCGGAATCCATGCCAGTGGGCATCGAACAGCATCTCATGTGTCTGCAAAAGATAGGCTCGCACCAGAAAAGCA
>NZ_AUIJ01000067.1 GCF_000423645.1 Sediminimonas qiaohouensis DSM 21189 | reverse complement strand
TCAAACTCTTCAACTCGGAACAAAGCCTCTCAAGCCGGAACATTTTCAAACTCAACCGCGCCGCGGCTCTCGCCGAGTGGCGCGGCCTTTGCGCGGCATAAGAGACAGCGTCAATGTTCTTGCAGAGACG
Organism: Sediminimonas qiaohouensis DSM 21189; assembly: GCF_000423645.1. Lineage (GTDB taxonomy): Bacteria > Pseudomonadota > Alphaproteobacteria > Rhodobacterales > Rhodobacteraceae > Sediminimonas > Sediminimonas qiaohouensis. Next base: position 1,187 of record NZ_AUIJ01000067.1, on the reverse strand, counting down.
AGTTCGAATTCGTCTGACAGCACCGGCTAATGAGACACTGGGATTTCCCGCCCTTACTTCAGCCCAGATGTCCCTTTAGCGTCTCTCTGGCGATATCCGGTTCAAGTGTTGAGTTTCCAAACTGCGCGGCTTAGCCTCGCCTCGAAGGCGTGGCCCGTGGAGGAGCTTGTCCGCGCCCGAACCAACCTGGGAGGAAACGAAATGACCGAATTAGCTATGCGCAAGGCCTGCGCCGCCATTGCTGCTGTTGGACTGATCGCAGCAGGGCCAGCCGCAGCTCAGGATGACCCACTGAAAGTTGGGCTTCTGCTCCCCTTCACCGGGCAATACGCTTGGGTAGGCGAAAACGTGCAGCCCGTGGCTCGGATGATCGCCGAAGAAGTCAACGGCGCGGGTGGGATTGGTGGCCGCGAGATCACCTTCGTGCAGGGCGACACCGAAGGTGTGGTCGATGCGGGCACCACCGCGGCGCAGAAGCTGATCAATGTGGACAACGTTATGGCACTGGTCGGGCCAACCTCGCTATCGTTCTCGGGCTCCAAGAACCTGATCATCGACAACGGCGTGCCCATGGTGACGCCGACCGCCGGCACCACCGAGCTCGACCGCGCTTGTCAGGACGTGTGCTTTCGCACCGTGCCTTCGGACGCGCTGGGTGGGCGCGCCATTGCACGCGCTGCGACAGACGCGCAATACTTGGCCGACGCCGCCAGCGCCTGGGAAAACCCGGTTCTGATGGTTGCGCAGTCGCCGGCCATGGTCTCTTTTCTGGAGCCGATCGAACGCAGCTTCGCAGATTACGGTACAGACGTCGCCCAGGTGATCGAGTTCACGCCCGGCAAGCCCTCTTACAGGGCCGAGGTGCAGGAGGCGCTGGGCGCCTCCCCGGACGGTATCGTCCTCGTCGCCGCGCCGGAGGACTCGGCGCGCGTGATGACCAACGCGTTCCAATCAGGCTATGACGGCAGCTGGTTCGTCACTCAGGACCAGACCAACGCCGATTACATAAACCTCGCCGGAGCGGAACTGGTGGAGGGCACCTACGGGCTCGAGGAGGTTGCGTCCGAAGAGGGACAGGAGCTGAATCGTGCATTCGAGGAGCGCTATCAGGACTACGCCGGCGAAGAGGTCAAGATCTTCGGCACCAACACCTATGACGCGATGAACGTCGTCGCGTTGGCAATGCT
>NZ_AUIJ01000066.1 GCF_000423645.1 Sediminimonas qiaohouensis DSM 21189 | reverse complement strand
ACCGCGCTCGGCATACCCATAACTGAGCCCGTAGGATGAGTCTGTCTGGGGAAAGGGGGCGTCTGGCCTTCAACCAATTTGTGCAACAGAGTCGTGCGATAGCCAAGCGATAGCTGTCCATCCCCCTGTGGCGAGAACAGTTCGGCGATGCAGGCTGCTTTCACCGGCGCGTCCTGCTCGGCCTCCTGTAGCCGGAAATGCATTCCTTCCCGGATGACCAGGATGCGTGCGTCCATGTCCATTTCGGCAAAGTCTGGATAGCTGGTTTCGGCACTGGCCGCAGTGGCAGGCAGGAAAACGCATGCCAATGTGGCCAGTTTCTGCATGGTTTTGTTCCACATCATCTCTGCGCTCCTTCTATTAAACCCGTGGCCTGCCGATCGGCGTAGAGCTGCCGCGCTTCAATCTACTCGATCATAGACAATCTCGTGTGCTTCTGAAGGCTTCCCGGTCTGATTGTCTGCTTTGGCTTTATCGCAGGCGGGAACGATGGAGAACAACCTGGCATCCCTTTCGCTATAAGCCTAGCTCGACCGGTTCGACAGGCTTGAAAGCTCATTGATCGTGTTCGACCGCACTCCATCTGGCAAAGATGGCCAGCCTCCTCGTTATGCCGTGTCTAGCCGCAGAGCCGTTAGCGCGAAGGGGCTTAGGCATGCCTGAGCGGCGTCGCTTCGTCCTCTGGGTTTTGCCGCCATCGGGTGGCCATGATCGGTATGGCGAGCGTTCCAGCCCCGAACCGTGTTTGCCGGTGCGTCTTTGCCCGGCTTGGTCATTGCACCTTCCGTAAGGGCGTTCCTCAATCTCTGACGCATCCTTGGCCGGGGGCGCCGCCCGGTCAACGGCTTGCCCGCACCATCTGCCTTCACCTGCGGTTCCGTCAGACCGTGTTGGCCGTAAACCGCGCCATAGCCCTGAAGGGCGTCGGCGGGTGACCCGTCGTCTAATACCCCCGTCCTTTCCGTGACGCGTCTTGAGGAAACGCCAAACGGAAGGAGACAGCCATGACCCGCAAGAACAAAACCAACCGCACCAGCAACCGCCCGGATAATCGGGCAGACATCTACACCCGCATTACCAATCAGATCATCACCGCCCTGGAGCAGGGCATTAAACCCTGGACGCAGCCCTGGAACGCCGCTCACGCCGCAGGCGCTGTTTCGCGCCCGCTCCGTCACAACGGCCAGCCTTACAGCGGCATCAACGTCCTGACCCTGTGGGCCTCATCGATGGAGCGCCACTTCGCCGCCCCGATCTGGATGACCTTCAAACAAGCCCGCGAACTTGGTGGCCATGTCCGCAAGGGCGAAAAGGGATCGCCGGTCGTCTACGCCAATACGCTGACGCGCACCGAGCGCGACGAAGCCACGGGCGAGGAAATCGATCAGACCATCCCCTTCATGAAGGGCTACACGGTCTTCAATATTGAGCAGATCGAGGGGGCTCTGTTGCACAAAGCGCGTGAGGGATTCATGTCGCGAATCCAGTGTGGTAGCTGGGCGACATGAGCAGACCCACACCCCCA
>NZ_AUIJ01000065.1 GCF_000423645.1 Sediminimonas qiaohouensis DSM 21189 | reverse complement strand
CCGCGCTCGGCATACCCATAACTGAGCCCGTAGGATGAGTCTGTCTGGGGAAAGGGGGCGTCTGGCCTTCAACCAATTTGTGCAACAGAGTCTGTGTTGATCGACGATACGCGCGCTATCGAGCCGGTGATCGTCCAAGATCTACCGGAGCCAAACTACGGCGAAATCGAATACAGCGCGGCATCTGATCGAGAAAGTTTACGCCAGGCGCTGCTTGCCGCAGACCGACGCGATCTTGGGCGTCGCTTCAGTCTGCGCCAGGTGAGGGAATATGCCGGAGTTCGCGAACTGGCGCCCGAGATCAATCTCGAGGCGATCACCTTCACCACAAACTCTGCCGCGCTTGAGCCTTCGCAGGCGAGACGGCTGCGACAGATGGGGCAGCTGATGCGCGAACTCGTTGCCAACGATCCGACCGAGTTGTTCCTCATTGAGGGCCACACCGACGCGGTCGGAAGCGGTGGTCACAATCTTCTCTTGTCGGACCGCCGGGCCGAGTCCGTGGCGCTGGCCTTCAGCGAGTACTTTGGGGTTCCAGCAGAAAACATGGTCGTTCAGGGCTATGGAGAAAGCTATCTCAAGATCCGGAGCCAGCAGGCTGAGCGACTGAATCGGCGGGTTGCTGTACGACGGATCACGGCGCTGGTTCGATAGTACAGATGCCGCCCCCGGAAAACAGGACTTCGAGAAAGCAATGGATAACATGAAACAGCTTGCACCCCCCCATACAGTACCAGAGACAACTCAACTCGAACGTCGAGTTCTGGCACATGAACGCATTTTGCAATCGCTGATTGCCTACATGTCCCGTAGCGAACCGCGCTTTCTGGACCATCTGAGCAAAACCTTCGTCGAACCGATGGAAAGAGTTCACCGGGAGCAGGACTTCGTCGAGACGAATGACTATGCCGAGGAATTTATTCGTGTGGTCAGTGCCTTGGACGATGCACAGAGACTGCGCGACAGACGCGCCCTGAGGCGGCTTCCCCGAGAGACGAATGCAGGTAACGATGCGTCAAGAATACCAGTTCCTGACCGACCGCCGGAACGTGTCCAGACCAGCGAACGTAATGGTATTTGGCGTGTCACCGTCGACGGTGTCTTTCGAGGAGACTATCACAAACGCGAGCACGCTGAGACCGCTGCTGCGCTGGCCAGGCTCGGGGCGAGCTGAGTAATGATCGCCCATAGTCCTACATTGCGCGGTTTTTAAACCGAAAGGTATGACAAGATGAATGACCGCATACTGGATATCCATACCCTGAAAACTACGCAAGGCGATGTGTTCGCCGAACGTACCTGCATGAGGTGTAGGTCCAAGTTCTCGAGCAAGGGTTTCGGCGACCGAATTTGCAAGCGCTGCAAAGGATCCCGCGCCTGGAAAAACGCCGCATTGTCAGTGGGGAACGGCAACCGTGGGAGTAAGGTGAGATCAACGGGGTCAAGTTCGTGACAGGTCAGGGAATTCCGGTTCACTTTCTAGCTCCTTGATTTTCAAACCCAAATGCAAGCGCCGCCATGCCGGGGGCAACGACCAGCGCGAGGTCGTGTCCGTCGGCGCGCAAAAGCAGCGCTGTTGATTGTCACTGAGACCTGACCCGGCATTGTCACCGAGATTTGACCCACCCAGTTATTATGTTCTGCGCGTCATGATGGCGTCAATGCGGT
>NZ_AUIJ01000064.1 GCF_000423645.1 Sediminimonas qiaohouensis DSM 21189 | reverse complement strand
CCGGAAATCGTCCAGGGGATTGCCTTCAAGGACGGGATCAAGCAACTTCAAGCCGCCGCCTGATCACGCCGTCACCAACTTTCGGGCATAGCTCCTCGATGGATGGGAAAGGCCGGTTCTTCGACAACATCTTCATAAAGCGGCCATAATGGACGCTGAAATCAGCTCGAGGCTTTGGCGACGTTCAAGATGGCGGCAACATGTCCCCCGAAAGACTGTGGACTTTATTGTCCTCGGTTTTATTGGCGCCTGTTTCGGATTGATCCCGCACGCCGGGCGCGGAGCCTCGGTTCAGTAGGTGCGGCGTATCTCATTTGCGACGGACAGCGGTGGCGGCGCAACCAACCCGGCGTCCACAGCCCTGAGGTATTGCTGTCGCCATGCGGTAGCCACTTCATCTTTGCTCTTTTTGAGCACCGGAAAATTCATGAGGCTGTGTGATCCGACAGGAAAGGCACTGTAAAACTGCAGCTTTTCCATTTGGGAGAAAATCAACGACCGCAGCTCTTCCGGTGTTCCTGCCTGAGCAATTGACCTTGCGCGTTGCGCCGCGTCCGAGGAAGGAAGGGCTGCATGTTTCACAATCTCGCGCAGCATCGTTTTATCTGCCGACATTATTGCAGTTCGGAACTCCTGCTTCTTGAACAAGCCATCAAGTTTAAGGCCAGCATCTGCCATGGCCGCGCTGAAGCCGCGCTCCCCGCGACGGATGGTTTTGTACTTGTTAGACGTGAAAGTATAGTTGTTCCAGAAGTCACGAAATGCGCGATTTTGCAGAACATGCCCCTTGATCAGATAGAAGTAGCTCTCCAGAAAGCGTTCGCTCCCTCGGCACCGCAAGACCATACCGCTGATATCGGCGTCATTCTGCTCCAGCCTTTTGATGGTATCGTCTTCCGGAAGGATCGGAAAATAGATGCTGTCATTGAGGATGATCAATTCATCCGGAACAATTTCCTCATAGTCGAGCAACCTAATACCGTCACGGTATCCGCCGAAGTCATATCCAAAATTTGGTCTGGTTATAATTCTCCAGACGTTGGGTTGCACCCGTGCAATATCATCTGGCTGCATCTGCGCGTTCGATACGAGCATTACCGAGTAGCCGGCCATGTGGAGATGATGGCATGTATCCAACGTAGAAGTGCGAAGCCCGTCCGGTTGCCACACGACGAAAATGGCAACTTTTGATGAGAGCCCTACTGACCCTTGGTGTTCGGAATCGCTTTGCGCGAAGGCTCTCTCATGTCTGCGACGCATGATGGGCTCATACAGCGCTTCAGGTATCATCGCGAGTTGCTGCTTTATCCGAACCAGCTCGCGCCTGATCTTCCACCTTTCCACCACGTTGAACCTCTTGAAATCTACGAGCCAGAAAGCTCTCACATATCCCGATAGGCAGAACGACCGTTGTTGAAGTGCCTCCGGTTTTTCCGAAAGACCGGGTCTTCCATTGAAAGGCACGGAATAAGCAACCTATATTTGATACTTCGGAAAGACACAATCGACGGCTGCAGGATTCCGCCGCCTTGGCAGCCGTCATCGGCTCTGTTTCAACTGGGGACGATTTTCTTGACGACCCGCGACTTCGCTGACCTGCCCCCTATTTCAGGGCCGCTCGCAAGTAGATCTTGTTCTCCTTGATCCGATCCCCAACGTTGGGCCGCCCGAGACTCTGTTGCACAAATTGGTTGAAGGCCAGACGCCCCCTTTCCCCAGACAGACTCATCCTACGGGCTCAGTTATGGGTATGCCGAGCGCGGT
>NZ_AUIJ01000063.1 GCF_000423645.1 Sediminimonas qiaohouensis DSM 21189 | reverse complement strand
TGTTTGCACACATGGCTACTTCTCCTTTTTGCACGGTTGATCCCTCTTCAGGATAACCCAACGGTGGGGAAGCAGCCGACACATCCCATTAGCCGACCTTCGTGGTCTTCGCAGCGAACGGCAAGAGTGCACTCAAACTGCATGATACAGCGTTTCATACACATATCCGCTCTTGGTGGATGGCGCCCAGATTCTAACTGTCTTGGAGTCTTCGCCAGTGCGCCTACGGTCTTTCAGGATTGCTGCGGTCACTCGCTCCGCTCATGATCAAACCTTGGCGCTGAGCTATCGGCGAGGTTTGCAAAACGCTCAAACCTTGGGCATGCTTAAGGAGCATGGAATTTCTCAGCGTCACCCACAGCAGCTTTCTGATCGCAATGTCGTGCGTCGTTGCGCTTGTCGCCGGGTTTACGGGGTTGTCTTTAACCCGTGATCTTTCGAATAAACCGGTCTTTCAGAGAAAGGCATCCATCGCGCTGGCCGCAGTCGCTTTAGGGGGTGGGATCTGGGCTATGCACTTCGTGGCCATGCTTGGATTGAAGCTGCCGATCCCGTTCTACTACGACGCGGCGATCACGCTCATTTCGGCGTTGTCCGCGATCTTGCTGGTTGGCGCGGCGCTACTCCTGTTGCATTTTGCCGACCGTACACCGCTTGTCATTTCGCTTGCGGGCGGGATCGTGGGCGTGGGCATATTGGTCATGCATTACATCGGGATGGCCGGGCTTGAGCTTTGCCGGGCAGTTTACACAACAACGGGCGTTGCATTCTCTTCCGTTGTCGCCATCGGTCTGTGCGTGCTGGCATTCTGGATCGCGTACAGCCGTCGCTCGAACCGCAATATCCTGATCGGAACGGTCTGCTTTGCGATTGCGGTGTGCTCGGTGCATTTTCTGGCGATCTCGGAAACCAATTTCGTGGCAGGACCCACGCGCGCGGAGTTCGGCCCGTCCATGAGCAACCAGACACTTGCGCTCGGCGTGGTCTTCTTCAGTTTCGTGATTTTCGGGGCCTGCCTGTGGGTGAGCGTGACCTATCTGGTCGCGCCCGACGACAAGGTCGCCGGCACGGCGCCGCCGCCTATGCCGCAGGCCAATGCCGACTTGCACGTCCCGTGTGAGAGTGACGGACGGAAGATCTTTGTTCCGTCACGGGACGTTTTGTTCGTCCGCGCCGATGGGCACTACACGCAGGTCTATACCGAAAACGAGCGGCTGTTCTGCGCCTGGCCTATCACCGCGGCCTCAAAGCGCCTGTTGCCCGCCGGGTTCCTACAGACCCATCGCAGTTACCTCGTCAATCCAAGACGCGTTTCCCGGTTCGAGCGGGACAAGGACAAGGGACGCTGTCTGTTCGACGGTATTGATCTGCCACCCGCCCCCGTGAGTCGGTCCAAGCTGAAAGCGATTCAGGCCACCCTTGCATCGCAGGCCGGCGCAACTCGTGCATGATAGCGCGTATTTCGTGCAAAATACCTGTGTTTCATTGATTCCTTAGTGCTGCGGCAGGCGGTCGCACGCACCTTCCTTGCCAGCCAGAACATTCGCTTTGAGGGAGGAGAAAGCCGATGATTCCTGCGGCATTTGACTACTATCGACCCAAGGATATGGACGGTGTCCTGTCCTTGCTTGAGGAACACGGCGACGACGCCCGTGTGATGGCAGGCGGTCACAGCCTGATCCCGATGATGAAGTTGCGCATGGCCGACGTGCTTCACCTTATCGACCTGCAGGATGTCGGCGGCATGTCCGACATAGAGGTCGGCAGTGACAGCATCCGGATCGGCGCGCTGGGAGATATAGCTGAAAGTTGGTGATGGCCCCTGAGGGGCGGCATATCATGGCGGTGTTCACGCGCCGTCAATTCTCCGAAGAGAAAGGGATATG
>NZ_AUIJ01000062.1 GCF_000423645.1 Sediminimonas qiaohouensis DSM 21189 | reverse complement strand
CGAAGGCGTCACATTCACCGACGGTGTCGCTGAAAACGACACCGAAAACCGCGCCGCTTGATCAGGCCCCGTCACCCAAAATCCCGCATAGCTCCTACCCAAATGATACCCACACCAACCTGCGCGGCCTCACGAGACCGCAAATCATTGGCTAACAAATTGATTTAATTGGGTTTTTGTGGTGCCCGGGGGCGGAATCGAACCACCGACACGAGGATTTTCAATCCGCAGCTGTGGTCTTATGAGCTTGCGACGCTTTGAGACGACTTGAGACAACCTGAGCGAGCCTGAGAATGCTAAGCGATTGATAATAAAGATATAGGGTCGTTTCTCGGCGACCCAAAATCTGTCTCACTACATCGCACGCGGTTTCACCTCGTATCGCTGCAGCGCAGTCACTTTGTCGTCCCGGCGTCGTCCCGGGGCCATCTGGGCGATTCTCTGGCGGTGACATTTCCGGGGCGACTGAAAAAAACCGACTTCCCTCCTGATCACAAACTCAGGAGGCTTACATGCCATTCGATCGAACCGATGCAGAGGGCAAGGCAGTTCACCGGAAGAGCCGCAAAGAGCGGCTGACCAACCATTATGTCCAGAACCTCAAACCGACGGGCGAGCGCCAGACAATTTCCGATGAGGTCTGTCAGGGCTTGGCTCTGCGCCTTGGCGTGTCCGGCACGAAATCCTGGTCCTTCATGGGCCGCGATTGCCACGGCAAGAGCCGTACCGAAACGATCGGTCGGTATCCCGACATCACGTTGAAAGCCGCGCGCCAGAAAGCCGATCAGCTCCGCCAGGTTTTCGCATCGCCGGAGGCGCTTGCCGATTACCTGAGGCCCCCTGCCATCGTAGAAGAAGTCACGCTGCTGGAACTCTTGTTAGAGGCAGAAGACCGGTTCAGAGCAACGAAAGCGATCTGGCAACAGCGCGGCAAGGCAAGCGACGCGTCTACAGCGCGCCAAGTAATCACGACGGTGTTCGAGCCAGTGCTGCATCGGCCTGCTGTTGAGCTGACAGCAGAAAGGGCAGCGGCGCTCATCCAGTCCTATAAGCCCAAGAGCAAGGGCCGGACAGGAAAGAGCACCGCGAACGGACAGGCTTCCAAGGCACTCAGCTATCTAAGAACGGTGTTCAACTGGGCGTCCAACCGGACTCATCGTTTTCAGAAAATCGGAGCAGGCCGACTCCCAGCACTTGCTCTTGCCGACCTTTCGGCCATCTATGATCCCTCGATCGACGATCCTGCGATTACAGGCGAACGGGATCGTGTCCTTTCCGTTGGAGAGCTTCGGCGTATCCTGCCACATCTAAGGGTGCCGGAAACCACCTCGCCGGAATGGTGGAAGGCAGATCTGCGCCCGATCGCTCAGCGCTTCATTTTGCTCACTCTGGCGAGGAGGGATGAAGTTGAAGCCGCCCGCCGGAGGGATGTGAACTTCGAAGAAAAGACGTGGACGAAGCGCGTCAAGGGCGGCCATCAGGTTACACACCCGCTATCGGACGATGCTATCGCCTTGCTCAAAGCGCTGCCTGGCTTTGATTGCCGGAAAGATGACGACCTCCTCTTTCCGAACCAAGAGTTCGGGCCTCTCGGTAACTGGAATCGCTCGAAATTGAAGTTGCAAGAGATCTCGAACATCGAGAATTGGCACCGCCACGATCTTCGGCGAACCAGCGCGACGGTTTTGGCGCTCTTGGGGGTGACGGCGCAAATCATCGATACGCTGCTGTCACACAAAAACCCATTGTCCAAAGAGGCCGTCAGTCCAGCTTTGCAGAGCTACGCAAAGCTCGCGAAGGAAATGAAGGGGTTGCCAAACCCGCTTAGGGATGCGGTCGAGACCCTCGCCGAAGCAATTCGCGCAATTGAGGAGGGAAAGTCATAGCCCCCGCGATCCGCCGTGCGAGATGCCTAGTAGTCACTCGGCGTTGACACTTCTGATCGCAACCCTTTTGGGGATCGGCCAGCCGCTGCTGGGGAAGACACGAGCTTTCCGACCGACCTGTAAAGCCCGCAAGCGCGCCTCCTTCATATAGAGAAGCCGCTCACGCGGCTTTGCCCGCGACACACACGCCGGGCCGAGGCCCATGGATGCGGCGGTCCGTCGCCGCCGCATCCTGTTTCTGCCGTCAGCCCCGACCGGCCAGCATCGGCAGCGTCATGGCG
>NZ_AUIJ01000061.1 GCF_000423645.1 Sediminimonas qiaohouensis DSM 21189 | reverse complement strand
TGCGAAATTCATCCGTTCTTCCTGTGCCCATAGTTCGTCTCCTTTGCTGCACATTATGCTATCAAAGGAGCGGCACCAAACCGCGACAGGTCCAACAACAGCATTGACCACACCATGACATAGAAAGCATAAGAACCGGGTGCTCAAATATCGGTGACATTGCCGGATCAGTCTAAGTGACATTCTATCTTTCACATGGCCCAAGCGAGCAACCAAGAGGCCCCATGTCGTAGGCCCAAGCTTACCAACACAAGAGGAAAGACTCCTTTGATCTTCGCTAGAATTCTTGACCAGCTGGTTGCCTGGAGTGGGTTATACGGCAAGCGCAGCCTTTTGTGGCGCCTGCTAAGCGAAAGTATTCCCGAGCACCGTGGCACCTATCTCGCGGCGATCGTTGCGATGATTGTCGTTGCGATCACGACCGCCCTGTCTGCCTGGGTCATGGAAGCGATCATCGATGCCATGAGCAACACCGAGAACCGTGCCATGGTTTTTCTGGTCGCGGCAGCCGTTGCCGGCATCTTCATTCTCAAGGGGCTGGCCACTTTCGCGCAGATCGTTTTGATGGCGCGCGCCGGCAACCGAATCGTTGCACAGAAACAGATACAGATGTTCCAGCGTCTGCTTGGGCAGAGTATGGCTTTCTACAACACAACGGAATCTTCGAATGTACTGCTGCGCATCACGCAAAGCGCTCAGATGGTGCGTCAGGTCATCGACACCATTGTCACCGGCTTTGTCCGCGATGTGCTGACGTTGGCGGGATTGGTCGTTGTGATGTTCTACCAACAACCGGTCCTTTCGCTGGTCTGCCTCATCGTGGGACCGGCTGCCCTCTATGGTGTGCGGCTCATTCTTGTCCGCGTTCGCACGATAATGTCACAAGAGATGATGAGCATGGCCGAAATCATTCGTGTCGTGCAGGAAACAGCGGCGGGCACACGTGTGATCAAGACCTTTGCCCTTGAGGACTTCATGGACGATCGCATGAATTCGGCTGTCCGCAATGTCGAGAAACGTGCGAACAAAATGATACGCCTAGAGGCCGCCACAAAACCGTTGATGGACACGATTACCGGGCTGGCCATTGCCGCCATTGTCGTATTGAGCACTATCAGCCTATTCGGTGAGGCCGCGGGAACCCCCGGACAGCTCATGTCTTTCGTGACAGCTTTCCTGATGGCCTATGAACCAGCCAAGCGCCTGTCGAAGATGCGTGTTTCGATCGAACGCGGCATGGTTGGCGTGAGGATGATGTATGATCTTCTCGACACGCCGCGCACAATGGTCGAGGCGCCCGACGCGCAAGACCTGCCGGATGGCCCGGGACACCTGAGACTGGAAGATGTGCATTTTTCCTACGGAAAAGACAAGATGGCAATCAACGGGGTCACGCTTGATTGTCCGGCAGGAAAAACCACGGCGCTGGTCGGGCCGTCGGGGGGTGGCAAGTCGACCCTGATGAACCTCATCCTGCGCCTCTATGATCCAGACAGCGGAGAAATCCGCATCGATGGCGTCGATCTGAAACAGGCAACCTTCGCCTCCCTGAGACGAAACATTGCTTATGTTGGGCAGGATACCTTTCTGTTCTCGGCGAGCATCATGGAGAACCTGCGTATTGCCCGGAGCGATGCAACGGATGACGAGGTCATTGACGCCGCCCGGGTTGCCCATGCGGACGAGTTCATCCAGCAGCTTTCAGACGGCTATCACACTCCCATCGGCGAGAATGGCTCCTTCCTGTCAGGTGGGCAACGACAGCGCTTGGCGATCGCCCGGGCGGTGCTGCGCCGCGCCCCTATTCTGTTGCTGGACGAAGCAACCAGCGCGCTCGACAGCCACTCAGAGGTGCTGGTGCGCGATGCTCTCGAGAGGGTAACGAAAGACGTTACAACCATCGTCGTTGCACATCGGCTGTCGACGGTGCTGCAGGCGGACCAGATCTGTTACATACAGGACGGCCGTGCGGAAGAGGTCGGCACGCTTTCGGAGCTTCTGCAGCGCAAGGGGAAATTCAGGACACTCTACGATCAGCAGTTTGCCGGAACACAACTTCCTGAAGACGATCCGCTCGCAGCACCCTGATCCCCGCCACTGACTTTTTGGGTTTCAGGGTATCCGTTGGGCAGTCAAGCGATTGTGGCTCTGATCTCGATTCCGTAGGTGCACGGGCATTTTCCTGCGTTTGTGAAGCCAGTTCACGTCCTTTGCCTGAACGGACCGCTTGCGCCGAACCGGCTTGCGCATCTCGATGGAGAGATATAGCTGAAAGTTGGTGATGGCCCCTGAGGGGCGGCATATCATGGCGGTGTTCACGCGCCGTCAATTCTC
>NZ_AUIJ01000060.1 GCF_000423645.1 Sediminimonas qiaohouensis DSM 21189 | reverse complement strand
ACCGCGCTCGGCATACCCATAACTGAGCCCGTAGGATGAGTCTGTCTGGGGAAAGGGGGCGTCTGGCCTTCAACCAATTTGTGCAACAGAGTCCATTTTGTTGGCCACGTTGACAGCCGTTTTCACGTAGTCGGGATGGTGGTGCGCGTAATACTTCTCGAGCGTGTCCATCGTTACGCCAAAGAACCCGGATACGTGCCAGACATTCGCGCCGCCCTGCATGGCCCACGTAATCGCCGTGTGTCGTAATGTGTGAGGCGTAACCTCAGGCATCCCGGCGATCTCACGGATGGTTTCCCAATCGTTCTTTATGCCTGCAACGCGATGTCCTTCGATCTCGACCACCCATTTCGCACCGCTCTTTTGCCAGCGCTCGAAATGGCGGAGCAGCCGTTCCGGAATCGGAACGGTTGGCGCATTCTTCCTGGTCTGCTTTTGGGCATTCCCCTTTCGGTGAAGCTTTGCGGTTCGGAAATCTACATGGCCACCACAAAGGTGAGGAATGAAACCGAGACCAAGTATCACCGATTTTCGGGACCCAGTGTAAAGAGCCGTTAGAATGAAACTCGCAAGGTATCGTGTCCTGGGTGATTTGCGTGCCGCACGAATGAGCCGGGCTACCTCGTCGCGAGTCAACCACCGATCCTTGGCCGGCGGAGCCGGTGGCAACGTAACTGCCGGTACTGAAGTCAATAGACCCTTTCGACCACACAAATTCAGCGCCGCGCGAAGGCAACCAAGTTCTCGACGGATTGTCCCGTCGCTGACTGGACGCCGCCGGATTTCGGCTTCGGGAGGATGGTAGCCCTCGCGCATATCTCGCGCGTAAGCATGACAGGAATTTTCGTTGACATCAGAGACCGTACGGCCTGACCACCACATGCTCAAAGCATCGATGGCATACCCAATTCGCTCCGGGTTTTCCGTATTCTCGGCCCGTTCTGAGCCATATGTGAACAGCGCATCTGTGACCAAGTAATTTTCCGATGAAGCCGCTTGCGGCTTGTCTCTTTCGTTCAAGTAGATTCGGAGCGCCGTTTCAGCTTCGCTGAAATCCGTTGTGCCTGTTGAGTACTCTTTTCCGCCGTCGCGGATGACGTAGACCGCTCTGCGTTTGTTCTTTGCTTTCCGGAAATACAGGCGTGCGCCTTTGGATCTTCTCGGCATGCTTTCACCAATTCTGTAAGAGAAGATTTCTCGAGACGGGTTGTTCGTTTCCCGATTTTCACGAGGAAGCCGTGTTCCTCCGCCGACTCCAGCAACTCCGTTGCTGGAACGCCGAGTTTTTTGGCCGCGGCCTTTATTGTGATGAGTTCCGGAATGGGCATTCGTTCTGATCGATCTTGAGTTGCGTTGCGCGGAGGCTCAGGGCGCCCGCAAAAGGGAGGTCGATACTTCCTGGAAAGCCCGGCAGTATCCCGGAACATGGTTTAGTGACGTCGAGGCTTCGAGAGGTATCGGTGCAAATTCGCTGGTCCGAAGCTCGAGAAAATGCACCGATACCGGAGGGCTTAAGCTCAGCCGAATGCGCGCTTGAGATCACGTTCGAGGTCGGTGAGTCGGGCCGCATGCCAGCGCAGGGCGGCGTCGAGTTCAGGCGCATCGTATGCGTGATCGATGTATTTGGCAGGGGTGCCGAGTGCGCCGAGAAGCTCATCAGTACACGCCCGCACGCGTGCCATGAGTTTTCTTGCATCGTCTCTCGAAAGTCTCTTGGAAGTGAGATCATTCAGCATGCGATACTCACCAACGTCCTGTATTCCTCGGACTTGCCGGAAGAGAGCGTCCAGGCTGTCTCCCTCTTTGGAAAGGTGGTGATGAAGGCGATCCTGCACGGCTGTAGGATTGATACTGTGAAAGCCAGGGATAGTGATGTTCATGTTCAGAACCATCCGCGAACAGCTCACCGCAAGAGCGCGGCGATTTGAAAGGCTGGCGCGGTCAGACACCGCCCGGGCAGGAGAGCCGGACGGTGCGGGTTATCGCGCAGGACTACGCGATGCCCCTGTGACGAGGTGCCGGCGCGGTGGTGGCGTCCGCGCAATTAAGGGCATCCCGTAACTCGTCTGTGAGCAGACAAACCTTTTCGACAACAGGGTCGCCGGGGTCGATCGCTGCGAAACGTGCAGCCTCTTCTCGAGAGAGATCATCGACATGCTCCAGTGACAGTATTTCGAGGAGCCGCCGGAGCGCTGTCCTCGTCCCTCGTCCGAGATGATTGCTCCTTTGGAGCGCATCGACGATGGCATAGACCAGCGTAGCGCCTCGCGGCGACTCTGTTGCACAAATTGGTTGAAGGCCAGACGCCCCCTTTCCCCAGACAGACTCATCCTACGGGCTCAGTTATGGGTATGCCGAGCGCGGT
>NZ_AUIJ01000059.1 GCF_000423645.1 Sediminimonas qiaohouensis DSM 21189 | reverse complement strand
GAGAATTGACGGCGCGTGAACACCGCCATGATATGCCGCCCCTCAGGGGCCATCACCAACTTTCAGCTATATCTCATTTCCGCGGCGTGATCCGCTATGCCAACCCGGCGTTTTGCGACGTCGCAAAGTTCTCGCACGACGACCTGATGGGGGCCCCCCACAAAGTTGTGCGGCACCTCGATATGCCGCGCGGCATGTTCTTCCTGTTCTGGGAAAGGTTGAAGTCTGGCCTGCCGGTTTGCGCCTATGTCAAGAATCGTACCGGCGATGGCCGGTATTACTGGGTGTTCGCCACCGTCACACAGATGCGGGATGGGTATATTTCGGTCCGCATCAAGCCGACTGGAGAGCTGTTCGCCCTGACCCGCGAACTCTATAGCGACCTCCTATTCGAAGAAGCCAACGGTCTGTCCCCGGAAAAAAGCGCACAGCGGTTGCGCGCGTATCTGGCAGAGAAAGGCTATCGGAACTTCGACGCCTACATGGGGGCTGCTCTTGACTCAGAGATCGGCAATCGAAGCGATATTGCCGAGATTGCCGGCTCCACACTCGAACATATTTGCGATCTGACCGAGCTTATCGAACGCGCCGAGACCTTGGTGAACAACATTTCCAGCGTCTTCGGGCAAGTAAGGGGTGAGCCCGTTAACCTGCGTATTCTGGCCGGGCGCCTGGAAGAAGCTGGCGCCGTGATCAGCACAATCTCCAAGAACTATGAAACCATGGCAGTGGATATGTACCAACTGGTCGAACGCCTCAACGGCGACGAGGCCGGCGCCTTGATACGGATGCGCGATTCGATAGATCGTGGTCGCGGGGCTGCCCAAATCTCCGCGCTGATGAAGCTGACCGCTTCGCAAGCGGACGAGACAGACCGTGAATTGCTGGCTGGGCAATCCGCACTGCTAAGCGATGCCTCGAGAACCGCGATGGCCGAAATCAGTGCTTTTGGTCAAACGATTCCCGACACCTGCCGTCAACTGCGACGCCGGATCAATGGACTGGACCTTGTCAAATTGCTCTGCCGTGTCGAAAGCGGGCGTATCGGCGATGTGGACAGCGGCATGAACGGTATCATCACGCGTCTGGAAGAGGCGCATCAGAGTACGGACCGCTACCTGTCGAAATTGTCCGCAACGGCGTCTTTGATCAACAGTCGCTCCAAGACGCTTTGAGTGCGGTGATTCAGGCGATCTTAAACCTTTCCCTGCATCGTGATCCTCATTGGCATTCCAAAAGCCGGAGATTGAAATGAGCTTCAGGTACCTCGCTCTGGCCGCGGTCCACGCAACCACAAGCGCCGCCAATGCAGGCAATGATTACGGCGATGCACCAAAGGGACCTGCATCCCGGGAAGCCGCCCGGGCGCCTGCAATACCCGTAGCTCGGAAGGCCTTCCAGGTAATCGCGCCGAAAACATCCGCCCGGCCAGGCGATAATCTGTCCATCATGGCATCACGCTGCGGAAACAGCCGACCACCGGCGGCGGTGCCCAAGAATATCGCACCGCGTTTTGCTGAACCTGAATACTGCTAACTGGAGTCCGCCATGACCTCGCCCGCCATGCCCCAATCATCCCTGTTCGCCCGAATTAAAGAAACCCTTTCATCGCTCAACCTCAGCGCCAAGCTTGCCGTGTTGATCGCAGCGGGCTTTCTGGCCACCTTCGCCGTTAGTTTCCTGCTGATTACCGCCAATGTCAGGGCCATGGGTCTGGATTTTCAGTCCCAGAATGAAACCCTTGTCGCCAGTTTTCTGGCCGAACAGATACAGTTGCCGCTGCAACACAAGGATGCCGAGCGCCTGGAGCAGATCTACAAACCCGTTGCCGAAAAGGACAGCTCGCTCATTCAAATCGATGTCGTTCACGTATCAGGTGAACACATTGCGCAATATGCCAGCGGCGACAATGTGCCTGAGGGGTTGCAGAAGCTGCTTGATGAGGCTCTTACAAACGGGGAACAGGTGCACCATAGCTCGGGTGACATGAACATGGTGGCAGTGCCTGTAACATCCGAAGATGGTGAAACCATGCTGGGTGCGGCCGGATTTGTCTGGGGGAATGGTTCTTTCCTGAACGCACAAATCAGCGAGATCAAGAAATCAGTAGCAATCAGTGCATTGGGAGCGCTGCTTGGCATTGCAGTGATCGTTTACGTGATATCACGCGTGGTGGTTCACCCGATTCAAACGCTTAGCAACGCGATGCAAACCGTCTCGGAACAGAACTACGAGATTGAAATCTCTGGAACCGACCGTGGTGACGAGATCGGGATCATGGCTGCGCAACTCGCGCATTTTCGCGACACCCTGGCAAAAGAAAAGCAACTCGAGGCTGAGCGGCAGGAGGAATCGGCACTTAGGCGTAAGCTATTTCTCAGGCT
>NZ_AUIJ01000058.1 GCF_000423645.1 Sediminimonas qiaohouensis DSM 21189 | reverse complement strand
GAATCTCGCGTTGATCCTTCGTCATGAACATCTCCTTCTTCCCAAACCTGGGAGATTAAAGGAAATGTCCCGCGAGTAACGGCATATCTACACTCAGGGCTATTCACGAGCGGCTAAATTTCAAGCACAGGAGTATAGTCAAGCGGGACGCTTGGTGCTAGGGCACTGGCAAATAGCCTGCGAGGGAGACAGTATTGCGAGCAATTTTCCTGTCGACTTGTCAGGTGCTTGATCGGGTTACGGTCGTACTGTGCGCCGTGGCCTGCGTCGTGCTGGCAGGCGCGATCCTAGGCACCGTGATCCTGCGTTTCGGGTTCGATACCGGGTTCATCCAGTTGCAGAACCTTGCAGCATATGCCTTTGCCATCCTGATGATCCTGTCGCTGCCTTATTGCCTACGCCGGGCCGGACATGTGCGGGTGGAGGTTCTGTCAGAACGGCTGCCTGATGGGTATTTGCGGATGGCGGACTGTGTCGCGCTCGTGGTATTCCTCGTGCCGGTGTTCGGTCTGTTGGCCTCGGCCTCGATGCCTGATCTGATTTACAGTTGGTCGATCTGGGAGGGGTCGATCGAAACAGGCGGGCTTGGCGGGGTTTTCTTGGTCAAGACGACTGTTCCGCTGAGTGGCGTCTTGATGATCCTGCAGGGGATCGCCGTGCTGCTTGACCCCGAGGGATCGACGCATGATCACTGATGAATTGTTCTTAGCGGGCATGATCCTTGGCCTGTTCGCGGGTATTCTAAGCGGCGTTCCGGCCATGCTGGCGATTGCAGGCGTGCCCTTGCTGACAGCGGTCCTCGGAGCCATGGTGGGCGTCTTTGATCTGGGGTTTCTCAATTTCTTTCCCGCGCGGGTTTACGGGACGATGTCCAACCCCCTGCTCATGGCGGTGCCATTGTTCGTGCTGATGGGGGTGCTGCTGGAGAAGTCACGACTGGCCGAATCCATGCTGGAGGTTCTTGGCCGGATGCTGGGCGGATCAACGCGAGGCATGGCTTTGTCGGTTCTGGTTTTCTCGACGATCATTGCCGCGTCCACGGGGATCGTGGGGGCGACGGTTGTGATGTTGGTGCTGATCAGCCTTCCGGCGATGCTGGAGGCCGGTGTGCCGAAGCGGATGGCGACGGGCATCATCTGCGCCAGTGGGACTTTGGGCCAGATCATTCCTCCTTCCATCCTGCTGGTGCTGCTGGGTGATCAGATCGGAAACACCTACCTGGAGGCGCAGCAAAAGGCGGGCAATTTCGCGCCCGACCCGGTTTCCGTGGGCGATCTTTTCGCCGGGGCGTTGCTGCCCGGTCTGGTTCTGGTGGGCCTTTACGCGCTGTATATGTTCGTTGGGTTGCGCCCAGTGGCCAAGCCGTCCGGAGCCGCGCGCGCGGTTGCCGCGGCTGCACCCGTTGGCATTCGTGAGATACTGTCCAGCTTCGCGCCTCCCATATTGCTCATTCTGGCGGTGCTTGGATCGATCCTTGTGGGGATCGCCACGACGACCGAAGCGGCGGGTCTGGGTGCGATCGGCGCATTGATGCTGGCGGCCTATCGAGGTGGGCTACCGGGCCCGCAACGCAACTTGGTGTTGTCGGGCGTTCTGGCGGCCTTCTCACTGATGACGATGAGGCTGTTCAGCGATGCCCGCAGCGAAAGCGCGGGGATGGGCGTTCTTGCGGCGGCGTTGGCTGTCTTGCTGGTTCTCGGGGTCGTTGTCGCGGGATGGCGCCTGTGGTTCAGACGGTTGTTGCAGGGCGCTATTCGCGACACGCTGCGGATATCGGGCATGGTCTTTGGGATTGTCGTTGCCGCCTCGCTTCTGGCGCTGGTGTTTCGCGGCTTTGGCGGCGATGAAATCGTGATGGCAGCTATGGAGTCCCTGCCCGGTGGCGAATGGGGCGCACTGGCTGCGGTCATGTTGGTGGTGTTTCTGCTGGGCTTTGTGCTGGAGGCGGTCGAGATTATCTATATCGTCGTGCCGCTCTTGGGTCCGCCGCTTCTGGGCGGCGACATCTCTCCAATCTGGTTTGGCGTGCTGCTGGCGATGAACCTGCAGACCAGTTTTCTAACGCCGCCTTTCGGGTTTGCGTTATTCTACTTCCGCTCGACCGCACCGCGCCACATCACGACAACAGATATTTATATTGGTGTCGCGCCTTTTGTGGTGCTTCAACTTGTCGGGTTGGGATTGTTGATTGCGTTCCCGACCTTGGCGACGTGGCTACCGGAAAAGATATTCGGCAGCTAAAATCTTACTTATAGGAGGAAATCATAACATGAAGCGCAGAACCTTCCTCGCATCGGGTGCGGGAATCGCAGCCGCCGCGACGACCTTGAGCAGCCCTGCGATCGCTCAAGGCAAGATTGAATGGAACCTACCGACAGCGTTTCCCAAGAACGCCCCGGGGGTCGGGTCAAACGTACGCAATTTCGCCGCGAAGGTCGCCGCCATGTCCGATGGGCAGTTGACGTTCAAGATCTTCGGTGGCGGCGAGCTGGTGCCGC
This sequence comes from Sediminimonas qiaohouensis DSM 21189, assembly GCF_000423645.1. Taxonomy (GTDB): domain Bacteria; phylum Pseudomonadota; class Alphaproteobacteria; order Rhodobacterales; family Rhodobacteraceae; genus Sediminimonas; species Sediminimonas qiaohouensis. The sequence goes on along the minus strand of NZ_AUIJ01000058.1, from coordinate 759 downwards.
CTTTTGCCGTCGAAGATGCGGTGCAGCAGGGCAATGCGCCCGTGGGGCACGGGCCGACCTATTACGCCGCAGGCAAGAATTCGGCGTTGCACTGGTTCACCGCGGTGCCCTTCGGGATGACCTCGTCAGAACATTTCGCTTGGCTGAAATATGGCGGCGGGCAGGAGATCTGGGACGACATATATGCTCAGCGCGGTCTCAAGCCATTCTATTGTGGCAATTCAAATACCCAGTCCGCCGGCTGGTTCAAGCGTGAGGTTAACACGCTTGACGATCTCAAAGGGTTGAATATGCGAATTGCCGGGCTGGGGGGCGAAGTTTTCCGCAAACTGGGCGTCAACTCCGTGCTGATGCCGCCGCCGGAGATCTTCCAGTCGCTGCAATCTGGCGCCATCGACGCCGCCGAATGGGTCGGCCCGATGCTGGATCAGGCGTTTGGCCTGCAGAAGGTCACCAAGCTGTGCTATCTGCCCGCCCTGACCGAGCCGGGTGCCGGGTTGGCCATCGTGTTCAATCAGGACGCATGGAGCGAATTGCCCGCCGCCCTGCAGAGCATCTGTGAAAACGCGGCCCACGCAGCAGCACTGGAGAGCCATGCCGAATTCGATTTCTTCAACGCGCAGGCGATGACCGCGCTGCGTGCGGACGGCGTAGATTTCCGATCCTTCAGCGACGAGATCATCGCGGGAATGCGCGATGCCTGGTATCAGGTGGAAGAGGAACTGACGCAAGCGAACCCCGACGTGGCCCGCGTGCGCG
>NZ_AUIJ01000057.1 GCF_000423645.1 Sediminimonas qiaohouensis DSM 21189 | reverse complement strand
GCACGGCGCGCACAACGGAAAGACGCCTTACGAAGCACTCAGAGAAAAGCTATAATCAACAAACAGGATGTCCCGCGAGAAACCGCACCTTACACCTCGGCTGGCCGTAACTTGGCGCCGCGTGCGCATTGTTTCAGGTCTCAAATCAGAACCGTCCCGGAGCACGCGCCATGCAAGCGGCCAGATCATCGAGTGGACCTGTCGCGGTTTGGCGTCGCTCCCGGCTCCCATAGTTCGCCTCCTTTGCTGCACATTATGCTATCAAAGGGGCGGCGCCAAACCGCGACAGGTTCAACGATTTGCACGCTGCGCCCAAGCACGAGTGTGAGGGCTTTTCTCCGGTCTGCTCATAGTAGGTTCGCTATCAGGTTGCGCTCCACCTCCGCCGACTGTTCGTCCTCTAGGGCATAATCCTTGAAGTCCCGCGGATTGATCTTACGCGAGGATGAGCGGTCGATCCGGTACACCCGCGTGTCGGCCGGGAATTTCGTCAGCGCATGCGGGTACCATTTTGTGCCTATATGCCGCATGCGAAAGATCAGCGAGAAGCGTCCAGGCTCGTTCGGATCGGGCACCAGGCCGATGAAGAAAACCGTGTCGACCAGACCCGCAACATCCCGACAGCTGGCGAATAGCGGATGGCGGTACCGACTCCAACTCCCGTGAACCGGCCCGGTGAAGGCTGGGGCCTTCATGTTGTAACGGCACCGTGCCTCGACGTAGAGCCGTAAGGTTCGGAACGTCCGGCACTGCGCGACCTGTTCCAGATCGAGCAGAACGTAGTCAGCATCCCATCTCCGGTTCATCTGGACATGAACCCATTGCGCGAACTGCCAGCACAGAACCTTGTTGTTATCCCGCAGACTAATACTGTCGAACAGCCCTGTCGCCCGGGTTTCTTCCAGCAGGCGTTTGAGCGTTCTCGCCCCGTTGTCACGTTTTGGCCCCACACGGCTCCGCAGAGTTGCACCCGCGGCATGAGTCCGGGCGCCATGTGGGTCTTGCATGTGCGTCTCGTCCCACAAGCCGCGCAAGTCTTGTTGGTGGATCAATGCGATTAGCAGCCGTGCCGTCGATGCGGACACGCCCGCATGGAATATCCACTCCAGCAGTCTGTAGCTCACGCTGATTTTTCCGTTATCTGTTGCCATTCGCCCTTCTCCAGATTGTCATTCGGAAGGGAGGTGGTGCGATATCGCGTCCGGCAGAAAACCCTGGGGGCGCGGACCAGCCCCTGACGGTAGATGTTGACCACGCGCCTGCATTGCCGCGAATTACGATACTCAAGCGCAAACAAGCCTCTCGAAGATTTCTTCGGGAAGCTTGAACGCAAAAGGCACTTGCACATCATGCTGTGTTGCATTATGTGTATTATTGTGTGTTTGAAGCGAAAAAACGAGGATGCCATGCCCTCACCACTGAATATCCGTGACATTGGCCAGGACCGAAAGGCAGCCCTCGAAGCGGAGGCGAATGCAACGGGGACCTCCATATCAGATATCGTTCGGGACTGGATCGACGCTGGGATTTCAAGAGCCCGGGTCGAGCGCGAGCGCGCCGCCTGGATCGCCTCTGCCAAGGAAGGCCTTGCCGACGAAGCCCGTCATCTGGAACTGAATGGGCCCAGCCTTGCGCGGTTCAGGCGGATTTAGGCGAGACCACCATGAAACAAGGAAACATTCATCGCCTGCGCGATGGTAACGAACTCGTGTGCCGCATTCAGACCGACCTCGGCATCGAGACGCCTTACATCCTCTGCGCTCCTGTTCTCCCACGCTCCGAATGGGGTGCGCTGACTCCAAAGCTGCATATTTCCTTTCAGTTGGATGGCATTTCACACGTCATAATCATGTCGCAGATGGTCGCACTTCCCGGCACTCAGATTGGTCCTGTAATTGGCGATGCATCGGCTTGGCGCGACGAAATCGTAGCTGCCATCGATCTTCTGGCTTCGGGATTTTAGAGAAGGTGAAACCGATCAACATTTACCGTCAGGGGCTGGGGGGCGCGGAACCCGCATTGCCCGGCGCCCAATCCGCACATCTTGCGCCAGTGTCCGCAACTGTAGGTCCAAAGCCCGCATTTTTTGGCGAGCGGTCCGCAATTTTCTTCCTGCCTCCGTGAAAAATTTGTCACGGGGGCAGGCAACTTATTGAAAAGTCGCAACGATCTTTGGCCAGGAATAAAGAGAAACGTTAGATATCTCACCCAAATAGACATCCAGACACATCGAGTTTGCCGGGATGCTCAGGCAATTGACCAAGCTTGTTTCGCGATTCGAGAGCCTGTCATCCTCGCACGTCAGTCGCGCCGCCAAGCAACTGGATGAGGACCTGGCGGCCTGGCGCGACCGCCCACTCGGCCAGATCAAGTATCTCATCCTCGACTCGCGGTACGAGAAGATGCGTCACGGCGGGGTCGTGCGCGACGTCGCCGTGCTCTCGGCCATCGGTATCGGCCCAGACGAGCGCCGACGGGTTCTGGACGTGTCGGTGACCCTGTCGGAGGCCGGGGTCCACTGGCAGGCGTTCCTCGAAAGCCTGGTCGCTCGCGGGCTGCGCGGGGTCAACTTCTTCGTTTCAGACGACCACAGCGGCCTGCGCGCTGCCCGGCGCGCCGTTCTGGGCGGTGCCACATGGCAGCGCTGCCAATTCCACCTGGCCCGGAACGCCATCCATCATGCCCCCAACGTCGAAATCCGCAAGCGCATCGGCAGACTGCTGAAATCGATCTGGACAGCGGACGATCTCAACAAGGCCGAAACCGCCCTTACCGAGCTGGTCGCCAGCTATCGCGACACCGCGCCCAAGCTGGCCGCGTGGCTCGAGGAAAACGCTCCCGAAGGCCTCTTCGTCTTCACCCTGCCTGAGCACCACCGCAAACGGCTACGCAGGTCAAACCCGATCGAGCGCTCTGTCCAGCAGGAACTCAAACGGCACACAGTCAAGGTCGGGGTCTTTCCCGACGAAGACGCGCTCTTGCGCCTCGTCAGCGCCGTGCTGGTCGAAATCGACGAAAAATGGGTGTCCGAAACGAAGGTCTACATCAAGTGGGAATGTGAGAATGCATCCCCCCTCTCAGCAGAATTTCCATACCTCGGGTTTCTCAATTCGCCGGGTGGCCAGCAACTCTTTCAAATCATATAGGCTTTCTTCGCTGATAGGTTTCGGCACCAGCTGCAATGCGGCACCCATCCTGGCCAACATCTCGCAATCGACCCGATCTGTTTTTGCCAGTTCTCCACTGGCCTGGCCAAATCTGCGCGCTTGCTTAGTGAACGGGCGCGCCGGTCTCCGAGTAGCAGCAAGGAGTGTTGACTATCGGCGCGCCCGCCTACCGGGCCGTGGCCC
>NZ_AUIJ01000056.1 GCF_000423645.1 Sediminimonas qiaohouensis DSM 21189 | reverse complement strand
ACCGCATTGACGCCATCATGACGCGCAGAACATAATAACTGGGTGGGTCAAATCTCGGTGACAATGCCGGGTCAGGTCTCAGTGACAATCAACAGAATGACCTCGCGCGGCGTGTAGTGCTCCCCAGCCGTCTCGTTCGAGATTTCCGAAAAGCGCCGGATGAGATCCTCGAACAGATACCCCATCTCGAGATTGGAGATAGCGTCGGGATGCAGGTCGATCTGCGTGAACTTGTCGAACACCTGGTAGAGCAGGCCGGCGTCGTTGAGGCGTTTGAGCTGATCGGTGAACAGGAACTTCTCGAGAAAGAGTCGCGGACATTGGATGAGAACCGCGTGATGTAGTCGAGCAGGTTCTGATGGATGTCCTTCGCATCCTGCCCCTTCAGCGAGGCGAATGTGAAGCGCGACTCGTTATAGAGGCGAATATCCTGCCCGACGACGCCGGACAGCAACGCGTCACGCGCTTCGTCGTCCATGTCATTGGGCAGCGAGGCCGCCATATCCAGAACAGCCGGCTTGGTCTCTTCGAGGATACAGTCCAGACGGCGCAGCACAACGAAGGGTAGAATGACCTTCCCATACTCGGATTGCTTGAAATCGCCCCGCAGAAGTTCGGCGATCGACCAGACGAAACTGCCCAGGCTCTTAATATCGTTGTTGCTCATCACCATCCCTGCCGTTTTCTCGCTCAGGATGTGCCGTGAGGCCCGAGAGTGCAAGAGCGGATACGGGAGCTTCCGATCGCAGTAGCTGTGCCGCGCCAGAACGCATTTCCATCACGGATACTCGCCCCTTCTAGGACATCGCACCGTGCCATGGGATCCAGCGAGCAGGCTTCATACCGGCTTCTATCCATTCCCCGCCCGCGTCGAACCCTGCCACGAAACGCCAGCGAAACCGTGGCTCTCACGGTATCGGTGATCTGCGCCATGGCCCTGGCTTTCGCGCGACAAAGCACGCCCAGGTAATGTGGCCACCCGCCAGCGCCTTTTGCCAACGCGAAATGCTCTCTGCGATGCGGCCCGCCGCGCCGGGGTTCAGTCCCTCCACGGGGCGGGCGAGCCGGGCGGCCAGCTTGTCGTAATGGGTCCGGATGTCGTGGGGCCGCTCTTCGGCGTGGAGAATGTCGAACCCGGCTGCCACAGCCATATCGCGGTAATCGCGCGGCGTGGCATCGGCCTGCACACCAAGCCGGTCGAACGCCGCCTCGACCAGGGCGATCTCGGCCCCCGCGCGGGTCAGGATGTCCGAGAAGGCGAAGACGCCACCGGGGCGCAAAACTCGGAAAACCTCGGAAAGGACCCGTGGTCTGGCGTTGGAATGGATCAGGGACTCTTGGCAAATCACGGCGTCCCAAGCTGCGGACGCGCTCTCGATGCCGTGGAAATCGCCGATCTCGACCGTGATGATCCCGTCCAGGCCCGCGGCACGATTGGCCCGGCGCGCCTCGTCGACACAGGCCGAGGCGATGTCGATCCCCTTGGGGTAGCAGCCACGCTCGGCCAACAGCCTGAGTGTCCCGCCATAGCCGCACGCGATGTCGAGCACCGCATCGCCCTGGCCCAGCCCGGCCAGATCGAGTAAGTAGCGCGTCATCGCCGCCGATGCCTTGGCAACCGTTTCCTCGCCGCTGTCGTAGCGCCCGATATGGATGTCCGCCCCACCCCACACGAGGCGGTAGAAATCCGCAACATCGGCATCGTCGTAATACTTCGAAGCAGCCGATGCATTGGTTTCTTCGCCCGACATGTCGCCCTCCTGTAAATCGGATTGGTCCCCTGACGGTAGCAAGTAACACAACGTGGGGTAAGGCCTGCCTGTGGGCCACCGGGAGAAAGGGCGTGCAAAGGGCGGCTTTGTTCTTCCGTCCAAATCGGTCATCACCGGCGAGCCAATGTCCAGCGTTTCCCTTCAGCTCTTCCGCCCGTGTCTAACTGAGGCGGCCTGTCTGATCACGGTCGGTCCATCCCGGAGCTGTTTGAGCGCCAGCCCTGCCGCGCAGTGCGACACGGGCACCATTGCGCTGTCGCGGGATCGACAGAAACCGCGTCAATAGCCGATGATCTCGACCCTTCGGTTCTTGCTGCGGCCCGCCTCAGTTGCATTGTTGGCTACGGGCTCTGTCTCTCCACGACCCTCGGAGGTGATGGTCGCGCCGGCCAGATCCGGGTGATTGCCCAGATAGGTTCGCACTGCCTTCGCCCGTTCTTGCGACAGGGCAAGGTTGTAATCGTCGCTTCCAGTGGAATCGGTATGTCCGATGACGCGGAAACTGCCGAGATCCGCGGCGGCGATATCCAGCGCGAGCGCATCGAGGGCGGTCTGCGCGTCGTTGCGCAGTTCTGTGCTGTCCACCCCGAACAGAACCTCCCCTTCCAGCACGAACCGCATCGTGGAGCCGATCGCCGCAACCGCATCGATATCGCTGCCCGCGAATCTCGAACCGCAATCGATCCCGTCGTCTGTCAGGCGCACATAGCGGAAGCTCGTATCCGTCGGCGCAAGACCGGCGATATCCACCTCGGCTCGGCCGCCGCTGATCTCACCCAGATCTGTCCAGGTCGTGCCATCCTCCGAGATTGCAAGGCTCATGGCTTCGACATTCGGGCCAACCTCGAAGACATAAAGATCGGGCCCCTCGACATCAATCAGTGCGTTGTCCGTGAATTGTAGGATGACCGATCCGTCGCATCCGAGCGACAGGAAGCTGCCGTCATCCACGTCGCCCGAAAAATCCGGCGCGCCAAGTGCGGCCTTCGGATCACGGGCGCCATCCACGATCTTGCCAGTTCCCTGATTGTGGGCCACGACCACGTCGGCGAAGGACCGATCGCCCTGCGGCAAGGTCACAGTGCCTCGCTTACCATCCTGATACTCGCTGCTCTCGTCGGGTTGGGCCAGAGCCGGGGCCGCGAGAGCGGCAAGAAGTATCGTGAGGGCTGGGAGCAAGCGGAAAGAACGCGTCAAAAGGGCCTCCGTCATGTGCTGAAGCAATATCAGTATTCTGAGATGCGGGATGTTCGTTGAAGCGCACCACCTTCACGATGCCGTGTCAACCGGCCAGTGAAGAGCTGGTGCTGTCGAAACGCGAGTTGTCGCTTGGATAATTTAGGCTGCGGGCCATAATGGACACAAGCGGTGATCTGATCTCACTGGCGGGGCATATGGGAGCTTTCGATCGCAGTAGCTTTGCGGCGCCAGAACGCATCCTCCCCAAGATGCCTGCCGTTTCTAGGACTTCGCACTCACACAAGGGATCCGGCGAGCAGGCTTCAAACCGACTCGCAGCCATTCCTCGCCCTATACCGGCACCAGCCAAGGTGAGGTAGGTGGCTTGGCGGCCCTGCCGAACACCCCATTGAACCTACTGCCTGAGACCTTATCCGCTGTGCGCAATCATATGGCGCGCGGAGTCAACAGGAACATGTGACATCTAACCTTGGACACGCGCACTATGGAGCGTCACACAAGCGCCCCACCTCACCCCGCACTTGGGAAAAGAGCTATGCGGGATTTTGGGTGACGGGGCCTGATCAAGCGGCGCGGTTTTCGGTGTCGTTTTCAGCGACACCGTCGGTGAATGTGACGCCTTCGA
>NZ_AUIJ01000055.1 GCF_000423645.1 Sediminimonas qiaohouensis DSM 21189 | reverse complement strand
GCCGAATAGGCGGTAGGCCGGATATAATGGCCTCAAGTAGCCGAATAGGCGGTAGGCCACCCAAGATGGGGCCTTAGCTCAGCTGGGAGAGCGCCTGATTTGCATTCAGGAGGTCAGGAGTTCGATCCTCCTAGGCTCCACCATTTCCGATTTGACCGCCAAGCGCTGTAGTCAGTGTTTGGCCGTCCAATCGGACGAAACGTCCTCAAGTAGCCGCAAGGCGGTAGGACACGATCATGTCCTCAAGTAGCCGCAAGGCGGTAGGACACGAAGATTGACATCGTTTAGAGAGATACATAACGACACCGTCCGGTGTTGCCCGAGTAGGGGCGACATCTCGGTCCGTGCCGGCCCCATCAAGGGTCCGGCAAGCGCATTTGCACGCCTTCCTCAGGCAGCTTTTGCGTATGCGGGTCGAAATCGGCGGTGTTGTCCAAGTCAAGTACACTAACCAACGAGGCCCTTTGCGGGTCTCAGGGAAAGTATGCTTTTGACCGGAAAGAGGGCGCGTGTTGCTTGAACCAGCTTGCACGTGCCGTGAGATTGTTTGTGTGTTCCGTCGCCGCAAGGCGGTAGGGCACGATCATGTCCTCAAGTAGCCGCAAGGCGGTAGGACACGATGAGCAAGTCTTGCTCTTTCTGGATCAAATCAAGCGCGAGAAGGGCGTTTGGTGGATGCCTTGGCAGTAAGAGGCGATGAAGGACGTGATACTCTGCGATAAGCCATGGGGAGCCGAGAATAGGCCTTGATCCATGGATTTCCGAATGGGGCAACCCACCTGACACACTCTTATTTATTCTGCTGTTTCGAAGCTATGCGGGGTTCGCCCTCAAGTAGCCGGGAGGCGGTAGGGCAAAATAAGCGTGTGAGACAGGTACTTTTGACCTGAATACATAGGGTTAAAAGAGCAAACCCGGGGAACTGAAACATCTAAGTACCCGGAGGAAAGGACATCAACAGAGACTCCCCTAGTAGCGGCGAGCGAACGGGGACCAGCCGAGCCTTGAGAGTGACCGGAACTGTTTGGAAAAGCAGGCCATAGCGGGTGACAGCCCCGTACGGGAAGCTCGATGGGACGTATCAAGTAGGGCGGGACACGTGAAATCCTGTTCGAAGATCGGGGGACCACCCCCGAAGGCTAAGTACTCCTTACTGACCGATAGCGAACCAGTACCGTGAGGGAAAGGTGAAAAGCACCCCGACGAGGGGAGTGAAACAGTACCTGAAACCGAACGCCTACAAACAGTCGGAGCACCCTTGCGGTGTGACGGCGTACCTTTTGTATAATGGGTCATCGACTTGGTCTCACGAGCAAGCTTAAGCCGATAGGTGTAGGCGCAGCGAAAGCGAGTCTTAATAGGGCGCATGAGTTCGTGGGATCAGACCCGAAACCGAGTGATCTAGGCATGACCAGGCTGAAGGTTGGGTAACACCAACTGGAGGGCCGAACCCACACCTGTTGAAAAAGGTCGGGATGAGTTGTGCCTAGGGGTGAAAGGCCAATCAAACTCGGAGATAGCTGGTTCTCTGCGAAATCTATTTAGGTAGAGCGTCATCCGAATACCCCCGGGGGTAGAGCACTGGATGGGTAATGGGGCCCCACAGGCTTACTGATCCTAACCAAACTCCGAATACCGGGGAGTACTAGATGGCAGACACACAGCGGATGCTAACGTCCGTTGTGGAGAGGGAAACAACCCTGACCTACAGCTAAGGCCCCCAATTCATGGCTAAGTGGGAAAGCAGGTGAGACGGCCAAAACAACCAGGAGGTTGGCTTAGAAGCAGCCATCCTTTAAAGATAGCGTAACAGCTCACTGGTCTAAATAAGCTGTCTTGCGGCGAAGATGTAACGGGGCTCAAGCCATGAGCCGAAGCTTAGGATGCACATAGTGCATGGTAGCAGAGCGTAGTGTGACATAGTCTCATTCCTCCTTAGCGGGTTCGCCCGCCTTGGAGGAGAGAGGCTTTCAGTGAAGCCGGCGCGTGAGCGATCCGGTGGAGAGATCACTAGTGAGAATGATGACATGAGTAGCGACAAACAGGGTGAGAGACCCTGTCGCCGAAAGTCCAAGGGTTCCTGCTTAAAGCTAATCTGAGCAGGGTAAGCCGACCCCTAAGGCGAGGCCGAAAGGCGTAGTCGATGGGAACCAGGTTAATATTCCTGGGCCAGGAGGATGTGACGGATCGGAAACGTTGTTCGCCCTTATCGGATTGGGCGGGCCGCCAACCGGTTCCTGGAAATAGCACCTCCGTGAGATCGTACCCTAAACCGACACAGGTGGACTGGTAGAGCATACCAAGGCGCTTGAGAGAACGATGTTGAAGGAACTCGGCAAAATACCTCCGTAAGTTCGCGAGAAGGAGGCCCAGTTTCTACGCAAGTATTGGCTGGGGGCACAAACCAGGGGGTGGCGACTGTTTACTAAAAACACAGGGCTCTGCGAAGTCGCAAGACGACGTATAGGGTCTGACGCCTGCCCGGTGCCGGAAGGTTAAAAGGAGGTGTGAGAGCACCGAATTGAAGCCCCGGTAAACGGCGGCCGTAACTATAACGGTCCTAAGGTAGCGAAATTCCTTGTCGGGTAAGTTCCGACCTGCACGAATGGCGTAACGACTTCCCCGCTGTCTCCAACATCGACTCAGCGAAATTGAATTGCCTGTCAAGATGCAGGCTTCCCGCGGTTAGACGGAAAGACCCCGTGCACCTTTACTACAGCTTCACACTGGCATCAGGATTGCGATGTGCAGGATAGGTGGTAGGCTTCGAACCCGGGACGCCAGTTCCGGTGGAGCCATCCTTGAGATACCACCCTTCGCACTCTTGATGTCTAACCGCGGTCCGTTATCCGGATCCGGGACCCTGTGTGGCGGGTAGTTTGACTGGGGCGGTCGCCTCCTAAAGAGTAACGGAGGCGCGCGAAGGTTGGCTCAGAGCGGTCGGAAATCGCTCGTTGAGTGCAATGGCAGAAGCCAGCCTGACTGCGAGACTGACAAGTCGAGCAGAGTCGAAAGACGGCCATAGTGATCCGGTGGTCCCGCGTGGAAGGGCCATCGCTCAACGGATAAAAGGTACGCCGGGGATAACAGGCTGATACTGCCCAAGAGTCCATATCGACGGCAGTGTTTGGCACCTCGATGTCGGCTCATCTCATCCTGGGGCTGGAGCAGGTCCCAAGGGTACGGCTGTTCGCCGTTTAAAGAGGTACGTGAGCTGGGTTTAGAACGTCGTGAGACAGTTCGGTCCCTATCTGCCGTGGGTGTAGGATACTTGAGAGGAGTTGCCCCTAGTACGAGAGGACCGGGGTGAACGATCCACTGGTGGACCTGTTGTTGCGCCAGCAGCAGTGCAGGGTAGCTATGATCGGAAAGGATAACCGCTGAAGGCATCTAAGCGGGAAGCCCCCCTCAAAACAAGGTATCCCCGAGGGCCGTGGTAGACCACCACGTCGATAGGCCGGAGATGTAAGCGCAGCAATGCGTTCAGTTGACCGGTACTAATGGCCCGATAGGCTTGATTTGATCCAGTAACAGCAAGACTGGACCGTCAAGGCATACAACCCCCTTGACTTGGACGATGTGTCTTCCTCGGTTTGGTGGTCATAGCACGAGCAAAACACCCGGATCCATTCCGAACCCGGCCGTTAAGTGCCGTAGCGCCAATGGTACTGCGTCTCAAGACGTGGGAGAGTAGGTCACCGCCAAACCTAGAAAGACACATCAACGTATCTCTCGAAAACGATAAATGCCCAATCCAGACACCCTCCGGAGCGGGCACGGGCCTCGACAAAAAAACGATCGCCCGACAAAACGCCATAGGTCGCGGAAACCTCGCCAGACCAAAAAACTGGCAATTCCGAAAACGTCGCGGGGTGGAGCAGCCCGGTAGCTCGTCAGGCTCATAACCTGAAGGTCGTAGGTTCAAATCCTACCCCCGCAACCA
>NZ_AUIJ01000054.1 GCF_000423645.1 Sediminimonas qiaohouensis DSM 21189 | reverse complement strand
ACCAAGGGCTGCCTGAGCCGGAAAACCGGCCTCGCCATGGCCTTCAGGCTGATGATGTCAGCCCAGGCGAAATGGCGAAAACTCGACGGTGCCAATCGGCTGCCGGAAATCGTCCAGGGGATTGCCTTCAAGGACGGGATCAAGCAACTTCAAGCCGCCGCCTGATCACGCCGTCACCAACTTTCGGGCATAGCTCGCGACAGGTCCACTAGTGGCCACTCCTGCGGTGTAGCGTCACGTCACTTCCGCCCCGAGCCGGGTCGGTCATATTGAGTCTCAATGCCCCCTGAATATGCCTCACCTCGAGCCGCCCACCCCCAGGATCGGACACTGTCAACCCGCCCGCCTTATGTGTGATCTCGAGGCGCTGACCCGCTCTTGCCACTGGTCTGACAACTTCGGCTGAATTGATCCGGTTCGCTTCCCCGTAGGTCAGTCGCATTTCGAAAATGCGCGCGCTCTGCCGAGTTGCACAGCGCAGCCGCATAAGAACCTCGTTGCCTTTCGCGGTTCCACGATACCGGCAAGCAAGCGGTCGCGGCTTATCGGCATCAACAGGAGTAAACGCGCCCTTCCCTGCCCACTCTCCGAGAAACGGTTCAGCAGATTGCGCCAGCAGGGCTGATCCGGTGAATTGCGCCGTAAGCAAGACAACAAAAAAAGCAAGAACCCATGGCATATGTGTTATTTAATACCCCCCCTGCCAATCAGAACCACCGGCAACAGATACATGTCGGCGAGCCACGCAAGCCCCAACGACAACATCACGAGTGCGCCAAAGAGCTGAAGTCCTGGCAACCCACTCGCCAAGCTGATCGAGAACCCGCATATCAGTGCAAGCGTCGTCAGCGAAACAGGCTCCCCGGCATCTCGCAAGCCCTCCAAAACCGTATGCGTGGTGGCTCGTATCTTCCGCCGTCGAATGGCCCAGAGCAGATGCACCGTATCATCGACCACTATGCCCGAGGCCACAATCATCGCAACGACCGATGCCATGTTGATCCACCCCATGCTGAACACCATCGCAGCTTGCATCGCAAGAAGTGGCAGTAGGTTCACGAACAGCGCACAAACAGTCACCCAAGCCGATCGAAAAATCACACCAAACACGGTTGCGAGAACTGCGATCGCGAGAAAGAAAATGATCTGCAATCGCTCGACAATCTCGATCGCCGCTTCGGATACACGCATGGGGAAACCATCGATGATCGCGTCTGAATGATCCGCAAGACGCGCGAGCGTATTATCCGCAAGATTCAGAATGTCGCTGGCACGCATTCCCGCCGTCACTGGGAGAGGCAGCACAAGAGTATCACGCCCCGCGATCGCATCCGACACTCTGGACATATCTGGTGCTTCGCCGCCATTCAGGACGGCAATTGCAGCGGGTAGTCCATCGCGCGGATCGCTCGGCAGGGAAACGAAGAGCGGCGCCATAGCCAGCCCTTCCCTTTCGGCGGTCTCGAAGGCCTCCGCGACAGGCCCATCGGGAAGGTTTTCGGTGAATTCGAAATCTACTGGCACCCAAGATAATGAGAAAATCCCGATCAGCGAAACAGCGGCACCAGTGGCAATGATTGACCTGCGCGAACGAAGCCCTAACAGCACGGTGCGAAACAGCTTTGAAGACACTTTCTTACCAAACGTTGCATTGTCCATAGACGCAGACGCAACTCCACGACAGGCAAAGGGCCCGATTGTCACGATAGCCACCCAAAGTAGCGATGTGCCGGCCACGCCACAAAAGGCCAATCGTTGCAACGCCTCGCTTCCCTCCAGGGCCAAACTGGCAAACGCGAAGGCTGTTGTTGCGGTCGTCAGTGTTATCGCTGGAAGTATTCGGCGCAATGCAAGCTGTGGGTCGCCGTTTGTATGGTTTTTTCCCACAGCATTCATAAGGTGAAGCATGTCCGCCAGCCCAATCGTCAATATGACCGTAGGCACTACAGCGTTAAAAACATCGATCGGAATATCAAGCAAAGCCAGCAGCCCAAAATACCAGATGACGCCGACCAAGACCGGTGCAATGACATGCAGAGCAATTCGAAGACTGCCAAACCAGACCGCTACGATCGCAAGGCAAACAATCGCTGATACCGGTGTCAGCAGAAGATTGTCGAACTGAAGCCTGTCTTCAACCGCCTGCTCAATCGCAATCGGCCCCATGGGCGTCACACATAGTGTGGTGTCTTTCTCACATGGCGCGAAAGTTCGCGCCAAGGATGCCAGACTGTTACTTTCACCGGACACGAAGACCATGGATGCCGTCAGATCCCGTGACAAGAAGTCTGCGCCATAGCTCGCGGCATCTCGGGTGTGCTGTAATGCGGCGCGAGGCGCATAGCCTTCTGAGAGGGCCTGCTCCAGGACGAGCTGCCCGTTTTCCGCATCGGGCAATGAGAAAACGGATGATACATGCGTGATGCCTTCTAGAAGCTGAAGCTCGAACAGCAGATCTGAAAACGCGTTGAGCCCAGATGCTGACGCAAGGTTCTCTGATCTGACCAGTAGCACAGCCGTCCGATCCAGAAGAGAAGCTCCCTCGAATTTCGCTGCCGCAATCTGGGATGCATCACGCTCCGACAAGGCTGATGACAGGTCAGATTCGCTTTGAAGAAACGGCAACAACCCTAGGCAAGTCAACGTTACCAATATGACAACAGCGGTCCGTATCATCCGGCGGCGAAACGTGGCGTCTCTGCGCGCGCCGCTTCCCTGGGGAACCATTGCTGCCTGATACTTGCGCCCGGCCTGAGAAAGAAGCGCGCATTTACCGGCACCTCTTCCTCTACAGGTCCGGGCACCACCCTTTGGAGCACGATTGCAATCACGACTGCTATTTCCATGAAGGCGGCGCGTTGTCCGATACATCCTCGCGATCCGGCTCCAAATGGAAGGTAGCTACCGGCGATGGGCTCCACACGAAATCGATCCGGGACGAACTGGTCGGGATTGTGAAACCACCTCTCGGAACGATGTGTCAGATAGGGGCTGATCTGCAGTAACTCTCCGCGCTTTATTGGCAGGCCGGCAAGATCGAAATCACACCAGGCTTGCCGTGGAAACAGCGAATATGCCGTTGGGTATAGCCTAAGCACCTCATGAACCGACCGCCGAAGACGCGGCAGCTTCTCAAGGTCATCTAAGTCCGGCGGGCGCCCAGCCAGAACATCATCCAGTTCATCCTGAAGACTGATTACGGCTTCGCGATCCCGCCCCATCAGATAGAAGGCCCAGGTCAACGCTGTCGCCGTAGGCTCAAATCCTGCTATTATCAATGTGACTATCTCATTGCAGATCTTCCGCTTATCCCCTTTCAGATGAAATATCATCGCGGAAAGCACGTCTTGCCGGGGGTCGTTTGCACCGATCGCCATTCTGAGCTCTACAATTCGCGCGACATGCTCTCGGATGATCTTTATTGCTCGTCTCTTTCGAAAATTCCGGGGCGTAGGAATAATGGTTGGCAAGGTTGCCAGGCTAGTCAACTCCTGGACGATGATCTCGGACGATTGATACACCGCTTCGACAAAGGGTCCCTGGTTGAGAGTTTCTTCGACCCCCATCAGTGCATGCGTGACATTCTGGAGTGTTTGGATGCGACAGAAATGCTCGAGATCGACACTGGGAGCCGTATCTGTAGCTAACATCGACTCGACAGCAGCCATCGTTCTCTCGCGTAAGATCTTGGCGTTCTCGCTCAATCGGTCTTTGGCCAGCGCGGCAAGTGCTTGACGGCGTGACGATTTCGCACGCGCACCTTCGCCTAGAAGGGCGCTGTCATGAAACCATTGTGACATGACGCGTAGCGCCGGCTGGAAACGCTCGACGTTGCATTCATTCCGCATCAGAAGGGCGTTGATCTGCGGCGGAGTGGTGACGAGCCACATCCTGTGATGCCCGATATTCAGTCGAGGATTTTCGCCGTAATGGTCCCGCATACTGCAGAAAAAGTCCAGAGGGTCACGTCGCATATGCGCCAAGTGGGAAAGTCCACCGAACTTGGACCGAACTATCGCGAACTCGGGAGAAGAAGCAGAGTGTCCGGAAGCCTCCCCAATTTCCACTTCTGCATTTGCGCAACGGAGCGGTTTCGCCCAGGAATCCTTGAATGAATAGTAGGTCATTCGGGAATTCTTAGTGGAATTTCCTACAGATGACAGTCCAAAGTTTACCAAATAGTCAAACAACGCAACGTTCAAGCAAGAGCAGGTCATTCGAGACATTTCCGCACAGCGATCTCAACATGATGTGTTGCATTCCGGCGGAGCTATGCCCGAAAGTTGGTGACGGCGTGATCAGGCGGCGGCTTGAAGTTGCTTGATCCCGTCCTTGAAGGCAATCCCCTGGACGATTTCCGGCAGCCGATTGGCACCGTCGAGTTTTCGCCATTTCGCCTGGGCTGACATCATCAGCCTGAAGGCCATGGCGAGGCCGGTTTTCCGGCTCAGGCAGCCCTTGGT
>NZ_AUIJ01000053.1 GCF_000423645.1 Sediminimonas qiaohouensis DSM 21189 | reverse complement strand
CAATACTGTTCGCATGACTACCAGAAGATCCTGCGCGAACACGGCTTCCAGGTCTCGATGAGCGGAAAAGGTAATTGCTATGACAATGCGGCTGTTGAGACGTTCTTCAAAACCATCAAGGCGGAGCTGATCTGGCGGCGGGCATGGGCAACCAGGCGCCAAGCTGAGATGGCGATCTTCGAATACATCAATGGTTTCTACAATCCGCGTCGACGACACTCAGCATTGGGCTGGAAAAGCCCGGTCGCCTTCGAACGGAAAGTGGCTTAAACGAGCACTCGGAGCGGCACAAATACGTGACAGGTCCACCTTGGAGAAGTCGACCGAAGGAATAGCTGGGGAATCCAATATGCCCGCTCCCGCGACGAAACGCGCGACGAATGGGACGCCCTTTTCAGCCCGCGCAGTGGATATCTCTGCAAACGGCTCCCGCCCCGATTGTCACGCCGACGGTCATCGGTGGTGGCGCCGTGATCCGCCGTCCTAGCCTACTGAAGCGGATTTTTTCGGCCTTCGTTGATTGAGCACTATTAATCGGCATACAAACGGGGGGTGCCCCACATTTCGTGACATTCCTAAATTAGGCTCTCGATCAGCCTACAAATGTGCCCCACTTGAGTGGGCTATTCACTCTCGTCCACCTTGGCCGTTCGCAAGATTTTCAAGGTATGTACCGTAGTCGTTTTTCTTGAACAGTTGAGCGCGCCGAAGAATGTCACCCCTAGCGACCCACCCCATCTCGAAAGCCACTTCGTCTGGCATACCCACCTGCTGACCCTGACGCTCGGTCAGGGTGCGCACGAAGTTTCCCGCGTCAAGAAGTGAGGCGTGGGTGCCTGTGTCGAGCCATGCATAGCCGCGCCCCAGCCGCTTGACCGAGAGGGCCCCATCCGCAAGGTAGCTTTCCAGAAGCGAAGTTATCTCAAGCTCTCCACGGTCCGAGGGGATGACTTTGCGGGCACGCTCGGACGCGCTGCCGTCAAGGAAGTACAGGCCTGTCACTGCATAGTTGGAAGGGGGCACTGACGGTTTTTCAATGATCGAACGGACAGTGCCGTCTTCGTCAAAATCCACCACGCCGTAGCGGTCTGGATCGGCAACGTGATAACCGAAAACGGTACCACCGGATGGGCTGGCATTCACCTCTTGTAGGAGGTCCGATAGGCCGTGCCCAAAGAATATGTTGTCGCCCAGCACCATGGCCGATGGCGCGCCGTCCAGAAAATCCTCGGCCAGAATATAGGCTTGTGCGAGCCCGTCCGGTGAGGGCTGCTCAATCCAGGTGAATTCAATGCCCCATTGGCTGCCACCGCCGAGAAGCCTTTGGAATTGCGCCTGATCCTCGGGCGTGGTGATCACGGCGATCTCGCGGATGCCCGCCAGCATCAACACCGACAGAGGGTAATAGATCATCGGCTTGTCATAGATCGGCAGGATCTGCTTCGACACACCCATGGTGATCGGATAAAGCCGGGTGCCCGAGCCGCCCGCCAGAATGATGCCTTTGCGATTGCTCATCTCTCAAATCTCTCCCAGTTCGGTCAGGATGTCATGCAGTCCGCGCTGCCAGTCGGGCGGCGCGATGCCGAAATCCGCCTGCAGCTTTCGGCAGTCGAGGCGGGAATTGAGCGGCCTTGCCGCCGGTGTGGGATAGGCGCTTGTCGGGATATCATCGACCTTCACAGTGCGGCCCGTGGCCTTGAAAATGGCGCGCGCAAAGTCGGCCCAACTGACCTCGGGGGTGCCGCCGTAATGATAGGTGCCGCCCGGATGACCATCAGCCATTGCGTGGGCTGTCTTGAGCAGAGTCGCCGCGATATCGGCAGCGGGGGTCGGCCCACCGACCTGATCGGCGACGATGCGCAGATGATCACGGGCCTGCGACAGTCGCAGCATCGTCTTGACGAAATTGGTGCCATGCGCTGACACCACCCAGGACGTGCGCAGGATAAGCGCGTTGCCACCCGCCGCGCGCACAGCCGCCTCGCCCGCCAGCTTCGTGCGGCCATACGCGTTGAGCGGGGCCGTGGGGGCGTCTTCGGGCCATGGCGCGGTGCCGGAGCCATCGAACACGTAGTCGGTCGAGACATGCAGAAACGGCAGGCCGAGATCGGCGCAGGCCCGGGCCATGGCGCCGGGGGCTTCTGCGTTGATGGCATGCGCCAGCGGCTCCTCTTGTTCGGCTTGGTCGACGGCGGTGTAGGCGGCGGCGTTGATGACGGCGTGCGCCCCGGTTTGCGCGACCACCTCAGCACAGGCGGCGGGATCGCGCAGATCGGCGGCATCGCGACCCAAGGCTGTCACCCCTGCCCCGCCCTGCCGCCGCAGCTCGGTCGCGACCTGGCCGTTGTGACCGAATACAAGGATGGTCATGCCGAAACGCCCAATCGTTGCCCGACGCCTTGGCGATCCAGCAGGGCCCGCCACCAATCCTCGTTCTCCAGGTACCAGTCCACCGTGCGTTTCAGCCCTTGCTGCAAGGTGACGGAGGGGCGCCAGCCCAGTTCCGTCGCGATGCGGGTGGGGTCAATGGCATACCTCGCATCATGGCCGGGGCGGTCAGTAACAAACGTGATCAGCCGATCATGCGGCGCGGCATCGGGGCGACGATCATCCAGGATGGCGCAGATCATGCGCACCAGGTCGATATTGCGCGCTTCGTTCTCGCCGCCGATGTTGTAGCTGCGCCCGACTGTGCCCCGGTTCAAAACCTGCAACAGCGCATCGGCGTGATCCTCGACAAAAAGCCAGTCGCGCACGTTTTCGCCGGCTCCGTAGACAGGGATTTCGCGCCCGTGCAGCGCATTCAGGATCACCACCGGGATCAGCTTTTCAGGAAAGTGGAAGGGACCGTAATTGTTGGAACAATTGCTGAGTACCACTGGCAGACCATAGGTCTCGCTCCACGCGCGTACCAGGTGATCGCTGGCCGCCTTGGAGGCCGAATAGGGACTACGCGGGTCATAGGGCGTGTCTTCGGTGAACTTCCCCTTGGGGCCGAGGCTACCATAGACTTCGTCGGTTGAGACATGGTGGAAGCGGAAGCTGTCGGGCCGCCCTTGTTCCGCCCAATAGCTGCGCGCCGCCTCGAGCAGGGTATATGTGCCAGTGATATTGGTCTCGATGAAGGTGCCGGGTCCGTCGATCGAGCGATCGACATGGCTTTCGGCCGCGAGGTGCATCACCGCGTCGGGCTGATGGGCGGCAAAGATGCGGTCAAGCGCGGCGCGGTCGCGAATATCGGCATGCTCGAACGTATAAAGCGCGCTGTCGGCGACGCTGGCAACATTGTCCAAGCACGCAGCATAGGTCAGCGCGTCGAGGTTTACGACCTCGTGCCCCCGTGTCACGGCCAGCCGTATGACGGCCGAGCCGATGAAGCCCGCGCCGCCTGTAACAAGGATTTTCATGTCGTGCTCTCCAATGTGAACGGAGATTCAAAAGCGTCAAACGGCACCGCTTGTGCGTCTTTCTCGGACAGGATCGGGTCGCGCAACCCCCAATCAATGCCGACACTGTCCCACCGAACCGCGCCATCGCAGTCTGGGGCATAGTAATCGGTGCACTTGTATTGGATTTCAGTTTCAGGCTCTCGGGTCACGAAACCGTGCAGGAAGCCCGGGGGTATCCAGATTTGCCGCCCGTTCTCGAACGACAGCTCTATGCCCAGCCATTGGCCGTAGGTTGAGCTGTCACGCCGCACGTCCACGGCCACATCGAACAATCGCCCCCGCCCACAACGCACCAGCTTGCCTTGTGCATGAGGGGGCGCCTGGTAATGCAGACCGCGCAGCGTGCCTGCCCGTGCTGACATGGAGTGGTTGTCCTGAACGAACTCGGGTAGGAATACGCCGGCGGCTTCCAATGTCCGGCGGTTCCAGGTTTCACTGAAAAACCCGCGCGCGTCGCCATGGCGACGGGGTGTCAGGATCAGAACGCCCTGCAAATGAGTAGTATCAATCTTCACCGCATCACCTATGCGACCTGTGCGGCCACGATTCTCTAGTAAAACCGTCACTCACCATCAGTTCCATCCGTTATAGGGGCCATGTATCCGCTTTTTCTTCAGAAAGGAATGGTTCAATCCGACGCTGTTGATGGAATGGACGCCCCCTCCTGACGGCAACGCAATGTGGACCTGTCACGTATTTGTGCCGCTCCGAGTGCTCGTTTAAGCCACTTTCCGTTCGAAGGCGACCGGGCTTTTCCAGCCCAATGCTGAGTGTCGTCGACGCGGATTGTAGAAACCATTGATGTATTCGAAGATCGCCATCTCAGCTTGGCGCCTGGTTGCCCATGCCCGCCGCCAGATCAGCTCCGCCTTGATGGTTTTGAAGAACGTCTCAACAGCCGCATTGTCATAGCAATTACCTTTTCCGCTCATCGAGACCTGGAAGCCGTGTTCGCGCAGGATCTTCTGGCAGTCATGCGAACAGTATTGACTGCCTCTGTCGCTGTGGAAGAT
>NZ_AUIJ01000052.1 GCF_000423645.1 Sediminimonas qiaohouensis DSM 21189 | reverse complement strand
AAGTCGGGCACCTGCCAGTCCAGGTCGACCAAATGCAGCAGGCTCTCGACGAAGCCTGTGGTCTGGCGTAGCGCCATGCCGAACAACACTTTCATCGTCAAGCATGTCTGGATAGCGGTGTCGCTGTAGGTCTGCTGCCGACCGCGCTTACCGGTCGGCGCAGCCTCCCAGATCATCTCCGGGTCAAACCAGACTGTCAGCGAGCCACGGCGCTTGAGCGCTTCGTTATAGGCCGGCCAGTTCCTGGTCTTGTAGGTTGGGGGTGTGGGTCTGCTCATGTCGCCCAGCTACCACACTGGATTCGCGACATGAATCCCTCACGCGCTTTGTGCAACAGAGCCGCCGCCCGAAGGCAGAGTTTTCCAACAACGCCCCTTGTGCGCAAATGAACGCATTCCTGCTCTGCATCAGCCAACAGCGTGTGCGGCACAGGCATTTGTTCCTGTGCCGCAATTTGGTCAACTTGCGGCCGCGAGGGCCTTTTTGGGGTCGTAAAACGGGATCGGCACGACAGTGCCACCGCGCGTTTCACCCAGTTTGTCCACTGTCAGCTTTGTGCCGGTCTCTGCATGTTCGACATTCAGCATTGCGAGGGCGATGTTTTTTGCCAGTCGCGGGGAATAGACCGCCGAGGTGACCGTGCCGACCTGCGTGCCATCCCTCCTGAGCGGCCAGAAGAAATCGTTGACACCGACGAAGGGAGTCCCCTCGATTTCCAGGCCGACAAGCTTTTGCCTGACACCCTTTTCCTTGATCCTGGCAAGCGCGTCCTTGCCGATGAAATCGGCCTCCATGTCCAGATTGACCAGACGGCCCAGGTTCAACTCGTAGGGATTGTTCGCCAGGGTCATGTCCGCGTGATACGACAACATGCCCGCCTCGATCCGGCGAATGCCGGAGGTGTGGCCCGGTCTGAGACCCATTGAGTAACCAACATCCAGAATGTGTTCCCATAGCCTGCCACCTGCGGACCCGTCGCGCAGGTAGATCTCGTAGCCCAGCTCGCTCG
Source organism: Sediminimonas qiaohouensis DSM 21189 (assembly GCF_000423645.1). Classification (GTDB taxonomy): domain Bacteria; phylum Pseudomonadota; class Alphaproteobacteria; order Rhodobacterales; family Rhodobacteraceae; genus Sediminimonas; species Sediminimonas qiaohouensis. The sequence continues at coordinate 3,498 of NZ_AUIJ01000052.1, read as the reverse complement.
TCCATCCGGTGCGCGAAATGATCAAGGGGACACCACTCCAGTCGTATTCCATAAACCGAAAGTACTTCAGCTCGGTCGGGGCATCACCGAAGGCCGCTCGCAGGATCTCGCGAGACTTGGGGCCTTGAAGCTGAAGGGGTGAGACATCGGGCTCTGACAGCTCGACATCCAAGCCTGCATGAACGGCCACGCCGCGTGCCCAGAGCAGGACATCGCTATCCGCGATGGACAGCCAGAAGTGATCCTCGGCCAGCTTGAGCAGGATCGGGTCGTTGATAACACCGCCCTCCTGATCCGTGATCAGCACATATTTGCACTGCCCGACTTCGCAATTCGACAGATCGCGAGAGCATAGATACTGGGTGAACCTGGCGGCATCCGGCCCTTTGATTTCGACCTGGCGTTCAACTGACACGTCACACAGTATCGCGTGATTGACCAGGTTCCAGAAGTTCTGCTCCGGATCACCGAAGTCACGGGGGATGTACATGTGATTGTAGACGGAAAAACCCTTGGCGCCCCAGCGTAGGGCCGCGTCGGAGTAAGGGGACTTTCGGACCTGAGTGCCGAAGCTGAAGTGTGCGAATTCCAGTTCGTGTGCCATGATGTGTGTCCAGTCAGGGTGTGAGGGGTCAGCCTTGCTGGCGGACCAGATCGCGGAGTTCGTTCTTGCGGATTTTGCCGGTGGTGGTTTTCGGAAGCTCGCCGAAGATTACTTTCTTGGGCCGCATATACCCGGCAAGCTTTGCCTTGGCATGGGCAAGCAATTCTTCTTCAGTCGCCTCGCACGATAGCTCGACAAATGCGCAGGGCACCTCACCCCACTTCTCATCGGGCAACGCCACCACGGCAACGAGACTTACCGCCGGGTGGGAATATAGCGCCTTTTCCACCTCGATCGAGGAAATGTTCTCGCCGCCCGAAATGATGATGTCCTTGGAGCGGTCCCGGATTTCGATGTAGCCATCGGCGTGCTGCACCGCGATATCGCCCGACCAGAACCACCCGTCCTTGAATGCCTTGGCGGTTTCCTCGGGGGCCTTCAGGTACCCCTTCATAACGATGTTGCCACGGAACACGACCTCGCCCAGCGTTTCGCCATCCCACGGTACGGGGGTGCCGGTCTCGGGATCGAGGACAAGCACGTCTTCCTCCAGCTCATAGGCGACGCCCTGCCGGGCCTTCAGATCCGCCTTTTCCTCGGGGGACAGCGCCGACCAACCGGCCTTTTCGGCGCAGACCACGGCGGGGCCATAGACTTCGGTCAGGCCGTAGACATGCGTGATGGAGATCCCCATCGCCTCCATTGCGTTGATGACGCTGGCAGGGGGCGGGGCCGCGGCCGTCATCATCTTGATCTTTTGTGGAAATTCGCGCTTTGCCTCCGCACCGCTGATCATCGACATGATGATCGGTGCACCGCACAGATGGGTGACGCCATGATCGGCGAATGCGTCATAGATCGCGTCCGCCCTTGGCGCGCGCAGGAACACATGCGTCCCGGCCAGCAGGGTGATCGTCCAAGGAAAGCACCAGCCGTTGCAATGAAACAGCGGCAGCGTCCAGAGATAGACCGGATGGTGCGGAATTTCCCATGTCACCACGTTGTTGACCGCATTGGTCCACGCGCCGCGGTGGGAATAAACAACACCCTTGGGCTTCCCGGTGGTGCCGGAGGTGTAGTTGAGCGCAAGCGCGTCCCATTCGTCGTCGGGCAAGGTGTAGACGAAATCGGGATCACCCTCTGCCAGCAGGTCGTCATAGGTCAACGCGCCGATCCTGTCGCCGCCCGGTCCTTCGCTATCCACGATATCGACAATCAAAAGGTCGCGACCGGACTGCGCGACCGCCTCGGCGGCCATCGCCGAGAACTCGGTATCAACCAGCAAGACCTTGGCTTCGCCATGGCCCAGAATATAGGCTGTCGTGCCGGCATCGAGCCGCGTGTTGTTCGCATTCAGGACCGCGCCCAGCATGGGCACTGCCAGCGCGCATTCCAGCGCCTCGGGGATGTTCGGTGCGATCAGGGCAACGGTGTCGCCCTTACTGACGCCACGCTTGGCCAAAGCGGAGGCAAGCCGTTTGCAACGTTCCGCGACCTCACCCCAGTTTCGCCGGATGCCCCCGTGGATTTGCGCGGGCAGTTCGGGGTGCACTCGCTCGACTCGCTTGAGGATCGAAACGGGCGACAGCGCGGTGTGATTGGCTGCGTTGCGCGCAAGCTCTGGTCCATTGAACGTCATGCGCCGGTCCATTCAGGCATGGGTTCCTTGCGGGTGAAGGCCCCAATTCCTGCCTCGGTATCTTTCGCCATCATGTTTTCTGCCATCGTGCGGCCCGCAAAGGCGTAGGCCTCCGCCAGCGGCATTTCGACCTGTTCATAAAAGGCGCGTTTGCCGATCCTGACGGCCGCGGGGGATTTGTCTGCGATGATGCGCGCCATTTTCATGCTTGTCTTCTCGACATCTGCCAGTGGGACGACACGGTTTACGAGGCCCATTTCGGCAATGCGCCCCGCTGGAAGGAATTCCCCCATTAGCAGCATTTCCATGGCCTGCTTGCGCGGCACATTGCGCGACAGGGCAACCATCGGGGTGGAGCAGAACAGCCCGATATTGACCCCCGACGTGGCGAAGCTCGCATTCTCGGCGGCCACGGCCAGGTCACAAGACGCCACCAACTGACAGCCCGCGGCCGTGGCGATCCCTTTCACCTCGGCGATAACAGGCTGCGGCAAGCGTACCACACGCAACATCATCGGGGAGCACTTGGCAAAGAGGTCCTGGAAATACTGGAACCCCCCATCCGGGTCTGCGCGGCGCGTCGACATCTCCTTGAGGTTATGACCCGCGCAGAAGTGATTGCCGCCGCTGCGCAAAATGACAACCTTGACACTGCGATCTGCTGCAATTTCGTCCAGCATTTCCGACATTGCGGCCAACATCGCCTCTGACAGGGCGTTGATCGATTTGGGGGCGTTCAGCCTCAGAACGGCAATGCCGTCTTGGTCCGAGCGCAGGATGAGTTGATCGTTTTCCATTGTACCGTCCATGATTTACTCCAAGGTTCCCCCGGCCATGTCAGCAATCGGGGCCGGGTCCATCTTCGTGGCCTGCGGCATGGTCAGCACCCGTTCGAGAAGGGCGCCAAGCCGCCCAATTCAGATCGCTAGATCGAGGCGCGGCTTCCAGAACGGGCGGAACAGCTCGATCTTAGGGCAGCGGTTCATCACCACTTTCAAACCCGCGTCTTCTGCGAGCTTCGCCGCTCGATGACTCTGTTGCACAAATTGGTTGAAGGCCAGACGCCCCCTTTCCCCAGACAGACTCATCCTACGGGCTCAGTTATGGGTATGCCGAGCGCGGTATAGCCGTTCATGACGAGGATGCGGACTTGGACTTCCGCAACCTGACGATCGAAGTCCCGCGCCATGAGGCGCTGGCCCAGCATTTTCACGCAGTGCATTTTGGTCTCGACGCGGCTTCGGCGGTGGTATCC
>NZ_AUIJ01000051.1 GCF_000423645.1 Sediminimonas qiaohouensis DSM 21189 | reverse complement strand
CTGCTCGGCCACCAACCAGCCCGACAGCTTCTCAGAATACGGATCCAGCTTGCTCGGGCGATCCGGTGTCTGAAACGCCGGTTCAACAATCCCCTCCCGCAGATACTTCTTGATCGTGTTGCGCGACACGCCCGTCCGCCGTGCGATCTCGCGAATGGGCATCTTGTCCCGCAACGCCCATTTCCGAATAACCCTCAAAAATCCCATGTCGATCACTCCGATAATCCCCAGCTGGTTCAAGCCGGGGAAAGGTTGCACATGGGTCAGGTCTCGGTGACAATTTTGGCCGTTGCCGGGTCAGGTCTCAGTGACAATCAACAATAACGCAATCATCACAGAGGCGCGCAAGCAATCTGGCAAGAGCACTGCCACTGCAACACAGTTGGCCAAGCAAAGACGGCTTAAGCTTGCTGCAGGTGACACAGATCGTACACGTCTCGTCTACCTGCCGGTCAAAACGGTCGAAGATCTGGTAAGGGTGAACGCAGGTGTTGGCTACGAACGATGGGCGTTTAACGCATAGGCCGAGCAACTGTATTTCTCAAGCTGGTGAGTGGCCCATTTCTGGCGAAATTTGCAGAGTGCGTTGACGATTGTGACGAGCTTTCGTGCAACGGCAGTGATGACCACCTTGTGCGGTTTTCCGGCCGCGCGAAGGCGGTCTGCAAAGGCCTTCAGGACCGGGTTGTGGCGGCCGGCGACGAGAGCGGCCTGGAATATGACATGTCGCAACAGACGCCGCCCGCTACCGATAGCGCGCTTGCCGCGCATGGCGCCGCTGTCATGTGAAATGGATGCAAGGCCGGTGAGGGCGGCGGCCCGTTCACTGGTGATCTGTCCGCGTTCCGGCATTTCCCCGATCAACATGGTGCTGGCGAGAGGGCCGACCCCGGGCACGGAGCGCGGGATGTCGGCAGTCGTTGCCAGTTCATCATCCGAGATCATGGTCTGCTTGATCCGCACCTCGAAGGGCCTCAGCCGAAAGCCGCGACAAATAGCAATACGGGCACGACGAACAATAGCACCTCTCTGGCGAACCATTCTGTTTGTTTGAAATCTCTTGACTGAACTGGCCCTGTTACCGAAGTCCAAATCCTAATCAATATATGACTTGCTACGCCAATCTCTAGGCGATGGTTGCTAGGTGGTTGCTGCAAATAAAAATGGATCAGCCGACCAACTTCTAACCCATTGTTTATAATGGCGATCCCGCGAGGACTCGAACCCCGAACCTGCTGATTAGAAGTCAGCTGCTCTATCCTGTTGAGCTACGGGACCGCACTGCACCGCGCGCCGTCGGCGGCACGCTGGGGTGTCATACTGCGCCGGTGGCGCGAATTCAAAGTGGAAATCGCGCCGCGCGCCAATTGTGGGGCATTACGTGCAGCGGTGCCTCAGTGGGTCCAGACCGCGCGCCGGTTGGGCGAGAAATTGTCGCCATAGCCGCCGGGGCGGATGTTGGCCTTGCGCTCATGCGGCTCGCGCACAACCGCGTCGATGCCGTGCGCTTCGGCGTAATCCAGCGCTTCTTGCTTGGTGTCGAAGCGCATCTTGACCTGCGCCTGCGTGTCGCCGGACGAGGTCCATCCCATCAGCGGATCAACCTCGCGCGCCTCGGCCGGGGCAAATTCCAGAACCCAGTGCTGGGTGTTGGCGGTGCCAGATGACATCGCGGTTCTTGCCGGTCGGTAGATTCTCGCCCGCATGGATTGCCTCATTCGCTCGTCACGCCTGAGCCCCTTATCAAAGATTCCGCCCCCCGGTGCAAGGCCCGCCGATACATAGCCGCTCATCAGGGGTTGAACCCCCGCGCAAAGACGGCATCTTCTGTTGTCAAAGGAGCCAACCCATGCCCTATGCCCACAACGACGGCTCGGATGCCATCCTCGCCCATCCCGCCCCCGATGTCGCCAACCGCGACAAGCTGGAAGGCGGCAAGCGCTTTGTCATGCACACCGACTACAGCGCCGCCGGCGATCAGCCGACAGCCATCGCAGAGCTGAGCAGCGGCATCGAGGACGGAGAGCATGACCAGGTCCTGCTGGGCGCCACGGGCACGGGCAAGACCTTCACCATGGCCCGCGTGATCGAGGAAACGCAGCGCCCCGCCATCATCCTTGCCCCCAACAAGACGCTGGCGGCGCAGCTTTATGGTGAGTTCAAGGGCTTTTTCCCCGAAAACGCGGTGGAATACTTCGTCAGCTACTACGACTATTACCAACCCGAAGCCTACGTGCCCCGCTCCGACACCTTCATCGAGAAGGAAAGCCAGATCAACGAGCAGATCGACCGCATGCGCCACTCGGCCACGCGGGCCCTGCTGGAGCGGGACGATGTCATCATCGTCGCCAGCGTGTCGTGTATCTACGGCATCGGCAGCGTCGAGACATACGGCGCCATGACGCAGGATCTGCATGTCGGCAACGACTACAACCAACGCCAGATCATGGCGGACCTGGTGGCCCAGCAATACAAGCGCAACGATCAGGCGTTCCAGCGCGGCAGCTTCCGCGTGCGCGGCGACGTGCTTGAGATATTCCCCGCCCACCTGGAAGATCGGGCATGGCGCCTATCCTTTTTTGGCGAGGAACTGGAGGCGATCACCGAATTTGACCCCCTGACCGGCGAGAAAACCGGCAGCTTTGACCAAATCCGCGTCTACGCCAACTCGCACTACGTGACGCCGAAACCGACCATGCAGCAGGCGATCATTGGCATAAAGCAGGAGCTGCGCCAACGCCTCGATCAGCTGGTCGGCGAGGGCAAGCTGCTTGAGGCGCAGCGCCTTGAGCAACGCACCAATTTCGACCTGGAGATGCTTGAGGCCACCGGCGTGTGCAACGGGATCGAGAACTACTCGCGCTACCTTACCGGCCGCGCCCCCGGCGAGCCGCCCCCCACCCTGTTCGAATTCATCCCCGACAACGCGATCGTCTTCGCCGACGAATCCCATGTCAGCGTGCCGCAGATCGGCGGCATGTACCGCGGCGACTACCGGCGCAAGTTCACGCTGGCCGAACACGGCTTCCGCCTGCCGTCGTGCATGGATAACCGCCCGCTCAAGTTCGAGGAATGGGATGCCATGCGCCCGCAATCGATCTTCGTCTCGGCCACCCCCGCCAAGTGGGAAATGGAACAGACCGGCGGCGTGTTCACCGAACAGGTCATCCGCCCCACCGGCCTGCTGGATCCGCAAGTGGAAATCCGCCCCGTTGAAACGCAAGTCGATGACCTGCTGGACGAGGTGCGCCGCGTCACCGCCGCCGGCTACCGGACCCTGTGCACCACCCTGACCAAGCGCATGGCCGAGGACCTGACCGAGTACCTGCACGAACAGGGCATTCGCGTGCGCTACATGCATTCCGACATCGACACCATCGAACGGATCGAGATCCTGCGCGACCTGCGCCTTGGTGCGTTTGATGTGCTGATCGGGATCAACCTGCTGCGCGAGGGGCTGGATATCCCCGAATGCGGCCTTGTCGCGATCCTCGATGCCGACAAGGAAGGGTTCCTGCGCTCGGAAACCTCCCTGATCCAGACCATCGGCCGCGCCGCGCGCAACGCCGACGGGCGCGTCATCATGTATGGCGACCGCATCACCGGATCGATGCAGCGGGCCATTGATGAGACCGACCGCCGCCGCGCCAAGCAGATCGCCTATAACGAAGAGCACGGCATCACCCCCGAAACCATCCGCAAGAACATCGGCGACGTGATGGCCGGGCTCTACAAGGCCGACACCGACATGGCCCGCGTCACCGCGCAGGTGGACAAACCCCTGCACGGCGCCAACCTCGAGGCGGTGCTGGACGGGCTGCGCAGCGACATGCGCAAGGCCGCCGAGAACCTGGAGTTCGAAGAGGCCGCACGCCTGCGCGACGAGGTCAAGCGGCTGGAAGCGGTGGACCTTGCCATCGCCGACGACCCGCTGGCACGGCAACAAGCGGTGGAAAAGGCATCGGACGCCGCCACCGGCAAGGGCCGCTCAACGGCCGGCCGGCCGGGGCAACGTGGTGGTGTGAAGCGGAGAAGTAATTGACCTTTATCCCTGAATTCCAAGATGTGATGGATATTCACAACGAACTGGTAGACTTCTTTGAAGACGACGAGGATCCGATATCTCCACCCGGAGCACGTGATGAGAACTTGGTCCATTCCGCATGCATGCGGCCACTTACTGGAATTGCCGAACGGCTCTGTTGCACAAAGCGCGTGAGGGATTCATGTCGCGAATCCAGTGTGGTAGCTGGGCGACATGAGCAGACCCACACCCCCAACCTACAAGACCAGGAACTGGCCGGCCTATAACGAAGCGCTCAAGCGCCGTGGCTCGCTGACAGTCTGGTTTGACCCGGAGATGATCTGGGAGGCTGCGCCGACCGGTAAGCGCGGTCGGCAGCAGACCTACAGCGACACCGCTATCCAGACATGCTTGACGATGAAAGTGTTGTTCGGCATGGCGCTACGCCAGACCACAGGCTTCGTCGAGAGCCTGCTGCATTTGGTCGAC
>NZ_AUIJ01000050.1 GCF_000423645.1 Sediminimonas qiaohouensis DSM 21189 | reverse complement strand
CCGTCATCCCGCCTCGCAAAAACGCCAAGCCGTGGAAGACCGTCACCGCGGGTGCAATGGCCAGAAACGAGGCCCTGCGAGCTTCGAAATACCTCGGCCGCGCGATCTGGCGAAACTGGAGTGGATACCACCGCCGAAGCCGCGTCGAGACCAAAATGCACTGCGTGAAAATGCTGGGCCAGCGCCTCATGGCGCGGGACTTCGATCGTCAGGTTGCGGAAGTCCAAGTCCGCATCCTCGTCATGAACGGCTATACCGCGCTCGGCATACCCATAACTGAGCCCGTAGGATGAGTCTGTCTGGGGAAAGGGGGCGTCTGGCCTTCAACCAATTTGTGCAACAGAGTCTGTCCTTGGCCTCGATGACGGCAATAGGAATGTTGGGCTTGAGGTAAAGAACGTAGTCAGCACGCTTCTGTTTGCCTCGTGCGACCATCTTACCGCGGACGATGATCCGACCGTCGGTGAGGGTCTTCTCCTCGGCGATCTGCGTTTGCAGATCCCAACCAGCCCCCAACACCGCTGGTGTGATGAGCTTGCTACAGATATCTCTTTCAGAGTATTCTATCTTTTTCATCGCCGCCAGCGGAACCCTTTGGCTGCAGCCTACACATCACATCAGGCTTCTCAAGTCTTGAGACGCGTGAAGGAATAGTCTGCCTCAGGGTCGATGAAATTGGTTCGGGATCCTATGTCTTCCTTTGGAACTCAATCCGCCGTCCAACCTCCATCCAACATCACCGCGCTGCCGGTCATCAGACTGGACGCATCCGCAGCAAGAAAAAGCGCAGCGCCGGTCACGTCGTCGACCTGTCCGAGGCGACCCAACTTGATCTTCGAAAGAACGGTTTCGCGAAAGCTCTCATCTTCGAGAAAAGGTCGTGTCATCGGCGTTTCGATGAAAGTCGGGCAGATCGTGTTGACGCGGATCTGTTTGGGTCCGAGTTCAACCGCCAAGGCCTTGGTGAAGCCTTCGATAGCCCATTTTGAGGCGCAGTAGAGTGTGCGGTTTGCCGCGCCGACATGGCCCATCTGTGAGGACATGTTGATGACGGAACCTCCCTGCCCCTCGGCCACCATCCGCCGCGTAACCACCTGAGCGCAGAATATCGCGGCACACAGGTTTAGTCCCATCACTGCGTCGTAGTCTTCCTCCGTCACCTCCACCAACGGCTTGGGGCGGTTGGTGCCGGCGTTGTTCACAAAGACATCGAAGGGCGCGGCGGCCTCCACGGCGGCGGCAAAAGCCTGCACGTCGCTCACATCGAGCGCCAGCGCGTGGGCCTTCAGCCCTGCGTTGCGCAATTCCGCAGCGGCCATTTCAATCTCTGCGCCAGTACGGGCGCAAAGGGTCACCTCCGCGCCCGCGGCTGCGTAGCACCGAGCGATGGCGAGGCCGATGCCCCGCCCCGCGCCAGTGACAAGCGCTCGCTTTCCGTCGAGACGAAAATCGGGCTGTTTGATCGTCATTTTGCGGCCTCACCGTAGGGTACGTTCACCCCGCCGTAGCGGCGCACACGGAGATTGCACTGCTCCGCATGGCCTACGAATCCTTCGAGAATGCAAAGGCGCGAACCGTATTCGCCCATCAGTGTTGCCGCCGCGTCCGTCGTGATTTTCTGGTAGCTGTGGGTCTTCAGGAACTTGCCGACCCAGAGACCGCCTGTATAGCGCCCTGCCTTCTTGGTGGGCAGCGTGTGGTTGGTGCCGATCACCTTGTCGCCATTGGCTACGTTGGTACGTGGGCCGAGGAAGAGTGCACCATAGGAGTGCATGTTCTCGAGGAACCAGTCATCCCGGTCGGTCATGACCTGCACATGCTCGGAGGCGATGTCATTGGCTGCATCGAGCATCTCATTATAGCTGTCGCAGACGATCACCTCGCCGTAGTCCTCCCAGCTCACCTTGGCGGTGCCGGCAGTAGGCAGGATCTCGAGAATGCGATCAATCTCCTGAAGGGTGGCGTCGGCCAGCTTGCGAGAGTTGGTGACAAGCACGGCAGGGGAGTTGTAGCCGTGTTCGGCTTGGCCCAGCAGATCTGTGGCGCAAAGTTCTGCATCCACCGTCTCGTCGGCGATCACCATAGTCTCGGTTGGCCCTGCAAAGAGGTCGATCCCCACGCGACCGTAGAGCTGGCGCTTGGCTTCGGCCACGAAGGCGTTGCCCGGCCCCACCAGCATATGCACTGGATCGATGGTTTGTGTGCCAATCGCCATGGCGCCGACGGCCTGGATGCCGCCGAGGACGTAGATCTCATGGGCTCCGCCAAAGTGCATCGCAGCGATCACGCCGGGATTGGGCTTACCGTTGAAGGGCGGTGTGCTGGCGATGATCCGCGGCACGCCGGCCACCGAAGCCGTGGCAACAGACATATGAGCCGAAGCGACCATTGGGAATTTGCCCCCCGGCACGTAGCAGCCCACCGACTGTACAGGAATGTTCTTATGGCCGAGGACCACGCCCGGCATCGTTTCCACCTCGAGGTCAAGCATCGTGTCGCGTTGGGCCTGGGCAAAATTGCGTACCTGCTCTTGCGCGAACTTGATGTCCGCAAGCTCGCGTTCGGTGAGCTGGCCGATCAGATCGTTGATCTGTTCTTGACTCAAACGAAAAGCCTCAGGGGTGTAGTTGTCGAACTTTTCGGAGAGTTCACGAACCGCCATATCACCGCGGTCTTCGATGTCTTTCAGGACGCCCTCTACAATCGAACGGGTATTGGCATCATCTTCCGCCCGGGCGGCCTCGGTTTTACCTCGCTTAAGGTAGGTCACTGACATGTGGTTTCCTTTCGGATTTCTGAAGGGAGTCGATCAAGGCCAAAATCAGCCCATCAGCCCCTGGTTTTTCTTGAAGCTGGCGAGTCGCGATAGGCGGGCGTCGCGCCATGCACGCCGGCCTGCGAGGTCTTCCAACGGAAGCTCGGCGCGGCGTTCCTCAGCTGCTCTGGCGATCACGTCATCCGGCCACGGCCCTGGCGGCGGGGTGCGGACCATTCCGGCATAGAGTCCACGCAAACGGGCCGCGTAGTCTTCGATGCCGCCCGGGGCGTTCAGATCAATGGTCTCGAACGGCCCCATGAAGGACCATCGCAAGCCAAGACCGTGGGCGACAGTGGCATCAATATCAGCGAGGCTCGCGATGCCGTCTTGGTAGAGTGCCCAAGCCTCGTTGAGCAGAACGCCCTGCAGGCGATTGAGCACAAAGCCGTCGATCTCGCGAGTCAGTCGCACTGGCACCTGCCCCACTTCCTGCATTAGTGCCGCGATCTGCTCGAGAACCACCTGCTCCGTCCATGGCGCTGGCACGATCTCGACCACGGGGACAAGATGCGGCGGATTGACCGGATGGACGATACTGAACCGCGCACGATTCTTGCAGCCCTCGGTAAACTGTGAGGCAGGAATTCCCGACGAGGAGGAACCGACAACCACGTCGTCGCCGATCACCGCATCGAGCTCATGGCTCACAGCCGATTTGGCCTCGACAGTCTCGAAGACCGACTCCTGCACGTAAAAGACGCCCTCCACGGCCTTGGAAAGCGTGTCATGCACCGAGATCCGCGCAAGGATGGCGTCCGGATCTTCAACGAGACCGATCTCGGCGAGATCCTTTAGGCTATCGCTGGCCCATGAAAGGATGCCTTCCCGAACCTCTTCCGAAGGGTCGTATGCGCGGACGGCATAACCCGCCCGGGCAAAGACGAGCGCCCAGCCCGAACCGACAAGCCCGGCCCCGACAGTCGCGATGGAGCGTTCTTCAGGCATCATGCGACCTTCGAGCTTTCGCCATCCGCAAGGCAGATCTCTGTGATCCGCAGGCCCTCTTTCGAGATTCGCGATGGAAAGGCGTCTCTCAGACCTTCCTCGTGGATTGGAATCACTCTGCGGGCCTCGTAATCCACTTGGCTCATCATTTCCTCGGTGGCGAGGATCAGGTTGGTTTGGCTGCCAACGGCGAGACCAACAGGCGTGTACATCTCGTCGACATCGACCACCGCACCGTCATTGGTGATATTGTCGAACTGGTAGACGAGGTCGCCGGCCAGTACCCAGGTATCCTGTGAGTCCTTCTTGCCATCGTTGCGCACGGTTACCCACATGGAGCCCCATGTGTGGCTGTCGGGCGCCGCGTGGAGGTCGATGCCGGGCAAAACGTCTTCCATCATGCCGTCGATCGTTACGAGACGCTTGTCACGGGCCAGGTCAACGCCGCGCACGATGTCGCCCGGGTCTACAGCGACCATCATCCAGCGCATTCGGTCCGGCAGGGACATGGCCCAAACCCATTTCGAGATCTCGCGCTCCTGAATGTAGAACTTGGTGTTGGGAAAATCCTCGACATTGCCGAAGGGCTCTGTTGCACAAAGCGCGTGAGGGATTCATGTCGCGAATCCAGTGTGGTAGCTGGGCGACATGAGCAGACCCACACCCCCAACCTACAAGACCAGGAACTGGCCGGCCTATAACGAAGCGCTCAAGCGCCGTGGCTCGCTGACAGTCTGGTTTGACCCGGAGATGATCTGGGAGGCTGCGCCGACCGG
>NZ_AUIJ01000049.1 GCF_000423645.1 Sediminimonas qiaohouensis DSM 21189 | reverse complement strand
CATCTTCCACAGCGACAGAGGCAGTCAATACTGTTCGCATGACTACCAGAAGATCCTGCGCGAACACGGCTTCCAGGTCTCGATGAGCGGAAAAGGTAATTGCTATGACAATGCGGCTGTTGAGACGTTCTTCAAAACCATCAAGGCGGAGCTGATCTGGCGGCGGGCATGGGCAACCAGGCGCCAAGCTGAGATGGCGATCTTCGAATACATCAATGGTTTCTACAATCCGCGTCGACGACACTCAGCATTGGGCTGGAAAAGCCCGGTCGCCTTCGAACGGAAAGTGGCTTAAACGAGCACTCGGAGCGGCACAAATACGTGACAGGTCCAGTAGTGCCGATCAACCCAGACGAGCACCGACCGAAGGCGAAACTTCTCGATGAGCCAGAGCGTGATGTCGCAGATGTCCTGCTCCATGCCGAATTCATCGGGAAAGACGCTCAGGCGGCGCGCCCGCGCCATCTGGAGGGCACAGCGTGCCCCGGCCTCACTCCGCATGGTGGAACCGCGCGAGAAGCTCACTGACGCGCGCGCCATGCCAGAGGGTCATGTCTGAGGCCGGCAGGCCCCGTTCATGACCGATCCGGTCGAGCGACGACGGCGTCTGATCGGCCAGGACGCGCAGGATGTCGCGCAGCGCCGCCTCGACGACGTCGGCCTTCGGGACCGGCTGCCCAAAGGCGCCATGCAGGTCGCAGAACGCCGCGAACCCGCTGGAATCGTCGAGCGCATCGAGCAGGTCGCAAAGACTTGCACCGTGGCGGCGCAGGTGCTGCTCCACCGCGTAGGCGGCGCCGAGGCGAACCTCAGCAGGATCCAGGGTGGTGATGTTGAGCACGATGATCTCCCTTTCATGCGGTGTGGAAACGGTGTTGGTGTGCCTGTTTCATCGGCGTCATGTTCCGTCGCGGGAGATGGGCGGGGTTCGGCAGGTTCCTTTACGTTGGTCCCAAAGGCTGGTCTTGGCTGCTGGTGAAAAGAACATTGGTCATTCTTGTGGACGACGAAGAAGAAATTTGCCGGGCGCATGATTTTTTTCTCAGGCCCCGCCCCGCACCGCACCGCAGCACAAGTCGTGCGTCGGTGCGGAGATAGGCTTCAGGCTTCGCGTTCGTCCGGAGGCATGACGCCGGCCGCACAGATCGAGCATGGCCGGCCTTGCGTTTCAGGCCACGTCTTGCGCCCGGAAGGCGAGCGCCAGCGCATCCCGCTCTTCGTCCAGTTCTCCGATCTCGACCAAGAGGTCATAGAGCCGATCGGTGAGCAGGCAGAGCTCTTCCACTTCCGAACTGGCGGGGTCGAGGAGAACCCAGGACGACAGGTAGGGTTCGAGATCATCGCCAACCGGATCGAGGGACAGGAGCCGATGCAGGTCGACCAACCTGCGCCGCGTCGCCCGGTCGAGGCGGGACGCTTCGCGCAACGCGGACCTGAGGCGCAAAACGCGGGCTGTTCCGGCATCTCCGTCGATCAGCCCCGCAGCGTTGCACAGGGCGGTTCCGTGCTCGGCGAAATGCGCGCGGACGGTGGCGAGTTGCTGGTCTGCGGACAGGGTCGTTGTAGGTAGATTGCGCAGCATGGTGGGTCCTCCTGTTTGTTGCGCGTCTGCCAATCGTGGCAGCGTCAAGCCTGTCCGCGTGTCGTTCCCGGGGATGACCCTCCTTGTTGCTGCCCGGGCTGAATGGCCGTTGTTTCCGTCCTTCGAAATGGAGATTGGCCAAGAGCCGACGGCACGAAGAAAAAACTTTGGCCCTGATCGGCAGGGATGAGAATTCCTCTGCCAGGGTCGTCAATCGGCCCCATGACGCCGAATGACGACCTTGGCCCTGACACCCGGGCGTCTCTGGCGCAGCGCGCTCAACCTTGACACCGACGACATGCTGCGACCGATGTCCGTTCAGTGAGAGTGTTTTTCACTGCTCCCAATACGCGACGCTGCTCGCGTATGATCGGCCCCGAGCGGACCTCCAGTCGGTCTTGCAATCGCCGCCACACCGCGGCGATCGCAAAACCTTCGGGTCGGACTAACGGTCTGCGGGTCCTTCGGATCATTCCGCGCTTGTGCGTGAATGGTAGCTAACAAAACCTCGGGATGGTAAGATGGTATTTTTCTTACGATTTAAGCCGCATACAACGATAAGTAGGAAACAGCGGCGAAGATAGCCACCTGTAGGAGTAGCGGAAAACTGAATGGCGGATGTAAGGAAGAAACTCGCATCAAAATTCGTAAAAGAGAGCCGCTACCCAAATTTTGGCGCATGCGTGAATTCCATCAATATAAATGGGTTCAGAGGAATTACATGTGACCTGAATTTTGAGTTTCCAGTTACGGCGATTACCGGCTTGAATGGGGCCGGAAAGAGTACCGTTGGCCAGCTATTACTGTGCGGACACAAGAAGCTTTCCACGGCGGACTACAAGCGGTGGTATATTAAGGACTTCTTTCCGGTATCGGTCGCTGATCCGAAGCCCTTCGATGATGACGCTTCTGTGGAGTATCGCTACCAAACAAGTAGTCCCAACGACGATCGTTACTTACTGTTGCCCGAGCCGTTCAAGAATGGAGCGGATACAAGAGGCAGCCAGAAAAGGCGTCAATCTATATCGGGCTCACTTTTTATCTCCCGAAAGTTGAGCGCAAGGACCTGACGATTTACGCCGCGAAGAACATCACGTTGGCTGCTCGGGCCGAGGTCGAGAACGGCGCAATGTGGGCTTCCAGGATACTTGGCAACACATATGAAGACGTGTTCTTTCAGGGCGTCGAAAGTGCAACACGGTCAGCGGAACTTGGGATGGCTAAGCGCTTCGATGCCGTCTATTCGGAAAACAACATGGGCTTTGGTGAGGGTCGTGTCATTCACACAATTCGCCTCCTCGAGAGCTGTCCCGTACAATCACTTGTCATTCTGGAAGAACCAGAAACCAGTCTACATGAGAACGCTCAGTACGAGTTTGCAAAATATCTTATGGATGTGAGTTTTCGTCGTGGCCACC
This sequence comes from Sediminimonas qiaohouensis DSM 21189, assembly GCF_000423645.1. Taxonomy (GTDB): domain Bacteria; phylum Pseudomonadota; class Alphaproteobacteria; order Rhodobacterales; family Rhodobacteraceae; genus Sediminimonas; species Sediminimonas qiaohouensis. The sequence continues at coordinate 1,625 of NZ_AUIJ01000049.1, read as the reverse complement.
AAATTTTATTCTCGTCTCATGCATCCGCAATGATCCGTGCCTTGCCAGCCGAGGGGCGGAAAATGCTATCACGGGGCAAAGATGAAGTTAAAATCTATGATCGACTTTCCTCAATTCACCTTCGAAATGCTTTGACAGAAGGCAACGAAGGTCACCTCATTGTTTGCGTCGAGGATGTATTTGCTCAGTCGTTGCTGAGAGAAATCACCCGGCAAAAACGACCTGATCTTCTGCGAAGGATCAAGGTGCTTCCTTTCGGTGATGCCATCGCGGTAAAGGGGGGGTAATCCCCCCCGATCTTAAGGGGATGCGGTAGTAGAATTTTCTCGGCAAAATGAACGAGGAGATTCCGATGAAGAAGACACGATTCACTGAAGCCCAGATCATGGGTATCCTGCGGCAGATGGAGAACGGCGTACCTGTATCGGAGCTGTGTCGCGAACATGGCATGAGCAGCGCCACGGTCTACAAATGGCGGGCCAAGTATGGCGGGATGGATGCCAGCCTCATTAGTGAGATGAAGGCTATGGCCGATGAGAACCGGCGGCTGAAGCGCATGTATGCCGATGTCAGCATGCAGAACGACCTGCTGAAGGAGGCGCTCGGAAAAAAATGATACGGCCAGCTCAACGCCGAGAGTTGGCCGTGAAAGCGGTGGCGATGAAGGGCGTCAGCATCGCGCTGGCATGCCGGGCATTCGGTATCAGCGAGACGTGCTACCGATACAGCCCGAAAATGGACGAGGAAAATGAACAGATTGCTGATCTGCTCCTGGGACTGACAGCGGCGAAGAAGACCTGGGGGTTTGGCCTGTGCTTCCTGTATCTGCGCAATGTCCAGGGGCATGCATGGAACCACAAGCGCGTCTACCGGATCTACCGCGAACTGGAGCTGAACTTGCGGATCAAGCCGCGCAAGCGTCTGAAACGGGAGAAGCCGGACGAACTGGCGGTTCCAGAGGCGCCAAACGAGGTCTGGTCGATGGACTTCATGGCTGATCGGCTGGGTGACGGTCGTCAGTTTCGGCTGCTGAATGTGCTGGACGACTTCAACCGTGAAGGATTGGGTATCGAAGTCGACTTCTCGCTGCCAGCAGAGCGGGTCGTCCGAGCCCTGAACCAGATCATCGAATGGCGTGGTGCCCCTGGGACAATTCGAGTCGACAACGGTCCGGAATACGTCAGCGGCACGCTGATGGAATGGGCCGAGAACCGGGGCATCGCCCTGACCTATATCCAGCCAGGCAAGCCCCAGCAGAACGCCTATGTCGAGCGCTATAACGAGCTATGCCGGGAAATGGGTGACGGAGTTTGAGAAGGCGGCGTATCGTGGCGGGTGTCCAAGCCTGCCAGAACTTCCAAAAGGAACGATACGCCATGACCAACGATACAGACATCATCGCCCTGCGTCAGCCGGAATCTGTGGATGACCCGCTGACCGAGATCGCGCGCGACGGGGCGCGACGGATGCTTGCGGCCGCGCTTAGGGCAGAGGCCGACGCCTTCGTAGCACAGCATGCCGAAGAGACCCTGCCGGACGGCCGCCAGCGGGTTGTCCGACACGGTTACGGGCCGGAGCGCAGCATCCAGAGCGGGATCGGCGCGCTCGACGTGCAGCGCCCGAAG
>NZ_AUIJ01000048.1 GCF_000423645.1 Sediminimonas qiaohouensis DSM 21189 | reverse complement strand
GAACCCTGGGCACCTTCACCGGCACCGGGCCGATCCCGGTCATGACCTCGCGCTCCGGCAGATAGCCATGGCGCACGAGGCGGGACCGGCCATCTTCGGTCTTGTCATCGGCATGGGAGGCAAGCAGAGCGGCCAGTTCCGCTTCCACCGCCTGCTCGATCAGGCGACGCGCGCCGGAGCGCAGGATATCCGTCAGCGGATCGGGCGAAAATCCCGATGGATCAGGCAATGGCGTGATGGTAGACTTCGTCATGTGGCATATCCCTTTCTCTTCGGAGAATTGACGGCGCGTGAACACCGCCATGATATGCCGCCCCTCAGGGGCCATCACCAACTTTCAGCTATATCTCGCAGCCTACGCCAGATGGGTACAATTTTTCCAGCCTCCGAAATTTACCAGCAGCACTATAATCCAATAGAAATTTGCAACCTCTCGTCTGCCCCGCTGGACCTGTGAGAACTCCTTGATGCTGCTGCAAGAAGGAGCTCATGGGGACGGGCCGCCCGCCATCACCGCTCTGTTGCCGGGCGCGCGGCGGTGCGGCGCTGCGCGAGGTGCCGGCTGAGTTGCGCAACGGCGGCCTTGAACAAGATCCCGAAGGTCAGAAACCACAGCGCGGCATAGGCGTAACACCAGCTCAGAACACCGGGGACATCCGTGATCGCAGCAACGCGCGCGGCCCGGGCGACGAGATCGTCGGCGCCGATCACCGACGATGTCGCAGAGGCCATGACGATGATCATGAAATACTGCAGCGTAGCGAATCGCACCGGAGCGCCGAAAAGCGGACGCCCGTCGCGACGGGCGCCGGCGATCTGGTCGGACAGAAAGCCCGTCACCGGCACGGCGAGTGCGACCGCCGCCTTGATCCAGGTCGGCAGGGGAACCGCCTCTCCAGAGAGAAGTACGATTTCCCGCGGCAACATTGCGGCGAGGTAGAACATCAGCACGAAGGAGGGCACGTTGCGGCACAAGGCCGTTGCGGACCGACCCGCCGCCCGGCCGGCGCCGTCCATGCCGATCCGGACCACGCCGAGAACGAGCCCGAGCATGCCACCGACCGCCATCGCGAGAGCGGAGATACTGAGGTTGGTCGCGAAGCCTTCGGCCATGTAGGGCGTCCAGGCCAGAAGGATGTCGAAGATATCCGGAAGGGTCATGTGATCCATCTCCGTACAACACTCAGGACAGCCATTACCGCCATCACGAAAGCGAGGTAGAAGACGAGAAGGAGGTTCATCATCGTCACCTTGTCGGCGCCCTCGGCGACGAGATCGGCGGTGGCGGTGATGATGTCGAGGAACGCGATCGCGCTGACCATGCCGGCAGCCTTGACGATGTTGACGAGGGTGGCCTCGATCCCGTCATAGGACAGCCGGAATGCCTCGCCCAGGCTGGCCTGCGGCCGTGTGCAAAACGCGTTTCCGAGAAGAACGGCGATCGTGGCGCCCGCATATCCGGACAGGACGAGGGCGCCGACGGCGAATGCGCCGGGGCGCATCCCTGTCTGCGCCTGAATCCAGCCGGTCAGCCCGAAGTACAGGATGTAGATCTGCAGGATCGGCGGGGTCATCTGCGCCGTGGCGACGATCCCGCGGACAATCCAGCCGAGCGGTCGGAGGAGCCGCGGGCCGGATTGCGTCCGACGCATGGCGAGGGCGGCCAACGCGCCTGTCGCGAGCCCGCCCGCAACGGCGGCGATGGACATCAGGACGGTGTTGCCCAGGCCCGAGAGCAACCGGGTTCTGTTGAACTGATCGAAGAACGGCGCTAGGTCGAAGCCGGTCGCTCCGGCCAGACCCGCCGTCCAGGCGGGCGCCGGGGCGGGAGCCGCGGTTCGCGCGATGCGGCTCTCGAGGCAGGCTGCCGGAAAGGCGCCGTCCTCGCCGCGCGTGCAGCGATCTTCCCCGTTTGCGGAGGGGGCCCATGTCTTGGCGCTTTCGAGAAGAAAGGGAGATGGGCGGGGCAGCCAGCGTGCCTCGATCTCGAGCAGCGTGCCGTGCCGATGCCAGTCCGCGATCATGTCCTCGATTATCGTTGCGAGGCGAGCGGTGCCTTCCTCCCGGCGAAGTGCCATTCCCCAGGGCGTGGTCTCGACTGGTTCGAGCCTGACGTCATAGCCGCTCCATTCCGGAAGCTGCGCCACCCCCGAAAGGATCGTGTCGTCGTAGGCCAGCCCGACGCAGCGACCGTCGCGCAGCGCGGCCTTGGCATCTGCGAGCGTCGGGAAGACCATCGGCTCGACCATCAGGTTTTCCTGCATATGACGATTGTAGTAGGCCCCCCGTACGAGTCAGACGGGGCGACCCCGCAGATGCCGCCAAGTCGTGAAGGGCGTGGTTTCGGGGGCAAGGAGGCGCACGCCGCTTGCGTAATAGTGAGGTCGCAGAATGCGTGCGACCTGGCGCCGCTCGACGGTGTCGCCGAGGGTCGCGATCAGCAGGTCGACATTGCCCTGCTCGAGCCGTGCCAGGCGATTGGCGGCGGTCACGGATTTCAGACTCAGGTCGACGTCGAGTGCGTCCGCGATGCGGGCCGCGAGGTCGGGCTCGATGCCGACGATCTCTCCGCCCGAGTCGTAGTGGCCCCATGCGCCGTAGTCGGATTTCACGCCGACGACGAGCACGCCGCGCGCACGGATGTCATCGAGCATATCGGCCATCGCGTGCCGTGGCGACACCGCGATGAGCAGCACGGCGAGAAGCAGGCCGAGCTGCACCGGCAGGGGGAGGCGTGGGGCGAGTCGGGTCACGATCCAGACCCGCCGGGTCGAGCGACAGCCAGCAACCCGTATCCCATCGAGGCCGGCGTGATCGGCAGAAGCGCGTGATCGATCCCGCGCGCGATGGCATGATGGGTGACGGCGGCCTCTGGCAGAACGCTGTCTGGGATTATCGTCTCGACAACCAGGCCGGCCCCTTCGAGCTCGTCCCGGAAGGTCCGGGTGTCGAACAGCTTGTAGAAGAGCTCGACACGGTTTCCGCCTAGCGCGCGCGAATAGGTGATCTCGCCCATCGCGCCGGCCTTTTGGGCGGCCTGCTCCTTCCGGAACCGGCGGACCCGGTTTGGCACCGACACGATCACGCGGCCGTTTTCCGGATGAACCGAGCGCCCGAGAAGGCGCAACACCTGGCGGCGCATCTCCGCGTCATCGATATGGCTCAGCACGCCGAAGAGGCAGGTCGCGAGGTCGACGGGACCGGTCGCCGCCAAGAGGGCCTCGACCTGCTGGACCTCCGGGCCAATGAGCGTGATCTGTGCGGCCGAGCCTGCCTCGGCGCGCCTTGCCGCGGCGGCAGCAAGCGCCGCGCGGGAGATATCGAACCCGATCGCCTGTCCTTCTGCACCCAAGTGCCGGGCTAGGGGAATGAGATAGCGTCCGTTCCCGCAGCCGTAATCGAGGACGCGGCCGCCCGTGGAAAGGAGTGCTTTGAGACGGGCCATGACGCGTGCGTTGGGCCGGGGATAACGGCGGTCGTAGTGACCTGCCCCGTAATAGGTCTCGTACTGCTCTGCCATGCGGTCTGCATTGCCGCGAATGAAGGAAGTGCCGGGGGTCCAGTGGGCAGTCATTGCGCGAAGCCTTTCGTTATACCGGCGGAACCAGTCGAGGGCGATCTATTCCCCGACCATTGGGCGGCAGCCCTTCGGCTACGGGACGCTCTCAGGGTGGTGTCGGAAAGACCGGCCTTTTTCCCCAATTCCGAAGCAAACTGACCTCCGTCCCTATACTTGGCCCCATTTGGCGACAATTGCCTTGGCTGCATCGCTTTGTTGATCGCCAACAAGGCGATATTGGGGCGTTTATGGGCGGGGAAAGAGCCGTTTCTCGGGCGATTCAGCGGCGGCGAGAGCAAAGCCTGGTTGTCTCTTCACGGATTACCCTAAGGGGGTGTTGGCTACCCAATCTCATCGTGAACTGAATGCTCCGAGCAAAGCGTCATCTTCAACGTAAGATGGCACTGAGATCCGACGCCCAAGTAGCCCTTGATTGCCTCGCCTGTCAACGAAGCAATATCTGGGCATGGTGGATTGCCCGTTTGATCCTTGTCGTCCTCACCAAAGCACCGGCCTGTGAAAGATTGACGCTTGGCGAGAGCCTTGGCACCGTGGTCCACATCCATCCTAACTCATTGATGTATGCAGGGCCCATTTTGGGTATCCGTGGTCTACATAGACCCTTGTTTTATTGGAGTATCTTGAGTTTCTGGGAACCCCCTACGGGCTACCACCTTCCCAAAATACATGACCGTTTTTCCAAGTGGCCATATCGGTCCGCCGATGCTGGCTGCCGCGATATGCGCCATACTTGAATGGGTGAGAGTCGAGCAGCGGCTCGCCAGCGACGGGAAACAGCTTACTGACTTTAGCGATACTTGCTTAACACACTGATAAAGAAACATATTTTGGAAAGCAGGCATAGACACACGCTTCAGCGCCATGCTCTCGCCCCAAGCGGGAATGCCGACCATTCCTTGCCTTTCCCCTTCAAATGCTCATGATGGGCCGTGATCGGGAGGGTCCTTCGGGCCACTAAGCGGGCTGGAGGACGATGTCCGGGAAATCCAACACCTATGCACTTGGCGTGCTAACCGCGGTGTTTGCGATCAATCAGCTCGACCGGAATATCCTGGCCATCACGCTTGATCAAATCGGCACGGAATTCGCGTTGACGGACACACAGCCTGGCCTGCTGTCCGGTGCGATGTTCGTCCTTGTTTATGTGCTGATCGGTTTTCCGGTTGCTCGGCTCGCCGCGCACAGGAACCGCCGCAACATATTATCCGCGGCCGGCGCCAATATCGGCGTGCTGTTTGCCTTTCTCGTCGGCGCCATTGCGGGTCAGGCGCTTGGCTGGCGGTGGACTTTCGTCATCGTTGGCCTGCCGGGGGTGCTGCTGGCGCTCCTGTTGCGGTTCACGGTGGCGGAGCCGCACCGTGCAGATGCGGGAACGCCGGCGAGGCAGGGATCGCTTTTCCTCCTGACGTGGCGGACCATCCGGAACGATGCAGGCCTGTTTCACGCCATGTGCGGATTGGCCGTCACCGGCATTGTCACCTTCGGCGCGCTCACCTGGAATGCCACCTTCATCATCCGCGCGCACGACCTGAGCCAGGCGCAAACAGGCATCTACCTGGCGCTCATCGTCGGTATTCTCGGCGGGCTTGGCACATGGGCCGGCGGGGCGATCGCCGACCGGCTCGGCGCGGACACCTCGCGTTGATCCTTAGTCATGAACATCTCCTTTTTCCCAAACCTGGGAGATTAATGGAAATGTCCCGCGAGTAACGGCATATCTACACTTCGCAATGCGTTCGAAATAGTCGGCTGGCTCGTCCCCAGCCGTCTGGAGGTCTGGGAAATGTTGCCGGACGAATAAACCGTCTCGAAAACGATCAGCAAGTTGAGGTCCAGATTTCTTAGCCCCGACATATGTCCGCCCCTTGTTATTATTCCCAAACCGAACGTAGCGCATTCCAATCATTTGGGTATTCGTTGTTTTGATGAATTTGTGAAGGTTCGAGCGCAATCACACGCGCCCTACCGATGCCTGGATATGAGCGGGTCGGTGTAGGACCGGCGCAGCGAGAGCATAGGCAAGTATAGATAGGAAAAATTTGAAGTACGTGAAACTGGGCGGCGCAATGCCGTTTTCCAGGGCGGTGAAGTTTTGTGCACGCGCAACGCGCGCCCTGTCAGCAGTGCCGCTCCCTCTGGCGCTGACTGTCTTGACCGAGGGCGCGACCGCGGAGTCCGCGCGGGCCCTGAACTGGATCAACCCGAGTGTAAGCCCGTCATTCGTGGCAGACGGCAGTTGCATAGCCGGTCCCTTTAAAAACTAGAACAATACGCGGGTCCAGGTCGAGATATAGCTGAAAGTTGGTGATGGCCCCTGAGGGGCGGCATATCATGGCGGTGTTCACGCGCCGTCAATTCTCTGGAGAGAAAGGGATATGCCACATGACGAAGTCTACCATCACGCCATTGCCTGATCCATCGGGATTTTCGCCCGATCCGCTGACGGATATCCTGCGCTCCGGCGCGCGTCGCCTGATCGAGCAGGCCGTGGAAGCGGAGCTTGCCGCTCTGCTTGCCTCCCATGCCGATGACAAGACCGAAGATGGCCGGTCCCGCCTCGTGCGCCATGGCTATCTGCCGGAGCGCGAGGTGATGACCGGGATCGGCCCG
>NZ_AUIJ01000047.1 GCF_000423645.1 Sediminimonas qiaohouensis DSM 21189 | reverse complement strand
CGGCTAATGGGATGTGTCGGCTGCTTCCCCACCGTTGGGTTATCCTGAAGAGGGATCAACCGTGCAAAAAGGAGAAGTAGCCATGTGTGCAAACAAGACAGGAAGCATCGAAGACCTCGCCGTCGTTGGGATCGACATCGGAAAGGATACGTTTCACCTGGTCGGGTTCGACCGGTCCGGCCAACTGGTCATGCGCAAGCAGATCAAGCGCTTGGCCCTGAATGCCACTTTTGAGCAACTCCCACGCTGCATCGTGGGAATGGAGGCTTGCCTCAGCGCCCATTTTGTCAGCCGAACGCTGCGGGGCATGGGGTTCGAGTCGCGGATCATACCGGCGATTTTCGTGAAGCCGTTCAACAAGGGCCAGAAGAACGATTACAATGACGCCGAGGCGATCGCAGAAGCCGCGTTGCGGCCCAACCTTCGGACCGTTTCGGAGAAAGACCAAGATCAGCTCGACCTTCAGGCCCTTCACCGGGTCCGGGCACGGCTGGTTTCGCGGCGCACCGCCACCATCAACCAGATCCGGGCCTTCCTGATCGAACAGGGCATCACCGTCAGGCCGGGACTACGGGCGCTGAAGAATTCCTTCGAGACGATCCTCGAACAGCGGCGGGACGAGATCTCGCCCCGGATGCGCGGCATCCTGATCGGGCTCTACGGCGACTGGCTTTGGCTGGACAAACGGATCGAGGATGTCTCGGGTGAGATCGAAGAGATCAGCCGAACCGAAGAGAACTGCGCCAACATCATGACGATACCTGGCATCGGACCGATGATTTCGACGGCGATGGTCGCGGCCGTCGGCCAAGGCGAGGCCTTCGGCCGGGGGCGCGATTTCGCGGCATGGGTTGGCCTGGTGCCTCGACAATTCAGCACCGGCGGACGCACTATTCTCGGCCGGATCACCAAGCGCGGCAGCCGCTACCTCAGGATGCTGTTCGTTCAGGCGGCGAAAGTGATCATGATGCGGCCACACCGATGGTCCGACTTCAGCTTTGGTCCGTGGCTGACCGAAGCGGTCGCACGCATGCCCCGAAACAAAGCGGCCGTAGCGCTCGCCAACAAGCTCGCCCGAACCGCCTGGAGCCTTCTGCGCCACGGCACCCGGTTCGACGCCCCACGAGACGCGGCCATGGAAGCGATCTGACGCCTACCACGGCCACCACAGAGTTCGCGAAAGAGAGGGCAGCATGGAACGGAGAAAATACGCGCCCAGAGTCTGACGGCCCACTGGGTCATCATCGACCTTGCGGCTAATGAGACCACGGCGCGTGCGTAACCCCATCAAGGCCACGGCCCGCGAGCCGATCAACAGGCCGGATACATATGAGCGATTTCCGAAATCGTGCCAATTTCTCAATTGCGAACAGCAGCCGACACATACATATGGGCCGAGGCTGTGTGAAACCCGGCACATAGGGCGAAGAGCTGTCGTTCTTCGGTCTTCGCGCAAGTCGCTAGTGTCGGTTCACTTTCGTCTCTTGCACGCCCCCCATGCTTTGCCGCACTGGATCGTCAGAAGCCATCCCTCGAAGTCAAATCGACGGAGCCGTGATCGCCCCTTTCGCGATTGCGCAGAACACAGCGACGCCGACCGGCAGGATCGCGTCGTTGAATTCGTAGCGGGGGCTGTGGAGGTTGCGCCGCAGCATCATGAGGGTTGAACGAATGGTTGCATTGATGTTTGCGCTCCCGCCGCAAAGGGGCGAGATCTGTCAAGACCAAGGCCTACAAGGTTTGGCCGTACATCAATCATACTGCGACGAACCCACATGCGCTGAAGGAGAATCGGCCGGGCGTCGAGGACCACGAGTCTTGGTGGGAATTCGACATGTTCCTGCAGGACGTGGGCCAACCGCCGCGCGGCGGAACGTCCTTCGCGCGCATTGGCAAGACCCGCGGCAATTTCCCGGGCAATTGCCGCTGGCTCGATCGGTCCGAAGCGGCGCGGCTGAGTGCGTCTCGCACCAACAGACCCTGCGTGCTCGAAAGTGACGCTGTGTCCGGGCTCACAGACGGCTCAGCAGGCCATCTTCCTCTGCGCCCAACTCGATCAATCCCGCGATCATGTCCTGGCTTTCGAGCATGCACCGTCCCGCGAGGCTCTCCGCCTGGTACCATTTCGCGGTCCGGGCAGACCTCTGGGCGCAGAGCGCGAGGGCCGCACGCGTGCCATTTTCCCCGAGCGCTCCCAGAAGCGTGTGGATGCGGGTGCGGCTGATGATGGACCCGGTGCCGAGGTGCTTGCGCCACCGCTCGGACAGGTTATGCACGTTGCGCGCCGCCCCGTTGCTCTTGGGAAAGACAGGGGCCCGGGCCTTCATGATCGCATCCCGAAGATCCGGCAACATTCGCTCGTCCTGGCCGCGCAGAATCAGGGCGTCCAGAAAGGGCGTGAGGATCGGGGACAAAGGGCCGGACAAGGCGCTGTCCGTCTTCGATGTGCGAAGATCGAGATAGTAGGACACCAGCTCATCCTTGTCTTCCAGTCCCCAATCCGCCGGATCATCGTCACCGATGTGAACGATGTGCTGTCCCCACAAGAGGCGGGTATCGTGGTTGCGCAGGGGGATCAGTGAGAGGAACGGCAGAGCAGCGGCATCAACATAGAGCGTGGTGCGCTTCCGACGGTCCATGGTCCCGGGAGCGAGATCGAGAAGCCTGTTGGCCAGGTCGAAGATCGCCTGGAGGTCCGGAAGGTCGGCAAGCCGGGCTTCCTTGACCTTCATGTCGCCTTTCGCTTCACGCTCGTAATGGCCGACCAGATCCCGGAGATCAGCCAGCAGTTCGTCACTGTGTCCCAAGCGTTTTGCCAACATGCGAAGAGACGCGAAAAGAATGCTGCGGCTACTGGCCCGGACGCCTCGACCTTCCAGCGCCTGGTCGTAGGCACCGATCGTATCGAGGCTGATCTCGTCCGGCAACCCGCTTTCACGGGCAGCCCGGACAAGCTGGCACGCGGCGTCGGTCATGCCTTGCACGGTTTTCGGCGCCAGCTTTTTACCGCGATAACGCTTGCCTGCCAGAAGGGTGTCCAGGACACGGAGCCAGTCGGCCGGCAATCGGTCGCGCGGGATCGAGTACGCGAGAGGTCTTGCCACATCTTTGCAGGTCGGGGCGGGTTTCCGCCGCTGGTAACGATCCGCCTCTTTCAGGCTTCGCGCTTGCTCCACTGCCACGACAGCGGGGTGAGCGGAGGTGAGGAGCTTCTCGAGCCCCCCGCGGAGCGTGCGGAGCAGCATCGAGGACTCCCGATCCGACACGAAGGCGAGGAAGTCTTCAGTCTCCGTGCCACGGCCATCCGTCTCGCAGAACGCGAGGAACCGGTCGAGCGCGCGCAACTCGTTCATGGGCATGGTCCGGGTGGCGTCGATCTCCCTAAAGGGCGTCCAACGCGTGCCGTGCAGGATGGCTTCCCGTGTCCGGTCGTCCCTGTGCCGCGATCCCTTGCGGTTCGCTGCCCCGTGGTTCCGCAGGGCTGCGAACAACGCCTTTGTGGCCGGATGGTCCGTTCCGACGAGGGTGCGCAATGCGCGCTGCGCGCATTGGAACCGGTGACGGCTGGTTCCCCCGAAAGCGGTGGCGCTCTCGAGCGAAATGCCGGCCAGGGAGCCTCCGGAATAGTCCCGGATGAGCTCTGCGAGCTTCCTCAGGTCCTGCACCGTGACGGAGGTAAAGGCGGGAGAGTCCGCCACATCGACAAGCTCGGGGGCGCCTTTCAGCGCCTCCCTGCCTCGCAGATCCTTCTTCATGTTTCTAACTCCTATGCTTCGATCATTTCGGTAACGAGCCGCTGGCCTTCGGCCATCGCCTGCTCCGCATGAACCCAGGCATAGTGCCTGATCACCGTTTCCTGGGTGTCGCCCAGGCGCACCGCGATCCACCCGATGCGCTCCGGGTAACGGTGGTAGAGCAGCGAGGCCTGTCCGTGCCGGAAATTGTGCGGGGTGCAGGGGACGCCCACGACGTCGCGCATGATGCGGACGAACCAGCCGTGGAACGTCTCGTAGGGGCACGGCCGGTGGGGCGCGCTCAGCATGGGCACAAGCCAGGGGCTTTGGGCGGTCTTGCCCGAGTCCGGGTCGGTGAGGATCAGCGGGCGGATATTGTCGATATACCAGCGCACCGTTTCCGCGAACTTGTGTGAACCGGGCTGCATTTCGAAGCGGATCTCCTTGCCGTTCTTTACAAAGTTTCCGGGTATGACGACGCGAACGTCCTTGCCGGCCAGCCTTATCCAGGCGTCGTCTCCGCCCAACGGCATTTCGAGCAGGTTCTCGACGCGCACTGGCGCCCCACCGATCTCGATTGCGCAGAAGAGCGCGACGGTACCGTGGCGGATGGCCTGAAGCCGCTCTCCCCGGGTCAGGTCGCGTCCTTCCTTAGCTGCGGTGGCCAGCAGGTCCTGGGCAATCCGCCGCGGCCGGGCATGGGCGAGCAGGAAATCGTTCCTGAATTTCCGCTTCTCGATGAGGGCCCGGCACAGCCGCTTCGTCTTATCGGGCATGCCTGCCTTGTCCGAGTGATGGCCAAGCTCCTCCACCTCCTTGATGATCTCCCGCAGGACGCGGCTTTCGATGCCGTTCCGATCGAGGATCGAGGGGAGGCGGCTGACCAGGGTGGTGGCATGCCGCGCGGTGATCCCGTCCTCTCCGATCCGGTCCACGATGTGGCCGAGGAGATCCTCGAGAGCCTCCGGATTCTCCAGCACCAGGGCAAAGCTGTTGGCGCGCGGGTCGAGATGCCCGGTCGCGACAAGACCGTCGATCACCGCATGCAGGGTGGTCTTCAGGCCGATGCGGGTGCGATCCCTCACGTATTCATGGACTTTCTTGGCGCGGATATACCTGATCCGCGCGGCCCGCTCGACGAATTCCTCGATCTCCGTGGCGAAGTGGGCCGGGACGTTGTAGCGAAATGCCCCGTCAACCTCGATGGGCCGAATCGGATGCGGAAACAGGCGGGCGATCGCCGCCGACGTTTTCTGGCCTTCAGAGATCATACGAGAGGCGGTCCGCAGACTGGTCCGCTCGCTCTTCTTCGCAGCGTCGTGCAGTTCCATGAGCGCCGACTGGGCGAGGTCTCGGGGTCCCAAGCCGGTGCGGCGCGCCGCCATCGTCAGGGTGCTCCGGATGGGAACCATCTTCTGGCGGCTGTTGCGCCCCGCGATCGTGTCGAGACGCTCGAACTCGGCGGCGGCTTCGTCCCACTTGTCGACCGCCGCACGCATGCATTTTTTCTCCTCGCTCACACCCAGCATTTCCTCGAGCAGAGGGCGGACACGGTTGCGGTAGTCCTGGTAGGTCGCCTGCTCGAAAGGCATGGTTGTCGGGTCCCAGCCATTGACCGGGAACATCCGGTCGAACCATTCGAGGCCCAGAGGCGCATTCTCTGCCATGACCCCCTTGGCTTTCAGCAGACCATTGACGGCGCTCCGGATCTTGGCCGCAGAGCTCTTAGAGGTGCCGGTAGCGACCTTGTCGCCGAGAAATGTCGAGATTGCTGCCCAGGTGCGGTGAGAGGCGGGTGTGGCCTTTGCAAGGGTCATCTGGTCAAGGGTTTTAAGCATGAAGGAGCCTTTCTGGTGTTGGGTTCTGGGAAGAATGTTGGTCGTTTCGGCTCAGGCAGAAACGAGATCCGCATTTCCCTTACGGAATGCGGATTGCGTTCTCGGCCAGAGGTGGGGAGCGGGCGTCATCCCGCGTCCGCAGACCGCGGAGGGAGCGGTTGCATCGTGCCGGTGTAGGGGATGCGTTCGGCCTTCTTGGCCGCAGTTCGACGCGTCGGTTTTCGCCGGATCTTTTCCGCCCGCGCTCGGTAGATCGACGACCGAACATAGGCCCTCACCTCGAGAGGCAGCCAAAGGCGCGTCTTCTTGCTTGCGTCGATCAACGGCCTGGGAAAGTCGTCGGGAAAACTCTTCTTGTGGCAATAGCCGTTCACCGTGGAAGCGGCGAGACCGATCTCTTCGGCGACCCGGGCGGCATCCCAGAGCCCGTTCTTGCCGTCGCTTCCATGGGTTAGGTCTTCCCAGAGCTCCTCGGGCTGTTCTGGGTCAAGACCGACAGCATTCCAGAACTCCCCCCAGGGCTGCTTCTTTCGCTTCGGGAGCCCGAGATACCGGAAGATCTTGCGCCGGGTGTCGTCCCCGCACTCGCCAAAGAATTTCTCGAAATCGGCGTTCGTCGCTTGGGAAGATGGGGTGATTTTCGCAGCCTTGCAGGCCTTGGGAGAGGATGTGTTCGGCATGTTCTGTTCCTTTTGAAAGGGAACTGGGATGAATGCCTACGACACGGAAAAAGATTTTTTATCCCGACAAATATTGCGTGTACGGCAATAGCTTAGTCGTTTGTCCTTCGGGATCTCTTGCTCATGGGAGATGAGCCGTTGGGCGGAGCGTGGATGCACTTACATGCTCTTTTCACGAGGAAGTCTCGTGACGCTGGGACTCCGACCATCCGAGCATGTGGGGCTTCCAACGCCAGATCCAGCGTGACGGTCACGTCCTCGGCCTTCATCGTCGTGCAAAGCTTCCAGGCGACCGGCTGTGACTTGCGCGGCGTGACGAGATTGGCCAGGCACGGTGAGCAGGAGAAAGTCGCTACCGTATTGGGCTGATGCGTGAACTTGCATGAAACCTGAAGATGGTGTGATAAATCGATCCGAGACGTGGGACACCCCGTATGTGCCAATGGCCCGATGTGGCCGTCACCTTGTTTGGGACCCACGTCGCGGAATCCATCTTGGCCAGCGTTCATGTGCGAGCGCACCAACAGGCCGGACATATGAACGCAAGCGATCCGATCAAATCATCAAAGAATTCTTGCAGGGAGGTGGTCGTCCACATATGGCACATTGATTCCGTCGAGGGCGAGCTGGGCGTTCTGGGCAGCCTCGAGACCGGCGAGGCGGCCAAGGAGGACGGCTCGGGCGCCGAGGGCAAGCTTGGCCGCGCTGTTTACCGATCAAGACGCCGTGATCATTGGTGTGTGCAACTCAATGCAGAATGGCAACGGCAATGTGAAAGGTGCTAGCGCAACATCATGACAAGGCGAAACGACATCGACGCGTCCAGTCAGAGGGCGCGCACGAAAGACAGGATCATCGCACCGGTTGCTGCCGATGTGCGAAAGGCCGGCTGGCTGGCCGTGCTGGGCGGAGCGATCTGGCCGGTACAAGCCGCGTGCATCGCGTGGGCCGTATCCGGGTGGGCCGCCGGGGCCCCTCCTATGGAAACGGCAGCGCCGGCTGCGGCTCTCTTCATGGCGGGCGGCCTGCTGCGCGCGGCGCTTGAGCACCGGTCGGGGCGGCTGCTGTTCCGCGCGGCGGATCAAACCATCGCGCGCGAGCGCGAGGCGCTGATCCGGCGGGAAGCACGCGCAATATCGGCAACCGGATCGGCCGGCATCGCCGCCATGGCTGTCGAGAAGCTCCCGCTTCTGCAGCCCTGGATCACCCGGTATCACGTGGCAATGACGCGGGTCAGCATCCTGCCATTGTTGCTGCTGGTGCTGGCGTTCAGCGTCTCTTGGGTTGCTGGTCTTGTTCTGCTTGTCGCGGGGCCGCTGATCCCGGTGTTCATGGCGCTTGTCGGCATGGCGGCCGAGGATGCCTCGCGGCGGCAGATGGAAGAAATCGGTAGCCTGAACGAGCTTACGATGGAACGCCTGACGGCGATGCTTGATATTCGGCTGCTCGGCGCGGCCGACAGGGTGACGGCGGATTTCAGCGAACGGGCCGAGACCCTTCGCACACGCACGATGGCGGTTCTGCGGATCGCATTTCTGTCTTCGACGGTGCTGGAGGGCTCTGTTGCACAAAGCGCGTGAGGGATTCATGTCGCGAATCCAGTGTGGTAGCTGGGCGACATGAGCAGACCCACACCCCCAACCTACAAGACCAGGAACTGGCCGGCCTATAACGAAGCGCTCAAGCGCCGTGGCTCGCTGACAGTCTGGTTTGACCCGGAGATGATCTGGGAGGCTGCGCCGACCGGTAAGCGCGGTCGGCAGCAGACCTACAGCGACACCGCTATCCAGACATGCTTGACGATGAAAGTGTTGTTCGGCATGGCGCTACGCCAGACCACAGGCTTCGTCGAGAGCCTGCTGCATTTGGTCGACCTGGACT
>NZ_AUIJ01000046.1 GCF_000423645.1 Sediminimonas qiaohouensis DSM 21189 | reverse complement strand
AATCCTGCCTGTGCGAGCAGCAAGCAGAAGAATGCGCCAAGGGTCAGGAACTCCCCGAAAGCGAAGTTGATGAAGCGCGTCACCCCGTAGGCCAGCGTCAATCCGACTGCACTGACGGCGATCACGCCCCCAAGCGCAAGGCCGAAAACCAGCGTTTGCACGAAAATCATGCCTGTATGTCCGTCCCCTCGGCGCTTGTGGTTTTAGGTTGCCCCGGGGCGGCGCCGCGTCGCGCCCGGGGCCTGATCGGTCGCTCAGTCCAGCGCGGAGGCGGGGATTACCGCCACCGTCGACCACGCACCACTCTGTACTTGGCGGATGCCGAAGGGGGCGGCAATATTGCCCCAGCCATCGAAGTCGATCGGACCGACGAGCCCGCGGTAGTCGATCTTCTCTCCGGCTTCGAGCGCCTGCTTGCCCTCGGTGTAGCTTGTCACTCGGGTTTTGTCCTTACCGGGATCGGAGACGGCGCGGACATGCTCGGCCAGCGATGCGCGGGTAATCTCGCCATCATCCATGTGATCGCTCAGCATTGCCAACGCGACGACGTTCATCGCGTCATAGGTGTTGGTGCCGAAGATCTTTACCTCTTCGCCGGCGTAGTCCTGATAGCGCTCCTCGAAGGCACGATTCAGCTCCTGTCCCTCTTCGGACGCAACCTCCTCGAGCCCATAGACGCCCTCCACCAGTTCCGCGCCTGCCAAGTTTATATAGTCGGCATTGGTCTGGTCCTGAGTGACGAACCAGCCGCCGTCATAGCCCGATTGGAACGCGTTGGTCATCACGCGCGCCGAGTCCTCCGGCGCGGCGACGAGGACGATACCGTCCGGGGAGGCGCCCAACGCCTCCTGCACCTCGGCTCTGTAAGAGGGCTTGCCGGGCGTGAATTCAATTACCTTGGCGAGGTCGGTGTCGTAATCGGCGAAGCTGCGTTCGATCGGTTCCAGGAACGAAACCATGGCCGGCGACTGCGCGACCATCAGAACCGGGTTTTCCCAGGCGCTGGCGGCGTCGGCCAAGTATTGCGCGTCGGTCGCAGCGCGTGCAATGGCGCGCCCACCCAATGCGTCCGAGGGCACGGTGCGGAAGCACACGTCCCGACAAGCGCGATCGAGCTCGGTGGTGCCAGCCGTTGGCGTCACCATTGGTACGCCGTTGTCGATGATCAGGTTCTTTGAGCCCGAGAACGATAGCGAGGTTGGCCCCACTAGCGCCATAACGTTGTCCACATTGATCAGCTTCTGCGCTGCGGTGGTGCCAGCATCGACCACACCTTCAGTATCACCCTGCACGAAGGTGATCTCTCGGCCGCCAATCCCGCCCGCGCCATTGACTTCTTCGGCGATCATCCGGGCGACGGGCTGCACGTTCTCGCCTACCCAAGCGTATTGCCCGGTGAAAGGGAGTAGAAGCCCAACCTTCAGCGGATCCTCTTGGGCTGTGGCTGTGCCTGCCGCGACCAGTCCAATTGCGCTAATGGCAGCAAGGGCGCTGTGCTTCGCGAATTCAGTCATTTTGTTTCCTCCCATGTTGGCTCGGGCGCGGACAAGCTCCTCCACGGGCCACGCCTTCGAGGAGAGGCTAAGCAGCGCAATTGTGAATCTCAACACTTGAACCGGATACCGCCAGACAGAAGCGAAATGGATATCTGGGCTGAAGGCAAGGGTGAAAAAACCCAGTGAATCGGTTGGACAAAATATGCCGATGCTTTCTTCAATATCTCATTAGCCTGACGTAGCGCCCGCACCTCGCGTTCGAGTTCCTTGATCTTGGCACGCTCCTCCGATGTAACGCCATCCCCATGGCCTGTGTTGGTTTGTTCCTGCTAAACCCAACGCCGTGAATTGCCCCAACCCATTGAATAAGGAAGAAGTGATGCGGTCCAAAGTGGCAACTGACTGCTCCACAATAACGGGGCAACATAATCATCAATTTCCGTGGTCCATCTCCATCACAACCCATTGATTTTCATAGAGCTGATTTGTGCGCCGCGTGGTCCATATCACCCCATATTTTATTGATATTTTCGCCACTATTGGCACTCCCCAGTCGGTCGCCACTGAAGCGGTCAGAAGGCTGGAAGAGGCCTGTTCACGGGCCATCGCAGCACGCCCCGCACTTAGCGCCCCAGCCTCTACCAATGTCTGAATCTCGCGCAGGGCCTGCTCATAACGCTGACTGTTTGCATAGAGGGGATCATGGGCGGCACCTGCGCCGGTTTCCGACCCCACCCGGCATGCCCCGTATGCAAACTTAACATATTGATATTACTTCATAACTTGCCTACTCGCTCGCCCTCCATATCGTGCCATGATACTTTGCCGATGCGCGTTGGGTCAGAGCGACACGCATAATCGGTCATATGAGCAGTAGGTTCGACGTTGCACAAGCGATTGCAAGGGACCCGGACCGCCGGTTCGATCCTGCCCCTCTCCGCCTCGGTCTATTCATCCGTCACGGGGTTGGTCCTGCAAGCATGTGGGCCATGATACCCGCCAGAGACATGGTCAGTGCGCAGCACCAAATTTGAATGCCGCCACTGGCGTGGGTCTGCTCTGCCAAGGGACCGGTTTTGCCTTGAACGGTGTCAAACGTCCTGATCCGGGATCAGCGCCTCGTGCACCGCCTTGATCGCGTCGTTCAACCGGTCTTCCGGCACGAGAAACTGCACATCCACGGCCCGGGCAAGCGCGTGGATCCCGAGCACTTCGATCCCGGCCGCCGCAAGTGCTTTCAGGCCGCGCGCGGGCACGTCGAGCCCGAGTAACCCCCTTCCCACCGCGCTGATCAGGGCGACCTTGCGAATGCCGATCTCGGCATCGGGATAGGTCTTCTCGATCGCGCTCTCCACCCGGCGCAGGGTCTTGAGCTGCGGATCGACGTAATGCGTGATCGTGTTGGCGTTGGACCCTTTGGAGATGATCCAGACATCGTTGCGCGTCAGGGCGTCGTGGATCGCAGCATCGTAGCCTTTCACGCCGACCATGTCAGGCTCGTGCACTTCTAACGCGGCCACCGTCAGCCCGGTGATTATCTCGACACGGGGCGCGGCCTCGACCTCGGACAGGATCAGCGTTCCGCCGTCGTCGGGTTCGAACGCATTGGCCACACGCAGGGTAACGCCCGCCTGCCGCAGGATCTTGGCGGCGCTGGGATGGATCGCTTCCATGCCGAGATGCGACAGTTGGTCGGCCACGTCGTAGTCGGTGCTGTCGATCTTGATGACCTTGTCCGCGCCGACGATCTTGGAGTCCGCGCTCGACAGGTGGAATTCCTTGTGAATGATCGCCTCGTGCGCCCTGGTCAACGCCGCGATCCGGGCAAAGGTCACCTCGGAAGAACCCCGGTCGTATGCGCGCATTAGCCCTTCGCGGCACTGGGCGTAGCCAGTGACGATGGGCAACTCCGTGCCGAAGTCGATCCCCGCGAGGCCGTCTTTCAGGCGCGTCTCCAGATCGGGATGGCTGTCGTCCCGCCAGCAGGACAGGTCGACCACCCGGGCATTGACGCCGCGGCGGTTGAGCATCAGCGTGAGGACCCGCGCCGAATGGCGCTTCGCCCAGCCCCGACAGAAGTTCACGGATCGTCATCATCTGATCGTCCAACCTGAAATGCCCGTAGGATGTTAGGCGTTGGAGGTCGATCAGGCAGGAGCGCGCGCCCTCGATCCGTTCCCTCAGGAAATCGTCGGCCTCCTGCCGGTCACCCGGATGATCGAGCAGCCGCGCATGGTCCTCGCCCATCCGCGAGGCCGCCCGGTCGAGCGCTTCCCTCCATTTCAGATCGGATTCCGCCGAGGCAAAATGTCCATAGACGCCCGGCTCGCCCGATTTCTTGTCCTCCAGCAGAAGGTCGGTGACCCCACCGAAGGCCGAGACCACGAAATTCGTCCATACGGCCCGCCAGCGGCCTCTTGAAGGAACAGCGTGTCCATCAGTTCGTCGGCGCGGCTGATGGAGGTGCCGCCGATCTTCTCGACGTTATGTACATTCGTCATGGGCGCGCACTTTGAACATCCGGTCACTCCGCCGCATTGTGGGTTTTGGAAGCACCATCCCGCACGGCGGCCTCTAGAATGTCGAGCCCCTCGTCAAGAACCGCGTCGGGTGTGGTGAGCGGACCGAGGAACTTCACCACCTCGTCGTCGGCGCCCGACGTCTCGATGATCAGACCGCGTTCGAAAGCGGCAGCGCAGATGCTGCCGGCCATTTCGCCGGAGCCGAAATTGATGCCCTGCATCATGCCGCGGCCGCGCAATTCCGCCCTAGGTACTGTGGCCGCGATCCGCGACAGGCGCTCGTGCAGATGCGCGCCCTTGCGGCGAACCTCGGCGGCGAAGGCGTCGTCTTTCCAAAACTTCTCCAGCGCCACGCGGGCAGTGACGAAGGCATGCGTGTTGCCACGGAAAGTGCCGTTGTGCTCGGCTGGTTTCCAGATGTCGTACTCGGGTTTCAACAGCAGCGTGGCGAATGGCAAGCCAAAGCCCGAAAGCGATTTCGCCTGCGTGACCATATCGGGGTCTATCCCGGCCTCCTCGAAGGCGAAATAGGTGCCGGTGCGCCCGCAACCGGACTGAATGTCGTCCACGATCAGTAGGGCTCCGAGCTTATTGGCCAGACGCGCCACACCCTGCATCCATTCAGACGAGGCGGCGTTCAGGCCACCTTCGCCCTGTACCGGCTCGAAGATGAACGCGGCCGGCGCGTCGAGGCCGGAGGAGGAGTTCTCGAACATGGTCTCAAGATGGCGCAGCGTATCCACCTCATCACCGAGCGCGCGGTCGAAGGGCATGTGCGTGGCGCCGCAAAGTGGTCCGCCGCCCGCGCCCGCGCGCTTGCCCGCATTGCCGGTCAGCGATAGCGCGCCCATGGTCACGCCGTGGAAGCCGTTGGTGAAGGACACGACATTGCGCCGACCAGTGACCTTGCGCGCGAGCTTCATCGCCGCTTCGACGGCGTTGGTGCCGGTGGGGCCGGTCATCATCACCTTGTAGTCCATGCCGCGCGGCTTGAGGATGAGCGTCTCGAAGTCTTCGAGAAAACGCGCCTTCTGCGTGGTATACATGTCGAGGCCATGGGCGATCCCGCCGTTCGAGATATGCTCGATCAGCGCCTCGCGCATGTCGGGGTCGTTGTGCCCGTAGTTTAGTGTCGAGCAGCCGGCGAGGAAGTCGATGTATTTGCGCCCGTCGGTGTCGAACATGTGGCTGCCTTCGGCGCGCTCAAACACCACCGGAAAGCTGCGGCAGTAGCTGCGCACCTGCGACTCGCGCCGCTCGAAGATCTCAGTTTGCATGGGTTGCTTCTTCTTCTGAAGCGGCGGACTCGTCTTGGGCGAACTCGCCGATGGTGACCATGTATTCCGTCGCGTGCTTGCCGCCGAAATGTGCGTCGCGCTCGTAATGCGGTTCACGTTCCAGTTCGGCGTCCATGTTCTCGGCGAAGCTGTTGAACAGCGCCCAGCTTGCCGCGTTGTCGGCGGTGATCGTGGTCTTGAGCTGGGTCACGTCGGCGCAGGCAGGGCGCGCGAACAATTCCGCCAGCATCTTCTTGGCGACGCCGCGGCCGCGCGCCGCTTCGCCGACGGCGACCTGCCAGACGAACAGCGTGTCCGCTTCGTCCGGCGGGATGAAGGCCGAGATCCAGCCGACGATCTCGCCGTCGAGTTCAGCAATCACGCAGGTGTCGGCAAAATGCTCACATTGCACGAGATTGCAGTATATGGAGTTCTCGTCCAGCGGACCGCTGCTTCGGATCAGATCCCATACATCTGATCCGTCTTCCGAGGTCGGCGCACGGAAGGTCACGCTCTTTTGGTGTTCTTCTGTATTGTGCATCGGATGATTCCCTTTCTGGGATGCCGAGAGGATATACCTCGGCATCCCAGAAAGGGAATAAATACCACATCATGGGGCAGTTTTTTCGGAGTAAGCCCGCAGGGGCCTGCGGCCATGCCGCCCCAGTCGTCCGCCCCGAAAGCCGGTGCGCCGCAATCTCGGATAGGCGGTTTTACGGGCGTTCGACGACGTTTTGCGCGACGCGAGCCACGAATTCATGCGCGGCAAGATGAATGGCCTTCTGATACGGGGTCGGGATGGTATTCCCGGGCCACCCATGCCTCACCGCAACGCCAAATGCGTTTGTGGCATAGCCTTCGTCAAAGCCATGAAGGTGATCGGCAATGCCGAGAGGCAACGGACCGGGCGTTGGTTGAACAATCGTGAAGAAAACTCACATTTGCCATTCCGACGACGAGCAGTTTCATCCCCTCATGTGAGAACACGATGGCGTTCGGGGGTGTCGCGACCGGCATCATGAAGGCCATGGAGACTCCCAAGGCGCCCGAAACGGTCATGACCATCGGGTAGGGCTCAGACCGACTGCGACTGCGGCGAGAATGGTGACGTGATCGACCTTGGTGACCGGCATTTCGAGGTGATCCACAAGCCCGGCCATTTCATCGTGTGCATTGCATCCTGGGAGACGGTGACCGGCACACTGTTTTCGGGCAACATTGCTAATGATGGTTCCCTGACCGAGAACACCTACCATTCCAATGCACAGGACTATTGCCGTTCGATGGTGGAGCTATGCCCGAAAGTTGGTGACGGCGTGATCAGGCGGCGGTTGGAAGTTGCTTGATGCCGTCCTTGAAGGCAATCCCCTGGACGAGTTCGGGCAGGCGGTTTGCGCCGTCGAGTTTCCGCCATTTCGCCTGGGCTGACATCATCAGCCTGAAGGCCATGGCGAGACCGGTTTTCCGGCTGAGGCAGCCCTTGGTTTTGCCGGTGCGGTGGCGCACGGTGGCGAAGGTGCTCTCGATCGGGTTCGAGGTCCGGATGTGCTTCCAGACCTTATGACCGCATTCAACGCCAATTGGACCGGGTGGCCTCTCCTACGGCATTCTGCAGCGAGGGTTATGCCAGTTGTTCTGGCGCAGAGCCTCAAGAATGGAGGAGAGACCAATGAAGGATAGCATGTTTATTGGGCTGGACGTCCACAAAGCGACAATATCCGTGGCTGTTGCTGATGGCGAGCGCGGAGGAGAAGTGCGATACTGGAGCAAGCTGCCCAATCGACCGGATCGTGTCCGCAAGCTTGCGGAGCAACTGGCCGCCAAAGGGCATCAACTGTATTTCTGCTACGAGGCCGGCCCCTGTGGCTATGGCCTTTACCATCAACTTGTCGAGCTTGGGCATGATTGCATGGTTATCGCCCCCTCGCTCATTCCTGTGAAAGCGGGCGACCGTGTGAAGACAGATCGCCGTGATGCGCGCATGCTTGCCAAATTGCATCGCGCCAGCGAATTGACATCTGTCTGGGTTCCGGACGTCGAGCATGAAGCGATGCGTGACCTGGTTCGCGCACGCGCCACGGCTGTTCGCGCCGCAAACCAGGCCCGCCAACATCTTCAGAGCTTTTTGCTCAGACATGGCCGCCATTATCCCGGCAAGAAGAGTTGGACCAAGGCCTATCGGCGTTGGTTGTCGACAAACCGGTTTGACCACTGCGCCCAACAGATCGTTTTCCAGGATTACATTCACGCCGTGACCGACGCCGAAGCGCGCGTCGCGCGGCTTGAGGCGCAGATTGCTGAGCTGCTCCCGGATTGGAGCCTCGCCCCCATTGTTGAGGCGATACAGGCCATGCGCGGTGTTGCCTTCATTGTCGCGGTCACCGTGGTGGCAGAAGTTGGAGACTTCCGCAGGTTCGCAACGCCTCGCCAACTTATGGCCTATCTCGGTCTAACCCCCACCGAACATTCCAGTGGCAACACGGTCAGGCGTGGCGGCATAACGAAAGTTGGCAGCAGCCTGGCGCGCCGCGTGTTGATTGAAGGCGCCTGGAGCTACAGGATGCAACCCCGTGTCGGTCGCAAGCAGGTAGACCGGATGGAGGGCCTCCCGCAAGCCGTGCGCGACATCGGCTGGAAAGGCCAGACGCGAATGTGCCGACGCTACAAGCACCTGGTGGCTTGCGGCAAACCGACAGTGGTGGCAAACACCGCAATTGCACGGGAGATGGTCGGCTTCATCTGGGCGATTGCGCAGGAAGTCACTCCCGCCTGACGCTCATTCATCACAAACGCAACACCCCGTTCAACTGATGTGCAAACCTGGGGGTGGAACACGGTGGAGAATCCTTGGGAAGCATTGTGAGCCAGTCCTTGAAAGGCTGACGCTCGTTTCCAGAAAGAGGCAGCTCCAGGACGCAACCACGGTCATGCGGTATCCAACCCGCGCATGAGAGTATGCTCAACCGTCGTCTCAGTTCCACCCCCAGCCTTGCACATCTATAAGATAACGCCTCCGGCGATTGGGCCGGTCGGCTCGGCGTGACAAAACCATTGACTGCGATCATGAGAGTGCTCGGCCGGGAAGTCGTAAAAACTGAGCAGCACTTCGCGGTCCTTGACCAGCTTGGCGACCGCCTTGTCGTATTTCACACCATAGGTCTCGACGAAGAAGTCGAAGGCGGCGTCGGCGTCAGCCTTGGTCTCGGCCTGCCAGATGTCGTGCAGGTGCCCCTTGGCCTTGGGCTGCACGGATTTCGGCATCGCGTTGAGGACATTGCCGGTCTTGTGGACCCAGCAGCGTTGCTCGCGCGTGCTGCCGAAGACCTCGCGCAACGCCGCCCAGAACCCGAGAGCGCCGTCGCCGATGGCCAGCTCCGGAGCGCGGGTGAG
>NZ_AUIJ01000045.1 GCF_000423645.1 Sediminimonas qiaohouensis DSM 21189 | reverse complement strand
ACCAAGGGCTGCCTGAGCCGGAAAACCGGCCTCGCCATGGCCTTCAGGCTGATGATGTCAGCCCAGGCGAAATGGCGAAAACTCGACGGTGCCAATCGGCTGCCGGAAATCGTCCAGGGGATTGCCTTCAAGGACGGGATCAAGCAACTTCAAGCCGCCGCCTGATCACGCCGTCACCAACTTTCGGGCATAGCTCGCGCGCTGGTCACGCAATCCGATCTGATCGGCCATGCTGATCTGGCCGCAGCGGCCCCCATCCTGCGCGAAGCCGCCTTGCAGATCTCCGATCCGCAGGTGCGCTACATGGGAACCGTGGGCGGCAATGTCGCCAATGGCGATCCGGGCAACGACATGCCGGGGCTCATGCAATGTCTGGATGCAAGTTTCACGGTCGTCGGGCCAGAGGGCACGCGCGAGGTTCCCGCACGGGAGTTCTACGAGGCGGCCTACATGACGGCGCGCGAAGATGATGAGGTTCTCACACACGTCACCATCCCACGCCCCTCCGGCGGCTACGCCTATGAAAAGCAGAAGCGCAAAATCGGCGATTATGCGACCGCCGCCGCCGCCGTGCAAATCGTCAAGAAGGGCGGTAGCTGTGCAAGCGCCGCCATCTCAATGACCAACCTCAGCGATACGCCGATCTTCTCGGACGCCGCAGGCGGGGCGCTCGTCGGGACACCCGTGGATGACGCCGCTTTGACAGCCGCCGTTGCCGCCATGCTGGGCGATATCGACCCCACCGAAGACAACCGCGGGCCCGTGGCCTTCAAGAACCACGTCGCTGGCGTGATCCTGCGCCGCGCGATCGAGCGCGCTTGGTCGCGGGCATAAGGGAGCAAAAGACATGTCTAAGAAAATGCACATCAAGCTGAACGTTAACGGCAAGGCGGAGGAGTTCCTTGCAGAACCGCGTGAGCTGCTGATCTACACGCTGCGTGAGCGGCTCAATATCACCGGGCCGCATATCGGGTGCGAAACCTCGCATTGCGGTGCCTGCACCGTCACCATCAACGGCAAATCAGTCAAGGCCTGCACCATGTTCGTGGCACAAGCCGATGGCGCCGAGATCACGACGATCGAAGGCATCGGCGGCCCCGATGACCTGCACCCGCTGCAGACGGCGTTCAAGGAACTTCACGGGCTTCAGTGCGGCTATTGCACGCCCGGAATGATCACTCGCGCCACCAAGCTGCTTGAGGAAAACCCCAACCCGACGGAAGAAGATATCCGCTTTGGCATGGCGGGAAACCTCTGCCGCTGCACGGGCTACCAGAACATCGTGAAATCCATTCAGGCGGCTGCGGCCGAGATGAATGCAGCCAAGGAGGCCGCAGAATGAAGGACGACGTCACTCGCGAAGAACGTGTCGACAATCTCAAGGGCCTCGGCTGCTCGCGCAAGCGGGTCGAGGATGCCCGCTTTACCCAAGGCAAGGGCAACTATGTCGATGACATCAAGCTGGATGGGATGCTGTTCGGCGATTTCGTCCGCTCGCCCTATGCCCACGCGCGGATCAAGAGCATCGACGCCTCCGCCGCGCTGGAAGTGCCCGGTGTTCTGGCGGTCCTGACCGCAGACGACCTGCGCCCCCTTGGCCTGCACTGGATGCCGACTCTCGCGGGCGACAAGCAGATGGTACTGGCCGATGGTAAGGTGCTGTTCCAGGGGCAGGAAGTGGCCTTTGTGGTGGCCGAAGACCGCTACGCGGCGGCCGACGGGATCGAACTGGTCGAAGTGGACTACGAAGAACTCCCCGTGATCGTCGACCCGTTCGCATCCCTGAAATCGGACGTCATCCTGCGTGAGGATCTGGTGGCCGAGGACGGCTCCATTCCTGCGGGCGCTCATGGGCCGCGCAAGCATCCCAACCATATTTTCACATGGGAAGCGGGCGACAAGGACCCAACCGCAGAGGTCATCGCCAATGCCGATGTCGTGGTAACCGAGTCGATGTACTACCACCGCACCCACCCGTGCCCGCTTGAAACCTGCGGCTGCGTGGCGTCGATGGACAAGGTCAACGGCAAACTGACGCTCTGGGGCACGTTCCAGGCCCCCCATGCGATCCGTACGGTTGTCTCGCTGATCTCCGGCATTGAAGAGCACAACATCCGCGTGATCTCCCCCGATATCGGCGGCGGGTTCGGTAACAAGGTCGGAGCCTATCCGGGCTATGTCTGCTCGGTCGTGGCCTCCATCGTCACGGGCAAGCCGGTCAAGTGGATCGAAGACCGGATGGACAACCTGATGACCACCGCCTTCGCGCGGGACTATCACATGACTGGCAAGATCTCGGCCACGAAAGAGGGCAAGATCACCGGGTTGCAGTGCCACGTCACGGCGGACCACGGCGGTTTTGACGCCTGCGCCGACCCGACCAAGTTCCCGGCCGGGTTCATGAACATCTGCACAGGGTCCTACGACATCCCGACCGCCTATCTGGAGGTCGACGGCGTCTATACCAACAAGGCCCCCGGCGGTGTCAGCTATCGCTGTTCCTTCCGGGTGACCGAGGCCGTCTACTTCATCGAGCGCATGATCGAGGTGCTCGCGATCGAGCTGGATATGGACGCGGCAGAGCTGCGCCGCATCAACTTCATCAAGAAAGAGCAGTTCCCGTATACCGCCGCCCTTGGCTGGGAATACGACAGCGGGGATTACCACACCGCCTGGGACAAGGCGCTCGAGGCCGTGGACTACGAAGGTTTGCGCGCGGAGCAGGCGCAGAGGGTCGAAGATTTCAAGGCGGGCAAGACGCGCTCTCTGATGGGTATAGGCCTGTCGTTCTTTACCGAGATCGTGGGCGCTGGCCCTGTCAAGAATTGTGACATCCTTGGCCTTGGCATGTTCGACAGTTGCGAAATTCGCATCCATCCGACAGGCTCCGCGATTGCGCGGCTTGGCACCATCTCTCAGGGGCAGGGGCATGCGACGACGTTTGCGCAGATCCTCGCCAGTGAGATTGGGCTATCTGCCGACAGCATTACCATCGAGGAAGGTGATACCGACACGGCACCCTACGGTCTTGGCACCTATGGCTCGCGGTCCACCCCGGTCGCCGGCGCCGCGACGGCCATGGCAGGGCGCAAGATCCGCGCCAAGGCGCAGATGATCGCGGCCTACCTGCTGGAGGTGCACGATGACGACGTGGAATTTGACGTGGACCGCTTTGTGGTCAAAGGCGCGCCCGAGCGGTTCAAGACCATGAAAGAGATCGCCTTTGCCGCCTATAACCAAGCCATTCCGGGGCTGGAACCGGGTCTGGAAGCGGTCAGCTACTACGATCCTCCCAACATGACCTATCCGTTCGGGGCCTATATCTGTGTCATGGATATTGATGTCGATACCGGCGTGCCCGAGATCCGCCGCTTCTATGCGCTGGATGATTGCGGCACCCGCATCAACCCGATGATCATCGAGGGGCAGGTGCATGGCGGTCTGACCGAGGCGCTCGCCGTCGCCTTGGGGCAAGAGATTGCCTATGACGACATGGGCAATGTCAAGACCGGCACGTTGATGGACTTCTTCCTGCCCACGGCTTGGGAAGTGCCCAACTACGAGACGGACTATACCGTAACCCCCAGCCCGCATCACCCAATCGGGGCCAAGGGCGTCGGCGAAAGCCCACATGTGGGCGGTGTGCCGTGTTTCTCGAACGCGGTGCAGGATGCGTTCCGCCCCTTTGGCAATCGGCACACCAACATGCCGCATGACCATTGGCGGATCTGGCAGACCGCCAACAAGCTTGGCTTGCACGGCTAAGGCCAATGCTAGGGCGGGGTTCACCCCGCCCTACGGAGACACGCATGACCTGGACTGATTTGAAAACCGCGCTGGCCGGTCACGGCTATGTCGCCTCCGATGATCTGGCCGTGGCACTTCAGCTTGCCCTGTCGCTTGGTCGCCCACTTTTGCTTGAAGGGGCCGCAGGCGTTGGCAAGACAGAGATCGCCCGCACCTTGTCGGCTGTGCAGGACACGCGGTTGATCCGATTGCAGTGCTACGAAGGGCTGGACGCGGCGCAGGCGATCTACGAATGGAATTACCAGCGGCAGCTTCTGACCATCCGCGCCGCCTCCGAGGCCGGCGAAACCGGCAAGGCCGTCGAAGAGCGCATCTTTTCGCGGGATTTCCTGCTGGAACGGCCTTTGCTTGCCGCGATCACTCAAGACAAGCCCCCCGTGCTGTTGATCGATGAAATCGACCGCGCCGATGAAGAGTTCGAAGCCTACCTGCTGGAAATTCTTTCGGATTTCCAGGTCTCCATCCCCGAGCTTGGCACCATCAAGGCCGTCACCCGGCCCATTGTGATCCTGACATCGAACGGCACCCGAGATCTGTCAGATGCCCTGCGCCGCCGATGCCTCTATACCTATGTTCAATATCCCGACCAGGCGACTGAATTGGCCATCCTCAAGGCGCGCTGCCCCGAGGTCGAGGCGCGGCTTGCCGATCAGATCGTGGGCTTTGTGCAGAAACTGCGTGAGGAAGACCTTGAGAAAACTCCCGGCGTCGCCGAGATGCTGGATTTCGCGGCTGCGCTCATGGGGCTTGGCATCGCCGATCTGACCGAAGACGCCAAGGTTCTGCAATCGACTCTGACCAGCCTGCTCAAGACTCAAAGCGATCAGGCGCAGATCACCCCGGAAGTGGCCGGACGCATCGCCGGCAGAGCCGCATGAGCCGCGTGACGAAATTCGCAGGCCGCGATCCGGGCCCCGCCGCGCGGATGGCCGGGTTCATCGCCCATCTGCGCGACAACGGTCTGCGCCTTGGTGTGGCCGAAGCGGACGTGGCCATGGCCGCCCTGTGCGAGGTGAATGCGATCCGCCCGGATGATAGCCGACGCGCGCTCCGCGCTGTCTGCACTGGCTGCAAGGAAGAGGCAGAGCGGTTTGACGATCTCTTCGACAGCTACTGGATGGACATGGGCCGGGTGAAACAGAAGGTGATCCCGTCGCCCCAAAGCCCCACCAGCGACGATGTGCATTCTTCGCGCGATGCCAAGGGCGAAGATGCGGCGGCGTCCGGTTCGGCCACGTCGCCCGACGCGGAGGGCGGCGAGGCCGAGAGCGACGGTACCGGCAAGCTGATCGCCACAAAGCAACACAACCTCGCCCGCAAAGACCTGCGCGATCTGGTGCGCCCGGACGAGATTGCCGAGGCCGAGGAGATCGCCCGCCGCATCGGCGCAGCCCTGCGCGACACACGGTCTCGCCGCCGGATCGCCGCGCGCAAGGGGGATCGTCTGCACTTCCGCAAGACCATTCGCCAAAGCCTCGCCACCGGTGGCGAACCCCTGCGCCTTCTGCGCAAGAAGCGCCCGGACCGGACGCGCAAGATCGTGGCGCTCTGCGATGTCTCCGGCTCAATGTCGGTCTATGCCCAGGTGTTCCTCGCGTTTCTCGCGGGTCTCATGCGGGCCGATACGGCCGCCGACGCCTATCTCTTTCATACCCGCCTCGTGCGCATCACCGAAGCTCTGCGCGACAAGGACGCGACGCGCGCCATCGGGCGCATGTCGCTGATGGCCGACGGGTTCGGGGGCGGCTCGAAAATCGGCCCGTCCCTAGTGCGCTTTGCGGATACCTATGCCAAGCGGTTCGTCGACGGGCGCAGCGTCGTGCTGATCCTATCGGATGGGTATGACACGGCTCCGCCGGACCTGATCGCAGACGGGTTGGCCAAACTGCGCAAGCGCGGCTGCAAGGTGATCTGGCTCAACCCGCTGAAAGGCTGGGCAGATTATGCGCCGGTGGCCGAAGGCATGGCGGCCGCCTTGCCGTATCTTGATGCCTTCAAGCCGGCCAATACCCTTGCCGATCTGGCCGCACTTGAACAGGAGCTGGCGACGCTATGACCCCGGCCGAAATCCTCTCAGGCGATCTGGCCGAAGCCGCGCAGGCCTTGCGAGACAAGGATGAACCCTTTGCCTTTGCCACAATCGTGCGCACCGCCGGATCGACGGCGGCCAAGCCGGGTGCAAAGGCACTGCTAAGCGCGGATGGGACGATCCTGCAGGGCTGGCTGGGTGGCGGCTGCACCCGTGGGGCGGTCAAACGGGCTGCACTGCAGGCCTTGCGCGATGGTACTCCACAGCTTGTCTCGGTCGCCCCCGAGGATCTTCTGGCGGAAAAGGGCGTCGTCGCGGGCGACGAAGTGGATGGTATGAAATTCGCCCGCAATGGCTGCCCGTCGCGCGGAACGGTCGATATCTTCATCGAACCCTGTTTGCCCTTGCCGCAGCTTGTGGTGATGGGCGCCTCTCCCGTGGCCCAAGCCCTCAGCACGCTTGCCCCGCAGTTTCACTGGGCCGTCACGAGCACGCCGCACCAGACCAAGCCGCACCATCAAAGTTATGTCGTTGTCGCGACGCAGGGTCAGGGCGACCTTGGTGCCCTGAAATCTGCATTGACGTCCGACGCACGCTGTGTGGCGTTCGTCGGAAGTCGCAGGAAATATGCGGCCCTCGCCACAATGCTTGCCGAAGCCGGGCTTGATCAATCAGCGATCGACACCGTCAAAGCCCCCGCCGGGCTTGATCTGGGGGCTGTGACACCAGAGGAAATCGCCCTTTCGATTCTGGCGCAACTGGTGCAGGTCCGACGCGCCGCATTGAAACCGTCCGATGCGTGACGTCACTGCCATCATATTGGCAGCGGGTCTGTCGCGCCGCATGGGGGACCGCAACAAGCTGCTCCTTTCTGTTGGTGGCGTGCCGATGATCCGCCACATGGTGGATGTCTACAGCGCGGCAACGACGCGGCCGGTTCTGGTGGTCACCGGACACGACGCTGACGATGTCGCGGCAGCCCTTGCAGGCAGTGCGGCAAGGACGGTTTTCAACGCGGATTATGCCAACGGCCAGCCGACATCGGTCGCGTGTGGATTGCGAGCCTCAAACGACGCCGGCGCGGTCCTCATTGGCCTCGGCGACCAACCGCTTCTGACAGCGGATGACATCCGAGCCTTGCTGGCCGCGCATGCGGCGGCGGATCCGCAGCGCATTTCTATCCCCGCGATGGACCAACGGCGCGGAAACCCGATCGTAGTTCCAGACGCCTTGCGCTCTCGACTTCTGGAGGACCCTCGGTCGCCGGGGTGCAAGACATTCACCCGCGCCCATCCGGAGCATGTCCAATTTCACGCGCTGACCAGCCTGGGGTTTTTCGCGGATATGGACACGCCCGAGGCCTACGAGGCCTTGATCGCAGGCAAGCTGGAGGAAACCGTATGAAGATCCTTCAACGGCTCGCCGCTCGCTTGCGCCGCAGGGTAGCGCTGACTCCGGAACAGGCCGAGCACTTGGCCACCATAAAATTCCCTTGTTGCTGAAAAGGATATCCCATGGAACTGGCAGACGAAATTATCATCAACGCACCCAAAGACCAAGTCTATGCCGCGCTGAATGACCCAGAGGTCCTCAAGCAATGCATTCCCGGTTGCGAAGAGCTGGTCAAGCATTCGGACACCGAACTGGAGGCAAAAGTGGTCCTGAAGGTTGGGCCGGTGAAAGCCAGATTCAGTGGTGACGTGCAACTGAACACCGCCGGCGCGCCGGATGCATTTTCATTGACCGGACAGGGCAATGGCGGGACCGCCGGGCACGCCAAGGGCGGAGCGGATGTCACGCTGACAGCCGATGGGCCCGACAAGACGATCCTGCGCTACGAGGCAAAGGCCGTGATCGGCGGAAAACTGGCGCAACTGGGCAGCCGCCTTGTTCAAAGCACCGCGAAAAAGCTGGCGGCCAAGTTCTTCAAATGCTTCGCGGCGGTGGTGAGTGAGGACGAACCTGCCTGACGGTCTCATTTGTGCAGAACACGTACACAACATCATCGCAAAGGGGGCGACGCTGACTTACGGGATGGGCTGTTGCAAAGATGCGCCTGCGATCCGCGCCACGGTCAGTCCCACAAGATAACGGTCCCGGCGCGCTCGCACCGGGCATGCGTGGTGCCTGTTGCGCGGTCTTGGTGCGTTTCCCTCCCTTTGGTCGACCCAAAGGCCCATCCGTTCCGATAGCGGGTTCATCGATTTTGTCCCGTCCTTGCAAAACCCTACAAATCGTCGGATGGATCTTGGCGGACATAAATGCACTCCCGTATCACCGGAAGCATACCACATCTGGGTGTTTTCACACAGCCTCGGCCTTGCCAGCCATTCACGCCATGCCTCGCGAATGGCCGGTGTCAGCCCCGGAGTGGACGAGCAGGCGGGATTTTGCAGGTGCAGCATCCGACACGTCGGGCGGGAAGCGGAAGTTCGCTGCGCTGTGCAGGGAGGTCTGCAAAGGGATACTAAGCGCCTTTGGGTTTTCCTCAGGTTGATGCGCAGACTGAATCTACGAGCTGATGCCATGGTATTAATGTCGACGCCTGAATAAGGTAGACAGCTATAAAAATCCACGGCACCACACCTTCCACCTTATGGAATGGGCGATGCCTCTTCCCATCCTGATCTGGGTCTAATTTTTTCCATTCATCGTGAAAGGGCTGCTCAACGAAGTTTTCTTCAATAGCGTTAATAACGGAAAACTTCGCCTCATTTAGAGTTTTATAGCTCGTTATATTCATAATCCATAGTGCGCATATCGCCATTCCTGCTATCGGCATCACGGGGATGCCCATCCCGTCAGGATCAATCGCACCTAAGTATGCAGAACTTCCGACCAATAGAGTGTTTACCGACAAGTGGCTCTGTTGCACAAAGCGCGTGAGGGATTCATGTCGCGAATCCAGTGTGGTAGCTGGGCGACATGAGCAGACCCACACCCCCAACCTACAAGACCAGGAACTGGCCGGCCTATAACGAAGCGCTCAAGCGCCGTGGCTCGCTGACAGTCTGGTTTGACCCGGAGATGATCTGGGAGGCTGCGCCGACCGGTAAGCGCGGTCGGCAGCAGACCTACAGCGACACCGCTATCCAGACATGCTTGACGATGAAAGTGTTGTTCGGCATGGCGCTACGCCAGACCACAGGCTTCGTCGAGAGCCTGCTGCATTTGGTCGACC
>NZ_AUIJ01000044.1 GCF_000423645.1 Sediminimonas qiaohouensis DSM 21189 | reverse complement strand
GCCTGCTCGATCAGGCGACGCGCGCCGGAGCGCAGGATATCCGTCAGCGGATCGGGCGAAAATCCCGATGGATCAGGCAATGGCGTGATGGTAGACTTCGTCATGTGGCATATCCCTTTCTCTCCAGAGAATTGACGGCGCGTGAACACCGCCATGATATGCCGCCCCTCAGGGGCCATCACCAACTTTCAGCTATATCTCTCGATGGTGCGTCTCTACGGCCTGCTCGTGCGCGTGATCCACGGTGGCCATTTCCCCTGCAATGACGGCAAGTGTCACCGCAGGATCTTACGCGACTGGCTGGACGCGCGAGAGGTAACCTGAGGCCGGCGCGAACCGGAGTGAAAGCGGGCATACATCATGACCGCCACGTAAATGATCTCCGGGCTGCTGTGGAAAGGTTTTATATGGGGCGTGTATTGTTATGGGTGGATGCTTTAAAACCGCCCTGCCCGTCCCGACCTGTCTTGTTCTTACGGTGCCTACCGGCGCTGAATCAGCCCCAACCGCCGCCGCAGCACAGGACATCGAAAGACGCCGGGCCAATCACGACACCTGCTCACGGAAGCGGTAGAACTATCGCATACACGGCGGGGTCGGCCCAAACTGCTTGCCGCGATGTATTCGCCAAGTCAGTCATAGATCGCTGTTTGAACGGCCTCGCCGTCCCGTACACTGCCGCGATACATGCCCTCGCAATTGAAGGGCATGACCACGTGTCCGTCGCAGTCGATAGCGATTAACCCGCCGGAGCCCTCATAAGCGGCCAGATCGGCCCGCACAACCTGTTCGGCGGCACCGGCCAGCGATTGACCGGCATGGCGCATCCGCGCGTCGATCTCATGCGCCACGACGCAGCGCATGAACGCCTCGCCGTCGCCCGTAGCGGATACCGCACAAGTGGCGTTGTCGGCGAATGTTCCTGCGCCGATGATCGGGCTGTCGCCGACGCGGCCCACGCGCTTGGCGGTCATCCCGCCGGTCGAGGTCGCCGCGGCAAGGTTGCCAGCGCGATCCAGCGCCACCGCCCCCACGGTGCCATGCCGGCGCGAGGGGTCGTCATCAAGAGTGCCTTCGGCTTCCATGTGCAGGGTTTGCTGTAGGCTGTCCCACCTCTCTTGCGTAAAGAAATAATCGTCATCCTCAAAGGCGAGGCCGGCATCGCGGGCGATGGTCATGGCGCCCTCGCCGATCATCAGGATGTGATCGGTTCGCTCCATCACTGCGCGGGCCAAGTGCACCGGGTTGCGCACGCCCGAGATGCCCGCCACGGCCCCGGCCCGCCGATTGCGCCCGTCCATGATCGCGGCGTCCATTTCATGCGTGCCCTCGCGTGTGAACACGGCCCCGCGCCCGGCGTTGAACAGCGGCTCATTCTCAAGCGTGGACACGGCGGCGGTCACGGCATCAAGCGCAGCGCCGTTGGCCTTGAGAACCTCTTCGCCGGCGCGCAGAACCCGCGCCAGCGCGGCGTGGCAGGCCGCCTCGCGCTCGGGCGTCATGTCGTGCCTTGGCAGGACACCGGCACCGCCGTGGATTGCCAATACGAAACCCTGTGTCATGAGGCGTCCTTTCCCGGGTTCTTGATCGACGAATGCGCGCGGGGGGCGGGTCTGCCGATCATATTCGAAAGTCAACTAATGTGACGTTACGACACCACTGCGTGATTGTCGCCACAGACTGGCTAACATTCCTGTTTAGGGCATGATACGTTCCATATAACGTAGGCGCTGCCTACGGAGGCCCGGAGAACCTTTCATGAACATGCCCACCAAGCCAACGCTAAATCGCAAGCTCGTCGCCATAGGAGGTGCCGAAGACAAGGCGTCGGATACAGAAATCCTGCGCCGGGTCCTGCAGTTCTCGCAGATGGCGGACCCGCGCGTTGGCGTGATCACCACGGCCAGCAGTGTCCCCGACGAGGTGTTCGAAGGATATCGCAAGGTTTTCGAGCGGTTGGGCGCCGGCGAGGTAATGGACATCCGGATTCGGGAACGCGCGGATGCCTCGGACTCGAGCATGCTTGAAATGATCGCGCGCAGCGACGTGGTGTTTATCAGCGGCGGCGATCAGATGCGACTGACCAGCATTTTCGGAGGATCGGACGCGCTCACGGCCATTCGCAAGAAATATGAAGACGGCGCGGTCGTCGCCGGAACCAGCGCCGGCGCTGCATGTCAGTCGACGACAATGGTCTATGGCGGCCCTGCGGTCGACTCCCTGCGAAAAGGCGCGGTCAAGATGACCGCGGGCTTCGGGCTGATCGACGGGGTGATCATCGACACGCATTTCCTCGAACGGGGGCGATTCTCTCGTTTGATGGAGGTTGGCGCCACCAATCCCGAATATCTTGGCGTCGGGCTTGGGGAAGATGCTGCGGTTCTTTTCGAGGAAGGCACAATCCATGCCTTCGGATCCGGCCATGTGATCATCGTTGACAGCTCAACGATTACAGGCTCCAATGTATTTGATTTGACGGATGGTGAGGCGGTCAGCGTCCACAACGTCACAATGCATGCGCTGGTCGATGGGAACGCATACAGTCTATCGGACCGGCGTGTCCTGAGCGCGGAAGAGCTCGGGACCAAGGGTCTGGAGCAAAGGAATGCGTATTCTTGAGCACCGCGCACTGCGCGGGCCAAACTATTATAGCCGTTACAAAGCCATTTTCATGCGGCTCGATATCGAGGACCTCGAAGATCGACCGAGCGACAAGATCCCGGGGATCGCCGATGCACTCGAAGCAATCCTACCAACCATCCACGATCACCGATGTTCAGTAGGAGAGCCCGGCGGCTTCCTGCAACGGGTGCGCAACGGCACCTATGCAGGCCATATGGTCGAGCATGTGGCGATCGAGTTGCAGAACCTTGTCGGGTTTTCAGTGGGTTACGGCAAGACCGTCGATAGCTACGATCCCGGCATCTACAATGTCATCTACCGCTACCGCGACGAGGCAACCGGCCTCGCGGCGGGCGAGGCGGCGGTGGACATCGTGCGCACGCTCTATGATGGCGGGCATGTCGATCTTGCCCCGATCATCGAGCATCTCAAGGAGGTGCGCGACGCAAATGCGCTCGGTCCCTCGACCGGGGCGATCGTGGACGCCGCCAAGGCGCGCAACATTCCCTATTACAACCTGACGGAAGGCACCAGCTATACCCAGCTCGGCCATGGCGTGAAGCAGCGCCGCTTTCAGGCTACGGTGACCGATGGATCAGGGATCATCGGGCATTCCATCGCGGACGACAAGAACTGGACCAAGCAGATCCTCGAAGACGCGGGCATCGCGGTGCCCCAAGGCTATACCTGCTATTCGTGGGACGAGGTGAAGGAGGCCGCCGAATGGATCGGCTGGCCGGTCGTGACCAAACCGCTTGCGGGCAATCACGGCAGCGGCGTGACCACCGACATCGGCACCATGGAAGACCTGAAATCGGGCTACAAGGCGGCGCTGTCGCGGGTGCGCGACAACTCCGGCGCGGTGATCGTCGAAAGCTATGTCAGCGGCGAGGATCACCGGATGCTTGTCATCGACGGCAAGCTGGTCGCCGCCGCCCGGCGGCGCCCCGCGCATGTCACCGGTGATGGGAAATCGACGATCCAGCACCTGATTGACAAGGCCAACGAGGACCCCCGGCGCGGGGTCGGGCACGAGAACCTTCTGACGCAGATCAACGTCGACGAGCAGACCCACCGCATGCTCGAGCAGGCGAGCCTGACGCTTGATAGCGTGCCGCCCGAGGGCGAGATCGTCTTTCTCAAGTCCACGGCCAATATCTCGACCGGCGGAACCGCCACAGATCTGACAGACGAGGTGCATCCAGAGATCAAGTTCGCGATGGAACGGATCGCCCGCCTTGTCGGGCTGGATATCATCGGCATTGACTTGCTGGCCGAAACGCTGACCCGGCCCCTTGATCAGCAATCGGCCGGCGTCGTCGAGGTGAACGCCGGTCCGGGCTTTCGCATGCACATGTCGCCCACCCACGGCACGCCGCGTCCCGTGGGCGAGCATGTAGTCGATATGCTGTTCCCCGACGTGACCGACAATGGTCGCGTCCCGATCACGGCAATCACCGGCACCAATGGCAAGACCACGACGACGCGCCTGACCTCTCATATCCTGCGCCAGTCGGGACTTTCAGTCGGTATGGGGTGCACTGGCACGGTCGAGATCGACAATCATGTTATCCTGCGCGGTGATTATTCCGGCCCGGCCGCGGCGCAGGCCGTCCTGCGCGAGCCGACGGTCGAGCATGCAGTGCTGGAGGTTGCCCGCGGCGGCATCATGCGGCGGGGCCTGGGCTTCGATGAATGCGATGTAGGGGCGCTGCTGAATATCGCGTCGGATCACCTTGGCGAGCGCGACATTCATACGCTGGACGAGTTGGCGCGCTGCAAGACCGTGGTTGTGGACGCAGTCAAGAAGGAAGGCGGGTATTGCGTGCTCAATGCCGACGATCCGCTGGTGATGGAACACGGCACCTACTGGGCCCGCGGCGAGATCATCTATTTCACCATGGACCCCGACAACCCGGCCCTGCGCGATCACCTGAGCGAGATCGGAATGGTCGTCACCGTCAGCCACGGGCGCATCGTGCTGATGCGCGGCAAGGTCACGGTGGATGTAGTGGATGTAAACGACGTGCCGATTGCGTTCGAGGGCCACGCGCCCTTCAACGTCCAGAACGCCATGGCTGCGACGGCGATCGCGCTGGCGCATGGCTTGGAAATGGACGACATCCGAGCCGGCCTTCTTACCTTTCACCCAACCCCGGCACAGATGCCGGGGCGCACCAACTACTTCGAAGCCGACGGTGTGAAATGCCTGATCGACTACGGGCACAACGTGCCCGCGCTCAAAGCGCTGGAGCCGCTTGTCAACGGGTTGGGGCAGCAACGCAAGATCGGTGTCTCAACCGCGCCGGGCAACCGCCGCGACGAGGATCTGGCGGCGCTCGGGGCGCAGTTGGCCGGGATGTGTGACATCCTCTATGTCTATGAGACCGATGCGCGCGGACGGGCCGAGGGCGAAACCGCCAAACTTATCCAAGAGGGCGCGGAAGGGGCCGGCGCGAATTGCACCGTTCATGTCATCATGAGCGAACAGGAGGCCGTCTCGCGCGCAATCGGGGATGCAAAACTGGGTGACTTCCT
Organism: Sediminimonas qiaohouensis DSM 21189; assembly: GCF_000423645.1. Classification (GTDB taxonomy): domain Bacteria; phylum Pseudomonadota; class Alphaproteobacteria; order Rhodobacterales; family Rhodobacteraceae; genus Sediminimonas; species Sediminimonas qiaohouensis. The sequence continues at coordinate 4,151 of NZ_AUIJ01000044.1, read as the reverse complement.
ACTGCTTCTGGTGGACGATATCGCCGGCACCACCGAGCGCCTCAAGGGTCGCAGCTTTCCGGTTCAAGCCGACCTCGCCCAAGAATAAGCGCGCGGATGCCGTGCGGCGGATCGCAGCGCGCCGTGACATGAAAGGACCACGAACAATGACCAAGCACGTTTTTGTCGTCGGGATGAATGCCCTAAACGCTGAACGCCTCACACGGCTCAGGGGCGTGGATGACGTGGCCTTTCATCCGCTGCTCACCGCCGAGGCGGTTTCCGAGACGCAGGAATTCGATATCCCCGCCATGCTGGCCGAAGCCGAGGCGACGCTAGATGCGCACAAGGGATCGATCGATGCCATCGTGGGCTATATCGATTTTCCCGTGTCCACGATGCTGCCGCTGCTTTGCAAGAAATACGGCACGCGCAACACATCGCTCGAAAGCTTGCTGAAGTGCGAGCACAAGTACTGGTCCCGCCAGGTCATGGCCGAGGTGATCCCCGATAACGTGCCGCGTTTCACCGCGTTCGATCCGTTCGACGACGACGCCCTGTCGCGCATCGGCGAGGCCGACCTGCACTTTCCCTTCTTCGTGAAGCCGATCAAGTCCTCGGGCTCGCGGTTGGGGTTTCGCATCGATAGCCCCGAGGATTTCGATTATGCCATCGCCGCCTTCCGCGCCGAGATCGGCCAGATTTCCGAGCCGTTCAACTACGTGCTGGACAAGGCCGATCTGCCCGACGACATTAAGGCCATCGAAGGGCATTACTGCATGGCCGAGCAGGTGATCGGCGGGCGGCAATGCACCGTAGAGGGCTACGTGCATGATGGCGAGGTCGTGCCCTACGGCACGGTGGATTCCATCCGCTACCCTCAGGTGCTGAGCTTTTTCTACTACTACTACCCCTCAACCCTGCCGCAGCACGTGCAGGACACGATGAGCGAGATTACCCGCAAGGTCATGGCCCATATCGGCTATGACAATGCCGGCTTCAACATCGAGTATTACTGGGACGAGGTGCAAAACAAGATCTGGCTGCTGGAGATCAACACCCGCATCGCGCAGTCACATTGCGACCTGTTCGAAATGATCGACGGGGTCAGCCATCAACAGGTAACGATCGATCTGGGCCTTGGCCGCAAGCCGGACATGCCGAAGGGCGAAGGCCCCGAAAAAGTCGCCGCCGAGTTCTTTTACCGGGTTTTCTTCAACGACGCGACGGTGGCGCGCACGCCCTCGCGCGCCGAGATCGAGGTCGCCGCCGAACAGGTCGCGGGCACACGCATTGCATCCCACGTGACGCAGGGCATGAAGCTGTCGGAGCTGCCCGAGCAGGACGCCTACTCCTATGCTGTCGCCTCGGTCTGGATGGGGGCAAGCAAACAATCCAAGCTGTTATGGAACTACGAGCAGGTGATGAAACGCCTGAATTACGAGTTCACCGATATCATGGAATGACGGCCCGAATTTGCTGGACTTCCTCCGACCCGGGCGCAATAGCATCGGGCGCCTTGTCGAACACAACTCCGGACCTGTCCCATGATAGTTGACACCCCGCTGCCCACCCCGGTGCACGAAATCGAACATCTTGAGATCCCGATGCCGGACGGAACCCGGCTGGCTGCGCGCATCTGGATGCCGGAAGGTGCCAAGGCACAGCCGGTTCCGGCAATCCTTGAATACATCCCCTACCGCAAGAACGACAAGACGCTTGAACGCGACCATGCCCGCGCCCCGTGGCTTGCCGCGCGGGGCTATGCCTATGTCCGCGTCGACTTGCGCGGCACCGGCGAATCCGAGGGGGTGATGACCGACGAGTATACCGAGATCGAGTTGCAGGACGGCTGCGACGTGATCGCCTGGATCGCCGATCAGCCATGGTGCGATGGCGGCGTCGGGATCGTCGGCATATCGTGGGGCGGGTTCAACGGGCTCCAGCTTGCTGCGCTGCAGCCCCCGGCACTCAAGGCTGTGGTGTCGATCTGCTCCACCGATGACCGCTATGCCGATGATATCCACTACATGGGTGGCACGCTTTTGTGTGATCAACTGTCATGGGCCTCGGTGATGTTCGGCATCAACACGCTGCCGCCGGACCCGGTGCATGTCGGCGACCGCTGGCGCGAGATGTGGAAGGCGCGGCTGGAGGGCTCCGGGCTATGGCTGAAGAACTGGCTGGAGCATCAGACGCGCGATGCGTTCTGGAAACACGGCTCGATCTGCGAGGACTACTCGGACATCAAGATCCCGGTCTACGCGGTTAGCGGATGGGCAGATGGCTATTGCCGCACGGTGTTTCGCCTGGTCGAGAACCTGCCCGGCCCGGTCAAGGGGATTGTGGGGCCATGGGCGCACCGCTACCCGCATGTGGGGGCGCCGGGGCCGGCGATCGACTGGCTGAGCGAGGAAACCCGCTGGTGGGATCAATGGCTCAAGGGCCAGGATACCGGCATCATGGACGAGCCGCCGCTGCGCGTGTTCCTTCAGGATCACGCCCGCCCGCAGACCCACTATGCGCAGCGTGACGGTTACTGGATCACCGAACCGTCCTGGCCGTCGCCCAACGTTGTCCCGACTGCCTTTGCTCTTGGGGCGCAGGGGCAGCTATCGGCGACGGGCGGCCTGCCTTCCGGGCGGTGCGACATCGCCTCACCACTGTGGGTCGGGCGGCACGGGGGCAAGTGGTGCTCCTACGCGCATGTCGGCGACCAGCCCGGCGATCAGCGGCGCGACGATGCCGGTAGCCTGACATTCGACACGGCTCCCCTGCCCGATCCGCTGCACATGGTGGGCGATGCCAACCTGACGCTGACCTTCAGCGTCGATCAGCCGATAGCGCAGGTCGCTCTGCGGCTGATGGATGTGGCCCCCGACGGGGCCGCCACGCGGGTCAGTTACGGGCTGCTCAACCTGACGCATCACGACAGTCATGAGCACCCCGAGCCATTGGAGCAGGGCCGCAGCTATACCGTGAACGTGCCGATGAAGCATGTAGCCCAAACCTTCCGCGCCGGACACCGCATCCGGCTGGGCATTTCGACTAGCTACTTCCCGCTGGCTTGGCCCGCACCCGCGCCTGTCACGCTTCGGGTGGACACGGGGAAAACCACACTGACCCTACCGCTGCGCACCGAGCGGCCAGAGCCCGCGTCCGCCTTTGCCGCGCCACGCGCAGGCCAGCCGCTGGATGTCAGCTTCGAGACGCCGCCGGAGTCGGAATGGATCATGTCCGAGGACGCGGCGACCGGCCGCCTGAACATCGATCTGCGCGATCACGAAGGTGCCGCACACATCACCGAACACGGGATCACACATTCCGCGGAAGGGGTGGAGCACTATTCAATTCTGCCCGATGATCCGCTCTCGGCCAAAGGTTTGGTGACATGGACCCACGAGATGCATCGCGAGGATTGGCATATCCGGACCGAGACGACCACACGGCTCACCTCGGGGGCATCTGAGTTTCGCATCGAGGCACGCTTGCGCGCATGGCAGAACGAAGAAATCGTGCATGAGGAGGCCTGGGACGAAGCAGTCCCACGAAACGGCCTCTGAGAAATCGGCGCTTTTGTGCAATCCTGTCAACCGCGACGTAAAATTCGGTCGTTGATGGAGCGCGCGGCCAGACGCTGGGCCGATCAGGTCGCCATTTTTGACTGGCTATGGCGTCCCTCTCTTCGCACTTTTTGGGGCTCAGGTGACCGAGCGCCTCATCAACGCAACCGACAGTCGCGCTGCGGCAATCGGCGTATCAACCTACTGTGGGTATTGGGGCCTTAGCAGGAAAAGACAAAGCCACGACTTGAGAGCTGCCAGCGTTCGCAGCCTACGAGCTATGCCCGAAAGTTGGTGACGGCGTGATCAGGCGGCGGCTTGAAGTTGCTTGATCCCGTCCTTGAAGGCAATCCCCTGGACGATTTCCGGCAGCCGATTGGCACCGTCGAGTTTTCGCCATTTCGCCTGGGCTGACATCATCAGCCTGAAGGCCATGGCGAGGCCGGTTTTCCGGCTCAGGCAGCCCTTGGTCTTGCCGGTCCGGTGGCGGACGGTGGCGAAGGTGCTCTCGATCGGATTTGATGTGCGGATGTGCTTCCAGTGCTCGGCCGGGAAGTCGTAAAAACTGAGCAGCACTTCGCGGTCCTTGACCAGCTTGGCGACCGCCTT
>NZ_AUIJ01000043.1 GCF_000423645.1 Sediminimonas qiaohouensis DSM 21189 | reverse complement strand
ATACCGCGCTCGGCATACCCATAACTGAGCCCGTAGGATGAGTCTGTCTGGGGAAAGGGGGCGTCTGGCCTTCAACCAATTTGTGCAACAGAGTCCCTATATCCCGGGCGATGCGACCAACATGAAGATCAGTCGTGCCAAGGTGTTCTCGGCGTTCTCGGTGGATGAGCTAGAGCACCTTGCCGTCAAAGCGGCCATTCCGAAGAAGATGGCGATCAACGCTGCCAAAGAGACGGTTCAGCTTTTTCGGGAGCATTGGGAAGCGGAAGCGACAAACCTGCCGATGAGCGATGAAGTCAGATCAGCCGTTGAGGCTCACATGAAGACAGTGCCCATCCTGGAAGAGCTGTCATAGGGCAAGGGCTTCCTGACTCACCAGCAAAGCAGAGCGGGCTCAGGTGCCCAGCATCTTCTGCGCCGCCGCACCCCCATCAGCAAGTGAGGGGTGACGGACGGCTCCGGCGAAGCAGGGCGACAGGTACGCTCTAGCTAGCGGCGCTTGGCAGGTTCCAGATTTTCTTGGCGTTCTCGAACAAGTCGCCTGATCGCTCTTTGATCTTTGCCTCGTTCCAGCTGTCATGTTCGCAAAGGCGCTTGTTCAGATAGAGAACGCTGTGATCTTCCAGCGCTTCACGTTTCCCGCCGTCAGGGTCGCCTTCGACCACCCACGCCTTGTTCGACTGCACAGGGTTCAGCTTTTCGTTCAGCAGAGACAGATTTCCGATGGTGTGGATCAGTTCATTGCGGTGAAGCGTTTCCTCGGCTTCGGATGTCTTGCCAGGTAGCGGCCAGTTGGCTTGCCATGTCTGGGGCATCACATGCTCGACTGTCAGATTCTTCGGGACATCCTTCGTTTCGGCGAAATCCCCGCGCAATGCCGCCTCCATCGCTTCAAGGATCAAGCGCAAGCGCGGGCGCGTCAGGTTTTCGTAGAGCGGGTTATTCACCCAGGCCTTTTTGAACTCCTCATCGCTCGGCCAGCGGTCAAACTCGGCCGTCCGGCTCAGCAAGCTGTCCCGGATTTTTTGCGGTATCTGATCCGGCGCGCCGTCAACTTCTGCAATAAGATCGACAAACAGGCGGTTGTAGCCGCGCGTGCTCAGACGGCAGACCATCCGGCGGATAAGGAAAGATTCCATATCTGAAAGAACTTCCGCCAGCAGATCGACGCGCGATCCCAGCACATCGAAGAGCTTGAGCAGGAACGGATAGGCCGTGCCGATATCCATGACTTTCAAGCGATCGAGGAAGGTCTTGATGCGCGGATTCTCATGCCCTTCGACGATCTCGCGATAGATTACACCGTATCTCCTGATCGTCTTGATCCGGTCTTCCGGTGATCCGGCATGCGCCCCGAGCGAAAAATCGCGATAGGCGGCGTAGAGATGCGCAGCGGATACGTCGTCACCGGTCAGCAGCGTAAGGGCATGCTGAAGGAATATCTCGATCCGGGCGCGCCGCGCATGACCGCGACCAATCTCGGCACGCCAGAACGGCGCGTCCTTATCAAAGGCTTGCCAGTATTTCTGATAGGCCTTCTCCGCATCGCCGCCATTGTCCTGGATTTCGCTTAGGAGCGAGTTCTTGACGAGATCAGCCGACAATAGCGGTGTGCCCCGCGCATTCAGCGTCTCGAAAATCAGCTGCGCGTCATCTTTTTCGTCGAGATCGATGACCACGAGCCGCACATTGTCACGAATGGCACTATAGAGTGCCGGAATCTTCTTGTCCTTCTCCGCACCGTCGTTTTCGGCCAGCCACTCCGAAATGGCGTCATGGAAGAAGAGATATCCGTCAGGGATGTTGCGTCCCACCGCCTTCGCGTCTGACCGCACGCCATAGGCCTTGAGAAGCGCGGCGCGATCGTCGCTTTCCATCACCGTCTGATAGTCGTCCCGATCAGCATTTGTAGGCCAAATCTTGTAGCTTTCGTATTCCTCGGTGCTGAGCGGGTGCTGATTGCGGATAAGTTTGCCGATCGCCTTATGATAGCGGCTATCCTCTTCGAGCTTCACGACTGTCCGTCGTCAGATAATTTGGGACAGCTGAGCGGTTTTCCGTTTGGAGGCTCTGGCTCATCCTTGATTGATGTTATGCGTTTTCCGTTTGGTGGCGCAAGCGCCGCTTGATCATGGTTTTCTGTTTGATCTCCTCTCGCTGTTTCAGGATGCGTTCAGCGCGGCCGAAGTAGACATCGGCCGGTGTCAGGTTTCCAAGGCTCTCGTGGTAGCGTTGGTTGTTGTAATATTCGACGAAGGCCCCGATCTGGCGCTCGAGATCACCGGGCAGGAAGTAATGCTCCAGCAGGACACGGTTCTTCATGGTCTGATGCCACCGCTCGATCTTGCCCTGTGTTTGGGGGTGGTATGGCGCGCCTCGGACATGATCCATGCCCTTTTCGTCGAGGTAATCCGCCAAGTCCCCCGCGATGTAAGACGAGCCGTTGTCGCTGAGAAGTCTTGGCTTGGCGACAACGGTCGCGCAGTCACATCCTGAAGCCTCCAGCGCCCGGTCGAGCGTGGCAGTCACATCCTCGGCCTTCATGGTTGCGCAGAGCTTCCAGGTGATGATGTAGCGGCTGTAATCGTCGAGAATGGTCGACAGGTAGAACCACCCCCAACCCAGCACCTTCAGATAGGTGAAGTCGGTCTGCCACAGCTCGTTGGGCCGCGTGGTTTTATCCCGGAACTCATTGGCCGCCTTCATCACGATATGCGCCGGTGCCGTGACCAGGTCTTCCGCCTTCAGGATGCGGTAAACCGATGATTCCGAAACAAAATACTGCTTTTCGTCTGTGTATTTCACCGCCAGCTCACGGGGCGTCAGATCCTCATGCTCGAGCGCGAACTCGATAATCTCCGCCCGGGTCTCATCCGGGAGGCGGTTCCACACAGACCCCGGATGGGACGGCGTGTCCTTGAGCGCGTCAAGCCCACCCTCGGACCAGCGATCATACCAGCGGTAATAGGTCGTGCGTGGGATGTCGAGCATGGCCAGCGTCTGACGAGCGGGCAGATGCAAGGCTTCGACGGTGCGGATGATCTCCAGCTTTTCCGATGCAGGATACCTCATGCCTCGCACTCCCCATCCCCGATCATGCTTTTTTTGAGCAAACGGTTTTCCAGAGTCAGGTCGGCAACGACCTCCTTGAGTGCAGCCGATTCCGAGCGCAGCTCCTTGACCTCAGGCGATGTCGCCTGGCGGGCCGTATCCCCGGCGAGGCGTTGCTTGCCCGCTTCGAGGAATTCCTTCGACCACGTGTAATACAGGCTCTCGCTGATGCCTTCCCGGCGGCACAGCGCGGCAATGCTATCCTCGCCGCGCAGGCCCGCCAGCACGATCCTGATCTTCTCTTCCGCAGAATACTGCTTGCGCGTCTTGCGCTTGATCCCTTTGACCAGCTTGTCGGCTGCGTCCTTCGATGTTCCGGATCTCTTGTTCATCTTCGCTCCTTGGTGGCTGCGATGAACCAGAAATCCTCCGTTACGAAAACATCAAAGCTGTCCCATAGGCGCTGACGTCAGACAGCTTCACGACATCCTCGAACGCGCGCAGTAAGAGCTGCAGCGTCGTCAGTCTTTGCTGTCCATCGATCAGGAGCCGGGTCTCGATCTGCCCCGGCGGCACCGATGGCCGGTCTTGCACCGACGCGCCCAGGAAGTGCGAGCGCGGCTGCTTGCCGGTCAGCAGGTCTTCTGACAGACGCCGCAAATCCTCCCAAAGTGGCTGCCACTGTTCGTCTTCCTTCCAGACATAGGGGCGCTGATAGAGCGGGACACGGTACAGCACGTCCTTCTCAAAAAGATGTTGGATCGCCAATGTCCCGACCTGCATCGCACTCTCTCCCCTTCGTTGCTAATCACTTGAACGCTATGGCAGATCAGCTGATCAGGGAACCTGATTGTATCCCCGAGCTTATCCACCCGCATGCCAAGAATATGCTACACAAATGTGTATCCATTGGCTACACTTCAGGCTGATGAAAGATGTCGGGCTTCGCATACGCATTGATCGGGACCTGCGGGAGCAGTTTCTCAAGGCGTGCCAGGCGGACGACAAACCCGCCGCTCAAGTGATAAGAGAGTTCATGCGCGCCTATGTGGCCGAGCGTGGCGCTGATTCCGCAATCATGCATGGCGGCGTAAAAGAAAAAGATAACGGGGTAGAACCTTGAACGCAGTTGAAATCGAAGAAGCAATTTCCAGACTGGCCGAACAGCCGTTCGACGCCGAGGAGTTTCCTTTCGCGTTTCTGGAAGCGTTCGGCAACAAGGCGACCACCATCAAGCGGCTGCGCAGCGGCGCGTCGAACAAATCCGATATCGGCGGCGTTCTCCAGATCAACAATATCCACATCAAGGTCTGCGAAGAAGGGCAGGTCTCCGACACGATCCGCGCGCTGCGCGAGAGCCCTGCCACGAAGAACGCCCGCAACCGCGTCAAGTTTATCCTGGCCACGGACGGCATCACGCTGGAAGCTGAAGACCTTTCGTCTGACATTGCCCCAATCGTTTGCCCGTTCGAGGATTTCCCCGATCATTTTGGTTTTTTTCTGCCGCTTGCCGGTATCTCGACCGTCAAGCAAATCCGCGAAAGCGCCTTCGACATCAAGGCCACGGGACGCCTGAACCGACTTTACGTGGAACTGCTCAAAGACAACCCCGAATGGGGAACCGCCGAGCGCCGCCACGACATGAACCATTTCATGGCACGGCTGATCTTCTGCTTCTTCGCCGAAGACACCGATATCTTTGTCAAGGCGGATCAGTTCACCTCGACGATCGAGCAGATGAGCGCCCCGGACAGCACCAACACCCATGAGGTGATCAGCACGCTGTTCCGCGCCATGAACACCAAGGTCGAAGAGCGCGACGCGGCAAACATCCCGCGTTGGGCGTCCGATTTTCCCTACGTCAATGGCGGACTGTTCTCGCAAAGCGTGGATGTGCCGCGCTTCAGCAAGATCGCGCGCTCATACCTTCTGCATATCGGCAATCTGGACTGGAAGAAGATCAACCCCGACATCTTCGGCTCGATGATCCAGGCCGTCGCCGATGACGAAGAACGCGGCGCGCTCGGGATGCACTACACATCCGTTCCGAACATCCTGAAGGTTCTGAATCCGCTCTTCCTTGATGATCTGCACGAAAAACTGAACGAGGCCGGTGACAACGCGCGCAAGCTCTTGAACCTGCGCAACCGGATGGCACGGATCAGGGTTTTCGACCCCGCCTGCGGCTCCGGCAACTTCCTTGTCATCGCCTACAAGGAAATGCGCGCGATCGAGGCCGAGATCAACAAGCGGCGCGGCGAGCCTGACCGGCGCACCGACATACCGCTTACTAACTTCAGAGGCATCGAACTGCGGGATTTCTCCGCCGAGGTGGCGCGCCTGGCGCTGATCATCGCCGAGTATCAGTGCGACGTGCTCTATCGCGGCCAGCGCGAGGCGCTTCGGGACTTCCTGCCGCTCGACGCGATGAACTGGATCACCTGCGGCAACGCCCTGCGGATCGATTGGCTCAGCATCTGCCCGCCAACGAGGACGGGTGTAAAGATGCATGGCGATGATCTGTTCAGCATGCCGCTCGATCAGGCCGAGATCGATTTCGAGAACGAGGGCGGGGAGACCTATATTTGTGGAAATCCGCCATATTTAGGAAGCCGAAATCAGAATGACGACCAGAAGAGTGATCTGAAATCAGCACTGAATGGTCGGATATCTTCCTATAAGTCCCTTGATTACGTTTCGGGTTGGATGGTCAAGGCTGCGGACTATTGTCGCCTGGTCCCAGCAATGTTCGCCTTTGTTACCACGAATTCGATGAACCAAGGCCTTCAGGTGCCGTTGCTTTGGCCCACCATATTGGATGGTGGCCTGAAAATATTTTTCGCACATAAATCCTTTAAGTGGAGTAACCTCGCAAAGAATTCAGCTGGAGTTACTGTTTCAGTGGTCGGTGTTGGCCCTTCCAAATTCTTTGGGAAGGGAAGGATATTCGACAGCAACTCAGTTGCTGAGGTCCCTGATATAAACCCTTACCTCGTGCCCGCTGAAACTCGATATGTTGAAGGCGCTCGAAGAAGCATTTCTGGTCTGAATGCAATGGTCTTCGGAAATATGCCACGAGATGGTGGTCATCTGAGCTTTGATCAGACGGAAAAAAACACAGCACTAAATTTAGACGCACGAACTGAACGCTACATTTTTCGTTATGTTGGATCGCAAGAAATGATTGGTGGTATAGTTAGGTATTGCCTGTGGATTGAAGATTCGGATGCAAGTGATGCTGCGGCCATTCCCTTCGTGAAAGCTAGGCTCGAATCTGTTTCAAAGTCGAGAGGCCAAAGCTCTGCAAGTTCGACAAGAGATTTCGCGCGGAAACCACATCGTTTCGTTCAGTCTCCCGGTGTCGGGATTGACCACACTATACTGGTCGCTGGCGTTTCATCTGAGCGCCGAGAATATCTACCAGTAGATTTTGTTCCGAATGGATATGTAGCTAGTAACCTGCTCTTCGCAATTTTCGATGGTCCACTTTGGAATGTATCCCTCATTGCTTCGAAGCTCCATTTGGTATGGATTGCCAGTGTCTGCGGAAAGATGAAGACCGACTACCGCTATTCTAACACTCTCGGTTGGAACACTTTCCCGGTTCCCAAGCTGACCCAGAAGAACAAGTCCGATCTGAGCCGCTGCGCCGAAGAAATCCTTCTGGCGCGTGAGGCGCATTTCCCCGCGACCATTGCCGATCTCTATGACCCCGAAAAGATGCCCGACGACCTTCGTGCTGCACACGATCGCAACGACGAGGTGCTGGAACGCATCTATATCGGCCGCCGCTTTCGCAACGACACCGAGCGTCTCGAAAAACTCTTCGAGCTGTACACCAAGATGACAAGTGGCAAGGAGCGGATGCGCCAAGCTCAAGGGGCGCAGGGATGAGCACACTCACCGACATAGAAAAGCGCTACCTTGAGAAGTTGCTTGGCATGCAGAGCGGCTATGTTTTGGACTATTCAGATGCAACATATGGCGAGTTTTTCGGGCGACACGGAGTGGATATCCATGGCGATAAATACCAGACGTATGGCACTTCAAAGGCCAAGAAAATGCGTGCCTTTTGGGAGCAAGAACCTGATGCCCTCGTAGGGCAGGTACTGGATGAGATGCTGGCTTCATATGAAGCCGACTGTGATCTTAACGGCCACACGGTTGATGCGCCTGTCCTGGAGAAGACCCGTAACACAGTCTCCCGCCTTCTTGGCAAGCCAGCCGAACAAAAGGCCGCCAGGAGCGAAGATGACTTCCTCCATCGAGAGTTCACAATTCCCAATATCCAGAATCTTCCTATAGAGGCGCAATCCGTACCCATTATTGAAAGCCGCCTTTCGGAAGCGCGGACGGCCATGAAGGCAGGAGCGTACTTGTCTGTGATCTTTCTTTGCGGAAGCGTACTTGAAGCCGTTTTGCTTGGTTCTGCGCAGAAAGAACCCGCGCTTTTCAATCAAGCGTCATCTTCACCGAAGAACAAGGATGGAAGCGTTAAGCGTTTCTACGAATGGAACCTTGCGCAGCTTATCGATGTCGCGTGTGAAGTCAGCATCCTCAAGCCAGACGTGAAAAAGTTCAGTCACGGACTGCGCGATTTCCGAAATTATATTCATCCATATGAGCAAATGGTGTCGGGTTTTTCTCCTGATCAACATACTGCTACCGTTTGCTTTCAGGTTCTCAAAGCGGCACTCGCAAGCGTTGCTGGAGAAAGGAAATGATATCTGTTGAGCTCAAGGAAAAATTTCAGAACGAAAGAATAATCTATGACCAGTGAGAAATCCGTCCCATCCGTTTCCGTCACCTATGCCCGCAACGGCAGTTCGACCAAGTCGAACGAGCTTGGTATGCGGCCAATGCAGGAACGCGCCTTTGAGCGGCGGGGCGAGCAATATCTCCTGATTAAGTCGCCGCCCGCTTCGGGCAAGAGCCGCGCGCTCATGTTCATTGCGCTCGACAAGCTGCACAATCAGGGGCTCCGGCAGGCCATCATCACCGTGCCTGAAAAATCCATCGGATCAAGCTTTGCCGACGAGCCGCTCAGTGACTTTGGGTTCTGGGCCGACTGGCATGTCGTGCCGAAATGGAATCTCTGCAACGCCCCTGGCGCTGACGGCAGCAAGGCGGACTCGGTGGGTGCGTTCCTGAAAAGCGATGACAGAGTGCTGGTCTGTCCGCATGCGACCTTCCGCAACGCCGTTGAGAAATTCGGTGTCGAAGCTTTCGACGATCGCCTGATCGCCGTGGATGAATTCCACCATGTTTCGGCCAACCCCGACAACAAGCTGGGCGCGCAGCTTACCGAGTTGATTGCGCGCGACAAGGTGCATGTCGTGGCCATGACCGGATCGTATTTTCGGGGCGATACAGAGCCGGTGCTCATGCCCCATGATGAGGCGAAATTCGATACCGTCACCTACACCTACTATGAGCAGCTCAACGGCTATAAGTACCTGAAGACGCTGGATATCGGCTACTACTTCTATTCCGGCGCCTATGCCGACGACATCCTGAAGGTGCTAGACCCCGCCGAAAAGACGATCATCCATATCCCGTCTGTGAATTCGCGCGAGAGCACGAAGGACAAGATCAGGGAGGTCGAACACATCATCGAGGAGCTTGGTGCATGGCAGGGAACCGACCCCGCTACCGGCTTCCAGCTTGTGAAGCGCTCGGATGGACGCATCCTGCGGATCGCCGATCTGGTCGATGATGATCCGGCCAAGCGGGAGAAGGTCTCGGCGGCGCTTAAAGATTCCGCACAGAAGCACAGCCGTGATCATGTGGACATTATCATCGCCCTGGGCATGGCCAAGGAGGGCTTTGACTGGATTTGGTGCGAGCACGCACTGACCGTTGGCTATCGATCGAGCCTGACCGAGATCGTGCAGATCATCGGGCGCGCCACCCGTGATGCCGAAGGCAAGACAAACGCCCGCTTTACAAACCTGATCGCCGAGCCGGACGCGGCAGAGGCGGCTGTCACCGAGGCGGTGAACGACACGCTGAAAGCCATCGCGGCCAGCTTGCTCATGGAGCAGGTGCTGGCCCCGCGCTTCAACTTCACCCCGAAGAAACCGGATAGCGGGCCGGTCGAAGGCTTTGACTACGGTGAGGGCGGATACAGACTCTGTTGCACAAATTGGTTGAAGGCCAGACGCCCCCTTTCCCCAGACAGACTCATCCTACGGGCTCAGTTATGGGTATGCCGAGCGCGGTATAGCCGTTCATGACGAGGATGCGGACTTGGACTTCCGCAACCTGACGATCGAAGTCCCGCGCCATGAGGCGCTGGCCCAGCATTTTCACGCAGTGCATTTTGGTCTCGACGCGGCTTCGGCGGTGGTATCCACTCCAGTTTCGCCAGATCGCGCGGCCGAGGTATTTCGAAGCTCGCAGGGCCTCGTTTCTGGCCATTGCACCCGCGGTGACGGTCTTCCACGGCTTGGCGTTTTTGCGAGGCGGGATGACGG
>NZ_AUIJ01000042.1 GCF_000423645.1 Sediminimonas qiaohouensis DSM 21189 | reverse complement strand
TCCTTTTGTGGTGGTGGGGGTGGCTGCGCGCAGGGCGCGGTTCCGCTTTCGGAAACCGTCGCCCTCGCGCTGCCAGCGCCGTTGCTCCTTGCGCCGTTCGTCGCGGGCGTTGGCCGCCATGTCAGCCTCCGCGTCGAGCCGCGCGCGCACGGCGTTCATCCGGACCATGAGGCGATCGTCAAGACGGCCGATGACCGGTGTGCCGGTCTCGCTGACCGGCTCGAACGCCGGGTGGTTGAGGCTGACGATGACGGTGCGGGCGCAGACGAACCGCGATGGCCGATCGAGCCCGGCCGCCTTGATGGCGTCGGGGTCGTTGATGCGGATCTCGAGGCCGCGATTGGCCCTGGTGTCAGCGGAGGTGCCGTAGGCGATCTTCGCGAACTGCACCTGCCCACATGTGAAGACATCCAGCACGAGGCAGGGCCTGCGCTTGGGGCCCGTGTCATCGGATTGGTGATTGGCAAGCGGGAACCAAAACCGGACCACATCACCGCGGCCCAGGGTGGCCTTCCAGGTGTCCGTGGCCTCGGGTTGCAAGGAAAGGGATTTGTCGAGTGGCATATGCGCCTCCTGTCGTGGTGAAAACAGACGCAAAGCTTGAAGCCTGACAGGCGTGTCGCCCCGTGCTGTGCGTCAGTCACGACCGCACAGCACGGGGCGATCCGCGCCTGACCAGACCGGATCATTGTTTAACGTCAGCACCTTTCGGACAGATTTGATGTTTTCGTATCGGAGGATTTCCGGTTCATCGCAGCCATCAAGGAGCGAAGATGAACAAGAAGTCCGAAACATCGAAGGACGCCGCTGACAAGCTGGTCAAAGGCATCAGCAAAAGCGTAGCGGCAAATATCGGTCAAATTGCGTACTTGCTAAAAGCGCTTTGGGCTATCCCGAAAGCCGGTGAACAAAAGTGACGGCGTCAGAGGCGGGTTATGACCCGTTTGACCCTGCCTGCCGGATCTGTGTCAATGTGCGGCGCGGCGTTGTCGCCTCCGGCGAGATCGCCAGAACTGCACCAGCTCTTTTCAATGCTGCTGATTGAAACCGAGCCCGACACGCCGGACCGCCGCAATATCCTGGCAACACTCGAAAATATCGAACGCGCCATGGGCTGCGCCGCAAGGCCGTCATGCCGATGCTAAACCGCTCTGAAGTCCTGCCCTGCGGACGGGGCTTTGGGCTTTATGAGAGATCGACGCCTTCGATGTCCTTTGGCTTCAGACGGTAGCGAATAAGATTGCCCTCATGCAGCCCTTTGAATTGTTCGTGGGCATAGGCCACGACAGCATCCCGCTCATCTTCGGGGATGTCGTGCCTGGCAGCGAGGTCAAGAATATCGCCTTCGCGAAAGGCTTTGGTTTGCAGGACGCTATAGCGGACGGCTTCGCGCACAAAGTCCCGATAGACAATCGCCGCCTTCTCGGGTGAGTCAACCTCGGCGCGCAGGATGCGATATTTTTCAGCAGACGCGAGATAGCTGTCGATGAAAACTTCGCGCAGGAGCGCCACATTATTGAGCTCGTAGATGCCGATCAGCCCGTCGATATAGGCCGCGTCATCCATGGTCAGGAAAGACATGGGCGCGAAGTCTGCCTGGAGAAGCGGTATGTTGGACGCCACCCGCGATGTGCGCTTGTTGATGTCCACGAAAGCCTGAAGGTAAGGGATATGGACAAGCAGGAAGAATGACTGCTCGAACGGATCATTGATCTCCGCCGCCTTGTGCAGCAGGATATCAAATTCTTCCTCTATGGTAATGGCGTCATCGAGGGGCGTATAGCTCGAATGAGAAATCCCGACGGGCGTGCCGCGCAGCCGCCCGGCCATCGCCGGATCGGCCAGCAGACCGTCGGCCAGAAGCGCATGAATCCCGAAGAGGTTGGGGCGGGACAGGCCGATGTCATCAAGATTATCGACCACATATTCGATGGCTTCCTTGTGGTTGAGAATCATCAGCGTTTCTTTGCGATCCTTACCCTCTACCGCCTCGCCGAAACGAATCAGCCGCTCGGTCTGAAGAATATCGTAAGTGTTGCCCTCAAGGCGGGATGACGCCCAGGACAGATCGACCAGAAGTTGTTCAAGGATGCGCCGCGCATAGGTTCCGGCCTTGATCATGCCGCCCACGGGCTGCCCTGCTTTTTTTAGCCTATCCCGGTCGACCTCGGCGATGTAGAAAGTTCGGTTCGGCAGGTAGGCGTCGAGGAATTCAGGGTTGTAGGCAACGGGAGGTCGTCTGTTATATGGGGCCTGTAGATGCGCACGTACGACAGCTGCACCCGCAATCGTATAGACGGTCGCGCGACCCTTGCCCGAGACTTCGAGCCTGCCCGCTTCGACGAGGCGCTTGAGCGCCCGCCAGACGGTCGTGTCGCTGGACTTCGGTGCCGCCCCTCTGCGGATCGTCTCGCGGCCCGACTCAGGGTGCGCGGCAACGTAATCCAGTATGTCTTGCTCGATTGTGGCCATGAAACGTAAACGTAACTCTGTGAAACGATTAAAGTACTAATATACATACATTTTATAGTGTGGGCAAGTTTTCGTTGCATATTTTTTGAAACGATAGTGGCGTAGCTGGCTCTCTGAAACGAATGCGCGGCAACGTGACACGTTTATCCACTTGATATATATCATATATTTAAAATTTCCTTAGAATCAGTGCAAGCGCTTTGCAACGAAAAAGCGCTCCGCACTGACGCGGCTGACCGGTCGGCCAGCCGCGCAAATTTTCCAGCGCTAGAACAGCGATAGCTGTGCCCCGTTCCCCAGCCCCTTAAGGAAAATGTTGAAACAATTGCTTCTGTTGGCCGCACTGTGGCCAACATTACTTTTCAAACAAGAACCTTGACGCATTCTCGGAAGGAGAGATCGGGTGAGTTTTGTCTCGAAAATATCTTCGATAGCGGTGAGGCCACCGCTACGCAAGCGGGCCAATCTTTCGGTGGAGGCACTGGACCACTTGCAAATACACCATTATGGTGCCATATGATGAAGAAGAGACCAACATACGATCTCGGATCTATTCAAGCGTCTGCTGGCTCGACGATGGGAATCACGAACGCCGCCATACAAGGTGCAGCAGAGATGGGAATGACCCGTGCCGACATGATTGGCGTGATCGAGGGCCTGAATCGCCGTGATTTCTACAAGTCGATGACCACACACCAGAATCACAGAATATGGATGGATGTCTATCATGGGCGAGCTGATGGTTATGAGATCTACATCAAGTTCGTACAGGACACCGTCGCCGAGTTCACCTGCACGTCCTTTAAGGAGAAATGAGATGTCTGGAGTTGAAAAAACAAGAGTGCATCCGGAGACCGGTGGGGCGCTCGTTCGCGGCGTTCGCACCGTCACGCTCACCTTTCGCTCTCAAAGCGAGACAGTTGAGTTGCCGGGCTGGTATCCAGTCGACGACCCTACTGCGGACCAGGGCATCCATGAGGCCAAAGACATGCAGGTGTCGGATCGCGCGATCAATACCATGAAAGCTCGAGAGGCCGGCGTAATGACTCCGGGGCAAGTCCGGTCAGCCCGCAAGAAACTGAGACTTTCGCAGCGTGACGCGGGTCGCCTCATTGGCGGCGGACCAAATGCGTTTCAGAAATATGAATCAGGAGACGTCGTGTTGAGCAAGGCCGCTGACACGGCCCTACGACTTCTGTCGAATAATCCGAAGCGCCTCAATGAGCTTTTGGGTGAGCAGCAAATGGCTTGATCGTGAATCCCGCCACTTTTCGATAGAGACATGAAGCCCGCAAGTATTTGCGGGCTTCAACATTTGCCGTAAGGGGCTGGGCCCCGTTCCTGCCAGTTTGCGCGGCCTCATGATCGAACCATGCCGTTCCGACCTCGCCTCAAAGCAGGTGCCGACGACACATTGCGCGTGCCGGGGCTTGCCGAACCGCCGGTAAATTGTTGGGAGCGCGGCGTTTTCCACACACTCGAACGCGTCAGCTCGTGCTTCCAGTGGACTTGCTTTGAGACCAACACCTCGGTCAACCCGGATCTCACGTTGGAGAATTCTTTTTGGCAAAGATAAGATTACCACCCGCATCGAGCCCGACGCCCAGCCCCAGGGCTCGGCGATTGGCGTAGAAGTCCTTGTCAGCGTTCGAGGGTTGCCCCATCCGATCCGTGAAGGCGTCGAGCCAAGCAGACTCCTCCGCTTCGCTCAGCCGGGTGGTTTCGAACCGGCCCGCCAAGGCAGCGATGATACGGGCCTGATCGCAGGTGCCGGATTGCTCGATCGCCCGTCCCAGCTTCAGCCAATGGGTGATCTGGCCGGCCACGGAACGGCCATGCATATCCGCCTCACGCCGCACCAGAGCCATGACCTCGTCGGTAAGTTTCACGGGCTGGGCCATCGTCGCCTCCTTGAATTGAAGCATAAGCGGACACATGCCACCTCACAATCGAAGATTGAGGCGAACGCCAAGACATGTTCCAGCGGGCGGAAAACGGCATGGCGTTGCGCTGTCTTCGTGCAGCGCGCCGGACGGGTCCCAGGCGCGCTGCACGAATGCGAGCCGCGCGGCTCAATCCGCAAGCGCCCCGAGCAGCGCATCGAAGTTGCGTATCGCGGCGCTTTCGTCGAAATCCGACCGATAGACCCGCTGAGTCGTACTGTTGGTATGCCCGAGCATCTTCTGAAGGGCCCAGATCGCGTCCGGTCGCGTCCGGCGAAAAAGATCGGCGATGAGCGTGCGCACGAGGTGACCGTGGATCCCGAAATCCTCCGCCAGACGTCGGTTGATATAGCCCTTGTCCACGACTTTCTCGGAGAGCGTCAGCAAGTTCATGCCCTCGATTTCGCCAAGTCGCTCGGCAAGCATCCAGTCCGGCCGATCTGCCAGAATGAACCGGTCGATCAAACTGGAAGTGCCGGGCCAGAGCCAGTCCAGGTCCTTCCTGTTGCCGGTCTTGTTCTGCCGGATCGAATGACCCCAGTCCCCGTGGTCGCCCCGGAGAAGGTCCACGCCGACAGAATAGTCTCGCAGATCGCCCTGGCGATCGCCGGTGTTCACGAGCATGGCATAGATCATCGCCTTCTGACGCAACTTGAAGGCCGCGGTCGAATTGCCCGGCAGGGACTCCGCCTCGGCACACGCCGCCTCAGCCTTCTCTAGAACGTCGGCGAGCGTGAATTTGGCACGAAACTCTTTCAGACGTGCCCATTTCCCGGGATCGGTGGCCACCGCTTCGGCGTGAAGGGCGGAGATGAGATCGCTGATCGCCTCAAAGCTCTCTTCATCGAACAGGCCTGCGCGCAGAAAAAACATCCGAGCACTTTCCAGGTAGTCCCGCGCGGTGCCGAATGACACGTTCCGCTCTTCGTCCAGGTAACGCAGGAAGCCGTCGAAGAGTTCACCCGAAGGGCGCGCCGGGAGGTCCACGCCGCGGGACGTCGCCCATGTCCGCGCGCGGGCCAACATTCCAACGGCGGACACCACGGTCCCCTTGGTATTCGGCGCGAGCCGCTTCAATCGAGTGCCGTAAGGACGCACGCTCCGGTCCAGCGCCGGGAGAGCCTCGCCCCATGCCTCCGGCCAATCTTCCGGAGCCAGGCCCACACGGCAGGTCGAACCCTCGCCCTTTTCTTTCTTGTTGTAACGCACATTGAGCCAGTGATCCCACTCTTGCCTGACCGGGAGCGACGGAGATAGCGGCACCTCCGGCGCGAACTGGCGCAGCGCCGCGACGAGGCAGCGAAATCGCGACCGCGAGGTCCCGACCGCTTGAAAAACATCCGCGGTCACCTGCTCCGGGGCCAGCCCGGCCTTGTCCAGCTCGAGATAGAAGGACTCCAACGCGGCGGGCATTCCGCGCTGGGAAAACTCTTTTTCCGATAGATGGTCCAGCATCCGCCGAACCACGTTCACCGGCACATGCGGCATCCGCGCGGGCAGCTCCCCTGCCCTCTGGTCACGGGTCCTGGTCATGCGGCTCTCCGCGTCAAAAATGCCTCGAGGGTCGGGTCGAGCGCCTCGAGCGCTTCGGCGAAGAGCTTGGCGGCCGCCGCGCCTTCGCCCCGCGCGTAGAATTTTTCTACCGTCGAAACTTTGTCGCACAGGAACGCGGCCACGGTCGCGTAGTCACCGGGGTTGGCGGAGAGCCAGATCGTCGCCAAGACGTGCCGCATGAGGTGGGGTTGAAGGCCCGGGACACCAAGCCGCTCGACACATTTGTTCCAGACCTTGTTGTACGTGTGACGCGACAGAAGGCCCTTGGGTCCAGGCAGGAGTAGCACGTTCTCATCGAAATCGATCCCGTGTTTCTCGCACCATTTCGGGAGCCCCTGGTCGAGCCATTGCATGATGACCCGCCATTGCCGCTGCGGAATCTCACCGGCGATCGCGCTCCGGTTCTTAACCCGGTGGCGGCCGATCTCGAGCCAGGGCCTCGCCTCGCGCAGCGGTCGGAGCAATTCGGCATCATCGCCGTCGATGATGAGTTCATGCACGTTCTTCGACCGCACCGAACGCGCGAGAAGCAACGCAAGCAAGCTGGCTCCCATCGACAGATGCAGAGCCGTCTCCCGCTTGCGCATCTTGAAGCTTGCCCAATCGTCGAACACCAGCTGGGCCTCCTCGGCCAGCCTGCGGGGGCCCGATACGATCGCGCGAGGGACCGCAGGGTCCCGCTGCACGAGCTTCACGAATTGCTCCCGCTCCTTGGACATTTCGCGGGCCTGATGGCTATCGACACGATCGAACCGCGCATCCTCGAGCTCGAATACAACGTCCTCGGACCATCCATTCCGCTCTGCAAGGACCTGCAGACGCGACAGGATCATCCCAGCGGACGAGGTTTCCTTTGGATTGAGCAGAACCTCGGACTCCTCGGCGCGCGTGATGTAGTTGTTCACCGCGCGTTCCACGATCTCAGGTGTGAACAGGTCGGAGATGTCGGCCAAGGCATAAGCGTCAGCCCGATTGGGAAACGCATGCCGCACCAACCAGCTCAGCGCATTGAGATGGTTCTTGCGCGCAGAGTCCGGGTTCCCGACGCCTCGGCGACGCCCCTTGTGCTTGCCCGCAGCCGCGAGGCGCCCGTTGCCGAGCTTGCCCTTGAACCGGTCTTTGCGCTGCGTGCGATCCAACGCGATCGCCCGGGCCATCGCACGGTCCCGGGACGCGATGAACCCGGGCGTAAACGCCCCCCAATCGAGCGGCGCATCCCGGAGATGCGGGATCGGGCCAACGGGTAGATTGGGAAGCAGGTGCGCAATCGCCGGATGTTGGTTCTGCTCGCGGACCAGGCGATTGATTGCGGCGATGGCGTTGCGAAACGAGGACGGCTTGTCCACGCGGCACGCGAGCAGCGCCTGACGGGCGGTTTCGGTCGTAAGCTCCGTCGGGTGCAGATAACCGCATTGGGACCGCAAGGTTGCTATCGAGAGCGAGAACATGTTCGGCAAGATGCGGTTTCCCTCTTCGTCGAACGTGTTCTCTACGTCCTCGGCATACTGGACGATCTGATCCCAGGCGCCGCTTTGATCGGACATCTTGACGGGCGCCGCCACGCTCTCCTGGGCGTGCCGGATCGTCGAGGCGATCTTCTTCACCCAGGTGTTGAAGGCCGCTTCCTGGTCGCCCGGCGTGGCGCCGCGGAATTCGCCGGCCCACACCATCGACTGCGCACGACGGACCCAATCGTTTTCGTCCGCGGGGATTTGTGAAAGACGCAGGCCCGTGAGACGTTCGGCTTTCTTCAGCGCGGTCGCGAGAGTCTTCGCGGAGGCCTCGGAATACACCGTCGGCAACACATGCGCGACATCCTTGAGGGTCTTCAGCCCGATCGGTTTTTCGTTGCTCATCTTTTCATTTCCTTCTGTTGGTTTTCATTCGAACGCCGGACCTTTCATTGCGAAAAAATGAATGGAACGGGGGGCGAAATTTGGGCCGTAAACCTCGCCCCCCGTTTCATTCACCGGACGGCGATGAAGCTATTTTGCGAGATATCCCGTTCATCTGACCCGGGCGCGAGGCCCAGCTCTGCTGCTGCCAACGTCCGACCTCACCGGGCACGAACCGCCAGCTCCGACCAACCCGCCGAGCGGGCAGTACGCCCTTCCTGGCGGCTTTCAGAATGAAGTCGGGCGCGCAGTTGAGGACAGTTGCGACTTGCGCGGGACGCATCAGGTCGGAAAAATACTCTGCGGCCCTGTCGGCAGGTGGCAACCCACCCTCGAATTCGAAAACGTCACGCCAACGATAGCGCAGCAGCCCACCGTGCAGAACGGGCAGCAACCGTCCTGCACGCTCCTGCCGCCAGAAAAACGCGTCACTGCCATGCTGCCAGCGTCGGATCAGGCCCGCGCGATCGATCAATGTGGTCAGAGACGGGACCACCCCTGTCTGGTATTCGTCTGCCATGCCCATTTGTAGATATCCTCTTGTTCATGTCGGGGACGAAGAGGACCAAGGGAAAAGGGGCGATGAATCCAAACGGGAAGGCGAGATTTCTGCTATAAATGCACAGGGGGCGCCGTACTGTTTTTGCCGCAGCGACCTGCAATAACCCGGCTTCCTGGGATGACAGCTCTCGAGTGCGAAACCGGGGGCGCTCCGTTCAAAGAATGAACCGGGCATGCTTGATGCCTGCCCGGTAGATGGTTTTCGCGATTTTCAGAACTTCTCGACGTGAACAGCCCGACGGAAGAGCTGGGACGGCGACGGATACCTCAAAAAGAGGCGCTCCAGCATGTCCTGTTGCACCTCCTCGCTCAAAGTTGCGGAGCCCAGAAGCGCCTCGGCTGCGGATCTCCAGAAGCGCGGCGAAGGCGCAATCATTCGGATGGATTTCGTCGTACAGGTGGTGCGCTCGACGGTTTCGAGCGTTAAAGACCAGGTTGCGCTTCGGGTGAGATTACCAACATGGGAGAGTGCATGAACCAAGCGTTCGCGCTTATCTTCGGCTTCCAATCCAATAGAAAACGGGGCGTCGAAAACCATCCCGGCGAATTTGAAGAGAAAGACCGGGAAGGTCACATCCCGGGATGTGACGCGCACCAGACCGATTTCAATCTTGCCTGTATTTGCGGCTGTAATTTCCTTGTCGGTAAGGTTGGACGCGGAGAAGCGGGCGGTGGTGAGAATGTCATGCCCGGCATCTTCAATGGTCATGACGGCACCATCATGAGCGGGTACGGGAAGGGGCGAGGTCTGCCCAACAGCGAAGATTTGCATAAGAGTGTCCTATCAGGAGTTGCGTTGTTTTTGGCAGAGGCACTTCAATGCCTCTGAATGAAGATTGGATCGATGGGGGGCGTGCGGAAAACAAATCGGCGCAAGAAGGGTTTTTTGTGCAAAATGGGCAGAGCCTCGAACGCGACCCAACCTCGCCGCGGCTCTCACAGAATGCATATATCTAAGGCATCACGCTTTGCTGACGATCTGGTTCGACCCGAGCACGCATTGGAAGGTCAAGGCTTCTGGCAAGCGGTGCCGACACCAGACCTACGGCCATGCTGCGCTTCATGCGTAACCGACGATGACGACCCTGGTCTGCGTGGCGCTCCGTCAAACCAAAGGGTTCGTTGAGTGGCCTTGGCCTGGCTACAATCAGCTCAGGCGGACCAGGAACAGATCAAGGGACCATGTTCGGCCTGCGCGCGCCACAGGGTTCGGAGCGCGCGCGCATAAAGCATCAAGAGCATATCTGTCGGACAGCTCTCCGGATGACAGTGTTCGAGATCGCCTTCCGTGCATTCTGGTAGGTCGCCCAGTGTCAGATCAGCGCCGGAGAGACGTTCTGCCAAAATTTCTTCGACGCCGTCGAGCACCTCGGCATTGACCCAGAAATCGTCATATCCTGGCCGAACCGGCTCAGTCGACTGATTGAGAAACATCTCCAGAAAGCCGAAATGATGTCGCATGGGGAGGACCGAAGCCTCTGACCCGGGAATAAAGAAATCTACGTCGAGACCCATTGATGTGACCTTTCTATATGCGGTGGAGAACTGCCTCCGTTTGAAACCGCTGGCTGCGAAGTGGTCTCGTTTACACAAACGGAAAAACAAGAAAGACTTTTCTGGTTCAGCATGCGCGGGAGGATGTGCGTCAGACCGATTTGATCCGACAGGCCTAGGCCGACAGCGGCAAGGTCTATGGCTACCGCAAGCTCGCCGACGATCTGCGCGACCAAGGAGAGACCTGTTCAGAGAACCGTGTTGCGCGTTGTCAGCAACAACAGCAGGCTTGCCTCCGTATCGCGCTTGTGGCCAATCTGCGCGCTTGCTTAGTGAACGGGCGCGCCGGTCTCCGAGTAGCAGCAAGG
>NZ_AUIJ01000041.1 GCF_000423645.1 Sediminimonas qiaohouensis DSM 21189 | reverse complement strand
CACCTTCACCGGCACCGGGCCGATCCCGGTCATGACCTCGCGCTCCGGCAGATAGCCATGGCGCACGAGGCGGGACCGGCCATCTTCGGTCTTGTCATCGGCATGGGAGGCAAGCAGAGCGGCCAGTTCCGCTTCCACCGCCTGCTCGATCAGGCGACGCGCGCCGGAGCGCAGGATATCCGTCAGCGGATCGGGCGAAAATCCCGATGGATCAGGCAATGGCGTGATGGTAGACTTCGTCATGTGGCATATCCCTTTCTCTTCGGAGAATTGACGGCGCGTGAACACCGCCATGATATGCCGCCCCTCAGGGGCCATCACCAACTTTCAACTATATCTCATTCCGGCGACTACCACCTCCCCTATCGACACCAGACAACTGCTACGCCGGCTTGCAAGCTCGCAGGATTCGGTCAGCGCGCATTGCAGCAGTTCCCCCTAACCTTTGACCGAGCGTGTTGCTGGCCCTGAGCGCTATCAGGGGGATAGCACATCACGATGTGTCGCATTGGTATTGGGAGGTTCCAACTGCCGTAAGAGTCTGGCGCCAAAACCCACCCCCCTCGCGGATACCTGCCCCTTCTAGGACATCGAACACTCTGCCAAGGGATCCGGCGATCAGACGGTATACCGGCTTGCAGCCATTCCTCGCGCCGGCGCTGGCGAAGCCACAAACCGAATGGCCAAAACCGGCGGAGCTCCCTGGAACCGCGTGACTTCTCTCGCGATCGACCTTATAAATCCGTTAAAGCCTCTGGCACAGGCGAAAGGAGCCTCTTGTTCGATATGCGTCGGAGGCTCTCATGATCCACCTGAATCACGCCCCAACCTTATCGCGTCCAGTGCTCTGGGCCGTCATGCTGGCCGTCGGTATCTCATGGGGCGCAACAACACCGCTTGGGAAGGTTGCCGTTTCCACAGGCCTGCACCCCATCGGCATTACTATATGGCAGACCTTTATCACCGCTATTGTTCTGAGCTGTGTGGTTTGCGCCACTGGGAGACGATTGCCCGTGAGACTCCCATACCTGCTTTTCTTTCTTTTCCTCGGGTTGCTGGGCACAGCGATACCGCATCCCCTCGGCTATCTCGCTGCCCGCCACCTGCCTGCCAGCATCATTTCAATCGTGCTTGCAGGCGTTCCGATGGTGACAATGCTGCTGACTGCCCTTGTCGGGATCGACCGCCCGACACCGCGCAAGATCGTTGGAATTCTTCTCGGGTTGCTCGCGATTGTCCTTATTGTATTGCCTGACGGCAGTCTCCCGGACCCGACCAAGTGGATATGGGTCGCACTGCCGATACTTTCGGTTCTCAGCTATTCCACTGAGAACGTATGCATTGACAAGATCCGCATGCCGCGGCTCGACCCAATGGTGATCTTGTGCGGCTTGTCCTGGGCAGCGTTCTTTCTGACGGCGCCACTTGCAGCACTGCCCGGCATATGGGTCAATCCATTTCCTCTGGATCATGCCCGACTTTCGGTCATCGTGCTAACGGCGCTTCACATTTGTGCCTACTCCGGCCTGATATGGCTGATCGAAAAGGCTGGCGCAGTTTTCGCCACGCAGGTGAGTTATGTGGTGACAATTTCCGGCGTTCTCATCGCAATCGTGTTCCTGGGTGAGGCTGCCTCACCGATGATCGGCATTGCAACCGCTCTAATGCTGACCGGCCTCACCTTGGTGAGACCACGTCACGTGCAATAGCGCGCGAGCTGTCGGCACAGACCTTCGGAGCAATAGCTTTAGCTCTCAGAATCTTCTGAACCACGTTGCTCTAACTTACGAGTCAGACGACTGATCACGAGCGGCGCACAATCCTTTTGCCTAGATATTTTAGTCAGCCAATATTCGAGATCAACATCCCGTCGCTACCGTGGCCGACTTTCGCACCGCCGTTCCCACGCCTGTTCGTAGCAACGGGCAGGATCGCCGTCACCGGCCTCGTCATCACCCGCCAGCGCCCAGGCACCGCCTCCGGCGTGGTCTTCCTGACGCTGGAGGACGAAACCGGCGTGTCCAACATCGTGGTCTGGCGCAAGACCTACGAGGCCCTCCGCAAGACCGTGATCGCCGGGCGGCTCCTGCGCGTCACCGGCCGGATCGAGCGCGAGGGCCAGGTCACGCACCTGATCGCCGAACGGATCGAGGATCTGTCCCCGATGCTCTCATCCCTTGGTCAGGCGGTTGACACCAATCGGCGCACCGGCAGCATCCGGCCTACTGCCAGGCACCCCAGGGAACAGACCAGGAGGCTGTTTCCGAGCCGGGACTTTCATTGACGGCCGCTTGCCGCGCCTGACGACAACAGTCAGGCCAGCTCATCGCCGTGCTGCCTTTTCTCTACTTCGCCAGCGAATGGCCAGGACTGGCGGATCCGCTTGGGGGCACGCGAGTCTTCCGCCACAAAGCCGCCCGATACAATGGCGGCTTATTCCCGACCTCGTGTCGTGCTATCGCTCTGTCATGGCAAACGACACACAAGGCATCCCTATGAAGATCGCGCGGCAGCGCTTCAAGCTGCGGGTCTGGATCACGTCCAGGCTCTGGGCACAGGTCATCACCGGGATGGTTCTGGGGTTTGGCCTGGGTTTGCTGCTGAGCGAAACCGCGGGATTCGTTCCGCCCGAGATAGCCGAGGTAATCGGACTCTGGCTAGCCTTGCCGGGAAAGATCTTTCTGGCGCTGATCGCCATGGTTCTTATCCCTTTGATTTTTTCGTCGATCGTGGGCGGACTGGCCGGGGCCGGATCGGGCGAGGAACTGCGGTCTGTTGGGCTACGATTGGCTGCATTTATCCTCCTGACCACGACGTTGGCGGCGGCCATCGGCGTGGCGCTGGCCCAGTGGCTACAACCAGGCATGGGGCTTGCCGGCTTCTCCGTTCCCGCAGTTGAACTCGGCCCTTCGTCCCCAACCGACCTCTTGCCCGACAGCCCCGAGCCAAACGCGCAATTGACCTTGCCGGACATGATCGTCGATATCCTGCCATCCAATCCCACCGCCTCGATCGTGCAGGGCGATATGCTGGCGGTCGTGGTGCTGGCGCTGCTGGTCGGGATTTCGGTCACGCAGGTTCAGCGCAGCGTTGCCGCGCCCTTTCTGGCGTTGATGGAAGCCTTGCTTTCGATCTCCATGAACATCGTGAAATGGGCCATGTTCCTGGCGCCGTTTGCGGTTTTCGGGCTGATGGCGCAACTGGTGATGCGCATGGGGTTTGAAACCATGCTTGGGATCTCGGGATACGTGGGCACCGTGCTGCTGGGGTTGGCCGGGCTGTTGTGTCTCTACCTCGTGGTCGCGCTGATCTTTGCACGGGTGACGCCGCTGCGTTTCGTGAAGGCGGCGGGCAGCAACCTGTTGCTGGCTTTTTCAACGTCCAGTTCCTCGGCGGTGATGCCCGTGACGATACAGTCTGCGCGTCAGCTTGGCGTGCCGGAGAGTATCGCCAACCTCGTGGTGCCATTGGGCGCGACGATGAACATGGCGGGCACCGCATTGTATCAGGCGGTTGCCATCCTGTTTCTTGCGCAGCTCGCCGGCGTCGAGCTGACGGCGATACAGATCGGCGTGGTGGTCGGCACACTTGTTGCCTCGAGCATCGGCGCGCCCGGCACGCCGGGCGTCAGCATCGCCATTCTTATCAACGTGGCCACGAGCATGGGCATCCCCGTCGAGGGCATGGTGATAATCCTTGGCGTCGACCGCCTGCTCGACATGTGCCGGACGGCTGTCAACGTCACCGGCGATCTGGTCGCCGCGGTGCTATTTCGCGCGGTTGGGCAAACAGGTGACACAAGCCCAACCTGATATGTAGGGAAATGCTCTCAGCAGCTCTGGCGGGCCACTTATCACACCCAATAGGATACCCAAACGGCAAGCTGTGCGGTGCCAGAACCCATCCCCAGCAATGCAGCCCAACTTGAGACCCACGCGCTGATCGCCCGCCCTTAGGTGACTATGCAAAGGGTATGGATGACATTGATCTCGTCCGAGAATTCCTCGTTGCCGGGAAGATACTTCTGCGGCGGGGTGATATGGGGATTGGCCCAGAGGCCGTCGCGTTCCAGGCGGGCGATCATATCCGGGAAGTTTCGGCCCTCCCACAGGTCGGTGCGCTGCGTGAAGGTGATTGCTCCGCCGGTGCGGACGCAGCGGCAGAGATCGCGCAGAAGCGCTTCGGCGTCTTCGATATAGGTCAGGACACCGATCGACGCGGCGGCGTCATAGGCGTTATCTTTCACGGGGAGAGGAAGGTCCTGCAGGTCGTGGTGTATTAGCCGCGCATAGTCGCCGCGCCGTTCTGCCAAATGCAGGGAAGCGGCCGATATGTCGATGCCATCAACTGTGTAACCGCCGCGCTTGCGCAGGGCACTCGCCAACAGGCCAGTGCCGCATCCGACATCCAGAACTCGTGCGCCATCACCGAGATGCGGCACTAGGAGGTCAGAGGCGTCTTCGGGCGCTCGATACTGCCACTCTGACAGTGTCTCATCGTAACTGTCGGCCCAGTCATCGTAGTAGCTCTGGACGGCACGGGAATCCGTTGTTCCCTGGCGAAGAGATTTAAGAGTAGACGATTGTTGGCCGTGATTGCGTTGCATCATATCCTCCTTGACCACCTCGCTTGGCAGGTGCCTCACATAAGGGCGGTGGTGACACCTTGGTTCTGGACGCTATCGCCGCGCTTGGTAAACGGTCTCGCCCGCCGAAGCAATCCTGCGCTGCGGAACTCCCGATCGAACCGTCAGTCGCTGCGCCAAACGTCATTGGTAGCGATAGGCGGCACATGACCGACCACACATCCCGCACGATGCGTTCGGGCTGCTACGACCTGGCAGCCAGGCAGGCGGCAATTCCCAGTCCGCCAGTCAGCGACGCAACAACCAAAGGATGCGGGCGTGTCTCGTGCTATCTCTTACGTGGAAACGCTGCTCAAGTCCGCTCACCGCCTCGCATGATCACCGCATGCTATCGCAAATCCAGAAGCACGGCGCCCGCACGCCCCGGTGTCATCGTGGTGTCTTGCGCGGCAGCGCAGGCATCGAGCGGGTAAATTGCGTGTATGGAAGGGCGCAAGGCGCCTTCGCCCAGCGCCCGATGCAAACGCGCTATGGCTGCCTGCCTTTCGGGGGCGTGCAGTATGTAGATCAACGTCACATCAATCTTCAGCGCCTTGAAAAGGAACGCTCCGAATGGAATTTGCGGCGTCATGTCCTTGCCAGACCCATAAGCGGCGATGGTGCCCAGAGGCTTCATCACCTCAGCCAACAAGGCAGCATTTGCACCGAATTCAACCTCGACCGCGCGATCGACTCCCTGTCCACCGCTGGCGTCGTTGATCTTCGCGGCCAGGTCGGGATCTGAATAGTCGAACGCGTGATCGGCCCCCGCCGCGCGCACGCGGTCAATGCCCGACGCCGCGCAGGTGGCGATCACCGTGGCCCCGGCCCATTTGGCCAGTTGCACGGCATCATGCCCGACCGCGCCGGCACCGCCGCTGACGAGCAAAGTCTTTCCAGCCACCTCGCCACCGCCAAAGACGGTCTGGGCGGCGGTCAGGCCCGGTATTCCAAGCGTAGCCCCGGCTTCCAGGGACACGCCCTCGGGAAGGGGCACCGCTTGGTCAGCGGGTAGTGCGATGTGGTCAGCGGCGGTGCCAAAGGCGCGCTGCCACTGGCCATTCCAGATCCAGACGGGCTGCCCGACGCGCGCCGGGTCGACGCCGTCGCCAACGGCATCGATCACGCCGGAGCCATCGGAATGCGGGATGATACGGTCAAAGGCAGGTTTGGTCACGCCCGGCCGCGCTCCGGCTCTGGCCTTGGCATCAGACGGATTAACGCCCGAGAATGCGACCCGCACAAGGACCTCGCCAGCGGCGGGGCTTGGGGTGTCAAGCCTGGTTAGTTCGAGCACCTTGTCGGCTGGGCCGAACTTGGTGTAGCTGACGGCGCGCATGATCTGGCTCCTGACGAAGTGACAAAACGGCCTGCCCGGAGCGGCGGGCCGGCGCGCCCCACCTTGACCATATCGTGGCGTAAATCAAGCTATCCGGCGCAACCCTTCACTTGAAAGCGAAGTGAGCGCCTGCAGCGGCGCGACAGCGCACATCCCACCGCGACGGCAGAGGATAGTTGGGCGCTCTTCTGCCTTTGCCTTCTTCGGGGGAGGGCGTATTCGCAGGTGTATGTTAATGATCGCTGCTTGGTGTTGAACATTCAGCCCGACCTACCGAACACCCAAGAGTGCAACCCGTCAGCGCGCAATCGTGCGTGCCCCTCTTGTCGCGCGGGCACTTGAAAAAGATGCTCAAGACAGGTGTCCCAGAAGGTCGCTTCTGCAATCCTCTACGGGCCATCAAAAAATAAGGCACAGTTACGCTGGCCCCGTCGATTCCTGCGCTCAGAGCCGTCCGAAATCCGGGTTGCCTAGATATGGGAGCTTCCGATCGCAGTAGCTGTGCGGCGCCAGAACGCATCCCCATCACGGATACTCGCCCCTTCTAGGACATCGCACCGTGCCATGGGATCCGGCGGTGTGCGACTATCGGGCACTCGAGCCATTCCTGATCCCAGCGCAGCCATTCCTCGCCCGGCGCTGGCGAAGCCACAAAGCGAATGGCAAATCCGCGACGTCACTGTGTTGTCGATCTATGCCATACGACATCATCGTCCATCAAGCATCACCAATGAATCGTCCAACCAATCGTCACGGCACGAGAGGATGGAAGAAATCAACTCCTGCGGGCTTTATCTTGCCAGGACTTCAAGGATCCGATCCAGCTCACCGAGAGTTTTGATCCGGAAAACAGATCAAATCCGCATGTGCGAGCTGTTTCATGGGCTTAAGCGCTGAATGGCGACCGTAGCGCGGCGTTCCGTTCGATGCCCTTGAAGCGAACAGCGTCGATGCCGGGGAATGCCGAAGCTCCAGCCCCGGCTGTTCGAGCAAATCGGCGACGCGCTGCTCCAAGACCCACAGGTTCGGCGGCGAACCAGGCCCCTTCTCGAACATCAGTTCCGCGGCGTTTCCCGTCTTGGAACGCAGGACATATCGCGCCACCTTGTTGCCCTGATGCCCCAACGGATGCTCCATCGCGCATTCGTCCAGTCGCATCAGGCAGGCGCGTCTCAGCTCTTCACGGGTCATGCCGCCAACGCGCTCGTCGCCAGTTTTGTCAAGCGTTCGCGAATAAGTCGTTCCCTATCCGCGACGAACTCAGGCAACTGCCGCGCAGTCCAGAGATCCGGCTTGTAACTGATCATGTGCCGCTCCCTATAGGTATCACTGCGGCTGGTAATCCAAGCGTCAAATGGAATATCTCCTTTCTCCAGATTCTCGTGGCCAGGAAGCAATTGAAGGTTGCCCAAGCGATCGTCGGCTCCAAGAACCTGAAACACACTCTTCGCCAGATCGAGCCCAACCGGGATAATCTGTGACATGACCGTCCTTCTTTGTGGATCATCGCAGACCCACTTTGGCACATCTATGCCGTCGGAGGACGGGGGTGTTCACATCATCAGAGCCCAGGCGAGTCGCCAAGTCTTCTACGGAACGCCGGCGCGATGGAGTCCGTCGAGGAAGAGGTCCAGATGCGCGGGGTCGCGCACGAAGAAGAGCCGCGAGCGCGCGAATTCGCACGAAAATCCGGGACGCGCGCGCATCAGTGCTGGGACATTCGTGCGCGCCGTGATGAGATCCCCTGAATGGGCCAGCCAAGATATCAGTTTGGCGCGCGCCCAGTAGTGCGCGTTCGGCACCAGCGCCGCCCTGCTCGCCCAGTGCACGGCCGCCGCATGGTCGCCGAGGAACATGTGAGCCAACGAGCGATAAGACATGAAAGCCCAGCGAAACGGGTCGTTCGGACTGAGCGCGAGCGCGCGCTCAAAGCTGGGGATCGCTGCCTCGGGCCGGCCGTCCGAGACAAGCGAATCTCCCAATCCGCAATGCGACAGGGCATGGTAGGGATTGAGTTCGAGCGCGGCCTCGAGCGCGTCGATCGCTCGCTCGTAGTCACCGCGTGCCAGTTGCACCCGCCCCAACGCGAAGAAGGTGTTGGCCTCCTGATCATCCAGCGCCGCCGCGCGTTCTGCCAGCCGCAACGCCTCGTCCAGATGGGATTCCTCCGTCGGTCCTTCGAAATAGACGCTTTCAAGCACCATCGCATAGGCCAGACGGGCATGGGGTTCCGCGAAGCCGGGCGCGCGCGCCAGGGACTGACGCATCAGGTCCTGACAACGCCGGTTGCCCGTGGCTGTGAAGCGATAGAACTCGGCAGTGCCGAGCTGGTAGAGTTCCCAGGCGCCCAGGCTGGCGGGCCTGAGCCGCGCGGCGCGCTTCTGTTCGCTGATGCCAAGTTGGCTTGCGACGCGCGCGGCAATGAGGCCCGAAAGTTCGTCCTGAAGATCGAAGAGATCCCGCAGCCGGCGGTCGAACCGATCCGACCATATGCAGCGCAACCCTTGCGTCTCGGTCAGTTGCACCGTCACGCGGACGCGATCCCCGGCGAGGCGCACACTGCCCGTCACGGCATAGTCGGCCCCCAGCCGGTGCAGTATTTCGTCCGGCGGTTCACCCGACCGCCCCAGAGCGAAGGCGGTGTTGCGGGTGACAACGTGCATCCAGCGATTGCGGGACAGAGCGTTGATGAGATCCTCGTGCAGTCCCCCGGCGATCACAGCGCCCCGCCCGTCGTCGCCGGGCGCGGCACAGGGCAGGACGGCGACGCAGGGGGCCGGATTGTCGCGGTGGTCCAGCTCGCCCGGCGACTGCGGCGCGGGATCAGGGGCGAGGGCCGCGTTGCGCAACCTGAAGCCGCGGCCATGGACGGTGGCGATGATTGCCTGGCGTTTGCCATTATCGCCGAGAGCCTTACGGGCCGATCGAATCTGGCTGCTGAGCGCAGCATCGGAAACGAAGCGCCCGGGCCAGAGGTGACTGAAGATCTCGTCGTGCGTCACGGTCCGGCCGCGATTGCGCGCGAGCAATGCGAGCAGATCGAATGTGCGCGGCTCAAGCGCGACGGGCCTGCCTTCGAGGCGTAACTCATAGCGGTCGAAATCCATCTCGAACGGACCGAAGTGCAAGGTCCCGGCTGGTTCTCTGCACGCGCCCGAATCCGCAGCGTCCACAACACCATCAAGCGTGCGTTCAATCCTGGACGCATGCGCACCTTGCCGCGAATTCATCGCTTCCTACCTTTGCGACCCGCCGGGCTTCGCCGGTAAGCCGCATTGCCGACGGATAGGTAAGTATAGCGAATCCCACGCCGCCGCTCAACGCGGGGAGCAGAAAGAGAGCGCTCTGCGCACTCAGTCGCCAGGATTGCGCGCGCTGATCACCCAGGAGGAACTGTCGATTACGATGCCATCTGCATCGCGCACCTGGCGATCGATCGCTTCGGCCATCGCCGCCTCGATTTCGGGCCGCTTCGCCTCCGCCAGGTCTCCGGCCTCGCGGAAGACCTCACCGGCGGGACCGATGGCAAGCTGGAATGCGATGGCGTCCTCGACATCGTCGCCCACGCGCACCGGGGCGTCGACGCGCTCGAATGCAATGTCGGTGTAGCCGGCGATCTCCATCATCTTGCGCACCGTCGCATCGTCGGACATCGAGAATGGGCCGGGGCCGCAAGTGCGCGCATCCTCGCCCGGCGCCGGCAGATATTCCAGCACGATGTCTCTGGCCATCGACAGCCACGGGTTATCGGCCCTGTCGCGCCAGACGATGTGCACCATCCGCCCGCCCGGACGCAGCGCGCGGCGCATGTTGCGCAAACCCGCCACCGGATTGGCGAAGAACATCGTGCCGAAACGCGAGAACACGAAGTCAAATTCTCCCTCCGGCAACGCCACCTCAGCATCGCCGCGCTGAAAGGTCACGTTCGTCAGATCCGTTTTCGCCAGATCGGCCCGGGCATCCGCGAGAAAGGCGTCGCAGCAGTCGATGCCCACCACCTCACCCTCTGGCCCAACGATACGGGCCAGCTTCATCGCCGTGTCGCCCCAGCCGCAACCCACGTCAAGCACGCGGTCGCCCGCCTCGACCGGCAGTTTCGGGAACACCGCCTCGCTGTGATAGGAAAGTCCGCCCACCAGAACGTGGCGGAATCGAGTGAATTTCGGGGCCAGAACCTCGTTCCAGAAGCGGACGAATTCCGTGTCTTCCCGGGGAGCGCCGGTTGCCGTTTCGGCCATACTCATGATTGGATCCTCCGTGCTGAATGTCTCCGGACCGCGCGGCTGAAGGATGCCGAGGCCACATGTTCATTCTATCCAGATCGAGCGATGCAAAGCTTGTCGGAGTCGTGGTGATTTCCTGATGATCAGTCAGGTCGGTCGTGTGCAATCTGTCTCTATATCAGATCGTTGCGCAGTGATCAGGCGTTGTTCAGCCAATAATCAGGAAACAATCAAGCCCGGTCTGGACCCGTCCGCTACTCTTGCTCTGAACGCGCCTTACTTGCGCTGCTGCAAATTCAGGCACGACATCCGATATGGAGGACCAACCGCATGAGACGCCCGATCACGCTTACCGGCCTTGCGACTGCCGTCGCCCTTGCGGGCAGCGCGATTGCTGCCGACGAGATGTTTATCATCCACTCGCTCGAAATGGAACGCGGCGAAGCCGTCGCTGCGATCCGCGAGCATGTCGAGGCTAAAGAAGATTGGCTCTTCCTCGCCGAATTCGGATTAGCGGGCGGCGCGGTGACGGCGCTGAAGGTCTGCTACCTTCCTCTTGGTCCCGATATCGTCGAGGCCGGCCTGCACGTCATGGCGATGATGCCCTGCGGCAATATGGCTTTCTACGAAACCGATGACGGCGGCACCGAAATGTCCATGCTCGATCTCGGTTTGGACCTGTCGCGGTTTGGTGCCGCTCCTTTGATAGCATAATGTGCAGCAAAGGAGACGAACTATGGGCACAGGAAGAACGGATGAATTTCGCAAAGACGCGGTGCGAATTGCACTGACCAGCGGGCTAACACGGCGTCAGGTTGCCGACGATCTTGGTGTTGGGCTTTCGACGCTGAACAAATGGGTGACGGCTCACCGCGACACGGATGTGGTATCAGTCGAAGATCGCGAGCTTGCGCGGGAGAACGAACGGCTTCGGCGCGAGAACCGTATCCTCAAGGAGGAGAGGGATATATTAAAAAAAGCCACCCAGTTC
>NZ_AUIJ01000040.1 GCF_000423645.1 Sediminimonas qiaohouensis DSM 21189 | reverse complement strand
GGATACCACCGCCGAAGCCGCGTCGAGACCAAAATGCACTGCGTGAAAATGCTGGGCCAGCGCCTCATGGCGCGGGACTTCGATCGTCAGGTTGCGGAAGTCCAAGTCCGCATCCTCGTCATGAACGGCTATACCGCGCTCGGCATACCCATAACTGAGCCCGTAGGATGAGTCTGTCTGGGGAAAGGGGGCGTCTGGCCTTCAACCAATTTGTGCAACAGAGTCGCGTGCAGGCAGAGAGTTATGCGCCGCTGGTTCCGCCTAACGGCAGTTGGAATATCGGGGGCTGGACGCTGTTTCTTGGGGCGCTCTTTATCGCGGGCTGGTCGACCTACGCCTTCGAGACGGCGGTCTGTTATACGCGTGAGTTCAAGAACCCCGCGACCGATACCAAGCGCTCGATCATTGCGGCGGGCTTGCTGTGTGTGGTCCTTTATTCGTTGGTCGCGGCAACCTTTCAGGGGTTTCTCGGGATCGAGGGCATGACCGCGCCCGGCATCGTGGACGGCACCGGGGTGGCGGCGGCGATGGGGGACATGGTCGGCTCCGGCTCTGCTTTCGTTACGCATCTGCTGGAAATGATGATGATCCTGGCGCTGCTGCTGGCCATCATGATGGCGATGGCGGGTTCGTCGCGCACCCTTTATCAAGGTGGGGTCGATGGCTGGCTGCCGAAGTACCTGTCGCATACCAATGAACATGGTGCGCCGACCAAGGCGATGTGGACGGATCTTGTCTTCAACCTCGGGCTGCTGACCTTCGCGGCGTCGGATGCGACGGCCTATTACCTGATCCTGTCGATTTCCAATGTCGGCTACATGCTGTTCATTTTCCTGAACCTTCAGGCGACCTGGATTCATCGGATCGACAGCCCCAACATCGAGCGGCCCTATCGTGCGCCGAACTGGCTGGTGGGGTTCAACGCCTGCCTTGGCTTCTTCAACCTGTTCCTCATGGGGGTTGGCGCGAAGCTGTGGGGGAACCCGAATGCGCTTTGGTACGGTTTCGGTTTTGCGCTGCTGATCCTGCCGGTCTTC
This sequence comes from Sediminimonas qiaohouensis DSM 21189, assembly GCF_000423645.1. Lineage (GTDB taxonomy): Bacteria > Pseudomonadota > Alphaproteobacteria > Rhodobacterales > Rhodobacteraceae > Sediminimonas > Sediminimonas qiaohouensis. The sequence continues at coordinate 11,459 of NZ_AUIJ01000040.1, read as the reverse complement.
GTCTATCGGCATTACATTCAGGATGGCGGCCGTTTTCCAGATCATATGCTGGTGGATCTTGATCTTCAGGGTCAGGACCTGGGTGAGAAGAGAGCCGGGATATTGCCATATCTCGCGCTGGCCCTGGGCGGAGTGCTGATCCTGATCGGCCACTACTACTTCCAGTTGCCGAGCTAAGGACCAAGGGAAAGGATGGAAGTCATGACCAAGACTGTACTTTGTGCAATCGACGGAAACCTGCATGATCAGGAGGCAATCCGCCTGTCTGTCGCAATCGCTGCCGGGATGGACGCCAAGCTCAATCTTCTGGCGGTGGATCATGTGAATTTCGACGGTCGCAGCGCGCCGGTTCACGAGCTCGGCCATCAGAAGGTCCAGGAACTGCTGACCAAATCGCGTGATATCGCGATCGAAGCAGGATGCCCCGATCCGCGAATGACGGCCGTGGCAGGACGGGACATTGCACGTGCAATTCTCAACTATGCCGAGGAACAGCATGTGGACCACATCGTTCTGGGCACGGGCGAGAAAATGTTCGTCGAGCGATTGCTGATCGGATCTGTGAGCCACGATGTCGTGCTCGGCGCGCATTGCGGTGTCTCGGTGGCACGCTAGCCCCTTCTGACAAGACGCTACCGGATCGGGCCCCTACATGTGGCGGGGCCCGACCAAACCAAACCAAGTCAACTGGCGAGAACGCCATATCGGAGGAAATCATGAACCAAGCAGTCTCGTTATCCAAGGAAAGGTCGAAGTCGCCTTTTCGCACCCGCTATGACAATTTCATCGGTGGAAAATTCGTGCCGCCCGTGAAGGGGGAGTATTTCGGCAATGTCACCCCGATTTTCGGGGAGGTGGTCTGTGAAGTGGCATGTTCCACCGCCGAGGATGTGGAATTGGCGCTTGATGCCGCCCACGCGGCCAAGGACGCCTGGGGCAAGACCTCGGCGGCCGAGCGTTCCAACGTCCTGCTCAAGATAGCCGACCGGATCGAAGAAAACCTTGATCAGATCGCCATGGCCGAGACATGGGACAACGGCAAGCCGATCCGCGAAACCACGGCCGCCGACATCCCGCTGACGGTGGACCATTTCCGCTATTTCGCGGGTGTTCTGCGCGCCCAGGAAGGCAACATGTCAGAGATCGACCACGATACCGTGGCCTATCACTTCCACGAGCCGCTTGGCGTTGTGGGCCAGATCATCCCGTGGAACTTTTCGATCCTGATGGCCGCGTGGAAACTGGCGCCTGCGCTGGCCGCCGGCAACTGCATCGTTCTTAAGCCGGCCGAGCAAACGCCCGCCGCGATCATGGTTATGGCGGAGCTGATCGCGGATCTGTTGCCGGCAGGGGTGCTGAACATCGTGAACGGCTACGGCCCCGACGTGGGCGGTCCGTTGGCGCGCAGCCCGCGGATTGCCAAGATCGCCTTTACTGGCTCGACCGAGACCGGCCGCAAGATCATGGAGGCAGCGACCGTCAACCTGATCCCGGTGACGCTGGAGCTTGGCGGCAAGTCACCCAATATCTTCTTTTCGGATGTTATGGCGCAGGATGATGCATTTCTTGACAAGGCGGTCGAAGGGTTCGTCCTGTTCGCCTTCAACCAGGGCGAGGTTTGCACCTGCCCCAGCCGCGCCTTGATCCAGGAAGACATCTATGAAGAGTTCATCGCCCGCTGCATCGAGCGTGTGAAGGCCATCAAGCAGGGCGATCCGCGTGATCCCGAGACCATGGTCGGCGCGCAGGCGAGTCAAGAGCAGCAGGACAAGATCCTGTCTTACTTGACGATCGGCGTTGAAGAGGGCGCCGAGGTTCTGACAGGCGGCGAAGCGGCGCATTTCGATGGGGACCTTGGCGGCGGGTTCTACATCCAGCCCACGATCCTGAAGGGTCACAACCAGATGCGCGTCTTCCAAGAGGAGATCTTTGGTCCCGTGGTTTCGGTGACGACATTCAAGACCGAGGAAGAGGCTCTCGCCATCGCCAATGACACGATGTACGGCCTTGGCGCCGGTGTCTGGACGCGTGACGGTACCCGCGCTTATCGGTTTGGGCGCAATGTCGAGGCGGGGCGTGTCTGGGTGAACAACTACCACGCCTATCCGGCGCACGCAGCCTTTGGCGGCTACAAGCAATCCGGCATCGGGCGCGAGACCCACAAGATGATGCTGGACCACTACCAGCAGACCAAGAACATGCTGGTCAGCTACAACCCCAACAAGCTGGGCTTCTTCTGAGATTGCCCTGGCGGGCGGCCTAGCAGGCATTTGCGCACGCTCGGCCGCCCGCCATCCCATGCTCCATGACCTGGTGCGCGAAGGCGCTGACCCCGGATAGTTGCGCGGTGCATGTGGCCCGAACGGCAGGGGAAACGCGACTTCTGAGCAGTTTTAACCGATGCAGATGTGACTTGTACTGCCGGAGGTGGCCACCAACGCATCCTGCGGCGCCAAGCGAAGCACTATCCCGCGCTTCCCGCCGTTTATGCAGATTCTTGTAAGTGATAAGATCGATGCATCGAACAGGACCGGGCAGGGCCTTCTCTGGGCGATGGGGCTGATTCCGCCAATGTTGTAGCCAGTTTGCCGCAGGAGCCCTTCGCGGGGGAATAATGCTGCACGCCTTGCGCCCAGATGCCGCGCGAGGGCCTTCATCGACAAGCGTCGGTCAACTGGAAGGACCGCGCATGCCGGGTGCCGGTCTGCCGTGATCATCAATGTCTTGAACAGCGCTCCGGGTTGGATGCCCAGCGCAGTGGCTGCGTGAAGCCCCAGTTCGTCTTGCGACCCGTCAAAGGGATGACGCAGGATCTCGAAATGGATGCCCAGAGTTTCGAGTCGTCGAACGGCAGGAGTGGTAGCGGCCATGCGTCTATCGGGGAGTTGATGATCGGGATGAGGAGAGCGGCCAACACACGAGAAATGCTGCTTGGCCGCGCGAAATACCGTGAACTGCTGCGGGCGGGGCGCATGTTTCGCGCTCTGGCAGATCCGGGCCTTGCCGCGACACGCAGGGCAAGGCCCGGGCAAGTATCCTAGCCGAGCTGAGCATAGGCTTCGATTTCGACTTTCTGCCAGGGCCGCATCATCGAGACGACCTGGACCAGCGTGCTGGCGGGCCGGATATCGCCGAACACCTCGCAATGGGCGCGGGCCACTTCTTCGGCATCGTTGATGTCACGCAGATAGACCACAGTGCGCACCACGTCCGAGAAGCGTGCGCCCCCCTCGGCCAATGCCCTTTCGATAATATCGAATACCGCCTTGGCCTGGATATAGGGGCTGCTCTTTTCGTAGCCGGCCGGGGCGCAGGTGCCCGACACATGCACATGGTCGGTAGTCGCGACGGCCCGGGAATAGCCGTACACATTTTCGAATGCCCCGCCCGATGATATTTTCCTTGTTCCGGGTGCCCGCTGTGCATAGGCCTCGATCTCGACTTTCTGCCACGGCCGCATCATCGAGACGACCTGGACCAGCGTGCTGGCGGGCCGGATATCGCCGAACACCTCGCAATGGGCGCGGGCCACTTCTTCGGCATCGTTGATGTCACGCAGGAAAACCGTCGTGCGTACCACGTCTTCAAAGGAACTGCCGGCCTCGGTCAGTGCGGATTCCATCGTTTTGAAGATTGCCCTGGCTTGGAGATAGGCAGTTTGCTTTTCGCAATCGGCCGGGGCGCAAGTGCCCGATACGTGAACGTGCGCGCCGCAAGACACGGCGCGGGAATATCCGAACACCTGTTCGAAGGCGCCGCCGGACGACACGTTCTTGCGGGTCGTCCCGCCTTGTGCGGGAATGATGGTTTGCTGAGTGTTATCTTTTGGCATGGTACCTCCTGATTGTTGCCGGTGGTTGAGAATGATCAGCTGTAGGCATCCTTGACGCGGTACCAGCTTTCGAAGACGGGAACGGCCCGATCGGCAACGAAGTGGAACGGGTGCGTCGGGAAGGTGATGTCGTCGAATTCCGTGCGTCCCTTGGGACTGCCCAGGACCTTCAGGGCGACCTTGTGCCCAAAGTAGATGGAGCGCGTGACGCCGGTCCCGCAATAGCCCATGGCGAAGTGAATGCCCTTGGGCGTCTTGCCCAGATGCGGCAGGTCGTCGAAGGTATAGCCAATCTGCCCGGTCCAGCCATGGGTCGCCTTGACTTCGCCCAGATCAGGGAAGACCCGCAACATGTCCGAGGCCAGGTGCCCGAAAGCCGCCGGCGTGTCGGCGCGGACCATTCGGCCCGCGCGCCCGCCCCATATCAGGCGCGGCTCGGATGGAGCGGCACGGAAGTAGAAAAAGACCCGCGCGGAATTGCCGTACATCCGCTTGGCCGGCATCATCGCGTCGATCTGTTTTTGTGGCAGGGCCTCGGTTACGATCACCGACGATGGCACCTGGACGATCCGTCGGCTGAGGTAGCGGTCGAACCCACGCGTGTAGCCATTGGTGGCCGCGATGACGTTGGCCGCCCAAATGGGTCCGGCGTGTGTGGTAACGATGAAACCTTTTGAGTCACTCTCGATACCCAGTGCCGGCGTATTGTCCAGCAGCAAGGCGCCTGCCTCGCGCAGACGCGTCACCAGGCGTCCATGGAAGAGGCCAGGGTGCAGGCTTGCATCGTCTGGCAGGACAGAGCCGCCGTAAAAGTAATCGGTGCGGATTTCCTTGTGCTGCTCTTGCTTGGGCACCATGAACGATTCGACGCCCGCAAACTTGTGCAGGTCTTCCATGTCACGCGCCATTGCGTCGTAGTGAGCAGGACGTACTGCGCCACGGAAGCGTCCGCATCGGTAGAAATGGCAATCGAGATTCTCGGTGCGAATCAGCTCCTCTATGTAGTCCAGCATGGCGACGCCCTCCGATAGCAGGGCCTTCGCCTTGAGCTCGCCGAACATCTCGATCAGCGTCTTTACCCGGAACTTCTGATTTCCGCTGCCTAGTTGGCTGCCGTTTCTGGTGCTGGCGCCTGCGCCCAGTTGATCCTTCTCCAGAATCGCCACGGAACGGCCCGCGCGGGTCAAGGTCAATGCGGCCGAAAGTCCAGTGAAACCAGATCCGATCACCACCACGTCCACCTTGCGTGGCAACTGCGCGTGCGTGGCTGCGGTCAGGCTCTGACCCTGTCTCCAATAGGGATCGGAACACAGCGCGGCGGGTGCCGCGCTCGCGGGAGAGGGGGTCTTGCCTGCAAGCTCGGCAAGTGTCGGTTGGCGATGGGCGGAAGGCTTTGTCATCTCGTTGCTTTCTCAAAGGTCTGGGCGCGATCTTTCGCGTTTCCTTAACTCGAGGATAAATGAAAGTGCATGCATATGATACAAAAAGATTGCGCAAACTGCAATTTGCCCCTAAAGCTGAAGCCATAGACAAAAACTGAACAGGACTGACCACGGGAGGTTGGAAAACAATGAACGAAGAGAAGACACAGTCCGGGTCGCTGCCTTTTGGTGCTCTCGCGACACCACCGGGCCTTACCGAAGGGGCGGCTCGGGATTTCCTCGAAAGCAACGGCGTACGCTTTGTTCTGGCGCAATTCGTGGATATTCACGGTGTAGCCAAGAGCAAGGCAGTGCCCCTGAACCATTTCGAGGCGCTGCTGACCGACGGCGCAGGGTTCGCCGGTGCGGGTGCCTGGGGGCTGGGCATGAAACCGCACGAATCGGAATTCATGGTGCGCTGTGAGCTCGACACATTACGCCTGATGCCGTGGCGTCCAGAATATGCTTCGATGTTTGGTGTCGGGCTTGTCGATGACAACGAGCATGCGGTTGATACTCGCAACGTGCTGCGCAAACAGCTTGACCGGTTGGCCGAGCGGGGGCTGAAGCTGAATACCGGGATGGAGCCGGAGTTCATCTTGCTCAAGGAGCAGGGCGGCGAGCTGGTTCCCTTCGATGACACGGATCGGTTAGCCAAGGCCGCCTACGATTACCGCGGGCTGTCGCGTGGGCGCGCCTTCCTGCATCCGCTCGTCGAGACGTTGGAAGCTGTGGGCATCGATGTCTACCAGATCGATCACGAGGATGCGAACGGCCAGTACGAGATCAATTTCAAGTATGCCGAGGCGCTTCGCACAGCCGACCAGATCACCTATTTCAAGATGGCTGCCGCCGAGATATCGCATGATATCGGTACGATCTGCACCTTCATGCCGAAACCCAGGTCCGACGCCACGGGCAGCGGTATGCATATCCATCTGACGTTGGAGGATGAGAAGGGTACCAACGTTTTCGCCGACGATAGCGATGACCGTGGAATGGGTCTGAGCAAGATGGCCTACAATTTCCTCGGCGGTTTGCTGGCGCATGCGCCAGCACTGACTGCGCTACTGGCTCCTACCGTGAACTCCTACAAGCGGTTGGTAGTCGGGAACAACGTGTCGGGCACCACCTGGGCGCCGGTTTATGTCGCCTATGGCGACAACAACCGCACAGCCATGGTGCGTGTGCCATACGGCCGCCTGGAATTGCGTGTTGGGGATTCCGCAATGAACCCCTACCTCGCCACGGCCGCGATGCTGGCGGCGGGCCTTGACGGGATCGATCGCGAGCTTGATCCGGGCGAGCCCCACAACATCAATTTCTATGACCTGTCGCTGACCCAGATCGCGGATCTGGATGTCGATATCTTGCCGCAGACCCTGAGCGATGCGCTCGAGGCTTTGCGCGGCGACAACCTGTTCGCCGAGACGCTGGGACAGCAGCTCATTTCGGAATTCCTCGCAATCAAGCAGGAGGAGTGGACGGATTACCACCGGTCGATCTCGCAATGGGAGCTGAACCGGTACTTGCGGTTTTACTAATAGGAAAGGGAAAACAACATGTGTGGAATTGCTGGTTTGTTCATCAAGAACAAAGCAATGGACGCCCAGATGGGGGCGATGCTGACGCAGATGACTTCGACGCTCTGCGGCAGGGGGCCGGACTCGGCCGGGTTTGCGATCTATACGGAGGACGATCCAGGCTTCACCAAGCTGTCGGTCATCGCGCAGGGCGATGCCGATCTCGATGGTCTGCACGAGCAAATGTGCCAGGAGATCGATCCGGCCATCCAGAAATCCGCGACCGGAAACAATGCCGTCTTTCGCGTGCCAGATGCCCACGCGGCACAGGCAATTGAATGGATCGATGCCCGCCCTGCCAAGTTGGCGCTGATCGGGCAAGGCAAGCGTCTGGAGATGTACAAGGACGTAGGGTATCCGGACGATGTGGCACAGCGGTTCAGTATCGCGCAGATGCGCGGCACACATGGCATTGCCCATACCCGCATGGCGACCGAATCCGCGGTAACGCCCGAAGGCGCGCATCCGTTTTCGACAGCAAACGATCAGTGCCTGGTGCATAACGGTTCAATCTCGAACCACGCTTCGATGCGACGCGCACTTCGCAAGGCCGGTATCAAGGTGCGAACCGAGAACGATAGCGAAGTGGCTGCCGGGTACCTCAGCCAGCAGATGCACGAGGGCAAGTCGCTTGGTGATGCGCTCGACTCCTCGCTTGATGTGCTGGACGGGTTCTTCACTTTTGTAGTCGGGACCGAGAACGGCTTTGGCGTGCTACGCGATCCCATTGCCTGCAAGCCTGCGGTCATGGCCGAAACCGATGACTATGTCGCCTTTGCATCCGAGTACAAGTCGCTGACCTGCTTGCCGGGCATCGAGAATGCACGTGTCTGGGAACCGAACCCCGCCCACAGTTACTTCTGGGAACATTGAGATGATGACGATACAAACGCATAAGGCGGCAAAAAACGAAACGGTCTTCGATCTTTCCCAAACGTCCGTCCGCGACTTGAACGCCTTTCTTCACCAACTGCCTGACGATATTCCGTGCGATCCGGTGCGCGTCACCCACCTGACCGGGGATCACTCGGTCGTGGCCGGGGTGGATGCGGATCTGGATGTCCAGGTCGATGGCCACGTGGGTTATTTCTGCGGTGGCATGCTGCGCCAGGCCCGACTGACCATCAACGGGAACGCCGGGCAGGGCGTCGGTTCAAACATCGAAACCGGCCGAATTCATGTGCGTGGTGACGCCAGTCAGTCTGCTGGAGCCACGGGCCGCGGTGGCCTGCTTGTCATCGAGGGTAACGCCTCGGCCCGCTGCGGCATCTCGCTCAAGGGCGCCGATATCGTGGTGAAGGGCAATATCGGCCACCTCTCGGCCTTCATGGCTCAGAGCGGGCGACTCGTGGTCTTCGGCGACACCGGTGACTCCCTGGGTGACTCACTTTACGAGGCGCATATCTATGTGCGCGGCTCGGTGACCAGCCTCGGAGCGGACTGCATCGCCAAGGAGATGCGTGACGAACACCGCAAGGAACTGGCAGACCTTCTGGAAGCGGCGGGCGAGGCGGGCAGGATCGATGTCAACGATTTCACTCGCTACGGTTCGGCTCGGCAACTCTACAACTTCAAAGTCGACAACATAGGAGCCTACTGAAATGTCGGAAACCATTCTTCCTCAAACGCCTCCACGAATGTCGGCAACCTTCGATTCCTATGCCCTTGCGGAAATCCACCGGGCGGCGGCATCGGGCATCTATGATATTCGCGGCGGCGGCGCTAAACGAAAGGTGCCGGGGTTTGATGATCTGCTGTTCCTTGGGGCGTCCATGTCGCGCTACCCGCTCGAAGGCTATCGCGAGAAGTGTGACACCAGCGTTGTGCTAGGCACGCGCTTTGCCAAGAAGCCCATCGAGTTGAAGATCCCCATTACCATTGCCGGTATGAGCTTTGGCGCGCTGTCGGCGGCTGCGAAGGAGGCGCTTGGAAGAGGAGCGGGTGCAATGGGCACCTCGACCACCACGGGTGACGGGGGGATGACCCCCGAAGAGCGTGGTCAGTCGAAAACGCTGATCTACCAGTACCTGCCGTCACGCTATGGCATGAATCTGCACCATCTGAAGACGGCTGATGCGATCGAGATCGTCGTGGGGCAAGGCGCCAAGCCCGGCGGGGGCGGCATGCTCCTCGGGCAGAAGATTACCGACCGTGTTGCGCAGATGCGCACCCTGCCCAAGGGCATTGATCAGCGTTCGGCCTGCCGCCACCCAGATTGGACCGGCGCCGACGATCTGGAACTCAAAATCCAGGAGCTGCGCGAGATCACCGATTGGGAAAAACCGATCTATCTGAAGGTCGGTGCATCGCGCCCTTACTATGACGTGGCCCTCGCGGTGAAATCGGGCGCTGATGTCGTGGTGCTCGATGGTATGCAGGGCGGTACCGCCGCGACACAGGATGTGTTCATCGAGCATATCGGCATTCCCACCTTGGCGGCTATTCGGCCCGCCGTTCAGGCGCTGCAGGATCTGGGGATGCATCGCAAGGTGCAATTGGTCGTCTCGGGCGGGATCCGCAATGGTGCGGATGTGGCCAAGGCCCTGGCGCTTGGTGCGGATGCGGTGGCTATCGGTACTGCGGCGATGGTGGCACTGGGCGACAACGACCCCAAGTGGGAAGAGGAGTACCAGAAGCTCGGCACCACTGCAGGCGCATATGACGACTGGCAGGACGGCCGTGATCCCGCGGGGATCTCGACCCAGACGCCTGATCTGATGAAGCGGCTGGACCCGGTTGAGGGCGGTCGCCGCCTGGCCAACTACCTGTCGGTTCTGACGCTTGAAACCCAGACCATCGCGCGGGCCTGCGGCCACAACCATGTTCACAACCTGGAACCCGAAGACCTGGTCGCATTGACCGTCGAGGCCGCCGCAATGGCGCAGGTGCCGCTGGCTGGTACCGGTTGGATCCCGGGCAAGACCGCCCTATGAGCTTCGGATAGCTGATGGACCGCCCTGAAGGGGGGCGGGGCTACCAATGCTTTTGGACTGGACGCGCGCCCGCACCGGGACCTACACTCGGTGCGGGTGGTGCATTGTGATCCAGGGGCAGCGCGGCTTCCACAGGCGTGCCAGAAGCGTGTGAAATGGCTCCGCGTTCTGATCCTTGACTAAGCCTTTGCCGTCCTGCATCTCGTCATCTCGTGGCGGGGTCAGGCTGGACGAGCCGGGTAGCAGCAAGGAGCTGAAATTGAAAGCGAAAAATGGCGATCAGGGGCGTACAAACAAGAGATCCAAGCAGCTTGAAAAGGTGAGTGGAGAGGGGCTTGGTCCCGTGGATACGACGTCAATTCCCATCGACATGCGTGTCGGCGCGGTCGTGCGGCGCAAGAGGCAGCAGTTAGGGCTTACCCTGTCCGACATGTCGGCCGGGTGCGGCCTGTCCTCGGCCATGCTAAGCCGGATCGAGAACGGACAGAATGCCGCCAGCCTGGAAGTTCTGGAGCGAATTTCCGGTGCGCTTGGCGTCAGGTTGTCATTTTTGATGAGCGAGATCGACAAGCCGCAGGGGATGGCCCAACTACTCAAGGCCGGCGAGCAGCCCGAGGTCATTCGCACCGGATCGCGCTACGGGCACAATTACCGGCTTCTATCCTACCAACGCGGCGCAAGCCGCTTGTTCGAGCCGTTCCTGATCCATCTGGATCGTGAAAGCGACGAGTTCCCGAGGTTCCAGCACCCGGGAACCGAGTTTATCTACATGCTGGAAGGAAAGATGCAGTACAAATTCGGGGATAATTCTTATCTGCTCGAACCCGGGGATGCGTTTACTTTCTCCGGCGAGGTTGTGCATGGGCCAGAGGACGTTCTGACCGAGGCGGTCAAGTTCATCACCGTTATCGTCCACGATTGACGGGGCGATCGGCGCTGGCCCTATTAGGCTTCCTAGATGAATCTAAATTTTTGCTAGTCTGCGTAGTACGCTAACGTAGTTATATAGGTGGGTTCGTTCAGCATCGTCTAAGCGATCTACGTTTTGAAATTCTGCAAAGGTTTGACCGGTCATCTCTAAAGATAAACCCAACATCCGCAAGTATCTCTTTGCAACCATACCAGTGATTTGGCGAGTATCGCCCCCTAAGCGTATGCTGTTTCCGTCGAATGAAATATGGTGCCCGCCATCTTTATTCTGGCGAACATGGCACCCAAGCTGATCACAGCGACTAAGAAAATCCGCAGTTCTCATATCGGAAGGCGCAACATTGCGAGAAATCGAATTTTGACGAAGCCATAGGGCAATTTTTTCAACGGCCTCATCTGGCCCGAGGCGGTTCACCGAGTTGACTCTGTTGCACAAATTGGTTGAAGGCCAGACGCCCCCTTTCCCCAGACAGACTCATCCTACGGGCTCAGTTATGGGTATGCCGAGCGCGGTATAGCCGTTCATGACGAGGATGCGGACTTGGACTTCCGCAACCTGACGATCGAAGTCCCGCGCCATGAGGCGCTGGCCCAGCATTTTCACGCAGTGCATTTTGGTCTCGACGCGGCTTCGGCGGTGGTATCCACTCCAGTTTCGCCAGATCGCGCGGCCGAGGTATTTCGAAGCTCGCAGGGCCTCGTTTCTGGCCATTGCACCCGCGGTGACGGTCTTCCACGGCTTGGCGTTTTTGCGAGGCGG
>NZ_AUIJ01000039.1 GCF_000423645.1 Sediminimonas qiaohouensis DSM 21189 | reverse complement strand
GGCCCGTAACCGTGTCGGACAACCCGCTGGCGGCCGTCCGGCAGGGTCTCTTCGGCATGCTGTGCTACGAAGGCGTCGGCCTCTGCCCTAAGCGCGGCCGCAAGCATCCGTCGCGCCCCGTCGCGCGCGATCTCGGTCAGCGGGTCATCCACAGATTCCGGCTGACGCAGGGCGATGATGTCTGTATCGTTGGTCATGGCGTATCGTTCCTTTTGGAAGTTCTGGCAGGCTTGGACACCCGCCACGATACGCCGCCTTCTCAAACTTCGTCACCCATTTCCCGGCATAGCTCGAATGGATCATGACCCGGTGCTTGGGCTTGCGACGCCAGACGGCGGCCAGCAGCGCTTGCCCCACCAGGTCGGTCGTCACCCGCGACAGGGCAGACCACCCGACTACACGTCGCATTCGACCGGATCGGTTGATGGCATGGGTGCCATCTTGCGGCGGATCAAATGCGTGCTTCTATCAAATAGGGCCCATCGGAGGCCAACGCAGTTTTCAGGGCCGCATCGAAGGCCTCGGCGTCTTCAACCGCGGTGCCAGGGACACCCATGCCGCGCGACAGCGACGTCCAGTCGATCTCGGGTTGATCGAGGCGCGTAAGGTGTTCCGCGGCGGGCCCCGGTTGACCGAGTCCGAGATTGGCGAATTCGCCGCGCAAGATTGCGTAGCGCCGGTTGGAAAGCACGATCGTGATTACCTTCAGCCCCTCGCGCGCTTGTGTCCAGAGGGCTTGAGGTGCGTACATGCCCGCCCCGTCTGCCTGCAGGCAGATAACGGTCCTGTCCGGCGCGGCGACGGCGGCGCCGGTGGCCATGGGCATCCCGTGCCCAATCGCGCCGCCGGTGGTTTGCAACCATTCGTGCGGCGCCGCGCCGATCGTATCGGAGAACATGGACCGGCCGGACGTGACCGCATCGTCGGCCACCACAGTGCCCTCGGGGGCGTGTCGTGCCAAGGACCGGCCAATCGTGCCAGGGGTGAGAGTGCCTGTCGGACAGCCGATTTCCAGCCTCGGAGCACCAGCAGAGCCTTGCGACGTCGAAACTCCGAGTTCGCTTGCCAGTGCGCCAAGCGCTGCATTTGGTGCATCCAGTGGAAAAGGTGCGTCCAGACATAGGTCGTGAAGAAAGCAATCGGCTGGCGCCAGGTCTGATGGTTTGCCGGGATAGGCGAAGAACGCGACCGGTCTGCGCGCACCGCACAGCACCAGTGCATCGCATCCTGCAAGCCGCGCCAATGCTTGATCGATTGGATATGGCAGCCTTTCGATGCTTTCACGACCGGCCCCACGCGAGATGCGCGGATTGTGCGTACCTGCCAGAATCTCGGCGCCGCAATCCTTGGCGATCGCTGCCGCAGTCGCAAGCGCCTCTGGGCGCAACGCGCCGTGGCCGAGCATGAGAATCGGACGCTTTGCCCGGCGCAGGGCGGTTGCGGCCGCAACAACGGCATCGGGATCGGGCGACCAATCCGGGCCAGCCTCGACCGGTGCCGAGGGGACTGCGGGACCGGACCAGCACGCATCCGCGGGCAGCAGAAGCGTGGCGATGCAACCGGCGCGGGCCTGTGCGACCGCCTCGGACGTTTGTGCGCCGGCGACGGTGGCATTGGTTGCCTTACCCACCCAGTCCGAAAACGGCGCGGCCACGCCTGCCAGATCAGTGGTCAAAGGCGCGTCATGCTCGAGGTGATAGGTGGCATGATCACCCACCAGGTTGACGACCGGGCTGCGCGCGCGGCGAGCGTTGTGCAGGCAGGAGAGCCCGTTCGCGAGTCCTGGCCCGAGATGCAGGAGCGTTGCCGCCGGGCCACCTGTCATCCGGGCGTAGCCGTCAGCCGCGCCGGTGGCGACATTTTCCTGCAAAACCAGCACCGAGCGCATTTCGGGATAGCGATCCAGCGCCGCAACGAAACCCAGTTCCGATGTTCCGGGATTGGCGAAACAGCAGTTCACCCCGGACGCGAGAAGCGTCTCGACGACGGCCTCGGCACCTGTTTCACAGACGCCTTTTGATCGTGGCGCAAACTCAGACTCGCTCATGGTTTATCCCCCCAACAGTTGGCTGTGCGCTGTCTGTAAACAGTCGGTATTCAGGCAGTCCATCGCCAAGCGTCAGCATGAGGGTTCCCTCGCTCGTCTGCGCGGTTAGCTCACGCTTTGCCCCCCTCCGGCGTATGGATAATCCCGTCAAGGGGCCGGCATCGACGATGAGCGCCTGCATTTCAGCGAAGACTAGAGCGGAAATTCGCGGATTGCTACGCCGGTCCAGTAGTCCAAGTCGCGGGAAATACCCGCGGTCGATGTCGCATAGCGTGTCAAAGCACACCTCCAGCCGCGGCAGGGCGGAGGCGGCAAACAGAGCCTCCGCCATGCGCCGCGCGCTGGCCGCGTCGTCGGGGTTCATTGCGGCGGGGTTCTCCTGTGCCATCGCAACGTGGGCGCGGGCCTGCAGCTCGTGAAGCCCGGCAAACCGCGAGATGTTGATCAACTTTTCCGCCGGGCTTTCGTTGGCGCCGATGCGGAACACCGGCCCCGCTAGCCCGCCGCCGAACTGGTCCTGCCGCGCCAGCGCCTCAAGCGGCTCGGTTTGCTCGATGCTGTAGCCGTGGGTGATGAAATGCGTGTATTTCGAGCCTTCCGCCGCCGCTTCGGTGGAGCTGCGCAGGCGCGAGAGGAACACCGGCAGTTTCAACTCCTGGCCAAGCATCCGGCATGTGCGCGCCGCGTCTTCTTCGTGCTGGCTCGGCACGATTATTTCCAGCTTGGCCAGGAGATCGCGATGCTCATGCAGAAGCGCCAGCGTGTCACCCTGGGGCACATTGTAGATGAATAGCACCACCTCGTGACCAGCTTCCGCCAGCAATGCCACGCGCGCCCGTGCGGTAGCGCTTTGGAGATCGTCCAGTGGAATGCGAACCTGACGAATTCCCGTCTCCCAAAGGCTGGCTAGCGTGTAATCGTTGCGGGCCTTCTTGCGGTAGAATTCGTCAACCGCGCCCGAAGGTGTGATGGCGACCGGTTCGGCCCATTGCTGCCGCAAATCCACGCCGACGGGGCACGGCGCCCCAAGCCAGCTGTGGACCGGGGACGGTTGTGGCCGCTTGTCTTCCTGATCGCCCAGATCCCCGTAGCTGCGCACCCATCGGGTCAGGTGTCCGCGTTCATGGATATCAACGACGAAGAACCCGAGTTTTGCGTTGTCGTCGCGGCCAAATTCCGGATCTCCGGGGGCCACCTTGAATAGGTCGGAATAGTCGTGGCGCACAGCGGATACGGCGGGCAGCACGTGCAGGAGTGTTCTGTCATGCCGATTGATGAAGTAGTTATGGACATGCGCGCCGAAACAGGCCTCGACCCCGTGGGTTTCAAACAGGGAGAGCAGCCGCGCCCGGCCTGCAGGCCCGATGTTATCGTAGTGTTCTGCCTCGTCGGGCTGATTGATGAAGATCGGATAGTGGCTGAAGACAAAGATGCGCCGTCCCTTGGCCGCGTCAAGCGTCTGCTCCAGCCACTGATCCTGCTCGGCCTCGCGGGCGAGGCCGGAATTCAGAAGCTGTGCGTTCAGCACGATGAAGACACAATTCTGGTGCTCGAAGGTGTAATAATCGGGCCCGAAATGACTGCAATACGTTTCGATAAAAGCGTCGTTAACTACTTCGGCGGGCATCCAGTCGAGCGGCTTGTCCCCGATGTCGTGGTTGCCGGGAACGAAATGCAGCGGCCCTTTCAACTCACTGAAAATGGCACGAGCTCGTTCGGCAGCCTGGGCATAGCTGTCCTGGGCCGGGACGGGGTGAACCATGTCGCCCATATGCACTGTGAAATCTGGTGAAAGGGCGCGGATGGCGCGCACCGCTCCGCGGGCGCGGGCGTTTGCCAAGCGGTTTGTCTCCCAGGGGGAGGGCGATTCGCCGTCTACGGGGTTGATGTGGGTGTCGGCGAGCACGGCAAAGCGGAACAGCCGCCGACCGGCGCAGAGGGTGGATTTCTCTTCAGCGGTCATGCGCGCGCTCCTTCAGTTGGCAAAAAATGATCAATGTGGTCCCTCCTCTTTGCAAGCTTGGAAAATTCCCGCTTGGGCGCTTGACTGACGGTCATTCTAATAACAGTATGACCAGACGAATAGCAACAGGGAGGAAGACATGTTTGGAAAGAAGCACATCCTGATCGCCAGCACGGCGTTCGCCGTAGGCTCGGCGTTCGCGTCGACGGGAAGCATGGCCGCGGAATATCCCGAGAAGCCGGTCAGCCTGGTCGTCAACTTTTCTGCCGGGGGGTCCACCGATACGGCCGCGCGGCTCATGGTCAGCGAGGCGACAGAAACGCTGGGGCAAGGGTTCGTGGTCAAGAACAAGTCCGGCGCAGGGGGTACTCTCGGGGTGGCCGAGGTGGCCCGCAGCGATGCCGACGGCTACACGATCGGCACCGCGAACATGCCGGCATTGGCGATCATACCGCAGCTACGCGAGGTCCCGTATGAGCCTTTCGGAGACTTGGTGCACATTGCTGCGGTGATGCCCTACGAGTACGCGATCTTCGTGCGCGGCGATGCGCCCTGGCAGACCTGGGAGGAGTTCGAGGCGCATATCAAGGAGAACCCGGGCGATGTCACTTACGGATCAGTTGGCACCGGCACAACGAACCACCTGACGATGGAGCGCATGGCCGAGGAACGCGACCTCGAGTGGAAGCACGTGCCATTTCAGGGCGGCGTCAAGGCGACGGCTGCGCTTATGGGTGGCCACGTGGATGCGATCAACAACACCATGGCCTCGGTCGCTTCGGCGCTGGAGAGCGGTGAGCTGCGGGCGCTGTTGGTGACCAGCGAGGAACGTTTCGACCTGGTGCCCGACGTGCCGACAATGAAGGAAGCCGGCTTTGGCTTCTCGCAGGTGTCCTACATGTCGATCGTTGGCCCCAAGGGCATGCCGGAAAAGGCACAAGAGAAGCTGGAGGCTGCTTTCAAGACGGCGGCGGAATCCGACGCGGCCCAGTCCGCGATGGGGAAGCTCGACCTGCATCCTCGCTTCGTTCCCGGCGAGGAATACGCCGAAATGCTCCGGCAGATGACGCAGGAATGGTCGGCGACACTCGAAGGGCTGGAGCAGTAAGAGCCATCTGCGCCCCGTCCGAAGCCAAGGGAGATATGGGATGACTGACAAGCGTGGCAACGTTCTGCTCGGCGGTGGGATCGCCGTCGCCAGCGTGATCGTGATTTTCGTCCTCGTTCCGGTCTTCGTGGGTGGCGACGGGGCGGCCACCATTCTGCCGATCACGGCGGCCGCGCTCATGGGGGGGCTTGGCGTCATTCTGATGCTGACGGGCCTGGCGCGGCGGCCGGGAAACGCCGGCCATGAGCAAGGCGCCGAAGATCGCCCTGCGACCAAGGACCCGGTGGCGGGCGGGCGCCTTGCCGGGATGGTGGGGGTGATGATGGTATATGCCTTCGCGATCGAGCCCCTGGGTTTCCTGTTGGGGACGCTGCTGGCGCTGCCCGTGCTCATGCTTTTGGCAGGAGAGCGCCGCCCTCTGATGATCGGGGCGATCGTGCTGGGTGTGCTCGGCAGCCTTCAGTTCGGATTCGAGGTGCTGCTCAAGGCGCCGCTGCCTGACGGGCGGTTGTTTTCCGCAATTCTTTAATCGGAGCTGTCCATGCTCGAGATTCTTTTCGACGCCGGCACGATGGCGCTGACTTTCGACAACATGCTGGCGATCCTGATCGGTCTGGCGGTCGGCACGGTGCTGGGTGCCATTCCCGGCCTGAACGGGACGATGGCGATCGCGCTCATTGTGCCGCTGACCTACCTTTGGTCACCGCTGTTTTCCATCGCGCTGTTGATGGGGTGCTGGAAGGGGAGCGTCTATGGCGGCTCCATGTCCGGCATCCTGCTCAATACGCCGGGCACCCCCGAGGCAGCGGCGACAGCGCTGGATGGTTATCCGATGGCGCGTCAGGGCAAGGGTGGCAAGGCTCTCAAGATCGCGCTCGTTGCCTCTGTCTGCGGCGCGATATTGAGCGATCTTCTGCTATTTGGCGCGGCGCCGCCGATTTCGAAGCTGGCCCTGAAATTCGGTCCGGCGGAACTTGCGATGCTCATCGTTTTCTCGTTGATCCTGGTGGCCGGCACCGGCAGCCGGTCGCATGTGAAGGGGCTTCTCTCGACCACGCTTGGCATCCTGCTGGCGATGGTGGGGCTCGACCCGATGACGGCGCAGCGCCGTTTTACCTTCGACATTCACGAACTTGATCGCGGGATCGACTTGCTCGCTTTGCTGATCGGGCTTCTCGTCATGTCGGAGGTTCTTGTTCAGATCCGCCACGGTGGAAAGGACGCACCCCATCCTGCACGCGGCAGCGCAGGCAGCGACCGATCCCTCAGTTGGCGGGAATTCCGCTCTTGCTGGGGTGTCATCTTTCGCAGCAGCATGATCGGCTCGCTCTGCGGTGCGCTGCCCGGCGTGGGTAGCATAACGGCGGCCTTCATGGGCTACGATCACGCGCGCATGTCGTCCAAGACGCCCGATAAATTCGGCAAGGGCCATCTTCCCGGTGTCGCCGCCCCCGAGGCGGCCAACAACGCCGTGTGCGGCGCGGCCTTGATCCCGATGGTCACGCTGGGGATTCCCGGTTCGCTCTCGGTCGCCGTGATCATGGGGGCGTTCATGGTGCACGGCCTTGCGCCCGGGCCGATGCTGATGGTCGAAAACCCGCAGTTCATTTACGCGCTTTTCATATTGCTTCTGATCTCCGACATCTTTCTGTTGTTCGTACCGCTGCCGTTCCTTTTCGTGGCGCAGTGGCTCGTGGCTGTGCCAAAGAAGCTGTTGTTCCCGGTCGTGCTGATCCTCTGTGCGGTCGGAGCTTACAGCACGCACCAGAGCCTGTTCGATGTTCGGATCATGGTGATTTTCGGTGTGGTCGGCTATTTCATGAAAATCTGGGGCCTTAGCCCCGCGGCGTTGCTGATCGCCTTCATCCTTGCCCCCATGGCAGAGGTGAACATGCGTCAGGCCCTGACGATTTCGGGTGGTGAACTGGGTGTTTTCGTGTCGAGCCCGATTTCGATCATCTTTGCACTGGCGGCTGTGGCTCTGTTGCTGTGGTCCGTTTTCAAGCGCCTTGGGCCAAACCGCCTTGGCGGGTCAGGGTAGCGATTGATGCAAGGTTACCTCAGTCGGGACGCTGGATCTCGCGCTCCAACCTGACGAGGTCGCCGCGATAGATGGCTTCGCCCACGTAGATGACGGTGCCGTGCTGATCCTTCAGCACGCGCCGCATCTTGCCGACCGGCGCGTTCACCGGAATATTCAGAAGCTCCGCCGTTTCCAAGTCGGCGCTGCCGATGGTCAGGCGCTGGCGCACCGACGTGAGGCTTACATCCTCGAACCGGTCGAGGACGACGACGACCATCTCGGAATCGAACTTGTTTGGTGCACGGGCATAGAGGTCTTGATCCACGTAGATATCGACGACCGCGTAGGGCACGCCGTCGGCCATATGCACGCGCCGCATGTAGCGGTAGGAACGCGCCGGTTTGCCGTCCTCCTCGGAAAGGAAGGGCGATGCAACATCGTCGGCCACCTTCAGAAGGCGCGGCTTGCTCCGGCCCCACATCTTCAGCATGGACTGCCAATTGGACTCCAGCTTGAGCCATTTCTGCTCTGGGAGGGTGTCGGAGACAAAGGTGCCTTTCCCCTGCCGCCGTCGGACGATACCGTCATCCTCCAGTAGCGCCACCGCCTGCCGCACGGTGACAAGAGCAACTCCATGGCGCTCTGCAAGCGTGTCAAGAGACGGCAGCCGTTCCCCCGGCACCCATCGGCCGGAAACGATTTCGTTCCGAATCAGCGTCGCAATCTGTTCATAGAGTTTTCCACGACCGCTACGAAGCGCGTCTTGCCCAGGAGAGCCCTGCCTGTCTTGAGTATCGGTCACGCGAGAGTCCATGTCTTATGGTTATTGGTTTGATAGTATATCAGAACCCGCTTATCCAAGAGAAAAAGTGGCTAATGGAGCAAGGTGCTGAATTGGCGTAGCTTCTTCGCCATCTCGCCGCATTTTGCGCGATTTTTCAGGTTTCTTCTTCGCTGAACATCCGCCGGGCCAACATTGCTCGGTTGGCGGAACGAGCGGAGAGCCCTGATGATCACCGAACTGAAGTCGATACCGGATATCTGGAAGCGGATGCCGAGCGAGATACACGCGCGCCGCTTCCTGGAGGGAATCATATGGTCGACTGGCAGGCACTGTCCGCATTGCGGGTCAGTGGACTCTTCGGCGCTGCGCGGCCAGACCTGCCGCCCGGGGCTCTACCAGTGCCGAGACTGTCGCATCCAGTTCACGGTCACCACGCGCACCCCGATGCACGGCACAAAGCTCGACCTGCGTATTTGGATCTGTGCCATGTTCCTGGTGCTCACATCAAGCAAGGGTATCTCGTCGATTGTAATGGCACGGCTCCTCGGGGTGAATCAAAAGACCGCCTGGAAGATGGGGCACGCCATTAGGGAAATGATGGACGACCGGAACGGCGAACTGCTGCCGTTGGAGGACATCGTCGAGGTGGATGAGGCTTATGTCGGCGGAGCCCCTAAATCCCTTTCAGGGGCCTATAATCCACGCGGCAAGGGCACAGGAAAGCCAATGATCTTTGTGGTGGCCACTCGCGACGGACAGGCGCGTGCCAAGGTCGTTGCCGATGACAAGAGGGCGACGCTCGAGCCGGTTCTGCTGGAATGGATCGACCCCGAGACGACGAGCCTGATGACCGATGGCAGCAAGAGCTACCGTGGCCTGGGGAAAACCATGGCCGACCACCAGTATGTGATCCATAGCCAGAATGAGTATGCCAACCCGGATACCGGTGCCCACGTAAACA
The DNA here is from genome assembly GCF_000423645.1 of Sediminimonas qiaohouensis DSM 21189. Lineage (GTDB taxonomy): Bacteria > Pseudomonadota > Alphaproteobacteria > Rhodobacterales > Rhodobacteraceae > Sediminimonas > Sediminimonas qiaohouensis. The sequence continues at coordinate 7,388 of NZ_AUIJ01000039.1, read as the reverse complement.
CGGCCGAAGCGGTGATCTCCCAAGTGCAGCGCGCTTTGGTCGGGGTTTACCATTACCTTGGGCGTCAGCACCTCCAGCGATATCTCGACGAGATCGTCTGGCGGTGGAACCATCGCGACCCCGTCCGCGAAGTCATCAAGCAATGGACCACGAAAGCCGGTGTAGAGCGGGAGAAATCGACGACGATCTGGAAACCGATCCCAGTGGTGGACCAGATGCGCGTCCTGCTTCAGGGGGCAGTCGGGAAGCAACTCCGACGCTCGAAGGAATACGGGCTATGCTGGCCTTGATGCCACGCGCACGGGGGCGCGTCGCGGTCAGCGCATCGGCGTCGATCTGCCGCGCGAAGGCCGGTCCCCAGCCGAGGCGTTCCAGCGCTGTGAGCTCGCGGCGCCCGGATGCGGCGCCCAGAAGGAAGGCGGAGTAGTCGCGGACCACCGGCCTACCAGAGTGCTGGGTCGCCGAAGGCGGTGACACAGCGGGCGGGACCGCGCAGGGACGCCAACAGCGCGTCAGTTAGCGACTGAGCGATCCAGCCCTGCGGCTGGTTCAGCGGCCGCGGCGCGGGAAGGTCAGCGTCCGAGACAGGCTTGAAGCCTATGCGGCCGTAGAACGCGGGATCTCCATAGGTGACCGCGATGTCCACGCCCTCCCGTCGGAGCGTATCAAGGCCGTGGGCGATCAGCCGCTGCCCTGTTTCCTTGCCCTGATGTGCAGTTGCAACGGCTACGGGTGCCATCATGAAGACCGTGCGTGGATCGTCCTCATAGGTGAACCATGGTGAAGATCACGGAGATCTATCGCTTCTCCCACAATTGGATGGGTTCTCGCGACACCAAACGTACCCCGGCCATGAAGCTCGGACTGGCGCGTGGGTAGGTCTACCCGAAGGATTTGTTCTCATAAAAGAAAACACCTCCGGCCAAAGACCGAAGGTGCAACATCTACTGCAAAGGGCTGGGGTTCGGATGCGGTTGCATCGAAACGGCAGGGAGCGCAATTCATCGACCTTTCCATGCCGTGCAGCAGTGATGAGTTTGCTGCCCACGGCGCCTCGGCCTGGCCATACACCACAAAAAATATTTCGTGGTGCAAGTCTCCGGCCTATGTTACACCACAGAAAATTTTTTGTGGGGTAACGCCATGATCACTCACCATAGCCACATCGGAATGGCTGCCTGGTCGGACCTGCTCCGACTGCTCAAGGACGCCCGGGTCTCCGACCTCAGAGGCACGCCGAAGATGCGCGAGGTGCGCGGCCGATCCTATTGGTATGATCACTACAGAGTCGGCACGGATGTCGTCGACCGCTACATCGGTGAGGACAGCGAAGAGCTGCGCGAACGTCTGGCGCGCGCACGCGATCTGGCGGATGAGCGCAAGGCCTCCGAGCGCGAGAGAGCCAGGCTGATGCGGATCCTGCGCGCCGAGGGATACCTGATGAGCGATGCGGGCACTGGCCAGGTGGTCTCGGCCATGGAGCGAGCGGGCGTTTTCCGGCTTGGCGGCACGCTGGTCGGCACCCAGGCCTTCCGCCTCTACGAGGGCGACCTCGGCGTGCGCATCGGGTTCGGCCAGTCGGCGATGACAGACGACATCGATATCGCGAGCTTCGAGCGGCTGTCGCTGGCGCTGGGAGACCGGGTCGAGGAAGAACTTGGCGAGGTCTTCTCCGCGCTAAAATTCGCACCCCTGCCGTCGATGGAGAAGAACAGGGTCTGGCGCTGGCAGCAGACCGACAAATCCACGCTGGTGGAGTTCCTGACGCCATCCTTCGAGGAGGGCGAGCCCCTGCGCGACCTGCCGGCGCTCGGCGTCAGCGCGCAGAGCCTGCACCATCTGAACTACCTGATCGTCGAGCCGATCCAGGTGGCCTTGCTCTACCGTTCGGGGGCCCTCGTGCAGATCCCGCGCCCGGAGCGATTCGCGATCCACAAGCTGATCATCGCGGACCGGCGCCGCACGGATCCCGATCAGCTCAAGGCGCGCAAGGATCGCGCCCAGGCCGAGTTCCTGATCGAGGTCTTGAGCGAGGAGCGGCCCGAAGACCTCGCCGAGGCATACGAGGACGCCATGGAGAAGGGGCCGCAGTGGCGGGCCCGCCTGGAGGCCAGCCTGTCGCGGATGTCCGAGACCCGCGCCCGGCTCGACGCCCTGCGCTGAGATCCTCTCCCCGATCCCGATAGACCATGGTGAAGATCACGGAGATCTATCGCTTCTCCCACAATTGGATGGGTTCTCGCGACACCAAACGCACCCCGGCCATGAAGCTCGGACTGGCGCGTGGGAAGGTCTACCCGAAGGATTTGTTCTCATAAAAGAAAACACCTCCGGCCAAAGACCCAGCCGTTAACTTGAGAGTGGACGCTACAAGAACATAGTATCCACATCTCGAAGACACGTGTCTGCTGGCCACAAGCAGTTGTGGGCGGCACAATTTTTCTATGCAGCATTTTCGGAGAAATGGCGATTTTCGAATTCAATTTCCGAGTATCGGACCGCGGACACGTTCGATTTGATTGAGATCTCCCAAGCTTGCCCGCTAATGAAGCAATAGAGATCGTCGCGCCTCAACGCAACAATGTGTTGCCCGAGACATCGCCTTTCAGGTGGCAAAGGCAGGTTCATTAAAGGCAAGCCCTACGAGGCTGCTTGGACCGAGCGCAAGGGCCTTCCGATGCCATGGCGAAGCAAAAATCCTTGTTCCGGCACCTGATCGTAGATCAGAAATGGTGGGTGGACTTTATGCTGCCATGTGCGTCCAAACTCTACCGCGCAGGCCGCTGGAGCGGCGGGAAAGACAGACAAATCCGCATCCATCCCATGCTGATCCTTGATGGCGTCGAGTGTCTTGCCGACGAGCTCCCGAAAGCGGGAGAGGTCATCCTTGTTGCGAAGCTCAGACGCACCAAGTCTGCTGCTCCGTATCTCCCAGATTGAAATTGGTTCGTCAGGAAACGCCTGAATGACACGATCATCTGAAATGCCGGCGGTTATTGAGAGCTTCAGTGCTACCTTCTTTGCACCAGGGACACCAGGGACGCAGGTGAACTCCAGAGGCTCACGATCATTCGGCCAGGCCCAGCCCGGCATCGGTTCCCTGTGTCTGCCGTAGACGGAAACGGCAGACAGGTCTGGAAGCAGTCGACCAAGCTCCATGAGGACGGGCATTGGTGCGAAACCGAACACGGCGAGATGTTCAAGCTCATCGTCCGCGAACCTTCCGTCGATCTCCCGCTCGATCTTCTTGCGAAGCGCATCGATGACGACGGGGTAGTAGTCCGGATCACTGTCTTTCTGGGCGATGTCTCGGATCCTGATGTCGATGGGACGCCGATCTGCAGGAGTGAAGTCTGGCCTCATGGCCTCGATGCAGTCACGGAGCGGAATGGCTGTCTCGTTGTCGCCGATCGCCGCGGCGATCCGAAGGATATGGGCGGGCGTTGCATTGGGGTTTGCGAGAAGCCGCTCTATCCGCTCCTCGTTGGCACGCTTCAACTCTCGCAAGGCGTCTACGGTGTAGCGGTCTATCTTGGCCGGATCGTCGATCTCACGGTGGTGCGGATCGCACATCAGCATCAAGTTTTCTGGATCGTCCGAAAGCTTGGGAGACAAGATCGGGTCACCACGCATGCCACCAGGGTCAGAGGCTATGATGTGCGCCAAGTAGGCGTTGTTCTTTTTCAAGTCTCCAGTGACCAGGTCTCCGTCAAGGCGCTTGCCACATCCGTGATACTGGCATCGACCGGCAGCCCGCCCCCAGACGAGAATTCTTGTCTTTTGAGATGGACTACGCCCGCGTGCCATCCGAGGTCTCCTGTCGCTGCCTGAGCATCTCGCCTGCGGAAATCGGGCCTGGCGCGTTCGAGCCGCGCCAGACACCGTCGAGATGCCAGATTTCATAGAAATGAAGCCACTCGGACGCCCACGGGACGATCCGGTCGGCGATGAGCATCGTGTTGTCCCACTCCCCGGCATCGGGGTCGAACAGGCAGAGCGCCGAGTCTTCCGGTGTCTGGTGATCGTAGTTCAGGTGTGGAAGATCGATGAAATCTGTCCCAGGCCTCGGAGCGAGTGGTGGATCCAGAACATGGACCAAGGGAACGGCTTTCGGCTTCTGCCATTCCCAGAGGACAGCGACCTTGTATTTCATCTGGAAGCCCCTGAGAGGTCCGATCCATGCGATGACCCGACCTTGTTCCAGCGTTCGCGGCTGGAGGTCAGGCCAGCGGTGCTGCATGCGGTTCAGCTGGACCTGAGCGGAGCGTGGCTTCCGGGCCTTGGTCTTCATTTGCTGCGGAATCCCGGATGAAAATGGTGTGCAGGCGCCTTCGAGACCTTAGCTGCGCGCTTTGGCGCGGGCGAGATGAGGCCGGGATTGGCCACAAAGCCTTTGTTGTGCTCGTAATGTGCAGCGCCGGCGGTCGAGGAAAGACCGTCGATGTAGGCCCGAACCGCTTTCTCGCTGACCCGTTCGCCGAAAAGGTTGTCGAAGATCTTGCGCGTATCCGACAGGGTGGAGGTCCGGGCGCGAGCGAGTTCCGATCCCAGATGCCGCAGATCCATCCGGAAGAGCTTCATCTCCCGATCGTGCTTCGGCCACCGGTCGTTGAAGTTCTCTTCCCAGAGTGCGGGATTGCGCTCCTCGGGGCGGCGACCCTTTTCCAGGGCGGCCGCCATCCGCTTGTCGAGCTCTGCCGCGTAGCTCTCGAGCTGCGCGCAAATCCCGAACGGGGATAGAGGAACCTCGGCGGCGACCTTGGACAGATAGACGGACACCGGACGCTTCTCGTCCCGGTTGGCGTAGCGCAGGTTGAGGTATCGCTTCATGAGCTTGAGCGCGATGACCTGCGGCGCATCCCGGATCGGATCAATCGGCTCGGGTAGCTCGTCAATGTCCGCATCGACCATGATGGTGCCGAGCACCAGTCGATCTTTCATCTGCAGTTTCGACCGAACTTCGCCGACATGATCCTGGAAGCTTCGGCTGGGCATCGTGATCCGCGCTTTGAAGTCTTCGGCAAAGCCATAGGGGTTCACGCGGAAGCGCTCATCATGCCCCTCATCTGGGCTGTGATAGATTTCGCCAACGCGTTCGCGCCGAGGATCACGGTCCGGATCCATCGGTGTGACATCAAGGTGCATGAAGGCGAACTGCAGCTGGATGCAGCGCGTGCAGCGTTCGACCTTCTTCACATCAGGAAAGCCCTCGAAGGCGGCGTGCAGTTCGTCAAGCACCTGTCGCGGCGTCCACCCGATCGGAGTTGGGAACTCGAGAATCGCGTCGAGGTCGAACCTGTCGTCGTCCGCCCCATGAACGATCGTCGCGCCGATGGCGCGTGAACCTTGAGGATAGACGAGCGCAGTTTCCATATACCGGCGCATTGGACTGCTCAATCGCTGGAGGTGTTCTGGGATCAGGTTGTATCGTTTCGATGCAACCTGATTGTCTCGCGCGCTCAGTTCCATCTCCAGGACGGTGCCGAGCAGCAGAGCATCGAGTTGCGGTGCGGTATCATCGAGCGGCATCGAAAAAGCCTCCTCCAGTGTTGCCCGTCCGATTGTCTCCCTTCAATCTTTCGCGCTATCGCACACAATATATGGCCTCTTCTGCTTTGTCGCAACACTACAGAGTGTTTTTTGTTCCTGATATGTCCCGCAGGCGCCGAGTCCACAATGAAGCTCACGCGTTACTTGACGACTGGCGGCGTAGGTTTGCGTCCGTCACGCCGCAGAACGCGTCGCTCCAGTTCGCGCGGGTGGCTTGTGAAACTTGGTGTAAATCGGTCAGCTGGTGAGGCGAGGAAATCGTCTCTATTCTTGGCTACGCTCTGTGCGTGTTGCGCCTTCGTCGCGGAGAGCATCGCGCACGGTAGAGAACTGTTCAGCCTTTTCGACGAACCGGCGCAAGGCTTCCGGATTACGCGGACGGTCTCGGCCGGCGGTTCGGACCACGTGACGAACATAGAACGATACGGCGATCGCACCCGTCACCGATCCGATTGAAAGGTACACTTCGAATGTCGTCATTGGCACCTCACTCCGAACCAAGGTAGCACGGCTCCGCCTTCAACCCAATGTAGGGGTTTTCTCTCCATAGCGAGGCCGCATAGGGTCGTTTCACTGCGTCCCCCCAGCTCGGCAGCAATGTATCAGGCCGCCTCGAGATCCCCCATGTTCTCCTCGAAGGTCTCGATATAATCGACCATTCGCAACACAATCCGCTTCGCAACCTTCTTCCGCTCCAGGATGCCCGGAGGGGTATTTACCACCGTCATCAACTCGTCGGTCAGCGGTTCCTTGTCAGAGAACTGGTAGGCTTCAATCAGGTCGGCGAAGCGCTCCGAGTCCAGATCTTCATCTTCGCAAATCTTGTCGAAGGCCTCAGAGCGTTTTCTGCTCCAATATTCCCAGAAGGCTTCCTTGGTTCCCTCGCCGTCGCTGAGATGCGGGAGGTAGGAAGCGACGAACTCCTCGATTAGCTCACGCTTGCTGCGAAGCCGGGCTTCGGAGCCCAGCATGTCGAGGATGGCCTTCTTCTTGGATTCAGCCTCATGGCGGGCATCTTCGTCGTCTCCGCCGTCTGCAATCGAAGCGAGCAGGGCCAGAATGTAGGCGACATTGATGTTGTCGCGCCGAATAAGTTCCAGCTCGAAGTCCACCTCGTCGATGATCGAGGCCTTGTGATCAAGCTCGTCCTGGTTCGATTTCACGCGGTCGTGGATGTCGAGATACTTGCTCTTGAAGTCCTCGAAGCGCTGAGGATCGAGGGCTAAGTCATCATCGGTGAACTCGGTGAAGCTGGTCAGGATGTTCCTGATCCGGATCAGTTCCCGGAATGCCCTCACGAAGGCCAGGATATCCTCTTCCGATTGTTGATTGTCACTGAGACCTGACCCGGCATTGTCACCGAGATTTGACCCACCCAGTTATTATGTTCTGCGCGTCATGATGGCGTCAATGCGGTTGTCTCCTTTCGTTTCTTTTTCGCGATCTCAGAGCTGGCTTTGAACCGATAGCTGTCATTGCCTGTCTCCAGGATATGGCAGCGATGGGTGAGACGATCGAGCAGGGCGGTGGTCATCTTGGCATCGCCGAAGACCGTGGCCCATTCGCTGAAGCTCAGATTGGTGGTGATGATGACACTGGTTCGCTCGTAGAGCTTGCTGAGGAGATGGAACAGCAACGCGCCACCCGAGGCACTGAACGGCAGGTATCCCAGTTCGTCCAGGATCACTAAGTCGGTTTTGACCAGCGCCTCGGCGATCTTCCCGGCCTTGCCCTGGGCTTTTTCCTGCTCCAGCGCATTGACCAATTCGACCGTCGGCAAGAAGCGCACGCGCTTGCGGTGATGCTCGATGGCCTGGATGCCGAGGGCCGTTCCGACA
>NZ_AUIJ01000038.1 GCF_000423645.1 Sediminimonas qiaohouensis DSM 21189 | reverse complement strand
CTCGCAAAAACGCCAAGCCGTGGAAGACCGTCACCGCGGGTGCAATGGCCAGAAACGAGGCCCTGCGAGCTTCGAAATACCTCGGCCGCGCGATCTGGCGAAACTGGAGTGGATACCACCGCCGAAGCCGCGTCGAGACCAAAATGCACTGCGTGAAAATGCTGGGCCAGCGCCTCATGGCGCGGGACTTCGATCGTCAGGTTGCGGAAGTCCAAGTCCGCATCCTCGTCATGAACGGCTATACCGCGCTCGGCATACCCATAACTGAGCCCGTAGGATGAGTCTGTCTGGGGAAAGGGGGCGTCTGGCCTTCAACCAATTTGTGCAACAGAGTCCCTCACCTCGTAAACTTCTTATACTTGATCCGCTTCGGCTCCACCGCGTCCGGGCCCAGCCTACGCTTCTTATCTTCCTCGTATTCCTCGAAGTTGCCCTCGAACCATTCCACGTGCGCCTCGCCCTCGAAGGCAAGAATATGGGTGCAGAGGCGGTCGAGGAAGAAGCGGTCGTGGCTGATGACGACGGCGCAGCCGGCGAAATCTACCAGCGCATCCTCGAGCGCGCGCAGGGTTTCGACGTCCAGGTCGTTGGTCGGCTCGTCCAAGAGCAGCACGTTACCGCCCGAGCGCAGCAGCCGCGCCATGTGCACGCGGTTGCGCTCACCACCTGACAGCAGGCCCACCTTCTTCTGCTGATCGCCGCCCTTGAAGTTGAAGGCCGAGCAGTAGGCGCGGGCGTTTACTTCGGCATCGCCCAGCTTGATGATGTCCAGCCCGTCGGCGATTGCCTCCCACACGTTATCGTTGGGGTTCAGCTCATCGCGGTTCTGATCGACATAGGACAGTTGCACGGTATCGCCGTATTCAACGGTGCCCTCGTCGGGCTCTTCCTGCCCCGTCAGCATGCGAAAGAGGGTGGTTTTACCCGCGCCATTGGGGCCGATCACGCCGACGATGCCGCCCGGGGGCAGAGAGAAGCTCAGATCTTCGATCAGGAGCTTGTCGCCCATTGCCTTTTTAAGCCCGTTCACCTCGATCACCTTGTTGCCAAGGCGGGGGCCGTTGGGGATGATGATCTGTGCGCGGCTCAGTTTCTCGCGCTCGGACTGGTTGGCCATCTCGTTATAGCTGTTGATGCGGGCCTTGGATTTGGCCTGCCGGGCCTTGGGGCTGGCGCGCATCCATTCGAGTTCGCGCTGCAGGGTCTTTTGCTTGGACTTGTCCTCGCGCGCTTCTTGCTCAAGGCGCTTGGCCTTTTGCTCCAGCCAGCTGGAATAGTTGCCCTCGTAGGGGATGCCACGGCCGCGGTCCAACTCAAGGATCCAGCCGGTGATGTCGTCAAGGAAATAGCGGTCATGCGTGACGATCAGGATCGTGCCCTTGTAGTCGATCAGGTGCTGTTGCAGCCAGGCGATGGTTTCCGCGTCCAGGTGGTTGGTCGGCTCGTCCAGCAGGAGCATGTCGGGCGCTTCCAGCAGCAGCTTGCACAGCGCGACGCGGCGCTTTTCCCCGCCCGACAGGGTGGTGACATCCGCATCGTCCGGCGGGCAGCGCAGGGCCTCGAGGGCGACGTCGATCTGGCTGTCGAGATCCCACAGGTTGTTGCTGTCTATCTCGTCCTGAAGGGCGGCCATCTCATCGGCGGTTTCGTCGCTGTAGTTCATGGCCAGCTCGTTGAAGCGGGTCAGCTTGGCCTGTTTCTCGGCCACGCCCAGCATCACGTTCTCGCGCACGGAGAGCGCGGGGTCCAGTTCCGGCTCCTGCGGCAGGTAGCCCACGCGCGCGCCTTTGGCGGCCCATGCCTCGCCGGTGAAATCCTTGTCCTGGCCGGCCATGATGCGCAAGAGCGTGGATTTACCCGAGCCGTTGACACCCACCACGCCGATCTTGACGCCGGGCAGGAAGTTGAGGTGAATGTCCTCGAAGCACTTCTTGCCGCCGGGATAGGTCTTGGAGACACCGGACATGTGGTACACGTATTGATAAGACGCCATTCGTGCTCTCCTTGGGGCTAGGCCTTCGCGTTGACGGCGTAGATAACCCCCTTGCCGGTCAGGAGCAATGCGCAGTGTGATTGGCGCAGTTTGATTGACATTGCCGCCCGGCCACCAGACAACTCGTGGAATTGTCGGGAGGGGGCAGTGCGCCACGAGTTACCATATGCGCGCGCCGGTCAGAGGATCGGATTGCTGGGCGGGTCGTTTGATCCGGCCCATGCGGGGCATGCGCATATCACGCGAGAGGCGCTCAAGCTGTTTGGGCTTGATCGTGTGTGGTGGCTGGTCAGTCCCGGCAATCCGCTCAAGGCGGAAGGGCCGGCGCCGATGCAACAGCGGCTGGATCGGGCGCGGCAGGTGATGACGCATCCGCGCGTGTGCGTGAGTGATATCGAGCTGCGCCTTGGCACCCGCCACACCGCGCAGACGGTCGCCGCGTTGCAGCGGCGCTACCGGGGGGTGCGGTTCGTGTGGCTGATGGGGGCGGACAACCTGGCGCAGTTCGATCAGTGGCAGGAATGGCATGACATCATGGCGCGGGTGCCGGTGGGGGTGCTGGCACGGCCGGGGCAACAGATTTCCGCGCGGGCCTCGCGGGCGGCGCGGATCTACCGGGCGGAGCGGTTGGGCGCGCGGGCTAGTCATCTGCTGGCGTGGGCCGAAACCCCTGCGTGGTGCTTTGTCAACGTGCCGATGGTTGATCTATCCTCGACAAAGATCCGATTGCGCGGGGATTGGACCTGATGCAGGTGGGGCCGAAGCGATCAGGCTTGCGCGGTTCGGCGGGTATGAAGTAGATTTCACCAATGTTCACTGGTATTTCACGGCGCTTTTTTCTTGCTGGTTTGGGCAGCCTCGTGTCGGGGGCTGCGTCGGCGGCGGGGATGGGTGTTTCGCTCAGGCCGCAGCTGCGCCCTGATGGTATCGTCGGGGGCGCGCCGGTCTCGGCGGAGGCGCTGGTGTCCCAGGCGCTACCGGATGGGACGGTGTCTTATACCGTCGCCGATGCCGCCACGGGCGAGGTGTTGGAAAACCGGCTGGCGGGTGTCGGCCTGCCGCCGGCCAGCGTGACCAAGACGATTACGGCGCTTTACGCGCTGGATAATCTCGGGGCCGGGTACCGGTTTGCCACGCGGCTGATCGCCGAAGGGACGTTGCGCGATGGTGTGCTTGATGGCGATCTGGTGCTGGCGGGCGGGGGCGATCCGACGTTGGACACCAAGGCGCTGGCGGAGTTGGCGAGCGCGCTGAAGGCGGCGGGCCTGCGCGAGGTGCGGGGGCGGTTCCTGGTGTGGGCGGGGGCGTTGCCCTACCGGCGGCAGATCGATTCGGCGCAACCGGCGCATGTCGGGTATAACCCGGCGGTTTGCGGCTTGGCGTTGAACTTCAACCGCGTCCATTTCGAGTGGAAGCGCGCGGATGGCAAGTACGGCGTCAGCATGGACGCCCGCGCCGGGCAGTACCGCCCCGAGGTGCAAGTCGCGCAGATGGCGGTGGTGGACCGGGGAACGCCCGTTTACACCTATAGCGACAAGGGCGGCGTCGATCACTGGACGGTGGCGCGCGGCGCCTTGGGCAACGGCGGCGCGCGGTGGCTGCCGGTGCGGCGGCCGGACCTGTACGCCGCCGATGTGTTTCGCACGCTGGCGCGCTCGCATGGGATCGAGCTGCCGCGCGAGGAATTGGCGGAGCGGGCGCCGCAGGGGAGCGAGCTTGCCCGGCATCACAGCGACACGTTGCAATCGATTTTGCGCGGAATGTTGAAATATTCCAATAATTTAGTGGCCGAAATGGTGGGCATGATCGCAAGCCGCAAACGCACCGGGCAGCCGGTTGGAATGAGGGCCTCGGCGGGGGTGATGAGCCGCTGGGCCGAGGTGGAATTGGGGATGGAGGACGTGGTGCTGGTGGATCACTCGGGGCTGGGCGATGCCTCGCGGCTCAGGGCCGGGGACATGGTGCGGGCGCTGGTGGAGAGCCGGGCGAAAAAGGCGCTGCATCCGCTACTAAAGACCATACCGATGCGCGCGGCCAATGACGGCAACAGCAACGACATTACCGTGCGGGCCAAGACCGGCACGCTGAATTTCGTAAGCGGGTTGGCGGGTTACATAGAGGGCAAGGGGCAGAGGGAGCTGGCCTTTGCGGTGTTCAGCGCCGATATGTCCCGCCGCGCCGAGATACCGAGGGCGCAACGAGAGCGCCCGCGCGGCGCCCGCCCATGGAACCGCCGCGCCCGCCGGTTGCAGCGAAAACTGATCGAGCGGTGGGATAGGCTTTACTTGGCGTGATGATGGGCGGTTTGGTGCGCCTTGGTTAGGGCCTGGAAAAAGATGTCAGTCAGGCACAAGCCGGGCGCGCGCCTGCCCGTGGGATGGCGCTGAAGCGGTTTGACAGCGCGCTTTATCCCGCCACATACCTCCAACAGATAAATGGCAGTGCCCGACCTCCAAAGCGCCAGCCCGCCGGAACGGGCAGGCGCTCGCCCGGCGCCTGTCGGCGCTATTCGGGCGGGGTGGCGGCTTGCCGAAAGAGGTCAGCCGGGCAAGTGGCGGGCGCGGGCGCCGCGTTCGATGGCGGCGGCGTGCAGGCGGTCGATGGTCAACTCGTAGCGGATTTCCTCGAGCAGGCGCAGTTCCTCTTCGCGCAGGGTGCCGTCGGCGGCGGCGACGTCGCAGGCCAGGGCATAGGCGGTCTCGTAGAGGTGCTCGGGCAGGTTGTCGCGCAGGAGGCCGAACAGTGCATCAAGCCCGTCTTCCTGTTCGAACAGATCAAACACGGTTTGCGCCATGATGTTCATGCGGTCGATATCGTAGGCGGCGAACACCGGCAGGTTGTTCACGGCCTGCTCGATCTTGACAAGCTCGGAGGTGCGCATGTTTTCATCCGAGGCCGAAATGGCGATCATGACCGCGACAAGACAGTCCTGCGGGCTGAGTGGGTGGGGTATCTGTTGGGTCATTGCGATCGGTCCTTCAGCCAGCGTTGTTGCAGCGCAGAATATTGACTGTCGCGCGCAGCCGCAATAGGAAGCGGCGGTCTGCCGCGCATGGGGCGCGTGCGGACCCTTTCTCATATGGAGCACCCGATGTCTGATCTGCGTGACGCCGCCCTCGTGTCGAAAGCTTGGCCCTTTGAGGAAGCGCGCAAACTGGTCAAACGCTATGAGAAGGCGCCGCCCGAGAAGGGGCATGTCCTGTTCGAGACGGGCTATGGCCCCAGCGGATTGCCGCATATCGGCACCTTTGGCGAAGTGGCGCGCACCACGATGATCCGCCGCGCGTTCGAGTTGATCAGCGATATCCCCACGCGGCTGGTGTGTTTTTCCGACGATCTGGACGGGATGCGCAAGGTGCCCGACAACGTGCCGGACCCGCGGCAACTGGACCAGCATTTGCAGCGACCGCTGAGCGACGTGCCCGACCCGTTCGGCACGCATGACAGTTTCGGTGCGCATAACAACGCGATGCTGCGCCGGTTCCTGGACACGTTCGGGTTCGAGTACGAGTTCATCAGCGCGACCAGCTTCTACCGCGAAGGCCATTTCGACGAGGTGCTGCTGCGCGCCGTGGAGCGGTACGATGATATCATGGCGGTGATGCTGAAAAGCCTGCGCGAGGAGCGGCGGCAGACCTATTCGATCTTCCTGCCGATCCACCCGGAGACGGGGCGGGTTTTGTATGTGCCGATGAAGAAGGTGGACGCGGCAAACGGCACCATCACCTTTGACGACGAGGACGGGCGCGAGATCACCCTGCCGGTCACCGGGGGCAACGTGAAGCTGCAGTGGAAGCCCGATTTCGGCGCGCGCTGGGCGGCACTGGGCGTGGATTTCGAGATGTATGGCAAGGACCATTCCACCAACACGCCGATCTATGACCGGATCTGCGAGATCCTGGGCGGGCGCAAGCCGGAGCATTTCACCTATGAGCTGTTTTTGGATCAGAACGGCGAGAAGATCAGCAAATCCAAGGGCAATGGCCTGACCATCGACGAATGGCTGAGCTATGCCAGCACCGAGAGCCTGTCGTATTACATGTATCTCAAGCCCAGGACGGCCAAGCGGCTGTCGTGGGACGTGATCCCCAAGGCGGTGGACGAGTATCACCAGCAGCTGCGCGCCTATCCGGGCCAGGACGCCAAGGCGCGCGTCAACAACCCGGTGTGGCACATCCACGGCGGCACCCCGCCTGAAAGCCACATGGTGGTGCCGTTCTCGATGCTGCTGAACCTGGCCAGCGTGTCGAGCGCGGAGGACCGCGAGACGCTGTGGGGGTTCATCCGCCGCTATGCCCCCGAGGCCAGCGCCGAGACGCACCCCGACCTGGACCAGGCGGCGGGGTTCGCGGTGCGCTACTACAACGATTTCGTCAAGCCGGGCCGCGTCTACCGCGCGCCGACCGAGTTGGAGCGCGAGGCCTTGCAGGATTTGCGCGATCAGCTTGCCGCCTATGACGGGCCGGTCGAGGACGAGGCGCTGCAATCCATCGTCTACGCGGTGGGGCGCGAGCGGTTCGAGCCGCTGCGCGATTGGTTCCGGGCACTTTACGAGGTGCTGCTGGGGGCCAGCCAGGGGCCGCGTTTCGGCGGTTTCATCGCGCTTTACGGAGTGGAAGAGACGGTGACCCTCATCGACAAGGCGTTGGCGGGCGAGCTGGTCTGAGGACAGGCTGGGGGCGCTGCCCCCGTCGCCTGCGGCGACTCCCCCGGGATATTTTGGGCCAGAAGAAGCATGGGCGCGGCGCGTTTGATCGCGGCGTGGGGCGCGCTATGTCCAAGCCCCTGTTACGGGAGGTATTGGTATGCGACGTCTTATAGTGAACCTGTTGCCCGTTTTGTGGCTGGCCTTGCCGGCCGCGGCGCAGGAGGGAGCGATCGAGGATGTGATCACCCGTCAGTTCGAGGCGTTCAAGGGCGATGATCCGGTGCGCGCCTTCGAGTTTGCAAGCCCGACGATCCGCGACACGTTCCGCACGCCCGAGAATTTCGCCGCGATGGTGCGGCAAGGTTATCCGATGGTTTGGAGCCCCGGGGCGGTGCGGTTCGGGCCGCTGCGCGAGGTGGCGGGGCACCTATGGCAGCGGGTGCGGGTGCGCGACGCGCAGGGGCGCGAGCATTTGCTGGACTACCAGATGCAGCAGGTCGACGGCGCCTGGAAGATCAACGCGGTGCAGGTCCTGAAGGCGCCGGGCGTGGGCGTCTGAGGCACCGTCACGGTTGTCTCAGGGGGTGTTTACCCCTTTCGTGTCATTTCCTTTCGCGGTTGGGCGCAGGGCCCGAGCGGCACGAAAGGGAAACACATGAACAAGGCGATCACAGACGGCATCGAATTCATGCCCCCCGCCTTCGCGGCGGGGTTGGGGCAGTGGTCATCGCAGGATGGCACGCCGGGGGCGGACACCTATGCCGATGCGCTTAATGCCGCGCAGGTGCCGGCGGATCAGGATTTCGGCGGCTGTCTCGAATTGCAGAAGGTCGACACGGTGCAAAAGCTACGCTTCATGGGGGAGACGCCGCTTTTGCCCGGCTGCTACTTGCGGATCACGGCGCGGGTGAAGGCGATCAGTGGCAACCTGCCGTCGGTGCGCATCGCCGGTTGGGCGGGGGCGCCCAGCGGCACGCATGTTGCGGGCCTGATCGAGAACGGCCCCGAGGTTGCATTGCAGGCTTACGGCGAGGTGGTCGAGGTCAGCGCTATCGTCGGCGCGGGCGCGCGGCAGGGGGTGCACATGGTCTGGGGCGCCGAGCCGGTCTACGGTCATTTCGGGCTGGACCTGACGGGGCCATCGGGGGGCATCGTGCGGATCGACGATATCATCGTCGAGGACATCACCCACGTGTTCCACCGCGACATGATGAACTGGGTCGATGTGCGCGATTTCGGCGCCATGGGCGATGGGGTGAGCGATGACAGCGCCGCCTTCATGGCCGCGGATGCGGCGGCGCAGGGGCGGCGGGTGTTGGTGTCGGCGGGCACGTACCTGTTGCTGCAGAGCGTGACGTTCCAAAGCCGCGTGCAGTTCGAGGGCAAGGTGCAGATGAGTGACGATCATTTGCTGCTGTTGACGAATAATTTCGACCTGCCCAGCTATATCGACGCGTTCGGCGACGAGGTACAGGCGTTTCGCAAGGCGTTCCAGGCGCTGTTGAACAATTCGGACCATGAATCGCTGGACCTTGGCGGGCGGCGGATCAATTTGGATGCACCGATCGACATGCAAAAGGCGGTGGCCAACAGGACCCAGTACGCGCAGCGCCGGCATATCCATAACGGGCAGTTCTATGTCGAGGACGCGGCCAATTGGGACACCAAGGTGTTCACTTCGCTGGCGAGCTATAATCCCGATGATCCGCTGCGCCTGACGGGGGTGGCGAACGTGGCCAATATCCCGATTGGATCGCTGATCGAGGGGACGGGCGTGGGCCGCGAGGTATATGTGCGCGCCCGCGACGTGGGCACGCAGGAAATCACCCTTTCGATGCCGCTTTATGATGCGGCGGGCACGCAGGAGTTTACCTTTCGCCGGTTCAAGTACGTCCTTGATTTCAGCGGGTTCGACAAGCTTTCGAAATTCTCGATGTCGGATATCGAGTTTCAGTGCAATGGCCGCGCCAGCGCGGTGATCCTTGCGCCGACGGGCCTTACATTCCAGTTGCGCGATTGTTTCATCACCCGGCCCAAAGACCGGGGACTGAGCAGTATCGGGATCGGCTGCCAGGAGATGCTGATCGATCGCTGCCAGTTTCTGTCGGATCAGAGCGGGATGCGCGCGCAGGATCGCACGGTGGTTGGCCTGAATGCCAATGCCAACGACGTGAAGTTGCGCAACAACCGGATCACGCAGTTTCGGCATTTTGCCGTGCTGGGGGGGACCAGCTCGATCATCACGGGCAATCACTGGTTCCAGGGCGATGACGAGCCGCAGGGCGTGCGGACGGCGGGGCTGGTACTGACGTCGTCGCATAACCGCGCGACGATCAGCGGCAACTACATCGACAACTGTTTTATCGAATGGGCCAACGAGCATGACCAGGCGCCGGACTTCAGCAGCGAGTTGTCGTTCAGCGCGCTGAACATCTCGGACAACATTTTCCAGTCGATCGACGTGGCGCCGTGGTTCCGGTTCATCGTGATCAAGCCGTACGGGCCGGGGCATTTCATCGATGGGTTGACCATGGTGGGCAACGTGTTCCGCGCCATTCGCGGCGATATCGGGCGGGTCGAGCAGGTGGATACCAGCTTGGCCGAGCTGGATTTCTCGCGGATGCGCAACATCGTGGTGAGCGGCAACATGTACAACTCGGTAGAGCAGGGGATCATGAACCCGGCCGTGATCCAGCACACGCAATCCGGCGCGGCGCAGACCTGGGCGGTGGATTGCGCGGGGCCGCTGCCGTTCGGGGGGTATGCGCAGCATATCGACGCGATGGTGATGCGCAGCCGGATCAAGGACGGGGCGGATGTCACGCGCCACGAGTTGCCGTATACGTTGACCGAGCAGGGGACGGCGCGCGACCAGGTGCATCTGGGCTGGCCCGAGGCGATGTCGGGCAAGGTGTCGATCACGGTGCGCATGGATAACTAGTGCGCGCGGACTAGCGGGGCTGCGCCAGGCCCATGTCGGCGTGGGTGAGGTGATACGCCTTGCCGAAGCCGCCATTGAGCATGGCGCGGTCCACGTCGAAGAGGACGAAAGCGAAATCGGCAAAGCCGGCGTAGAGCTTTGCCTTGGGGTGCTGCGCGAGGTAGTGGTGCAGCAGGGCCTTGTGCCGGTCCGCGCCGTGGCGGACGAAATGCGCCCGCGCCTGAAGCGTCAGGCGCGGGTGATTGAGCGGGTCGCCGCGCCCCGCGGGGCCATCGAGCAGCAGCGAGCAGCGCGGATCGGCCGCGAGCGCGCGGCTATGCGCGGCGAGGTCCGAGATCAGCGAGAGCGGCAGGCCATCCGGGGCGCGGCCAAAGGCGATGCGGCTGGCCATCGGGCCGGCGGTGTCAGGGTCCAGCACGGCCAGAGCGGCGGTGCGGGCCTGCGCCAGCAACCCGCGCGCCATCTCACGGGCGTCGTCGTCGGTGGGCCGGATGCCGGGGGCGGGTGTATCTTGCATGGGATTGGCGTAGAACAGCGCGCGGCGCGGCGCAACGTCAGAACCGCCGCCACAGGGCGATCTTGGCCCCGGTGTGACGGGGGCCACGCAGGGTGTGCGCCAGTCCCAGCTCAAGCTGCATGCCGCCGCCCAGGTCCATCACCAACGAGGGCACCAGCCGCGCGAAGGGCGGATCGTCCGGCGATTGGCCAGCCTGCAGTTGCAGCATCGCCCGCAGGCCGTCGCGCGGGCGCAGGCCGATGGTCATGTCCGTCTTGAAATCGAGCGTGCGGCGCGTCAGCCCGATCTCGGCCAGGGTGTCGATAGACACCCAGCCCTGACCAAGTGCGCCGCTTATACTGCGCCCGAGCGATAGCCCCGGCCGCAGCACGGCCTGCCGCGCGATGCGCCCGACCCCAAGCTCGGCGGCGGCGGTCAGGCCGGTCAGGCCCTTTAGGCCCGGGACGGGCAGGGCGCGGCGCACGAACACCACCGCCTTGGCGTTGCCCGAAACCGCGCGACCGGTGTCAAGGCCGGCGGTCAGGCGCGGTGTCAGCCCGAACTCGGCATAGAGGCCGGAATAGGATGAGGCCGCGCTTGTGCCGGGATAGGCCGAGACGATGACCTGCCCATTGCCGGGGCCTTGCATCCATACCCCGGCAGTGGCGGCGGCGCCGGCCCAGAGCATCGCAAGAATGGTCAACGCGCGCAGCATCGCGGCTCCCTCCTGGGTTAACTGTCCGACAGTATTGGTAAACATTCGGTTAATCGCGCCATCCGCCGCGCGCTCGGCAAAGAAAACCGATTGCCGCACGCGCCGGTCTGGGCTTAGGCTGGGACTGGACAACCGCAGGAGGGTGCGATGCCGAAGATTGCCGAGGACAACACCTATCAGACCGTGATCACCACCTTCGAGATGACGCCGGGCACCTGCCAGGATCTGCTGGATGAGCTGAGCGATGCCTATGCCTCGTTCATCTCGAAACAGCCGGGGTTCATCGCGGCGGGCTTGCATGTGAACGATGCGCAGACGCGGATCGCCAACTACTCGCAATGGCGCCGACGCGAGGATTTCCAGGCGATGCTGCGCACCGAGGAAATGCGCCGCCGCAACCGCCGCATTGCCGAGCTATGCAAGAGTTTTGAGCCGGTGATGTACGAGGTCGCCGGCACCTTTGGCGACACGGGCGACACGGCATGACCTGAATCAAGGCGCGGTCCGGCCCACCCTGCGAGGCTGAGCGGCGAAAATGACGCGCGAAAGAAAGGATAACGCGATGTATTCCAATATTCTGGTACCTGTATCGTTCGACGAGGACCGCGACGTAAAAGGCGCGCTGGAGGTGGCGCAGGCGCTGGCCGGGGAGGGGGCGAAGATCACCCTGTTGCACGTGATGGAGCACATCCCCTCCTACGCGATTTCCTACATGCCGACGGAATACCTTCTGGAAAGCCGCAAGGCGATCGACAAGGAGTTGGCGGACCTGGTCGAGGACCTGCCGGGCGGGCACAGCGAGGTGGTCGAGGGCCATGCCGGGCGCACCGTGCTGGAATGGGCCGAAAAGCATGATGTCGATTGCATCGTTATCGCGTCGCACCGCCCCGGCATGCAGGATCTGCTGCTGGGCTCGACCGCGTCGATGGTGGTGCGGCATGCAAGCTGTGCGGTGCATGTGATCCGGTGAGATTAACCTATCAGGGAGGTTTGGAATGCTGAGGATAGTTGCGATTCTGGCGCTGGCCGGCACGGTTGCGGGCGGCGCATTGGCCGAGGACAAGCCGGTGAAAATCCGGCCTGACATGCCATCGGTCACGGTGCCGACCCCGGGTGGCGGCACCGCCGAGATCAAGCGCATCCAGGACAACGACCACGAGGTCACGGGCGAATGGGCGCGCACATCGCGCGCCTGCCCGCCGTTCTGCATCCAGCCGATCCGCCCCGCCGAAGGGGTGACCACGATCGGCGAGCTGGAGCTGATCGAGGCGCTGAAAGACCCCGAGGTGGTGGTGGTGGACAGCCGCACGCCCGATTGGTTCGAGGGGGGCACCATCCCCGGCGCGATCAACATCCCGTATACCCAAGCTTATGACCGGATGGGCGAGCTGGGCTGCGAGATCGATTTCGACGGCTGGGATTGCGAGAACGCGAAGCGGGTCGCGCTGTTTTGCAACGGGCTGTGGTGCGGGCAATCGCCCACGGCGATCCGGCGCATGATCGATGGCGGCTACCCGGCCGAGCGGATCAGCTACTACCGCGGCGGCATGCAAAGCTGGCGCGTGCTGGGCCTGACGGTGACGGGCGAGTGATGCATTGCGCGGCGCGCCCCGGCGCCGGTCATAGCGCCGCCGGGGCTTGCAGGCCCGCGTCGATCGCGGCCAGGAACCGGGCGCCGAGGCGTCCGTCGCTGACGCGGTGGTCGGCCGAGAGGGTCGCGGTGACGGTCATGCGCGGCGCGATCGTGTCGCCGGTGACCCATGGCCGCGAAACCGGCGCGCCAAAGCCGACGATTGCGACCTGCGGCGGGTAGATCACGGCGGCCATGGCATCGGCGCCGGTGTCGCCCATTGCCGAGACGGTGATCGTGCCATCGGTCATTTCCGACGCGCGCAGCCGGCCGCTGCGCGCGCGCGTGACAAGATCGCGCATCCGCGCCATCAACGTATCCAGCGGCAGGTCCTGTGCATCATGCAAGGCGGGCGCCACCAACCCGCCACCGCGCAGGGCAATCGCCACTCCGGCGTGCACCGCCGAAGCGGGGTGAAAGCCATCGGCATCGTAGTGGCCGTTCATTTGCGCGGTCTCGGCGGCGGCGCGGGCGGTGGCCTTGACCAGTAGCGCGCTCATCAACAGGCGTGCACCCGGCGCGCGGGTGGCATTGGTCTCGGCGAGCCAGTCAGAGGCGGTTTGCAAATCGATAGTCTGGGACAGGTAGTAGTGCGGGATCTCGCGTTTCGAGCGGGCCATCGCGTTGGCGATGGCGGTGCGCATCGCGGCCATATCGAGCCCGGCGCCGGGTTCGGCTTGCGGTTTGCGCGCCGGGGCGGCAGCGGCCTCGACATCGGCCAGGACAATGGCGCCGCCGGGGCCTGTGCCGCTGAGCGCGGCAAGATCCACGCCGCGCTCAGCGGCAAGCGCCCGCGCGGCGGGGGAGGCGGGCGGTGTTTCGTCCGTATCCGGCATGGCGGGCGGCGGTGCGGGTGCTTTGGGCGCGGGGGGCGTCTTGGGCGGTGCTGCTGCCTCCGCCGGGGCCGGGGCATTGTCGCCGGGCGCGCGGATCGTGGCCATGGGGGCCCCAACGGGAAGGGTTTCGCCGATGTCGGCATCGAGCGTTTCGACCGTGCCATCCTGGAAACATTCGATCTCGATCGCGCCTTTCTGGGTCTCGACCACCGCGACAACGTCGCCGCGCGTGACCGTGTCGCCGGGCTTGATCATCCACTCGGTGAGGGTGCCCGCCTCCATGTCGGCGCCGAGCGAGGGCATGGTGAAAACGGCCATCTGATCACCCCTTGCCCATCGCCGCGCGCGCGGCGGCGACGATCGCGGCAACCTGCGGGATCGCCGCGTATTCCAGGTGCGCGGCATAGGGGATCGGCACCTCGGCCGAGCACACCCGCCCCACCGGCGCATCAAGTCGCCAGAAGGCGCCCTCAGTGATGCGTGCGGACACCTCGGCGGCAAGCGAGCCCGAGCGCCAGCCTTCGTCGATCACGACCGCGCGGCGGGTGCGCGCGACCGAGGCGAGGATGGTTTCGTCGTCAAGCGGGCGCAATGTGCGCAGGTCTATCACCTCTGCCTCGATGCCCTCCTTGGCCAGTTCGCGGGCGGCCTCCAGCGTTTTGAACAGGGAGCCGCCATAGGTGATCAGCGACAGATCCCCGCCGGGGCGGCGGATCGCGGCCTTGTCGATATCGACGGCGCCCGCGTTCGCATTGATTTCGCCGGTCATGTTGTACAGCATGACGTTTTCGAAGATCAGAACCGGATCGGGGTCTTCAAGCGCTGTCAAAAGCATGCCGCGCGCATCCTCGAGCGTGGCGGGCGCCAGCACCCTGAGTCCCGGAATATGCGCGTACCACCCTTCGAGCGAATGCGAGTGCTGCGCGGCCAGTTGCTTGCCCGCGCCGGTCGCCATGCGGATCACCACGGGGCAGCCGAACTGATTGCCCGACATGTGCCGGATGGTGGCGGCGGTGTTGAGGATCTGGTCCAGCGCCAGGATCGAGAAGTTGACGGTCATCAGCTCGACAATCGGGCGCATGCCCGCCGCCGCGGTGCCGATGCCGGCGCCGGTAAAGCCCGATTCCGATAGCGGCGTGTCGCGGATCCGGTCCTCGCCAAATTCCGCCATCAGGCCCTTGGACACCGCGTAGCAGCCGCCATAGGCGCCCACGTCCTCGCCCATCAGGAAAACGCGCTCGTCGCTGGTCATCGCCTCGCGGATGGCCTGTTTGACGGCCTCGCGGTAGCTGATCTCGATCCGTTCCTGGGCCGGTTGGGGCGCGGGGGGCGCGGGCCGGTCCTCGGACATGACGTGTTTGGTCAGCGTCTCGATGGGCTCCCACTCCCCGGATTCGGCAAATGCCACGGCTTCGGTGATTTCGGCGTCGATCTCGGCGGTGATCGCGTCGATCTCGGCCTTGTGGATCAGGCCGTTTTCCAAAAGCCACCCCTGGAACCGCACGATCGGGCCCTTTTGCCGCCACTGCGCCACCTCGGCCTTGTCACGATAAAGCTGCGCGTCGAACATCGAATGCGCGCGAAAGCGGTAGGTGCGCGCCTCGATCAGGTAGGGGCGGCCGGTTTCCCGGATCCGTGCCACGGCGCGGCGCGCGGCGGCCTCGACGGCGATCACGTCCATGCCATCGACGACTTCGCTCTCAATCCCGTAGGCCGTGGCCTTGGCGTGGATATCGGTCTGGGACTCCGTGCGCACCAGCGCCGAGCCCATGGCATAGCCGTTGTTTTCGCAGATCCAGAGCACCGGCAGATCCCAAAGCTCGGACAGGTTCATGGCTTCGTGAAACTCTCCCTCGGCCACGGCGCCTTCTCCGAAGAAACAGGCGGTGACGTTCCTTTGGCCGGTCATCCGGTCAGCCAGGCCCAGCCCCGCCGCCAGCGGCAGGCCGCCGCCGACGATGGCGTTGCCGCCGTAGAAATTGGCGCCCGCGTCGAACAGGTGCATCGAGCCGCCGCGCCCGCCCGAGCAGCCGTTGGCCTTGCCGTACATCTCGGCCATGACCGGCCCCATCGCGATGCCACGCGCCAGGGCATGACCGTGCTCGCGGTAGGTGGCGACGATGCGGTCGTCCGGCCCGAGAACCGGGATCACCCCCATCGCGACCGCCTCTTCGCCATCATAAAGATGCAGGAAGCCGCGGATTTTCTCGCGGGTATACAGCTCGGCGCATTTGTCCTCGAAGCGGCGGATGCGGATCATGCCGCGTAGCAGGTCTCGCACATGGGGGCGAGTCAGATGTGGCTTGGTATCGGTTGTCATCTCGCGTCCGCCTCCAGCGTGGAAACATCACCTTTGGGCAGGTCAGGTGCGTCACCGCCCCCCATTGAGTGAGCCTATTCAACCTTGATCCGCTTCGCCTTGACGCAGGTCAAGGGTTGCGTTCGCAGGGGAATGACGCCGGGGGCAAGTGACAGGAAAAGATTATGTAGCAACAAGTGGTTGCTGTTTTTGGGATTGGTGGAGCCGAGGGGAATCGAACCCCTGACCTCGTCATTGCGAACGACGCGCTCTCCCGACTGAGCTACGGCCCCGGCGCGGTGGAGTTTCGCGCGCGACACGGGGAATGCAAGGGGCCACATGTCGCGGGCGGGGGGCTCTGCGCAATAGAGTGGGGCGAGCAGTGCTGCCCGCCCCGGTTGGTTGAGTTGGCTATTGCTGGCACGACCCCTGCGCAGTCACGCAGGCGGTCCGCCGGTGTTGGCGGGGGTCAGGCCGTGCTCATCCCGCCGTGGCTGTAGAGCGACCAGCCCGCCAGGACCAGCGTGAGCACGCCGAGAATGACGGCGGTCCACATCGCGGCGACAAGGCCGGTAAAGCCGAGGATCCACGGCGAAGCGATCAGCCAGACGCCAAGCACTATGCCGATCCATTCCTCCCATTCGCGGAAGTCGATCAGCGCGGCCAGTGCCAGCACGACCATGATCGCGCCCACGATCAGGGCGTTTCCAAACGCGGCCATTTGACCGGCATATCCCAACACCCAAGGGCTCTGTTGCACAAAGCGCGTGAGGGATTCATGTCGCGAATCCAGTGTGGTAGCTGGGCGACATGAGCAGACCCACACCCCCAACCTACAAGACCAGGAACTGGCCGGCCTATAACGAAGCGCTCAAGCGCCGTGGCTCGCTGACAGTCTGGTTTGACCCGGAGATGATCTGGGAGGCTGCGCCGACCGG
>NZ_AUIJ01000037.1 GCF_000423645.1 Sediminimonas qiaohouensis DSM 21189 | reverse complement strand
GCGCCGATCGCGATGGAAGACGGCCTGCGCTTCGCCATCCGCGAAGGCGGCCGCACCGTCGGCGCGGGCGTCGTCTCGAAAATCCTGAAGTAATCGGGTTTGCGGCCCGGCCCCGCGCCGGGCCTGGCACGATAGCGGGGTCGCCTGTTGGGCGGCCCCGTTTCGTATATGGGGCACGACGCGGCGCAGGGCGATGAAAGTGAAATCGGCCCTTGAAAACCGCCGCCCGGCGCAGTAACTGAGGCCCCGGACATAGGGGTATAGCTCAGTTGGTAGAGCGACGGTCTCCAAAACCGTAGGTCGCGGGTTCGAGCCCTGCTGCCCCTGCCACGTCCCTCATCGTTAGCGCGGGCCTTGATCTTGGCGCGATGGAGGCGTATTTGAACCCCCTGGCAGATGGGAAGAAGACTCAGGCATGGCACGCACTAATCCGCTTCAGTTCATTCAGCAGGTTCGCTCGGAAGTCGCCAAGGTCGTCTGGCCCACGCGGCGCGAGGTTCTGCTGACCACGGTCATGGTGTTCATCATGGCGGCGCTGACGGCGCTGTTTTTTTCGCTGGTCGATCTGGCGATCAAGGGCGGGCTGAAGGGAATCCTGAGCCTGTTTGCCTGATCGGGCATGGTGGCGGGGTTTCGCCAGTGGGGCAACAATGCGTCCTTTGGCCTTGAAATGTGGAGATATCCTTTGTAAAGGGCAGGTCTGATCCGAGAGTGGCGTGCGGCGATTCGTGTTGCACGCCGATTTTTTGTTTCGGACGGCGGCGGGCAACCGTTTGAAAAAGAACATAAATTGCGGCTGATAGGCCGTTCTGACAAGGACTGAGATCAAGATGGCGAAACGGTGGTATTCGGTGAGCGTTCTCTCGAACTTCGAGAAAAAGATCGCCGAGCAAATCAAGCAGGCCGCCGCCGAGAACGGTCTTGAGGACGAAATCGAAGAGGTTCTCGTGCCCACCGAAGAGGTGATCGAGGTGCGCCGCGGCAAGAAGGTGACCGCCGAGCGTCGGTTCATGCCCGGCTATGTCCTTGTGCGGATGGAGATGTCGGACCGGGGTTATCACCTGATCAACGGCATCAACCGCGTGACCGGCTTTCTGGGGCCGCAGGGGCGCCCCCTGCCGATGCGCGACGCCGAAGTGAACGCCATCCTCAACCGTGTGCAGGAGGGCGAGGAAAGCCCGCGCACGCTGGTGCATTTCGAGGTGGGCGAGAAGGTCAAGGTCAACGACGGCCCGTTCGAGGATTTCGACGGCATGATCGAGGCCGTGGACGACGACAATCAGCGCCTGAAGGTGGCTGTTTCGATCTTTGGCCGGGAAACGCCGGTCGAGCTGGAATTCACGCAGGTCACGAAGCAATCGTGACCTGATGGGTGCGCCGCGCTGGCGCGCCGGACGAAATTCCCGGGAGACCGGGGTGCCATTGTGGGAGGCGAGCGCATCGCGATGCGCGGACCGGACCACACAACTTGAGACCCGGTGAACGCGTTCGCGGGGTGTTGGAAAGAAGGAGAGGCCAGATGGCCAAGAAACTCGTCGGCAAGCTGAAGCTGCAAGTGCCTGCCGGGCAAGCAAACCCGTCGCCGCCCGTGGGCCCTGCGTTGGGTCAGCGCGGCATCAACATCATGGAATTCTGCAAGGCGTTCAACGCCAAGACTGCCGAAATGGAGCAGGGTGCGCCGTGCCCGACCGAAATTTCGTATTTCCAGGACAAGTCGTTCACGATGGAAATCAAGACGCCGCCGGCGTCTTACTACCTGAAGAAGGCGGCCAAGCTGAAGTCGGGCTCTGCGACAACCGGGCGCGCGACCGCGGGGTCGGTGACCACCAAGCAGGTCAAGGAAATCGCCGAGGCGAAGATGCGCGACCTGAATGCGACCGATATCGAGGGCGCGATGAAAATCATCCTGGGCTCGGCCCGGTCCATGGGCATCGAGGTGAAGTAAGATGGCAAAGCTTGGAAAACGCACCCGCGCCGCCCGCGAAGCCGTTGCTGGCAAGGAAAACCTGAGCGTCGAAGACGCGGTGGCCCTGATCAAGGCGAACGCCGCCGCGAAGTTCGATGAGACCGTGGAAATCGCCGTGAACCTCGGCGTTGATCCGCGTCACGCCGACCAGATGGTGCGCGGCGTTGTCGGCCTGCCCAACGGCACCGGCAAGACCGTGCGCGTCGCCGTGTTCGCCCGTGGCCCCAAAGCCGAAGAGGCACAGGCCGCAGGCGCGGATATCGTCGGCGCAGAAGACCTGATGGAAACCATCCAGAGCGGCAAGATCGAGTTCGATCGCTGCATCGCCACGCCCGACATGATGCCGGTCGTTGGCCGGCTGGGCAAGATCCTGGGCCCGCGCAACCTGATGCCGAACCCCAAGGTGGGCACGGTGACGATGGATGTCGCGCAGGCCGTGCAGGACGCCAAGGGCGGCCAGGTGCAGTTCAAGGCCGAAAAGGCCGGTGTCGTGCATGCAGGTGTCGGCAAGGCATCGTTCGAGGCCGACAAGCTGGCCGAGAACATCCGCGCCTTCGTGAACGCCGTGGTCAAGGCCAAGCCGGCCGGCGCCAAGGGCGCCTACATGAAGCGCATCGCGTTGTCCTCGACCATGGGGCCGGGTGTGACGATCAGCGTGGATAACGCCGCGGCTGAGTAAGAATTCCGTGCCGGTCCCTTGCGGGGGGTCGGCGCAGAATGGCGGGGCCACATATCGGCCCCGTCCTGTCCGAGACGGAGGGTTCGCCGCGTGGCGGTGAATAATTCCTTCCTGAGATGGGGAACGAGACATATTGACCGTTGGGTGTGAACCTTCGGGCAGATCTGGCCTCGGGACCCTGAAATTGGACCCGAACTCCGCATTTCGGTGCGGGGTAAACTAGGAGCCGGAGAGGGAAACCTTTCCAATTTTGGAGTGAAACTGTGGATAGAGCCCAGAAAGAGAAAGTGGTCGAGGAACTCGGCCAGATCTTCGAAAGCTCTGGCGTCGTGGTGGTATCACACTACGCGGGCCTCACGGTTGCCGAGATGCAGGACCTGCGCGCACGCATGCGCGACGCGGGCGGGTCTGTACGTGTCGCCAAGAACAGGCTCGCCAAGATCGCCCTTGAAGGGAAGCCTTGCGAAAGCATCGCCGATCTTCTGTCGGGCATGACCGTTCTGACCTATTCCGAGGACCCCGTGGCAGCCGCCAAGGTGACCGAGGAGTTCGCCAAGGAAAACAAGAAGCTTGAGATTCTTGGTGGCGCAATGGGTGAGAGCGCTCTGGACCGGGCCGGTGTCGAAGCCGTGTCGAAAATGCCCTCGCGCGACGAGCTTATCGCTCAGATCGCGGGCATGCTCGGCGCACCCGCTTCGAACATCGCCGGTGCGATTGGCGCGCCCGCCTCGAATATCGCCGGCATCCTGTCGACGATCGAGGACAAGGCAGAGGCCGCATAAGCAACCCGATACCCGCGTGGGGCAAACCCCTGCGTACGTTGGAACACACCTAAGAGAACGGAAAAGAGTCACATGGCTGATCTGAAAAAACTGGCTGAAGAGATCGTTGGTCTGACGCTTCTCGAAGCACAAGAACTGAAAACCATCCTCAAGGACGAATATGGCATCGAGCCCGCATCGGGCGGCGCTGTCATGATGGCCGGCCCCGCAGAGGGCGCTGGCGGTGCTGCTGAAGAAGAGCAGACCGAATTTGACGTGATCCTGAAATCGGCCGGCGCGTCGAAGATCAACGTCATCAAGGAAGTCCGCGGCATCACCGGGCTGGGCCTGAAGGAAGCCAAGGAACTGGTCGAAGCCGGCGGCAAAGCCGTCAAGGAAGGCGTCGACAAGGCCGAAGCGGAAGAGATCAAGGGCAAGCTGGAAGCAGCTGGCGCCGAGGTCGAACTCAAGTGATCCGTCACCGGGCCTGACCCGGTGGGGATGACAAGGCTGGGCGCGGATTTCCGGGCCCAGCCGAACCTGTCTCAGAAAGGGCTTTGCACAAAGCTCTTTCTAAGGCGCGGTTCGCGGATCGGGAGGCTCTTGGTGGGACAAGGGCCGGGAATTGATCTGAACGCCCTGTTTCGGATGGGTGCGATGTCGGAGCCCGACGACATGCGCACCCGGTGAGAAACGAGAAGGTAACATCGACCATGGCTAACAGTTTCCTCGGCAAGAAGCGTTTGCGCAGATACTACGGCAAGATCCGCGAAGTGCTGGAAATGCCGAACCTGATCGAGGTTCAAAAATCGTCCTACGAGCTATTCCTGGACTCGGGCGATGGCGCCGAGCCGGCCGATGGCGAAGGCATCAAGGGCGTGTTTCAGTCGGTCTTTCCGATCAAGGATTTCAACGAGACCAGCGTGCTGGAATTCGTCAAGTACGAGTTGGAAAAGCCGAAATACGATGTCGAAGAGTGCATGCAGCGCGACATGACCTACAGCGCGCCGCTGAAGGTTACGCTGCGCCTGATCGTGTTCGATGTGGACGACGACACCGGCAACAAGTCGGTCAAGGACATCAAGGAGCAGGACGTGTTCATGGGGGACATGCCGCTCATGACGCCAACGGGCACCTTCGTGGTCAACGGCACCGAGCGCGTGATCGTCAGCCAGATGCACCGCAGCCCCGGCGTTTTCTTTGACCACGACAAGGGCAAGACGCACAGCTCGGGCAAGTTGCTGTTCGCCTGCCGGATCATTCCCTATCGCGGCTCGTGGCTGGATTTCGAATTCGACGCCAAGGATATCGTGTTCGCGCGGATCGACCGTCGCCGGAAACTGCCGGTGACGACGCTGCTCTATGCCTTGGGCATGGATCAGGAAATGATCATGAATTCGTATTACGACACGGTTGATTACAAGCTGCAGAAGGGCAAGGGCTGGGTCACCAAGTTCTTCCCCGACCGCGTGCGCGGGACGCGCCCGACCTATGACCTGGTCGATGCAGCCACTGGCGAGGTGATCTGCGAGGCGGGCAAGAAGGTCACGCCGCGGGCGGTCAAGCAGCTCAAGGACGAAGGCAAGGTTACCGACCTGCTGGTGCCGTTCGAGAACATCGTCGGCAAGTTCGTCGCGCGCGACATCATCAACGAGGAAACCGGCGCGATCTATGTCGAGGCGGGCGATGAGCTGACGCTGGAGCGCGGCAAGGACGGCGAGATTTCCGGCGGCACCCTGCAGGAGCTGCTGGATGCCGGCGTGACGGATATTCCGGTTCTGGACATCGACGGCGTCACCGTGGGCCCGTACATGCGCAACACCATGGCGATGGACAAGAACATGAACCGCGAGACCGCGCTCATGGATATCTATCGCGTGATGCGCCCGGGCGAGCCGCCCACCGTCGAGGCGGCCAGCACGATGTTCGATTCGCTGTTCTTCGACTCGGAGCGGTACGACCTGTCGGCCGTGGGCCGCGTCAAGATGAACATGCGCTTGGCGCTGGATGCGCCCGATACGCTGCGCACGCTGCGCCGCGAAGATATCGTGGCCTGCATCAAGGCCCTGATGGAACTGCGCGACGGCAAGGGCGACATCGACGACATCGACCACCTTGGCAACCGCCGGGTGCGTTCGGTTGGCGAATTGATGGAGAACCAGTACCGCGTCGGCCTGCTGCGGATGGAGCGTGCGATCAAGGAGCGGATGTCGTCCGTCGAGATCGACACGGTGATGCCGCAGGACCTGATCAACGCCAAGCCGGCCGCGGCCGCGGTGCGCGAGTTCTTTGGCTCGTCGCAGCTCAGCCAATTCATGGACCAGACCAACCCGCTGTCGGAAGTGACGCACAAGCGGCGCCTGTCGGCCCTTGGGCCTGGCGGCCTGACGCGCGAGCGCGCCGGCTTTGAGGTGCGCGACGTGCACCCGACCCACTATGGCCGGATGTGCCCGATCGAGACGCCGGAAGGCCAGAACATCGGTCTGATCAACTCGCTCGCGACCTTTGCGCGGGTCAACAAGTACGGGTTCATCGAGACCCCGTATCGCCGCGTTGATGATGGCAAGGTGTCCGACGAGGTGGTCTATATGTCCGCCACCGAAGAGGCCCGCCACACCGTTGCGCAGGCCAACGCCAAGCTGGACAGCGAGGGGAAATTCGTGGCCGAGATGGTCAACACCCGGCAGGCGGGCGAATACACGCTTGCCCCGGTTGACCAGGTGGACCTGATCGACGTGTCACCCAAGCAGCTGGTGTCGGTTGCGGCCTCTCTGATCCCGTTCCTGGAAAACGACGACGCCAACCGCGCCCTGATGGGGGCGAACATGATGCGGCAGGCGCTGCCGCTGGTGAAAACCGAGGCGCCGCTTGTCGGCACCGGGATCGAGGGCACGGTTGCCCGCGATTCGGGCGCCGCGATCATGGCGCGCCGGTCGGGTGTCATCGACCAGGTGGATGCGCAGCGTATCGTTGTGCGCGCGACCGAGGACCTGGAGCCGGGCGATCCGGGGGTGGATATCTACCGCCTGCGCAAGTTCCAGCGCTCGAACCAGAACTCGTGCATCAACCAGCGCCCGCTGGTTAAGGTGGGCGATAGCGTGCTCAAGGACGAGGTCATCGCCGATGGTCCGGCAACGGACATGGGCGAGCTGGCCGTGGGCCGCAACGTGATCACCGCGTTCATGCCGTGGAATGGCTATAACTACGAGGACTCGATCCTGCTGTCCGAGCGGATTGCGCGCGACGACGTTTTCACCTCGATCCACATCGAGGAATTCGAAGTTGCCGCCCGCGACACCAAGCTGGGGCCGGAGGAGATCACCCGCGACATTCCCAACGTGGGCGAAGAGGCGCTGCGCAACCTCGACGAGGCGGGCATCGTTTATATCGGTGCCGACGTGGAGCCGGGCGATATCCTTGTGGGCAAGATCACCCCCAAGGGCGAAAGCCCGATGACGCCCGAGGAAAAGCTGCTGCGCGCGATCTTTGGCGAGAAGGCCAGCGACGTGCGCGACACCTCGTTGCGCGTGAAACCGGGTGATTTCGGCACGGTTGTCGAAGTGCGCGTGTTCAACCGCCACGGCGTGGAAAAGGACGAGCGCGCCCTGCAGATCGAGCGCGAAGAAGTCGAGCGCCTGGCGCGCGACCGCGATGACGAGCTGGCGATCCTGGATCGCAACATCTATGCCCGTCTGAAGCCGCTGATCCTGGGCAAGGTTGCCGTGAAGGGGCCCAAGGGCGTCAAGGCGAACTCGGAAATCACCGAGGAGCTGCTGGAAACGCTGACCCGTGGCCAGTGGTGGCAACTGGCCTTGAAGGACGAGGCCGACGCGCAGATCGTCGAGGCCCTGCACGAACAGTACGAGGCGCAGAAACGCGCGCTTGATGCACGGTTCGAGGACAAGGTCGAGAAGGTTCGCCGTGGCGACGACCTGCCGCCGGGCGTGATGAAGATGGTCAAGGTCTTCATCGCGGTGAAGCGCAAGATCCAGCCCGGCGACAAGATGGCCGGCCGTCACGGCAACAAGGGTGTCGTCAGCCGCGTGATCCCGATGGAGGACATGCCGTTCCTGGCGGACGGCACGCCGGTGGATGTCTGCCTCAACCCGCTGGGCGTGCCCAGCCGGATGAACGTGGGTCAGATCCTGGAGACGCACATGGGCTGGGCCAGCCGGTCCCTGGGCCTGCAGGTTGACGAGGCACTGGCCGAATACCGCCGGTCGGGCGACCTGACGCCGGTGCGTGAAACCATGCAGTCGGTCTATGGCGACGAGGTCTATCAAGAGGGCCTCAAGGAGCTTGACGAGGGCGCCCTTGTCGAAGCGGCGGGCAACGTCACGCAAGGTATCCCGATCGCCACACCGGTGTTCGACGGTGCCAAGGAAGAGGACATCAACGATGCCCTGATCCGCGCGGGCTTTGACCAGACCGGGCAATCGGTTGTCTATGACGGCCGCACCGGCGAGGCGTTCTCGCGCCCCGTGACGGTGGGGGTCAAGTACCTGCTCAAGCTGCACCACCTTGTCGACGACAAGATCCACGCGCGCTCAACCGGGCCCTACAGCCTGGTTACCCAGCAGCCGCTGGGCGGTAAGGCGCAGTTCGGTGGTCAGCGTTTGGGTGAGATGGAGGTCTGGGCCCTTGAGGCTTATGGCGCCGCCTACACCCTGCAGGAGATGCTGACGGTCAAGTCCGATGACGTGGCAGGCCGGACCAAGGTCTACGAGTCGATCGTCAAGGGCGAGGACAACTTCGAGGCGGGCGTGCCCGAATCCTTCAACGTGCTTGTGAAGGAAGTGCGCGGCCTTGGCCTGAATATGGAACTCCTGGATGCGGAGGAGGATGAGTAAGCGCCGGCCACCGGACCCTTTCAAAGGGTTCGGTCCGTTTTCTTTTCAAGAAAACGGCGTTGCACCGCCCTCCATCCACAGCCTTTAAGGATTTGGAAATGAACCAGGAACTTGCAAACAACCCGTTCAACCCGGTCGCCCCGACCAAGGTCTTTGACGAGATCAAGGTCTCGCTGGCCTCGCCCGAGCGGATCCTCTCGTGGTCCTATGGCGAGATCAAGAAGCCCGAAACCATCAACTACCGCACGTTCAAGCCCGAGCGTGACGGCCTGTTCTGCGCGCGTATTTTTGGCCCGATCAAGGATTACGAATGCCTGTGCGGCAAATACAAGCGCATGAAGTATCGCGGCGTCGTCTGCGAAAAATGCGGCGTCGAGGTGACGCTGCAGAAGGTCCGCCGCGAGCGGATGGGCCATATCGAACTGGCTGCGCCGGTGGCGCATATCTGGTTCCTGAAATCGCTGCCCAGCCGTATCGGCCTGATGCTGGACATGACGCTGCGCGATCTGGAGCGGGTCCTGTATTTCGAGAACTACGTGGTGATCGAGCCGGGCCTGACGGACCTGCAATACGGCCAGATGCTCAGCGAAGAAGAGTATATGGACGCGCAGGACCAGTACGGCACCGACGCCTTCACAGCCAATATCGGCGCCGAGGCGATCCGCGAAATGCTGGCTGCGATCGACCTTGAGGGCGAGGCAGAGCAGCTTCGCGCCGACCTGAAGGAAGCGACGGGCGAGCTGAAGCCGAAGAAGATCATCAAGCGGCTGAAAGTCGTCGAGAGCTTCCTGGAATCCGGCAATCGCCCGGAATGGATGGTGATGACGGTGATCCCGGTGATCCCGCCGGAACTGCGTCCGCTGGTGCCGCTGGACGGTGGCCGGTTCGCGACGTCCGACCTGAACGATCTGTATCGCCGGGTAATCAACCGCAACAACCGCCTCAAGCGGCTGATCGAGCTGCGCGCACCCGATATCATCGTGCGCAACGAGAAGCGGATGTTGCAGGAATCGGTTGATGCGCTGTTTGACAACGGCCGCCGCGGTCGCGTCATCACCGGCACCAACAAGCGCCCGCTGAAATCGCTGAGCGATATGCTGAAGGGCAAGCAGGGCCGGTTCCGTCAGAACCTGCTGGGCAAGCGCGTGGACTTCTCGGGCCGGTCCGTCATCGTGACGGGTCCGGAGCTGAAGCTGCACCAGTGCGGCCTGCCCAAGAAGATGGCGCTGGAGCTGTTCAAGCCGTTCATCTATTCGCGGCTTGAGGCCAAGGGCCTGTCGAGCACCGTCAAGCAGGCCAAGAAGCTGGTCGAGAAGGAACGTCCCGAGGTTTGGGACAGCCTTGACGAGGTGATCCGCGAGCATCCCGTGATGCTGAACCGTGCGCCGACGTTGCACCGCCTGGGTTTCCAGGCGTTCGAGCCGGTTCTGATCGAGGGCAAGGCGATCCAGCTTCATCCGCTGGTTTGCGCGGCGTTCAACGCCGACTTCGACGGTGACCAGATGGCTGTTCACGTGCCGCTGAGCCTTGAGGCGCAGCTTGAGGCGCGGGTCCTGATGATGTCCACCAACAACGTGCTGTCGCCGGCCAACGGCGCGCCGATCATCGTGCCGTCGCAGGATATGATTCTTGGCCTTTACTACACCTCGATCGAACGCGAGGGGATGAAGGGCGAAGGCATGGTCTTTGGCTCGATCGAAGAGGTGCAATACGCGCTGGATACCGGCTCTGTGCACCTGCACGCGAAGGTGACCGCGCGGATTCCGCAGATCGACGAGGAAGGCAACGAGATCTTCAAGCGGTATGAGACGACACCGGGCCGCGTGCGTCTGGGTGCGTTGATGCCGAAGAACGCCAAGGCGCCTTTCGACCTGGTCAACCGCCTGCTGCGCAAGAAAGAGGTGCAGCAGATCATCGACACCGTCTACCGCTATTGCGGTCAGAAGGAATCGGTCATTTTCTGCGACCAGATCATGACCGCGGGGTTCCGCGAGGCGTGCAATGCCGGCATCAGCTTCGGCAAGGCCGACATGGTTATCCCCGAGCAGAAGTGGCCCATCGTCGAAAACACCCGCACCTTGGTGCAGGATTTCGAACAGCAGTACATGGACGGTCTGATTACCCAGGGCGAAAAGTACAACAAGGTGGTTGATGCCTGGTCCAAGTGCAACGACGAGGTGACCGAGGCGATGATGGGTAACATCTCCGCCAAGCACGTCGATGAAAACGGCGCCGAGGCCGAGCCGAACAGCGTCTACATGATGGCCCACTCGGGCGCGCGTGGCTCTGTCACGCAGATGAAGCAGCTGGGCGGCATGCGAGGCCTGATGGCCAAGCCGAACGGCGACATCATCGAGACGCCGATTATCTCGAACTTCAAGGAAGGTCTGACCGTTCTTGAATACTTCAACTCGACCCACGGCGCGCGGAAAGGTCTGTCGGACACCGCGTTGAAGACGGCGAACTCGGGCTACCTGACCCGCCGCCTGGTGGACGTGTCGCAGGACTGCATCGTGCGCGAGCACGACTGCGGCACCGACTTGGCGATCACCGTCGAGGCGGCCGTCAACGATGGCGAAGTCGTTGCATCGCTGGGCGAGCGGTGCCTTGGGCGCGTTGCGGCCGAGGACATCCTCGAGCCGGGCACCAACGAGGTGATCACCCCCACCGGCCAGATGGTTGACGAGCGGATGGCCGACCGGATCGACGAGGTCGCGCTGCAAGTGGCGCGCCTGCGCTCGCCCCTGACCTGCGAGGCCGAGGATGGCGTTTGCGCGATGTGCTACGGGCGTGACCTGGCTCGCGGCACGATGGTCAACGAAGGCGAAGCGGTGGGCATCATCGCGGCGCAGTCGATCGGCGAGCCGGGCACGCAGCTGACGATGCGGACGTTCCACATCGGCGGTGTTGCGCAGGGTGGACAGCAGTCCTTCCTTGAGGCCAGCCAGGAGGGCACGATCGAGTTCGAGAATGCCAGCACGCTGGAAAACGCCTCGGGCGAGATCCTGACCATGGGCCGCAACATGAAGCTGCGCATTCTCGATGAGAACGGGCAGGAGCGGGCCAGCCACAAGCTGGGCTATGGCACCAAGCTGTTCGTGCGCGAGGGCGACAAGGTGGCGCGCGGCGACAAGCTGTTCGAATGGGATCCCTACACCCTGCCGATCATCGCCGAGAAAACCGGAATGGTGAAATACGTCGACCTGGTTTCGGGCACGGCCGTGCGCGAAGAGACCGACGATGCCACCGGCATGACCCAGAAGATCGTGACCGACTGGCGCGCCGCGCCCAAGGGCAACGAGCTGAAGCCCGAGATCATCCTGGTTGGCGAGGACGGCGAGCCGGTCCGCACCGATGCGGGCAACCCGGTGAGCTACCCGATGTCGGTGGACGCGATCCTGTCGGTCGAAGACGGACAGGCCGTGACCGCGGGCGACGTGGTTGCGCGTATTCCGCGGGAAAGCGCCAAGACCAAGGACATCACCGGCGGTCTGCCGCGTGTTGCCGAACTGTTCGAGGCGCGCCGCCCCAAGGACCACGCGATCATTGCCGAATGCGATGGCTACGTGCGCTTTGGCAAGGACTACAAGAACAAGCGCCGTATTTCGATCGAACCCACGGACGAGTCCATGGACCCGGTCGAATACATGGTTCCCAAGGGCAAGCACATCCCCGTCCAGGAGGGCGATTTCGTCCAGAAGGGCGACTACATCATGGATGGCAACCCCGCGCCCCACGACATCCTGTCGATCCTCGGGGTCGAGGCGCTGGCGAATTACATGATCGACGAGGTGCAGGACGTCTACCGCCTGCAAGGTGTGAAGATCAACGACAAGCACATCGAAGTCATCGTGCGCCAGATGCTCCAGAAGTGGGAGATCTCGGATAGTGGCGACACCACGCTGCTGAAGGGTGAACACGTCGACAAGCAGGAGTTCGAGGCGGCCAACGAGAAGGCGATCAGCAAGGGCGGCCGCCCTGCGCAGGGCGGTCCGATCCTGTTGGGCATCACCAAGGCGTCGCTGCAGACCCGCAGCTTCATCTCGGCGGCATCGTTCCAGGAAACGACGCGCGTTCTGACCGAGGCCAGCGTGCAAGGCAAGCGCGACAAGCTGGTCGGTCTGAAAGAGAACGTCATCGTGGGTCGTCTGATCCCGGCGGGCACCGGCGGCGCGACGCAGAAGGTACGCCAGGTGGCGCAACAGCGCGACAACGTGGTGATCGAAGCGCGCCGCGAAGAAGCCGAGGCCGCGGCCGCACTGGCCGCCCCCGAAGCGGACGATACCGTGAACGCCGATCCGTTCGACAACGCGGTAAGCACGCCCGAGGATGACAGCGAAAGCTGATCGCCAAGGCAACGAGACCTGCAAGAGCCCCCGCCACACCGGCGGGGGCTTTTGTCGTTTGGGGGGCTTGCGGTGCGAAAACAGCCCGGTAGGGTGCCGGGATTGATTTTACACGGAACGCGCGATGCTGACTGACAACACCCGGGGTGCGTTGATGATGATGGCCAGCATGGCGGCCTTCACGCTCAACGATGCCTTCATGAAACTGCTGGCGGGTGAAGTGCCCCTTTACCAGATCCTGTTTCTGCGGGGTGTGTTGACCGCGGTGGCGACCGGCCTTTTGGCGTGGCGGATGGGGGCGATTCACCTGCGTGTGGCGGGGCGCGACCGATGGCTTGTCGTGCTGCGGATGGGCGCCGAGATCGGGGCGGCGTATTTTTTCCTCAACGCGCTGTTCAAGATGCCGCTGGCCAATGTCACGGCGATCTTGCAATCGCTTCCGTTGATCGTGACGCTGGCGGCGGCGCTGTTTTTCGCGGAACCCTTGGGATGGCGCCGCATGGGGGCGATCCTGGTCGGGCTTGTCGGGGTTTTGCTGATTGTC
The DNA here is from genome assembly GCF_000423645.1 of Sediminimonas qiaohouensis DSM 21189. Classification (GTDB taxonomy): domain Bacteria; phylum Pseudomonadota; class Alphaproteobacteria; order Rhodobacterales; family Rhodobacteraceae; genus Sediminimonas; species Sediminimonas qiaohouensis. The sequence continues at coordinate 4,031 of NZ_AUIJ01000037.1, read as the reverse complement.
CGGCCCGGCACCGAGGGGTTCAACATCTATTCGATCTATGCGCTGATCGCGGTTGGCTGTGTTACGGTGCGGGACCTGGCGACGCGCCGGATGTCCACGGCGGTGCCCTCGATGATGGTGACGTTTGCCTCGGCGCTGGCGGTAACGGTGTTTTTCGGGGGGCTGAGCCTGTTCGAGGACTGGGCGCCCCTGACACCGCGCGCGGCGGGCCTGATCACGGGGGCCGGCGTGATGGTTATCGGCGGCTACGTGATGTCGGTCATGGTGATGCGGGTGGGCGAGGTTTCTTTCATCTCGCCGTTCCGGTACACCGGCATGATCTGGGGCTTGCTGTTGGGGTGGTTGGTGTTCGGCGAATGGCCTGTGCCCCTGACCCTGATCGGCGCGGCGATCGTGGTGGGCAGCGGCATCTGGATGCTGGTGCGCGAAGGGCACCTCAAGCGCAGGGCGCGCAAGGTTCCGGTGCAGACGCTTTGACTTGCCTCGATTGAGGCGCCAACGCTTGTTGACAACCCCTGCGACTCCGCCTATACGCGCGTCATCCCGGCTGGGGGTCGCCCCATGCCGATACCGAACCGAAGTGGTCAAGATCCGGTCTTGCAGGCCCGATCCTCTGGAATCCCACCGTGTCGTCCCCGCGAACAGGGGGACGTATGCGGTTTTTTGCGTCGCAGTACTGGCGCGCAGGTAACGCCGCACTGCAAGTGCGCACTGATCACCTTGTGGACGCGCAGGGTGCCGGAATTGAAAGCCGCACGGGGGTGCCTCGTGCAGACACATGTGTTGATAGACGGGGAAGAAACCCAATGCCAACGATCCAACAGCTGATCCGCAAACCGCGTCAGCCCAAAGTCAAGCGCTCGAAGTCGATGCACCTGGAGCAATGCCCGCAAAAGCGCGGCGTGTGCACCCGCGTGTACACCACCACGCCGAAGAAGCCGAACTCGGCCATGCGGAAAGTCGCCAAGGTGCGCCTGACCAATGGTTACGAGGTGATCAGCTACATCCCCGGCGAAAAGCACAACCTTCAGGAACACTCGGTGGTCCTGATCCGCGGCGGTCGTGTGAAAGACCTTCCCGGCGTTCGCTACCACATCCTGCGCGGTGTGCTGGATACGCAGGGCGTCAAGGACCGTAAGCAACGCCGCTCCAAGTATGGCGCCAAGCGCCCGAAATAAGTGTTTCGGGCGTCCCGGGCATGATCCGGGGCCTCGCCCGCAGAGGAACAAGAGGAATAACAGATGTCCCGTCGTCACGCCGCTGAGAAACGCGAAATCCTGCCCGACGCCAAATATGGCGATCGGGTTTTGACGAAGTTCATGAACAACCTGATGATCGACGGCAAGAAATCCGTCGCCGAGCGGATCGTGTACAACGCGCTCGGGCGCGTCGAAGACAAGGTCAAGCGCGCGCCGGTGGAGATCTTCCACGAGGCGCTGGATAACATCAAGCCTTCCGTCGAGGTGCGCTCGCGCCGTGTTGGCGGGGCGACCTACCAGGTTCCCGTCGAAGTGCGCCCCGAGCGCCGCGAGGCGCTGGCGATCCGCTGGCTGATCACCGCATCGCGCTCGCGCAACGAGAACACCATGGAAGAGCGCCTCGCAGGCGAGCTTCTGGACGCTGTCAACAGCCGTGGCTCGGCCGTTAAGAAGCGCGAAGACACCCACAAGATGGCCGACGCCAACAAAGCGTTCAGCCACTACCGCTGGTAAACCCTAGAGGCATTTCTGAAATGGCACGCGATTATCCGCTCGAACGCTACCGCAACTTCGGCATCATGGCCCATATCGATGCAGGCAAAACCACCTGCAGCGAACGGATCCTGTTTTATACCGGCAAATCCCACAACATCGGTGAGGTGCATGATGGCGCCGCCACCATGGACTGGATGGAGCAGGAGCAGGAACGCGGGATCACCATCACCAGCGCCGCAACCACCACGTTCTGGGAGCGCACGGAAGACGGCAAGCAGCCCGATTCCGAAAAGTACCGGATGAACATCATCGACACCCCCGGCCACGTCGACTTCACCATCGAGGTCGAGCGGTCGCTGGCGGTTCTGGATGGGGCCGTTGCGGTTCTGGACGCCAACGCGGGCGTCGAGCCGCAGACCGAGACGGTTTGGCGCCAGGCGGATCGCTACAAGGTGCCGCGCATCGTGTTCGTCAACAAGATGGACAAGATCGGTGCGGACTTCTTCAACTGCGTGCACATGATCGAAGACCGGACCGGCGCCATCGCCTGCCCGATCCAGATCCCGATCGGGGCCGAGCACGAGCTGGAAGGCATCGTTGACCTGGTCACCATGAAGGAATGGGTCTGGCGCGGCGAAGACCTGGGCGCGACCTGGTTCCAGGAAGAAATTCGCGACAGCCTGAAGGACACCGCCGAGGAATGGCGCAGCAAGCTGATCGAGAACGCGGTCGAGCAGGACGACGAGGCGATGGAAGCCTACCTGGAAGGCGAAGAGCCTGACGTCGACACCCTGCGCAAGCTGATCCGCAAGGGGACGCTGAGCCTGAGCTTCGTGCCCGTTCTGGCTGGCTCCGCCTTCAAGAACAAGGGTGTGCAGCCCCTGCTGAACGCCGTGATCGATTACCTTCCCAGCCCGCTGGACGTGGTCGATTACATGGGCTTTGCCCCCGATGACGAGACCGAGACGCGCAACATCCCGCGCCGCGCGGATGACGACATGCCGTTCTCGGGCCTCGCGTTCAAGATCATGAACGACCCGTTCGTCGGCTCGCTGACCTTCACGCGGATCTATTCCGGCGTGCTGCGCAAGGGCGACACGATCCAGAACTCGACCAAGGGCAAGAAAGAGCGCATCGGCCGTATGATGATGATGCACTCCAACGACCGGACCGAGATCGACGAGGCGTTCGCCGGTGACATCATCGCGCTGGCCAGCCTCAAGGATACGACAACCGGCGATACCATCTGTGACCCCAAGGCGCCGGTGGTTCTGGAAACGATGACGTTCCCCGATCCGGTGATCGAGATCGCGGTCGAGCCCAAGACCAAGGGCGACCAGGAAAAGATGAGCCAGGGCCTTGCGCGCCTGGCCGCCGAGGATCCGTCCTTCCGCGTCGAAACCGATATGGAATCGGGCCAGACGATCATGAAGGGCATGGGCGAATTGCACCTGGATATCCTGGTCGATCGCCTGAAGCGCGAATTCAAGGTGGATGCGAACATCGGTGCGCCGCAGGTGGCCTACCGTGAAACGATCAGCCACGAGATCGAGCACACCTACACCCACAAGAAGCAGTCGGGTGGTTCGGGTCAGTTCGCCGAGGTCAAGCTGGTCATTTCGCCGACAGAGCCGGGCGAAGGCTATTCGTTCGAATCGCGCATCGTTGGCGGTGCCGTGCCCAAGGAATACATCCCCGGCGTCCAGAAGGGCATCGAGAGCGTCATGGACAGCGGCCCGCTGGCCGGCTTCCCCGTGATCGACTTCAAGGTCGCCCTGATCGACGGCAAGTACCACGACGTGGACAGCTCGGTCATGGCGTTCGAGATCGCCGCACGGATGGGCATGCGCGAAGGTCTGCGCAAGGCCGGCGCCAAGATGCTGGAGCCGGTGATGAAAGTCGAGGTCGTCTCGCCGGAGGAATACACCGGCTCGATCATCGGCGATCTGACGTCGCGCCGCGGCCAGGTGCAAGGCCAGGAGCCCCGCGGCAACGCGATCATGATCGACGCCTTCGTGCCGCTGGCCAACATGTTCGGCTACATCAACACGCTGCGCTCGATGTCCTCGGGCCGCGCGCAGTTCACGATGCAGTTCGACCATTACGAGCCCGTGCCGCAGAACATCGCCGAAGAGATCCAGGCGAAATACGCATAAAGCGGTGCGTGGCCCGGCCACGCACCCTACCACCCCTGTAGGGTGCGCAATTCTCGCGCACCGCATATGAAACAAAGGAGGCCACCATGGCTAAGGAAAAGTTTGACCGTTCTAAACCGCACGTGAACATCGGGACAGTTGGTCACGTTGACCACGGCAAGACGACGCTGACGGCTGCGAT
>NZ_AUIJ01000036.1 GCF_000423645.1 Sediminimonas qiaohouensis DSM 21189 | reverse complement strand
GAGAAGGCGGTCACCTGTCTGACGAAGGATAAGGAGACGTTGCTCACCTTTTACGCCTTCCCGGCCGACCACTGGGATCACCTGCGCACGGGCAACCCGATCGAAAGCGTGTTCGCCACCGTTCGGCACCGGACCGTGCGAACCAAGGGGGCGCTGTCGCAGAAAACCGCAAAGCTGATGGTATTCAAGCTCGTTCAGGCCGCCGCGAAAACATGGCGCCGCCTGAAGGGGGCGAACCAGTTGCCTTTGGTCATCGAAGGCGTCACATTCACCGACGGTGTCGCTGAAAACGACACCGAAAACCGCGCCGCTTGATCAGGCCCCGTCACCCAAAATCCCGCATAGCTCGATCCATTCGCATCAAGGTTCGCAGTTCAGCAATCGCGAGTGGCAAACATAGGACCATCAATGCGGCAGTCGAGACGTTCTTCAAAACCATCAAGGCCGAACTGATCTGGCGCAGACCTTGGGTAACCCGGCGCCAGGCCGAGATGGCAATCTTCGAATACATCAACGGCTTCTATAATCCGCGCTGACGCCACTCAGCACTGGGCTGGAAAAGCCCGGTCGCTTTTGAACGGAAGGTGGCTTAAACGAGCACTCGGAGCGGCACAAATACGCGACAGATCCATGACTAAATTGTCCCAGAATGCTTCCTCCCATTCCTGAGAAAAAGTCGCGCCATCAAACCATGGGGTCAAAAACCTAACCGGCGCTGGCCCGGGACGAAGTCCGGCAAAAGGCGATGCGCGGCCACGGACGGGGTCGCGCATCGCAAAGCCGGCACCCTTGGATCGGGGACCGACGGGAGGACCTGGATTAGACCTTTCCGGTGAGTTTCATGAACTCGTGCATCATGTCGCCAAGACGACCGCAGTATTCCGGGTCCTCCTGCGAATACTCGTCCACCACTTCCAGCGACTTGGCGCGCAGCTGTTGCATCACGTCGGGCGTGACGGTCGAGATGTTCTTGCCCATATCGTCGGTGAATTCCTTCATCCGGATGTAGTCGAGATGACGGAAATGCGCACTGGCGTTGGCACTCATGGCGCGCACGGCATCGTGGATGATCCGTTTGTGATCGCTGCCAATCCGGTTCCACTGCTCCATGCCCACGATGAATTCGCCATTGGAGTGGCTGAGGAAGTCGGGCGTCACGATGTTGCTGGTCACTTCCTGAAGGTTCATGCCCCAGCCAGTCGACACGCAGCCCCAATGGGCGCCATCGACGACCCCGGTTTGAAGACTTTGATACAGCTCGCCACCCGGAACGAATACAGGGGTGGCGCCCATCTTTTCGAACACACGGCCCGGCGTACCGGTGGACCGGATTTTGAAGCCTTTGAAATCGTCAGCGGTTTCGATCGGTTCTTTGGCGTATACCGCCAGACCACCGAACGAAATCGGGCCGGCCTGATAGATGCCGTACTGGCCATAGGCTTCGCGGATCACATCGAGCGCGCCCATCTCGTAGAAAAAGAACTGCATCTCTTCGTGGTTATCCCAAGTCGCCAGGTTACCGTTCAGGTGACCGGCGGCCGGGATACGCCCGATCCAGTAGCCGGGGAAAATGAAGGCGGCGTCCAGAAGACCGCGACGCAGGGCGCCCAGCACTTCGTTCGTCGGCGCAACGGTGTTGGCTTGCAGAGCCTCTACCTGAATCTCGCCGTCTGTTGCCTCGGTGATCCAGCGAGCAAACTCGACATAGATCGTGTCGTAATACTCGATCCCCGGAGTCCAGTGGCTTTGAATGCGCCATTTGATCTGCTCTTGCGCCAGCACGGGGGGGGCCGACAGGACGGTCGCGCCGGCAGCCGCGACGCCGCCTTTCAGGATCTGTCTCCGATGAAGCTTTCTATTGGTCATTTCAGTCTCTCCTCCTTGTTGAGTTCGGCAACCCTGCGCACAGGGTCAGTTCATGTAGGCCGTTAGGCCTATCAGGATGTCTGGCACGGCAATCAGGAAGCCGCCGGTCAGAAGCATGATCAGCAGAAAGGGCATGACAGCGCCGTAAATCTGCGAAATTGGCGTCTCGGGGCTTAGGCTCTTGAGGTAGAACAGGTTGTAGCCGAAGGGCGGCGTGATGTAGCCGATGCACAGGTTCAGCTGGAAGGTCACGCAGAACCAGATCGGATCGAACCCGAGCTCCACGACGATCGGGAAAAAGATAGGTAGTGTCAGCAGGATGATTCCCACCGGGTCCAGGAACATACCCAAGATAAGAGCCGCAATCTGCATCACGACGATCAACATCCATGGGTGCATCGACGAGCCGCGCAGAAGGTCCAGCATAAAGTTGACGCCGCCACCGCTCGAATAGATCGAGACGAAAGCCCCGGCGCCGAAAATGATCCACACCACCATGCCGGTGACCGAAGCGGTTTCGTGGCTAACCTCGCGCAGGAATTTCAGTGAAAGTTCCCCGCGCAGCCAGACCGAGAAGAGCACGGCAGCGACGCCCACCGCCGCGGCCTCGGTCGGAGTGGCGATCCCAAGGAAAATCGAAACCAGAACCGAAAGAACGATCAGTAGCGGCAATATCACGGATTTGAGCGCGCCGATTTTTTCGCGCATAGGAGCCGCCATTTCCGCCGCCGGCGCGAGGCTCGGTTTCAGGTTTGCCCGGACCATGATGTAGATGATGAACGCGGCGAGGATGAACAGACCAGCCAACAACCCGCCGAAGAACAGCTTTCCGACCGATAGCCCAGTCATCATCGCGATAATGATGAGCGTGATCGAGGGAGGAATGAGAATCCCCAGCGTCCCTGAGGCCCCGATGGTGCCCAGAACGAAGCGGTCGTTGTAGCCGTGCCGTTTCATCGCGGGAATACCGACTAGTCCGGTGGTGATGGTCGACGCCGAACAGTTCCCGGTCATGGCGGAGAGAACCGCCGCGAAACCGGAGGTGCCGACCAGCAGACCACCGTTCACCCGTCCTGACCAGAGATAGAAAGCCCGATACAGGTCATCCGCGATCTTCGACTTCCCGAGCGCGATGCCGATGGCGACGAACAGCGGTATGGCGGACAATAGGATAGACCACATATTGCCGAAGGTACTCGACACCACGGAATAAAGACCGTTCGGACCTTCGAGAATGAGAGCGAAGATCACGGCAATCCCGCCCATCGCAAATGACAAAGATACGCCCAGCATGATAGCCAGCACGAGGGCACCGAACATCGCCAGTGTCAGAATTTCTGGGGTCATGTCAGACAGCTCCTGCTTTGGACACGCTGTCGGAAGGGACGAAAGCACCATGGATTGACCGCACGAGGCCGGCGAAAGCCTGGAGGGCGAAGAGGACGGCCGCGATGACGAGAACGAGTTTCACCGGCCAGAGGGGGTGGGCTAGCGCGCTGTCATCCTTCTCGTTCCACAGCATCGCTTCCTGAAAGAAGTTCCAACCTTCGTAACTGAGTGCAGCGCACCAGATCAGAAGCATCGAATAACTCAATATGTCGAACACCGAGCGCACACGCGCCGACCGTCCAATCATCAGAATATCGACACGAACGTGGGCGTTGCGCAGGAGCGCATAGGCACCGATCAGGATGAAATAGACCGCGTAGATGCGCTGCGTATAGCCATGGGCCCAGACCGTCGGACTGGCAAAGACGTAACGGGACACCACCTCGAAAACAAGCACGGCGGCACCCACCCAGATGAGGTGGCTCACCAAGCGACCGACCCAGAGATTGAGCCAATCGATCCAATTCAGAATTCTCATTTCTCCTCCCAACCCAAACTCGACATCACAACATTGGTTTGAGTCTGAATTTCTGTAAGTACCAATGGTTTTCAAAAATAAACCACTTGTCAAACATTAAATTTTTCTTCAAATTAGATATTGCATATCGAATTTCAGTCAAAAGGAGATCGACGTGCCAAGCAGTGGGAAGAGATCCGGCTCATACAATGTCGCGACGCGCGGGCGCTTACTCGACGCGGCCGAGCTGCTGTTCGCGGAAAGCGGCATCGACTCGGTCACCTTGAAAGAGATCGCCCAAAAATCGGGCGGAAACGTCGGTCAGATCGTCTATCATTTCGGCCAGAAAGAGGAACTGGTGCGAGAGGTGATTCTGCGTCGCGCAGGTGTTATCAGCGCCGATCGCATTCAGCTTCTCGATAGCTACGAACGCCTTGTGGGCAAGGGAAATGTCGCGCTCGAACCAGTCGTGCGCGCGTTTCTCGATCCATATTTCGAGCGGCTGGAAAGCAATGATCCCGGTTGGCGTTGCTATGCGCTCTTCATCGGCCGCAATGTCTGGGACAGACGCCTCGCTCCAGTGATCGCCGAAGGGTTCAACCCCACCGCGAAGCGCTTCATCGCAACGATCCGCACGGCGGTTCCGGCGCTGACCGAAGCCGACAGCGCCCGCGCCTTCCAGTTTCTTCTGTCGGGGTTGTACGGATCCACCACGAACGACACTCGCTTCGACAGCCTCGTCGAAGAGACCGACGACTCCGGTTCGGCGGACTACAACCGGTATCAACAGGTCCTCATCCCCTACGTTGTCGGCGGTATCCGCGCCATCGGCGAGATGAGAGAAGCGGGCGCCTGAACGGTCGGCTGCGGCAAAGGAGGAAACCATGAGTTACGAAACCATCACGATAGAGAAGCAGGGCCATATTCGCCTGTTGCGACTCAACCGCCCGAGCAGGCTGAATGCGATGAGCCAGGCGATGCTGTCCGAGATTTCGCAGGCCTGCGACGAGATGGAATCGGATCCGGACTGTCGCATTATCGTCGTTACCGGTGAAGGCAAAGCATTCACGCCGGGATTCGATCTTCAGGATCAGGCGGCGAAAACGCCGAAGGGGCGCGAGGAATGGGCCCCAGTGCTTCGTCGCGACTTCGACAACGTGATCCGGTTCCTCACCATCTCCAAGCCGACCATCGCGGCGGTCAACGGCCCGGCCCTTGCGGGTGGCTGCGAGTTAGCGATGGCCTGCGACATCACGCTCGCGGCGGAATCTGCGACCTTCGGAGAACCGGAGGTCAAGTTCGGGGCCGGGATCGTGGTCATGCTCCTGCCGTGGATCGTCGGGTCAAAAAAGGCCAAGGAGATCGCTTTTCTGGGGCGCGACAATCTCACGGCGCAGGAGGCCTGCGATATCGGGATGGTCAATCAGGTCATCGCTGACGACAACCTCATAGAGACTGCTCTCTCCATGGCCAAGGATATCGCGGTGGTCGATCCCATGGTGATGCGACGCACCAAACAGCAGATGAACGAATCGCTCGATATCGCCGGTATGACCAAAGCACTGGAGCGATCGCTCGAAATCGACATCGAACTCGAGGCCGAAGGCAGCGACGACAAGCGCGCATTTCTCGAAGAAATGCGCACTGGTGGCCTGCGCGCAGCGCTGGCCTGGCGGGACCAGAGATTCGGCCAATGACGGATTTGTCCGAGACAGAAGATTTCCACGCGCTTTTCATGGCTGCACCCGGCGGGGCGATCGTCGACGATCTGGGTCGGATCGAGATGGCCGCGTTGCAGGAGATGACCCGTTCTCTCTCATCGTCCCTGTCGACGGCGGGTCTCGGAGCGAACGAACCAGTTCTTATTCCAGTGAGCGGCCGGGCCGAGGATGTCGCCGCAATTATGGGGGTCGTGGGCGCCGGTGGCACCGCCGTGCCTTTCGCGCGAAAAAGTCATGCCGATGCCCGGCGGCACCTGATCGACGCGACCGGCGCCCGGTTTCAGGTCGGCGCCTCAGGCGGCACGCATCAGGTACCTGACATCGAAATAGCGAATGACAGCATTCCGGCATTCCGTCCGCTGCTTGATGGCGCAGCCATGATCACATTCACGTCCGGGTCGACCGGCCAACCCAAGGGCGTGGTGTTGGCGCGCGACAAGGTGTCGGCGAAATACGCGTCGATTCGCGAGGCGATCGGAATGACGGGCAAGCCGGTGGTCGCCGTGCCGCTCCAACTGCAATTCAGCTTCGGACAATGGGCGACTTTCCTGCCGCTTTCGCTCGGCGGCACGGTTCACATGACGTCCCGCTTCACGCCCGCGTGGATCGAGAACCTTGTCGCGTTGCGCTGCCTGACTCATCTCGCGGCCGTTCCGACGATGCTGCGGATGCTGGTCGACGGGCCTGCTGATAGCCTTCCCCTGTCCATTCTGACTGGGGGCGAAGCGATCAGCGAACAGCTCCGCCGCAACCTGTTCGCGCGGTTCCCAAATGCGATCGTTCACAGCATCTACGGCCTGACCGAGACGAATACCTGCGATCTGTTCCGCACCGACGATGCCGAGACGCCAGCTTCGGAGCATCTCGGTTTTCCCGGTCCGGGTATCGAAGTCGCGACCAATCCGGAAACTTTGGAACTGATGATCCGCAGCCCATTCTGCATGAAGGGTTATATCGACGATCCGGCCGCCACCGGCGAAGCGCTTCACGACGGCTGGATTCACACCGGCGACATGGCTGAGATCGGCCCTGATGGGTCGGTTGTGCTCAAGGGTAGGATCAAGGAGTTGATCAACCGTGGCGGCAACAAGGTTTCGCCGCTCGAGGTCGAAGCGACCTTCGCGAACCACCCGGACGTGCAAGCGGTTCTGGCGACCGGGGTTCCCGACGCCCGCATCGGAGAAGCCATTCATCTTTTCGTAGTTCCGCGGGAAACGACCCGACCGACACCGGAGAACCTATTGTCATGGGCGCATGGACGCACGGACCGGTTCAAGTTACCGGACGCCATTCATTTCGGCTCGGTCCTACCGCTGGGGGCCACGGGCAAAGCCGACCGCGCCGCGTTGAAACGCGCGATCGTCGAAGGCGTTGTCACGTGATGCTCAAGGCGGTGCAAAATAGCGCGGCGCGAAGTCTGGCGCTGCTGGTGGTCGCGGAGATCGGGGCGATGTCTCTTTGGTTCATCTCCGCCGCGATCATGCCTGAGCTCGCGCGAGAGGCGGCTCTCGGTTCATGGCGTGCAGGGCTCCTATCGAGTTCGGTGCAGATTGGTTTCGTTCTCGGCGCTCTCACGATGGCGCTGCACGGCACAGCCGATCGCTATGACCCGCGCAGGGTTTTTTCAATCTGCGCGCTTCTTGCAGCAATGTCGAACGCCTTGCTGATCGTCACGACGCCGGGTGGCGACCTTCAGATCCTGCTGCGTACCCTCACCGGTATCGGACTTGCCGGCGTCTATCCCGTGGGCATGAAAATCGCCGTGGGATGGACAGTAAAACGGCGCGGGCTTCTCGTCGGATTGCTCGTCGGTGCGCTCACGCTCGGTTCGGCCTCACCGCACGCTCTCGCGCTCATCGGTGACGCGAACTGGCGCATGACAGTGTCTCTCGCAAGCGCCTGTGCGGGCATTTCGGCCGGACTGATCCTCTTTGCCAGACTGGGGCCCCATCACGTGCCCGCGCCCCGATTTTCGCCCGCTTCCCTGCGCCTCGCCTGGACCTCGCGCCCTATCCGGCTCGCCTATGCCGGATACCTTTGTCACATGTGGGAGTTATACGCCTTCTGGGCATGGATCGCCGCAGCCCTATCCGCATCGCTCGCGCTGGCAAACGTCGAAGACCCGGCGCAGACGGCGCGTCTGGCAACCTTCGCGGCTATCGGGTTGGGCGGCGTGTTTTGCGTACCTGCCGGCGCTTTGGCCGACCGGATCGGCAAGGCGCGGGTCGCGGGCGGCGCAATGGCGCTGAGTGCCACCTTTGCCTTCGCCACCGCTCTCAGCTTCGGAGGTCCGGCCTGGCTCACGATTGCGCTGGCTGTGTTCTGGGGCATCTTCGTGATTCCCGACAGCGCGCAGTTTTCTGCCCTCGTCGCCGATGCCGCGCCCGCAGATCGTGCGGGCAGCCTTATGACGTTTCAGACTGCGTTGGGCTTTCTGCTGACTGCTGTCACCATTCAATCCGCACCGTTCCTCGCCGAATCCTTCGGCTGGTCGGTGACGCTCACCGTGTTCGGGATCGGCCCCTTGCTCGGAGTCGAGGCCATGCGGCGACTGGCGCGCGCCACAACGACCGCAGAACGTAAAACCATCAAAAAGGAGGCATCCGTATGAAGGAAGAATTCAAGGCTTTCGTCATTGATCGTGATGAAAGCACAAAAGAACAGTCCCAAGGGTGGAAGACCGTTTCGACGGACGACTTGATGGACGGTGATGTCACTGTGCGCGTCCGTCACACCACGATGAACTACAAGGACGCGTTGGCGATCACTGGAAAAAGCCCCGTGGTCCGTCGCTTTCCCATGGTGCCGGGTATCGACCTCGCGGGCGAAGTCGTCGCCTCCGAGAGCGACCGGTTCCAACCAGGCCAGAATATCATACTGAATGGCTGGGGCGTGGGCGAGACTCACTGGGGCGGCTATGCGGAATACGCCCGACTGAAATCCGACTGGCTCCTGCACCAACCCGAGGGATTGAGCGGTGCCGACTGCATGGCCGTCGGCACGGCGGGCTACACCGCCGCGCTCTGCGTGCTGCGCTTGCAGGACCTCGGCGTGAAACCCGAGGACGGCAAGGTGCTCGTCACTGGGGCCTCGGGTGGCGTAGGCTCTTTCGCGATCTCGTTTCTCGCGCAGCTCGGTTACACAGTCGCCGCCTCGACGGGCCGGATGGAAGAAGAACCATATCTCAAGACTCTGGGCGCGTCAGAGATTGTGGATCGTGGAACCCTGTCCGGCAAAGGCCGGCCACTCGACAAGGAAACCTTCGCCGCGGCGGTCGATTCCGTCGGGAGCCAGACGCTTGCCAACGTTCTGTCCAAGATCGCCTATGGCGGAACGGTCGCGGCATGCGGTCTGGCACAAGGGGTCGACCTGCCTTCCACGGTGATGCCGTTCATCCTACGTGGTGTGACGCTTGCCGGTGTCGATAGCGTGATGGCGCCACTGGAGACGCGAGAGCCGGCTTGGTCGATGATTTCGAAAACGCTGGATCGGGATGCGTTGGCCCAGATCACGCAGAGCGCGGCGCTCGAGGATATCGAAGATCTAGCCTCTCAGCTTCTAGAAGGAAAGATCAGAGGACGGCTTTTGATCGACGTGGATTGATCCGAAACGGAACCAGACACATGAAAAGTACCATGCAAACGGGCGATCTCGGCGTCGCCCGCCTCCTCCGTGCGGCCGCCCGGTTCGGCGCGAAGCGCCCGGTCCACTTTTGGACCGGGGACGAACCAGCCTCGACCGACATGCAGCGGCTCGTCGACCGATCCAGCAGACTCGGCGTCGCACTGCTCAATATCGGGCTGGTGCCCGGTGACCGTGTCGCGACGATGTGCGCGGCCACGCCGGAGCATTGTGAAGCCTATTTCGGCGTACCGTCGCACAGGCTGGTGCTCCACGCGCTGAACATCCGAATGTCGGACGCGGATCTGTGCCGGATGCTCGTCGACTGCGGTGATCGCGTGCTGATCATTGATCGATCGCAATGGGATCGGTTTCGGACGCTTGCGCCGGGGCTTGCACAAAGCAATCTCGAACTCATCCTTCTGACCGGTGGCGCTCCATTGCCAAAGGATTCGGGTTTGGGCATCGCCGTAGGTAGTTACGAAGAATTTCTGCACGGGATCGAGCCGACCGACACCATGGCGCTCCCCGATCCTGACGAAGAAGAGACGGCCGCGATCTGCCACACGGGCGGCACGACGGGGCAGCCCAAGGCAGTGGCTTACTCCCACCGATCGATTTGGTTGCAGGCGGCGGGGCTTTGCCTTGCGGATTCTCTGGCGCTCAGTCGGCGCGACGTCGCGCTTCTGGCAGTGCCGCTCTATCACGTCAACGGGTGGGGTCTGCCCTATGCTGCGCTGATGTGCGGGTCAGGGCTGGCCCTGCCTGGCGAAACTTTCCAGCCTGCGGTGCTGCATGCACTGATGGAAGATTGCGGCGTGACGATCGCCGCTGGCGTTCCGACGATTTGGACGGATTACATCAAGCATGTTGAGATGTGCAGCCTTGAGATGCCCGCATGTCTGACCCGTATCGCTACTGGTGGGGCCGTCGTGCCCAGCCAGCTGGTGGAACATCTGGTCGATGCCGGGATCGAGGTGCTTCAGGCTTGGGGCATGACCGAGACTTCTTCTATGTCCGTCGTCGGACGGGCGACGTCAGGATCGGATGGTGAACCAGCTCCGGTCGGCTACCCCAGCCCCATCGTCGAATTGAATACGTCGAGCACGCCGAGCGGCGAAGTCCTGATCCGCGGGGCCTGCGTCACGGGGCACTACCTCGGCGCCGACACTCCGGCAACCGACGCAGATGGGTGGCTTCCAACCGGCGATATCGGGAACCTGCGCCCCGATGGCGCGCTGGTCCTGACCGATCGGCTCAAGGATGCGATTAAGTCGGGGGGGGAGTGGATTCCTGCCGGCCTGCTCGAAGACGCAATACGTAACGTCGACTGGATTGAGGATGTGGCTGTGATCGCTCAACCGCACGAGCGTTTTCAGGAACGACCTCTCGCCGTCACGGTGCTCAAAAAAGGCGCGCGTTTCGACTGTGAGCATATGGAAGCCAGCCTTCGTGCCAGCGTGCCTTCGTGGTGGCTGCCCGAAAGCTGGTGCCTTCTCGACACTTTGCCCCGCACGACGCTGGGAAAACCCGACAAGCTGGTCCTTCGGTCCATGCTGGCTGCAGGACAGCTTTCGCACGTCGAGAACCACAACACTGATCCGTTACTCGCACACAAACATTCAACTTAAAGGAGACAAACATGACCGTGGTTGAAACCGAAATCAAAGAAGGCATCGGCTGGATCACCCTGAACCGGCCCAAGAAGCTAAACGCCTTGGCGGCCGAGGTGGTCGCCGCCGCCCATGAGGCGGTTAAGACGATGGAAAAGGACGACGAGGTCAAAGTCATCGTGCTGACCGGAGCCGAGGGTAACTTCTCGGTCGGCTACGACATTGCGCAAGAGGTCGAAATGGGTCTGTCCCGCCCAGAGGACTGGCACGCCGCGCTGACCAACAATGTTGGCCTCAGCATGGCAGTGTTTTCCTGCACCAAACCGACGATCGGCGCGGTGGATGGCTGGTGTCTCGCTGGGGCCTGCGAACTGGCGATGGCCTGCGACATGATCATAGCCACGGACCGTGCCAAGTTCGGAGAACCAGAAATTCGTTTCGGCTCTGGTCCGGTCACCCTCCTGATGCCCTTCATTCTTGGTCAGAAAAAGACGATGGAACTTCTGCTGACTGGCGACACCATTGATGCCGAAACCGCGCTGAATTTTGGGCTGGTCAACCGCGTCGTTAAGCCTGAAGAGCTCGAACAGACCGTCGCACGCCTAGCCCAGAAAGTCGCGCTAACGCCTTTGGTCGTCCTTCGGCTGACCAAGACCTCGCTGGTCCGCGCCTACGAGGCGATGGGCCTTCGCAACGCTGTCAATGTGAATCTTGATTTGGCGGCAACGCTGAACGCCTCCGAAGCGCCAGAAAAAGCGCAATTTCAGGAGTTGGTCCGCACCAAGGGCCTGCGGGAAGCATTAAACTTCCGCGATCAACGGTATGGTGCCCTAACCGACTGACCCGAAGGCCGGCGCGTGGCAAAGGTTGCGGGTTCGCCCCCGGTCGCTGCCGCGCGGATCGCATTTCCGTTCTTATCCGGTGCCGGCGCGGGATGCCCTGCGCCGTTCGCGTGTCGGCTCATCGCGTCGCGGCGAAACCGGGGCGAGTCCAGAAAAGCGCAGCGGTGATCGTAGCAGCGAGGACCGCCTTGATGATGTCGCCGGGATAGTTGATGCGCGACTGGCAGCTCTCGTGAGGCTACGGCGCTGCATTGGACACGACGACCTGCGATGGGCTCTGTTGATGGCTTTGGATCGAAAAAATCCTCCACCGCAAACTGCGAAACATGATATTGGGGTTCTTTGAAAAAGGGAATTCGAAGAATTGTTGTTTCTTCCGAATTCGGATTGACATCATATCTTCATGTTTGTTAATAATTATTTATTATCAATTATTTAGCAATAAACCCTGCCACCCTAGCGAGCGTCTTCCTATCAAGCAGGTAACGGTTCAGAATTCAGCGGTGGCCCGGAAGTGCCCCGAGGGGTGTCCCAGTTCGGGTGGCGCGGGTGTCGGCGATCGAGACTTGGCGAGGCCTCTCCCACGCTTGGGTCAGAGGTAGTCGGGGTCAATCCCATAGGCCCAGCACGCCCAATCATCCCTCTTGTTATCCACCTGCGAGCCGATTTCCAGGTGATCGGGCTTGATGCATAGGCGGTTATGGCACCGGTGGCGCACGACTTGGTCACGGGTGACCGTCTCATGCCTGTCAATGAGTGTTCAAAACTGACCCGTTTTCAGCGTTTGAATTTGACCCAGCCTATGTGGCGCGAAGCCTCCAGGTGGGCCGCCCTCATATAGCGAGTCCGTCTGGGGGCTTTGCTTGCGCGCCGTTTATGTTTTCCTGCGTCGTTTGCTTTGTGCGAACCGGTAGGACGTGTTGCCGGTTTCGATGATGACACCGTGAGCTGCGTCCATCAGATTTGCTCCGGCCTTGCCCAATGCGTCTCGTGCGTCTAAATGGGGCAAATCGACTTTTTCAACCAGTAGTTTGACGAGACCTGCACGATGACTCGAACGAAAAATAACCGCGTCGATACGGCAGAAACTACGCGGATGCAGCTATTGGCCGCAGCACAGGCCGCCTTTTCCGAAGCCGGCCTCAAAGGCGCGCGGATCGACGCCATCGCGCAACGCGCCGGAGTGAACAAGCAGCTTGTCTACCATTACTTCGGCAGCAAGGACGCGCTCTATTCCGCAGTGCTGGAAAAGGTCTATACCGAGATTCGCGAAAGCGAGGCAAAACTGAGGCTGGGCACGCTCCCGGCCGAGGAAGCGATGCGCCGTCTGATCGAATTCTCTTATGATTACCTAGCGGAAAACCCTGATTTCGTTCGCCTTCTGGCAGATGAAAACGCGCATGGCGGGCGGCATCTGAACGCTTCGGATACAGTGATAGACCTCAACACACCCGTCATCGAACTAATCGCCGAGACACTGGACCGCGGCGTGCGGGAAGGCATCTTCCGCGTTGGCCTGGACCCGCTGCACCTTTATCTGTCAATCGCAGGGATGTCATTTTTCTACTTCGCAAATATTCACACGATCAGCCGCATCTTTGATCGTGAATTTGACACTCCGGAAGCCCGCGACGAACGACGCGCTCACATCGTGGATTTTGCTATGAATGCAATTCGTCTGCGGACGATCCCGGCCGACTCACGCTAAATCAACCAACTGGTTGATTTCTCAACCTTGTGATGTCTCCGTGCGGCTTTCCTCCAGGTCAAGTAGCGAGTAGATTCGCTGAGTATAGGCTCCGAAGGAGTCCTGAGCCTTCATGGCAAGCTTGCGGGGATAGGGCACGTCGACCTTGAAATAGTCCGCCATCCGCGCCGGCCCGGCGGTCATCACGGCGCAATGGGAACCCAAAAAGACAGCCTCCTGGATCGAATGGGTCACGAATAGGATCGTCTTGTTGGATGCTTCCCAGATGCGAAGGATCTCGACGTTCATCTTCTCCCGCGTGAGAGCGTCCAGAGCGCCAAATGGTTCGTCCATCAGTACCAGTTTGGGGTCGTGGATCAGCGCCCGCGCGATCGCTGCCCGCTGCTGCATCCCGCCGGACAACTCGTACGGATAGCGATCCTCGAACCCTTTGAGCCCGACCATGGCAAGCAGGTCATATGCCCTTTCCCGCGATTCTTTCATCGGTAGGCCGATGATTTCTGCAGGCAGCAGCACATTGTCGATGATGCGCCGCCATTTCAGCAGGAGCGCTTGCTGGAATACCATACCGATGTCACGGCTGGGGTCGAATGGCGCATCGGCAGACCCTACCTGGACAGTGCCGCTGTCGGCCGGAATCAGATCTGCCAGGATTTTGAGGACCGTGGATTTGCCACAGCCCGACGGACCAACGAGAGAAACGAATTCGCCTTCCTCCACGTCCATGGTCACATCCGACACTGCAAGAATGTCGCGCTCGCGGGTACGATAGGTCTTTTGAACTCCGTCGAGACGGATGATCGGTTCGTGTGTCATGACAGCCAGTTCTCCAGATTTTCAGCCACGAATCTGTCGTCGACGAGATGTGGATGTTCCCGCGTGACCCGCGTTATCTCACCCGCTTGTCCGGGACTTAGTACCTCGTTCGGTGACAGACATCGGGTGTGGGTCAGAAGCCCTTGGCGGCGCAGCACTTCATGGCAACCCGCAATTGCCCCCTTGAACCCGTTCGCCACGTCGAAGAGCGCCGCGTTGCAATCCGTGACCTCAGCATCGAGTGCCAGAAGTTCGCCGGGGATAGTGCCCGAATCCTGTGCCGCGCGACAGCGGGCGTGCAAATCGACCGCTGCCTTCGTCCAGACTGACCAGTGGCCAAGCAGACCGCCGCGGATCGGCATCGTTATAGCCTCATCGTCGCGAACAATCGTGAAGGGTGTGACCAGGTCGGCCACGATGTGATCATCATTGCCGGTATAGAGCGTGATCCGGTCCTCTGCCCGGGCCGCCGCTACGCCGCGCAAGACATTGAGCGTCTCGTACCGATTGAAGGGGGCCATCTTGATGCCGATGACGTTTTCGATCTCGGCAAAACGACGCCAGAAGTCGAACGGTAGCGGCACCCCCCCGACTGCGGGTTGGAGGTAGAAGCCGAAGAGCGGGATTTCCTCGGCCACAGCGCGACAATGCTCGATCATTTCGTCCGGTGAGGCATCGCGGAAGGCCGCCAGGCTCAACAGCCCTGCGTGATATCCCAGACCCCGGGCCGTCTGCGCCTCGTGGACTGCTTGCTCGGTCCGACCGATCAAACCGGCGATGCGTACGAGCGGTCGATCGGTCCAGGCTTCAGCGGCCTCCGCGCAGGCTGACAGGACAGGCGCGTAAAGCCTGCGTTCACGGATTTCAAACTGCGTGGTGTGCACGCCAACCGCAAGCCCACCGGAGCCGGCATCGAGGTAATAGCGCGTCAGCGCGCGCTGTCGTTGCGGGTCCAGTCCGGCACCCTCTCCCAAAGCGAGTGGATGTGCCGGAATCACGGTGCCCTTACGTAGTAGATCCAAGACGGAGTCGGGAATGTCGGTCCAGTGTCTTATCATTTTGTTCATCCCAGTTCGGGGCCAGCCGCGGCGAAAAGCCTGGCCGGATCGCCCAGAGGTGCGGAAAGACCGCGCGCCATGCGCAAGAAGGGGCGTTGTTCGCAAAAGCCGCGCGCTTTAAGCAGTGCTGCGATGGCGGGTTGGTCGTCGAAGGCGTCAATCATCACGGGGCCTTCGATACGCCCAAGCGCAGCCCTTAGTAGCTCCAGCGCGGCCTCGGTGTCCGGCGCGATCAGGGGGCCGATCTGCGTGGCAGTCCGGCCCGCGCGAGAAAGCACGAAGCCGGTGTGATCGGCGCGCACAAGCGCCACGGCGCCCGGTCGAGCAAGCAGGTCGTTCAGTACGTAAGAGCGATCACCGCCGAAGACCACTTGGTCAAGAGGCAATATCCAGTCGAGATCGCTCTGCGTGGCCGTACGCAGCCCGATTTCTTCGGCCGGAACACCACCAGGCCCTGTCAATCGCATGAGCCCGCAAAGCGGCTGGAACCCCATCCTGCGGTAGAGCGGCTGCCCCGCCGGCGTGGCGTCCAGATGCGGAGCGAGGAAGCGCGCCTCATGCCAGTTGATGCAATCTCCAACCAACCCCTGCGCGATGCCCTGGCGCTGCAGGGCGGCCGTAACCAGCACCATACTGATCCATCCGATCCTGTCTCCCATCGGGAGCGCGACAGCAGAGGCGCGCGGCCTGCGGTCACCGTCGCGCACCGTAGGCGCATGGCCAGCCTTTAGCATCATGGCCCAGTCTGCTTCCGTCTGATTCCAGCCCGGCTCCTGCGACAGCGGCAAGCAGGCGGCAGCCTCCTCAGGCTCAAGAAGGGACGCGGACTCAATATCGGCCATCACGAAGCTCGAACTTGGTGGGCCTGCCAAGGTTTGGCATCTCGCGCAGCGTCCAGTCCGCCACCCAGTCGAGCAGGCGGGCCAGTGCCACTTCCGGATAGCCAAAGAGTCGGAACGCTTCGGCCGAATTGTTGAGCCACGCGGTAGGTCCCGGCTCGCCCACGAACGCGACCTCGCGACCGAGTCGGCGGCCGAGTTCTTCGGCCAGCCAGAGAACCGGAAGCGTTTCAGGTCCGCTCACGTTCAGCGGGCTGGTAGGCACCGTCGCATGGGCAAGCGCGCGCAGCGCGAAACGATTGGCATCGCCCTGCCAGATTACGTTGACATGACCTGTGCGCAGGTCCACCGGCTTCCCGGCATAAATCGTGTCCGCGATGTCGCAGAGCACGCCGTAGCGCATATCAATCGCATAATTGAGCCGAATCAACCGACCCGGCGCGCCATGGCGTTTCGAGAAATGCTCAAACATCCGCTCGCGTCCGACGCAGGACTGGGCATATTCGCCGGGCGGCTCGGGAGGCATCCGCTCATCGGCGCCGATCTGCTCCAACGGCACGAAGGGATAGACACAACCGGTGGAGAACGCGGAAATGCGCGAGGCGGTAAAGGTCTCGGCCACCAGCCCGGGCAAATAGGTGTTCATCGCCCAAGTCAGGCCCTGATTACCGGAAGAGCCAAACTTGTGCCCGGCCATGAACACGATATTCTTTACCTGCGGCAGCTTTTCGAGCTCCGCGCGGTCCATCAGGTCGCACTGGACCGTCTCGACCCCCCAGGCGTCGAGTTGGCGGCGCGTCTCGGGGTCGGAAAACCTTGCCACACCGATCACCCTGCGCTCCGGCAGGGCGCGCGCCGCCATCCGGGCGAGCGTCGGACCAACCTTGCCGGAGACGCCCAGTACCATGACATCCCCGTCAAGTTCCGAGAGGTCGCGCCTCGTCGCCGCGTCGGGGCGCGAGAGCAGCTCCTCCAGCATTTCGACATCCTCGATCCGGTCGGGCAGAGAGTCGGGGATTTGTTCCCGCATTGCAGCCGCCATAGTCGTCTCCTTCGATATTGTCTGATCGTTCATGTCGCGACCCATTTGCGCAGGTCGGGCGTGGCATCCGCCCAGGGGCGGGCACGTTCGAGAACGCGGGCGGCCTGAAGCACCTCCAGATCCGCGCGCGGCGGCCCGACAATCTGCAGCCCCACCGGCAGCCCCTCGCGGGTGAATCCGCAGGGAACGGACGCGGCTGGCTGGCGGGTCAGGTTGAACGGGATGCAAAGCCCGGTCCAGGAATACCGCGTCTCGTTCTCGGGCCGTTCCAGATCGACGGAGAAGGGCGGCACGGTCAGGGTGGGCGTGACAAGGAAGTCGTAGTCCTCGTGAAATGAAATCATCCGCTTGAGAAGTGCGACCCGCTCCATCTCGGCATCCAGATGAGCGTTTAGGCTTGCCCCGCGACTCTCGCGGATATCGGCCACGAGATCGGGATCCATCAACGCGAACTGATCCTCAACCATATTGCGGAAGGCATAGGCTGTGAAGCCGCGCCGCAACTTGGTCATCAAAGGTTCGGGATTGTCCATGACGCGATCCACCGTCTCGACCCGGGCACCCATCCGGGCGAAGTCGCGGGTGGCTTCTTCCACCAGGGTGGCAACCTCGTCATCCACTTGCGCATAGCCCATAGTCGGGCTGAAGGCGATCCGCCATGTCTTCGGGTCGGCATCCAGTCTCTCGTGATAGGCGATCTCATCGAATGGCAGAGCCGCCACATCACGGATATCGGGGCGTGCGAGCACGGTCAGCATCCGCGCCGCATCCTCCACCGTGCGTGTCATCGGCCCGAACCCCACGAGAGAGGCAAGCGGCGTTGGTGGATACATCGGCACGCGACCGCCCGATGGTTTTAGGCCGAAGACGCCACAGAAGCTCGACGGGATGCGGATCGACCCTCCGGCATCGGTGCCAAGCGCAAGCGTTCCCGCACCCGTGGCCGTCGCCGCACCTGCGCCACCGCTAGAGCCGCCAGGAGTGAGCGCGGGATTCCACGGATTGCGCGTGGTGCCGGTAAGCGGACTGACGGTTACTGGCTTGTAAGCGAATTCTGGCGTCGTGGTCTTGCCCAGCAGGACCGCCCCGGACTCCCGCAGGCGCGCGGTGGCAGGGCCGTCTTGGTTCCACAGACCATCCTCGGAAATCGTGCGCGATCCGCGACGCGTCGGCCAGCCCCTTGTCAGGACAAGATCTTTCAGCGTCGTAGGCACCCCGTCCACGGGGCCGAGCGGGGAGCCGTTTGCATAGCGTTCTTCCGAGGCGCGGGCATCGGACATTGCGGCCTCGGCGTCGATGACGCAGAAGGCGTTGAGCGTCGGCTGGATCTCGGCGATCCGGTCAAGCGCAGCCTGCGCCACTTCCACAGGGGAGAGCCGCCTCGTCGAGAAGGCTGCGACCATCTCGCTCGCGGGCATGTAGATCGGCTGATCGCCCATCATGCCGGCCCCGCCGAATCAAGCCGCGCATCCTTGACGACAAAGAGCCGTTCCAGCAACAGCACAAAACCGAAGAGCGAAACGCCCAGAAGGCTCAACAACAGGACGGACATGAACATCGCGGCGGTGTCGAGGGTGGATTGGACCTGGATCATCAGGTAGCCAAGTCCTTTGCTCGAGGCTACGAATTCACCCACGATGGCGCCCGCGACCGACAGGATCGCCCCCACCTTCATCGCCGAAAAGATATAAGGTAGGGCGCCCGGAAGCTGGATTTTGCGAAAGATCTGCCAACGCGTGCCCTTCAGCGCGCGCACAAGGTCCAACAGGTCGGGTTCCACCTCGCGCAGACCACGAGCAGTGGTGATGAGAATCGGAAAAAAGGCGATGATGAAGGCGAAGAAAGTGTTCGTACCCATGCCATAGCCGAACCAGACCACAAGCAACGGCCCGAGCGCGACCTTGGGAATCATCGAGATGGTGACGAAAAGCGGGAAGAGCGCCGCGCGAAGCAGGCGAAACCAGGTGAACAGCATAGCGAACAGAACGCCGCCGGCTATGGCGAGCCCGTAGCCAACGAAGATCTCGGTCGCCGTGACGGCCATGTTGTTCAGCCATTGATAGCCCGGATCGGCCAGGGTGGCGAGCGTGTCGCCGGGTGACGGCATGATGTAGGATGGCACCATTTCCAACGCGGTCACGGCCCACCAGGCCACGACCACAGCGACATGCGCCAGCAAGGCCAGCGCGTAGGACGACCATTGCTCCGGCAAGACGAAGCGCCGCTGCGAGGCGGGCGGGTATTCGGCTGCATCGCTCATCGTATCGGATCCCTTCCGATCAAGAATCAAACATATGGTTGATATTGTCTGGCATCCTGATGGCCTGTCAATAAGGCATTCCCAAAATATACAGGTTTTGCCTCCGGATCGCCGGGAGAGCTTCCAACCAAATGGTTGACAAGTATTGACTTGGGCTCCGAGCGCCTCCTAATCTGCATGCATAAGCACTTGATGACCGGCCAAGCTGGGATCAAGCGCAGCAACAGGAGACCAGATCATGACAAGAACTTTCCATCGCCTAACCGCCGCATGCCTTTTGTCGCTCGCGCCTTTCGCTGCACAGGCGCAGGATCAGGATTCCGTGAGCCTAATCCTGAACTGGACGCCGGGTGCGGACCATTCGCCGATTTTCTACGCGCTCGACCAAGGCTGGTACGAAAAGGCCGGGATCGACCTGGACGTTCAGTCGGGCAAAGGCTCTGGCCTCGCTGCGCAGAATGTGGGGGTTGGTGCCGTTGACCTCGGCATCGCGGAGCTTGGCACTGCATTCCTGGCCAAGTCCAAGGGAGCAGAACTGACGGCAGTGATGGCGCTCTACGCCAACTCGCCCTTCACGTTCTACTGGAAGAAATCGACAGGCATTGAGGGACCCGAGGATTTCGCGGGCCATACGCTCGGCAATCCGTCCGGCGATGCGGCCCGCGTCATGTGGCCCGCTTTCGCGAAAGCGGCGGGCATTCCGGCCGACGGCGTGGAATTCGTCAACATTTCCCCCGCCGCCAAGGTGCCGACGCTGGCTGCCGGCCGGGTCGATATTATCAGCGACTTCTACAACGGCCACGATCTGAAAGTGAAGGAATTCGGCGACGACCTCGGCTTTCTCCGGTGGAGCGAGATCGGTCTCAACCCTTACGGCAACTCGTTCATCGTCAACAATGATTTCTTTGCCGACAACGCGGAGCTCGTCGGTACCTTTGTCGAAGTCACACAGCGTGCCTATCGCGCATGTGTCGATGAGCCCGCTCCCTGTATCGACGCACTTCTATCCAATGCGAGCGGCTTGCAGCGTGAGGCCATGGAAGACCAATGGGGCCGCGTGATGGAATTGATGAGAACCGAGGCCACGATGAACAACGGGTTGGGCTGGTTTGCTGAGGACAGGATCGAGAGCACCTACGAGTTGGTAGACACCTATTTCGACCTCGAAGGCGGTTTCGATCCGAGTTCGGCATATACCAATGAATTCCTGAGCCAGGACATCAAAATGACTGCGCCCTGAAGCTCGGCATTCACGGCTCGCCTGAGATGGCGGGCCGTCGTTCCGTTTCTGGATGTGTTACCCACCGTCAGGGCCGGTCACTGACATGTGCGTGTCAATGAGCGTCGAAAGCTAACACGGGTTTGGGTGCGCCCCTCGGGCTGGACCAGTCAGGCGGCGCTTTTTGACCAGCTATTCGCCTTCAAGGCTGCGCAACATCTTCGCCGTGGCGGGCATGCGCGCCACGCTCGCCTCGAGCCTCGCGCGCCACCGCGGCCCACGCATCTGCGCCTCCGCGCAGACCTACGCCAGATCATCCGGCCGATCCCGAGCCAGAACCTCGATCAGGACCGCCGCCAGCGCGCGATCCTTCAAAGCCTTGGCCTGGTCCGCCCCCCCTGCGGCGGCGATCCGCAACGATGAGCTTGTGAATGGCAAAGCATTCAGGACACCTACGGCCACCAATTCTGCGACGGCCGGCACTCGAGGCATGAGGCTATCCGGGCCTACGCGCGCATCCAAGGAGCATTGCGAAGTGGGTGATCGTCATGAGGGTATAGAGAAACCTTTACGAAGGGTAGCAGAAGCCGCCCTCACCCCTGCCCAATCATGGGTTCAAGCGTGAGGGGTTCGGCCATGGCTCCCGTATTTGACAACCGCTCGAACCGCATTCCTCGGAGTGACTTGTTTACCGCCAACCACACGGTTCCGTCGAACGGGGGACACGCCCCAACCTTGAGATCGCCATGAGAGGCACTGGCTGGTGCACTTATAGATTTTTTCGCTCCCGGAATTGACACCATATACTCTGATTGTGTATATTATTATTGTATGTCAATTGCTTAGCTAAGAGTCCTACCACCCCAGCCAGCATATAACTTTTCTTTAAAATCAATATATTACATCAACCCCGCTAGCGCTGATGGTACAGGTCGATGGTACAGATCAGTGGTCCAAGGCCTGGTTGATCAGCGGGCAGCCAGCTAAACGACTCAGGTATGCGGACGCCCGAACCTTACCGACCTGATCCTGGTGGAAGGTCTTTAAGCCAAGCAGACGCAAACCCGGGCTCGACGATGCCGGAGACAGACTTCGGGTCCAAGCCGCCATACCACGGCGCTGAGCAGCTTTTAGGGCAAGGTATGGCTCGTCATCACGATCACCCCATACGGGCCTTTTTGACCAATCAGGACCTCGCATAAGCTTGGCAAGCAGATCAGCACCCATTGACCAACGAACACCCATAGCATTGACCTGAACGGTACCATTGCAGAGAGCTATTTGGCATAACCACCCCGTTGCAACGAGAGCTGCCAGAGCGATTAAGACGTGGCCGGATTGTGATTTGCCGCTAGGGTGGATAACCGAACACTTCGGAGTGAAGGAGACACGTCATGAGCAATTCGGATCAGGACCTCGATCGCCTTGACGAATTGCTGTTTGCGTTGCCACGAGGCAATTTTCCAATGACTGTGAGCGAACTCAATGGCTATGTAACCGGTATTCTATCCTGCCCAGATCTCATCCCGCCCTCCGAGTGGCTTCCACATGTCTGGGGTGAGACCGGCGATGCCAATTTCCCAGATTTGGAGACAGCCGAAGCAACGACCTCGGCGGTGATGGCGCACTATAATTCAATCGCCTCGGAGATGACGAAAACTCCGTGGATAGAACCCATCTATGCGGTGGATCCCAACAGTGACGAGACGCTCTGGGAGTTTTGGGTCGATGGGTTCACCCGCGCAATGCGTTTGCGTCCCGAAACCTGGCAGACCCTGTTTGAACAGGCAGATGACGAGACGCAGTCGTCTTTGAGCTTCTTGATGGCCTTGCAAGACATCAACGAGGGGAACAGCAGGTTCACCGAGGGAGAGATCGACGAGATCGACATCCAAGCTCCGGATCTGATCCCAAACTGCGTTGCCGCGATCCTGACTGTGTCGCGCCCGGAACTCGTCTTGAAGGCCGACAACGTCTCTCGCGCCCCCACCAGTCGGGGGGAACGCCCCGGCCGGAATGACCCCTGCCCCTGTGGCTCAGGACGCAAATACAAGCAATGTTGCGGGAAGAACTGAGAAACTCAGTAGGATATCTGGCCGCGAGCCCAGAGTTCTGCGAATTTGATCCAATCGGACATTCGAGTGCCAGTACGTGGACGCCAGGTGCTAGCCATCCTTGACGATCAGCAAGGCCGGTCGCGGCATGGTAAAACTCGTTAAGAAGGGCGGACTTTGCAGAGTGTGATGGCAGCATAGCCAACAATAACTAAGCCCCAATTGCAATTGGCGCGGCCCACGCGTAAGCTCCCCGCCAACAAAGTTGAGCATTTTGGAGCACAATCTCTTTGGAAGACAAGCTCGATCTGGACGAACGCTTCTACGCAAATCACAAGTTTGCCGATGGTATAGCACTTGCCGAATACGAATTGGCAACGAAGAAGGTGGATGCCGAAGAAAAGGCGTTTCTCTGGGCCGCCAATACCACCTCATTGTTAGCCCCAGCTATTTGGTTTTTCGGGTACCGATTACATGTTGACTGGACGACAAACGGCGTCCAATCCGATGCACTACCAGTGATCACAACAGCGTTTATCGTGTTCTCAACATTCTTTTCGATCATGTCGATAAAGCATGTCGCAATCTCGCGACGGAACCGAGTTTTCGCCGAGAGAAAAATTGTTCTATTACGGCGCTCTATGGGAGTATCCTACGGAGAAAATTCACTTATCTTGCCTTCGTGGAGATTAGAAGGGGCGGACAACCCATTTGGTTTACGCCTTTTCTCAGGATACTTCGCTTATTCATCATTTCCAGTCTTCTTGTTGTTGAGCTTCTCAGCCCTGTCACTGACTTTACTCTTCGATAAGACTCTGTTGCACAAATTGGTTGAAGGCCAGACGCCCCCTTTCCCCAGACAGACTCATCCTACGGGCTCAGTTATGGGTATGCCGAGCGCGGTATAGCCGTTCATGACGAGGATGCGGACTTGGACTTCCGCAACCTGACGATCGAAGTCCCGCGCCATGAGGCGCTGGCCCAGCATTTTCACGCAGTGCATTTTGGTCTCGACGCGGCTTCGGCGGTGGTATCCACTCCAGTTTCGCCAGATCGCGCGGCCGAGGTATTTCGAAGCTCGCAGGGCCTCGTTTCTGGCCATTGCACCCGCGGTGACGGTCTTCCACGGCTTGGCGTTTTTGCGAGG
>NZ_AUIJ01000035.1 GCF_000423645.1 Sediminimonas qiaohouensis DSM 21189 | reverse complement strand
AAGCCGTGGAAGACCGTCACCGCGGGTGCAATGGCCAGAAACGAGGCCCTGCGAGCTTCGAAATACCTCGGCCGCGCGATCTGGCGAAACTGGAGTGGATACCACCGCCGAAGCCGCGTCGAGACCAAAATGCACTGCGTGAAAATGCTGGGCCAGCGCCTCATGGCGCGGGACTTCGATCGTCAGGTTGCGGAAGTCCAAGTCCGCATCCTCGTCATGAACGGCTATACCGCGCTCGGCATACCCATAACTGAGCCCGTAGGATGAGTCTGTCTGGGGAAAGGGGGCGTCTGGCCTTCAACCAATTTGTGCAACAGAGTCATCGCACGGCAGCAGTTCATGAAATGGCAAAGTCACTGTTTGGCCCCAGCTTGCCGACAGTCAATGGCCGCAGCAAAGAAGATAGCCTAGCCAGCTTGTTGCCGAAAAAAGGCCTCTACGATAGTGAACTAGCCATGCGTTAGGAAGCGATTGGCGTCTGTCCGAAGCTCAGGTTGCGGTCTTGAAAATGAAGATTCTCGCGACAGGGCGCAGATCTATGATCGTATCATCACCCCCCTTGCAAGCGACAACTGTGGTACATAGAGTTGGTGCTAATTCAAGGCGGCGCGTCCTGAAAACTGTCGCGAAATCAATGCTGTAGTCAATGGTTCTGAGACTTCGAGTCTCTCATCACCCACCATTTCCAATGACTTGAGCGTTTCGCGCGGCCGGCAGGATGACCCAACGGCCTGTGCAGGGCGGTCTGACCTCGGGACTTGATCGGTGTGCGCGGAGCGTGGACACTGGCGGGCATGAGCAAGGCCGCGCACAGTGCGGCGAGGCATCCCGCCAGCCGGATGCTGATCCTGACCGGCACGGCGCTGGTGATCGGGGCGGCGGCGTCATTGGCGGCGATCGCGCTGGTCGAGCTGGTTTCGGCGTTGAACACTTGGCTGCTGGTTGCGCCCAAGGCGCGGGTGCAGTGGGAGCAGATCCATTGGCTGGTGGTCACGGCGACGCTGCTGGTGCCGACGGTTGGTGGGCTGCTGGTGGGGCTGGCGCACAGGTATCTGTCGCCCGCGGGCCGCCCGTTGGGCCCGCCCGACGTGATCCGCGCGGTGCAGTTTCACACCGCCCTGCCGGATGGGCGCAGCGGGCTGATCTCGACCGCGACGGCGGCGCTGTCGCTGGGGGCGGGGGCATCGGTGGGCCAGTACGGGCCGATGGTGTACCTGGGCGCGCTGATCGGGGGGGCGGCGCGGCGCCTGAAATGGGGGGTGCCGAACCTTGCCGAGATTGCCATCAGTTGCGGCGTGGCGGCGGCCATTTCCACCGCGTTCAACGCGCCGATTGCGGGGCTGGTCTTCGCGCACGAAGTGGTGCTGCGACACTACGCGACGCAGGCCTTTGCGCCGGTGACTGTGGCCTCGGCCACGGGGTATGTCATTGCGAACGTGGTTTTCGACCGGCCGGCGCTATTCCTGGTGGATTTCGCGGGGGTGGCGCATGGCTACGAGTTTGCGCTGTTCGCGGTGCTAGGGCTGGTGGTGGCGTTGGCGGCGGTGGGGTTCATGCGCCTTTTGCTGTGGGCGGGGCCGGCGTGCGCGCAGGTGATCCGGCGGGCCGAGCTGCGGCCGGCTGCGGCGGGTCTGGTGCTGGGCGTGACGGCGCTGGCGCTGCCGGATGTTCTGGGCATCGGGACGGAGGTGCTACGCTTTGCGACCATCGAGGGGGCGTTCGGTCAGGGTGAGCTGGTGATCCTGATCGCGGCGAAGATCGCGCTGACGGCGCTGTGCATCGGGGCGGGGTTTTCGGGCGGCGTGTTCAGCCCCGCGCTCTTGATCGGGAGCCTGACCGGCGCGCTGTTCTGGATGCTGGTTTCGGGCACCGGGGGCGTGGCGACATCGGGCGTGGCGGTGTATGCGATCGGGGGCATGATGGCCTTTGCCAGTGCGGTGATCGGTGCGCCGCTGACCTGTATCCTGATCGTGTTCGAGTTGACGCGGAACTATGACGTGACGATCGCGGCGATGGTTACGGTGGTGTTTTCCAACCTTGTGTCGCACCGCTTATTCGGGCGGTCACTGTTCGATGTGCAACTGGCCGGGCGGGGGTTTGATTTCTCGCTGGGGCGCGACCGGGCGCGGCTGGCTGCGTTGCGTGTTTTGGACCTGGCCAGCGAGGAGGCAGTGACCGCGCAGGCAGACGAGGCGCCGGGTGCGGTGGCCGCGCGGCTGGAGCGGCGGGACTGGCGGCAGGCCTTTGTCACCGACGGCGCAGGGCGTTTGGTGGGCGTGTTTACCCCCGCCGCCGGCGAGGGCGCCGCCACGGTGGGCGTGGCGGCGCGGCCTGCGAGCCTGGTTTTCCACGAGGATACGGATGTTGCCAGCGCGATGGCGCAGCTGCGCGATTTCGTCGGTGACGCCGTGCCGGTGACAGAGCGCAGCAGCGGCCGCTACCTTGGCGCAGTGGCGGAGGCGGCCGTGGTGTCGGCGTGGGTCGATCAGTCGGAGCGGCTCAGAGAGGAAGAGAATGCATCGCTTTAGGTCTCTCGCGCTATGCTGTGCGGCGCTGGCCGGGCCAGCGGCGGCACAGGACCTGACCGTCGTCAGTTGGGGCGGCGCCTATGAGGCGGCGCAGCACGCGGCGATGGTCGCCCCTTTTGCGCAGGAGACGGGCACGCAGGTCGAGATGGTCAGGTACGATGGCACGGCGGGTGCGCTGGCCCGGCGGGGGGCGTCGGAGGGATGGGATGTGATCGACATGCTGACCGATCAGGCGCGGGTAGCTTGTGCCAAGGGATTGTTGCTGGAACTGGACCCGCAGGCCCTTCTGGGCGCGGAGGCATTGGCCGATTTCGCGCCCGCCGCGCCGTCGCGCTGCGCGGTGCCGCAGAACGTTTACGCGCGGGTAATGGCTTATGACGAGCGGGCGTTTTTGGGCGTCAAACCGACCCGAATCGAGGATTTCTTCGATGTTGAGAGGTTCCCCGGCGGGCGCGCGGTACAGAAAAGCCCGGACGGCATCCTTGAATGGGCGCTAATGGCCGAGGGGGTGCCGCCCGCGCAGATCTACGGGTTGCTGAGCACGGATCGCGGGCTGCGGCTGGCGTTTCGCAAGCTGGACACGATCCGCGACCATATCGTGTGGTGGCGCACTACGGATGAGCCTGCGCAGATGCTGGAGGATGGGCGCGCGACGATGGCGGTGGGCTACAACGGGCGGTTTTTCGACGCGGCCGAACTGGGCGGCGCGCCGATCGATGTCGTGTGGGATGGGCAGATCGTCGGGGTCGAGGTGTGGGCGATCGCGGCAACGACGGATGCACCCGACGCCGCCCGTGCCTTCGTGGCACAGGCATCGTCCCCCGAGGCGATGGCGCGCCTTGCCGAACGCATCCCCTATGGCCCGGCGCGGGTGTCGGCCTATGCGCGGATCGGGTCCAACCCCAAGACCGGCACGCCGATGCGCGCCTACCTTCCGAACGCGCCGCAACACGGCGCGCGGGCATTGGTGCGCGACGCGGCCTGGTACGCCAATACCGAGGAACTGCGCGCGCGCCGGTTTCAGGCGTGGCTGAACGAAGCGGAGGAGTGAGGCGTTGGGGCTTAAAATTGTCCAAATACGATTTGTAATCGTTTATTTTGCTTTAATTTTATCATAAACTTGTCTTATCGCGACTTCGTGATCGCTCCGCGCAAACTGCTAGCGTGTTGATGCGCGGCGCAGGATATCGGCGGTGTCGGGGTGGCTGAGCAGGGTTTCACCGACCTCGAATGTCAAGTGCGCGCGGCCTTCGTGGCCGGGCAGGGCGCCTGCCATCTGATGCGACAGGTCCTCGGGGAGCGCGGGGCGCGTTTGCGGGCTCAGCAACAGGGTTTCGGCGGCGATCCCTTCGGCATAGATGATGTGGTGCGCGTCGAACAGTAGTTGGAAATAGTCCACGAACCCACCATCGCGGCGCGTCACGCTGGAGCCGTTGACGAGGTGGCGCGCGCGTACCAGCACCTCGGCCCGGCCGGCGCCGAGGGCGTCGTCGCGCTGATAGATGAACAGCCGATGTTCGGGGCTGATGACCAGATCGCGGGAATTGTTGAGCGCCCCGGCCGCTATCACGATGGGGGCGTACTCCCCCACGGCGCGTACGGTGTTCTGGCCGATCCAGCGGATCGGCTGCACGCCGTCATCGCGGGTCAGGACGCGGTCACCGACGTCGAGATCCTCGATCGGGACCTGCGCGCCCGAGGCGAGCGTGATGTGGGTGCCGCGCGCAAAGGACACGCAGGCAATCTCGGCCAGCTTGGCGCGCAGGCCGGTGGTATCGATCCGCACCACGGTATAATCGGTGCGCGGGGACAGTGCGGCGAGGGGCAGGGCATGGATGGTTTCGGCCTCATCGTGGGGTCCGTGCTGCGCCAACACCAGAAGCTCGGTCGTTTGCCCGCCGGGCGACATCAGCGTCAGGCAGCAATCGATCCGAACCGGCGCGCCGGGGCTGCCGGTTTCAGTGTTCGCTGCGACGGCCAGCGTGTCATCGGTGGCCGCGTTCAGACCAAGCCGCACGGGGGCGGCCGTATCGGACAGGGTGTAGATATCGTTAGGCTCGATCTCGTCCGCGATAGTCAGGGTGTCGCCGAGGTTTGCGCCATGGGTCACGCAAAGATCGGCCGCACGGTAGACCGGAAGGGAAAAAGCGGAACTGTTGGCGGCGTTGGTCGTGGGGGCTGTCATTTTGGCGGTCAATTCAGTGGGTTGAAAGGGGCTATCGTCCGCAGTTTAGCGGCGCGTTGCAAGTGTTTTGGCGCAGCAATGTGTCATGTTCTGGACCTTGGCGCGGTGATTTGCTGGAAATGTGGCGCGGGGGGCGCTAGGCCTTGGCGCGGACACGGAACATGCAACTGGAGGAGAGGCGCGATGGATCTGGGAATTTCAGGCAAGCGGGCGCTGGTTTGCGCATCGAGCAAGGGGCTCGGGCGTGGCTGCGCCGAGGCATTGGCGGGTGCGGGCGTGCACCTGGTGATGAACGCGCGCGGCGAAGGCGCGTTGGAAGAGGCGGCTGCGGAGATCCGCGCCGCGCATGATGTCGAGGTGGCCACGGTGGCCGCCGACATCACGACCGAAGAGGGGCGCGCGCGGGTGCTGGATGCCGCGGGCGAGGTGGACATCCTGGTCAACAACGCCGGTGGCCCGCCGCCGGGCATGTGGACGGACTGGGAGCGCGAGGATTTCATCAAGGCGCTGGATGCCAACATGCTGGCGCCGATCGCGATGATCAAGGCGCTGGTGCCGGGGATGATGGAACGCGGCTGGGGCCGGGTGGTCAACATCACGTCGCAAAGCGTCAAGTCGCCGATCGCCGTTCTGGGCCTGTCGAACAGTGCGCGCGCGGGGCTGACCGGCTATGTCGCGGGCACTTCGCGGCAGGTGGCGGGCAAGGGCGTGATCATGAACAACCTGCTGCCCGGCATCCACGACACCGCGCGCGCCGAGGCGCTGGATAGCGGCGTGGCCGAGCGCGAGGGCATCACCATGGAAGAGGCCAAGGCGCAGCGATGCGCCACGATCCCGGCGGGGCGCTATGGCACGCCGCAGGAGTTCGGCGCAATGTGCGCGTTCCTTAGCTCGCAGCACGCCGGGTTCATGGTGGGGCAGAACGTGCTGCTGGATGGCGGCGCGGTGAACGCGACGCTATAGGAGGGTGCGGGGCGGGCGCGTGTTGGTGCCCGCTCACTTTCTTGTGCATGGTATCGAGCGGCGGGGCTTGCTAGCGGTACGGCAATCATATTGCCACGCCTTTGAAAGGACCGCCCATGCACCCGATGATCATTGTTGCGCTTTTCGCAATCGTTGCTGTGCTTAGCCTATGGGCGGCCCCCCGCCGCGCCAGCGTGGACGGCTTTTTCGGCGGGCGCGGCGTTGAAGGGCAGGCGCCGGGCTTGTGGATGCTTGTCCTGAGCCAGGTGACGACCTGGATCTTTGCGCGGTCGCTGATGAACTCGGCGATCCTTGGGTATTATTACGGTATCGCGGGCACGCTGGCCTACACGGCGTATTATGCCTCGTTCCTGACCGGGGCGTTGATCGTGGACCGGCTGAGGGCGTCGGGCGCTGGATCGGTGCAGGACTGGTTGAGCGCGCGCTTTGGCGGGGTCGGCGCGGGGGCCTATAACGTGGTGATCGCGCTGCGACTTTTGTCGGAGGTGTTCGCGAACCTGTTGGTGGTCGGCCTGATTTTCGGCGCGGTCCTGCCGGGTGGGGGCACATGGGCGATCCTTGCGGTGGCGGCCTTGGGGCTGGCGTATTCGGCGTGGGGCGGCCTTAGCGCGGCGCTGCGCACCGACGTGGTGCAGATGGTGCTGTTTCTCGTGGTTTTCGCGCTGGCCTTTGCGGCGCTGCTGAGCAGTCCCGAGTTCGACCTTGGCGCGGTAATGACGGCCGAGGGCGTGTCGGGCAGCACCAATGGATGGATATTGCTGGTGGTCGCAGGGTTGCAGGTGTTTTCCTACCCGGCGCATGACCCGGTGATGATGGATCGCGGGTTCTTGGCCGACAGGGCGGTGACGCGGGCGTCGTTCCTGCATGCATTCTGGATCTCGGCGGCGCTGATCCTGGGGTTTGGGTTTTTCGGCATCCAGGCGGGGCTGAGCGGGGCCGCCTATGAGGGGCAATTGATCGGCACATGGGCGGGGATATTCCCGCCGTGGGTGTTTGCCGCGCTGATGCTGAGCTTGCTGATCTCGGCGCTTAGCACGCTGGATTC
Source organism: Sediminimonas qiaohouensis DSM 21189 (assembly GCF_000423645.1). Lineage (GTDB taxonomy): Bacteria > Pseudomonadota > Alphaproteobacteria > Rhodobacterales > Rhodobacteraceae > Sediminimonas > Sediminimonas qiaohouensis. Next base: position 17,552 of record NZ_AUIJ01000035.1, on the reverse strand, counting down.
GGCGCTATCGAGCGCCGCGCGACTGGTGGTCGAGGAATTGCGCCTTGCGCCGCGTAGCCTGCTGGGGGGGCGTGTTGCGATGCTGGTCTTCATGACGTTGGGCGCGGCGCTGACGCTGTGGGGCAACCAGACGCTGTTTGATGCGGTCGCGGTCAGCGGCACCGCGTCGATGTTCCTGGCGCCGGTGCTGGCGGTCGGGCTGATCGCGGGGCGCGATATCGGGCGCGCGGGCTACCTGGGGGCGTTTGCCGTGGCGATGGCCGGGGCGTTGGCGTATTTCCTGCGCGATGTGCCTGCGGTTGCGGCGGTTCTGCCCGAGGGGCACAAGTACCTGCAACTGCTGGTGATCTGCGTGGTGGTCTTGGTGGCCGGGTTCGCCAGCGTCCTGAGCAGCCGGGGCAGGGTTGCAGGAAATGGGGCAGACTGCTAAATGGCGGTCAAATCCCGATCAGTTTGATCGGAAAAATACCCGGAGAACCAAGTGCCTTCTGCCCCTGCTGTGCCCCGGTTGGAGATACGCGACCTTGTCCGCCGGTTCGATGGGCAGGCGGTTGTCGATCACGTGTCGCTTTCGGTGATGCCGGGGCAGGTGACGTGCCTGCTGGGGCCGTCCGGCTGCGGCAAGTCCACCACCCTGCGCATGATCGCCGGGGTCGAGATGCAGGACGAGGGCGAGATCTGGGTCGATGGCAACCTGATCTGCGACACGGTGTTTCGCGTTCCGCCCGAACGGCGGGCAATTGGCCTGATGTTCCAGGATTTCGCGCTATTTCCGCATCTGAGCGTGGCCGAAAACGTGGCGTTTGGCCTGTCGGGCAGCCGTGAGCAAAAGCGCGCGCGCGTTACCGAGCTTCTTGAGCGGGTCGATCTGATGCGGTTCATCGACGCCTACCCGCATTCGCTATCGGGGGGCGAGCAGCAGCGCGTTGCGCTGGCGCGGGCGTTGGCGCCGCAGCCGCGGATCATGCTGATGGACGAGCCGTTTTCGGGGCTGGACAACCGCCTGCGCGACGATATCCGCGATCAGACGCTGGAAATCCTCAAGCAGGAAGATGCCGCTGTTTTGCTGGTCACGCATGAGCCGGACGAGGCGATGCGCATGGCCGACGAGATCGCGCTTATGCGCGGTGGGCGAATCGTGCAGCAGGGCGCGCCCTATAACATCTACAACGCGCCGCTGGATCGGCAGGCGGTGGCGTTCTTTAGCGATATCAACGTGATACGCGGCAAAGTTCAAGGTGCACTGACCGATACGCCGTTCGGGCAGTTCCTGGCCCCCGGGGTGCCGGATGGCGCCGAGGTCGAGATCGTGATCCGCCCGCAGCACATCAAGATCGACCTGGATCGCGCCGGACGCGGCCCCAGTCCGACACCGCAGGATGGCGTCGCAGCGCGCGGCGAAGTGGTGCGCGCGCGCTTCATGGGAAGCGAGAGCCTGGTCGAGATACGCATGGATTTCGACGGCTCGATCCTCAAGGCGACGGTGCCAAACGTGTTCCTGCCGGGGCCGGGCAAGCCGCTCTGGCTGATGATCCGGCGCGACAGGTGCTTCGTGTTTCCGGCGGAAGGCGCGGCCGATTGAGGGGCGCGAGGGGCGCCAAGCCCCCCTCGGAAGGCATTTGAGGGGGAAAATCAGGCGATGCGGCGCTTTGGTTCTTCCAACGGCGGCGGATCATCATTAGATACGGGAAACACGAATTGTGCGGCGCCTGCGCAAAGGCGGTCGCGGAGTAGGGAGACAAGACATGCTTAACAATATCGGACTGCCGGGCCTGCTGCTGATTGCGGTGGTCGTGCTGGTGCTTTTCGGGCGCGGCAAGATCAGCTCGCTCATGGGCGAGGTCGGCAAGGGCATCACCTCTTTCAAGAAGGGTGTGAGCGAAGGAAACAAGGAGCTTGAGGATCAGGCCGACGCCGACGATGCGAAGGACGTGACCCCCGAGCAAAACCAAGAGCAAGACAAGGACAAGGTCTGATTCATGCTTGATCTTGGCTGGACCGAGCTGCTGCTGATCGGCATTGTCGCGCTGATCGTGGTGGGTCCGAAGGACCTGCCGGGCCTGTTCCGCTCGGTCGGGCGGTTCGTGGGCAAGGCCAAGGGCATGGCGCGTGAGTTCAGCCGCGCGATGGATGACGCCGCCGAAGGATCGGGCGTCAACGACATGGCCAGCACCTTCCGCGATGTGGCCAACCCCAAGAAGCTGGGCATGGACAAGATCAAGGACGCGACCGAGGGGTTCACCAACTGGGACCCGGATTCGGAGACCGGAAAACTGGCCGAGGACCGCGCTGACGCCGCGCGCAAGATCCGCGAATCGTCTGCCAACAAGGCGCTGGAGCGCAAGGCGGCCGAGGCGAAAGCCGCCGAGAAGGAAGCCGCGGAAAAGGCGGGCGGCGCAAGCGCCGATACGGCGAAAACGGGCACGTCCAAGGGCAAGGCCAAGAGCGCGAGCAAATCGGTCGCATCCAGTCAGGCCAAGGCCAAGTCGGGTAGCGGCGCGAAAACCACGCGCAGTAAGGCGCCTGCATCCAAGGCTACCACGTCGAAGAGCGGGGCGGCCAAGACGGGCGCAGCCAAGACAGGTGCGGCAAAGACAGCGGCGAGCAAGTCAGCAGCCTCCAAGACATCTTCGGCCAAGACCGGCGCTGCGAAGACCGGCACGGCAAAAACGGGCACGTCGAAGGCTAGCACGTCGAAGGCGGGCACCGCAAAGACCACGTCAAAAACGGCATCCAAAAAGGCAGCCCCCAGCAAGGCGGCGCCCAAGAACAAGTCCTCCGGGGATAATACATGAGCGACACAGACGAGATCGAGCAAAGCAGCGCGCCGCTGATCGAGCATCTGACGGAGCTGCGCAACCGGCTGATCCATTCGGTCGTAGCTTTCATCATCGGCATGATCATCTGCTTTACGGTCTGGAACCCGATCTTTGATTTCCTGACGCATCCGCTGTGTTCGGCCATGGCCGAGCGCGGGCATTCCGATTGCGGACTGATCCTGATCAAGTTGCAGGAGGGCTTTTTCGTGGCGGTGTCGATCTCGCTCTTGGGCGGTCTGATGCTGTCGTTTCCCTATATCGCGTTCCAGATGTGGCGTTTCGTGGCGCCGGGGCTGTATCGCAATGAAAAGGGCGCGTTTTTGCCCTTCATGATCGCCTCGCCGTTCATGTTCCTGCTGGGGGCGGCGTTTGCGTTTTACGTGGTCACGCCGCTGGCGTTCGATTTCTTCCTGGGGTTCCAGCAACCCGGTTCGGTCCTGGGCGAGGGGGCCGCGGACAAGAACGCCGTGGCCGGGATCGCCTTTCAGGGGTCGGCGCAGGAATACCTCAGCCTGACAATCAAGTTCATCGTGGCCTTTGGCCTGTGTTTCCAGTTGCCGGTTCTGTTGACCCTTATGGGCAAGGCCGGGCTGGTCAGTGCCGCGGGGCTGGGCGCGGTGCGCAAATACGCGGTGGTGGCCATTTTGGTGCTGGCAGCGCTGGTGACGCCGCCCGATGTCATCACGCAGGTGATCCTGTTCGTGGTGGTTTTCGGCCTCTACGAGATCTCGATCTGGCTGGTGCGTCGGGTGGAAACCAAGCGCGAGGCAGAGCTGCGGGCGCAAGGCCTGTGGTTCGAGGATGACGACGACGAGGACGAAGCGCTTGACGATGATCCGCTGATGGCGGAGTTCGACGAGGATGACGACCACAACGACGACGGGGACAGCGGCGACGGGGACGCCAAGACGTGAGCGAGGACCTCAAGCGTATCGCGGGGGCGCTGGAGCGACTGGCGCCCGCGCCGCAGCCCGCGCCGGATTTCGATGCGGCGGATGCGTTCGTGTGGCATGTGGAGCCTGATCGCCTGGTGCCGGTGGCGCAGGTGAACCGCGTCGATCTGAACCTGCTGCTGGATATCGACCGGGCGCGCGATACGCTGCTTGAAAATACCGAGCAGTTCGCGCGCGGCCTGCCGGCCAACAATGCGCTGCTTTGGGGCGCGCGCGGCATGGGCAAATCCAGCCTTGTCAAGGCGGCGCACGGGGCGGTCCGGCAAAAGGGGCTTCCGCTGAAGATTGTGGAGCTGCAGCGCGAGGACCTGCCAAGCGTGGGGCGGCTTTTGTCGCTGCTGCGCGGCAGCGATGCGCGGTTCTTGCTATTTTGTGATGATCTGTCGTTTTCGAGCGACGATCAGCACTACAAGAGCCTCAAGGCGGTTCTTGATGGCGGGATCGAGGGGCGGCCCGAGAACGTGCTGTTCTATGCCACGTCGAACCGGCGCCACCTGATGCCGCGCGACATGATTGAGAACGAGCGCTCAAGCGCGATCAACCCGTCCGAGGCGGTCGAAGAGAAGGTATCGCTCTCGGATCGCTTTGGTCTGTGGCTGGGCTTTCATCCCTGCGGGCAGGATGAATACCTGGCCATGATCCGCGGCTATTGCGACGCCTATGGGGTCGAGATCGACGACGAGACCCTGCGCGCCGAGGCGATTGAATGGCAGGCCACCCGCGGCGCCCGGTCGGGGCGCGTGGCATGGCAGTATTTCACGGATCTGGCCGGACGGCGCGGCGTTGCCATTTAGGAGGCCCCTCCGCGCCCGGTGCGGATGGTCGCAGCGCGAAGGCAAGTGTTGCATTGGGCGGTCTAATTTGCGGTACTCGCAGGCGCTGTATCTTCCATCCGGGTTTGTCGCATGACCGTTGAACAGATCATAGTGCTGGTTCTTCTGGGCTGCGTTTTCGTCAGCTTCTTCAAGGAGTTCTACCCGCCCGAAGTGACGGCAATGGGGGCGTCGGCGTTCTTGATTGCCACCGGGATCATCGACACGCAGGCGTTCCTGGCGGTGTTCAGTTCGCCCGCGCCGATCACCATCGCGATGATGTTCATCATTTCCTCGGCGCTGGAGAGGACCGGGGTGCTACAGCTCCTGGGCGATTTCTTGCGGCAACGGGCGCGGGGCTCTTACCTGCGGACGATGTTGCTGATGATGTTCGGCACGATGCTGGCGTCTGCTTTCATGAACAACACGCCGGTGGTGATCCTGATGACGCCGGTCATGATCTCATTGGCGTCCGGGGTTGGGGTGACTCCGTCCAAGCTATTGATACCGCTGTCGTTTTCCGCGATTTTCGGCGGGACGCTGACATTGGTCGGCACCTCGACCAACATCTTGATGAGCGGCGTCGCCACCGAGGCCGGGCTAGAGCCCATCACCATGTTCGAAATGACGCTTCCGGGGCTTATCCTTGCCACGGTCGGGATGCTCTACATGGTGTTCGCGGGGCGGTTCCTGTTGCCCGATCGCAGCTCGATGTCGAGCCTTCTGGGGCAGGGCGGCAAGCGGCAGTTCATGGCGCGTCTGCTGATCCCGGCGGGGTCGAAATACGTTGGGCAGACGCTGAATGATCTGCCGTTCACCTCGGGGCAGGCGCGGGTTCTGGACGTGATCCGGGGCGACACGTCACTGCGTCGCGAACTGCGCGATCTGGAGCTGCGCGCCGGTGACCGGGTGGTGATCAAGACTGACACGGGCGAGATCCTGGGCCTGAAGGAAAACGGGCAGGTCGAGTTCCGCGACATATCGGGGCAGGGGTTCGAGCCGGTGGCGGCCGATCAAACGCTGCTGATGGAGGCGAGCGTGGGGCCAAACTCGCACTTGCGGGGCCGGGCCCTGGGCGATCTCCGGCTCAGGCGGAAATACGGTATCTACGTCATGGCGGTGCACCGCAACGACCGCAACATTTCCGACCGGATCGACGATGTCAGCCTGCAGTTCGCCGATACACTTTTGCTGGAAGGGACCGCCGAAGGGATTCAGCGGCTGATGGATGATGGCGGGGTGATCAACCTTTCGGCCCCGGCCGAGCGCCCGGTGCGGCGCGAGAAAGCCCCGATTGCCATCGCCACGATCCTGGCGGTGATGGCGTTGGCGGCCCTGGGCATTATGCCGATTGCCGGGCTGGCCGTGATCGGCGCGGTGACGGTGATGCTGACCCGCTGCGTGGACCCCGAAGAGGCGTTCGATGCGATCGACTGGCGTATCCTGTTCCTGATCTTCGGGATGCTGGGGCTGAGCATCGGGCTGGACGCGACCGGCACTGCGGGGATGATCGTGACGACGCTTGTGGGCCTGGTCGGCGGGCTGGGGCCGTTGGCGATATTGGCGGCGGTTTACATCCTGACCAGCGCGATGACCGAGATGGTCAGCAACAACGCTGTGGCGGTCCTGATCGGGCCGATCGCGATCGCGCTTGCGTTGGAGCTTGGGTTGGACCCGCGGCCCTTCGTGATGGCGGTGATGTTCGCCTCGGGCTTTAGCTTTGCCACGCCGATCGGGTATCAGACCAACACCTTTGTCTATGGCGCGGGCGGCTACAAGTTTCGCGATTTCATCAAGGTGGGTTTGCCGATGAACCTGATCTTTGCCGCAGTCGCAGTCATGATCATTCCCCTGTTTTTCCCGTTCTGAGGCAAGCCATGCTTGATATTCTTGCCGAGCGCACCTACCGGCACCTGTTTGCGGCGCAGGTCGTTGCCCTGTTGGGCACGGGCCTGGCGACGGTGGCGCTTGGCCTGCTGGCGTACGACCTGGCGGGCGAGGGCGCGTCGATGGTGCTGGGCACGGTGTTCACCATCAAGATGGTGGCCTATGTCGGTATCGCGCCGATCGCGGGCGCCTTTGCCGACCGGGTGCCGCGCCGGGCCTTTCTGGTGAGCCTTGATTTGGTGCGCGCCTGCGCGGCGTTGGCGCTGCCTTTCGTGACCGAGGTCTGGCAGGTCTATGTCCTGATTTTCGCGCTGCAATCAGCCTCGGCCGCGTTTACGCCGACGTTTCAGGCGACGATACCCGACGTGTTGTCGGACGAGGCGCGCTATACGCGGGCGCTGTCACTGTCGCGCCTGGCTTACGATCTTGAAAATATCCTTAGCCCCACGTTGGCCGCGCTGCTGCTGGCGGTGATGTCCTACAATGCGCTGTTCTTGGGGACGGTGGCGGGGTTCATAGCCTCCGCGGTGCTGGTGGTGTCGGTCCTGCTGCCCAGCCCGCAGCCATCGGGGCGGCGCGGGATATACGACCGGACCACGCGCGGCATCCGCATCTACCTTGCCACGCCGCGCCTGCGTGGGCTTTTGGGGTTGAACCTTGCGGCCTCGGCGGCGGGCGCGATGGTGCTGGTCAATTCCGTGGTCATAGTGCGCGGCACGCTGGGCCTGGGTGAAAGCGCGCTTGCCTGGGCGATGTTCGCCTTCGGGGCCGGGTCCATGATCGCGGCGCTGACCCTTCCGAGGCTGCTGGATCATGTGCCGGACAGAAAGGTCATGCTTGGGGGCGCGTCGATCATGATCGTCACGCTGTTGGGGCTGGCGGCGGTGATATCGGGCCTTGGGCTGACCTGGTCGTTCCTTCTGTTGGCGTGGGCACTGGTGGGGCTGGGGTATTCATCGGTTCTGACTCCGTCGGGCCGGTTGCTGCGCCGCTCTGCGGCATCAGTAGATCGTCCGGCGCTGTTCGCGGCGCAGTTCGCGTTGTCGCATGCGTGCTGGCTGTTGGCTTATCCGCTGTCGGGGTGGCTCATGCAGGCCTTTGGTGCCGCTCCGGCCTTGCTGGGCCTGGCTGCGGTGGCCAGTGTGGGCGTGGCGGCGGCGCTCAGGCTTTGGCCGGTGGCGGAAGCGGTGAAATGACAAGGCGGCGTTGCGCGCCGCTGCCCGAAGGGGGGGAGCAATGAGCATGACATTCCTGTGGTACGCGGGCGCGGCCATGGCCGAGATCGCCGGGTGTTTCGCCTTTTGGGCGTGGGTGCGGCTGGATCGGTCGATGCTGTGGCTGGTGCCGGGGATGATCAGCCTGGCGCTGTTTGCCTGGCTGCTGACACGCGCGGATAGCGTCCTTGCCGGGCGCGCCTATGCGGCCTATGGCGGCGTCTATATCGCCGCCTCCATGTTCTGGATGTGGTTTATTGAAGGCAGCAGGCCGGACCGCTGGGACCTTGTGGGGGTGGCGCTGTGCCTGGTGGGCAGCGCGGTGATCCTGCTGCCGTCGCGAACCTGACATGTGCCCACCGTACATGGCGCGAACCCAACCACAAACGCGACGGGGTGAGAGGCAATGAGCGGGCAACAGGACAAGGGCAGCGCGGGCGAGGTGTTCATCGCCTTTCTCAAGCTTGGTTTGACGTCCTTCGGGGGGCCGATCGCGCATCTAGGGTATTTCCGCGATGAGCTGATTACCCGGCGCGGGTGGTTGAGCGATCACGCCTATGCCGATCTTGTCGCGCTTTGCCAGTTCCTGCCCGGCCCGGCATCAAGCCAGGTGGGCTTTGCACTGGGGTTGTTGCGGGCGGGCTGGGGCGGGGCGCTGGCGGCGTTTGTCGCCTTTACGCTGCCGTCTGCGCTGATCCTTTATGTGTTCGCGACGAGCGCTGCGTTCATTTCGGGGCCGATCGGGGTCGGCGCGTTGCAGGGGCTGAAGGTCGTCGCGGTGGCGATCGTGGCGCAGGCGGTTTGGGGCATGGCGCGCACCCTTTGCCCCGACCGCGCCCGGGCCAGCATCGCGGTGGCGGCGGTTGCGGTTCTGGCCTTCGTGCCCGGCGCCGCGGGGATGGTGGCGGCCATCGGGATGGGCGCGGCGGCGGGGCTGGCTGTTGGCCGCGGCGCGGACGGGCCGGTTGGCGGCCATGTCATCATGCCGGTGACGCGCGGGCAGGCCGGCTTTGCCCTTGTCGTCTTTGCGGCCCTTCTGATCCTTGCGCCGTTCCTCGCGGGCGGGGCGCAAGCCCTGGCCATCTTCGACGGCTTCTATCGTGCCGGGGCGTTAGTGTTCGGGGGCGGGCACGTGGTTTTGCCGCTGCTGCAGGCCGAGGTTGTCGGCCCCGGTTGGACCAGCGAGGATACGTTCCTTGCCGGGTACGGCGCGGCGCAGGCGGTGCCGGGGCCGCTATTCACCTTTGCGGCCTATCTTGGCGCGACTCTCGGGCCAGAGCCGAATGGTGCGGCGGGCGCGGCGATTGCTTTGATTGCGGTGTTTCTGCCGGGGTTCCTGATCCTGATCGGGGTACTGCCGTTTTGGGACAGGTTCCGCAGCATGGCGCGGGCGCAATCGCTGATGCGCGGCGCGAACGCGGCGGTGGTCGGTGTCTTGGGCGCGGCGCTCTATTCGCCGGTCTTTACCAGCGCCGTCTCAGATCTGCATGATTTCGCGCTGGCGATTGCTTGCTTTGTCCTGTTGATGGCGTGGAAAGCACCGCCTTGGGTGGTGGTTCTTGTCGCGGCGGCGGGGGGCGCGGGGCTGTCGCTGTTGGGATAAGCGCGGCGCCTCAACAGCCACACGCGCCGCCGGCCTGAATGGGCGGGCAGGGCGTGTCGCCATATGAGCAGAACACGCAGCAATCGCCGGCAAGCGGGCGGAGCTGCGCCGCGCAGGACGGGCAAGTAAAGAAGAAAAGGCACGCATCCGTCGGCATTTCTTGTAGCGTGGCGTGCCCGCATTCGGGGCAGGTCAGGGTTGAGTGTGTAACGGTGTCCTGGGCCAACGGAACTTATCCCGCCGCTTCGGCGGGGTAGCCCGCATTGGCCGAGGCGGCGCCGATGGTTTGCGCATCGGTAACGGCGCTATCGAACAGAACCGTGGCGGTCTTGGCGTCCAGGTTAACCTCGACTTCGCGGACGCCTTCGACGTTTTCCATCGCGCGTTTGACGGTGACCGGGCAAAGCGCGCAGGTCATGTTCTCGACCGCGAAGGTCACGGTCTGTTCTGTGGCGGCGGTTTGCGCCGAGGCGGGGATCGCCGCGAGCGGGGCGATTGCGGTGAACCCGAACAGGGCGAAAGCAAGCTGTTTCATCATTGCAGGTTTCCTTTTGATCAATAGAAAAGCGGCGCCCACCAATCGATGGTAAGGGCCGAAAGGACGAGGGCAAGCGCGGCCCAGAGTGCGGTCTTGGTGATCCGCATTGATAAGGGCCGGGCGCAATAGCTGCCGGGGGCGCAGGCCTTCGCCTTGCGGAAATAGACCTGCCAGAACCCCGCCGCGATAAAGCCAAGCGCGATAACGGCGAAGATCGGCTTGTAGGGCTCAAGCGCGGTGAGGGTGGCGATCCATGCGCCGGAAATCCCCAACATCAGCAGGACAAGCGGCGCGATGCAGCAGGCCGAAGCGAGAAGAGCGCCCAGCACACCGCCCGCCGCCAGCCACCCCTTGCGGCTTGTTGTGTCCGCGGGCCGGGTTTCATGTGGATTGTCGGTCATGCTCATGCGCGGTCCCTCTCGTCCTTTACCGGTGATCGGTGTAGGGTCTGTAGCAACTACAGGCACAAGGAGGAAAACGCCGATGCCCGATCACGAAGGCGAGAGCGGTCTGACGCGGGGGGAACTGGCCCGCGAAACCGGCTGCAACATCGAGACCATCCGCTATTACGAGAAAATCGGCCTGTTGCCCGATCCGCCCCGGACGGCGGCGGGGTATCGCATCTACTCGGCGTCGCATCTGGGGCGGCTGCGGTTTATCCTGCGCGCCCGCGAGTTGGGATTCCCCATGGAGGACATCCGCGGGCTTTTGGGGCTGGACGACGGTGCCGCGCCCAACTGCGCCGAGGTCAAGGCGCGAACCGAGCGGCATCTTGCGGACGTGCGCGCGAAAATCGCCGATCTGCGACGTGTCGAAACGGTTCTTGCGGAGACGGCCGCGAAATGCTCGGGCCATCATGTCCCTGACTGCCCGATACTTGATGCGCTCGGGCCAAAGGACGGCTAGCGGGGGGAGGGGGTGGAAACGGCCAGAACGCTAATAAAACAGGGGTCGATATGGACCGCGCAGGTCAATCAGGCAGGTCTCGCCCGCAATACCATTCGAGTGAAGTAGCTGAGCGGCGCTGTCATTCGTGGAGGGAATCTCATGCACGAACGCGGTTCACTTCAGGATAAATTGCTTCGCCCCCTCTGGATGAACGGGGCGCGGTCGGGACGCACCGTGCAATCATCACGCCCATAAATAGCGAAAAGAATACAAAGATTGCGAAATGATTACCTATGCGAAATCTCAGCAGGTCCCCGCGACCGACAGCCCGTCTTTTGTAAGCTCTGGCCACTCACGCCGTTGTTCTGTTGCGGAAAGTTTAACCATATCGAGTTCTGAAAGGGCATCGTCTTGCGAAAACTGATCATTACGGCCGTCGGCGCGGGCATTCTCGCTGTCGGGGGGTATCTTCTGTACATCCAATCCGACGGCGGGTGCGCCGATGGGGATTGCTTTGTAGCGGCCGTTCAGGCCTGCGAACCCGAAGCATTCCGCACACGGGCGGCAGGGGCCGAGGGCGTGTACAGGGTTGTTGGCCCCAGCGGCCCCGCCTGCGAAATCAGTTTCGAGTACAGCGAGAACCCCAACCCCAGCTTCGTTGACAAGCCGGTGACATTCACCGTGTCACCGGATGACGCATCGGAAGACACGGTTCGTGGCGCGCTCAAGGCCTGCATGACCGGGCGCACGGGCAAGTATGAGTGCGGCGGTCCGCTGTTTGAGCAACTCACATATGGCGCGCCGGCCTATGCATCGCTGGAATATGGCGGCGACGGCCCGCTGCCCTGCGGCACACCCGTCGAGGTGGATGGCGAGCCGCTCTATCCCATGCCGAAGGATGGCCAATGGGGTTATGTGAACCGCGACGGTGACTGGAAGATTTCGCCGCAATGGAACCGGGCCGGGGACTTCCACGAGGGCCGCGCCATCGTCGGCGGTAGGAATGCCTGGGGCATCATCGACCGTGACGGCGAAGCCATCGTTGCGCCGGAACATGCCTCGGACGTCGACGGGCGCCCCCCCTTCACGTCCTATTCGGAGGGTTGCACGGTCGCCAACATCTTTACCGATACATCGCAGCCCGCTTTCTTTCTGGACCGCGACGGCAAGGCGTATTGGCGCGACCGGCGCCCCGAGGGATTGGCCGAACTGGACATCGAGGAATTCGGAAGCTTCTCCGAAGGGCTGGCCTGGTTCCAGATCGGTTCGGTCGTCGATGAACAACATGGCTGGATCGACGCCAGCGGCGAAATCGCGATCGCACCTGATTTCGCCAACTCGGGGGACTTCAACGGCGGCCTTGCCCCGGCCAGCTTGGAGGACCACGACCAATTCGGGTTCATCTCGCCCGACGGGCGGCTACAACTGCCCCGGAAATGGACTCTGGACGGGGCTCAGCCCTTCTCCGAAGGTCTGGCGCAGGTCTCGACCGGTGCCTTCGAAATCGCCTTCATGGACAGCAATGATTTCGCTTTTCATGATGTGACGCTTTCGGATGAGGACACAGGCCCCCCCGTGCGCGCCGAAATCGAGGCGGCCGGCGCCTTTCATGAAGGGCTGGCGCCGGTGGACGTCGAATATGATGACACCAGGGAATTCGGCTATATGAACCAACAGGGCGAGATGGTGTTCGTGCCCGACAGGCTTGACGGCATCACAGTGTGCGACGCCCGGTTGCGGCCTGAATTCCACAACGGGCTGGTCCGGTTGGTGGTCGCGGACAATGGCGAAAGTTGCGGCGACGAGGCCTATCTCGACGGCGCACCCGCCTATGACGCGGCGCATTACGTCTATCTCGACACGCTAGGCCACGTCGTGCTGCGGCAAGCCAAATAACCTTGTGCAATTGGGTCGGGCGCGCGGTCAGCGGAGTGCGCGATACATCGAGTGCGGAGTATTTCATGCCGGCATGGACCACAGGTCTCATGTTTGCGGTTCACCTGCTCCTGCCGCCCGTCACATCCAATGTGCCCCACACAAGCGCGGCAACCTGCAGGGAACGACGCAAACATGAGGATAACATTTACCGAACACGCGCCCATCGAGTCCGGCTTTTCCGCGATATTCGATGACCGCATCGCCCCCCGCCTGAGCGAGCTTGACGAAACGCGGCAGGCGATTCTGGCCGTCGCCAAACGACACGCCGCCATCGCGCTAGGCGTCGGTGCCGTGCTCGGCCTTTGGCTCTGGTCTTCTGGCAGCGGCTCCGACGGACTGGGCGAGCTTCTGGCCACTTTCCTCTTTCCGTTGGCCTTCGCAGGTGTCGCCGCCTTTCTCTTGTGGAAGCGGCAGGCCAGGAGATGGAGCGGTGCGGTCGCTGAAACGGCAATGCCGGATGTCTGCGGCTTCATCGGGGATCTGAAATACGACTACGAAGCGCCCAAAGGGTTTCCAGTAGAGCGCATGCATGAGCTGGGTGTGATCCCGACCTGCACGCATTTGGATATCAGCGACCGCCTGCATGGCGATCACCCGAATGACCCCCCGATCGAAACGGAGAGCTCGAAATGAAACTCGCCTCGATACTTGCCCTTGTTGCGCTCGCCAGTCCGGCCTTCGCCGAGGCGCCGCCCTGTGATGGCACCTATGAATTCTTCAGCGGCAAGAACACCATCAAAGTGGCGCCCGGAAATTCCATGCACGATGCGGAGCGCGTAGCCAGGGCCTATAACAACCGCGAGGGCTTGCTCGCCGCGATCATCCCCAATCCGAGAAGCGAGGGGCTGCACGAGGTGAAGGTCAGCCAGTGCGGTCGTCAGTTTGTGCTGACACAGGGTGGCAAACGCATGGTTTTCCTCCAATCAGTGATGGATGACGCGCTTTATGTTGCCCAGGATATCGGCACCGAAAAGGCCGAACTGACTGTCAGGGTGGTCGATCATAAATTCATGGTGGGGGAGGTCGCCGGGCAGTCGCACGGGTACAAGTTCAAGTTTCCCCTGGTAATGGAGCCGCGCGAAATTGCCGCGCCCGACATGGAAGGCTGCGACGACGCCCGCCAGCCCGATGAGGAAGAGGGGGCGCAAACCACCGGGGCACAAGGATTGACCGGGGCGCTGGCGCTGCAGGGGAAAGCACCGGCACCGGGCTATGGCCTCAGCGATTATGTGCTGGCCAGCACGGCCGCGGATGGCAGCCAGAAAACCTGGCTTAATCTCAGCATGGAGGGCAAAATCCTGCCCGCAGAGCCGCCAACACCAGATATGGTGCGCATCTGCACGACAGACGGTAGGTCTTTGATCGATCCGCCGCGCTACCGCCTCAACTTCAAGCAAAAAGCCGTTGAGGACGGGATTTACGTCTTTGTGCAGGTCATCGAAATCGAAACCGGCAAGATACTCGAGCAGCGCGAAGGATTTGCCGCCTCGTCTGCACCTGCCGACCGGGCGCAAGCGATGAATACGGCCTGGTCCAAACTCGACTTTTCCGTCGGTGCCCCCAGCGATGGATACAGCGGTGGATGAAACCCGTAGGCGGGAAACAGATGAAAACAATGAGCAAGATGACCCGTTCCCGGATTTCGCTTGGGCTTGTCTGCATGTCGTGGCTCGGTCTTGCCGCAAGCAGCATCGCCAATCCGCACAGGGCCATCACCGCCCAATGGCGACTGGACATGATCGACAGATTGCAAACCAGTCCATGTCAGCGAGCAAACCCTCAACCCCGACAGCCTGCTAGAACGCGGACTTGAAGCTAATGTTTATCCCGTAGGAGCCGTAGCCCTGTGCGCCAATGCCATCGTAGAAGGTCGAGGCGCTGAGGGATGACCACGGTCCCAACTCATGATCGATACCGAAATCAATCCGCGCCCGGCCCCCATCGTAGGCGGGTCTGAGCTTTGCCACCTGACCGGTGCCATCATTCCAGCTCCAGACACCTGACACCTCACCGCTTAGCAAGGTGGACCGGTTCCCTCCGCCGATCGCCTTCTCGAACCCGAGGGACAAATTGAATTCACCCATTTCCACTTTCTGGCCTGGGATGGGATTGCCCAGCTGATCGGTATAGGCTTTCTGATCGTCCGAGACATAGGACAGCCCGACGCCGGGAATGAAGGTGAAATGCTCAAGGTCCATGCGACCCTGCATGTTGAAGCTGGCCAGAAGCCGGTAGGTGTCGAACTCATCCTCATAGGTCCCGAATGGGTTCGCCGTGTTGGAGCTTTGCCCATAGAGAAGGCGGGCCTCGTAAAAGACCGGTTGGGTCTGCAACGTGCCCACCAGATAGGGCCCCGCCAGCCAGCCGGTGCCCGAGGTGATGCCCGCGCCATTTTGTTCCTTGGTGTGGTCAAACTCTAGCATACCCCCCAGCAGAAGGTTCCAGGACACCGCGCGATGGGTGCCGATTGTCCCGAAGGCATAGGTTTGCTCGCTTGTGCCGGTATCCGACCAGGAGCCGCTGAAGCTCATCCAGAGCGGCCAGTCGGGGGAAGAGGAGAAGTCAAGGTTGGTGTGCCCGCGGGTCACGCCCAGATCCAGCCCGCCCGCGCGGGAGCCGGACAGGAAGCCCATCAATTCGGGCTGTTGCTGGATCAGGTGCGTGGCACGATTCAGTATGAACCCCGCGACTTGTTCCTGGGTCTCTTGAATGATCGTGCTTCTGATCTGGAACGTGTCTGAGGCCAAGTCTGCGTCCGGACTCGGAATCGGTGTTATAGGCAGTCCACTGGACCTGGACGAGCTATGCCCGAAAGTTGGTGACGGCGTGATCAGGCGGCGGTTGGAAGTTGCTTGATGCCGTCCTTGAAGGCAATCCCCTGGACGAGTTCGGGCAGGCGGTTTGCGCCGTCGAGTTTCCGCCATTTCGCCTGGGCTGACATCATCAGCCTGAAGGCCATGGCGAGACCGGTTTTCCGGCTGAGGCAGCCCTTGGTTTTGCCGGTGCGGTGGCGCACGGTGGCGAAGGTGCTCTCGATCGGGTTCGAGGTCCGGATGTGCTTCCAGACCTTATGACCGCATTCAACGCCAATTGGACCGGGTGGCCTCTCCTACGGCATTCTGCAGCGAGGGTTATGCCAGTTGTTCTGGCGCAGAGCCTCAAGAATGGAGGAGAGACCAATGAAGGATAGCATGTTTATTGGGCTGGACGTCCACAAAGCGACAATATCCGTGGCTGTTGCTGATGGCGAGCGCGGAGGAGAAGTGCGATACTGGAGCAAGCTGCCCAATCGACCGGATCGTGTCCGCAAGCTTGCGGAGCAACTGGCCGCCAAAGGGCATCAACTGTATTTCTGCTACGAGGCCGGCCCCTGTGGCTATGGCCTTTACCATCAACTTGTCGAGCTTGGGCATGATTGCATGGTTATCGCCCCCTCGCTCATTCCTGTGAAAGCGGGCGACCGTGTGAAGACAGATCGCCGTGATGCGCGCATGCTTGCCAAATTGCATCGCGCCAGCGAATTGACATCTGTCTGGGTTCCGGACGTCGAGCATGAAGCGATGCGTGACCTGGTTCGCGCACGCGCCACGGCTGTTCGCGCCGCAAACCAGGCCCGCCAACATCTTCAGAGCTTTTTGCTCAGACATGGCCGCCATTATCCCGGCAAGAAGAGTTGGACCAAGGCCTATCGGCGTTGGTTGTCGACAAACCGGTTTGACCACTGCGCCCAACAGATCGTTTTCCAGGATTACATTCACGCCGTGACCGACGCCGAAGCGCGCGTCGCGCGGCTTGAGGCGCAGATTGCTGAGCTGCTCCCGGATTGGAGCCTCGCCCCCATTGTTGAGGCGATACAGGCCATGCGCGGTGTTGCCTTCATTGTCGCGGTCACCGTGGTGGCAGAAGTTGGAGACTTCCGCAGGTTCGCAACGCCTCGCCAACTTATGGCCTATCTCGGTCTAACCCCCACCGAACATTCCAGTGGCAACACGGTCAGGCGTGGCGGCATAACGAAAGTTGGCAGCAGCCTGGCGCGCCGCGTGTTGATTGAAGGCGCCTGGAGCTACAGGATGCAACCCCGTGTCGGTCGCAAGCAGGTAGACCGGATGGAGGGCCTCCCGCAAGCCGTGCGCGACATCGGCTGGAAAGGCCAGACGCGAATGTGCCGACGCTACAAGCACCTGGTGGCTTGCGGCAAACCGACAGTGGTGGCAAACACCGCAATTGCACGGGAGATGGTCGGCTTCATCTGGGCGATTGCGCAGGAAGTCACTCCCGCCTGACGCTCATTCATCACAAACGCAACACCCCGTTCAACTGATGTGCAAACCTGGGGGTGGAACACGGTGGAGAATCCTTGGGAAGCATTGTGAGCCAGTCCTTGAAAGGCTGACGCTCGTTTCCAGAAAGAGGCAGCTCCAGGACGCAACCACGGTCATGCGGTATCCAACCCGCGCATGAGAGTATGCTCAACCGTCGTCTCAGTTCCACCCCCAGCCTTGCACATCTATAAGATAACGCCTCCGGCGATTGGGCCGGTCGGCTCGGCGTGACAAAACCATTGACTGCGATCATGAGAGTGCTCGGCCGGGAAGTCGTAAAAACTGAGCAGCACTTCGCGGTCCTTGACCAGCTTGGCGACCGCCTTGTCGTATTTCACACCATAGGTCTCGACGAAGAAGTCGAAGGCGGCGTCGGCGTCAGCCTTGGTCTCGGCCTGCCAGATGTCGTGCAGGTGCCCCTTGGCCTTGGGCTGCACGGATTTCGGCATCGCGTTGAGGACATTGCCGGTCTTGTGGACCCAGCAGCGTTGCTCGCGCGTGCTGCCGAAGACCTCGCGCAACGCCGCCCAGAACCCGAGAGCGCCGTCGCCGATGGCCAGCTCCGGAGCGCGGGTGAG
>NZ_AUIJ01000034.1 GCF_000423645.1 Sediminimonas qiaohouensis DSM 21189 | reverse complement strand
AAAACGCCAAGCCGTGGAAGACCGTCACCGCGGGTGCAATGGCCAGAAACGAGGCCCTGCGAGCTTCGAAATACCTCGGCCGCGCGATCTGGCGAAACTGGAGTGGATACCACCGCCGAAGCCGCGTCGAGACCAAAATGCACTGCGTGAAAATGCTGGGCCAGCGCCTCATGGCGCGGGACTTCGATCGTCAGGTTGCGGAAGTCCAAGTCCGCATCCTCGTCATGAACGGCTATACCGCGCTCGGCATACCCATAACTGAGCCCGTAGGATGAGTCTGTCTGGGGAAAGGGGGCGTCTGGCCTTCAACCAATTTGTGCAACAGAGTCACGGACCTGTCATAACCGTTGAGGTTAAAATGGGACGCAGGAAGGGGTCGCTGGCGAAGGATGCCATAGACGGCGTTATAAAGCACTTTACGACCGGCCCTGGCGCGACGGAGGATGTGAGGAAACTTTCCGCAACGTCAGCGGACGAAGATGGCTCGGAGGCGATTAACTTTCTCAACGACTTGCTGCGCGAGAGAAGCGAAATAGAGGTTCCGGAAGGCGATCCAGATAACCATTACAGAAAGCGCCAACGTTGGGTCACCACTTGTTTCAATGGGCACTTCGACTATATAAAGGAGGTGTATGGAGCTCCAAATGTTGTGGATGGTTGAGCGTTTCGCACCAATGTCAAGCGCGGTGGTCGCCGCGGGCGTTGCATGGGTTTACCTTCCCCAGTGGAGCGCAACATTGCTTGCAAACGGAGAGCGCATTTCAAATGCGTTTGGGCCGGTATTTGACCTTGCAACCTTCTCGGCGGGGTCGCTTTTTGCGATATATGTTATTGCGTTATCACGCTCAGAAGGCTTTCTTGGCCGAATTTTCAAGACAGAGACATTCCGTCTTTTTCATAGGTATGTCGCGACAGCAATCGCTGCATGCGTCATCCTTTCCATATGGACATCTGTCTACATGGTGGTTGGCATGGGCGACATAGCCAACGGGCTGTCGCTTGCCATTGGTGCGTTGTGGGTCGGCGCATCAACGTGCGCCCTTATAAGTGTTGCCCGTGTTGTTTTGATATTTTTTATGATGGTGGGGGCGAGTAGCAGTAGAATGCGGGGAAAGCAAAGAGGGCAAACGTCGTGAACCTTAAAGACGCGAGGCAAAAGGGGAACTTGGAGGGCTTCGTGGAGGAGCACGAGTCCGACCCAGAAGGCGACCTTGATAAACTTGATGAAACGATCAAGCGTCCAGTTCGGGGAAGCGGGAAAGCAACTCCGAAAGCATCGTCTCGGGACGCATCCGACGATTGAACCGATACTCAAACTCTTTCACATAAGCCTCTAGATACTTTGGCGAAACGCTGGTGTGGGTGCCGGAAATCGACTTCTTTAGGTGGTTGAAGAAGCTTTCAATCTGGTTGGTGCTTGTGCCGCAGGGCGTGGCGTATTCGCCTTTCCCGTGGTTCACCGTCTTGTGGGTGTAATGGTCAACCGGAATGGCCTTGTTGTAGGCGCGGAGTTCGTCGGTATGGATTTCTGTGCCGCGAGCAACGCCGGAGCGGATAACGGGCAGCAATGAGCCGCGCGTTTGGTCAGGAACAACTTTGAGCATGGCATCGCCACCGCGTTCGATCATGCCCATGACAACGGTCTTGCGCGAACGCCAGTCCATGCCAGTTGTGACACCGCCGACAAAGGTTTCATCAACCTCGACAACCTTACCTTCGCCGCCGATTGGCGTTTCACCGTCCACAGCGGCCATGTGATCGCGGATAAGCCGCGCCATGCGCCATGCAGTCTTGTAGGTAACGCCAAGCTGGCGCTGCAATTCTTTGCCGCTCACGCCGTGCTTTGACGTGGTGAACAGAAAGATCGCATAGAACCACAGCTGCAGGGGCGTCCGGCTTTTCTCAAAGATGCTGCCGACCATCGGGTGAATGTGGTGGCCGCACCATTGGCACGAATAGGCTTGCTCTGATTGCAGGCGATACCACTTAGCGGCGCGCTCACATTTGGGGCAAACGTGGCCCTGACCGAAGCGAACGTTGAACAAATGCTCAAGGCATGCGTCGTCATTCGGGAACTGTTGAAAGAATTGGCGAACGTTTGTCTGTTTCATACAGTATAGATAGGTTTTGGCCTACCGTATGTCAAGGGGATACACCCCCCATTATTTAACATAATACTTATTATGCGTATTTTATTAATACGGATCTAGGCATCCTGTCGTAGCGGGATTTGAAAGACTGCCTCGAATCCGCGCGCCCTACCGTCTGCCGGTGATCGCACCTCGAACCGTGTGCCTACGCGATCGGCAATGCTGCTTACGATCGACAGGCCGACACCACTGCCGTCCGACATCGTTTGTCCCCGTTGAAAACGTGTTGGCAGCTCTTGCAACTGGCTTGCGTCGATCGGCGCACAGTCGTTGCGCACATGCAGTGCCCCGTCTTCGCCCAGCCATACCTCAATCGGTTGGCCCCCGGACCCGTGGCGGATGGCGTTATCAAGAAGATTGCGCAGCGTGATCGCCAATGCGTCGTTATCAATGTCCGACAGGATCGGCGTGCCCGGTAAATCAAGCGTGAGCCGTGTGCCCTTTTCCGGCGCGCGAAAATCGGAGGTGACCATCTCGATGACTGATCGCACGTCGGTTGCGGTTTCCCCGCGCATGCGTCCGGCTTCGACGCGCGAAAGTTGCAGCAGCTTCTCCGAAAGCCTTTTGAGGCGCTTGAGCGCGGATTCGACATCTGCGGCGTGCGCTTCGGTTCGGGGGTCTGAATTATGCGCGCGCAACCGCTGAACCTGTGCGAGGGCCGCGGCGACTGGGGTGCGCAGCTCATGCGCGGCATCGGCGGCAAAGGACTGCTCGGCCTCCAGGGCGCGTTTGAGTTTATCCATCAACTGATTGATGGTCGAGGCGACCGGCCGGATCTCATCAGGTAGGCCGCCCCCCTCCACCGGGGACAGGTCCCCCGCCCCGCGCGTGGCTAGCGCATCTCGCAGGTCGCGCAGCGGTCTGAGGCTATATCGCACGACCGTGAACACGCCCACGATGCTCAGGGGTAGCAGAAGCAAGATCGGCCACACCATCGCCGTGAGGGATTCGTGCAGCGCCTCTTTTCGATGGCTGAGCGGTTCGGCGACGGTGATCGTGATCGTGCCTTGCACGGCGGCATCGCTGTAGAGGCGATGCGTGTCGGTGCGATCGAACCCCATGCCATTATACGGGGGGAAGTCATCGGCGTTAGCACCATGAGAGCGTATGAGCACCCTGCCCTGCTCATCCCTTACCAAGTATGTGAAATACTCTTCATGCGGGCGCAATGGGGCAACACGTTGGACGGTGTCGGTGGCAGAGCGCCCGATGATGTCGATCACCGCCAGTGGCAATATGCGCTGCGCCGTTTCCTCGAGCGCGGAGTCAAATACTTCTTCGATCTCGTGCTGCAGGACCTGCGCGGTGGAAAGTGCCGCCACACCCCACAGCAATGTAATACCGATCCCGAGGATCAGGGCCAGCCGCCCTTGGAGGGATGCAGGCGCTTGCATCACGCGTCTACCCTGTACCCCATGCCGCGCACGGTCTTGATGGCATCGCGGCCCAGTTTCTTGCGCAGGCGGCTGACATGCACCTCGATCGTGTTGCTTTCGATCTCGACATCGAAGGAATACAGTCTTTCTTCGAGTTGGGCCTTCGACAGGATCTGCCCCGGCCGTCGGATCAGTGCCTCAAGCAGCACCCATTCGCGCGCGGTCAACGCGGTCGCCTGCCCGTTTCGATGCACAGACCGCGCGGCAAGGTCGACTTCGAGTTCGCCGAGACGGATAACCGGGTTCGGATTGCCGCTATAACGCCGCGCCACCGCGTTAAGCCGCGCCGACAACTCGCTCAGGTCAAAGGGCTTGACCATGTAGTCGTCGGCGCCCGCGTTCAGCCCATCAATGCGGTCACTGATCTGATCCAGTGCCGTCAGGATGATAACCGGCGTCTTGACGCCTTGGGCGCGCAACCTGCGCAAAAACGGCTGCCCGCGCCCATCAGGTAGCATCAGATCCAACAGTATGAGGTCATACCTGGCGACGGCAAGGTAGTCGTCCGCCTCGTCCAGACGGGTCACCCAATCCACCGAATGACCATCGGCCGCGATTTGATCGCGTACGGCGCTGCCCAGAACGGTATCATCTTCGATCAGCAACACGCGCATCCAGGCGCCCCCTCGTTCATTCTCTGAGCCGGCCTTTTCGTGATGAAAACTGACGGCGCGCTTAAGCACGCGGCGGCGCGGCTTCAGCCCATGGTCAGAAAAGTCGCATATCAAGGCCACAATGACCTGTTTCCAGGAGTTGAAGCAATGAGATATTCCCTCATGATGGCATGTGCCTGCCTGGCGCTTTCCGGCGCAGCATGGGCGGACGACGACGATTGCAATGTTGCCATGGCCGATTGGCAGCCACGCAACGCGATTCACCAATTGGCCGAGCAACAGGGCTGGACCGTACAGCGCATCAAGGTTGATGACGGCTGCTACGAGATCAAGGGCCGCGATGCACAAGGCCACCGGATTGAAGTCAAGGTAGACCCCCAGACACTACAAGTGCGGGAGTTCGAGCGCGAAGACGGCGACGATGATGACGATGATGACGATAACCGGAGCACGCAACGCGGCGATGTCACCACCGGCCCTGTCGGGAATACGCCGGATAATGGCCTGTTCAATTCCGGGGGGGCGAGCAATTGAAGGTTCGGGTTTGGGATTCGTTGGTTCGGCTTTTTCATTGGAGCCTTGTCGTGGTTTTCGCCGTTGCGTGGCTGACCGCTGAAGAAAGCGCGTTCGTGCACGAATGGGCCGGATACATTGCGGCGGGCCTGATCGGCGTGCGGCTTGTTTGGGGACTGGTTGGCTCGCATTATGCGCGGTTTTCGCAATTTCTGCGCGGGCCGTCTGCGACACTGGCCTACCTGCGGGAGGTCGTGAAGGGGCGCGAGGCGCGCTACCTGGGTCACAATCCGGCCGGTGCGGCGATGATCGTTGCGCTGTTACTGACCATGTTGGCCACCGCCTTTACCGGTTGGCTGTTGGAGAACCCAACACGCATCGCGATGCTGCCCGAGGTGCCATCGATCATTGCGCCTGCTCATGCGGATGAAGACGAAGACGACGAGTACGCAGAGCGCGGCGAAGAAGGGGAAGGGGCGATCGGGGAGCTTCACGAGGTGCTGGCCAACCTGATGCTGGTTTTGGTGGTGCTGCACGTCGCGGGTGTTGCGCTGGCATCGGTGCGACACCGCGAAAACCTGGCGCGTGCCATGGTTACCGGGCTCAAGCGCCCTGCTGAGCCGGGTGATGTGGCCTGACGGCACAAGAAATATACGAATCGCGCGGTGTTGTATTCACCCCCACGGGCCGCGCGCGCCCCGCTGTACTGCTCCAGGTGCGGCGGGGCACTTTTTAATATGGACAACCGTCAGGCACGACGGATCAGGCTGGTACGGTAGTCCTTGAGTGGACATCGGGCGAACGGCCCGGGAGCCGCGCGGTGCCCGGCCGCCGGGTTGGGTTGGACCATGCCGATGTTATCAAACGCCGTCCAGTACGGCATTTTTTCGCCTGTCGCGAAAAACCTGACAGCTCTCTGACGAATATGCGCTGCGAGTGTCAGTGAACGCTCAGGTGGCGAATCTACTCCTTCCCTCGAAACAATTCGAGCCTCGGGAGAGAAACCATGAAATCGCTAATGTCCGCTCTGGTCATCACCACCGCGCTCACCTTGCCGGGTATCGCTATGGCCAAGCCGGTTACGCTGACCACGAAAATGAACAATTACGGTGGTGATGGGGCCTACCTGGCGTTTTACGTCACCGACGCACAGGGCGCCTATGTGGGCAGTCTCTGGATGGCGGGGGGGCAAATCGAAATATTATGAGCATATGCGCGACTGGTATCGCGCCACAGCGGGGAACCCCCAGGAAATCAACGGAATCACCGGCGCCAGCGTTGGTGCAGGTCAAAGCCTTACCGTTTCTCTGAACCTCAATGAGGCGTTGTTCGATGCGGGCTACCGATTGCATATCGACGCGGCTGTCGAAGACATGCGCGAAAGCCCATCTGAAATAGTGGTGCCACTGACCCGCGAGGGCATCGGTCAGGCCACGCGCGGACGTCGCTACATCGCGAATTTCATCTACGACATGTGATCCGTGCGAAAGGAGCCCGCGATGACCCGTGCCCTGCACAAGTTTCCCGGATTGATTGCCGCGCTGTTGGTGATTGTTCTCACGCTCAGTGGTGCGGTTCTGTCGATCATGCCCGCGATCGATCACGCCGGCGCCCCACCCGCCGCAGCGGACCTGAGCGTGGCGGATATCGGCGAGCGGGTGGTGTCCAACTTCCCAGGCGTGGAGCAGATCAAGCGCAGCCCGAATGGGCGGATCACCGCGTTCTATTTTGATGATGGTCGCCCTGGATCGGTGGTGATCGATCCTGCAACCGGCCAAGGCACCGCGCCGCATGCCCCCTCTGCCTTCGTGCGTTGGGTTCAAAACCTCCATCGCTCTTTGCTGTTGGGGGACGGCGGGCGCATTGCAGCGGCCGTTGGCGCGGGGGCGATGATACTGCTGACAATTTCGGGGCTCATGCTGACAGCGCGGCGGCATGGCGGATGGAAAAAGCTGTTCGCACGTCCACGAGGGGCCCTGTTCGGGCGGTTGCACGTGGAGTTGGGCCGCTTCGCGGCACCGGGGCTTCTGCTCTCGGGAACGACCGCTCTGATCATGGCGGCGAGCACCTTCGACCTTGTTCCAAACGGCGACATGCCCGCCCCCTTTCCCGAGCAGGTCAGCGGGCAAACGGGCGTCAGCCCTGTCGCGATGGCGCTTCTCCGCGATACCCCCCTGAACGAGCTGCGTACGCTCATCTTTCCCTACCCGGATGACCCGTCGGATGTGTTCACGATAAAGACGAGCGCGGGTGAAGGCTATATCGATCAGGGCACCGGGGAACTCCTGAGCTGGGCGCCGGCGAGTGCGCTGCAACAGGTCAACGAAACGATCTACATGCTACATACAGGCGAGGGAGCCTGGTGGCTGGGGATGATCCTGGGACTTGTGGCAATGTGTGTCCCCGCCCTGGCCGTCACTGGTTTGGTGATCTGGATGCGCAACCGCGTCGGTCGCCCGAATATCGCCGCCAATGCCAGTGCAGGCAATGCGGACACGGTGATCTTGGTCGGCAGCGAAGGCGGCAGCACATGGGGTTTTGCCGCGACACTGCATTCGGAGCTCAGAGCGCAAGGGTTTCGCGTGCATGCCGCCCCGATGTCACGCTTTGCGCCGCAGAGTTATCGCCGGGCGGAGCGCATAATCGTGCTGGCCGCGACATATGGAGCCGGAGAGGCCCCTGCCTCGGCCCGGGGATTTCCGGGGCGGCTTGCCTCGCTACCGGACGACACGCCGCGAATTCCGATGGCAATTCTTGGCTTCGGCGACAGGCAATTCCCCAATTTCTGCGCCTATGCTCACCGCGTGGCGGATGCGGCAAGGGCGCAAGGTTGGCCGACGCTGATGCCGATGGACCACGTTGATCGCCAGTCGCCGCAGGATTTTGCGCGGTGGGGCCGGGCTCTTGGCGTCGCGATGAAGATCGATCCGTTGGAATTGCATCACCAACCCACCCTGCCCCGCCGGCATGTGTTCACGCTGATTTCGCGCCGCGACTATGGGGCCGAGGTTCAGGCGCCCACGGCAATATTGCGCTTTTCCGTGCCAAAACGCAGCGGTCTCTGGGCACGCCTTGCGGGCCGTACGCAACCGCGATTTGATGCGGGTGATCTGCTGGGTGTTGTGCCCGAGGACGCCGGGTTGCCCCGGTTCTATTCGCTCGCGTCCTCTTACAAGGACGGGTTTGTCGAAATCTGTGTGCGTCGACACCCCGGCGGTCTGTGTTCCGGGCACCTGTTGTCGCTTGAGCCAGGCGCACAGATCAGCGCGTTCATCCGCCCGAACCCGGACTTCCGGCCCGCCCCCGGACGCCGCCCGGTGATATTGATCGGCGCGGGTACCGGTGTCGGACCATTGGCCGGCTTTGCCCGCGCCAATCATTCGGGCCGCGCGATGCACCTGTATTTCGGCACGCGTCACCCCGATTGCGACCTGCTGTATGGCGACGACCTGAGCCGGTGGCGCGCCGAGGGACGGCTGAGCACGGTCACGACCGCGTTCTCGCGCGGCGCGACACCGATGCATGTGCAAGACAGCCTGCGCCGCGATGCGGAGCGCGTGAAGCGCTTGATCGCCGAGGGTGCGCAAGTGCTGGTATGCGGCGGGCGCGGAATGGCCGAGGGCGTTACGGCCGCCCTGTCGGAAATCCTGGCGCCTGCGGGGCTCAGCCCGGCAACACTCAAGGCCGAGGGGAGATATTCCGAAGATGTTTACTGACCTCGTGTTTCACCGCCTGAGCGGCCCTACGATGGGCACCCGATGGACCGCGCAGTTCTATGCGCCGGCCACGGTGAACCCCAAGACGCTCGAAGCCGCGCTTGCCAATGCCACCGGGGAAGTCGACGCACAGATGTCCACTTGGAGGACGGACTCGGATCTGATGCGCCTTAATGCCGCGAAGCCGGGCGATTGGGTCAAGCTCCCCCTCGCGTTGATCGAGGTTCTGGCGCACGCGGTGATGATCGGCCGGGCGTCGGATGGCGCTTTTGATATCGGCACCGGCGATGTGGTGGATGCTTGGGGGTTCGGCCCGAACCCGGCGGATACCGACCGCATGCGCACCGCGCTTGATGCGCCGCGCACGCCTGCGCATGAGGCGCTGGACCTCGACAGCCAAAGCATGAGCGCGCGAAAACACGCGCCTTTGACCCTGGATTTGTCAGCCATTGCAAAGGGGTATGGCGCGGACAAGCTGCACATGGCGCTTGCGGATTTCGGAGTCACGCATGCGATGGTCGGGCTGGATGGAGAGGTTCGAACCCAGGGGCACCACCCTGGCGGACGCCCCTGGACCGTGGCCATTGAAAGGCCCGATCGCAACCGCCGCGCGCCGCTGTCGGTATTGGCGCTTGAGGATGCGGCCATCGCCACGTCGGGCGACTATCGCCACTGGGTTCAACTGGACGATGGTCAGCGCCTTTCGCACGTGATTGACCCCGCGCGCGGCGGCCCCTTGCGGGATTGCCCCGCCTCGGTCAGCGTGGTTGCGCCTAGCTGCATGGATGCGGACGCGTGGGCAACCGCCCTGATGGTGTGCGGGGTCGACAAGGGCACCGCCCTGGCCCGCCGTATGGGCCTGAACGCCCTGTTCCTTACCCGCGTTGGCGATGCGATCGAGCGGTCTGGCGTCGGTCCACTGTTCGAAACTGGCGCAGCGGGCAGAATACATCCGACGTGCGATCCCGCACCTGTAGCGATAAATGGAAGTAAGAGAAGGAAAGCTGCGCGCTAGCGCCGCGCAGTTTCTATTTGGCTCCGGCGGTAGGGATCGAACCTACGACCAATTGATTAACAGTCAACTGCTCTACCGCTGAGCTACGCCGGAACACGAGGGGCGATATAGCAACCCTCCAAGGCGCCGTCCAGAGGGTTTCGCGACAAAATGGGGGAAAATGCGGCGTTTCAGTGCAGGCGCTCGAATTGCGCATGCGAGGCGCGGCCACCTATGGCGCGAACCTGATGTTTTCCTTCCAGGTCAATGAGATGGGCGAACACGTTGCGCGCGGCCGCGGGCATGAGCGCGGCTGGCGTGTCGGTGTATATGCGCCGGGCTAGCGCGCTTGCGTCGGCCGGCCCGTCGGCCAATGTGGCGAGGATCGCATCGGTGCGCGCCTCGCGGTGCGCGATAAGCCAATCCAGCCTCTCTTTCGGGCGGGTCACCGGGGCACCGTGCCCCGGATGGAATACGCGGGCGCCGCGCGCGCGCAGCATCCGGCAGGACGCCATGAAATCGGTCAGATCCCCATCGGGCGGCGATATCAGCGAGCTGGCCCAGCCCATCACCAGATCGCCGGTGAACACCGCGTCGCCCCAGGCGAATGACATGTGGTTCCCGAAATGCCCGGGCGTCCAGAGCGCCTCAAGCTGCCAGCCGTCGCCAGCCACGCGCGCGCCATCTGGTAGCGCCTGATCGGGGGCAAAGGTGATATCGACGCCCTCTCCGCCTTCGGAAAGTCCCGCCTTGGCCAGTTGTGTCATCACCGCGCTTCGTCCTGCCCAGGCGCTTCCATAGGCGAGCGTCGGCGCGCCGGTTTCCTGCGACAGTGGCCGCGCGAGGGGCGAATGATCCAGGTGGGCATGGGTCACAAGGATGTGGCTGATCCGCTGCCCACGTGTCAAAGCGCCCAGGATTGCCGCCATGTGCGCCGGGTCTTCGGGGCCCGGATCGATCACCGCGATGTCTTCGCCCGCGCCGACAAGGTAGGTGTTGGTGCCACGCCACGTCATCGGTGACGGGTTGGGCGCCAGGACGCGGCGCAGCCCCGGTGCCAGCGTCTCGGGCACGCCCGCGGGCGGGTTGAAGTCATCGTCGGGCTGCATGTCTCTTCCTCTTTGGAGCAATGCGCTCTAGGGTCCGGCTCATGATGTTCCGCTGGCTCAAACGCTCGATGCCTCGCGGCCTTTATGGCCGTGCTTTGCTGATTCTTATTCTGCCGGTGGTGACGCTGCAACTGGTTGTCTCGGTGGTCGCGATTCGGAGGTATTTCGAGGATGTGACCGAGCAGATGACCCAAGCGCTCAGTCGCGAAGTGCAGTATGTAACGCAGCAAATTCCACTGGACGCCCGCCCCGAAAAGGCGCTTGCCGCGATGGCAGCCCCTGCCCGCGCGCTGGAGTTGGAGTTGCGCTACCTGCCACGAGATGCGCAGCCGCCCGAGACCGACCGGTATTGGTATGACGTGTCCGGCGCAATTGTCCTGCGGCGTCTCGATGAGCAACTGCCGTCGTTGCGGGCGGTGCATCTTACAGGCGACGGGCCTGCGCGGCTCTACGTCGAGACACGCGCGGGCCTGCTGGAGCTGGGCGTGAACCGGCGTCGGTTAAGTGCCCGAAATTCGCACCAGCTATTTGTAAACATGGTGTTTTTCGGGGCGTTGATGACGCTGATCGCCTATCTCTATCTGCGCAACCAGCTACGCCCGATCAAGCGGCTGGCCGATGCCGCGGCGGCGTTCGGCAAGGGACAGCATTTGCCCTACAAGCCGACCGGCGCAATCGAAGTTCGCGCGGCGGGTCATGCGTTTTTGGATATGCGGGCACGTATCGAGCGGCAGATCGAGCAGCGCACGCTGATGCTGTCGGGCGTCAGCCATGATTTGCGCACGCCGCTGACGCGGCTCAAATTGGGGTTGTCAATGCTTGACGACAAGGACCGGGAGCCGCTTGAACGCGATGTGGCGGACATGCAGCGAATGCTGGACGAGTTCCTGTCTTTCGCACGCGGCACCGCGACCGACGGCGCGCCCGAAGACACGGACCCCACCGCCCTGATCCGCGAGATCGTGGAGGACGCGCAGCGCGCCGGCAAGCCTGTAACACTGGGCGATATGCCGGAGGGGGATACCACCCTGCCCATGCGCCCGGTGGCGATCCGCCGGGCCATTGAGAACCTGATCGGAAATGCCGTCACCTATGGCAGCAAGGCGGTTGTATCGGTCACGGTCACGCCGCGCAGCTTGCGCATACGGGTTGAGGATGACGGCCCCGGCATACCGCCCGGATCGCGCGAAGAGGCGCTCAAGCCGTTCACGCGCCTGGACGCCGCGAGAAACCAGAACAGCGGCAGCAGCGTTGGTTTGGGGTTGGCGATCGCCTCGGACATTGCGCGCGCGCATGGCGGTGTGCTGCGCCTGCGTCAGAGTACCGATTTAGGCGGGCTGTGCGCGGACATGGTGATCGCCCGATGACCGCAGTCCCTGCCCCGCCCCCGGTCTTGCGGGCCGCTCTATGGATGAGCGGCGCCGTGGCTGCGTTTTCTTCGATGGCCGTCGCCGGGCGGGCCCTTTCGGCGCAGTTCGATACCTTCGAGATCATGATGTACCGTAGTTTTGTCGGGCTTGTGATCGTGGTGGTCGTCGCGGCCGCCACCGGAGGCTGGCGCGGGATCACACGGCGGCGGCCGGGGTTGCATCTGCTACGCAACGTGTTCCACTTCACCGGGCAGAACCTTTGGTTCTTCGCGATCACCATGATCCCGCTGGCGCAGGTATTCGCGCTCGAGTTTACCTCGCCTCTGTGGGTCGTGGTGCTGGCGCCGCTGGTGCTGGGCGAGCGCCTGACACCGATGCGCGCACTTGCTGCCCTGCTCGGGTTTGCCGGCATCCTGATCGTCGCGCGCCCCAGCCCCGACAGCATGAGCATCGGCGTCCTGGCCGCGGCAGGCGCGGCAGTGGGGTTCGCGCTTAATATCATGCTGACCAAGCGGCTGACGCGCACGGAAACCACGACATGCGTCTTGTTTTACATGACGCTACTGCAAACCCTCATGGGGGTCTTGTGCGCCGGTGTTGATGGCGACGTGGCCCTGCCGACAGTGGCAATCCTGCCATGGCTTGCCGTTGTCGGGGCCGCCGGTCTGGCTGCGCATTACTGCCTGACATCGGCTTTGTCGATTGCGTCGGCAACGGTGGTTGTGCCACTGGATTTCGCCCGTCTGCCGGTCATCGCCATCGTTGGCATGGCTCTCTATGACGAGGCGTTGGACCTTTTCGTTTTTGCCGGCGCGGCGCTGATTTTTGCGGGCAATTACCTGAATATCTGGTGGGAATCGCGCGCATATCGAAGCGGCCTTCGGCACAGGGCCGGATAGAGCCGGCCACGAGCGGGTTTGACCGCCTCGCCCCGCCCGGCTAGGACAAGCGCACAGGCCTTGAAGGGGGAGTACGGGCAATGATCTACAAGGACGGACGCACGTGGCTGGACGCGTCGCACAAGCGCGTGCTGTTGTTCGGGATGTCAGGGCTGGGCAAGACCCACCTCGCGAACCTGCTTCGCGGCGGGGGAGAGTGGTTTCACTACTCGATAGATTACCGCATCGGCACGCGCTATATGGGCGAATACATCGCCGACAACGCCAAGGCGCATGCGATGACCGTGCCGTTCCTGCGCGATCTGCTGCTGTCGGATTCGATTTATATCGGCTCGAACATCACGTTCGACAATCTTGCCCCGGTCTCGACCTACCTGGGCAAACCGGGCGATCCCGCGCGCGGCGGCCTGAGCTATGCCGAATACACCCGCCGACAGGAGCAGTTCCGCCGCGGCGAGATTGCGGCACTGAATGACACCCCCTATTTTATCGAGCGCGCAGAGACGCTTTATGGCTATCGACATTTCGTTTGCGATACGGGCGGCTCGATCTGCGAATGGGTGGATCCGGCCGACCCGAACGACCCGCTCTTGTCGATGCTGGCGCAAAATACCCTGATGATATGGATTAAGGGGGACGAGGCCCACACCGCCGAATTGATCCGCCGTTTCGACAAGGCGCCCAAGCCGATGTCCTATCAACCGCAATTCCTTGACAGGATGTGGCATCAGTTTCTCAGCGAACACAACCTGGAGGAATCGCAAGTCGATCCCGATACGTTCATTCGCTGGACCTACAGACGGGCATTGGAGCACCGCCAGCCGCTCTATGCCCAGATGGCGGAATGGGGCGTCACCGTTTCCGCGGATGATGTGGCAAAGATCTCCACGTCGTCCGATTTCGAGCAACTGGTGGCGCGCGTTCTTGACCAGCGTTAAACCATCATTACCCCTGTAGTCCCCGCAACAAGGAACACCCTGACCATGCCTATCAAGATCCCCTCGGATTTGCCCGCTTATGACGTGCTCACGCGCGAGGGCGTCATGGTCATGTCCGAGGATCAGGCCGCCCGTCAGGACATTCGCCCGCTGCATATCGGGCTTCTCAACCTGATGCCCAAGAAGATCCAGACGGAAAACCAATTCGCCCGTCTGATCGGCGCGACGCCCTTGCAGATCGACCTCAGCCTCATCCGCATGAGCGAACATCAAACCCGCAACACCGCGGCCAGGCATATGGAAAGCTTCTATCGTCCGTTCGCCGAGATCCGCGAGTCGGGCGTGAATTTCGATGGGCTGGTCATCACCGGCGCGCCCATCGAGCACCTGTCATTCGACGCGGTCACCTATTGGGACGAGCTGTGCGAGGTGTTCGAGTGGACGCAAACCCACGTGCACTCCACCTTCGGTGTGTGCTGGGGCGGGATGGCGATGATCAATTATTTTCACGGCGTGAAAAAGCACATGCTGACGGAAAAGGCGTTCGGGTGTTTCAGGCATCGCAATCTTGTGCCCTCCTCGCCCTACCTGCGCGGGTTTTCCGATGATTGCATCGTGCCCGTCAGCCGCTGGACCGAGGTGCGCCAGGACGAAGTCGATGCCGTGCCGTCGCTGACCACCCTGTTGGGAAGCGACGAGGTGGGGCCGTGCCTGATCGAGGATCCGCGTCACCGGGCGCTTTATATCTTCAATCACCTCGAATACGACAGCGACACGCTCAAGCAGGAATATGACCGCGACATTGCGGATGGGATTCCGGCAAAGCTTCCGCGCGACTATTACCCGGACGACGACCCGTCGCGCGCACCCAAGAACCGCTGGCGCAGCCACGCGCACCTGCTCTATGGCAACTGGATCAACCAGATTTATCAATCAACCCCCTTCGACATGAACGCCATCGGGACATGACGTGTTAGGTGCGCTGACGACATCCGCCGCACTTGCCGGGGCTGGGCTATGGCTCCGTCGGCGCGTGTCGGTGCGCGGGATGCGCGCCGAAGCCGAGTTCCCCCCGACCGGGCGTATACTCGACGTGGCTGGCGCCCGTGTTCACGCCCTAACCGAAGGATCCGGGCCTGATCTGGTGCTGATCCACGGCGCCAGCGGCAATGCCCGCGATTTCACATTTGGCCTGACGGCGCTGTTGCGTGACAGATACCGCGTGACGGCGTTCGACCGGCCCGGCCTTGGCTGGAGCGGGCGCGGCAAGGCGACCCATGACCGCCTGTTCACCACCGCCGCGGAAAGCCCCGCGGAACAGGCCGCGCTTTTGCAAGCGGCGTCCGATCAGTTGGGGCTGCGCCGACCCATCGTTCTGGGCCATTCATATGGCGGCGCCGTGGCGTTGGCCTGGGGTCTGTCGCGGCCATCGGACACTGCCGCACTGGTTCTGCTTTCGGCGGTCTCGACCCCCTGGCCGGGCGGATTGGGGGCGTTTTATGCGATCACCGGCTCCGCGCTTGGTGGGGCCTTCGTTGTGCCTTTGTTGTCCGCGTTGGTGCCGGACGGGTATGTCGAGGTCAGCATCAACGAGATATTCGCGCCCCAATCCCCGCCGCCGGGCTATTCCGCCCATGTCGGCGCGCCGCTCACGATGCGCCCGGCGGCGATGCGTGCCAATGCACGGCAGGTCGGCACTTTGCGGCGGCACATCGTTGAGATGGCGCCGCGCTATAGCAGCCTGCCGATGCCTGTTGAGATAGTGCACGGACAAGCCGATACCATCGTTCCCTTCAGCATTCACGCAGCCCCCCTTGCGCGGCAAATTCCCGGCGCGCGTCTCACCGCCCTGCCCGGCATCGGTCATATGCCGCATCACGTGGCACACGATACCGTGCTCGAGGCGATAGATCGCGCCGCCAAGCGGGCTGAATTGCGTTGAAACCAATGCGCAGCCATACTGTTTGCCACATGGAACACACAGTGACTCTCACGCTCATTCGCCATAGCCATGCGCCGCACGCAGTCGCCCGGGACCTGTCATGAGCAAACGCGGCTATCATCACGGCAACCTGCGCCAGGCGCTTGTTGAGGCCGCCCTTGCCCTGATCGAGGCGCGCGGCCCGGCGGGGTTTACCCTGTCGGAAGCGGCCAAGCAGGCCGGAGTTACCCCGGCGGCCGTCTATCGCCATTTCGACGGGCGTGAGGATTTGATCGCCGAGGCCGCGCGCCAAGGCTACGCCATTTTTGCGGACGTGATCGACTATGCCTACGAGAGCGGCCAACCCTCGGCGCTGGCCGCGTTCGAGGCGACGGGGCGCGCGTACCTGGCGTTTGCGCGCAAATACCCCGGCCATTACATAGCCATGTTTGAAAGCGGGATTTCGGTTAACCGGACGCCGGAACTGGCGGCGGCGGCAACCCGTGCGCGCGATGTGCTGGAGCGCGCGGCCCGCGACCTGAGCCAGCATATCCCCCAGGACCGGCGCCCGCCGGCAGCGATGTTCTCGGCGCATATCTGGGCCATGAGCCACGGCGTTGTCGAGCTGTTCGCGCGCAATTCACCCGGAACAGCCGCGCCATTCGCGCCGGAGGAGTTATTGGAAACGGGGATCGGGATCTACTTGCGGGGCCTTGGCCTTATTGAGCCGGACGACTGACCCGTCGAGGCACGCGCCTTTCGGGTTCGCGACCGGGCAACCGGCAAAGAAAAAGCGCAGCTGAGCACTGCGCTTTTCCAAAAGTTTGAATGCCGTTCTGACCGACGCGATTAACGCTTGGAGAACTGGAAGCTACGACGCGCCTTGGCACGGCCGTACTTCTTGCGCTCCACGACGCGGCTGTCGCGTGTCAGGAACCCGGCGGCCTTGAGCGCGGGGCGCAGGCTGGGATCATAGAGCTGCAGGGCTTTCGAGATGCCGTGCTTGACCGCACCGGCCTGACCCGAAAGACCGCCACCCTTGACGGTGGCCAGCACGTCGAACTGATCCGCAACACCGGCCACGCTGAACGGTTGGCGCAGGATCATCTGCAGCACCGGACGTGCGAAATACACGTTGATGTCGCGGCCATTGACGGTGACCTTGCCCGATCCGGGCTTGACCCAGACGCGCGCCACGGCATCCTTGCGCTTGCCGGTGGCATAGGAGCGGCCCAGCTCGTCGCGGACTGGCTCACGGGGGGCTGCTTCGGCTTCGGGGGCTGCCGTTTCGACGGCCGCGTTGCCAAGCTCTTCGAGCGAGTTGATTTGGTCGGCCATTATTTCGCAACCCTCGTGTTCTTGGAGTTCATGGTCTTCACTTCAAGCACCTCGGGCGCCTGCGCCTCGTGGGGGTGCTCGGCGCCGGCATAAACGCGCAGGTTGGTCATCAGCGTGCGCGACAGGCTGTTGCCCGGCAGCATGCGCTTGATCGCCTGGGTCACCACCCGCTCAGGGTGCGCGCCCTCAAGGATCTGCTCGGCCGTGCGGTGCTTGATGCCGCCCGGGTAGCCGGTATGCCAGTAGTATTTCTTGTCCGTGCGCTTCTTGCCGGTCATCTGCACCTTGTCGGCGTTGATGATGATGACGTTGTCGCCGGTATCCATGTGGGGTGTGAATTGCGGCTTGTGCTTGCCACGCAGGCGCATGGCCACGATCGACGCAAGACGGCCCAGAACGACGCCTTCCGCGTCGATCAGGATCCATTTCTTGTCGATGTCTGCCGGTGTCGCAGAATAGGTTTTCATCGCGGGTCGGTTCCCTTGGTTGCTGTGGGCCAGGCGCGCACGCCGGACCCGTCATGTTCGATGGCGCGTTTATAGACACATGAATTGCGTGGTCAAGGGGCTCGGTGCCGCCTTTTACTTGCAAAAACAGTGGGTTAAAAAATAGGTATCAAAATACCCCAGTTCGTTGGCGGGAAACTAGCCCTTGGGCGGGACCGAATAGGTCATGGTTGCGCGGGCCACGGGTTGCGCCACCCCCTCGGACCGGATCAGGACATCGCCCACGGCCAGGACCCTGCCCAGCTTGAGAAGGCGGCACTCTGCCACCAGATCAACCCCCGCTGCCGGCTTGCGCATGAAATCAAGGCTGCAATTCGTCGTCACGGCCAAGGCCCTTGGGCCGATCCGTGCAAGCACCGCCAGGTAAACCGCGACATCGGCCAGCGCGAACATCGACGGCCCCGACACCGTGCCGCCCGGGCGCAGGTGCCGTTCGGCCACGTTCAGGCGCACGCGAACGCCGTCCTCGTTCAGTTGCTCGATCGTGAAATCCTCTGCCACCTGTGGAAACTGTTCGGCCATGAACTCGTGCAGGGCGTCGATGGTCATCTCCATTGGCATGGTTGTTCTCCCCTCTCGCTTGGGCCTAGACTTGGCTGGAAACCGGAGGGAGGACAAGATGGCATTGTTGGAACGTCACGAAACGGGTGCGGTTGCCCACCTGCAGATGAATGCACCTGACAAGCTCAATGCGTTATCCGACGCGATGCTGGCGGCGCTGAAGGAAGAATTTGATCGCCTGGCCGAGCAGCCCGAGATTCGCGCGGTCGTTCTTTCGGGCGCGGGCAAGGCGTTCTGCGCGGGGCATGACCTCAAGGAAATGACCGCCGGGCGACAGGCCGAGGATGGCGGGCGCGCCTATTTCAAGGACCTGTTCGACCGCTGTACCGCGGTGATGTTGTCGATACGGCGCCTGCCCCAGCCCGTGATCGCGCAAACCCACGGGATTGCCACGGCGGCGGGCTGTCAACTGGTCGCGTCCTGCGACATGGCGGTTGCGGCCGAGGGGACGCGTTTCGGGGTCAACGGCGTGAATATCGGGTTGTTCTGCTCGACCCCGATGGTTGCGCTTAGCCGCAACATAGGCGCCAAGCATGCGTTCGAGATGCTGACGACCGGGCAATTCGTCGAAGCCGATCGCGCGATGGCCCTTGGCCTGGTCAACCGCGTCGTGCCCCCCGAGGACCTGGAGGCCGCAACGGAGGAATTGGCGCAGCACGTCGCGAGCAAACTGGGCGCAGCCGTTAAGATCGGCAAACAGGCCTTCTATGAGCAGCTCGAGATGCCGATCGATGAGGCCTACGCGCATACGGGTCAGGTGATGGTGGAAAACATGCTCTACCGCGACACCGAAGAAGGTATCGCCGCCTTCCTGGACAAGCGCCCCCCCGAATGGGACCAATCATAGACCGTCGGGCCGCGCACATAGTTTCCACTTTGCGACGCCACTATTTCCAGGTTTCGCCAGCTTTGCCACTTTTCCGACGCATTCAGGCATGGTATCTATTGCGCAAGGTGCAGCAACCCAATGCGCCATGACGCGAGCATGGGTCACCGATCAAGATAGCGTCCCTCCAGGTCAGCCTCTCTCTGACGAGCGCGAGCAAAGCTTTCGGTGACCCACTCCTCGATCAGTCCGCATGGCCCGGGACGGCCATTGCTCTCTTTCCAAGCGAAACAATCTAACCTAAGTCGGGGCCATGACGAAGAAACTGCATATCATAGGCGGCGGCATGGCCGGGTCCGAGGCCGCATGGCAAGCCGCGAACATGGGCGTGCACGTGGTGATCCACGAGATGCGCCCGAAGGTGGAAACATTTGCGCATCGCACCGGTAATCTGGGCGAGATGGTTTGCTCAAACTCCTTCCGATCGGATGATGATGAGCAAAACGCCGTTGGCCTGCTGCATTGGGAAATGCGGGCGGCGAACGGGTTGATCATGCACACCGCCGATCAGCACCGCCTGCCCGCCGGTGGCGCCCTGGCCGTGGATCGCGACCCGTTCGCCGAAACCGTTACCGCAGCGTTGCGCGCCCACCCCAATATCGAGATCGAGCACGGTGAAATCGCGGCCCTGCCCGACGATGGGCACTGGATCGTGGCGACCGGGCCGTTGACGTCCGAAGGTTTGGGCGCCGATATCGCCGCCGCGACGGGGCGTGATGCACTGGCCTTTTTCGATGCCATCGCCCCCATCGTCTATGCCGACAGCATAGATATGAACGTCGCATGGATGCAGTCGCGCTATGACAAGGGCGAGACCGAGGACGAGCAGCGCGCCTACCTCAATTGCCCGATGACGCGCGATCAATACGAGGCGTTCATCGATGCGCTTCTGGCCTCGGAAAAGACCGAGTTCCACGAGGGGGAAACCGCGCAGTATTTCGACGGCTGCCTTCCGATTGAGGTAATGGCCGAGCGAGGGCGCGAAACCCTGCGGCATGGGCCGATGAAACCCGTTGGCCTGACCAACGCCCACGACCCCGAGACCAAGCCATACGCCGTGGTGCAATTGCGGCGCGACAATGCACTTGGCACGCTTTTCAACATCGTCGGGTTTCAAACCAAGATGAAGTATGGCGCGCAAGTCGATGTTTTCAGGCGCATTCCCGGACTTGAAGAGGCGCGGTTTGCCCGTCTGGGCGGCATTCACCGCAACACCTTCATCAACTCGCCCACCCTGCTGGATAACCAGATGCGCCTGCGCTCGCGCCCGCATATCCGTTTCGCGGGACAGATTACAGGCGTCGAGGGATACGTTGAGAGCGCCGCCATGGGCCTGCTGGCCGGGCGAATGGCGGCGGCCGAGATCCTTGGTCAGACGCTTCCGCCGCCGCCGCAAGATAGTGCCATGGGCGCGTTGATACATCACATCACGGGCGGTGCCGAGGCAAAGAGCTTTCAGCCGATGAACGTAAATTTCGGTCTATTTCGTCCGGTCGAGGGCCTCAAGGGCGGGCGCCGTGGGCGCAAGGACCGCTACAAGGCCTATACCGATCGGGCCAAAGCGGCCTGGAGCGATTGGCTGGCGCAGCAAGGATCTGTGCCGGTCAGCGCTTGATTGGGTAGATGAAGTTCGACCTACAACCACCTGATAATATGGTGATAACACGATTCGCGCCATCCCCCACCGGGCCTTTGCACCTTGGGCATGCGTATTCGGCGTTGTTGGCATCGGACATGGCGCGGGAGGCCGGTGGCACCTTCGTCCTGCGGATCGAGGACATCGACCAAACCCGCGCACGGCAAAAGTGGGAGAGGCAGATATATGACGATCTGCATTGGCTTGGCCTGTCGTGGCCGGAACCTGTTCTGCGCCAATCCCAAAACCTGAACCGTTATGTTTGTACGCTTCGTACGCTATGGTCGTACGGTTTGATTTATCCCTGCACCTGCACGCGCCGGGATGTCATCGCCGCCAGCACCGCACAGCAAGAAGGGGACTTTCCGCCGCATGGCCCCGATGGCCTGATCTACCCCGGGACGTGCCGCGGGGCGAAGGCGCGCGCCGCCTCCGGCCCCATGCCGCGGGGCGTGGCGCTGCGCCTCGACATGGAGGCGGCGTTTGACGTGCTGGCCGCGCTCGGGCCGCTTCGGTTTACGGAAACGGGCGAAGGACAGGCGCGCGATGTGGAAATCACCCGCGATCATGCGCTCAATGACATAGGCGATGTGGTTCTGGCCAGGCGCGACATGGGCACGTCTTACCACCTTGCGGTGGTCATCGACGACGCGGCCCAAGGCATTTCGCATGTCACGCGCGGCGCGGACCTGTTCGATGCGACGGCGATTCACGTGATCTTGCAGCGGCTTCTTGATCTGCCGACGCCGGTTTATCACCATCACCACCTGATCCGCGA
Source organism: Sediminimonas qiaohouensis DSM 21189 (assembly GCF_000423645.1). Lineage (GTDB taxonomy): Bacteria > Pseudomonadota > Alphaproteobacteria > Rhodobacterales > Rhodobacteraceae > Sediminimonas > Sediminimonas qiaohouensis. The sequence goes on along the minus strand of NZ_AUIJ01000034.1, from coordinate 6,392 downwards.
CGAGGACGGCAAGCGCCTGGCCAAGCGCGACGATGCACGCGCCATCGCCACCTACCGCGCGGCGGGCGAGACACCGGATGACATTCGCAGGCGGGTGGGCTTGCCGGTGGCGCGCTAAACGCTCAGTCGTCCAGTGGCTCGGTCAGGATCACCTCCTGGCCAGCGCGCACGGCTGTGTAGAAACAACTGGGCCGGTTAGTGTGGCAGGCAGGGCCGGTTTGGTTGACCAGCACCAACAGGCAATCGCGATCGCAGTCGACGCGGAAATCGACCAGCTCCTGCACGTGGCCGCTGCTTTCGCCTTTGACCCAGAAATCAGCGCGAGAGCGGGACCAATAGGTAACGCGCCCCGTTTCCAGCGTGCGCCGAATCGATTCCGGTGACATCCACGCCATCATCAACACCTCGCCGCTGGTGGCATCCTGCGCTATCGCAGGGATCAGGCCCCGGGCGTCAAGGCGGAGCGTTTCTGGATCAAATGTCATGACAAAACCTTTGGCATCCACGAATTCGCGACCTATTTATGGGAGAGGGCGGCAAAGGAAAAGCCATGAGCGGTGAAAACGATCTGATCAAGCTATATTCGCAGCGTATTTTGGCGCTGGCGGCCGATATTCCGCATACCGAGCGGTTGAACGCCCCCGACGCGACCGCGCGGCGGCGGGCGCCGTTATGTGGCTCGACCGTGACGGTGGATGCGGTCATGGACGGCGACCGGCTAAGCGATCTGGGGCTGGATGTGAAGGCCTGTGCCCTTGGGCAGGCGGCGGCGGCCGTTGTCGGGGCGGCGGCGATCGGTTGCACCCGCGCGCAGATCGAGGAAGCGCGCGATGCCCTCAAGGCGATGTTGAAATCCGATGGCCCGACACCCCCTGCCCCGTTTGATGGGCTGGAGGTGCTGCGCCCGGCGCGTGACTACAAGAACCGCCACGCGTCGATCATGCTGTCGCTGGAGGCATTGAGCGAGGCGATGCAGCAGGCGGAGCAGGCGCAAACCGCATAAAAAAAACGCCGCGCGCCCAGTGTGGGCGGCGGCGTCAAGGTAGCGATCGCGGGGACATGCACCGAAGAAACACGCGAGGCAGGCGATGTTTTCAAGGCAGAGCTGTATCCGGCGGAGCCAGGATACAAGGCCGGTGCAACGCGGATCGCGGGCAGAACTAGCTAATCGCGGGCAAATGAAGCCCCACAACCAACATCACCATCAGCGCAGCCACACCGGCCGCATCCGACAGCAACGCGTGGCGGGAGCGGGCAAAACTGATCTTGATCTGTGCGAGCATGGGATTTCTCCTGCTGTGATACCTTACGTTGCTCCTTTGTTCTCATTTCTTTAATCAAAAGTAAAGAACTTTCTGAGAACATTTGCGAACACAAGGTGACCTGGGGACTATCCCACGGAAATCAGGCGTATCGCCTGATCCTGCTCCATCAGCCACAGCAGGACGCGCGCGGCGCGCCCCCGCGGCGATGTCAGGTCGGGATCGTCCGACAGCAATTTGCGCGCATCGCTTTGGGCCGTTGCCATCAGCGCGGCCTGCCGCTCCATGTCCGCGATGCGAAATCGCGGCAGGCCGGATTGCGCCGTTCCGATCAGATCGCCGGCGCCGCGCATATCCATGTCGACCTCGGCGATGCGGAACCCGTCATCGGTATCGCGCAGCGTGGTCAGACGCCGCTCGCCACCCTCGGACAAGGGCGGTTGATACATCAGAAGGCAGGTGGATTGCTGCGTTCCGCGCCCGACACGGCCGCGCAACTGGTGCAATTGCGCGAGGCCGAAAATCTCGGCCCGCTCGATCACCATGATGGTGGCGTTTGGTACGTTGACGCCCACCTCGATCACGGTCGTCGCGACCAGAACGGCGGTTTTTCCCTCCTGGAACAATTTCATCGCCGCGTCTTTGTCGGCCGGCGGCATCTGGCCGTGGACCAGGCCGACATTGCCCTCGCCAAGCGCGGCGCGCAGTCGCTTGAACCGCGCCTCGGCGGCCGTCAGGTCGAGCGCTTCGCTTTCCTCGACCAGCGGGCAGACCCAATAGGCCTGCCGCCCCTCAAGGATCGCGCGGCGCAAATGCTCGACAACCTCGTCCATGCGGCCCGCGGCGACAAGCGCCGTCTTGATCGGCTTGCGGCCTTCGGGTTTTTCATCCAGCACCGAGACGTCCATATCGCCGTATTGCGCCAGCGCCAGCGAGCGCGGGATCGGCGTCGCCGTCATCACGAGGACATCCACCGCCTGCCCCTTGCGCCCCAGTTCAAGCCGTTGGCGTACGCCAAAACGGTGCTGTTCATCCACCACGGCGAGGCGCAGATCGGCGAAGGCGACATCGTGCTGAAACACGGCGTGTGTGCCCACGAGAATGTCAATCTCGCCGCGGCTTAGCGCGTCGAGCTTGGCGCGCCGTTCGGCTCCCTTGTCGCGCCCCGTAAGCAGCTCAAGGCGCACGCCGGCGGCTTTGGCCAGAGGCGCCATCCCTTCGACATGTTGTCGCGCCAGGATCTCGGTGGGGGCCATCAGAACGCCCTGCCCGCCCGCCTCGATCGCGATCAGCAGGGCCAGCAGCGCGACCAGCGTCTTGCCCGAACCGACATCGCCCTGCAGCAACCGGTTCATGCGTTGCGGCGCGGCCATGTCGCGGGCGATTTCCTCAAGTGCGCGCATCTGTGCATCAGTCGGGTGAAACGGGATCGCGGCAAGCACCTGCTGCTGCAACGTGCCGGTGCCATGCGTCTCGCGCCCGCCGCCGCGCCTGAGCGAACTGCGCGCCAGGGCGAGCGTGATCTGGTGCGCCATGAACTCATCATAGGCCAGCCGCTCGCGCGCGGGGGCGGTCGGGGCGAGGTCGCCCATGGTTTGCGGGGTGTGGGCCGCTGTCAGCGCGGCCTGCCAATCCGACCAGCCGGTCTTTTTCTTTTGCGCGGGGTCGATCCACTCTTGCAACTCTGGCACGCGGGTCAGGGCCGCCTGCGCGGCGCGTGTCATTTGCCGCTGCGTGACGCCGGCGGTGAGGGGGTAGACCGGCTCGAACGCGGCGATCTCATCGGCCTGATCGACGGGGAGCATGTGATCGGGGTGCACCATCTGTGCGATCCCGTCGAACAGCTCGGCCTTGCCCGAAACGATCCGCCGCGCCCCTACGGGAAGCTGCCGCAGCAGGTAGTCGCCGCGCGCATGGAAAAAGACGAGTTGGAAGGTCGTCTCGGCGTCCTCCACGACAATCCTGTACGCCCCTGACCGGTTACGCGGCTCGCGGTGTTGTCCGATGGTCACCTCGACGGTGATCACCTCGGGCAGCGCCGCGCCCTTGACGGTGCTACGGCGGCGTCGATCGATGCCCGAATGCGGCAGGGTAAAGATCAGGTCGCGCGGGCGGGTGATTTGCAAATGTGCAAGATTATCCGCCGTTTTTGGCCCGATACCCGGCAGGGTTTCCAGTCCTGCAAAAAGCGGGAACAGGATTTCCGGGCGCCCGGTCATGCTTGCCCCAACAGTTTGAGCCAGGCCTCTTCGTCCAGCACCTCAACGCCCAGATCGGCCGCCTTCCTGGCCTTGGATCCGGCCCCCGGCCCCGCGACGAGCAGGTCGGTCCTGGACGACACGGAACCGGAAACCTTTGCGCCCAGGGCCTCGGCCCGGTCCTTGGCCTCGGCGCGGGTCATGCGTTCCAGCGTGCCGGTGAACACAATCGTCTTGCCCGCTACGGGGCTGTCGGCCGGGGCGGTTTGGCGGGCCTCCTCGATCTCGAGCAGCGCGACGAGTCGGTCGATGCTGGCCCGTTCGGCCGGTTGCGCGAAACTGGTAACCAGCGCGCGCGCCATCACCTTGCCAACCCCGTCGATGCCGATCAGTTCGTTCCAATCGGGCCCTTCCTGCGGCGCTGCGCCGTCCATGGCGCGGATGAACACCGTCCAGGTGCCGTAATGCGTGGCCAAGGTCCTGGCCGCAACCTCGCCCACGTGCCGGATGCCAAGGGCGAACAGAACCCGTGACAAGGGGATGCGGCGCGAATCGTGGATGGCGGCGAAAAGGTTTGTCGCGCTCTTCTCGCCCCATCCCTCGCGATTCTTGAGTTGCCGTGGCTGTCCGGGGCCGAACCGCTCTTCCAGGGTAAAGATATCGGCCGGCTCCTTGATCCAGCCATCGCGGTAGAATTGCTCGACCTGTTTGGCGCCGAGTCCCTCGATATCGAAGGCGGCGCGCGAGACGAAATGCTTGAGCTTTTCCACCGCTTGCGCCGGGCAAATCAGGCCGCCGGTGCAGCGGCGCGCCGAATCGCCCTCTTCGCGGATGGCAGCGCTGCCACATTCGGGGCAGGTTTGCGGAAACTGGTAGGGGGACGCGTCGGCGGGTCGCCGGGACAGATCGACATCGGCAACCTTGGGAATCACATCGCCGGCGCGATAGACCTGCACCCAATCGCCCTCGCGGATATCCTTGCCGTCCCGGATCGGGGCGCCGTCGGCATCGCGCCCGGCGATATAATCCTCGTTGTGCAAGGTCGCGTTCGAGACCACGACACCGCCCACCGTGACCGGGTGCAGCCGCGCAACGGGGCTAAGCGCGCCGGTGCGGCCGACCTGGATTTCGATTTTTTCCAACTGCGTCCAGGCCAGTTCGGCAGGGAATTTGTGCGCCATGGCCCATCTGGGCGTCGTGGACCGGAACCCAAGACGCGCCTGCAGGGCCAGGTCATCGACCTTGTAGACCACGCCGTCGATGTCATAGCCCAAGCTGCCGCGCGCCGCCTCGATCCGGTTGTAGTGTTCGAGCATCGCCTCGGGGCCGTCGCAAACCCGTGTCATGTCATTGATGGCAAAGCCAAGTTGCCCAAGCACGCGCAAGCTTTCGCTTTGGGTGTCGGCGAGGTTGGCCGAGGTTTCCCCCCACCCATACGCGAAGAATCGCAATGGCCTTCGGCGCGTGACCTCGGCGTCCAGTTGCCGCAGCGAACCCGCGGCGGCGTTGCGCGGGTTCGCAAACACCTTGTCGCCGGCGGCGCGCTGCCGCTCGTTCAACGCGGCGAAATCGGCATGGCTCATGTAGACCTCGCCGCGCACCTCCAGGATCCGGGGCGCGTTTTCCAGACGGGTCGGGATATCTTCGATGGTGCGGGCGTTGCGGGTGACGTCCTCGCCCACGGCGCCATCGCCACGCGTCGCGGCCTGGATCAACACCCCGTCCTCATAGCGCAACGAAAGGCTCAATCCGTCGATCTTGGGCTCGGCGGTATAGGTCAGCGACGCATCTGCGGACATTCCGAGGTATTTGCGCACGTAATCGTCGAAGTCGCGCACTTCCTCAGGTTCAAAGACATTGCCAAGCGACATCATGCGCCGCGCATGCCTGATCTTGCCAAAGCCCTCGGCAGGCGTCGCGCCGACGCGGTCGCTGGGGCTATCGCCGCGCTTGAGGTCGGGAAACCGTTCTTCGATCGCGGTGTTGCGGCGTTTTAGCGCGTCATACTCGGCATCCGACATGACCGGCGCGTCGTCGCGGTGATAGGCGGCATCCGCCCGGTCCAGAAGTTTGGCCAGCCGGGCAAGCTCTTGCCGCGCCTGGTCCCGGTCGAGTGCGTCAATGTCGATATCGGTGGTCACGCGGCGCATCCCCCTATCCTCTTGTCGAGTGATAGGGCGGCGCACGCTCAAGGTCCAGACCGAGAGCGGGGTCATCGGGGGCGATCATCCCCCCGTTGGTGCCGCTCAGGCGCCGATGGCAAGCGGCGGACGGCGGTCCTCCGCATCCACCGGATTTGGATCGCGCAGAACGTAGCCGCGCCCCCAAACCGTTTCGATGTAGCTATCGCCGCCGGTTGCGATGCTCAGCTTCTTGCGCAGCTTGCAGATGAACACGTCGATGATCTTGAGTTCGGGTTCATCCATGCCGCCGTATAGGTGGTTGAGGAACATTTCCTTCGTGAGCGTCGTGCCCTTGCGCAGCGACAGCAGCTCGAGCATCTGGTATTCCTTGCCCGTCAGGTGCACCGAAGTGCCCGATACCTCGACCGTCTTGGCGTCCAGGTTCACCGTCACCTTGCCGGTGCGGATCACTGATTGGACCTGTCACGTATTTGTGCCGCTCCGAGTGCTCGTTTAAGCCACTTTCCGTTCGAAGGCGACCGGGCTTTTCCAGCCCAATGCTGAGTGTCGTCGACGCGGATTGTAGAAACCATTGATGTATTCGAAGATCGCCATCTCAGCTTGGCGCCTGGTTGCCCATGCCCGCCGCCAGATCAGCTCCGCCTTGATGGTTTTGAAGAACGTCTCAACAGCCGCATTGTCATAGCAATTACCTTTTCCGCTCATCGAGACCTGGAAGCCGTGTTCGCGCAGGATCTTCTGGTAGTCATGCGAACAGTATTGACTGCCTCTGTCGCTGTGGAAGATGC
>NZ_AUIJ01000033.1 GCF_000423645.1 Sediminimonas qiaohouensis DSM 21189 | reverse complement strand
CGGTCACCTGTCTGACGAAGGATAAGGAGGCGTTGCTCACCTTTTACGCCTTCCCGGCCGACCACTGGGATCACCTGCGCACGGGCAACCCGATCGAAAGCGTGTTCGCCACCGTTCGGCACCGGACCGTGCGAACCAAGGGGGCGCTGTCGCAGAAAACCGCAAAGCTGATGGTATTCAAGCTCGTTCAGGCCGCCGCGAAAACATGGCGCCGCCTGAAGGGGGCGAACCAGTTGCCTTTGGTCATCGAAGGCGTCACATTCACCGACGGTGTCGCTGAAAACGACACCGAAAACCGCGCCGCTTGATCAGGCCCCGTCACCCAAAATCCCGCATAGCTCCGCTATAACCGCACGGTCAGGCACGAATGGCTGGACCTCTACATTTTCGAAAGCCTCAAGGAGGTGCAGCAGATTGCCACCGAATGGCTCTGGTCCTACAACAACGAGCGTCCCAATATGGGCAACGGCGGGATGACCCCCGCACAGAAACTGAAGATGGCTGCGTAAATTCTACGACCAAGCCCCCGCAAAAATGGGGGGATTACCGGGGCCGTCAAGGTTCTGGGCGAGAGCAATGTAAAGGTGGTGGGTGTCCGCGATGGAGATCAGCCCGAGATCGTAGCAGAGAAGCTGCGCAGCCTTCCCGGGAACTGCGCCCCCGAAAAACTTGTTTTCCAGTCTGATCAGGGGAGGCAGCGGCTAAACGATAATTATCAATTCGATCTTGACCAGCTTCTGGCGGCCCACCCGGAGACGGACCATCATAAATACGCGGCCGAGGCGGCAAAGGTGACTGGTACGTCCAGAGAGGTTATCGAAGCTGATTGCATTCGGGCATTCTTGCAGGCGCAGCCGGACGGGTGGGCCGATGATCTATTGGCTTGGATCGAGGCTGAAGCATAGTGGCATTGTCTAAGGATGACAGTATGATCGCTTTGTGTGACCTGCCTGCTTACTCCGCGAATTCAAAGGTCAATTGTTCAACAGCTTTCGCGGACTGATAGCGCCATATACTCGCATCAAATTCACGCCGAGAGACAGACAATAAATCTGCTGCAAAGCTAAAAACATCCCGCAGATATTCATAGCTGCCGTTTTCCAATCCGGCGAACTCAGCAAAGCCCCGGATGTGGCGATCTACGGCGATGCAATCCGCGCCTACGAGGCAGGCCATATAGTCCACGGTCTTCGGACCGACACCCCTCAAGCGCTGGATATTCGATCGAAAGTTGTCGTCCCGAAGAGCTTCCCCCAGTTCAAACGTATTTTCGATTTCCGCATCTGCCACAAACGCAACCAAGCTATCAAAGCGAGATATCTTTTCGCCATGCTCCCATTGCAGGAACTTTGGACTTCCCTCCGTCTCGATAACCTCGATCAAGACGTTGACAGTCGAGGCATGCGGGAACGTCCTAAGAATAGATGCGATGCGGGGCTTGACCACCCTTGCGTAGTTTAGTCCCGCTTGCAGAACAGAATCGGCGAGGACTGCGCCCATGTGATGGTACACTGGCCGGTACGAGACTCGCGAAGTTAACAATCCTTCTCGCAGGACGTGGTCCGCGACACACCGTGCGGCATACAGGGCATCTGAGTAGTTCAGTTGTTGTTGCATCTGCGCCCCCCCCCGATCAAACGATGTCTGCCTTTACCAAGGCTTGGAGCCTCTCTACGCAGTTGGGACAGGCCCCGCAAGGAAACGAACTTGACACCTGACAGGAGAAAGTGCGGCCGATTGGCACGCCAAGCTCCAGGGCTTGTCGGACGACCTCCGCTTTGGTCTTCTCTCGGAACGGCGCATGGAAGCGCACCGAGCCAACCCCTTCGGAAAGTTCTTCGAGGCCATTCATGAAGGTACTGCTGCAATCGATTTCTTTGGCGTGATTGCTGTTGATGAAGCCGGAGTACACGTTCAGCACCTTGAGTGTCTGGGCCCGGGCTGCCGCTACTGCGAAGAAGAGAAGCGTCCGGTAGGGAATGTAGAGGTCATCATCCGAGACAGCCTCACGCCACAAGTCGGCTTCCACAATCATCCGCGATGTGGAACCTTTGAATATGTCCGATATATCCAATCGCTCCGGCTGCATTGCCTCCTTCGGCAGAACCTCATTGACCTTGGCCCATTCTGTCTCGGCGCAGTGCTGCCCGTAATCGAAAAAGATGGGTTGAACTTCAACTCCCTGACTGGTCAGTAGATAGCAGACGGTTGTTGAATCGAGGCCGCCCGATGCTATGACAATCGCCTGCTTCATTGGCGCACAGCCCTGAGCTTAGACATAGCCTCGAAGAGACCGTTAAGGCAGGTATCGAGCTTGTATGAATAGACAGCACTGCCTGCCATCACCATGGTGTTGGCGTTCTCGTTGAGCGGGTCATAGGTGATGACAGGTTTCTTTGCAGCCAGAGCCATTCCGACTTCCACGAGCGTGCCTGGATCGCGCCCAAGCGGAATGGCAAAGACCAGTGCGCATTCCTCCAGCAGGCCAACATCATCCATGTAAGTTGCGCGCATTTCGTGCATCGGGCTTTGAGGGGTAAGCTCACCGTTCTCCTGCACTGGGCGACGGACTCGGAAGTTGTGGTAGGCGAGCGAACCAAGTGCCTCTTCGATGTGTTTCCGATCGATGTAAGAAAAATCGGGAGCGGCGAAGTATATCTGGAATTCTGGCCGCGCGTGCCATGGCAGCATGGTGCCACCGAGGTCGCGCATTTCATCAACAGTGACCTTGAAACTCCGCTGCGCATCTCTTTTGAAGTCATCGGGGTAAGTGGTCTGAGCATAGAACGTCGCAGCGCGCGCCGCTTTCCATGCGGCATCAAATACACCTCCATCCAGCAAGTAGACAAATACAGCCGAGTATACATCACCAACGCCGACCGAGTTGACAGTTTCACCAAGAAGCGCCGGAACCTCCTCCATGCCATCTGCGTGAAGGTCTAACACGCGGCTGCCTCCACGATTTTCTTTCAGCAAGATAGCTTGAGGCGACAGATCCCGCAGATCATCCAGCAGATCGCGCACTTCGCTTGACGCCCTCTCCAGGAACATCGGGGACGACGTGGATGTGATAACAGCGGCCACGTTGCACTTGTAGGATTCAAGCAGTGCAAGGTCAGGTAGATCATAGGCTATGTCAAAACTCGCCTGTATATCGTCGGCAAGCAGGTTCCTAACGACAGCAAGATCGTATTTGCCGGGGAAGATAAGACAACTTTTGTAGGCCTTGAGCCCCGCAGTATCACTGCAGAATTCTAAAAACTTCTCATCTCTCAGAATGTCCTGATAAGCTTGATCAGCCAGTTCGGTAGGGTCACCAATTGCAATGACGTTCGGCGCGCCCGTTACCTTGGCGAGCCAGATGAATTCGCCGCAACCGATGCTTTGGAGATAAGCGCGTGCTTGGTCGACCAGATAACTGGGACATACGGCTGCAACGGCATATCTCGCGTCTATTGCCCAAAGGCCACGCGCTGCGTGAACGATGCCGCCGAGCCGGAGCTTAGCGTCCGCACCTGCCTTTGGCGGCGTGAAATCTATGAAGACTTCGCCGACCAGCAGGAGATCTTGATCAACGCTCATGGCCGACGCGGTGCAAAATCCACACTTATCGAAGCGACCGGTGCTAGTGCCGAGGCATTGACACGCCCTTCATAGGTGAAGCCAGCAGCCATGCAGTCGGCCAGGTAGTTGAGCTCCGTCGGTAGCGCCCCAACGGTTTGCCCGCCCGCATCGACGGCGAAAAGCCTGCCGCGCTGCTCGACGGATAACGCCGTGTTGACCGGAGGCACGCCTCCGCTCGCAGAAAAGTAGTCACAATGCTCGACCTCTTCGAGGGTGCAGGAAAAAGCCCGTGCGCAGCGGTCGTCCCCACTCGCGCCGCCCCCCTGGCCACCACCTCTTGGGCGCGAGCCAGGGTAATCGGAAAAGCTTCCAGAACCAGTGCTGCCCATTGCATCCCTCAAATCAATATTTTGTGATTTAGCGATGTTCTCTCAGTTGAATTGGTGTTGCAAGAGGTTAATTGCGCTCCTCACGAACGAATAGATTGGCGGAACGCTACGCGCCAAGAGTTGGGGTGAAGTCTTACAAATTTGGGCCCCAGTGGAATTCATTGAAGTCTTAGGCGAATGATCCTTCCTCGCTGAGTATTAGGCGTCAACGGCCGCTTTCCAGAATATGAACCTTAACATCCCGCACCGCGGCGAAGGTCGGCTCTCCTGAAGGTTTTTCGATGTGGGCCGCGGCACGACGGTGGCGACCATGAGGTGGCGGCCCACGTTGACAAACCTCGGAAGGAGGAAGCCGCGGGGGTCTTGTATCGTCCTATGGGGAAAGTGCACTGGTGGTTGGGGTGACGGCTGCGTCAGGGGTTCGGCTGAAGGGGCGCATGGCGCCTGCGACGGGGACAAACGCGCTTGATGATCCCGGAAACGCTGAGCGATTTGGCGTGATAGCTATCGTGTTTCGCGCCGAAGGAGGACGGGCGCAGCCTGTCGTGACCGGGTCTACGGTGGGCAGCCGGTGGTGGACTATGGCATCTGGCAGGCGATATGTCATGCGGCCTGCTCCCTGGGAGGTGCGCGCGACATCGGTTTTTGTCCGCGCCGGAAGACCTCGATGATGCGCATTGGTCCACCGCAACAGGGGCATGGAAGCAGGACTGTGTCCGTTGGCAGCGCCGTGATCTTTCGGCACGGCGATACGTCTACATCTGGGCCGACGGCGTCTACACCGGACGGCCGATGGCGAATGTTTACACGCGAAGAGCTCTTGCAGCGGGATAAGGCCAGCCTTGACTTATTCTGGCTGCGTGATGCCTCGATGACCGATCTCGCAAATCTTCCCGACCCTGAGGTGCTGGCCGAGGAAATAATGGAAAACCTTCGCTCGGCGCTCCGTAGCTTCGAGGTTGTTGGAAACGCTTGAACATTTGCCATCTAACAGGCTGCTTCTGTGGTTGCCGCCCGTAGTGCAAGAAATTTCTGACCGTTCGAGCATGTGATCGAGTGCGAAGTTCTGTCAGGCCTCAGTATAAGGCATTTTCAGAAACCGCGGGCCGGGATGGTGATTGTGCGTTTTCAGATAATTTGGGACATCAGAGCGTGCTTTCGTTTGGAGGCTCTGGCTCATCCTTGATTGAGTTTATGCGTTTTCAGTTTGGTGGCGCAAGCGCCGCTTGATCATGGTTTTTCGTTTGATCTCCTCTCGCTGTTTCAGGATTTGCTCAGCGCGTCCGAAGTAGACATCGGCTGGTGTCAGGTTCCCAAGGCTCTCGTGGTAGCGTTGGTTGTTGTAGTATTCGACGAAGGCGCCGATCTGGCGCTCGAGATCTCCGGGCAGGAAGTAATGCTCGAGCAAAACCCGGTTCTTCATGGTCTGGTGCCAGCGCTCGATCTTGCCCTGGGTCTGCGGGTGGTATGGCGCGCCGCGGACATGATCCATGCCCTTTTCGTCGAGGTAATCCGCCAGGTCCCCCGCAATGTAAGACGCCCCATTGTCGCTGAGCAGCCTGGGCTTGGCGACAACGGTCGCGCAGTCACATCCTGAAGCCTCCAGCGCCAGATCGAGCGTGGCGGTCACGTCCTCAGCCTTCATCGTCGTGCAAAGCTTCCAGGAGATGATGTAGCGGCTGTAATCGTCCAGGATGGTGCTGAGATAGAACCAGCCCCAGCCCAGGACCTTCAGATAGGTGAAGTCGGTCTGCCAAAGCTCGTTGGGGCGCGTGGTTTTATCCCGGAACTCATTGGCTGCCTTCATCACGATATGCGCCGGTGCCGTGACCAGGTCTTCCGCTTTCAGGATGCGGTAAACCGATGATTCAGAGACAAAATACTGCTTCTCATCGGTGTATTTCACCGCCAGTTCACGGGCCGTCAGATTCTCATGCTCGAGTGCGAACTCGATAATGTCCGCCCGGGTCTCATCCGGAAGCCGCGCGGACCACCAACGCCATCGAGCGGCTGAACGAGGAGTGTCGCCGCCGGATCAAGACCCGGACCGTGCTGCCCTGCGCGGAAACGGTGCCGATGCAGCTCTGGGCTCTTCTGGCCTCGGGGCAGATCCAGATGCGCAAGGTCGACGGCTGGGAAACCCTTTCTCAGCCCCTCGAGCCGATGCCCCTTGACCTCGCGGCTTGAGAAAACGAACCTTCACACGCTCGGAGCTGGCAGCTTGGGAATTTCCACCATATTCGAGACACGACCCTTGCTGTCTGTGAAACCCACAGCACGCCAATATTTATTTTTTCGGAACCATTCCGGATAGCCTGCTCCCTACTTCTCCACTTTTTTGGTCTTTGTAGAGTGTTGTCCACGAAGGCTGGTTTTGAGCACCTTTCCATAACTGTTCTTGGGTAATTCAGGCACAAAAACATAGCGTTTGGGTTTTTTGAAAGAGGCGATCTGGGACTTACACCAGTCATCGAGGTGGTCCGTCGCAACTCCGCCGCCCTTTGGCACGATGAACGCCACAACCTCCTCACCCCATTCAGGGTGCGGGCAGCCGATGACGGAAATCTCGAACACCTCCGGATGGGTCAGCAGCGCCTCTTCCACTTCGCGCGGGTAGATGTTGGTGCCGCCCGAGATGATGACGTCCTTGCTGCGGTCGGTCAGGGTCAGGAAACCATCGGCATCGAACCGGCCAAGATCGCCGGTTTTCAGCCACCCATCGACGATCGCGGCCGCCGTCGCCTCGGGATTGCGCCAATACCCGGCCATAACGGTTCCACCCCTGACGACCACCTCGCCAACCTCCCCGGTCGCAACCTCGCGCATCTGCGCGTCCACGACGCGCACCTCTACACAGGATTGCGCGATTCCGACAGAGGCACGTCGGCTGGCCGCGTTCGGGTGATCGTTCGCGCCGACCATGTGGCGGCTCATCGCGGTGATGGTCATCGGGCTCTCGCCCTGACCGTAGATCTGGGCGAACTTCGGCCCAAACACCCGCAAGGCCTCGTCCAGATCCGCAACATACATCGGCCCGCCACCGTAGATGATGGTGCGGATCCCCTCTCCGTCATAGCCGGTCTGCAGCGCATGGCTGACAAGCCGTTTCACCATCGTCGGCGCTGCGAAGAACACGAGGTCACCCAAGGCCTCGCCCAGGGCCTGTATCTCAGCCGGATCGAAGCCGCGGGACTCGGGAATCACATGGCAGGCGCCGGCACGGACGAACTGGAAGTTGTAGAGACCGGCCCCGTGCGACATCGGCGCGGCATAAAGCGAATGATCACGCGGCAAAACCGAGTCCACATCGAGGGCATAGGTGGTGGCCATCATTCGCAGGTTGCGGTGAGTCAGGATGACGCCCTTCGGGCGCCCCGTCGTGCCAGAGGTATAGAACAGCCAAGCCAAATCGCCGTCCTCCGCCGAAACGGGGGCGCGGTACTCCTCGGGCCGTGCGGCGGCGATGGCCTGTGCCAGCGCCCCGCTGATTGCAATCTCGCGGCAGGTTGCGGGCAAATCGCCGACCTTAAAGACCCCACCGATCTCGGTGATGACCAGTTTCGCCTTGGCGTTCTGGATGATCCAACCAGCCTCGAGCGGGTGAAGCTTGTGGTTTATCGGCACGACCGATGCCCCGACCCAGAGAATCCCGAAAAGCGCCTCAAGGTATTCCGGACAGTTCTTGGCAAAGATGACGACGCGGTCGCCCTTGCCGATCCCGTGCTGCCCGCTCAGCCAAGCGCCAATGGCCCAGCTGTGGAGCGAAAATTCGGCATAGGTGGCGTGCAGCCTGATGCCGGACCGGAGGGCGGGCGCGTCTGGCCACACAAGGCCGGTCTGATGAAGCCATTTCGCAAGGTTCATGACGCTTAGACCCTCTGCGTTTCCAAAATCGAGACATAGTTGGCCACCGCCGAACCGCCCATGTTGAACACCAGCCCCATACTGGCATCGGCTTTTTGCGTTCCGCCAGCTTGCCCGGTCAGCTGCCGGTAGGACATCGCGTGCATCGAAACACCCGTCGCGCCGACCGGATGTCCCTTGGCCTTGAGGCCGCCCGACAGGTTCACCGGCAGAGTGCCATCCCGATAGACGATGCCCTCCTCCAGCGCCCGGCTGCCTTGGCCCTTGGGCGTCAGTCCCATCGCCTCGTAGGTCAGCAGCTCGGCAATGGTGAAACAGTCATGCACCTCGGCAAACTGCAGGTCGCCAAGCGATACCCGGGCTTCATCATAGGCCATGTGTAACGCCCGTTCCGGCCCCTCGAAGGCAAGGAAATCCCGCGTGGACATCGGAAGAAAGTCGCTGACATGAACCGCGGCCCGGAAGCGGGCGACCTTGGCAAACCCTGCAGCATTCTCCTCGGTGGTTAGAACAACCGCAGCAGCGCCATCCGTCACCAGCGAGCAGTCGGTCAGGCGCAGCGGCGGCGCGATTTCGGGGTTTTTTTTGGTGATCTGGCTGGCCTCTTCCAAGGTGAAACGGCGCTGCATGTGGGCAAGCGGGTTGTGCATGGCGTTGTCATGGTTTTTGACCGTGATCCGCGCCATTGCATCCAGAGGACTGCCATAGCAGTCGGTATACTTGCGCGCGGCAAGGCCGAAAACCTGCGGAAAGCTCAGGTTGCGCTCGGCACCGTCGTTTTGGTATCCGGCGCCCGCCAGCGCGGTGGTCACATCCTCGGTTGCGCGATGCGTCATCTTTTCGACGCCCACGACCAATACGGTCCGAGCCCGCCCGGCCTTGAGGTTGTTGATCCCCGCGTGGATGGCGGCCGATCCCGAGGCGCAAGCATTCTCGATGCGCGTGGCCGGAGCAAAGCGCAACTCCGGATAAGCCTGATGAATCAAAGACGAGGCGAAACCATCTGCGACCAAACCAGAGTTGAAATGGCCAAGAAAGACCGCGTCGATATCCTTCGGCGCGATGCCGGCCTCTTCGACCGCCTCTCGCGTGGCTGCGACGATCAAATGTTCAAGGCTCTTGTCCAGCCGCCCGAACTTCGTATGGCCTGAGCCGATGATGCAGATGTTTCCGGTCATGCGTTTTTTTCCTCGCCATCCGTTCGACTGCGTCCTGACATCAGGCGCAACGGTATGTAGATGATGACGGTGTCGCCTCGTTGGTTGACGATGCAGTTCCTCGTGCGCACCAACCCGCGATTGTCCTTTTTCGCGGCGCGCACTTCGATCACCTCAATCTCGACATGGATTGTGTCGCCCTGCATCACCGGCCCTTCGACATTCAGTTCCATGTGAAGAAACGCCAGCCCGGTCCCCTGCCCGGTCGCATTGAGCGTCAGACCTTCCGCAAGGGCATAAACAAGCGCCGCCGGCGCCGGGCGCCCGGCAATCGCCGAATGCGCGGCGCGATACTCCGCATCCAGAAAAAGCGACTCCAGCATCCCGACAGATGAGACAAAATTCACTATGTCGGTTTCGGTGACCGTGCGCCCGAAGGTGCGGAAACGGTCTCCGACTTTCAACTCATCCCAGTGAAAGCCCTCGCCAATAAGTTTCATAGGTTCTTTCCTTCCATGTTGGCGTCCGCAGGCCAGGGCAGAGGCCCTGGATCACGCAGACGCGATGAATACCAGAACGGCGACACGGCGCCGACCACGCTTGCCGCCGAGAATAGAAAGGCGGCGCGGTAGTCGCCCGTCAGATCATGCAAGAAGCCAGAGACCCACGCGCCGAGTGCCGAGCCAAAGGACATAGTCATGAATATTGCTCCAAAGATCGCACCCACCTGCCCCCGGGCAAAAATGCGCGCCGACAGGGTCGAAATCACCGGCCCGCGCGCGCCCTGGCTAACTCCAAAGGCAAGCACATAGACAAGAACCAGCCCCCCCGCCGGCACGAACGAAAAGCTCAGAAGCGCAAAAACCCCGACCAGCGTTGCGGCAAATGACAGCGAGACGGTGAAGCGAAAGCCTTTCCTCGCCGCAAGCCAACCCGACGCAAGGACGCCGACGATGGACAGCATACCCGAGGCGCCGAAGGCAAAGGCCGCCTCCAGCGGAGGATAGCCCTCGTCTACAAGGAAGCTCACCGTTTGAACCACGACGCTGTATGTAGAGCAGGCCGTGAAAAAGAAGCACTGCACCAGCAGCCAGAATTCGAGCGTCTGCATCGCAGAGGCGATGGTCCACCCCTCTGCAGGAGCCCCTGACGGGGTTAGCGCGCTTGAACCGCCGGCATCGGGCGGCAGTTCGCTGCGCGCCGTCATCAGCGCTGGATCGCCTTTGGCAATCCGCTGCCAGGGCAGGATCAGCAGCACCGGCAGTAGCGCCACCAGGGCAAGCGACAGCGTCCTATAGGCCGCGCGCCAGCCATCGGCATCGATCAACCCCTGCGCCAGCGGCACGATCACCAGAATGCCAGACCCGAAGCCAGCATAGGCAAAGGCAATGGCCAGGCTCAACTTGCGGTCGAACCAGCGCCCGATCAGCGCCGCCGTCGGCACGATGCCAAGACAGGCCGCCGCAATGCCCCCGCAAACGCCGTGAAACAGGTAGACCTGCCAAATTGCGTTTGTCATCGAGGCGGCGCCCATCCCGCCGGCGAGAACAGCCAGACCAAGGCCATAGGTCCAGCGCGGCCCCCAGCGGTCCAGCGCCGTGCCCGCGAGAGGGGACATCAAACCCGACACAACAAGGTAAACTGAATAGACGCCGGTCAATGTCGAGCGCCTCCATGCGAACTCGACCTCCAGCGGCAGAATAAATACCATGTAGGTGTCAATGACGCCCCGCGCGACGAAGTTAAACAAAAAGCCCGTCGCCACGACGATACCCGCCATGACAGCAACCGAACGGCCAGATGACGCTTCAGTGAGGGCAGTATGTTTCAAAGCGGGCCTGTTCGCTGCGTTGGAGACGTCGCCCGGTCAGCGACCGGGCGACGGACCTGGGAAAGCGTATCATTCGGTCGCTTCGCCAGCTTGCTGTTCCAGTGCCTCACGGAATGCGGTCAGGATTTCGGTGCCCGCGAGGCCGCGATCGTCGAGGTCGGCGGCCCAGCTCTCGCCGATACCGGCAAGGTCTGCCTCGATCTTCTCTTTGTCGGCGTTGGGAAGCGACACGAAGGTCACTCCCTCGTTGGCCATCTTCTGCTTGTCTTCGAGGTTGAGATCCTCCGCGACGGCACAGGCCGAGGGGATGGCTTCTTCTGCCGCATCGGTCATCGCGTTCTGAACCTCGGGCGAAAGCTCCTGCCAGCGATCTTCACTGATGACATAGCTTGCCACGAAAGACCCAAAGTTCATGTCCTGCGTCCCCCAGCTTAGCTCCGGTGCAAGACCGTAAGGCAAGGCACTCGAATGAGGAAAAAGCACACCGTCGATTGTGCCGCGGGACAATGCGTCCCGCGTTTCTGGCGCGGGTATCGCGACGGGCGTGGCGCCAAGCAGTTCAACCGCAATTTCCTTGGTGCCACCCGTCGCGCGCAGTTTCATGCCATGGAAGGTATCGGCACCGGTGATCTCTTTGGTTGCTGTCATGACTTGGTAGGGTGGAAGCACCATGACGAACAGCATTCGCACGCCTTGCGGGGCAAGTTCAGCCTGATCGAGAACGCCGCCCGGTTTGGCGATGCTCCAGAAGGCGCTCGTCCCATCACAGGATTGTGTAAATGATTCCGGAAGTTCGCCCACGCCCGAAAGCGGCAGCTTATCAGCCAGGTAGGACACGCCAGCATAGCCGATGTCGATGACGCCGGTCTGCGCCAGCGACATCAGATCCTTCGATTTTCCCATCTGTTCGGCCGGGTAATATTCGAAGTCGATCTCGCCGTTGGTCAATTCAGTGACCCGATCCATCCAGACCTTGGTCAGATTTTCGGCGATGTAGTGGCCGACCGGAAAACTGTCGGCGACGCGCAGCGTCTCGGCCGATGCCGTCCCGGGTGTCAGCGCCGCCACGCTGCACATTGCGGCAGCGGCGAGAGGCGTTTTCATGTGAAGTCTCATTCTTTTCTCCTTAGGTTGGTTGGTCTTCTTCGGTATCGTCACATTGTTGAGGGCAGCCACAGGATCAGGGCCGGAAATGCCAACATCAAAGCGATGACGATCAGGTGCGCGACGACATGGGGCATAACCCCCCGGAACAGTTCCCCAAGCGGTCTTCGCGTGTATCGGGCCACGACGAACACGTTCATGCCCATCGGAGGCGTGACCATCCCTACCTCTGCCGTCACGACAACCATGACCCCAAACCAGACGGGGTCGTAGCCGAGTTGCAGAACGACTGGCAGCATCACGGGAACAGTCAGGATCAGGATCGCGACCTGGTCCATGAAGAAGCCAAGGATCAGGTAGCCAACCAGAATGATAATCATGATCATCGTCGCCGACATGTCGAGCGCGCCGATCCACGCACTCAGATCGTTGGTGGCGCGAGACAGTGTCAAGAAATAGCCGAAGATATGCGCGCCAAGGATGATGAAGAGGATCATGCAGCTGGTCTGTGCTGTAGACCGCAGCGCGTGCCAGAAACCCGCCAGCGTTAGCTTGCGCGACCAGAGGGCAATCAGCATGGCGACGAAGGCGCCAAGCCCAGCCGCTTCCGTTGGTGTCGCAAGGCCCGAGTAGATCGAACCACTAACCGCCAGAAGCAGCAGCACCATCGGTCCAACACGTTTGAGTGAGGCAAGCTTTTCACGCATCGAATAAGCCTGCCCAGGCGGCGCGGCCGAAGGGTCGACCTTCAGGATGGCAACCACCGTCAGGATGATCGCCAGCATGACGATCAGACCGGGGACGACGCCGCCGATCAGAAGATCACCAATCGCCACATCGGCAATGATGCCGTAAAGGATCAAGGCAATTGACGGGGGTATCAGCATCGCCAGAGTGCCTGAGATGGCCACCACGCCACCAGCCAGCTTGGGGTCGTAGCCTTCGCGCAGCATCGCCGGAATCGAGGTCGACGCGAGCGTTGCAGCAGCGGCAGTCGAAGACCCCGATATCGCGCCGAACCCGGCACCCGCGAAGGACGTCGCAATCGCAAGTCCACCGCGCAACCGACCAACCCAGATGCTGGCCGAGCGGAAGAGATCATTGGCGACGCCCGAAATGATGACGAACTCGGCCATCAGGATAAACATCGGGATGGTAATGATCTCATAGCTGTTTGCCGTGGACAAGGGCGAGGTCCGCAAGATCCCAGTCACGAACTGCATTCCCCCCAGCATATAGAGACCGGAGGCGCCGGAAATCGCCATCGCCAGTGCGACGGGCAATCCGACCACAAGAAAGAAGGTGAGGATTATTAGGACTATCAGGACGGTCATTCGCCGTGCTCCGTTTCGCTGGAGGCCGTGTTGGGGGGGGGAGGCATATTGGCGATCTCGCGCCCGGTGACGAATGAAGCCGCGTGCGCAATAGTTCGCAATCCGCAACGAAGGGCTATCAGCGCCGATCCCGCACACAACATGAAGTAGGATGGCCAGGTTGGCCAAGGCACTGTAGCGCTAATCAAGTTGTTGGCTGAGAACGCGGCACCGGTCCGATACCACGCCTGCCATGCTATCATCGCCAGCAGCGCGGTTGACAGGCCATAGCCCACCGCCAGCGAGATGTGGATAAATCGGCGCGGCAACGAATGGGTAAAGAAGTCGATCGAGATATGGCCGTGCTGGTGCAGTGTGTCCGACAGCGCGAAAAAGAATACGCAGACCATCAGGTATGACCCGATGAGGTCATAGCTCCAGCCCAAAGGGCTACGGAGAATATAGCGCATGGTGACGTCAGTGACGACGACCACCATGATCGCCGCCAGTGCAATGCCGGACAAAAAGACGAGCGCTGTTTCTGCTCGCGTGACGACGGCAGAAATACCCGTTTCGGGCCTGTCTGTCTTAAAATTCTGCATCAATTCGGGCCTCCCCTCCCGTATTTTATGTCCTCAGGGCCGGTCTGGCCTTAGCGCCGAAGCGCCGCGAGAATCTTTTGAGCAGCGCGTTCGTGAGGCTTGTCGATCATTCTGCCATTTATGGTCACGACCCCGGCCTGCGGATCATCCTGAAAGGCCGCGACCACGCGCTCGGCCCATTCGACTTCCGCATCCGTAGGCGTGAAGGCACGGTTGACGATGTCGACATGGCTTGGATGGATGACCGCCTTGGCGCCGAAGCCGTCGCGCCGCGCTGCCCGGGCTTCCATCTCGACCAGATCAAGGTCCTTGATGCGTGTACTAACCGTGTCGATCGCCATAATCCCGGCTG
This sequence comes from Sediminimonas qiaohouensis DSM 21189, assembly GCF_000423645.1. Lineage (GTDB taxonomy): Bacteria > Pseudomonadota > Alphaproteobacteria > Rhodobacterales > Rhodobacteraceae > Sediminimonas > Sediminimonas qiaohouensis. Next base: position 15,044 of record NZ_AUIJ01000033.1, on the reverse strand, counting down.
CTGCCGCGCCCATCAGGCAAAGATTGCGGGCAAGAACGAAGGGTCCGGTAAAGACGCCATCCACATTATTCTCTGTCGCGCCAAGCGACGCAGCAAGATCCTCGCCGCCCCACATGATGCCCAGCAGGCGCTGGCTTGCATCCTGATAGCTGCCCAGACCGAAGACCGACTGCGCCGTCTCGGTTGCCACCCCGACAATTCGTGCCGCACCGACCTCATGGCCAGCCGCGGCCTCAAACGCATCGAGATAGAGCGAGAGCTGCGTCACATCGGCCGCGCCAGCGCATTTCGGCAGCACGATGCCATCGGGTCGGTGCGGCATGACCGCGGCCAGGTCGCCAAGGGTGCGTCCGCTGTCGAAAGCGTTAACCCGCACGAATAGCGTCTGCGCGCCGCGCTCTGCCGACAGCATGTCCTGCGTAATCCCGCGCGCCGCGTTCTTCTGGTCGGTGGCGACGGAATCTTCGAGGTCGAGGATCAAGGCGTCGGCCGCGCCCTCACGGGCGCGGTTGAACTTGCGCGCACTGTCGCCAGGGACGAAAAGAAAAGAACGCATCATCCGTCCTTCCGTTTCCACATCATCGCCGTGCGCCGGCAGCGAGCCACCACATCACCATGCTGGTTGAAGCAGCTGTGCTCGAACTCGACGATGCCAACGTCGAGGCGTGAACGGCTCTCGCGGGCAGAGACCACCCGCGTCTCGCTGCGCAGCGTGTCGCCGTGGAAGACAGGTTTGGGGAACTGCACGTCGGTCATGCCAAGGTTTCCGACCGTCGTGCCCATTGTCGTATCCTGAACCGTCATACCGATCATGATCGCCAGGGTCATCAGAGAGTTGAACAGGCGCTCTCCCCATTCGGTGCCTTCCGAGAAATGTGCATCGATATGCAGCGGCTGCGGATTCATCGTCATCAGGCTAAACATCGTATTGTCCGCCTCGTTCACCGTGCGCGTCAGAGGATGGCGAAACTGCCGGTCCACTGTGAGTTCCTCAAAATACAGACCTGCCATTCTTGCTACTCCTGCTGTTGTGGCGCGCCGACGGCGCCGGTTTTGATCAATCGCGCGATACGCGTGGGGTCGATACCCCAGTCCTTCAGGGCAGCAGCGCCATCGGCACCAGGCCGCACTTCAGGCGCTGCGGGCAAGGACGACGGCGTCTTGTCAAAGCGCGGGGCAGGTGCGGGCTGCACGATGCCACCGATCGAAATGTGGGTGGCGCGTGCCGCGTTATGCGGGTGGTCCGGGGCCTCCAGCGGCGTCAGCACCGGGGCGACGCAGGCATCGCTGCCATCAAACAGGGCGCACCAGTCATCACGGCTTCGCTCAGCGATGCGGATCCCGATCAGGCGCCGCGCCTCGGGCCACGCGCTGCGGTCATCAAGATCAGGAAACTCCGCTGGCTCGAAGCCGAGAGTCTCCAGAAACACCGTGCGAAACTTCGCCTCGATGGGCGCCACCGAAAGGTAGTTTCCATCGGCGCAGATATAGGCGTCGTAATAGGGCGCACCGCCGTCAAGGATGTTGGTGCCGCGGGGGCCGTTGTGCAGGCCCGCCGCGCGCAGCCCTGTCATGGCCGTGCCCAGCAGTGCGACGCCGTCCACCATCGCAGCGTCCACCACCTGGCCTTCGCCGCCGCGCTGAACATGCACCAGCGCCGCGAGAAGGCCCGCCACCAGCATCAGGCTGCCGCCGGCATAGTCGGCAACAAGGTTCAGCGGAGGAACAGGCGCCTCGTTTTCGCGGCCGATCATGTCGAGAATGCCGGTAAGTCCGAGATAGTTGAGATCGTGCCCCGGGCTTTGCGCAAGTGGTCCAGTTTGGCCCCAGCCGGTCAGGCGCCCATAGACAAGGCGCGGGTTCCGTGCGCGGCAGGCATCGGGGCCAAGGCCAAGCCGCTCCATCACGCCGGGGCGGAAGCCTTCGATCAGCGCATCGGCCCCTGCCACTAAGTCCAGCGCGCAGGCAACAGCCTCGGGGCGCTTCAGGTCGAGTATCACCGACCGGCGCCCCCGCGCGACAAGGTCGAACCGCGCGGTACGCACGATCCCGTTGCCCGACGGTGTCGGCCGATCAATGCGGATGATCTCTGCCCCAAGGTCTGCGAGGATCATTGCGGCAAAGGGCGCCGGTCCGATCCCGACCATCTCGACAACACGAATGCCCTGAAGAGGCCCGGCCTCAGCCATGACGCGCCCTCCCCTGATCGTGCCAATAGCGCGACAGGCCTTCGCGGAACTCCGGTGCGGCGACGTCAATCATGCGTCGGGCCCGCTCATCAAGGGAGCAGCCTGCAAGCTGGGCCACGCCCCATTCGGTGACGATCGTGTCGGCATCCGTGCGCGCAATCGTAACGTTTGACGCGCGCGCCACGACGCGTGAGAGTTCGCCATTCCGCGCGGTCGATGGCATAGCGACGATGGCGCGTCCTCCCGGCGAGCCCTGCGCACCACGGGTAAAATCGACCTGCCCACCCGCACCGCCTACGCGGCGGCCACCCGCGGACTCGGCATTGATCTGTCCAGTTAGATCAACCTCGATGGCCGAATTGATGGCACAGAAGCGCGAGAGCCGAGTGATGTTGGCTGCGGCATGGGTATATGCGGTGGGCCGGGCCTTGATTGCGGGGTCCATCCAAACATGATCCAGAGTCTCTGCGCCGCCAAATATGACACCTGCGACCGACTGGTCGGCGTCGATCTCTTTGCCTGCATTTGTCAGCGCACCCACCTTGATTAGCGCGGCGACACCGTCACTGAGGGTGCCGGAATGCAGGCCCAGATCACGGTGGTCTTTAAGGGCACGCGCTATAGTGTCTGGCAAGCGTCCTATGCCAAGTTGAAGGACCGCCCGGTTGGGCACAAGGTCGGCGACATGCGCAGCGATGGCGCGGTCTTCGGCCGTTGGATCGCCCCCGGCGGGCGCGAGCGGCGCGCCCTCTGCCATGACCGTCATATGCACCGGCACGTCGCAAGGCCACAGCGTGCCCGGCGTGTGGGGCACGTGAGGGTTGATTTCGGCGCAAACCAAACGGGCTCGGCGGGCGGCGTCGATCAGATGAAGGTCGCCCATGCCAAGGAAACTTCGACCCTGTTCGTCCGGTGCCGAAAGCTGCACGAACACTACATCGCAAGACAGGCGCCCATCAACGATCCGCGCGATGAACTGCGAATAGTGCAGCGGCAGGACTGTCAAGGACGCCTCGGGCAACTGCGACGCCGTTCCAAGAACGCCATAGCTTGCAAACATCAGCCCGTTCTCAGTCCCGCCAAGCGTGCCAAGCGATGCGCCGATGATCGCCGTCAGCCGGGTACGCTCCTTGGCAGCCTCGCCCAGAAGGCGCATGAGCACCGCCGGCTCACCCGACCCCTGGCCGACAAGAATCCGATCCCCGTCCCGCAGCCAGTGGGCAAGGTAAACGGACGTGGCGGTGGCCGGTTTCGGCAGTTTCAACATTGTAAGCCCCCTCCCAAAGGCCGTCACACGATCAGTAGGACTTCGGCAATCCAAGAACCCGTTCGGCCAGATAGGACAGGCAAAGCTGCGGGCTGATCGGAGCAATGCGCGGGATGAAGATTTCGCGCAGATAGCGCTCGACGTGGTATTCCTTTGCATAGCCAAAGCCGCCATGCGTCATCACGGCCGTCTCGCATGCCGTGAAACCGGCCTCGCCGGCCAGGTATTTGGCTGCGTTGGCCGCCCCCCCACAGGAGAGGCCACGATCATAGCGCCAGGCGGCGGCCATCACCATCATCCAGGCGGCCTCCAGCTCTGCCCAGCATTTGGCAAGCGGGTGCTGGATCGCTTGGTTCTGGCCGATCGGGCGGTTGAAGACGATGCGCTCTTTGGCATATTCTGCGGCGCGTTTGACGGCGAGCATACCAAGCCCTACGGCTTCGGCGGCGATCAGCACTCGCTCCGGGTTCATCCCGTGCAGGATGTATTCGAAGCCGCGCCCCTCCTCACCGATAAGATCGGCCTCCGGGATCTCGAAATCATCGAAGAATAGCTCGTTAGAATCTACGGCCTTGCGGCCCATTTTTTCGATCTCTTGCACCCGAATCCGCTCGCGGTCGAAATGCGTGTAGAAGAGGCTCAGGCCCTGCGCTGGTTTGTCGACCTCGTCGATCGGCGTTGTCCGCGCCAGCAACAGGATGCGGTCGGCTTCCTGGGCGGTCGAGATCCACACCTTCTGGCCGTTGACGACATAGCGGTCGCCGGTTTTGATGGCGCGCAGTTTCAGCTGTGTCGTATTGAGCCCGGTGCTGGGTTCGGTGACGGCGAAGCAGGCCTTCTCGCGCCCCTCTGCCATCGGTCGTAACATACGAGCCTTTTGCTCTTCGGTGCCGAACACGGCGACCGGGTTCAGTCCGAAGATGTTGATATGGACGGCCGAAGCTCCGGTCATACCCGCACCGGATTCGGCAATAGTGCGCATTATCAGCGCTGCTTCGGTGATGCCAAGCTCGGACCCGCCATGCGCCTCAGGCGTGCAGACGCCGAGCCAGCCTTCCCGCGCCAGCGCATCATAGAAATCATGCGGAAAGTCGCCCTCGCGGTCACGAGTCAGCCAATAATTATCATCGAACCTCGCGCAAACCGCAGCGACAGCCTCGCAGATAGCTTCTTGTTCGTGAGTAAGCTCGAATTCCATTCTGTATCCCTCTTAAAGCTTTTCGGCAGTCGACGGCTTGCCCACTTCGGGCTGCTCAGCTGCGCTCAGTGCGGCAATCTCCGTCTCCGAGAACCCGGCCTCGCGGAGAATTTCTGCGGCATGTTCGCCCTGACGTGGGGCCAGTCTGTCCGGCTCCGCTGGCGTGCGCGACCACTGCGCCGGAACGTCCATCTGGCGGATGGAGCCTTCGCTGGGGTGCTCGACCATCTGAAAAAATCCGGTGGCTACCAGATGGGGGTCCGTTAGCACTCCTTGGAAATCATACATCGGCATTGCCGGGACATCGGCCTTCCCCAGAAGCTCCATCCACTCGGCCGTCGTGCGGGTCAGGAAAATTTGCGCAAGTTCGCTATACACCTCGTTGATATGCGCCATGCGCGAGGTGAAGTCCCGATAGCGAGGGTCTGTCTGCGGAACTTCAGGGCGGCCGATGGCAGAAAAGAATCGGCGCCAGTGCCCGTCATTGTAGATCAGCGCACAGATATGCCCGTCTTTTGTTTGGTATGGGCGACGGTCCACCGATAGCTGCCGTGCATAGCCGCCACTATCCAGCGGCGGATCAAAGGTCAGCCCGCCCATGTGATCGCCCAGCACGAACGACACCATCGTTTCAAACATCGGGACGTCCAGGCGCTGCCCCTGCCCGCTGCTGTTGCGCTCCACGACCGAGGCGAGGATGGCGCTGACGGCCACCAGTCCGACAACACGGTCCGCAACGGCCGTGGGCACATAGCGCGGCTCGCCCTCGTTGACGAGCGAGAACAGATAAGGAATGGTCGAGGCACCCTGAATCAGGTCGTCATAGGCTGGCCGGTCAGCATACGGGCCATTTTGCGAATATCCGAACATGCCAGCATAGATGATCTGCGGGTTGGCCTTCGAAACATCTTCGTAGGACAGGCCGAGCCGTGCCATTGCATTCGGCCGCACGTTATAGACCAAAATGTCAGCATCTTCGCAGAGCCGCAACAGGGCATCCCGGCATTCCGGCCGCTTTAGATCCAGGGTGATTGATCGTTTGGATCTGTTTGCGTTGAGAAATAGAGGCCCCATGCCGTCGTGGCGTCCTGGTCCGATTTGGCGGACGAGATCACCCTCTGGCGCCTCCACCTTGATCACGTCGGCACCGAAATCGCCCAGCATCTGGGTCGCGTAGGGCCCCATCAGTACTGAAGACATATCGATGATGCGCAAGCCGGATAAGGGACCCATGACGCCTCCTTCTGTGTGGGCGCCACCTTCCGCCAAAACGGCGGCGTCCAACTTTGTCCATATATAAAGACTTTGCGTCTCTGTTCATGAACATACTCAGCGAAATCCACTGGAAGTCAACCGTCAAGTTAAAGAAAACCCACTTTTCTCTAAGTTCGGTTCAATTATATGGAGCAGAACGTGAAAAGGTGGTATTTATACTGGTGAAACAGGCTGCTAACATACTGGCTCTGCAGGAGTATTTTGCGCGTATAGCTGAACGCGAGAGGGTGGTATTTATGCTGGTGAAACAGGCTGCTAACGTCCTGGAGCTGCTGGAGTATTTTGCACGTGAACAAAAACCCGCGAGCCTCGCTGAAGTGTCTGGGCATTTCGGTTGGCCGAGGTCCAGCACGTTCAACCTGATCCAGACGCTGGTAGAGCGCGGCTTTCTTTATGAACCGAAGGCGCGAGGCGGCTTCTATCCTACAGGTCGCTGGCTGGCGCTCGCACAAGAGGTCGCCAGTGCAGAGCCTTTGCCGAAAGCGGCGCTCGCCCTGCTGCGAGACCTTGCCGAAACCACCGGCGAGACGATCTGGGTCGCCGCCCCAAGCGGCCAACATGCCATCATGCTGTCAGTGATCCAGTCTGAGCAGGCTGTGCGCTACACCGCCGAACCGGGGAAAAGAGTGCCGATCCACGGCACCGCCTCCGGTCAAGCGATCATGAGCCAGATGAGCGCGGCTCAGACCGCTGCAATCTTGCGGAAGGCAGTGTTCGAGCGCTTTGGCCCCGGCACCCCGATGAGCGTCAAAGAAGTCGAGCAGAGCATCGCCGAGTCGCTGAAACGCGGTTCATTCCGAAGCGCCTCGGCTTTCAGCCGCGACCTCGGCGGCATCTCTGTGCCTCTTGTGCTTGGGGGGCGCATCTTTGCCATTACCGTAGCCGGGCCGCTCTTTCGAATTGAGGGCCGCATGGAAGAGACCGCCATCGAGATTCATCGGGCTGTCGCACGACAGCTTGGCGACGACTATTTCCACAAGAATGTGCCGAACCTCCACCGCCTTCTGGATTGACGCGCTTCCTGCGCGAAGCGTTCGGCAGAATGTACCTGCAACGCAAACAAGTGGACGCCTTGCCGGGCTGTCAATCCCGCTGATTGCTTGTATCCGTCCGGTCTGACTGCCCTGCCTGGCTGATGGAGTGGGTGATAGTGTCCACCATCGATAGTGGACACTCTGAGGTTGGTGATGGCGGGGCAGAAGGGCTCGAGGAAGCGATTCTGGTCTGACGACGAGAAGCGCACGATTTGTGAGCAGGCGCGGGTTCCGGGGGTTTCGGTTGCGCAGGTTGCGCGGCGGTATTCGATGAATGCGAACCTGATCTTCAAATGGCTGAAGGACCCGCGGTTTTCGCCAATAGAGGCGCCGTCACCGGAGGACGCGGCCTTTGAGGGTGTTTTCCTTCCGGTGGAGATCAAGGCAGCGCCGATCGAGACTGCGCTCGCGCATGACGCGGCGGATGATCCTGGCCCTGCGGTTTGTGCGCGCCGCGTGGACATCACCCTGTCGGACGGACGTCGCATTCTGGTGGAAGGTCCGACGGCGCTGTCGGCGGTAGTGGGTCTGGTGCGGGGGCTGACGGCATGATCCCGGTGCCGAGCAACACGAAAGTCTGGCTGGCGGCGGGCGTGACGGATATAGCCCTGGCCTTCGAGCATCGTGGCGATCTCGGCGATGCCCATGCGCACCTTTGGACGCCACCGGCGCGGGAGCGGCAGGGCGTTGAGAGAGGCGAGAGCCTCGTCGAAGCGGTCGAAGTGTTGTTGTTTAGCCATGCCTGTACAGCGCACAGAATCACTTGATGGCCTCCCTTGGCATTTGGGCGAGCAAACCGTCTACTTAAACCCTGCAGAAATGTTGCGTTTTCGCCACACCGGTTGACAGGCATTTTGCTCTTTGAGGCGGAGTTTTTGAAGTCCAGAGATTTTCCTATCAAGGCGACGGGATTGAGGACTCTATGGGGCGTTCATTAAGAGGCTGCTGAAAAACGATTCCAGATGCCCGCTTTCGTCGAGCTGATCAATGCCCGACCCAAACGATTTTACTCAGCTCGACGAGAGAGCGCAAAATTCAACCCTGTCTAGCGGCACCGCAGTCAGCATCCGACTTTTTCAGCAACCTGTTCTCATGATCGCTGTCAAGCCTCATGCCTTTCACAGCGAATGCACACTTCCCGCCCTGTTTCCCACGTTTCGTGTTCCTCCAGATCGATCGCCCATGCTCCCACGACAGTTGTCTTTTGGACCTCGCGACTTCTGCTGCATATCGGCGACTTGAGGCCAATCGCCATCTATTTCAATACAGATTTCAGGCGTTCGACAGTTGTTCGCCATGATGGCGTGACTGGCTTACAGACGGTATTCTGGTTCCCAAACATGCCAACTTCTTGTATTGCCTGATCTTCTCGGACAGTGTGTTCCCACTCGACCGGAACGAAGTATTCGGATTTCTCCGGGTCATCGGCATATTCTCGGTGATAACCAGCTTTGAGAACTTCCAGTGCGGGGCTCCCGTCGATCTGAAAGTCTTTGGCCGCGACACGGCTTTCGGTAACCCTGCCCACTCCGACAAATCCTTTTCCCGGGATTTTTGCCCAAATGTGGTCGCCCTCATTCAACATCCTAAGGGAATTGCTGTACCATGCCCCGCCGCCTGAGACAAAGCCGTAGCGCACGGCCTCGTCCCAATTCCGGGTCTCATCGGCACTGAAACTGACATAGTATTCGCCGTTCCACGGCTCTTTCTCTCCACGCCGACCGGTGCTTGCAGCTTGAACCTGGACCTCGCCCGGATCAATGAGCCAGGCGCGGCTGAGCAACTGGGTATCTTCGTGGTCGAAGACCTGGAAAAACAAGATGTTGATCGCAAGACCACGGTCATTCAGATAGTTGACGATCCGCTCGCTACTTGCGTCGAGTTCAGCGGCCACGATGACGACCTGATGGCTATCGTTGATCGTGTCCTCATCCAGGTGCTGCCCGAACTAATCGCGGAAATCGTTGGTCAGGTTCTGCCCCGGTCGGAAGCGGCTGTAGATGTCCACGATGTCATCGGCGGCCAGGCCTTCGACCCATGCCGCGTAATCGAGTGCCTGGGCGACCACTTCTCTTGGGGTGCGGTCGCGTTTTAACTCCACAAGGACGAGGGACCCGTCAGGCGCGAGGGCCAAAAGATCGATCCGGCCACCGAAACCGGTATCGACCTGACGCCCGATCAACATCCATTCCGATGACAGAATGCGCGGCTGACGGACAATCGCATTTGCTCGGACGGCAAGGTGCCCTGCTGTATCTCTGTGGGCTCTTGGGAAACGGTCCAGACGGCGTGTTGAATAGGCATTGTGGTGTCCGTTCGTCAGGATTTGGCCGGCGCCGAGGCCAGACCGCCCCAAGGCGTGATCATGCGGCGATTTCGTCCTTAGGGTTTGAAGGCTCCAGCGCCTCGTGGAGGAGGGCTTCGAGAAGGCGGGTGCGGGTGGTGTCGGTGGTGGTCAGGGCGGCCTCCAGCCGGTCACACAGGGCCATGAGGGCGTTGACCTTGGCCACGATGCGGTGTTGTTCGGCGAGGGGTGGGAGGGGGATCGCTGTTTCGTTGATCTGCTTCGTACTTAGATTTGGGATCGCGCTGCCGGCCGAAATACTTAGATTTCGCGCTACGATCGTCTCAAAAAATAAGCGAATGAATTGGATGTTGACCCGAAATGGCTCGATGCGGCCTACTCGCTGGTTTAGAAGAAGTCTCTGGCCGGTCCTATTGAAGGCAATTTTTCCTGTTGTGGCTCCGGACATCGCAAGAAGGAGTGCGCCATCAGGAATCCAAACTTCTTCAGATACGTTGCTTGCTACATTGCTGTGAATACGAACTGCATTGGCAAGACTGACCACACCATCTTGAAGATCGCCGATCCGGACAACAGGAACGCCATTCTTCCCAAAGTCAGCGCTCTTAAAGGCCATTCCGTTCCATAGTTTAACAACTTCGCCCAACCGCGCCCATTCCCAGCTAATGGGCACCTCAAATTCACGCTCCGACGGCGCCAGCGGCTCCAGTGCTTTCTGGGAACGCATAGTTCCCGCTTCAACGCGCGACGCCTTATCCAAAGCAATCTGCTCCAACAACTCCGACGCCGGCTCATCCGCCGGATCCTGTTCCACCAGCTTCCCACGGACGGCGAGGTTGAGGATGGTTTGGCGGAGGGTCTTGATCTGGTCGGGGCGGGCGGTGAGGGCCGGGAGGGCCTCAACGGCGAAGTTGGCGTGGGTGGGGAAATCCTCGGGCGTGGTGTCGGGGGCGATCAGGCGGGCGAGGCTGGCGGCAGTAAGCTTGTCGCGCACCTCCTCGCGGGTCTTGCGGGCCTCCTCCAGCCGATCACAGAGCGCCATGAGCTCATCGACCTTGGCGACGATCCGGTGCTGCTCGGCGAGTGGAGGAAGCGGGACAGGTAATTTCTCCCAGTTTCCCTTGTTCAAGATCGCAATGGTTGTTCGAGCGGATGCGGCCCAAGCTGCCTGTTGAAAATAATCGGATTGAAAAGCAGAAAGTATGTAGCGGGGCGCAATGTCTGAAAACGCCGATAGCGTGTTAATCTGTTGATTGAAGGACACCAAGCGATCGACGATTTGGCATTTTCCAACGGTTCCGATACAGACCATTAAAAGCGAGTCCTCCCGCACCAACCTACCCGAAGCTTCCGCACCTGCGCGCGACAAACCCTGCTCAGAGTAATCGACATGATTGGGGTAGAGATCGCCCGGCCGGATAAATGGAACGTCTGAGCCATAGTAGTCTTGCCGACTCTTTGGTGGAGTTGAGCCAGTTTGGGTGGTTCCGAGCTCACCAAGTCGCACCCATTGCCAATTTTGGGGAATCTGAAAAGGGTGCTGGTCAACTGCCGCGAACGGCTTCCGCTTCCTTATTTTTCCCGCCTTCACCAGCCGCGCCTTCTCCACGGCGATCCGTGTTAGTAGCTCTGACGCGGGTTCGTCCCCCACGTTCTGTTCTACCAGCTTCCCGCGCACCGCCAGATCGAGCACGAAGCGCCGCAGCCGTGCGATGGCGTCGGGCGCGTCGCTGATCTGCTCGTAAACCTCCAGCAACCGTTCCGCGTTCATCGGGCCAGCGCCTCGGTCAGGATGGATTTCAGCTCGGCGCGTAGGCTTTCAACCGAGGCTTCGGCCTTTGTCAGGTCGTTCAGCAGCGTCTCGGGGTCGCCCCAGTCCTCTTCCTCCACATGCGGGTTCTTGATGTCGAGGTTGAAGCCGCGCTCGCGGATCTCGTCGATCGACACCTTCCAGGCGCGGTCGCTTTCCTCGCGCCCTTCGCGGTTCGGCCCGCCCCACCATGCGGCGCAGTCGTCCAGATGCTCCAGCCGGATGGGCTTGGTCATGGAATAGGCCTTCTGCTTCTCAGGCACGCGGTGTTCCCAATACCAGATGTCCTGCGTGGGCTGGCCCTTTTCGAAAAACAACAGATTGGTGCCGATGGACGCATAGGGTTTGAAGACCGAGTTCGGCAGCCGCACGATGGTGTGCAGATTGCATTCGGTCAGCAGGTGTTCCTTGAGGCGGGTCTTAATGCCTTCGCCAAAAAGCGAGCCATCGGGCAGCACCACGGCGGCGCGGCCGTTTTTCTTGAGCAAGCGGATGATCAGGGCGAGGAAGAGGTCGGCGGTTTCGCGTGTCTTGAAGGCCGGGAAGTTATTTTCGATCCCGTCCTCTTCCTTGCCGCCGAAGGGCGGGTTGGTGAGGATGATGTCGACGCGCTCATCCTTGGTCCAGCTGATGAGAGGACGGGCAAGGGTGTTGTCATGCTTGACCCAGGACGGCTTCTCGACATTGTGGAGAAGCATGTTCGTCGTGCAGAGCATGTGCGGGAGAGGCTTTTTCTCGACCGCAAGGAGCGAACCCTGCATGGTCGCTTCGTCCTCGGGGCGCTTCACGTAGTGCTCACGCATATGCCGCATCGCGCAGGTCAGAAAGCCGCCGGTGCCGCAGGCCGGGTCCATCAGGATTTCGCCAGGCTTCGGGTCGATCTGCTGCACCATGAAAGCGGTGACGGCGCGGGGCGTGTAATATTCGCCGGCGTTGCCCGCGTTCTGAAGGTCGTTCAGGAGCTGTTCGTAGATGTCGCCGAAATGCTGACGCTCGGACAGGCTGTTGAAATCGACCTCTGCGATCTTGTTGATCACCTGCCGCATGAGCTGTCCGGATTTCATGTAGTTGTAGGCGTCCTCGAAGACGGAACGGACGACGCGGGCTCGTGGGCTGGTTGCCGGAAGGTCCTTCAGCGTCGGGAAGAGATCGGCGTTGACGAAATCAAGCAGGGCATCGCCGGTGATGCCCTCCGGGTCTGCGGCCCAGTTGCGCCATTGAAGGCGCTCGGGGATGGGGGAGGTGTAGTCGTCTCGCGTGAATTCCAGCGCCTCGTCCTGGTCATCGATGATCTTGAGGAAGAACATCCAGACAAGCTGTGAGATGCGCTGCGCGTCACCGTCGACGCCAACATCCTTGCGCATGACATCCTGGATGGATTTGACGAGGGTTCTCATGGACATGGGGTTTAGGCGCTTTCTTCATAGAGGGCGTTCTGCAGATCGTGGACCGCCTGAACATAATCCTTCTTCTTGCCGAACGCGCGCATCAGTTCAACCGGCGTCCCCATATGCGAGAACGGATTGATTTGCAGGATGTTCGTGTCATCGAGCGTCAGCACGCCATCGTCGGCATACTTTTCGAGCAAGGCTTCAAGGACGGCTCGCGCCTGCTCACCATGGCGGTTGAAGACATCACGTTTCTTGACCTTCTCGGCGCGCTCATGCCGCGTGAGTGGCTTGGCATCAAAGGCGATGTGACAGATCAAATCGAAAGGATCGAGATCCCGGCCCAGTTCTTTTCCGATCAAATTGATGTCAAGACCTTCCTCGGTAAGCTCGTCGAGAATGGCCTGCTTGCGGTCTTCTGCGTCCCAGCGGCGCAGAAAATCATTCAGCGAGGAGAAGCGCCGGGTCAGATGTCGGCGAGTGAAGTCCTTCAGGCTCTCCGTGACCAGATTGCCTTCGGCATCAAGGTATTCGATCCGCTCCTTGATGATTGAGGCACCGATTCCGTCGACGTAGATCTTCTTTTGCGGCCCTGAATCTCCCCCAGGAACATCATCTCCCGTCGGTTGATCAGGGTCAGATGGATCGATGGGATCGACAAGTATGGTCTCTTCGGCATCCAGCCCTTCTGATGGAAGATCGGCGGGCTCATCCGGCGGCACCATAGGATCTTCAGGCCGAGGCTCGTAAATCTGTACTGGTTCACCATCAAAATCAGGGTCGGCAAAGTGATTGGTTGCGCCCCTGAAATCCATCAATGTGAAGTAATATTTTCCGGTATCTGCGTGAACACGTGTGCCGCGTCCAACGATTTGTTTGAACTCCGTCATGGAGCCGATTTCCCGATCCAGCACTATGAGACGACAGGTCTGTGCATCCACGCCCGTGCTCAGAAGGCGAGATGTGGTCACGATGACGGGATAGTCAGCCTCAGGATCTATGAAGTTGGCGAGCTGGGTCAGGCCTTCCTTGTCGTTGCCGGTGATGCGCATCACGTAGCGCGTGTCCTTGGCGACAAGATCCTGATTTTCGTTGATCAGGGCCTGTCGCATCCGGGCAGCATGCTCCTGGTCCACGCAGAAGACGATGGTTTTCTGCATGCGGTCGCCGCTTTCCCTGAGAAATTGGGCCACGCGCTTGGCAACCAGCTTGGTACGATCATCGATCACCAGCGTTCGGTCGAAATCTTTCGTGTTGTAGATGCGATCGTCGACCTCGTTTCCTTCACGGTCGAGTTGACCTTTCTCTGGCCGGTACCCTTCCACATCTCGATCAATATGGGACTTGATGACCTTGTAGGGCGCAAGAAAGCCGTCGCGAATTCCTTCTTTCAGGGAGTAGCTATAGATCGGTTCACCGAAATAGTTGATGTTCGAGACATACTCGGTCTCTTTCGGCGTTGCGGTCATGCCGATCTGAGTAGCACCGGAGAAGTGCTCGAGGATCTCCCGCCAGGCGGAATCGTTTGCGGCGCTGCCGCGGTGGCATTCGTCTACGACGATCAAATCAAAAAAATCCGGTGAAAGCTCTTTGTAGATCTTCTGGCTCTCTGTGGGGCCGGTCAGGGCCTGGTAGAGACCAAGATAAATCTCATAGGCTGTATTGATACGGCGTTTCTTGTCGACCGCGAGTGCCAACTCTTCGGTGGAGCCATCAGGTTTTTCAATCGTTTTCGAGTGAGTCGAAAGCTTGGCCATAGAGCCAATAAAGGGGCGGAAGTCATTGACCATTGTCTGGTCGACCAGCACGTTCCGGTCAGCCAGAAAAAGGACCCTTTTCTTCGCGCCAGATTTCCAAAGACGCCAAATGATCTGAAACGCGGTGAAAGTTTTTCCTGTGCCAGTCGCCATGACCAGCAAGAGCCGGTCTTTACCTTTGGCGATAGACTCAACGGCTGCGTTGACCGCATTGGTTTGGTAGTATCGAGGGGTCTTGCCCGTGTCGTGGTAGCCTTGAAAAGCCACCCGCGCCTGTTCTTTAGACAGACCTTTCCAGGTCTCGTATTTCTTGAGTAATTCATCAGGCGATGGAAATTGGTCCAGTTCTATTTCTGTTTCCACTGCTACTGATTGACCTGTTTTGTCATGGAACAGAAAGCGATCACCGTTTGTCGAAAAGGCGAATGGGATCTTGAGCATGCTTGCGTAGGAGAGGGCCTGTTGCATGCCGTCGCCGACAGAGTGTGCATTGTCCTTGGGGCTCTGTTGCACAAAGCGCGTGAGGGATTCATGTCGCGAATCCAGTGTGGTAGCTGGGCGACATGAGCAGACCCACACCCCCAACCTACAAGACCAGGAACTGGCCGGCCTATAACGAAGCGCTCAAGCGCCGTGGCTCGCTGACAGTCTGGTTTGACCCGGAGATGATCTGGGAGGCTGCGCCGACCGGTAAGCGCGGTCGGCAGCAGACCTACAGCGACACCGCTATCCAGACATGCTTGACGATGAAAGTGTTGTTCGGCATGGCGCTACGCCAGACCACAGGCTTCGTCGAGAGCCTGCTGCATTTGGTCGACCTG
>NZ_AUIJ01000032.1 GCF_000423645.1 Sediminimonas qiaohouensis DSM 21189 | reverse complement strand
CAACGTGCCCTTTGCGTATCGCTCGGCCATGTCGTCGAGGGGGATGGGTTTGATGCGGCTGGCCTGGCCGGCGGCGCCGAAGCGTTCGAACCGGTCGCGGCACAGCGCCTCCAGCTCCGCCATCGCGGGGATCATGAACTTGCGCGGGTCGAACTCGCGCGGGGCTTCGGCGGCCACTTTGCGGAACTGCCCGGTCATCGCCATGCGGCAATCGGTGTCGATATTGACCTTGCGCACGCCCGAGGCGATGCCGCGCTCGATCTCTTCGACCGGCACGCCGTAGGTCTGGGGCATCTCGCCGCCATGCGCGTTGATCAGGTCCTGCAGGTATTGCGGCACGCTACTGGATCCGTGCATCACCAGGTGCACGCCGGGAATGCGGGCGTGGATCTCGGCGATGCGGTCCATCGCCAGGATCTCGCCGTCGGGCCGGCGCGAGAACTTGTAGGCGCCGTGGCTGGTGCCGCAGGCGATCGCCAGCGCGTCCACCCCCGTGCGCGCCACGAAATCGGCGGCCTGGTCGGGGTTGGTCAGCAGGTCCTCGCGGCCAAGCTTGCCCTCGGCGCCCGAGCCGTCCTCCTTGGCCGCCTCGCCGGTCTCGAGGCTGCCCAGAACGCCCAGCTCGCCCTCGACGCTGGCGCCGACCCAATGCGCCGTCTGCGCCACCCGCGCGGTGATGTCGACGTTGTACTCAAAGCTCGCTGGCGTCTTCATGTCCGCCTCGAGGCTGCCATCCATCATCACGCTGGTGAAGCCGTGGCGAATGGCCGAAAGACACGTCGCCTCGTTGTTGCCGTGGTCCTGGTGCAGGCAGATCGGCACCGAGGGGTGCATCTCGGCCAGTGCCTGAACCATGTGCCGCAGCATCACGTCGCCCGCATAGGAGCGCGCCCCGCGGCTGGCCTGCACGATCACCGGCGCATCCACCGCCGCCGCCGCCCGCAAGATCGCAAGACCCTGCTCCATGTCGTTGATGTTGAACGCAGGCACACCGTACCCGTGCTCCGCCGCGTCATCCAGCAATTGACGAAGGGTGATTAGTGACATCTCTCGCTATCCTTTCAGTTCAATCGGCCCATCACGGCGGCGACATCCGCCATGCGGGACGAAAAGCCCCATTCGTTGTCGTACCAGGCCATGACCCGCACCAGACGCGATCCCATTATGCGGGTCTGGTCGGCGGCGAAGTTGCACGAATGGCTGTCGTGGTTGAAATCGACCGAAACCTTTGGCTCGGTCTCGTAGCTGATGATGCCGCGCATGGGCCCGTGGGCCGCGGACGCGACAAGCGTGTTGATCTCTTGGGCCGTGGTCTCGCGCCCGGCCTGAAAGGTCAGGTCCACGGCGCTGACGTTCGGGGTGGGCACGCGGATCGCCGCGCCGTCCAGCTTGCCCTTGAGACCCGGCAACACCTCTGCGATCGCCTTGGCAGCGCCTGTCGATGTCGGGATCATCGAGATCGCCGCCGCCCGTGCGCGGTACAGATCGCCATGGCGCCGGTCGAGCGTCGGCTGATCGCCGGTGTAGCTATGGACCGTGGTCATGATGCCATGCTCGATCCCAACTCCCGCGTCCAGCACGCGCGCCAGCGGCGCCAGGCAGTTGGTGGTGCACGATCCGTTCGAGACGACCTGATCCTCGTGGTTCAGGTCGGCGTGGTTGACGCCATAGACTACGGTTCGATCGACGCCGGTGGCGGGCGCAGATATCAGGACGCGCCGCGCGCCGCGACCCAGATGCACGGCGCTTTCGGCCTTGGAGTTGAACACGCCGGTGCATTCGAGAACGACATCGATGCCGTCCCAATCCAGCTCTGCCGGGGTGCGGGTCGAGAACACTCGCATCGGACCGCGCCCGGCATCCAGCGTGCCGTCGCCAATCGATACCGGGTGGCCAAACCGCCCATGTACACTGTCGTAGCGCAGCAGATGGGCGTTAGTCTCAAGGGGGCCAGTGGCGTTGATCGCCGCGACCTCGATGTCCTCGCGGCCTGACTCGATGATATGCGCCAGCGTGCAGCGTCCTATTCGGCCAAAGCCGTTGATGGCAATCCTTACTGTCATTGCGTCCTCGTCAGATCATGTTTTTTGCTTTTTCGACAACGGCTTGCGCCGTGATGCCAAAGTGGGAATAAAGCGTCGTGGCAGGGGCCGAGGCACCGAACCCGGTCATCCCTATGAACCCGTCGGTTGGCCGTAACATCAGGTCCCAGCCTTGCCGGATCGCCGCTTCGATGCCGATACGGGCGGGCGTGCCGAGAACCGCTTCGCGCGCGGCGGGCGGTTGTGCCGCAAACCGCTCGAAACACGGGGCCGAGACGACTGCGACGGAAATTCCGTCTGCTGCGAGTAGCTCCATCGCGGTCATCGCGATCTCGACCTCGGTGCCGGTGGCGATGAGCGTGACATCGCGCGGCCCCGCGGGGGTGTGCAGAAGGTAGGCGCCGCGTGCGGTCAGGTTTTCTGTGCCATGGGTGGTGCGATAGCACGGCACCCCCTGCCGAGACAGCGCCAGAACCGTCGGCGTTGTGGTGGATGCGAAGGCAAGCTCCCACGCCTCGGCGGTTTCCACGGCATCGGCGGGGCGGATGACATCAAGGTTGGGCATCGCACGCATGCTGGCCAGGTGCTCCACTGGTTGGTGCGTCGGTCCATCCTCGCCCAGGCCGATGCTGTCATGCGTCATCACGTAGGTCACGGGTTGACCCATCAGGGCCGACAGGCGGATAGCGGGGCGGCAATAGTCGGCAAAGGCAAGGAACGTGCCGCCGTAAGGCCGCGCCAGCCCGTGCAAGGACAACCCGTTCATGATGGCCGCCATGCCGTGTTCGCGAATGCCGTAGTGAATGTAGCTTCCGGTGTAGTCGTTTTTTGTCACCGTCTGCATCGCGGCGGTATGCGTGAGGTTCGATCCGGTCAGGTCTGCCGAGCCGCCGACGCAAAACGGAACGGCCGGAACAGCGACGGCGAGGGCCATTTCACTGGCCTTTCGCGTGGCGACCTTGGGGGCCTGTGCGCAAAGCTGTTGCTTGTAGGTCGCCATGTCCGCGTGCAGGGGGCGGCAATCGTGGGACATCGCCGCGTTCAAGGCGTCGCGTTCTGGCGAATTGGCAAGGCGCGCTTCCCATTCGATGCGCGTTTTGGCACCGCGCGCGGCGATCCGTCCCCACGCCGAATACACATCCTGCGGGATATCAAAAGGCGCGTGGGGCCAGCCCAGATGCGCGCGTGCGGCGGTGATCTCCGCGTCGCCCAAGGGGGCGCCGTGCACCGCGTGACTGCCCTGTTTCGACGGCGCGCCATAGCCGATCACCGTGCGGCAGGCGATCAAGCTGGGGCGGGGGTCGGTGCGGGCCTCCTCGATTGCGGCTGCGATCTGGTCGGTGTCGTGGCCGTCAATTCCAAGAACCTGCCAACCCGCCGCGGCAAAGCGCGCCTTTTGATCGGTGGAGGTGGCAAGATCGGTCGCGCCGTCGATCGTGATGCGATTGTCATCCCAAAGCACGATCAGTCGGCCAAGTTCCATGTGTCCGGCGAAATCAATCGCCTCGTGGCTGATCCCCTCCATCAAGCAGCCGTCGCCGGCCAAAACGTATGTGAAGTGATCTATCAAATCGCCGAAGCGGGCCGCGCCCATCCGCTCGCCCAGGGCCATGCCGACCGCTGTGGCGATGCCTTGTCCCAAGGGGCCGGTTGTCATTTCGACGCCCTTGGTATGGCCGTATTCGGGGTGGCCCGGCGTGGTGCTGCCAAGCTGCCTGAAGGCGCGCAGCTGGTCCATTTCCATGTCGTCATAACCCAGAAGATGATGCACCGCGTAGAGCAGCATCGAGCCATGACCCGCCGACAGGACAAACCTGTCTCTGTCAATCCAATCCGGGGCTTGTGGGTCGATCTTCATAAACCGATTGAACAGAACCGTGGCCACATCAGCCATGCCCATCGGCATGCCCGGATGCCCGGAGCCGGCAGCCTGCACGGCATCCATCGTCAGGGCCCGGATGGCATTTGCCATCGTGCGTTCATCGGCGAGGGGGATTTGCGTGTTCATGGGGGCTCCTTGGTGTCAGGCCCGGCGCGCGTCGCGCACGAGACGTTCAATGAGCGGCGTCAGGATGAGCTGCATCGCCAGGTCAAGCTTGTTGCCGGGGATGACGATCGAATTTGCCCGGCTCATCCAGGAGCCGTGGATCATTGAGGTCAGATAGGGAAAATCGATGCCCCGGGGGTTCTTGAAGCGGATCACGACAAGGCTTTCATCCGCCGTCGGAATCCAGCGCGAAATGAACGGGTTGGAGGTGTCCACCACTGGCACGCGCTGAAAGTTGATATCGGTTTCGGTGAATTGCGGACATATGCAATGCACGTAGGCGTGCATGCGGCGCAGAATGGTGTCGGTCACCGCTTCGGTCGAGTAGCCGCGGCTGTCGCGATCGCGGTGAATCTTCTGGATCCACTCCAGGTTGATGACAGGCACCACACCGATCTTCAGGTCGGCCAGCGCGGCCAAATTGACCTCGTCATTGACGACGGCGCCGTGCAGCCCTTCGTAAAACAGCAGGTCGGTACCGTCCTCAAAGGGGCTCCAGGCGGTGAAGTTGCCGGGGACGACACCCGTTGCGGCCGCTTCGATCTCGTCATGGACATACTTGCGCGTGCGCCCTGTTCCGGTTGCGCCGTAATCGCGAAAGACACGCTCCAGTTCCTTGAGCTCGTTGGCCTCGTAGGAGAAGTGCGAGAAGGTATGATCGCCCTCGTCATAGCGGCGCTGCAACTCGGCCTTCATGTCGGCGCGGTTGTAGCGGTGAAAGGCGTCCCCCTCGATCATCACGGCCGATACGTTTTCGCGGCGGAAAATCTGTTCGAACGTCGCCTTGACGGTGCTGGTGCCGGCGCCCGACGATCCGGTAACCGATATGATGGGGTGTTTCTTGCTCATGTCATTGGCTCCGGAAAAGGCCGCGTTTGGTGAACAGGGCTGACGTCTCGGTCAGGGGCAGGTCGTGATAAGCGGTGACGCGCGCCACCTTTTCGGCGCTTCCGAAGACAAAAGGCGTGCGCGCGTGCAGATCGGGTATGGTTTGGCGCAGTATCGGATCACTTCCATCCGTCGCGCAGGCACCTGCCTGCTCCATCAGAAAGGCGATCGGCGCGCACTCGTACAGCAGCCGCAATCGGCCCTGGGCATAGCCGTTGCGGTTGTCCCCCGGATACAGGAAGATCCCGCCGCGCATCATGATACGGTGCGCCTCGGCGACGAGGGACGCGACCCACCTCATGTTAAAATCGCGCTCGCGCGGGCCTTCGATGCCTGAAACCAGGTCATCGATGTAGGCGCGGATCGGGGCCGGCCAGTGGCGGTAGTTCGACGCGTTGATCGCAAACTCGCCCGACGTTTCCGGCACGCGAACCTGGTTCCCGGTCAGGACGAACTCGCTGGTATCCGGGGCGAGAGTGTAGATTTGCACGCCTTCGCCAAAACTGACGACAAGGCAGCATTGAGGTCCGTAGATAATGTAGCCAGCCGCAATGAGATCAGCCGCCGGGCGCAGGAAGCTGTCCTCGGGGCGATCGCCAGCAGGGAACAATGCAAAGATCGTGCCGACCGAGACATTCACGTCGATGTTGGAGGACCCGTCCAGCGGATCGATGGCGAGAGCCCACGCGCCGGCGCTATTCAGTGTGACGGCGTTTTCCTGTTCTTCTGAGGCGTAATGCCGGATGTTTGAGCCTGCGAAGGCGGTCATGAACCGTTCATCCGCGATCACGTCCAGCGCCTTTTGCCCGTCGCCGCCGCTGTTGACGCCGACGGCATCCGACAGATCCTGCCCGATCGCGCCGCGCGCAATGATCTGCGCGATGTCTGCCCCGGCCGCGCACAGACGTTGCATCACGTCGCGCAACGGCTCGGGTACCTGGGCAACAGGCAATATGGTTTGCGAGAATGGCAATATGGCTCCTCCCAGCTGCATGCGATTCCCCTTTTGTATTGCCCAATTGGAATTTTTATGGAATTTAAATATTGTTACTCAATATTAAGAGAAATCTAATGAGTTGGTTGGAATCCATCACACTCAAACAGTTGCGCGCGTTGCTGGCCGTGGAGCGGCACGGGTCGATAAGTGCGGCGGCCGAGGCGCTGCACCTCACACCGCCAGCAGTCCATAGTCAAATCAAGGCATTAGAGGGCGCCCTTGAAGTGTCGGTGCTGTCGCGCACGGCAGATTCGGCCGGCTCTCGCGTCACGCCCGAGGGGCAGATCGTGCTAGAGGCCGCGCTGCGGATGGAGGTGGCCCTGGGGCAGGTGGACAGGCAGATCGCGGCGATGCGCCGCGGGCAAACCGGGAGCGTGACGCTTGGGGTGGTCTCAACGGCCAAGTATTTCGCGCCGCGACTGGTCAAGACGCTTGGTACGCTTTGTCCAGATGTTGAGATTGTCTTGCATGTGGGCAACCGCGACGCGGTGATCGAGGGACTGGAGCGGCTGAGTTTTGACTTGGCGATCATGGGGCGCCCGCCGCGCCAGCCCATGGTCGAGGCGCATCCGATCGGCGATCATCCGCACGCGATCCTCGCGCCGCCGGATCATCCGCTGGCCGCCCGCTCGGCGCTGTCGGGGGCTGACCTGACCGAGGAGACGTTCCTGTCGCGCGAAGTGGGGTCGGGGACACGCATCCTGATGACGCGCTACCTTGATCGCCTGGGCGAGGGGCAGGTGTTTCGCACGGTCGAGATGGGATCGAACGAGACCATCAAGCAGGCGGTCATGGCCGGGCTTGGCATCGCGTTCCTGTCGCTCCATACCGCAACGGCCGAGTTACAGCACGGGCAATTGGTGATGCTTGACGCGCCGCAGCTTCCGATCATGCGGCACTGGTTTCTGGTTCGGCCCGTGGATGCATCCCCGCGACCGGCCACGGCGCGAGTTGCCGAGGCGATCCAGGGGCTGAAGGGGTCATTCCTGCCGATCACAGGGCGCGGCGATGTGTGAGCATGCGCATACCTGACCTTTTCAACGCGGTACGGCTTGCGTTAGTCTTGCCCGATAGCAAAGCAGGCAGGGCAGGGCAGTGAACAGGATTTTGAAACGGTCGCTGGCCGGTCGCGAGATCGAAGGCGGCGCCGGAATTCTTGACATGCTTCACATGCCGCCGCGTGATGGCATGCCGGGGCTTGCGCGGATATTTTTCACGCCTGATACCGACCCCGATACGGTCTTGCCCGAGGGGCTGGGCAGTGTCGTGGGGCGCGGCAGTATCGGCGGTTGTATCGTTGTGGATATTGAGCACTCCGCCAAGGACACAGATGACGTTCCGCTGCCGCTACCAGTGCGTGATTGCAGCGCGGCCATGGCGCCAACCGTATCCGAGACGGAGCTGTTTGCATCGCTGAACTGCGGTGTTGCGCAACATAACGGCGAGTCGGTTGAAACATTGCGCGACTGGCTCTGCTGGCATCAGCGAGTTCATGGGTTGCAAGCGGCCCTGATCATCGAGCGGGGGCACCCTGACGCGGTGGACGGGCTATGCGATGCGTTGCGCGATGCGCTGGACGCGGCGGGCGCGTCCGGCCTGACCGTGGTGTTCGTGACCTCGCCAATCCCGCTGGGGCAAGCGGACACCGGCCCCGAGGCGCATCCGATGAACGCGCCCGACGCCCCCGGCAAGGACCGGATGGAACTGCCCAATTGTGATCGTTGGTCCGCGCCGTTGGCGGCGCTGTCCATATACGAACTGCTGCGCCATCGGTTCCTGTCGCACGCGCGCGCGGTGATGAACATTGATGTGCACGACCTGTTGCCGCCGCTGAAGAACGCCGCCGAGAGCATGGCGGAGCAATCCATCTTTGACCGCGCGGTCGCGGCGCCGGAAGGAACACTCGCCCTATCCGGCGAGCGGATTTACCCATGGGGGATACGCAAGGGGCGCGCGCCGGTGTTCGGGGATCATATCTGCCGCCGGTTTGATCGCGACTCCGGGCATGGGCGGTGGTGCTTGGCCCCCGCCCGCACACCTGCGGGGGTGGTGTGGCGCATGGTGCGCGTGGTTGGCGCGCGCGCGCAGGCGCCGGTGATCGGGTTCTGGCGGTGCATGGCCTTGCGTCATGGCGCGGGCGGCAAGGATGCGGGCAAGGTGTCGCGCATCGTGCCGAAATCCAGCCTGGTCGAAGATCAGGGTTTGCTGCATCTCGCGCGTGATCTGGGCGCCAAGCCGCTGCGCATGCCCAAGGCCGCACTGCGCCCCGATAGCCATACAACCGATCGGGTGGCGATCGTCACCACGATGAAGAACGAGGGGCCGTTTATCCTTGAATGGTTGGCCTATCACCGCGCGATCGGGGTGGATGATTTCCTGATCTATACCAACGATTGCGATGACGGCACCGACGCGTTGCTGGATGTGTTGCAGGAAAAGGGCCTGGTGCAGCATCGCGACAATCCGTTTCGTCAGTTGGAGCTGAAGCCGCAGCATGCCGCCCTGGCCGCGGCCGAGGACGAGCCGATGATCAGGCGCGCCGGCTGGCTGATCTGCATGGACGTGGACGAGTTTATCAACATTCACGCGGGCGAGGGGCATTTGCGCGATCTGTTTGCCGCCGTGCCGGATGCCAACATGATTTCGCTGACATGGCGGTTGTTCGGCAACGGTGATGTTGAAACCTTCGAGAACAAGTTCATCACCGAACAGTTTACCCGCTGCGCCCCGCAAATGGTGCGCAAACCGCATCAGGCGTGGGGGTTCAAGACGCTGTTTCGCAACCTGGGCATCTTCAAAAAGCTCGGGGTGCACCGGCCCAAGGGGCTGAAGCCGCAGCTCAAAGATCAGATCGCATGGGTCAATGGCGCGGGGCGGCGTATGCCTGAGACCGAGTATCGCAACGCGTGGCGCTCGACCACCGATACCGTGGGCTATGACCTGGTGACGCTTAACCACTATGCGCTACGCTCGGCCGAAAGCTTTCTGGTCAAGCGTGATAGGGGGCGGGTCAACCACGTGGACCGCGATCAGGGGCTGGCGTATTGGTTCCGGATGAACAACAACGCGGAGGAAGATCGCAGTATCCAGCGCATGTTGCCTTCGCTGAGGGAGGAGTACAAGCGATTGCTGTCAGACCCGGATATTGCCGCCGCGCACGCGCAATGCGTAGCGCGCCATCGGGCGCGGATCGACGAGTTGAAGGCCGCGCCGAAATATGCGGCGTTCTACCAGGACCTGATCGGCGACAGGCTCAGGGCGCTGTCACGGCTGCATCGGCATTTTGGCGCGGCGGTTTTCCTCGCCGGGCCCGATGTGATCCCGGACGAGGTTTGGCAGCAGGAATTGCCCGAAGATTTCTTTTTTACCGTGCAAAAGGGGGAGACATCCCATTAAACTGACGCACAACAAGGGGCAAAAGAAGCCCGCGACAGGCAAATCGGCAAGAAGGGGCAGCCATGGCACGCGAACGCGAGGTCGGAACGCTGTGGATCGGCGGTGCGCTAAGCTGGATGGAGCAGTTGTGCCTCAAGTCATTCGTTGATCAGGGTCAGAAGATCACCCTGTTCAGCTATGAGGAAATTCCCAATGTGCCAGAGGCGGTTATCCACCGCGACGGGCGCGAAGTGATCGATACGGACGACTTCATCAAGTATGAAAGCAAGGACAGTTTCGCACTGTTCGCCGACCTGTTTCGCCTGCATATGATCAAGCAGAACCCCGGCATGATATGGATCGATACCGATGTCTATTGTCACCGGCCCATGGAGTATGACAGCGACTACGTCATGGGGTTCGAGCTACCGGGCGAATACCGGGTCAACAACGCGGTTCTGGGGTTGCCGGCGGACAGTCTGATCCTGAACGATATGCTGAGCTTTACCGAAGACCGGTATTCCGTCGCGCCGTTCCTGCCCAAGAAGAAGCAAAAGGAATTTCGTGCCGCACGCGAGGCGGGGCATCCGGTGCATGTAAGTCAGCAACCGTGGGGCGTTTGGGGGCCGATGATGGTGACCCATTTCACACATGCGCACGGGCTTACGGACAAAGTTCAACCATTGGATGCGTTTTACCCCGTAACCTTTAGGGATCGCATGAAGTTTCTGCAGCGTGCAAGTGTTGCGGAAGGGATCGTTTCAGAGCGAACCACGGCGCTGCATCTGTGGGCTTCGAACAAGCGGGAGATGGGGAAGCGACACGACGGGTTGCCGCCCAAGGGCTCTTACCTGGAGATGCTGACCGCCCGGCATGGCATCCGCGTTGGCGAGGCGCCCCTTAAGGGGCGTGGAAAGTCAGCGTTTCAAGGGGGATTGGTGGATGAAATCACCCTGGACCAGGTGGAATCCTTTGCCGATTTGAGCGGACAAGCGCGGTCGCTCGCCTTGGCGGCGCATGGCCGGTTTGATTGCCAGGTGCAGATTGTTGATGTAAACAATGAGGGGCAACCCCCTGAAAAGCAGAGCAAATGGGTTGATGAATACCGCCAGTTCCTGTTGGATCACGATGTTCCCAAGGAAAAGATCAGCATCATTCGCGATCTTGGTGCGCTCCGCCCGGTTGACGTTCTGGCCAATCTCAGGGGGTTTGGGGATGGCCGTAAGGTCAAGTATTTAAAACCTTTTCTGGATGGCATGATGCATTCGGACACGCAGATGTTCATGGACATCCGCAAGGGATCCGGCGCGTTTCCGTTTTTGCGCGACTACGGCGAAAGCGAGATTCTTTCGACCCGCGAAGAAAACGCCAAGGAAGTGCGACGCGTACGTTTCGTCAGGTCCGCGCCCTCAATCGTACAAAACGACGACACCTGGGATGCCATCGCGCGGCGCCTTGCGGGGGAGGATGGATTTTACCGGCCGGGGCCGGAGGGGCACTCGTTCCTGTATGTCCCGCGCAGCCGTGATACGCTTGTGGTGACCTTCGACAACCTGGACATCACCATGACCAAGCGCGAGGACCGGCGCCCCTGGGGGTACTCCTTTATCGAGGCGCAGGGTTGGTCGATGCTGGGCGTTTTGGCGGGCGGCTGGACCTGGTACCGGGAGCCGTGGGTGGCCGAACAGTTCGACGAATTGCGCGACAGCGGCTTTTTCAAGCAGTTCAAGCGGGTCGTGTTCTATGGCGCGTCGATGGGCGGGTACGCGGCGTGCGCCTTCAGCCCCGCCGCGCCGGGGGCGGACGTGGTGGCGATCAGCCCGCAATCCACGGTGGATAAATCCGTGGTCCCGTGGGAGTCGCGCTACAAGGTGGTGTGGGATCGCGATTTCACCGGCCGTTACGGCGATGCGGCCGAGGTGTCGCGCGCGGCGCGGCGGGTGTCGGTCCTTTATGATCCCTACGAGCCGCTGGACGCGAGCCACGCCGCGCGGTTCACCAACGACAACGTGCAGCATCTGCGCGCGCCGCTGCTGGGGCATCGTCTGGGCACCTCGTTGCAGCAGATGGGCATCCTGAGCCCGATCATCCTGGGCGCGCTGTCGGGCGATCTGGGGCAGGACGAGTATTACCGTCTGCTGCGCGCGCGCCGCGATGCGCCGCGCTATCAGCGCGAGTTGTTCAACCGCGCGGTCGAGAGCGGGCACAAGCGGTTGGCGCGCCGGTTGGGCGAGTGGGTGTTGACGCGCAACGAAAACCCTGCGGTACGCCGGGGGCTGCGCAAACTCTAGCGGCAAGCGCCGGGGAGGCGCCGAAGACATGCGAATTCTTTTGGTAAGCTGCCTGCGCAACGAGGGGCCCTACCTTCTGGAGTGGCTGGCCCATCACCGCGCGGCCGGGGTGACGGATTTTCTACTATATACCAACGGGTGCGAGGACGGCACCGATACGATGCTGGATGCGCTCGCAGCAAAGGGCGTCGTCACGCATGAGCGCAATCGCCACGCCGAAACCGGGCGCGCCGCGCAGTGGCAGGCGCTGGCGGACGCGTGGGCGCACCCGCTCAGGGCCGAGGCCGACTGGATCATCGGGATCGATTGCGACGAATTCATTAACATCCGCGCGCCCGAGCGGCGCTTACCGGGCCTGATCAGCGCGATGGAGGGGGCGGACCTTATCTCAATGCCGTGGCGATTGTTCGGGAACAACCGACGAGCGCGGATGCGCGATGCGCTCACGCTAGAGCAATTCACCCGCGCCGCGCCGCAGCCGTGCCCCTATCCGTTCATGGCGTCGTCGTTCAAGACGATGTTCTCGGCCAATGCGCCGGTGCGCAAGATGGGCGTTCATCGCCCCCGCCTGACCGAGGGGGCGCGGCCCGATTGGCGCGACGGGTCGAACCGGGCGATGCCGCGCGCGATCCAGGCCGGGCAGGGCGCGCCGGTGCATTACGGACGCCCGGGCGCCAATAGCCATGTGCAGCTTAACCATTATTCGCTGCGCTCGGCCGAGAGTTTCATGGTCAAGATGCTGCGCGGATTGCCCAGCCAGATGCAGCGACAAATCGGCCTGGATTATTGGATCGAGCGGAACCTGAACATGGTCGAGGATACCACCATCGCGCACATGATCCCGGCAACGCGCGCGGCGCTGGCGCAATTGCACGGGATGGTGCCGGAGTTGACCGCGTTGCATGCCGATGCGGTGGCGTGGCACCGGGGGCGATTTGCCCGCCTCATGCAGACCGAAGAAAGCGTGCGCTTGTTCGGGCATTTGCTATATTGCAACGGGCAATCGTTGCCGGCGGATGCCGATTTGCGCGATCTGATCCGTTGGCGGCATGCCAGTCTGACCGGACAAAACCAGAAACGAGAAAACGAATAACAAGAACACGAGGCAGTGACATGTTGTTGCAAGAAGAAGACATTCCGCGCGCCGCGCGTGCGCCCGAGATTGCCAATCTGGATGTGTCGGCCCTGTCACAGGACGATCTGGCCAAGCTGGTATTGCAGCGCTCCGAGGTGATTGCCGATCAGGATCGCCCCGGTGCGGCCATTCGGGCGTGGACCAACGGCGACGAAGGGCCGCTCAGGGACGTGGTGAACGATATGGGCGCCGAGATCGCCTTTCGTGCCCTGGCGGCGATCAAGGCGGAGTTCGAAGCGTTGACACCGGTTCTGGATCCGGCCCTGATCTCGCAGGGGGCGCGTCGGCGGTTGGCCGATATCGGGTGCGGATATGCGTTTTTCGATCTGTTCGCGGCGCGGCGATATGGCTGCGGTTTGGCGTTGATCGACCTGGAGGAAAACCAGCGGCGGCATTTCGGGTTCGAGGAGGCCGGCGCGGCCTATTCCAGCCTTAAGGTGGCGCGCGCCTTCCTCAAGGCGAACGGGGTGCCGGCGAAGGATATTCGCACCCTCAACCCCGAGGAAAAAGACCCGCTGAACCTGCCGTCGATGCATGCGGCGGTGAGTTTCCTGGCCTGCGGGTTTCACTTTCCGGTGACCGCCTACATGCCGTTCATCGCGCAGCGCATGCAACCGGGGGCACGGGTGATCATGGATCTGCGCGCGCGCCGGGCCGATGTCCAGCAGCAGGAGTTGGAGACACTTGGCGAAATCGTTGCCACGCCGCCCGGGCCAAACAAGGCGCGCCGCGTCGTGTTACAGCGCGGGCCGGCGGAATAAGGCGGATCAGGCCGCGCCGCGGAACCCGGTGGCGACGACGAACTTCTCTGAGCTATCCGCGCGCGAGGCGGGGGGCTTGATGTTCACAACCTTGGTGAACTTCTGCTTGAGCAGTTTTTGCAACTCGCCCTCGGCGCCGCCGGCCAGCACCTTGGCCACGAATGTGCCCCCCTCTTCTAGAACGTCGAAGGCGAAATAGGCGGCGGCCTCGCACAGGGCGATGATGCGCAGATGGTCGGTTTGCTTGTGGCCGGAACTGGAGGCGGCCATGTCGGACATGACCACGTCGGCGGGGCCGTCGAGCCATGCCTTGACCTGTTCGTCGGCGCCGTCATCCATGAAGTCAAGCTGATGGATCTCCGCGCCGGCGATCGGCTCGACCTCTTGCAGGTCGATGCCGAGGATGCGGCCCTGCCGTTTGTCGGTGCGCTCACCCAAGGCGTTGACGCGCTTGACCGCGACCTGGCACCAGCCGCCTGGCGCGCATCCCAGGTCCACGACGCGGGCGCCGGGCACGAGAAAGCGGATCTTGTCGTCCAGCTCGAGGATCTTGTAGGCGGCGCGGCCGCGATACCCTTCCGCGCGGGCGCGTTTGACATACGGATCATTGAGTTGCCGCTGCAGCCAGCGGGTCGAGGACGACTTGCGTCCGCGGGCGGTCTTGACCTTGACCTTGAGATCGCGCTCGCCGCGCCCGGATGTGTTTTTCTTAGCCATGTCGCCCCCTATGTCACGCCCGCGCCGTTAGCAAGGGCCGGGTTCGAGCACGCCATCGGCGCTCATTTGTGCGTATAGCAGGCCCTCGCGCAGGCCACGGTCGGCCACCGACAGCCGGTCGGTCGGCCAGCAGCGCAAGAGCGCCTGAAGGATCGCCGCGCCGGACATGATCAGCGCCTGCCGGTCCTGCCCGATACGCGGGTCGCGGCGGCGGCCCAACGGGCCCAGATCGAGGTAGCCGCGGATCACCTTGTCGATTTCATCGGAGGTCATGCGCAGGCCATCCACCTTGGTTCGGTCATAGCGTTTGAGGCCCAAGTGACTTGCCGCGACGGTGGTCACGGTGCCGGATGTCGCCACGATCTGGAACCCGGCGCGCGATTGCTCGTCCTTGTAGGGGGTGAATTCGGCCAGGTTTTCCTCGAAGAACCAGCTCATCAGGGCAAAGCGCGCGGCGTCGTCCTCGACATCGTTGAACTGATCGCGCAACGTCGCGACCCCCAGTGGCACGGAAATCCAATCCACCACGCGCGCGGCGGGGCGGCCGTTTTCGTGCGCGGCAAACCCGGTATGGAGCTGCATGATCGCCTGCATCCGGTCGCATTCGGGGACGCCGCACAGATCGATCCAAACCAGTTCGGTCGAGCCGCCCCCGATATCGACGACAAGCAGTTGCTCGGTCTTGGAGGAAACCAGCGGCGCGCAAGAGATCACGGCAAGGCGCGCCTCTTCCTCGGGCTTTATGACGTCCAGTTGCAGGCCGGTCTCACGTTTGACGCGGCGAATGAAATCGTCGGCATTTCGCGCCCGGCGGCAGGCCTCGGTGGTCACGAGGCGCATGCGCTTGACCTTGTGGCGCTTGAGTTTTTGCTGACAGATGCGCAGTGCTTGCACCGTGCGCGCCATCGACGAGCGGCTAAGCCGTCCGGTCGCGCCAAGGCCACTGCCCAGTTGCACGGTCTTTGAAAAGCTGTCCACAACTTGAAATTGACTGCCCGTCGGCCGGGCAATCAGCATGCGACAACTGTTTGTTCCCAGATCAAGCGCGGCATACAGCTCGGCCTGAGCGGGGGGATTGGGCGCGGGGCTCTCAACCGGTATCGGGAATGCGCCCGCACCACCGGGACGCTTGGGCGCCATAGCGTAACGCCCTCCATTTTCGAGTTACCCCAAAGGTAGTATCGCGATCCGGTTTGCGCAAGCTTTGTGGCAAGACGCGCCTTTCGCGATCGACATGAGGTCGCTGGTTGTAGCTTTTCTGTCGAAAATCGCCCTCATGAGGTATGAATGCTGCTTTAGGTGTGGCGCTAACGCAGGAGGGGAATCATACTATGCCGGATGTGACCATAGTTTACTGGCGGGATATTCCCGCGCAGGTCATCGTCGGAAAGGGGCGCCGGGGCACCAAGAGGCCGCTGGCAGAGCGGTTTGAGCAGGCGATCGACCGGGCGGCGATGAAAACCGGCGCGGCGGGCACGGACGCCTACCTTGCCGAGTGGCGCAAAGCGTCCCCATATTCTGTGGAGGGAGAGCCGGAGCAGATTGCCGAGGCAGAAGCCGAGAGATTGGAAATGGAATACGATCAAGAGCGCATCAAGGCGCTGATAGAAAACAATGGTTGGGCCGCGGCCGGATGAGGCTGACACCTGCAAGATTATGGGAGGCCGCAATGGCTCTGTTGAATTTCAAGAAACGTGCGGATACCGCGAAGTCCGTGAACCCGCAGATCGAGGCACTGTTGCAGGACTATTCGATTGAGGTGATGCCGCGCACCGCCGAGAAGGTGGATAATTTCCGCGATCTGCTGCCAGAGGGCACGCGCGTTTACATCGCGCATATTGAGGGCACCCCCATCGAAGACATGGTCGCGACCGCGCGGCGCCTTGCACGTGAGGGGTATCCGGTCATGCCGCATTTTCCGGCCCGGATCATCAAGGATGAGGCGACGCTGGCCGACTGGATCGAGCGCTATCAGGGCGAGGCGGGCGTTGATCAGGCACTGCTGTTGGCCGGCGGAGTTGCCAAGCCGTTTGGCGATTTCGATAGCTCGATGCAGTTGATGCAAACCGGTCTTTTCGAGAAGGCAGGGTTCAAGCGGCTGCATGTTGCGGGTCATCCGGAAGGAAGCCGTGATATCGACCCGGACGGCGGTTATGACAACGTGTGGGAGGCACTGCGCTGGAAGCAGGCCTATTGCGAGTCGACCGATGCCGAAATGGCGCTGGCGACGCAGTTCGCGTTTGACGCCAAGCCGATCATCAAGTGGGCCGACAACCTGAAGGCCGAGGGGATCACGATGCCCGTGCATATCGGCATCGCGGGACCGGCGAAGTTGCAGACGCTGATCAAGTTCGCGATCGCCTGCGGGGTCGGTCCGTCGCTAAAGGTGCTGCAAAAGCGGGCGATGGATGTGTCCAAGCTGTTGTTGCCCTATGAGCCGACCGAGGTTCTGGCTGATCTGGCTGCTCACAAGGCCGCCCATCCCGACTTCAATATCGAGCGCGTCCACTTTTTCCCGCTTGGCGGCATAAAGACCAACGCCACGTGGGCCATCGAAAACGGCGGCGCCTCTGGCGTGCCCGCCGCACAAACCCAACAAGGATAAGACATGACCCGGACAGTCGTTGAATCAAAGACGAAAACCGCCATTATCGGCTTTGATCAGCCGTTCTGCGTGATTGGCGAGCGGATTAACCCCACGGGCCGCAAGAAGCTGGCCGCCGAGTTGGAGGCGGGCGATTTCTCAACGGTAGAAAAGGACGCTCTGGCGCAGGTGGCTGCGGGGGCGACGGTTCTGGATGTGAATGCGGGGGTTGTCTACAATTCCAACCCCAATCCGAACGAGACCGAGCCGCCGCTGATGACGAAGATGATCGAGTTGGTGCAGGGGCTGGTCGATGTGCCATTGTGCATCGACAGCTCGGTGCCCGCGGCGCTGGAGGCGGGGTTGCAGGCCTGCGAGGGGCGGCCGCTTCTGAATTCGGTCACGGGCGAGGAAGAGCGGTTGGAATACGTGCTGCCGCTGGTGAAGAAGTACAACGTGCCGGTGGTGGCCATCTCGAACGACGATTCGGGCATTTCCGAGGATCCCGATGTGCGGTTCGAGGTGGCGCGCAAGATCGTGCAGCGAGCGGCAGATTTCGGTATCCCGGCGCATGACATCGTGGTTGATCCGCTGGTGATGCCGGTGGGGGCCATGGGCACGGCCGGGTTGCAAGTTTTCGCGCTGGTGCGGCGCTTGCGCGAGGAACTGGGCGTGAACACCACCTGCGGCGCATCCAACATCAGCTTTGGCCTGCCCAACCGCCACGGTATCAACAATGCGTTCCTGCCGATGGCCATGGGCGCGGGGATGACCAGCGCGATCATGAACCCTGTCGCGATGCCGGTACCGATGTCCAAGATCGAAGAGCGCAAGGCAGCACTGGCCGCTGCGGGGATCGTGGTGCCCGACGATGTGGATCTTGAGCAGTTCTGCAAGCTGACGGGCCTGGGCAGCACCAAGCCACGGGCGGGCAAGGAGATGGAGGCCATCCGCGCGGCCAATTTCCTGACCGACAATGACCCGTCAGGGGCGGCATGGATCCGGTTCAACAAGGACCCCGACGCCGACACCGGCGCAGGGGGCGGGCGCGGCACGGGCCGCCGTCGGCGCCGCGCCTGACCAAAGGGCGTACCAAGGGGGGCAGGGCGCCCCCCCTTGTATGATCACTTCGCGATGTGATCGGTCGTGTACAGGTAATCATCGCCCGGAGCGGCCGTATGGCACGCGATGCAGCCTGCATCCATGCCCTTGGCCACGCGTCCGGCAAGGCGCATGTCCTTGGGGTTCTTGTCCAACGAACCATCCGGCAGATACTTGGCCCAGAACCAGTTCTGGTTATCCGGGTCGTAGCCGTCTTCGCGTTTGAACATGACGGTGATCGCGCCGAGGTGATCGCCGGGGGCCATCAGGACCTGATCTGCGGAGACGCCTTCGGGACCGTAGTTGCGCTTGATCACCAGGTCGCCTTCGTGCCCATCAATTGTGGCCTTGGTGTAGAATGTCTCAAGCATGAGGCCGTGCGGCTCCAGCCCGTCATAGGGGAACGAGCGGATTGCGCCATCGCCTGCAAGGTTTTGATCCGTCATCGCCTGCCAGACCTTGTCGGCATAGGCTGCGTCCTTGTCGGTGCCGAACGGCGCCATGTCTTGTGCCAGGGTCACACTGGCGGCGAGGATGCCGAGCAAAAGCGGCGCAGTGAATTTCCATGTCATCTTTGATACCTCCCGTGACTTTGCGTGGGTGGTCCAAGGGTAACAGGAGCGCGTGCGACCGATCGGTCACGATCCAACACGATCAAGTGAGCGAAAGGGCAATGGAGACCCGCCGCGACGGGGTCGGGCGGGCATAGGATGTCGGCATTGGAGAGCGCGCGGCGTCTTAGCGGCCCCAGGAGCGAACGGCACCACAATCCATGTGCACGAAATTCGAGCGCGAGTAGCGACCCACGCCACCTGCGCGGCAGGACATCGCGGCGCGCGCCATCTGATCCACGCTACGCGTGGCGAGACGCAGGTCGTTGGCCTGCCCCTTGAGGTGGAGGGAGTTCTTGGCAACGCCGCTAGAACGCCGGCGCAGCATGGCATTGGTTTCGGGGCTGCGATATCCGGACAGCAGCAGGTAGGGTTCGCTCACACCCAAAATGGAGTGGGTCGCCGCAACGATATCGACGGTGCGGGTATCGATCACCTTGACCTGATCAGTACGCCAGTCGCGCATGAAATAGTTGATCTCGTTCAGCGCATCGCGGATGTAGTCGCCTTCGATCCAGTAGATCGTATCGAGGTTTTCGCCGGTTCGGCCGTTATACATCCTGATCCGGCGAATATCGCCGGCGCCGCGGAGAAACCCGGCGGCGTTGCTGTATGTGGGGGCTGCGGCAAGTGTTGTGGCCGCAAACGCGCCAAGCAGCGCGCTTCGGCGCGAAATTGTGGAATTGCCATTGTCTGTCATAATCTTCGGCGCCTGTCCCGTCGCTCCACCTGTGACCGCGCTACAACACGGTTCGCTTTCGTTTTCCCCACGTGATGCCAAATTTCTTGCACAAATTGATTCTCCAACCAACCCGCTTTTTTGTCTTCCGGCGGATTTTTGCCATATTTCTCGGTTTCATTCAGGAATCGAGCGATTCGCGGCAGGTATCCGGCCGCATGGAAACCGGTGCACAGGTATCGCCATCAGGAAATCCTGATCAAAAAGTGAATGGACTCCGCCCGCATGATCGCGTTGAAATCTATAGACACATTTAAAAACTCGGTTTGAGAGAGGATCGCAATGTTCATGTCGACCCCCCGCTTTGGATTTGGTCACGTGCTTGGGTGCGTGGCGGCGGCTTTTTGCGCATTGCTGGTGCTGGGTGCATCGCCCGCAGTTGCACAGGTGACCGCGTTCAAGCAGGCCGTTGCCGAGGCGGCCGCCGCAGACCGCGACATCGCTGCGTTTTACCGCGATCGGGGTTATTCACCGATCTGGACGGGGAGCGAGGCCGAGGACAAGGCGCGGCGCAAGGCCCTGTTCGCAGCTCTTGACAACGCACCGGTGCACGGATTGCCGCGCTATGGCGCCTACAATGCGGAGGAATTGAAGCGCGCCATGAAAGCCGCGCGCACCATTCGCGACATGGGCCAGGTCGAAGTGAAACTGTCCAAGGCCTTTCTGGCTTATGCGCGCGACGTGCAGACCGGGGTTATCGTGCCCAGTAGCGCCGACAGCGGCATCGTGCGGCAGGTGCCGTATCGCGACCGGCTGTCGTACCTGGTGAATTTCGCGAAGAGCGATCCGCACGGGTTCATGAAGGCGTTGCCGCCCACCTCGCGCGAATACACCCGGCTGATGAAGGAAAAGATGCGCCTGCAAACAGTGGTGGAGCGCGGCGGCTGGGGCCCTTCCGTGCCGGGACGCACGCTGGAGCCCGGGGCGCAGGGCGATGCGGTGGTCAAGCTGCGCAACCGCCTTGTCGCGATGGGATACATGGGACGCAGCGCAACGCGGGCCTATGACGCGCAAATGCAGCGCGCCGTTCAGCAATTCCAGGTCGATCATGGGCTGGAAACCGACGGCGTAGCCGGCAGCAGCACGATCTCGGCGCTGAACGTGCCGGCAACGGAGCGCTTGAAATCCGTCATCGTCGCGATGGAGCGGGAACGCTGGCTGAACCGGGACCTGGGAAAACGTCATATCAAGGTCAACCTGACCGATTTCACGGCCAAGATCGTGGATGATGGCAAGGTGACGTTCCGCACGCGATCGGTGGTCGGCGCGACAAGCACGGATCGGCGCAGCCCCGAGTTCTCGGACGTGATGGAACACATGATCATCAATCCGACATGGCACGTGCCCCGCTCGATCGCGGTCAACGAATACCTGCCCCAGATGCAGCGTAACCCCAACGCGGCCTCGCATTTGCGGCTGGTCGATGGCAGCGGGCGCGTTGTGCCGCGCTCGGCGGTTGATTTCACTCAATACACGCGCAACACGTTCCCCTTCGACATCAAGCAGCCGCCATCGAATAGCAATGCGCTTGGCCTAGTGAAGTTCATGTTCCCCAACCGGCACAATATCTACCTGCATGACACACCCAGCAAGCACCTTTTTGCACGGGAAAAAAGGGCGTTCAGCCATGGCTGCATCCGGTTGCAGGACCCGTTCGATTTCGCCTACGCGCTATTGGCGCGCCAAACCGACGATCCCAAGGGCCTGTTCCACTCGATCCTGTCCACCGGACGCGAAACCAAGGTCGATCTTGAGCAGAACGTCCCGGTGCACCTGATGTACCGCACGGCGGTGACAAGTGCCAAGGGACGGACCGGGTACCGCGAGGATATCTACGGCCGCGACGCCAGAATCTGGAACGCGCTGCAGGCGGCAGGGGTGGCGTTGCAGGCGGTTCGCGGATAAGTCTTGGCCCGAAAACATCGGGATGAGACTGCCATGGGCCACAGCATCAGGGAGATCGCCGAAGCACTCGGCGCGCAGGCGTTCGGAGACTTGGATATCCGCGTGGAGGGCGTTGCTGAGCCGGCCACAGCCGGGGCAAGCGACCTGGCCCTTGCGATGCGCCCCGACTATGCCGAAGGATTGGGCAAAGGGCATGCGCGTGCAGCCATGTTATGGGACGGCGCCGATTGGCGTAGCCTGGGCCTTGAGGCCGCGATCACCGCACCGCGACCGCGCTATGCCATGGCCGGCCTGTCGGCCCTGATGGACAAGGACCGCCCGCGCGCGGGGCAGGGCGTACACCCATCCGCAGTGATCGACGAAACCGCCAACCTTGCCCCCGATGTCACCGTCGGGCCCTTGGCCGTGATCGGCGCGGGGGTCGAAGTCGGGGCCGGAGGCGTCGTCGGGGCGCACTGCTTTGTGGCCGACGGGGCACAGATCGGGCCGCAGTGTCTCTTGCACGCCGGAGTGCGGATCGGCGCGCGCGTGCGCATCGGCGCGCGATTTATCGCGCAGCCCGGGGCGGTCGTGGGCGGTGACGGGTTTTCATTCGTCACCCCCGAGGAATCAAGCGTGGAGCGCGTGCGCGACACCCTCGGGGATCAGGCGGGTGCACAGCAGGGACAGGCATGGGCGCGGATACATAGCCTTGGAAGTGTTGTCATTGGCGACGACGTGGAGCTGGGCGCGAATGCTTGCATCGACCGGGGCACCGTGCGTGACACGGCGGTGGGAAATGGCGTCAAGTTCGACAACCTGACCCAGATCGGGCACAACGTCGTGATCGGAAACGATTGCCTGATTTGCGCGCAGGTGGGTGTCGCAGGATCGTCATCTATCGGCAATAACGTCGTTCTGGGCGGACAGACAGGCGTGAGCGATAACCTGATGATCGGGGACAACGTGATAACGGGCGGCGCAACCAAGGTGCTTGCCAACGTGCCGGCGGGGCGTGTCATGCTGGGCTACCCGGCGATGAAGATGGACAATCACGTCGAGGTATACAAAGGCCTGCGCCGCCTGCCGCGTCTCTATCGCGACGTGGCCGCATTGCACAAAGCTGTTTCAAAGCTGACCGAAAGACACTAGATCAGCGACGAGGAAGGAAAGGCCGCCATCATGGACGTCAAGACCAAGGTGATCGAGATCATCGCCGAGCAGGCCGTGCTGGAGCCCTCGGACGTGACTATGGACAGCACCCTTGAAAGCCTCGGGATCGACAGCCTGGGGCTGGTCGAGAGCATATTCGCGATCGAGGAGGCCTTTGATATTTCAGTGCCCTTCAACGCGAACGCGCCCGAGGAAAGCGATTTCGACATATCCTCGGTGGCGTCGATCGTCGCGGGGATCGAGAAGCTGGTGGCAGAACAGAAATGAAACGCGTTGTCATTACCGGCGCGGGAACGATCAACGCGCTAGGCCATGACGTAGCCACGACGCTTGATGCGATGCGCGCGGGGCGCTGCGGGATCGGTCAGCTGGAGCTCCGCGATGTCGAGCGCCTGTCGATTCAGATCGGCGGTCAGGTCAAGAACTTTGCGGCCGAGGGTCATTTCAACCGGCAACAGATGACGCTTTATGATCGGTTCACGCAATTTACCCTGATGGCCGCGCGCGAGGCGAT
This sequence comes from Sediminimonas qiaohouensis DSM 21189, assembly GCF_000423645.1. Lineage (GTDB taxonomy): Bacteria > Pseudomonadota > Alphaproteobacteria > Rhodobacterales > Rhodobacteraceae > Sediminimonas > Sediminimonas qiaohouensis. The sequence goes on along the minus strand of NZ_AUIJ01000032.1, from coordinate 8,464 downwards.
CACGCAATCGGGTCTGGAGTTCAGTGGCGAATTGGCCGCGCGCGCGGGTGTCGTTCTGGGCACGGCTGGCGGCGGCGTCAGCACGTGGGACGACAATTATCGCGCGGTCTATGAGGAGGGCAAGAACCGGGTGCATCCCTTTGTCGTGCCCAAGCTGATGAACAACGCAGCCGTCAGCCATGTCAGCATGGCCTACAACCTCAAGGGGCCGTCCTTTACCGTCTCAACAGCCTGCGCATCCAGCAACCACGCGATGGCGCAGGCTTTCCAGATGGTGCGCGCGGGGGCGGCGCCGGTCATGGTGAGCGGCGGATCGGAATCGATGCTGTGCTTTGGCGGGGTCAAGGCGTGGGAAGGCCTGCGCGTGATGAGCCGCGACGCGTGCCGCCCGTTCAGCGCCAATCGCAACGGCATGGTACAGGGCGAAGGGGCCGGTGTGTTCGTGTTCGAGGAATACGAACATGCGCGCGCGCGGGGCGCTGACATCCTGGCCGAGGTCAGCGGCTTTGCCATGTCGTCGGATGCGTCCGATATCGTCATGCCCTCGAAACAGGGCGCGGCGCGGGCAATGGCGGGGGCCCTGCAGGACGCGGGCGTGAACCTTGATCAGGTCGGATATATCAATGCCCACGGCACAGGAACGGCGGCCAATGACAAGACCGAATGCGCCGCCGTGGCCGATGTGTTTGGCCATCACGCCGACAAATTGATGATCTCCTCGACCAAGTCCATGCACGGGCATTTGATCGGGGCGACCGGCGCGGTGGAGCTTTTGGCCTGTATCATGGCGGTGCGCGACGGTGTGATCGCGCCCACCATCGGGTACCAGGAATTCGATCCCGAATGCGCGCTGGACGTGGTCCCGAACGAGGCGCGCGAGGCCGATGTCGATGTGGCCCTGTCCAATGCATTTGCCTTTGGCGGGCTGAATGCGGTTCTGGCGCTGCGCCGCGTCTGACAAGGCCGTTCAAATGAGAACGGCCCCCGCGCATTTCGAACGGGGGCCGGGCAGGAGCATTTCCCTTTGTTTTCAGTTTTTTATTGAGGCTGAACCACCGAGGTTTTGTCGTAACTGGCGGTGAACCCGGCCAGTGACATGTCAAGCTCTACGCGCTGATCGGGGGCGACGAACGGGACCAGCGACACCGTCGCAACCTGTCCGCCCTTGAACGCATCTACATCCTCTTCCGTGAACCCGATGCGCGCGTAGCAGCCCATCTTGTCGCAGACCGAGAACGGATAGCGCTTGGCCGAGTTGTCATCCACCTTGATCGTCAGTTGCGCGGTCAGCAGCGTTTCAAGCGGCACGGAAACCAACGCACCTGCCACGGCGCGGTTGCCCTCGGGCAGACGGAAAAAGCGTACGTTGGCGACCTGGTTTTCGTTTTCATCAAGCAGGGCCTGGAACATCTGGCAGGGCTCTTCCCCTTCGTCCACGCGCACGCATTCAAGCGACCAATCGTCGATCTCTTCCTTGATATAGGGTTGGCCAGCGGCATCGGCCGGCTCGCCAAGGCTGAGGCCGTCGGCGTCTTGGTTGTCCTGTGCCACGGCCGGAGCGGCCAGCGCCATGAGAGCGATAAATGGAAGCGTTATCAGATGTCTGGGCATGGTATCCCCGTGCTTGACTGTTTCGTGTCTGTATTGCGTCGGTATTTAACATGGGCCGATTGGCTTGTCAGGCCGTCAATGTCGGGCAGTTGCGCCATCATGACAAGCCCCTTTGCCCGCAATTTCGGAACCGATGAGAAAGACAAGAAAAAGGGGCCGCAATCGGCCCCTTTCATTTATTTTTCTCCCTGCCGGACTGGCCGGTCTTGGTTTCTGAAGAGACGCTAGGACGATTCATCGCAGTGGTCAACAGTCAAAGCGATATATCCCTCAACTGCAAAAAAGACCGCACCCGCAGGTGCGGTCAGTCCAACAGGGAGGAAGTTACCCGCCCACGCGCGCAACAGGGCGGCGCAGCGGTGCGAGATGACTTTCATCATGAGTTCAAAACGTTAACTATTCGTTTCGGATGACGCGAGGCGCGGATCCTCGGGTTGGACCGGCTGGCGTTGATTGGGATAGACCAGCCCGGCGGAGATCACCAGCTTGGCCGCATCCTCGATCGACATGTCTAGCTCGCGAATGTCGGAGGCGGGAAAGAAAAGCAGGAAACCCGAGGTCGGGTTCGGCGTGGTCGGGACAAATACGCTCATCAATGCCTCGCCCGGTGCGTTTTCCGCGCGCGCGGCGATCTCGCCCTTGGCCTGCGTCGAGATGAAGCCGATGGACCAGATCCCGCGCCTTGGGTATTCCACCAGGCACGCCTTTTCGAACGAGCGCTCGGACTGGGCGAAAACCGTTTCGGCGATTTGTTTGACCCCGGAATAGATCGAGCGGACGACCGGCATCCGTTCCACGATGGATTCCGCCAGCCCGATCAGGGATCGCCCGATCAGGCCCTTGGCAACCCACCCAACAACGATGGTGAACATCAGGAAGATGATCACGCCGATACCGCGCAGCGGAATGCCAATATAGCGTTCCGGGTGAAATTGATACGGCACCAGCGGCAGCACAACGCCATCGACCCAACCGATCAGCGTCCATATCAGCCAGATCGTCAGGCCGACGGGGGCGATCACGACCAGGCCGGTCAGGAAGCTGGAGCGCAAGCGCGCCAGAACACCGGGACGGCGCGGCTTTGGCTCCGGATCGAAGGGCGTGTTCATGGGCAATATCCGGTCAGATAAACAAACCCACACTTAGGCGCTTTGCGGTTGCATAACAATGGGCACTGCGCAGGCCGCAGGGGCAGGGGAGTTAGCCGGCCTTGGACAGCTCAGCAGCGATTTGCGCCGCCAGCCGGGCATTGTTGCGCACCAGTGCGATGTTGGTCTCAAGCGCGCGCGCGCCTGTCAGGTCGTGGATACGGCGCAGCAGGAACGGCGTCAGCGCCTTGCCGGTAATCCCAAGTTCATCAGCATCCATCGTTGCTTGGGCAATGACCGGGCGCATTTCCGATTGCGGGATCTCGTCGGCGCGGGGCACCGGGTTGGCCACCAATTGCCCGCCGGCAAGCCCCAGATTGGCGCGGATAAGGTGCGCTTGGGCGATCTGCGCCGCGCTGTCCATCCGCAGGGGCGCGGTCAGCTCTGAACTGGATGACCAGAAGGCAGGCAGGGTGTCTTGCCCATAGGCGATGACCGGCACGCCGAGCGTTTCCAGAACCTCAAGCGTGCGCGGCAAATCCAAGATCGCCTTGGCCCCTGCACAAACCACCGTGACGGGCGTCTTGGACAACTCGTAAAGGTCCGCGGAGATGTCGAGGCTGTTCTCGCCGCCCATGTGCACGCCGCCGATGCCGCCGGTTGCAAAGGTGGCTATACCGGCCGTTGCTGCGGCGATCATGGTTGCGGCCACGGTCGTTGACCCGGTTCCGCCGGTGGCCATGCAGGCGGCCAGATCGGCGCGGCTAAGCTTGGCCACGCGGCGGGCGCGGGCGAGGGTGTCGAGCTGCTCCTCGCTCAGGCCGGCGTATAGGGTGCCGTCCAGGACCGCGATGGTGGCGGGCACGGCGCCCGCCTCGCGCACGTCGGCCTCGACCTCGCGGGCGGTTTCAAGGTTTTGCGGCCAGGGCATGCCGTGCGTGGTGATCGTGCTTTCCAACGCCACGACAGGCTGCCCCTGCGCGCGGGCGCGGGCCACTTCGGGTGACAGGGACAGGACGCTCATGGCGTTTCCTTTTGCGATCATGGGCGAGGCGCGTCTAATCGGGCGCGCAAGGCCTCCTCTTGGCGCGTTCGCGGGCGCGGCGCAAGGGGGGCGGCACGCGCGCAAGTGATTTGGGGCTTGTGTAAACGCGGCGAACGGGCTAAAGCGCGGCCACTCAATCCCGCAGGCGGGGTCGGGCCACCGGGACAGACATCCCCCGGGGTCCACCGGTTGGAGCGCAATTGCTCTCACACCCCCGCCGAGGCGTAAACCGGAAAGGAAAACGATTATGGCTCTTCCCGAGTTCACATTGCGTCAGCTGCTTGAAGCCGGCGTTCACTTTGGCCACCAGACCGCGCGCTGGAACCCCCGCATGGGCGAGTTCATCTATGGCGCCCGCAATGGCATTCACATTCTCGACCTGACGCAAACGGTGCCGATGCTCGACGCGGCGCTCAACGCGATTCGCGAAACCGTTGCGAAGGGCGGCCGTGTCCTGTTCGTGGGCACCAAGCGCCAGGCCTCGCAGCCGATCGCAGACGCCGCCGAGAAAAGCGCGCAGTATTACATGAACCACCGTTGGCTGGGCGGGACGCTGACCAACTGGCAAACGGTTTCCAAGTCGATCGCTCGCCTCAAGCACATCGACGAGCTGATGGAAGCCGGCGCCGAAGGCCTGACCAAGAAAGAGCGTCTTGGCCTGGAGCGCGAGCAGGAAAAACTGCAAGCCAGCCTGGGCGGTATCCGCGAAATGGGCGGCGTTCCGGACATGCTGTTCGTGATCGACGTGCGCAAAGAGCAACTGGCCATCGCCGAAGCCAAGAAGCTGGGCATTCCGGTGGTTGCCGTGGTCGATACCAACTGCTCGCCCGATGGCGTCGATTACATCATCCCCGGCAATGACGACGCCGCACGTGCGATCGCGCTTTACTGCGACCTGGTCAGCCGCGCCGCACTGGATGGCATGACGGCACAGATGGGCGCCGCCGGCGTCGATCTTGGGGCACTGGAAGAGGCCCCCGCAGAAGAAGCCGCCGCAGAGACCCCGGCGGAAAACGCAAGCGCCTGAAGCGCTGCGCCACGAAAATGATACCGGAGCGCGGGATACACCGCCTCCGGACCCAATTGTTCAAATCCGAGGAGAGCCAACCATGGCTATCACTGCTGCACAGGTGAAACAGCTGCGCGACAGCACGGGCGCAGGCATGATGGACGCCAAGAAGGCGCTGACCGAAAATGACGGCGACATGGATGCCGCCGTTGACTGGCTGCGGACCAAGGGGCTGTCGAAAGCGGCGAAGAAATCCGACCGTACCGCGGCCGAGGGCCTGGTCGCCGTCACCATCGAGGGTGGCAAAGGCGTCGCCGTCGAGGTGAACGCCGAGACCGATTTCGTTGCCAAGAACGGCGAATTCCAGAGCATGGTCGCCGATATCGCCAAGGCCGCGCTCACGGTCGATGACCTCGAGGCGCTGAAATCGGCCGATCTGGGCGGCAAGACCGTTGCGGACACGATTACCGACAAGATCGCCACCATCGGCGAGAACATGTCGCTGCGCCGCTTGCAGCACATCGAGGGCGATACGCTGGTGTCCTATGTGCACAACGCGGCCGCTGATGGCATGGGCAAGATCGGCGTTCTGGTTGCCACCAAGGGCGGCGACGAAGCCTTTGCGCGCCAGGTGGCCATGCATATCGCGGCGGCCAACCCCGCGTCCCTGGTTGAGGCGGATCTTGATCCCGCTGTCGTGGAGAAGGAACGCCAGGTCCAGATCGACATTGCGCGCGAATCGGGTAAGCCCGAGCAGGTCATCGAAAAGATGATCGAAGGCCGCATGAAGAAGTTCTTGTCCGAGGTGACGCTTCTGGGTCAGGCCTTTGTCGTCAATCCCGACCTGACGGTCGCGGATGCCGCCAAGGAAGCCGGCGCCGAGATCACCGGGTTCATCCGAATGGAAGTGGGCGAGGGCATCGTGGTTGAGAAGGAAGACTTCGCAGCCGAGGTTGCCAAGGCCGCGCAGGGCTGAGCCACGCAATCGCCCGCGCAGCTTGGCATGGGTAATGCCATATGAAGAGCGGTGCCACCCGGATGGGTGGCACCGCTTTTTCGTTACCAAGTGAAAAACTGACAAAATACTGTCGACCCGGAACACGGAAGAATACGATTTCCGGGTCGACAACCGGCGAAAACCGGAACAAGAACCACAGTGCCCAGAAATACCTAGGTTATGAGGTTCCACGTCCCAAAGGCCAAGCCTCCACTCACGGAACCTGGCAAGAGTGCCCAATTTCCGCGTTGCAGGAAAGTGGGGTATTCCTGACCTTGCGTAATGGCAAAAGCGCCCCGCAGAGAGGGTTTCGCGAGGGGGCCACTAAACCCAAGGTTGATTAAAGTCTATACATTTGGTTGTGAAGCGTCGCTTTCAGCACCGCTTGAGCCGTCGTTTCAACGTCAAGCGACTGACGCGCAAGGCGCAGGTGTTTTTCGACCATCGCCCGCGAAATCCCCATAAGCGTGGCAATGTCTTGCGTCGTCTTGCCATCGCCAACCCATTCCAACGTCTCGCGCTGGCGCTTCGTCAATGTCCTGTGCGGGCCGGCGTAGGGCAGCGATGTGATCTTGAGGTGCGCGACGTTGTTCATCAACAGAATGTCCGTTCCATGCTTTTGCCAGATGGTATCGGCGTCTTCCTGGCTCAGATCCGGGCGGGCCGTGAGGCCGATCGCGCCCTTGGCCCGCGAGGAAATCGCCCGGAAGCTGATGGAATAGCCGGCATGGACCTGAAACGAGTGGTTGAACGTGACAACGCGCCTCTGCGCTTCGTTCAAGGCACCAGAGTCGAGCATGCACCGGATACGCGCCCAACTGCACGCGCCTTCGTTTTCCAAAGCCCATTGCGTCATTGGCGCGTGAAAATACAGGCCGTCGTCGATGTATTGTTCCACATACCGCTTGTGGTGGTTCGACAGGATGACGAAATCGGCGGGGTCGCCAAGGGAGTTGGAAGTTCGGTAATTAGTATATCCGTACAGGAGGCGATCGAACCCATACTCGGCCATGCGCCGTGTATGCATATCCCAGAGCTCTTCAAGGCTCTGCGCGTTGGTCAGGGCCATCAAGTGCTCAGGAAGTGCTGTCATGCGTTCGCCCTGAGATGCCCCAAGAGCGCATCAATGGCCAAGGGATAGCCGGCGGCGCCAAAGCCACATATCTGGCCGATGGCGACGGGTGCGATGTAGGATTTGTGGCGAAACGCCTCACGTGCATGGATATTTGACAGGTGCAATTCGACGACGGGTAGCTCAATTGACGCGATCGCATCCATCAGCGCGATCGAGCTGTGCGTATATGCGCCCGCGTTCAATATGACACCGTCATGCGAGCCGCGTGCGGCGTGCAGCATATCAATCAACGCGCCTTCGCTGTTGCTTTGGGAAAACGCCACGCCGATCTCAAGCGCGGCAGCCTTTTGGTGGCACAGGGCCTCGATATCGGCCAGTGTCGTGTGGCCGTAGACCTGGGGCTGGCGCGTTCCCAGCAAATTCAGATTTGGCCCGTTCAGTATCAAAATTGAGGTCATGAGCTATGCCTGTTACTTGCTGCCGACGGCAAGGATAAGTCTCGAACCGGCGCCGGGGAAAGGGGTGTGCGATTTTTGCACCCAAAAACAATGCGCTGCGCGGTATTTTTGCCGCGCTTTGGACGGCTGAGGCCATATGAAGTTAGCCGCTTAGGCAGTTGATTTCAAAGAGGTTAAATTTTGGTTAGCGAAACTCACTTGATTCCCATTATTGGGGTGTATCCCCACAGCATACGGGGGTTGCGCGAATCGCGAAAAGGTTGAAAGTCTGCTCCACATTAAATTGGAGGGAGATATGGCAACCGTTACTGTCAGGTTTTTCAAGATCGAAAAGGTGCACCACAGTGCTCCAGATTTGGAGGTTGTGTTGCAAAACGCGCACGCATCAGGTGAAAAGGCAAGCGAGCGAGAAAAGGATATTTTTGGGCATACACTACGGTTGGAGAGATTGACGCAAGACAACACCTTCTACGATGGTGAAATTGTCCGAAAGCAGACAGGCGACATTCCCCCGGAAGCAAATGACGTTGGGCTACAAAGACTTTCCGTGTCGGCGGGAGGAGGTATCGGTCACTGCATAGCTTTTCGATACAGCTCCGCGCTAAAGTCGCTTGCAATACAATTCGATAACAGGGCAGTTTCAGTCAACAGATTGCTTGCGTATCTTCGAGCCTTTGACCCCACATATGACTATCGAGCAGAAGCGATAGTTGGAAAAGATGCGTGGGCAAAATATAATCGCGGCCTACCGACAAAGCTCACACTGACGATTGCACAGCCACAAAATTTAGAGGCCGTAGAGGGGAATGTTGGCTCCGTAATCGATTCTACCAGAACACTTTCTGAGATTTACGACGGACCTGGGCTCTGTTGCACAAAGCGCGTGAGGGATTCATGTCGCGAATCCAGTGTGGTAGCTGGGCGACATGAGCAGACCCACACCCCCAACCTACAAGACCAGGAACTGGCCGGCCTATAACGAAGCGCTCAAGCGCCGTGGCTCGCTGACAGTCTGGTTTGACCCGGAGATGATCTGGGAGGCTGCGCCGACCGGTAAGCGCGGTCGGCAGCAGACCTACAGCGACACCGCTATCCAGACATGCTTGACGATGAAAGTGTTGTTCGGCATGGCGCTACGCCAGACCACAGGCTTCGTCGAGAGCCTGCTGCATTTGGTCGAC
>NZ_AUIJ01000031.1 GCF_000423645.1 Sediminimonas qiaohouensis DSM 21189 | reverse complement strand
TTCGTGCCCAACCTCACCTTCGGCCCGCCCGCGGTGGCGGCGTTCCGGCGGCATGTGACCACGGTGATGGACGTGCACCTGATGATCGCGCCGGTGGACCCGTATATCGAGGCGTTCGCACAGGCCGGCGCCGATATCCTGACCGCGCACCTGGAGGCGGGTCCGCACATTCACCGCACGTTGCAGGCGATCCGCGCGGCGGGGTGCAAGGCGGGCCTTGCGCTCAATCCCGGCACCCCGGCCGAGGCGGTGGCGCCGCTTCTGGACATGGTCGATCTGGTCTGCGTGATGACGGTGAACCCCGGCTTTGGCGGGCAGTCGTTCCTGGACCTGACGGACAAGGTGCGCACCCTGCGCGCCCTGATCGGCGACCGTCCCGTGCATATCGAGATCGACGGAGGTGTCACCCCCGACACCGCGCCGCTGGTCGCGGCCGCCGGAGCGGACGTTCTGGTCGCCGGATCGGCGGTGTTCAAGGGCGGCTCCGTCTCGGACCCGGACCCATACGGCACAAACATCCGCGCCATCCGAAAGGCGGCACAGGGCGCGATCGGGTGATGAAGGCTATTGCCCCAGATCGCTAAGCCGTGACAGCAGCAGGGCGGCGTTGCGCACCTTGAACTTCTTGAGCAGGCGCGCGCGCACATCTTCGATGGTGCGCGGCGACAGGCCGAGCGCACGGGCGATTTCCTTGCTGGTTTGTCCGCGCGCCAGGCCGCTGACCACATCGCGTTCGCGCGCGGTGAGCGGGGGCGCCTCTCGGGTGGTGATTGGTGCAAAGCTCATCACGACGCGGGCAAGCGGATCGCCCGGGGTCAGCGTACGGGCGCGGAACCGGCACCACAGCGCACCGCCATCGGCGCGGCGCAACAGGCGTTCGTCGCTATAGGCGCCGTCGCGGCGCAAGGGCTCAAGACCGATGTCGCGAATGCTGTCGAACTCGTGCTCGGAGGCATAGAGAATGCGAAAGCTGCAATCGGTCAAGGCATCCGTCCCGTACCCCGTCATGTTGGCAAATGTGGCGTTGCATGCCCGGATGATCCGCTGTTCGGTCAGCACCAGCCCGATTGGGGCAGCGTCAAAGGCAAGGCGGGCGAAGTCCTTCATGTGTGGGGCTCCCGTGTTTGTACGGTATTGATGCCGTATGAGCACCGGAGCATGATTGCGGTTGCAGATGCAATGGCTATGAGGCGTTTGAATGTCCCTTTCCGACAGGTTGGTCGAGGCGGTGGAGGCCCGGCGCGACGATTTGATCGCACTGACACAGGACCTGATACGCATTCCGACGCTGAACCCGCCGGGCGAAAATTATCGTGAGATCTGCGAGTACCTGGACAGGCGGCTTGGCGCATCGGGGTTTGAGACGCATCTGGTTCGCGCCCAAGGCGCCGTGGGGGATAGCGACCGCCATCCGCGTTGGAACATCGTCGCGCGCCGCGAGGGCAAGCACGCGGGAGACTGCGTGCATTTCAACAGTCACATCGACGTGGTCGAGGTTGGCCGCGGTTGGACCACCGACCCGTTTGGCGGCGAATTGAAGGATGGGCGCATCTATGGCCGCGGGGCCTGCGACATGAAGGGGGGGCTGGCCGCGAGCATCATCGCGGCGGAAGCATTCCTTGAGGTGTGCCCGGATTTTGCCGGCGCGGTCGAGATAAGCGGCACCGCCGATGAGGAATCGGGCGGGTTCGGCGGTGTTGCCTACCTCGCCGAAAAAGGGTGGTTCGCGCCTGAGCGTGTGCAGCATGTGATCATCCCCGAGCCGCTGAACAAGGATCGTATTTGCCTGGGGCATCGCGGTGTCTGGTGGGCGGAGATCGAGACGCATGGCGAGATCGCCCACGGCTCCATGCCGTTTCTGGGCGACTGCGCGGTGCGCCACATGGGCGCGGTGATGCACGAGATGGAAGAGACGCTGTTCCCGGCGCTGGCGCGCAAGCGGACCGATATGCCGGTCGTGCCCGAGGGCGCGCGGCAATCGACGCTGAATATCAATTCCATCCATGGCGGTGAAAACGAGCAGGCCGATGATTACACTGGCCTGCCTGCACCGTGTGTGCCCGACAGTTGCCGCATGGTGATCGACCGGCGGTTCCTGATCGAAGAGAATATCGAAGAGGTTCGCCAGGAGGTGCTGGAGGTGCTGCGCGCCGTGGCCGAGCGGCGCGAGAGTTTCCGCTATGACATACGCGAGCTGCATAGCGTTCTGCCGACGATGACGGAGAAATCGGCGCCGGTGGTAAAGACAGTGGCGCAAGCGATCGCGCAGACGATGGGCCAGGAGGCGCAATATGTCGTCAGCCCCGGCACCTATGACCAGAAGCATATCGACCGGATCGGCCGCTTGCATAATTGCATTGCTTACGGCCCCGGGATTCTGGACCTGGCGCACAAACCGGATGAATATGTTGGCGTCGATGATATGCTGATTTCGGCCAGGGTGATGGGCTTGTCCCTGATCCAATTGCTGACAGACAAGGGCCAAGAGGCCTGACAACAGGGGGAGTAATATGAAACAGAAGATGATCAAAACGGGTCTGGCCAGCGCGCTGGCGCTGGTTGCGGGAATGGGCGCGGCGCAGGCGCAAAGCGATCTTGTGATCGGCATGCAGCTTGAGCCGCCGCACCTTGACCCGACAAGCGCCGCCGCCGGGGCGATCGACCAGGTGACATATTCCAACATCTTCGAGGGCCTGACGCGATTTGGTCCCGATGGCTCGGTCAATGCCGGTCTGGCGGAAAGCTGGGACATATCGGATGATGGCTTGGTTTACACGTTCCATCTGCATGATGGCGTAAGCTTTCATGACGGATCGGCCCTGGATGCGGGGGATGTGAAATTCTCGCTTGATCGCGCGCGGGGCGAGGATAGCACCAACGCGCAAAAGGGGCTGTTCGCCGGGATCGAGGCGGTCGAGGTGGTCGAGCCGCTGACGGTGAAGATCACATTGGCGCAGCCCGATGGCAATTTCCTGTTCAACTTGGCTTGGGGCGACGCGGTGATCGTGGCGGCGGAGAGCATCGAGGACATCAAGACCAACCCGGTTGGCACCGGCGCGTTCGAGTTTTCCGATTGGGTACAGGGTGATCGTATCGAGATCACCCGCAACGAGGATTATTGGGGCACCCCTGCCAAGTTGGAAAGCGCGACGTTCAAGTTCATTTCGGACCCGACGGCGGCGTTTGCGGCGATGATGGCCGAGGATATCGACGCGTTTTCGGGCTTCCCCGCGCCGGAGAACCTGCCGCAGTTCGATGCCGATCCGCGGTTCAAGGTGCTGGTTGGCTCGACCGAGGGGGAGACGATCCTGTCCACCAACAACGCGCAGCCGCCCTTTGACAACGTCAAGGTGCGTGAAGCGATGGCACATGCGATTGATCGTCAGGCGATCATCGATGGGGCGATGTTCGGCTATGGAACGCCGATTGGCACGCATTTCGCCCCGCACCATCCCGATTACGTGGATCTGACGGACCAGAGCGCCTACGATCCCGACCTGGCGCGTAGCCTGCTGTCCGAGGCGGGGTATGGTGACGGGTTTTCCACCACGCTCAAGCTGCCGCCGCCGTCCTATGCCCGTCGCGGGGGCGAGATCATCGCCGCGCAGCTACGCGAGGTTGGTATCGAGACCGAGATCACGAACCTGGAATGGCCGCAGTGGTTGGAGCAGGTGTTTCGCGGTAAGGATTTCGGCCTGACCGTGATCAGCCATACCGAGCCGCTGGATATCGGTATCTACGCCAACCCGGATTACTATTTTCAGTATGACAACCCCGAGTTCCAGGAATTGATGGACGACCTGCAGGTCGAATCCGATCCGCAGGCGCGCAGCGAGATGCTGAAGAAGGCGCAGCGGATCATCGCGGGCGATTACGTTAACGGGTTCCTGTTTCAGTTGCCGGCGCTTGGTGTGGCCAAGACCGGGGTGCAAGGCCTGTGGAAGAACTCCCCGACGCAGGCGATCGACCTGACCGGCGTGTCCTGGGCCGAGTGAGCCGCGTTTGCCCGCCCCGGTGTTGTTGTGAGCACCGGGGCGGGCGTATTTCCTGAAACTTTCCGGGGGCAAAGTCCCCCGGGTGCGACGACGGGCGGTGAGGCTGAATGCTGCGCTACGTGATAAAGAAGCTGTTGTCGCTGGCGGTCAGCCTGACCGTCGCCAGTGTGGTGATCTTTCTGGCGCTTGAGGTGGTGCCCGGCGATCCGGCTGCCAGCATGCTGGGCGTGAATGCCCAAGAGGACACCCTTGCCGCCCTGCGCGAGGAACTGGGTCTGAACCGTGGGCCGTTGGCGCGCTACGGCGATTGGGTCGGCGGCATGCTGGTGGGGGATTTCGGCACCTCCTATACCTACCGCACACCGGTATCCGAGATGATCGCCGACAGGATCTGGATCAGCCTGCCGTTGGCGTTGCTGGCGCTGAGCCTGAGCACCCTGATCGCGATACCGGCCGGGATCTGGGCCGCGTCCCGGCGTGGGTCTGGCGTCGACTTGGGCGTGATGGGGGTTACGCAGCTTGGCGTTGCGATTCCCAATTTCTGGTTCGCGATGTTGATGGTCCTGGTCTTTGCGATCAACTTGCGCTGGTTCTCGGCGGGAGGATTTGTCGGGTGGGAGGCCGGATTTTGGCCCGCGATACATAGCCTGACCCTGCCCGCTATCGCGTTGGCGTTGCCGCAGGCGTCCATCCTGACGCGGGTGATGCGCTCGGCGCTGCTGGATACATTGGGCGAGGATTTCATCCGCACCGCGCGCGCGAAGGGCCTTAGCCGGGCGCAGGCGTTGTGGCGGCACGCGCTGCGCAATGCGCTGATCCCGGTGCTGACGATCATCGGTTTGCAGTTTTCGTTCCTGATCGCGGGCGCGATCATTATCGAGAACGTTTTCTTTCTACCGGGGCTTGGTCGGCTGGTGTTCCAATCGATCAGTGCGCGTGACCTGATCGTCGTGGAATCGGTGGTGATGTTGCTGGTTTGCGCGGTGATCGTGGTGAATTTCATTGTCGATATCACCTATGCCATTGTCGATCCTCGCTTGCGGAGGGCGCGATGACGCTGCGTGCGGGGATAACGGTGCTGGCGCAGGGGCGTAGCCTGCTTCCGGGGGCGGCGCTGACGCTGCTGTTTGCCGGGGCGGCGGTGCTGAGCCTTTTGTGGACCCCGTATGACATCACGGAGCTAGACATCGCCAATAAGATCCAGTCGCCGAGTGCGGCGCACCCCTTGGGCACCGATCATTTTGGCCGCGATATCCTGAGCATGATCATGGTGGGCGCGCGCACCTCGATCGCGGTGGCGCTGGTGGCGGTCGGCATCGGCATGGGGCTTGGCGTGCCTCTGGGCCTGGCTGCGGCGGCCCGAAAGGGGAGCCTTCTGGACGAGGTGATTATGCGGGGCAATGACCTGGTGTTCGCGTTCCCGTCGCTCTTGATCGCGATCATGATTACCGCCGTCTTCGGGGCCAGTGCCGTCAACGCGATCATCGCAATCGGCATCTTCAATATTCCGGTTTTCGCACGCCTGACCCGCTCAGGGGCGCTAAGCCTGTGGACACGCGACTACGTGCTTGCCGCGCGCGTCGCGGGAAAAAATGCGGCGCGCATCAGTGTCGAGCATATCCTGCCCAACGTTACCAACCTGCTGATCGTGCAGGGAACAATTCAGTTCAGCCTTGGCATTTTGGCCGAGGCCGGGTTGTCTTATGTCGGCTTGGGCGCGCAACCGCCGATACCCAGTTGGGGCCGGATGCTGGCGGATAGCCAGACGATGATCTCGCTTGCCCCGCACATGGCGATATTTCCCGGCATGGCGATCCTGCTGACCGTGCTGGGCCTGAACCTGATGGGTGATGGCCTGCGTGACCTGTTGGACCCCCGTTTACGCAGGACTGGCCGATGACCCTGTTGCGAATAGACCGCTTGAGCATGGATGTGCAGGGCCTGCCAATCCTGCGCGAGGTTAGCCTTGGGGTGGACGCGGGGCGCATTCTTGGCGTGATCGGCGAGTCGGGCAGCGGCAAGTCGATGACAGCGTTGTCGGTGATGCAGCTATTGCCAAGCGGCGCGCGATGCTCGGGGCGGATCACGTTGGCGGGCCAAGAGGTGCTGACCCTGTCCGAGACTGCGCTTTGTAAAATGCGCGGCCGCGATGTGGGCATGGTGTTCCAGGAACCGATGACCGCGCTCAACCCGCTCAAGACGATAGGCGCGCAAGTCGCCGAGACAATCCTGATCCATGAGCGTGTAAGTCGCGGCGAGGCGATGCAGCGCGCCGCCGAGGCGCTTGCGCGGGCCGAGTTGCCGCAAGACCGGTTTCCGATGTCGCGCTATCCGCACGAGCTGTCGGGCGGGCAGCGCCAGAGGGTTGTCATCGCCATGGCCATCGCATTGCGCCCGCGCCTGTTGATCGCGGACGAGCCGACAACCGCGCTGGATGTGACGACGCAGGCGGAGATCCTGAAGCTGCTGAAACGGCTGGTAGCCGAGGATGGCATGGCTTGCATGCTGATCAGTCATGATTTGGCGGTGGTGGCGGACATGGCCGATGACATCGTGATCATGCGCGACGGCGAGGTCGTGGAGAACGGCCCCGCCGACCGATTGCTTACGGATCTGCAGCATCCCTATTCCAAGGCCCTGCTTGCGGCATCCTCGCACGTTCCCGACAGGTCCGCCGAGCCGCGCGAAGCGTCTCTGCTGAGCGTGCGGGATGTTGTGCGGGACTATGCGACGCCCCGTACCGGGTGGTGGGGGCGTGCCGGCACGTTTCGAGCGGTGGACGGTGTCAGCTTTGACATTCGGCGCGGCGAAAGCCTTGGCCTGGTGGGCGAGTCGGGTTGCGGCAAGTCCACACTGACGCGTGCCATCCTGGGATTGGAAGAGGTGCAGGCCGGCACGATCGAGTTGAACGGTCAGCCGGTATTCACCGGGCACCGGCCCAATCGTGCGGTGCGCCGCCACATGCAGGTGGTGTTCCAGGACCCATACGGCAGTTTCAATCCGCGCCATCGCGTGGATAGGCTGGTGAGCGAGCCGTTTCACCTGCTCGATGACGCGCCGCAGGGCTCGGCCCGGTCCGACGCCATTGCGCAGGCATTGGAAAGCGTCGGGTTATCCGCGGATGACGGGCGCAAGTTCGTCCACGAGTTCAGCGGCGGGCAGAGGCAGCGCATAGCGATTGCGCGGGCGCTGATCATTCGGCCCGAACTGATCATTTTGGACGAGGCTGTCAGTGCGCTGGATGTGCAGGTGCGCGCGCAGATCCTCGATCTGCTGGCTGAGCTGGGGGATAGCCTGGGCCTGACGTATCTGTTCATCAGCCATGATTTGTCGGTTGTCCGCTCGATCACCGATAGGGTGCTGGTTATGCAGGCAGGACAGATCGTCGAACAAGGCGTCACGCAGGACGTGTTCGACGCCCCGCGTCATACTTATACGCAACAATTGGTCAGGGCGGCGCCGCGCCTGACCGTCGCGCCAGAAAGGATAGCAAGATGACGTCGCAACAGCCCGAACTTTGGTTCGACCCCGCCAAATGCCTGATCGCGGGGAAATGGGTGGTGCCACATGGCGGAGGGACGCTGCCGTTGGAGAACCCTTCGACAGGCGAGGTTATTGGCGCCATTGCACGGGGACAGCCGGAAGATATTGACGCCGCTGTTGCCGCTGCGCAGGCGGCACGCGAAGGCGCGTGGGGCCGCATGCCCGCGTTCGAGCGCGGGCGGATACTCGCGCGGCTTGGCCGCATGGTCGCAGAGCGGGTGGATGATCTGGCCCGGCTTGAGGCTTGCGATGTGGGCAAGCCGCTCAGGCAGGCGCGGGCCGATGCGGTTGCGCTGGCGCGCTACCTGGAATTCTACGGGGGGGCGGCCGATAAGCTGCATGGTGAGACGATCCCGTTCCAGGAGGGGTACACCGTCTATACCCTGCGAGAGCCGCACGGGGTGACCGGCCATATCGTGCCGTGGAACTACCCGATGCAGATCATTGGCCGATCGGTTGGCGCGGCGTTGGCCACCGGCAATGCCTGCGTTCTCAAGCCAGCCGAGGATGCCTGCCTGACGGCGCTGGCCTTTGCCGATATGGCGCGGGACGCCGGTTTGCCCGATGGCGCGCTGAACGTGGTGCCGGGATTGGGGAGCGAGGCGGGCGCAGCGCTAAGCGCGCATCCGGGCATCCAGCATGTCAGCTTTACCGGGTCGGTCGCGACCGGCGCCGCGGTGCAGGGGGCGGCGGCGCGCAACGTAGTGCCCGTCACGCTGGAGCTTGGCGGGAAATCTCCGCAAATCGTATTTGATGATGCGGATCTTGATAGTGCCTTGCCGTTTCTTGTCGGGGCTGGCGTGCAGAACTGCGGGCAAACCTGTTCTGCCTCATCACGCATCCTTGTCCACCGCTCACGCTATGACGAGGTGATCGCCAGGATGTCTGAGCGCTACAACGCGCTGCGCATCGGGCCGGCGACGGATGATCCGGATGTCGGGCCGCTGATATCGGCGCGGCAGAAGGACGTCGTGGAAGGGTTCATTGAAAAGGGCGCGGATCTGGAGATCGCCGCGCGTGCCACTTTGCCGGATCTGCCGGAGGGCGGGCATTACGTAGCGCCCACGCTATTTGCGAATGTGGCACCAGATCATGTGCTGGCCCGGGACGAGGTATTTGGCCCCGTGCAGGTAGTGATCCCGTTCGACGATGAGGCCGAGGCCGTGCGCATCGCGAACGGCACCGACTACGGGTTGGTCGCCAGTATCTGGACGCGCGATGGCGCCCGGCAGATGCGGCTGGCTCGTGCGCTGCATTGCGGGCAGGTGTTTATCAATAACTACGGTGCGGGCGGTGGCGTGGAGCTGCCCTTTGGCGGTGTCGGGAAATCCGGTCATGGCCGCGAGAAGGGGTTTGAGGCGCTTTATGGCTTTACCACGCTGAAAACGGTTGCGGCCTGCCACGGCTAAGCGCCGGGGCCGCACGGAAACGAAGGAGACAGGGACTTGAGACTCGAGGGCAAGACCGCGGTTGTAACGGGCGGGGCAAGCGGTTTCGGCGCCGGGATAGCGCGCAAATTCGCGAATGAGGGCGCGCGCGTCATGGTCGTTGACATAAACGCCGAGGGCGCTGCGGAGCTGGCGACCGAGCTGGGTAATGGCGCGGTATCGCAGGTGTGCAACGTGGCCGATGGGGACAGCGTTACCAAGCTGGCAGAGGCCGTTCAGGCACGGTTTGGCGCGCTGGATATCCTTGTGAACAACGCGGGGGTGACACACAAGCCCACCCCGCTGGAGGATGTGAGCGAAGAGGATTTCGACCGCGTTTTCGCGGTGAATTGCAAATCCGTATACCTGTTGGCGCGGGCGTTTGTGCCAGCCATGAAAGGGCGCGGCGGTGCAATCCTGAACGTTGCATCGACGGCGGGGATCAGTCCACGGCCGAACCTGAACTGGTACAACGCCTCGAAGGGGTGGCTGGTCACCGCGACCAAGACGATGGCGGTTGAACTGGCGCCGTCGGGTGTGCGCGTGAATGCGATTTGCCCGGTTGCGGGCGAGACGCCGCTGCTGTCTTCGTTCATGGGCGAGGATACGCCGGAAATGCGCGCCAAGTTCCTTTCCACGATCCCGTTGGGCCGGTTCTCAACCCCCGAGGACATGGGGAACGCGGCCGCGTTCCTGTGCTCGGAAGAAGCAGGAATGATCACCGGGGTCGCTATGGAAGTTGACGGCGGGCGCTGCATCTGAGGCGTGCCCGCGGGGGCGGAGCTTGCACATCCCCGCGCCCCGTGGCAGGCAGTCCTTCGGGTTTTCAAGGGAGGAAGGCGCGATGCGTCTGGGTTTGATCCTACTGTGCGCGGGGTATGTGCTTAGTCAGTTCTACCGTGCCTTTCTGGCAGTGCTCAGCCAAGTGCTTGAGGCTGACATCGGCGCAGGGCCTGATGATCTGGCGTTCGCGTCGGGCTTGTGGTTCTTGACTTTCGCGGCAATGCAGATCCCGGTGGGCGAGGCGCTTGATCGGATAGGGCCACGGCGCACCGCCGCAGTGCTGTTGGCGCTTGGCGGTGGCGGCGGGGCATTGGTTTTCGCGATGGCCAGCGCCCCGGTACACGTGGCCGTGGCGATGGGCCTGATCGGGGTGGGGTGCTCGCCGGTTCTGATGGCCAGCTACTACATTTTCGCCAGGATGTTCCCGGCTGACATGTTCGCAACCTTGGGCGCGGTCATGATCGGCGTGGGGTCGGTCGGGAACCTTGCTGGCTCGGCGCCGCTGGCTTGGGCGGTCGAGGTGTTTGGATGGCGCGAATCGCTTTTCGTTCTGGCGGCCGTGTCGGGCATACTGGCGCTTGGAATATTCATGACGGTGCAAGATCCGCCACGGGCCGAGCACGCGCGCAAGGGATCGGTTCTGGACCTGCTGCGGCTGCCGGCGATGTGGCTAATTTTTCCGCTGATGTTCGTCAACTACGCGCCGGCGGCAGGGCTGCGCGGGCTGTGGGTCGGTCCCTATCTGGGCGATGTGCATGCGGCGACCTCCACGGTGATTGGCAACGCGACCATGATCATGGGCATCGCGATGATCCTGGGCACCTTCGCCTATGGCCCGCTTGACCGATGGTTGGGGACGCGCAAATGGGTCGTGTTCGTTGGAAATGCCGCGGGGATGCTGGCGTTGTTCGCCTTGGCCACTCAACCCGAGCTGGGTTTTGGGGCGGCGGTTGCCCTGTGTGCAGCGGTTGGATTGTTCGGCATGTCCTTTCCGATGCTTATGGCACATGGTCGCAGTTTTATCCCGACGCACTTGGCGGGCCGGGGTGTTACGCTGATGAACCTGTTCGGAATCGGCGGCGTTGGTCTGTTTCAAGTGCTTACTGGGCAGCTGCATGCGGTGGCCTCCGAAATCGGCGGGGCGCCGGCGATGCCCTATCAGGTCGTATTCGGGTTTTTCGCGGTTCTGTTGCTGCTGGGATTGGCCCCGTACCTGCTTAGTCGTGACCGGCTGGATTGACGCGCCCCCTTTCAAACGGGCGTGGCGTGGGGTATGAGGCGCGCGACCTTAGTAAAGGAGTTTGTCCAAGATGGGCTACAGGATTGCCATTGTGGGCGCCACGGGGAACGTGGGCCATGAAATGCTCAACATACTTGCCGAGCGGGAATTCCCGGTAGACGAGATCGTGGCGCTGGCCAGTCGCCGCAGCCTGGGAACCGAAGTCAGCTTTGGCGACAGGACGCTGAAGACCCGCGACCTGGAGACTTTCGACTTCAGCGGCTGGGACATGGCGCTGTTCGCGATCGGATCGGACGCGACCAAGAAATACGCCCCCAAGGCGGCCGCGGCCGGATGCGTGGTGATCGACAACAGCTCGCTCTATCGCTACGACCCGGATGTGCCGCTGATCGTGCCCGAGGTGAACCCGAAGGATGTTCACGGCTACGCCAAGAAGAACATCATTGCGAACCCCAACTGCTCGACCGCGCAGATGGTTGTCGCGCTCAAGCCCTTGCACGACCGGGCCAAGATCAAGCGCGTGGTGGTGAGCACCTATCAATCGGTGTCGGGAAGCGGCAAGGCGGGGATCGACGAGTTGTGGAACCAGACCAAGGGCATGTACGTCCCCGGTCAGGAGGTCGAGCCGAGCGCTTATCCCAAGCAGATTGCGTTCAACGTCATCCCGCATATCGACGTTTTCCTTGATGACGGCAGCACCAAGGAAGAATGGAAGATGGTCGCCGAGACGAAGAAGATCGTCGATCCGTCGATCAAGGTCACAGCGACTTGCGTGCGGGTGCCCGTGTTCGTGGGCCACGCCGAGGCGGTCAATATCGAGTTCGAGGATTTCCTTGACGACGACGAGGCGCGCGACATCCTGCGCGAGGCGCCGGGGATCATGGTGATCGACAAGCGCGAGGACGGTGGCTATGTCACGCCGGTTGAATGCGTCGGTGATTTCGCGACCTTCATCAGCCGCATTCGCCAGGATTCGACCATTGATAACGGTCTGAACCTGTGGTGCGTCAGCGACAACCTGCGCAAGGGCGCGGCGCTCAACGCGGTTCAGATCGCCGAGTTGCTGGGGCGTGAAGTGCTCAAGAAGGGCTGAGGCGCGCCAATATTTACCGTAATGTGCGGGCGTTCCCATGCTTGGGGACGCCCGTTTTTGTCTCTCAGACCGGGTGAAATACTCCTTCGTCGGCGTCGAAATACTCCAGCCCGCCGCAGCCGATGTCGTGCCACAGGCCATGCAGGCTGAGCCGTTCGTCTTTCACCGCGTCCGCAACGAATGGGAAGGTCATCAGGTTTTCCAGCGAAACCATGACAGCTTGCTTTTCCATGGCGCCCTGCAATTCGCGGGTGTCTTCGATATGCTTCACCCGCTCGTAGCCGGGGCGCAGTATATCAAGCCAGCGCCCGACAAAGCTGGTCTTTTCCTGAAGCGACGGGTTGGCGCCGCTGCACATATCAAGGCACCCCTTGGCGCCGCCGCAGTTCGAGTGACCCATTACCAGGATATGCGCCACCTTCAGGGACGTGACGGCGAACTCCAGCGCCGCAGAGGTGCCGTGCTGCGCGCCATCGGCCTCGAACGGGGGGACAAGGTTGGCGATGTTGCGATGGATAAAGAACTCGCCCTGATCGGCGCCGAAGATCGATGTCACGTGCACGCGGCTGTCGCAGCAGGAGATCACCATGGCGCGGGGATGCTGCCCCTCGTTGGCAAGGTGGCTATACCAACTGCGGTTCTCGGCAAAGCTGGTGGCTTTCCAACCGTGATACCTCTGGGTCAAGTATTTCGGGAGTTTCTTGGCATGTTGCATCTGTTGTACCTCGCACCTTCATGGCCCCGGGGGTATTAGCTTGGGTCGGTCGTGAATTCGAGCGGAAATGCTAACGCATTGCAAGCTTTCGCGCGCATTGCGCATCACGGTGGGCGTGATCCTGACGCCTCTTTGGAGAGGCGCGCGTGCCTTGTTCCTGTGTTCGCGAAGATGCCTCTTGCAGGGAGGCGCCTGTTCCGTAGGCTGCGGCGTAACTGATCCATGATGCGAAGGTTTGCCACATGATGCCAAGATTTGCCGATCCCGCGACCGCCGACGAGGCTTTGCCGCTGTTTCTTCTGGAGGAGGGGGCCGTAACGGAGTGGGCCGCTCAGCAGGCAGATGTAGCGCGCCGCTGGATCACTGCAAGCGGCTTTGACGGAACGTTGGGTCGCTGCCTGGCGGTGCCGGGGACGGATGGTGCCCCGGCAATGGCATTGATGGGCTTTGGCACCCGAAAACAGCGGGCGCGTGGGCGGTTCCATCTTGCGGCTGCGGCGGCGGCATTGCCTGCGGGAACTTACCGCATCGCAGGTGGATTGCCCGCGGACGAGGCCGAGCAAGAGGCTTTGGGCTGGCTCTTGGCGAGCTATCGTTTCGACACGTATCGCGGAGGAGACCCGAAGCGATCCATGCCGCTTCTGATCGCGCCCCAGGGGGTGGATGCCCCCCGGCTTGAAGTGCTCGCGGAAGCCGAGTGCATGATCCGCGACCTGATCAACACACCGGCCAATGACATGGGGCCGGATGCCCTGGAGGCGGCGTGCCTTGATCTGGCGCATACGCATGGGGCCAGCCTGTCGGTGGTGCGGGGCGAGGACCTGATCGAGCAGAACTATCCTTTGATCCATGCCGTTGGCCGCGCAAGTTCGCGCGCGCCGCGATTGATCGACATGCATTGGGGCGAAGAGGGTCCGTTGCTGACCCTGGTGGGCAAGGGGGTGTGCTTCGATACCGGGGGGCTGAACCTCAAGCCCGGCACATCAATGGGCAGCATGAAAAAGGATATGGGCGGCGCGGCAAACGTGCTGGGGCTGGCGCATATGATCATGGCACTGGGGTTGCCGTTGCGCCTTCGCGTGCTGATCCCGGCGGTAGAGAATTGCGTCAGCGCAAACAGCTTCCGGCCGGGTGATATCCTGACCTCTCGTGCGGGGCTTACAGTTGAGATCAACAACACAGATGCCGAGGGCCGATTGGTTTTGGCCGATGCCCTGACCTGCGGCGCCGAGGGCGCGCCGGACCTGATGATTTCAATGGCAACCCTGACAGGCGCGGCACGGGTCGCCATGGGCCCCGATATTGCGCCGGTGTTCACGGATGACGATGCATTGGCCGGGGCGCTTGCACATATCGCGCCGCAGGTGGCCGACCCGGTGTGGCGCATGCCGTTCTGGGACCCGTACGAGGCCGATATTGAGCCGGGCATTGCAGATCTGGACAATGCGCCCAACGGCGGTATGGGCGGCGCGATCACGGCGGCGTTGTTCTTGCGCCGGTTTGCGCGCGCTGCGCCGCGCTACGCGCATTTCGACATATACGCATGGCAGGCAAAGGCGGCGCCGGCGCGGCCCAAGGGGGGATTGGGGCAAGGACCGCGTGCCCTGCTTGGAGCGATTGAAAGGGTTTTTGACATCGCATGACGGACCGACGGAGTATACCGGACCCAACGCTATCCCGGGAAAACACGCCCGCGGCTATTGCGCGCCCCGTCGTGGATTTGCGGCGTAGCGCCGGCGGCGCGCGTGACCGTCAGCTTCTCATGGGCGATAAGGTGGCGGTCCTCGGGCGCGGCGCGGGGTATGCCCATGTCCGGGTGGAAAAGGACGGGTATCACGGGTTCGTGCTGCAGGATGTGCTCGGCCCGTCTAGCGAGGCCACTCATAGGATTAGTGCCGCATCAAGCCATGCCTATACGCAGGCGGATATCAAATCGCCGGATCTCTTGGCGCTCAGTTTCGGTAGCCGCGTTTCGGCGTTGCGCGAGAGTAGCGATTTCATTGAGACCGAACTGGGTTACATTCCCAAACAGCATGTCCGCCCTGCCGATAGCACGGAACGAGACCCGGTTGAGGTTGCGCGACTGTTCCTGGAAACACCGTATTTGTGGGGCGGAAATTCCCGCTGGGGGATCGATTGCTCGGGCCTTGTGCAGGCCGCCTTTTTGGCTTGCGGAATCGCGTGTCCCGGGGATAGCGATCAGCAGCAGGAGCATTTTGGCGCCCCCCTGCCGGACGGGACGCCGCGCAAGGCGGGGGATCTGCTGTTCTGGCATGGGCATGTCGCGCTGGTGCTGGATGGTCGCAGTTTGATACATGCCAACGCGCATCACATGGCGACCCGGATCGAGGATATGCAGGCGGCGATGGCGCGCATCGAAAAACAGGGTTTGCTGCTTTTGGCGCATGTCCGTCCGTAACAGGAAAACCCAGCCCAGAAGGGGTTATTCGACCGCGCGGATCAACTTGCGTTCGAGGACGCGGAGCACTGCCTTCAGGTCGTGACCGCGTTTGAGTACGCGGCCGTCCATGCCGATGACGGCATAGATGCCTTGCTTGTTGCGCAGTTTCGGGCGCTTTTCTATGCGGTAGAGCGGATGCTCCGCGGTGCGCCGGAAGATCGAGAAAACGGCAACCTCGCGCAGGCAGGAAATTCCATAATCGCGCCATTCCCCGGCGGCGACCATGCGCCCGTAGAGGCCAAGGATCACGCCCAGTTCGTGCCGTTGGAATGCGACCTGCTCTGGCTCATGCCTGTTGAACTGAGGGGCGGGCGGCTGCGTTGTCATGCGACGAGAATTGTACCCGTGAGATCAGAAATCAAGCTTCTTACGAGGTGCGAAAGCGCCAATCGAGGCTCGTCGGCGAGCAGGGCATGGCCAAGACGTCTTCGCCGCATTGGTCGAACCAGCGCTCGGCGGCGGGGCTGAGCGCGAGGTAGGCGCGGGCCACACGGGCGCGTGGCGGGGCCGGTGAGCACAGGTCTTGCGGCAGCACCTCGTTCGGTGGCTCGGGGTAACGGAGCACGATCCGACGCCAACGATGGATCAACAATGTACGGGCCGCCGCGGCATCGAACGGGTCCAGCGAGAGCCCTTCAAGGATGTCCAGATCGCGCGCCAGTGCCTCGAGCGCGGCGCGCTGCCCCTCGCCCAGAATGGCCTCGCGCATATCGTCTGATAGCTCGCTAAGTGCCCCTGTAACCGCGCAGTATGGCGTCGGTATATTGTCTGTATTTTTGTCGGCGGGGCGCAACATCCATCCGCCACCAAGTGGCAGGCCGGGTTGTTCCGGCCCTAGGGCCAGCACCCATTCCCCGACCGGCGCGGCACGCGGTGCGGCGTAGATGCGGCCCGTGGCTTCGGTAAAGCGCGATAGCCCGCTTTGACTGAGGCGGTAAACACTGGACCGGCCGATCCGCTCGGACGTGACCCAACCGTCGCGTGCCAGTCGCGAAAGGGCCGTGCGCAGCGCCCCCTGTTCCACCCCGACACGGCCCAGAAGCCGGCCGAGCCGCGCGGTGGAAATACGGCCGCCGCGATGCTGGACGCTGTCGCCGAAAACGGTGATGACCAGCGACCAGACGCGCAACCGGCCTTCAGAATGCAGGGCGTCGATCAGGGGGGCAAGCGGATCCATATTTCCCTGTTACACCGGCATGCACGCGTGTTGAAGGCCATTTGGCGCGCGACCGCGTTAGCGATCATAGGCCACCATGGTCAGCAACTCGTATTCGGCGACCTGCTCGTCGTCCTGGTTGGTGAGCGTGGCGTTCCAGGCCACCTCGCCATAGGTCTCGGTACGGCCGGTCTTGCGCTTGCAGGTCAAGGCGACCTGGATCGAATCGCCAGGACTAACCGGTTTTTGGAACGACAGCGCATTCAACCCGGTATTGGCCAGCACCGGCCCCGGATCGGGTTGCACGAACAGGCCGGCGGCAAAGCTTAGCAGCAGGTAGCCGTGCGCCACGCGGCCGGGGAAGAAGGGATTGGCGCGTGCCGCCTCTTCGTTCATGTGGGCGTAGAACGTATCGCCGGTGAAGCTGGCGAAATGTTCGATATCATCCAAGGTGACGGTGCGCGCCTCGGTATGAATCGTCTCGCCTATTTTGATCTCGTGGAAGGTGCGCTGGAACGGATGCATTGGCCCGGTCGTCTGGGCCGCGCCCTTGATCCATTGTCCGGTGATGGCGGTCAGCATGTCGGGGCTGCCTTGCACCGCGGTGCGCTGCATGAAGTGCATGACGCCGCGTATGCCGCCCAGTTCTTCTCCGCCGCCGGCGCGGCCAGGTCCGCCATGGATCATGTGCGGCAACGGGGAGCCATGGCCGGTCGCCTCGGCCGCCGAATCGCGCCCCATGATGTAGATGCGCCCCATCCATGCCGCCGCGTTCAACGTGATATCCCGCGCGACATCGGTGTCGTGCGTGAACAGTGATGACACCAGCGACCCGCCACCGCGATTGGCCAGATGGGCGGCATGGCCGGTGTCGCGGTATGGCATCAGCGTTGAGAGGGGGCCGAATGCCTCGACCTCGTGCACCGCGCGGGCCGCGTCGGGGTCGTCGCAGGCCAATAGCATCGGCGGCAGGAACGCCTGCGCGGGGTCCGCGTCGGTGAGGGACAGGGTATCGGGATCGCCGTGGATAAGCCGCGCTTCGGCGCGTAGCTGCGTCAGCCGTTCCAGCACGTCGGCCTTTTGCGCGTGGCTGGCCAGCGCGCCCATGCGCACGCCCTCCGCGTCCGGCTTGCCTATGGTGATGGCGGACAGGCGCGCCGACAACGCCTCGGCCACAGCGCCCATCATGGCATCCGGCACGATCAGGCGCCGCGTTGCGGTGCATTTTTGGCCGGCCTTGGTGGTGATTTCTGCGACGGCCTCTTTGATGAACAGGTCGAACTCGGGGCTGTCGGGATCTGCGTCCGGTCCGAGGATGGATGCGTTCAGACTGTCTTGCTCGGCCAGGAAGCGCGTGGCGTTGCGTGTCAGGTTGGGCGTGTTGCGCAGCTTGAGCGCGGTATCGGCCGATCCTGTGAAGCTAACGATATCCTGCGGGCCGAGACGATCCAGCAGATCGCCCGTGCGTCCGATCACCAGTTGCAGCGCCCCTTCGGGAAGCAGCCCCGATTCGATCATCATCTGCACGCAGGCATGAGTCAGGTAGCATGTCTGCGTTGCCGGTTTTACGATCGAAGGCACCCCGGCCAGAAGGGCGGGGGCAAGTTTCTCAAGCATCCCCCAGACCGGGAAGTTGAAGGCGTTGATCTGCACCGCGACGCCTTGTAGCGGCACGGCGATGTGTTGGCCCAGAAAGCTACCCTTGCGGCCGAGTTGTTCGATGCCGCCGTCTATGTAGACATGCCCATCGGGCATTTCGCGCCGGCCTTTTGATGCGAACACGAACATCGTGCCGATGCCGCCATCGATGTCCACCCATCCGTCACGGCGGGTGGCGCCCGTTAGCGGATTGATTGCGTAAAGCTCTTCCTTGCGGCTGTCGAGGTAGGCCGCAAGGGCCTTGATCATCTTGGCGCGCTGGTGAAACGTCATCTCGCGAAGGGCCGGGCCGCCGCGGGTTTTCGCATGATCCAGCATTGCGCCGAAATCCAGTGCGGCACTGCCCGCACGTGCGACGGGCTGCCCCGTGACCGGGCCGATGATGTCGGTGGCAGTCGCGTCCGGGGTTATCCAGCGGCCTGCGGCAAAACTTTGTGCTGTCAGCATCGAAGCGCTCCTCTCGTTTCGCGTAGCATGGGGGAAAGCGGCGCGATGCGCAATACTCTTGACCACGCGGTCGGTTTTGTTGCATCGTTTCCATGAACCCGAGGAGGAAGACCAACATATGACACCGCAGGAACGCGCCGAGCGGTCGGCACAGGCGATGTGGGCGGGCGACGCCGCATCCAAGGCAATGGGAATGCGTATCGACGCCATCGGTCCGGGGACGGCGACGTTGTCGATGACCGTCGAGGATCACCACCTCAATGGCCACAAGATCTGTCACGGGGGGCACATATTCACCCTGGCCGACAGCGCATTCGCCTTTGCCTGCAACAGCTACAACCGCCTGGTGGTGGCGCAGGAGAACTCGATCACCTTCCTGTCAGCCGGGCAGCCGGGTGAACGTTTGACCGCCACCGCGCGCGAGGCCGCGATGAACGGGCGCAGCGGGGTCTATGACGTCGAGGTCACGGGCGGTGACGGGCGCAAGGTTGCGTTGTTTCGCGGCTTGTCGCGCCAGGTTCAAGGACAGCATTTTCAGGAGGACGAAACATGACCGAGGCGTTTCTGTGCGAGGGGCTGCGCACCCCTATCGGACGGTATGGAGGTGCGTTGAGCGCGGTGCGCCCCGACGACATGCTGGCCCACGTCATCCGCGAGGTGGTCGCGCCGTTTGACGGGTTGCGCGTGGACGATTGCATCATGGGTTGTGCCAACCAGGCCGGTGAGGACAACCGCAACGTCGCGCGCATGTCGGCGCTTCTGGCGGGATTGGGCGATCATGTACCCGGTGCCACGGTGAACCGGCTGTGCGGCTCTGG
The DNA here is from genome assembly GCF_000423645.1 of Sediminimonas qiaohouensis DSM 21189. Taxonomy (GTDB): domain Bacteria; phylum Pseudomonadota; class Alphaproteobacteria; order Rhodobacterales; family Rhodobacteraceae; genus Sediminimonas; species Sediminimonas qiaohouensis. The sequence continues at coordinate 15,786 of NZ_AUIJ01000031.1, read as the reverse complement.
CCTGGATGCGGTCGGTAGCGCGGCGCGCGCCATCAAGTCGGGCGAGGCCGAGGTGATCATCGCGGGCGGCGTCGAATCGATGAGCCGCGCGCCGTTGGTGATGCCAAAGGCCGACGCGGCGTTTTCGCGGCGTGCCGAGATTTATGACACGACCATCGGCTGGCGTTTCGTCAACAAGGCGATGCACAAGGCCTATGGCACACATTCCATGCCCGAAACCGCAGAGAACGTCGCCGAGGACTTCGATATTTCGCGCGTCGATCAGGATGCCTTTGCGCTGCGGTCCCAGGCGCGGGCGATGGCGGCGATCGAGGCGGGGCGCCTTGCGCGGGAAATCACGCCCGTCACCATCCCGCAGCGCAAGGGCGATCCGCGTGTCGTCGATACCGATGAGCACCCCCGCGCGACGACGGCCGAGAAGCTGGCCAGCCTGCCCACCCCGTTCCGCGAGGGCGGCACCGTCACGGCGGGCAATGCCAGCGGCGTCAATGACGGGGCGGCGGCGTTGATCGTGGCATCGCGCGCCGCGGTTGAAAAATACGGCCTGACCCCGCGTGCGCGGATTACCTCGATGGCGACGGTCGGCGTGCCGCCGCGCATCATGGGTATCGGTCCGGCCCCCGCGACACAGGCATTGCTGGATCGGCACGGCCTGGGCATCGGCGACGTGGATTTCATCGAGCTGAACGAGGCGTTCGCGGCGCAAGGCTTGGCCACGATGCGGCAACTGGGCCTGCCGGACGATGCCGATCACGTGAACCCGAACGGCGGTGCGATCGCGCTAGGTCATCCGCTTGGCATGTCGGGCGCGCGACTGGCGCTGACCGCGTCGATCAACCTTTCGGATGCAGGCGCCAAGCGCGCGATCTGCACCATGTGCATCGGCGTGGGGCAGGGTATCGCGCTCATGATGGAGGCTGTGTAATGGAAGATCTGTCCCCCAAACCCGGCGATCTGGAGCATATCGAGACCGCCAGCCGCGACGAGTTGTCGGCGCTGCAACTGGATCGTATGAAATGGTCGCTGCGCCACGCGTATGATAACGTGCCGTTCTACCGCCAAAGCTTTGACAAGGCGGGGGTGCATCCCGACGATATCAAGCAGTTGTCGGACCTGTCGAAATTCCCCTTCACCGTGAAGCAGGATTTGCGCGACAATTATCCGTTCGGCATGTTCGCGGTCCCGCAAGCGCAGATTTCGCGCCTTCATGCCTCGTCCGGCACAACCGGGCAGCCGACGGTTGTGGGCTATACCAAGAACGATCTCGACATGTGGGCGGATGTCATGGCGCGTTCGCTGCGGGCGGCGGGGCTGCGGCCCGGTCACGTGCTGCATAATGCCTATGGCTATGGCCTGTTCACCGGCGGTTTGGGCGTGCATGGCGGGGCCGAGAAGATGGGCCTGACGGTGGTGCCGGTATCGGGCGGGATGACGCAGCGCCAGGTGCGCGTGATCGAGGATTTCCACGCCGATGGCATTACCGTCACGCCTTCTTATGCGCTGTCGATTCTGGACGAATACGCCGCGCAGGGGCGCGATCCGCGCGATTCGCCTCTCAAGGTTGGGATATTCGGGGCCGAGCCGTGGACCAACGCCATGCGCCGCGAGATCGAAGAGGCCTTCGACATGCATGCGGTCGATATCTACGGCCTGTCCGAGGTGATCGGCCCCGGCGTGGCCAATGAATGCGTCGAGACCAAGGACGGCTTGCACGTCTGGGAGGATCACTTTTATCCCGAGGTGATCGACCCCACCACGGGAGAGGTCCTGCCGGATGGGGAGTTGGGCGAGTTGGTGTTTACGTCGCTCAGCAAGGAAGCATTCCCGATCATCCGCTACCGAACTCGCGACTTGACCCGGCTGTTGCCGGGCAGTGCGCGCAGCATGCGCCGGATGGAAAAGGTCACGGGGCGCAGTGACGACATGATCATCCTGCGCGGCGTCAACGTGTTTCCGACCCAGATCGAAGAACAGCTCATGACCGTGACGCCGCTGGCGCCGCATTTCCAGATCGAGCTGTCGCGCCCTGGCCGGATGGACGAGATGACCGTGCATGTCGAACTGATCGAAGATATGCCGGCAGAGGCCCGCGATGCCGCGGCCCGCGACCTGCGCGGCAAGGTGAAATCCAATGTCGGGATCAGTGTCACCGTCAAGGTCGCCGAGCCGGGCCGAGTGGCGCGTAGCGAGGGCAAGGCGGTGCGCCTCATCGACAATCGCCCGAAGGCCGAGTGATGGCACGCGGTCTGGCCCGTGATCACGACGAAAAACGCGCGGCCCTGCGTAAGGGGGCCGCGCAGTATTTCGCGCGGCATGGGTTCGATCGCGCCTCGATGACCGGCGCGGCGAAATCGTGTGGCGTGTCCAAGGCGCTGATCTATCACTATTGGGCAAGCAAAGAGGATTTGCTGTTCGATATCCTGGATACACACCTGTCGGAGCTGGTGGAGGTGGTCGAGGCGGCCCGCGGCGAAGGCGTGCGCGGCGTCATCAGGGCGGTGTTGTCCGCCTACGAGGATGCGGATGCCGAACACAAGCTGCAACTTGACGCGCTGTCGGTTCTGCCGCCCGAGCGGCAGACGCCGCTGATCGCGCTGCAACGGCGGCTTGTCGCCGTCATGTCGCAGGCGGTTGAGGACGAGGCGCCGGGCCTTTCGCCCGATCGGCAACGCGCGGTCGCGATGTCGGTGTTTGGTATCCTCAACTGGTTCTACATGTGGCATCGCCCGGGCAAGGGCCTTAGCCGCGCGGCCTATGCCGAGTTGGCGGGGGATTTCGTTCTGGGCGGGCTAAGGGCGCTATAGGCGCGTCGGAACAAGGGGCTGGCGCGTCGCTGAGGGCCAAGCGCAGATAAGACAGGGCGGGCCAAGCTGTCGCTTGAAAACCTTGGTGAACTGGATCAGGGTTCACGCGACAACAGGGAAGGACGCCAAGACATGCGCACACGTGCTGCAGTGGCCCTAGAGGCCGGAAAACCGCTTGAAGTGATGGAAGTGAACCTTGAAGGCCCCAAGGAGGGCGAGGTTCTGGTCGAGATCAAGGCGACAGGTATCTGCCATACCGACGAGTTCACCCGCTCGGGCGCGGACCCGGAGGGGCTTTTCCCCGCTATCCTTGGCCATGAAGGCGCTGGCGTGGTGATGGAGGTCGGTCCCGGCGTCAAGAGCCTCAAGCCCGGCGATCATGTGATCCCGCTTTACACGCCCGAGTGCCGGGAGTGTGAGGATTGCCTCAACCCCAAGACCAACCTGTGCCAGTCGATCCGCAGCACCCAGGGGCAGGGCCTGATGCCCGATGGCACGACGCGGTTTTCGATGCTCGATGGCACGCCGATCCTGCATTACATGGGGTGTTCGACATTCGCCAACCACACCGTGATGCCCGAGATCGCGCTAGCCAAGATCGATCCGGAGGCGCCTTTTGACAAGGTGTGCTACGTCGGCTGCGGCGTGACCACGGGGATCGGTGCGGTGATCAACACCGCGAAGGTCGAGATCGGCAGCACCGCGATAGTGTTCGGTTTGGGCGGCATCGGCCTCAACGTTATCCAGGGGTTGCGGATGGCGGGGGCCAGCCAGATTGTTGGCGTTGACCTGAATCCTGAAAAGAAAACAATGGCTTCGCATTTCGGAATGACCGACTTCGTCAACCCCGATGAGGTCGAGGGCGATCTGGTGGCCCATCTTGTGGAGCTGACGGGCGGCGGCGCGGATTACACTTTTGACGCCACGGGAAACGTTGGCGTGATGCGCGCGGCATTGGAGGCGGCGCACAAGGGGTGGGGCGAGTCGATCATCATCGGTGTCGCCCCGGCCGGCGCCGAGATAAGTACCCGGCCATTTCAACTGGTTACAGGACGGACGTGGAAGGGGACGGCGTTTGGCGGTGCGCGCGGGCGCACGGACGTGCCCAAGATCGTCGATTGGTACATGCAAAAGAAGATCGAGATCGACCCGATGATCACCCACACGCTGACGCTGGACGAGATCAACAAGGGGTTCGAATTGATGCATTCGGGGGAATCGATCCGCGCGGTCGTGGTATATTAACAACGCGCAGAAACGTCAGGTTCGGGTCCTCAACCGTACGATTCCCCGGGCCCGGTTTGCAGGGCCGCACACCCACCTGTGCGGCCCTTCCTATTGCGTCCCGCTGTTAACTGGTTACGTCTGTTCCAAACGAATTGGAAAGGACATGCCACGTGACCGATCAAAGCTACACTCCGCCCGAAGTCTGGACATGGCAGGCCGAGTCCGGTGGGCAGTTCGCAAGCATCAACCGCCCCATCGCCGGCGCCACCCATGACAAGCCCCTGCCGGAGGGCAAGCATCCCTTTCAGCTCTATTCGCTGGCGACGCCCAATGGCGTGAAGGCAACCGTGATGTTCGAAGAGCTACTGGAGGCAGGGCATTCGGGCGCGGAATACGATGCCTGGCCGATCAAGATCGGCGATGGCGATCAGTTCGGCAGCGGCTTCGTCGAGATCAATCCCAACTCCAAGATCCCGGCGCTGTTGGATCGTTCGGGGACCGAGCCGCTGCGGGTGTTCGAGAGCGGTTCGATCCTGATGCACCTGGCCGAGAAGTTCGGCGCGTTCCTGGCGCCATCGGGGCCGCAAAGGACCGAAACGCTGAACTGGTTGTTCTGGCAGATGGGCAGCGCACCCTACCTTGGCGGCGGGTTCGGGCATTTCTACGCCTACGCGCCGGAGAAATGGCAATACCCGATCGACCGCTTCACCATGGAAACCAAGCGGCAGCTTGATGTGCTTGACCGGCAATTGGCCGAGCGGCCCTATATCGCGGGTGACGAATACACCATTGCGGATATGGCGATTTGGCCCTGGTATGGGCAGCTTGTTCTTGGGCGGCTTTATGATGCGGCAACGTTCCTGGACGCCAAGAGCTATACCCGCGTGATGGAATGGGCCGAACGGATCGACGCGCGCCCGGCGGTGCAGCGCGGGCGCATGGTGAACCGAACCTTTGGCGATCCGGCGATGCAGTTGCACGAACGCCATGCGGCCGAGGATTTCGAGACCCGCACGCAGGACAAGATCGGCGAGGCCGAGGCGTAAGGCCAACATGCCCATCCCCCTGACACCTCGCCCGGCCACCGAGGCCGACAATGACGCGCTTTGGTCGATGCTGCGCCCGGTGTTCCGGGCGGGCGATACATACGCCATTGATCGCGACATTTCGCGCGAGGGCGCGCTGGCTTACTGGTGCGCCCCCGCGCGAGAGGTCTGGGTGTTCGAGGCGGACGGCGGTGTCGTTGGCAGCTACTATTTGACGGCCAATGCGGGCGGGGGCGGCGCACATGTGTGCAACGCCGGGTTCGTCACGGCCCAAGCTGCGCAGGGCAAGGGCGTGGCGCGCGCGATGCTGGATCATGCACTGGACCGGGCCCGCAGCAGGGGATTTGCCGCAATGCAGTTCAATTTCGTCGTCGCAAGCAATACCCGCGCGGTGGGCCTGTGGCGGCGCGCGGGGTTTGACGTGGTTGGCACCTTGCCCGGCGCCTTTCGCCATCCCGAACGCGGCGCGGTCGATGCGTTGGTGATGTATCGCAGGCTTTAGCCGCGCTTAGTCCGCAGGTGTCAGCAGTTTGCGAAACAGGGTGTCGAGATAGGCCTGCGCGCCGGGAAACACGGCGTCCTCATCGGGCATGAGGACGTTCACCTGCGCCGCGAAATCGGCGTAGTGCTGCGTCGTTGCCCAGATCGAGAAAATCAGGTGCATGGGATCGGTGCGGGCCAATCGCCCCTCGTCCATCCAGCGGCCGATCAGCGCGGCCTTGTCGCGCACCAGCGGTTTGAGGCCGGTTTCGAGATGCGGCGCCATGCGCGGCGCGCCTTGCAGGATTTCGTTGGCGAACAGGCGGCTTTCGCGGGGGTAGGTGCGGCTCATCTCCAGCTTGCGGCGCACGTAGGCGCAAATTTCCTCGAGCGGGTCGCCGGTATCGTCCATCTCTTCCAGCGGGGCGAGCCAGTTTTCCATCAACTGGTTGAGCAAGGTGACGTGGATCGCCTCCTTGCCCTCGAAGTAATAGAGGATATTGGGCTTGGACAACCCTGCCTGCGTTGCGATCTGGTCCAGCGTCGCGCCGCGATAGCCATGCGCCGAGAACACTTCGAGCGCCGCTTCGAGAATCCTTTTGCGGTTGCGCAGTTGAATGCGACTTGTCTTGCGGGCTGGTTGATCTGGCGGTGAATTGTCCATGCGCGCCCCCGTTTTCATGCCGCACTCAGACAGAAATGGGTATGGAAAACCGCGCGGTGGCGCAAGTGGTCTCAGGTTGCGGGGCGGGCGCCGATGCCGGACAGGATGATGCGTTTGACCGTGTCTGTTGCCTCGGCCCACTGGGCATCGGACAGGGGGCGGCCGTTGTTCAGGGTTTCGATCTGGTGGTTGAAATCGGCGTAGTGCTGCGTCGTGGCCCACAGCATGTAAAGCAGGTGGCGCGGGTTTACCGGATCCATCAGCCCTTGGTCGATCCAGCGCTCGATAACGGCGATTCGGCCTTCGGTCCAGTCGCGCAGCGTGGTTTCGAGGTAGTCCTGGATAACGGGCGCGCGGTGCATGACCTCGGACGCCCAGACCTTGGAGCCGGCGGGGTGTTTGCGGCTGATTTCCATCTTGGCGTCGATATAGGCGCCGAGGCCCTCGATCGGGCCATCGGCCGCGTCAAAGATGTCTGCGGCTTGCAACCACACGTGAAAGATGTCCTGCACGACGCGCCGGTAGAGCGATTCCTTGGTTGGAAAATAATAGTGCAGATTGGCCTTTGGCAGGCCCGCGACATCGGCGATCAATTGCATCGTGGCGCCGCCAAACCCGGCCTCTGCAAAGGTTTTTTCGGCTGCCTGTAAAATAAGCTTCTCGTTCTCCTGGCGGATTTCCTTGCGGCTTGCGGGGCGGTGTTGCGTGGTCATCGGCCGATACTTTCGAAAAAATCTTGACCGATTGGTCAAGCTGTGGTGCTCTGACTTCGACCATATGGTCAGGAAACGCCTGACACAAGAGGCCCAAGGCCCGACGACAAGGCGACAGGAGAGGGAGAAAGACATGGCCGCACCGGGTGAAAACCTCCGGATCAACGGGGATCGTTTGTGGGACAGCATTCATGAAATCGCCAAGATCGGCCCCGGCGTGGCAGGGGGCAGCAACCGGCAAACCGTGACCGATGCCGATGCCGAGGGCAGGGCGCTGTTCCAGAAATGGTGCGAGGCGGCGGGCATGACCATGGGGGTGGATACCATGGGCAACATGTTTGCGCGGCGCGAGGGGACGGACCCCGATGCGCTGCCGGTTTATGTCGGCTCTCACCTGGATACGCAGCCGACCGGCGGGCGCTATGACGGGGTTCTGGGCGTTCTGGGAGGGCTGGAGCTTATCCGCACGCTCAACGATTTGGGGATCAAGACCAAGCACCCGATCGTGGTGACCAACTGGACCAACGAGGAGGGCACGCGGTTCGCGCCTCCGATGCTGGCCTCTGGCGTGTTTTCGGGGATGCATACGCAGGATTGGGCCTATGCGCGCACCGATGCCGAGGGCAAGACCTTTGGCGACGAGTTGCAGCGCATCGGCTGGCGCGGCGACGAAGAGGTCGGCGCGCGCAAGATGCACGCGTTTTTCGAGCTGCATATCGAACAGGGGCCGATCCTTGAGGCCGAGGGCAAGGATGTGGGTGTCGTCACCCACGGTCAGGGCCTGAGCTGGACCCAGGTGACGATCACGGGCAAGGAAAGCCACACCGGATCAACCCCGATGCCGATGCGCAAGAACGCCGGCCTTGGCATGGCGCGGGTTCTGGAAAAGGTGGACGAGATCGCATGGAGCCACAAGCCCCACGCCGTCGGTGCCGCCGGGCATATCGACATCTACCCCAATTCGCGCAACGTGATCCCCGGCAAGGCGGTGTTCACGGTCGATTTCCGTTCGCCCGAGCTGGAGGTGATCGAGGACATGGAAAAGCGCCTGCGCGAGGAGGGCAGCAAGATCGCCGAGGACATGGGCCTTGAGATCGAGTTCGAAAAGGTCGGCGGGTTCGACCCGGTGAAATTCGACGAGACATGCGTCGCCGCCGTGCGAAACGCGGCGGAGCGGTTGGGGTATAGCCATCAGAACCTGATTTCCGGCGCCGGGCACGATGCGTGCTGGATCAATCGCGTGGCGCCCACGGCGATGGTAATGTGCCCCTGCGTGGATGGCCTGAGCCACAACGAGGCCGAGGACATATCCAAGGACTGGGCCACGGCCGGGGCGGACGTGCTGATGCATGCAGTCGTGGAAACGGCTGGTATCGTGGAGTGATCGGGGGCGCTGCCCCCGTCGCGCGATGCGCGACTCCCCCGGGATATTTCAGGCCAGAAGAAGCCCGAAGCACATGACACAGGGAGAAATGCAATGACCACCAAAGTCATCAAGAACGGCACCGTTTGCACGGCAGATCGCACGTGGAAGGCCGATGTGTTGATCGAGGACGAGAAGATCAAGCAGATCGGCGAGGATCTTAAGGGGGATGAATATGTCGACGCCGAGGGCGCCTATGTCATCCCCGGCGGGATCGATCCGCACACGCATATGGAAATGCCTTTCATGGGCACCACCGCCGCCGAGACATTCGAGACAGGCACATGGGCGGCGGCCTGTGGCGGGACGACGATGTTGGTGGATTTCTGCCTGCCGGGTGCGGACGGATCGATCAAGAACGCGATCGAGGAATGGCACCGCAAGTCGGCGCCGCAGATCTGCACCGATATCGGTTATCACATGGCGATCACCGGGTGGAACGAGACGATCTTCAACGAGATGAAGGACGCCGTCGAGATGGGCGTGAACTCGTTCAAGCATTTCATGGCCTACAAGGGCGCATTGATGATCGAGGACGACGAGATGTTCGCCTCGTTCAAGCGGTGTGCCGAGCTGGGCGCGCTGCCGATGGTGCATGCGGAGAACGGCGACCTGGTGGCCGACATGCAGGCGCAGATGCTGGCCAAGGGGATCACCGGGCCGGAGGGGCATGCCTATTCGCGCCCGCCCGAGTTCGAGGGCGAGGCGGCCAACCGGGCGATCACCATCGCCGATGCCGCGGGTGTGCCGCTATACATCGTGCACGTGTCGTGTGAGCAGGCGCATGAGGCGATCCGCCGGGCGCGCCAGAAGGGCATGCGCGTTTACGGCGAGCCGCTGGCGCAGTTCCTGACCCTGGACGAGAGCGAGTATTTCAACACCGATTGGGACCATGCCGCGCGCCGCGTGATGAGCCCGCCGTTCCGCAACAAGGAGCATCAAGATAGCCTGTGGGCCGGGTTGCAGGCGGGATCGTTGCAGGTGGTGGCGACGGACCACGCCGCGTTTTCGACCGAGCAAAAGCGCATGGGCGTCGATGATTTCACCAAGATCCCCAACGGCTCGAACGGGTTGGAGGAGCGGCTGGCGGTGCTGTGGACCGAAGGCGTCGAGAAGGGCCGCCTGACGCCCAACGAGTTCGTCGCGGTGACCAGCACCAACGTGGCGAAGATCCTCAACATCTATCCCCGCAAGGGGGCGATCGTCGAGGGGGCGGATGCCGATATCGTGGTTTGGGACCCGAAGATTTCCAAGACGATCAGCGCGTCGAACCACCATTCGATCCTTGATTACAACGTGTTCGAGGGGTTCGAGGTGCAGGCGCAGGCGCGTTTCACCATAAGCCGCGGCGAGGTGATCTGGGCCTGGGGCCAGAACAGCCAGCCGCAGCCCGGCCGCGGCCGGTTCGTGCCGCGCCCGGCCTTCCCGTCGGCCAACGTGGCCCTGTCGAAGTGGAAGGAATTGACCGCCCCCAAGCAAATCCACCGTGATCCGATGAATATTCCGGCAGGAATTTGACCGGAGCGGCAATAAAGCGACAACAGCGGGCGGGCCGGGGTTGAACCCGGCCCCCGCAGCCAGCCAATAATGATAAATACCGGCCAGCGGGAGAGACAGATTTTGAAGACCGATACAGTGATCAGCGCCAAGGATCTGTCGCTGACGTTCCAGACCGGGGATGGCCCGGTGCATGCGCTCAAGGATGTGACGCTTGATATCGCCAAGGGGGATTTCGTCAGCTTCATCGGCCCGTCGGGCTGTGGCAAGACGACGTTGCTAAGGGCGATGGCGGATCTGGAGCATCCGACAAGCGGCACGATGACCGTTAACGGAACAACGGCGGAAGAGGCCCGCCGCGCCCGTGCATACGGGTATGTGTTCCAGGCGGCGGGCCTTTACCCGTGGCGCACCATCGCGGGCAATATCAGCCTGCCATTGGAAATCATGGGTTATGACAAGGCCGAACAGGCACGGCGCATTCAGCGGGTGCTGGAGCTGGTGGAGTTGGAGGGGTTCGAGAAGAAATACCCCTGGCAATTGTCCGGCGGCATGCAGCAGCGCGCGTCGATTGCGCGGGCGCTGGCGTTCGATGCCGATCTGCTGCTGATGGACGAGCCATTTGGCGCGCTGGACGAGATCGTGCGCGACCACCTCAATGAGCAGTTGTTGAAGTTGTGGGAGCGGACCAACAAGACGATTTGCTTCGTCACCCACTCGATCCCCGAGGCGGTTTACCTGAGCACGCGGATCGTCGTCATGTCGCCGCGCCCGGGGCGGATCAGCGACGTGATCGAAAGCCCGCTGCCGCGGGAACGGCCGCTTGATATTCGTGACTCGCCCGAATTCATCGAGGTTGCGCACCGTGTGCGCGACGGCCTGCGTGCGGGGCATTCCGATGATGTATGACAGGCATCCGGTGAACACCGCCGAGGGGAGGGGCCAGGCATGAGGCAGGCGACGCTTCCTATTCTTACGGTTGTCGCGGCGATATTCGCGCTTTGGTATCTCGGGGCGGTATGGCTGAATTCCGACTGGGCCTATGACAAGGCCGTGCGGTTGGACAAGGACCTGACCTTTTCCGAGATGGTGATCGACACCTGGAGCCAGGACAAGCCCAAGCTGCCCGCGCCGCACCAGGTGGCGGCAGAGCTATGGGATACGACCATTGACAAGCGGATCACGTCGAAACGCTCGTTGGTTTATCATAGCTGGATCACGCTATCGTCGACGCTACTGGGTTTCGTGCTGGGCACGGGGCTTGGCATCGCGCTGGCGATTGGGATCGTTTATAACCGGACGATGGACATGAGCGTGATGCCGTGGGTCATCGCCTCGCAGACGATCCCGATCCTGGCGTTGGCGCCGATGATCATCGTGGTTTTGAACGCGATCGGGATTTCGGGGCTTTTGCCCAAGGCGATCATCTCGATGTACCTGTCGTTCTTTCCGGTGGTGGTTGGCATGGTCAAGGGGCTGCGTAGCCCGGACAACATGCAACTGGACCAGATGCGCACATGGAATGCCAGCCCGACGCAAACCTTCTGGCGGCTGCGGCTGCCATCGTCGATGCCGTACCTGTTCACATCTCTCAAGGTGGGGATGGCGGCCTCGTTGGTAGGTGCAATTGTGGGCGAGTTGCCCACCGGCGCGGTGGCCGGTTTGGGGGCGCGATTGCTGGCAGGTAGCTATTACGGCCAGACGATCCAGATCTGGAGCGCGCTAATCATGGCGGCGGTGCTGGCGGCGCTGTTGGTCGCGACGATCGGGATGGTGCAACGTGCAACGCTCAAGCGGATGGGGCTATCGTGATGGGATGGATCGTTTTCGGACTCGTGGCGTGGGTTGTCGGATGGCAAATCAACGTCCACCTTGCCCGCCGCCCCAAGACGCGGGCAACGCGGCTTGCCGTGCCGATCATCTTCGGCGTTACGCTTGTCCTGATCTGGGAAAGCCTGGTGCGGGGGGTTGGCATATCGCCGGTACTGTTGCCGCCGCCTTCGCTCATTGCGGAGAGGTTCGCCGCATCGACCGGGATTTTGTGGACGGATTTCGTCCAGACCGTGATCAAGGGCGCGTTAAGCGGCTATGCCATCGGGTGCGGCGCGGCGGTTCTGATCGCGGTGGCGATCGACCGGTTCCCGTTCCTGCAGCGCGGGTTGCTGCCGGTGGGCAATTTCGTGGCCGCGCTGCCGATCATCGGCATGGCGCCGATCATGGTTATGTGGTTCGGTTTTGACTGGCAATCAAAGGCGGCGGTCGTGGTGGTGATGGTGTTCTTTCCGATGCTGGTGAACACGGTGCAGGGCCTGCAATCGACCGGCGCGATGCAGCGCGACCTGATGCGCACCTATGCGGCGGGGTATTGGAAGACGCTGTTCAAACTGCGCTTGCCGGCGGCCATGCCGTTCATGTTCAACGGGCTCAAGATCGCCAGTACGCTTGCGTTGATCGGGGCGATCGTGGCTGAATTCTTCGGATCCCCGGTCAAGGGGATGGGATTTCGGATTTCCACCTCGGTCGGGCAACTCGCGCTGGACCTGGTATGGGCCGAGATCGTCGTCGCCGCGATTGCGGGGTCGGCGTTTTATGGCGGGGTTGCCTTGCTCGAAAAGGCTGTAACCTTCTGGCACCCGTCGCAACGAGGCTGAGCAAAAAAATACAATAACGACAGTTCAACAAGGAGAGTATGACAATGAGAAATATCACAAAAAACCTGACAGGGGCGGCGGTTGGCGCCGCTGCCATGATGAGCGCATCGCTGGCCCAGGCCGCCGATGACGTGACGCTGCAACTCAAATGGGTCACGCAGGCCCAGTTCGCCGGCTACTACGTGGCCAAGGACAAGGGGTTCTATGCCGACGAGGATCTTGACGTCACGATCAAGCCGGGCGGCCCCGATATCGCGCCCACGCAGGTGATCGCCGGGGGCGGCGCCGACGTGATGGTCGACTGGATGCCGGCCGCACTGGCCGCACGCGAAAAGGGCTTGCCACTGGTCAACATCGCGCAGCCGTTCAAATCGTCCGGCATGATGCTGACCTGCCGCAAGGATGCCGGCGTGGAAACCACTGAGGACCTGCGCGGCAAAACGCTGGGCGTGTGGTTCTTCGGCAACGAGTTCCCGTTCCTGAGCTGGATGAACAAGCTGGATATTCCGACCGATGGATCGCCCGAAGGGGTGACCGTTCTGAAGCAGGGCTTCAACGTCGATCCGCTGATTCAGAAGCAGGCCGCGTGTATCTCGACGATGACCTACAATGAATATTGGCAGGTGATCGACGCGGGGTTCTCGCCGGATGACCTGGTTGTGTTCAAGTACGAGGACCAGGGCGTTGCCACGCTCGAGGATGGTCTTTACGTGCTGGAAGAGAACCTTGAAGATCCCGAATTCGTGGACAAGATGGTGCGCTTTGTGCGGGCGTCGATGGAAGGCTGGAAATGGGCCGAGGAAAACCCGGATGCCGCTGCCGAAATCGTTCTTGAGAACGACGCGTCGGGCGCACAGACCGAGAAGCATCAAAAGCGCATGATGGGCGAGATTGCCAAGCTGACCGCAGGGAGCAATGGCGCGCTTGATCCGGCCGACTACGAGCGCACTGTCGATTCCCTTCTGTCGGGGGGTGAGAATCCTGTGATCACCGAGGAGCCGGAAGGCGCCTGGACGCACAAGATCACCGACAAGGCACTGAACTAAGGGAGCGAAATTTCCTTGCGAACGCGAAAGGGCCATCCATTGCCATGGATGGCCCTTTTCATTTGCCGCGCGGTTCAGGCATGTTTTCCCCGCACAAAGGCGCGCAAAGCGCTGCGGTTTCGACCTTAGCGGATGATCAGGCAGGGAATTGGCGCCCTGTCAGAACAGTTGTACATCGCCGTAGTCAGGCGTTGACTCATCGGGGGCCTGCCTTGCTGAAATGATATCGGCATCGGTGGCTTCCGACATGAAGCATCTTTGCGCGCGGCCTGATACAGGCCAAAACCGGATCTTGCGCCCGCGCTGACCACCCAGGCAACTGCTAACGACCTGCAGCTTCTCGTTTTCCATGTACCATTCGGCAAACCGGGCGTTCTTGACGCCAATTTCGGCACTGCCATCGAACATCTTGGCGCCGCCGAAAAGCTTGACCTTGAGACGCGTCCGGTCCGCGCCCTTCTTCAGCAAGCCATTGATCAGCAATTCCATTGCATTCACCCCATAGCGCAGGTTGCTGCTGCGATCTCGCATATCTCCCGGTAGCAGGAAGTGGTTCATTCCCCCCACTCCCGCCACCGGATCCCATATGCAGGCGGCGACGCAGGACCCGAGAATGGTTGTCATCACCTCGTTGGGTTGATCCGATACACGTGTTTCCCCCTGAAACAGCGGTACGTAGATCAGATCTTCCATGATCGCGGCACCGAATTCGCTTGTCCGCACTCTGGGCAAGTCGCTAGAGGCATTACCGCGGTCCATGATCGATTGGCGCGCAGTGTGTCTTGTGGCGCGGCGGCTCAAAAATCATGCCAATCCTCCTGGTTGTTTGCTTCCATCCTTCCGATCTTTGCTTGGGATGCAAAAACCAGGGTGGGTTCGGCGATTGGTTCATTAGTGGTCTTGGCAATGACGATGGGGTCGTCCCGCTCGTTTGGGCGATCGTCGGTTCGCGCCTTGTCCGTCGTTGGTTCGCTTGTGCTATCATCGACAGAAAACCGCCGAAGCGCGTTCGACATGCGCTCGGCCTCGTTGCTTAGGCTGCGGCTTGCCGAAGATGACTCCTCGATCACCACGGCGTTCTGCTGCGTCACCTTGTCCAAGGACGTCACGCTTTCCTTAATCTCTGCAAGATTGATAGCTTGTTCTCTGGATCCGGTTGCGATGTTCGAGACGAGGTCGGACAAGTGATTGACCCCATCGATGATCTCGCTGAGCGCGGCGCCGGCTTGGTTGGCCAGTTCGCTGCCGTCCGTGACATGCCCACTCGACCGAAGAATCAACTCCTTGATTTCATTTGCAGAACTTGACGCGCGTTGAGCCAGGGCTCGCACTTCGGACGCCACGACGGCGAACCCACGTCCGGACTCGCCTGCCCTTGCGGCTTCGACGCCCGCATTGAGGGCCAGCAGGTTTGTTTGAAACGCGATGTCATCGATCACGCCGATTATCGCCGTAATCTGTTCCGAGGACTCCTCGATATCGTGCATCGCTTTGACGGTCCTGTTGACCACCTCGCCGCCTGCTGCGGCCAGTTTCTTGTTCTCGGCGATGTGTTCGTTTGCATCGGCGGCCAAGCCCGCCGTCTTTTGAACGCTTGTGTTCAATTCCTCAATGGCCGCCGCGGATTCCTCAAGCATCGCGGCCTGTTCCTCGGATCGTTTGGATTGTTCCTCGGCTACGTCGGATATCTCGCGCGAACTGGTGCGCACGCTTTCGGCCGTTGACACAATGGTTGAAAGAACATCGCGCAGGTTGACAAGAACGTTGTTGAAGTCTTCACAGATCTCGACATGATTTCTGTCCAGGCTGGCAAACTCATCCACGCTGATCGGGCAATCGGTGCGTCCGGCAGCCAAGTGTGACATGCCTTCGCCCAGCGAGCTATGCGGGATTTTGGGTGACGGGGCCTGATCAAGCGGCGCGGTTTTCGGTGTCGTTTTCAGCGACACCGTCGGTGAATGTGACGCCTTCGATGACCAAAGGCAACTGGTTCGCCCCCTTCAGGCGGCGCCATGTTTTCGCGGCGGCCTGAACGAGCTTGAATACCATCAGCTTTGCGGTTTTCTGCGACAGCGCCCCCTTGGTTCGCACGGTCCGGTGCCGAACGGTGGCGAACACGCTTTCGATCGGGTTGCCCGTGCGCAGGTGATCCCAGTGGTCGGCCGGGAAGGCGTAAAAGGTGAGCAACGTCTCCTTATCCTTCGTCAGACAGGTGACCGCCTTCTCGTATTTGGC
>NZ_AUIJ01000030.1 GCF_000423645.1 Sediminimonas qiaohouensis DSM 21189 | reverse complement strand
CGAAATTCATCCGTTCTTCCTGTGCCCATAGTTCGTCTCCTTTGCTGCACATTATGCTATCAAAGGAGCGGCACCAAACCGCGACAGGTCCATTCCGACCCGCTTGTTCCAGCGCCGCGAAAGCCCGGTCACCGATCGGGCTGCGCCGTTACTCTTCGGGAACAGCGGCGCATCTTTCTGGATGGCCGCTTCGCGAAGCTGAGGCAGAAGCGCCGGAGGGCGACCTCTCAGGAGCAAAGCGTCAATGAACGGGTCGAGGATGCGATGCAGCTTTCCCGTGAACGCGGCTCCTGTCTTGGTGATGGCCTTGTCGAGGTGATACCGCTCGTCGCGATAGGTGAGGTGCTCGCCCCAGAGCAGAACGGTGTCTTGGTTGCGGAACGGGATCAGCGATAGTAGGGCCAGCGCACCGGCATCTGTGTAGAGTGTGGCCTGGGCCGTGCTATGCGTTTCCGAGGCTGCCTCCACGAGGAGTTTGCCGGCCAGTTCGAATACGTCAGCCAGATCGGGCAGATCCGCGAGCCGGTCCTCCTTCAACGGAAGGTCCCGGCGCGACAAGCGTTCGTAGAAGTCCGACACGCTCCGCGCGTCGTCAACGATAGAATCAGCGGCGCCAACATAGAAGGCCAACATACGCAGCCAGCCGAATGCGATGGCACGGGAGCTCGCCCGAGTGCCGCGCTCATCAAGGGCCTGATCATAGGCACGTAGAGCTTCCAGTGAGAGGCCGTCCGGAAGTCCTTCCCGGCGGGCAGCCCAAAGAAGATACCTTGCCTGCATTCGCATGCTCTGGACACAGCTTGCGGCGGTCTTCCTGCCTCGAACACGCTCCCCGGCCTCGAGGCGGGCTAAGGTCTCCAGCCACAAAGCGGGCACTTCTGTTTCCGGAATTGAATATAGAAGAGTGCGCCGGCCCTGCCCGATCGTGCGGGCGGGGGCGGTCGCCTCGTAGTAGGCCCGGCTCTTGGCAATGCGCGCTTCGCTCACGGTGTGCACGATCGGGTGATGCGCTCCGTAGAGCGCTCGGAGACCGTCCCTTAGCCGCTGCAACGGCCCCTGGCCCTCGTTAACTTTATCGAAATTGGCGACGTCGCAGGCTTGGATGTGACGCAAATTGCGGGCCGAGCAGTAGGCGAAGAAGCGATCGACTACGCGCAGCAAGTCCATCGGCAGAGACTTTGCCGCGGGCAGATCGCGCAGCTTGTCCCAAGTGTCGCTCGCCAGAATGATCTCGCGCGGGCGCCGGTCCCTGTTAGCATCGGCTCGGTTCTGCTGCCGCGCGAGCGCCAGTGTTACAGCACTCGATGCGGGATGCTTGTCGCCGACGAGCTTTCTGAATGCCGCTCGGAGAAGAACGGGAGCGTTCGGCGTCTCGGCCGCCACCTCCAGAATGACCGCTTCCGTAATCGCTTCGAGGGTCCCATAGCGCGCCAGCAGGCGGTCGGTGGCCCGTAGTTGGGCCATGGAAAGAGCTGCGGTTCCGGCAAGCGCACGGAACGGACCCCAGTGAGTCGATTGCAGGATGAGTTCGCGGGATCGGGTGTCCCGGCCGCCCGCGGCACGCGCCTCGTTTCGAACCCGGGAGAGCGCGGAGGAAACCGCCAGGGTCGCAGGATGCTGCCGGCCAACCAGATACCGCAGGCCGCGCTGGATCTGGTCCAGACGGCGGTCCGAACGTTCCGAGATCTCCAGGGCAGAGGCCTCCGTGACCTGATCGAGCGCGCCTGCATGTTCGAGCAGTCGCGTCACCAACCGGAGATCAGTCATGTCGAGCGTGTCGAACTCTACACGATCCGACATGCGGGCAAAGACTGGTAGGCCGCGCAGCTTCTCGCGGGTTCTGGTATCGCGTTTCATCTGCGTCCTTTCTTTTGGATCATGGCCACCAGCGCGGCCTGACCGCGTTCGGCTTCGATTTCCTCGTGCACCCACGCATAGTTCTCGACGACGGTCTGCTCCGTGTCCCCAAGGCGGCGTGCAATGGTGCGAAGCAGACCCGGATTGTCGTGGTAGAGCAGCGAGGCCTGACCGTGGCGAAAATTATGCGGCGTGCAGACGATGCCGCAGACGTCGCGCATGATTTTCAGGAACCAACCCCTGAACGTATCGTAGGGCAGAGGCTGGGTCGGGTCCGTGACCTTGGGCACCAAGTAGCAACTATCGAGGCTCTTTCCGGTCGACGGATCGATGAGGTACAGCGGGCGTACATATTCGAGATACCAGCGGACCGTGTCATGGTATCTCTCTCGGCTGGCCTCGATCGGAGCCCAGATTCTTTTCTTGTTCTTGGTATGTGCCGCCGGCACTGTCAGTTCGAAGCGATCCTTGGAGATCCTCTTTAACCATGCGCCGGTGCCGATGCAGGTAATTCCGAGAAAGTTCGTCACCCGGATCGGCGCGCCGCCGCACTCGATCGCGCTGAACAGGGCGACCGTCCCGAGTTGTCGGACCAGTGTGGCCTCATTCGGCATCAGCTTCCCGTTTCGGCGGGACTTGGCCCGCTTGAGGATTTTCTCCGCAGCTTTTCGGGGTTCTACATGCGACAGCAGGAAGTCCGAACGAAAGCCGGGCCGCTCTATTAGAGCCCGGCAGAACGCCTTTGTCTCTTCGTTCATCTCGCGCTTCTCGAGCGAGTCGTGGAACTCGTCGACCTCCTCGATCAGGCGCTTGAGCTCAGATGTCTCGAGGTCGTTGCGCTCGAAGATGCAAGGAAGTCGCCCAGTATAACGCACAGCGGTGCTCGCAGCCCACTGGCCTTGTGTGAGCCACTTCAGCCATTCTCGCAATGCGGCCGCGAGAGCCTCAGCGTCCTCCAGAGCGGGGCGCAGGCTATTGGCTTGGGGCGAGATGTGGCCGGTCGCCAGCAGTGCGCTCACCATGGCGCGAAGCGTGTTGCGATAGTTATCGCGGGTCTTTTCCGCGACGTGCACCCAAGTCTCCTTGACCGTGACATACCGAAGCCGCGCAGCGATTTTTGTCATCTCCTCGATCTCATCGAGGAAGTGATCCGGCAGATCGTAGGTCCGAGTCGGTTCGGCCCGGATTGGCGAGATGGGATGCCGCATCCAGGTCCAGATCTCGGCGCGTTCGGGGTTGGCCTGGAGATCAGCGATGAGGGCGCTGGCGTTCCTATAGCTCTCCCGTGTGCCGCTGTCTCGGGCGGCGCCGTGCAGGCACCGGAAGACCTCGTCGGTGGTCCCATCTGGCTGGAATCCACCTTGTCTCGCTCCCATGGTCAGGGTTGAAGTCACCGGAATGAGACGTCGCGAACCCAACCCTTCGAACTCGGGACATGCCTTGAGCCAGGCGCCCATATCGGTCCAGGCGTCCCGGGCTGACCGCGCCGCATCCCGCTTCTGCGCGATCCCCAGAACCCGCTCGATGGCGGCGCGCACGCGCTTCCGATAGTCGAGATAGGAATCCTGGGTAAGCGTCGGCATCGATACAGGGTCCCAGCCGTCGAGCGGAAAATTTTCGTCGAACCATTCGATATCCAGGTCCGCCGTTTCCGGGGTCAGGTTCCGAACCCTGAGAAGGCTGCGCAGGGCGCTTTTTGCACGCTGGCGGGAACTCTCGGATTTTCCCTCAGCAATCTCCCGGTCGAGCATATCCTCGACCTCGGTCATGACGCGACGGCTGGTTTCTGCGGCTACCGTGGCTTCCGCGTCGGCTATGAGTTCGTCGAGAGACTGGAACATGGGTCAATTCTCCTTGGACCTTTCCCGGAAGATTGGTCCAAAGAGATTTGGCCGAAAAAATTTCTCTCTACCCTTGTGGGTCATCTTCAAGACATCAGGAAAACGCCATGGGATCGAGCGTGGTTGGCACCAGTCCATTTCCTGTCGGTCGTCGCAGGATCTTGCGTGTAGAGGAAGAGGGACGGGCGATCCCGCAGGCACGCTTTCGGTAGATTGCGGGCTGTCGGTATGCCCAGACCTCGAGCGCGATCCAGCGTTTGGTCCGCGGACCGAAGTCGAACGGCACGGGAAAATCCGGCGGATATTCTCCCCGGTCGCACCAGCCGCTCACGGTTTTGGGTCGCTTCTCGACGATATCGGCCACCTCGGCGACCGTGAGCATAGGAGCCTGCAAGTCTTCCCAGAGCTTGCGCTTCTGCACCGCCGATAGGCCCAAGGCAGCCCAGATCGTGGTCCAGTCGTGGTCTCGCTGAGCAGACAGGCCTAAAGCTCGAAGGACCTCGTTCCTCTTGTCGTCCCCAACGGCGAAGAATTTGTTGAGGTTCAATTTCTTGGCGATACCGGGACTTTGATCGTGGGACATCGTTCATCTCTTCCTTGACGAGGAGGAGATGGTTCGAGCGCGCTCAGTTCTGAAATCCTGTGAACCGCAAATGTGCCCCACCCGGGGGGTGAGGCCGGCCGGGTCGAGATCGCGGGTGTTCGATGAGGTGGTAGTCGTCATGTCCAGTTCCTTTCGGCAAGGAACTGGGTTGAGTGTTACGGCCTCAGAAGAAATTTCTTGGCAGGGGGATCAGGGCGTTTTCGGGGCTTGTTTCCGAGACCCGGACCGCGGCGACGATAAGCTCGTCCATCTATTTTTTGAGCTTGAGGCCCTTGTTTTTGTAGGTTCGCCACAGACCCAGCCGCTTTATCCGATACTCCACGAGTTCGGGTGAGGCGCCGTGAGCAGTTCCGATCTCGGCGGCGGACCGGCCTTCCCGCACAGCCTGACGGAGCATGGCCTCCGGCAGCATGCAGGCCGCCGCCAGGTAGTAGGCGTCATGTTCCTCGGCGCTGTCGAAGGTTCGCCCGTAGGCGTCAGCAATCTTCGCTATTTTCGTGAGGCGGTGGCCCAGCAGGATGTGCCAGCACTCTTCGAGATAGGTGACCCGCTGGCGTTCCAGGCTATGGGTGTCGTTTCTAAGGACGGCCCAGCGTTCCTCCTCGAGATCGAGCGGAACGCTCATTGCCGACCAATCCCGCGACCCGATGCCAACGAGATGCTCTCTGCATCGCTCATCAAGACCGGGCACCTCTCCCGGAACGTGGACGGAGACGCTCGAGATGCGGACGTCGAGCGCCTCCAGCGGTTCCGTCGGCCCCACGTTCAGGTCCCCCCTGAACTCCCGCGCCATGTCTTCCATCTCGGGTTTCGACAGCGCGAAGGTGGGAGCCGAATCCTGGTCTCTCTCCTCCGCCATCTCGCGCCGCTCGGCTGGGCCAAGATTGGCCCCGAGGCTCGCCTTGAGGTGGCTCGCTGCTTCGAGAAGGCAGTGCACCGTGTTCGACTGGACATTCTTTGCTGCCCGGAAGTGGACGAGCGCCACGCTGTGGAACGACAGCCCGGCGTCCCTGCCGTCGTTCCCGAGCCATTCCAGAATCCTGATGGTCGAGTTGTTATCGGGTTGGCCTTCGCCCCTCTCTATGCGCGCGAGCGAAGAAAAACTCACCCCAATCTGCGCGGAAAGGGCCCTCAGGCTCAGGCCCTCCGACTCGCGCTTGCGCTTTAGCGCCGCGACGAGCGCTTTGGTATCCATGGTCATCAATATTCCTGTGTGCGCTTCGCACGCCTTGACACGGCGCGCGGCCCTCCCTTATAATCCGTATTATTAGCACACCCTCGCACGCAATCCAACCGGAACTACAGTGCGAAAGCAGGAGGCGATCCAGTGAACCCGGGACCCAGAACAATGATACGGGAGATCGGGGAGCAAATGGATCGCGGTGTTTTTCCTGTGGTCTACAACCGGGGCATCGTCCGGCCGAACGAGGCCCCCGGTTCATCGTCAATTATCGGCCTGGAGATGCGCCATGAGGCAGCAGGATCGAGTCGACCCGCAACCGGACCGTGGCAATGGTCCTCCCGACGGCAAGGGGCGCCCGGAAGACCTTGGCCGGCCCGAAGATCCCGGTCGGCCGGTGCCTCCGCATCGGTCGTCAGCGCGCAGCTACGGTCTGCTTACAGCGAGGGTCTGACAGACTGCGCTCAAGCCTATCCGACCCTGGTGGCCTGGGACCACGAGCACGAGATGTGGCTGATGGCGGAGAGCGTAATCGCCAACGGGCTCGGCAGAACCGCCCTCTTCTTCCTGCATCTACCGTATTCACGGACCTTGCGCGTCCGGGGCTGGGGCTTCTGGAAGACGGCAGTGTCGCGCACCTGGATCGGGTCGCGGCACACCAACTTTCCCGACGGGTCAATCTGCGCCTTCGAGATGACGGATGGCACCTGGGGCCCCGGAGACCCTCCGGTCGCGCTCCTCGATCTCTACACCGTGTGGGCCGCCAGACATCTCCACCTGGAGTGGTTCGGCCGCTGGCCCGGCTTCCAGTCTGTGCCTCAACCAGCGGAGCGGATCTGCGAGATCCGGGACGACGAGTTCTGCGGATGCGGGAACTTCACGGACTTATACCGGGATTGCTGCAAACCCGACGACCTCCGCAAGACAACGAGTGGGGAAATGATCGATTTCTGGGGGTTCCAGCGTCGGCACCCGCCTCTGGAGATCGTGGAAGCAGCCTGGCGACAGGAACCACCACATCTCACTGCAGAGCTGCAACCGATCTCGTTGGGAACCCAACCCGCCGCCGCATGAGGCCGGCATCTCAAAAGCCAGTTCCACAAGGAGGGGCGACATGGCCAAGAACAAGGAAGTGACCGGCAAGAAGGCGGCAAGTGCTGCGGCCAAGGTGCTGAGCAACCCCAAGTCGAGCAAGGCGGCGAAGTCTGCTGCGGCATCGGCGCTGACCCAGAGACCGGACAAGCGCAAGCGGTAGAAGCCGCTACAGGATGATCCGCTCGATCTCGTCGAGGGCGATTTCGTCGCCGGTGCGGTCGTAGAGTTGCGTGGTTCGCGGGCTCGCGTGCCCGGCGATCGTCTGGGCGGTCTCGAGCGCGCCGCCAGCGGCGATGTAAGCGGTGATTCCGGTCGCGCGTAGGCTGTGATTGCAGAGCCCAGGCACAGCGATTCCGGCATCCCGGGCCCGGCGCCGCACCATGTCGAGTGCGTTGCGCGCCTGGAGCGGGCGCTTCGTCAGGCGCCCGGTCCGCCCCTCGGCCGCCCGGAACAGCCAGCCCCCGGGATCGTCTGCGATCCCCGCCTCCTCGATATAGTCGTGCAGCCAGGCCTCGAGGTTGTGGTGGGCGGGGACCTCATGCGCGAGACCGCCCTTCTCGCGGAGCCTGACAGCCCATCGGTGTCAATGAGTGATGGAAATGCATGCCGACGCGGCACTTGAGGCCATTCCAGTCAATTCGCGTAGATAGACGCAGGCCGAAATGGCCCTGCCGAAACGGGTCGCTGTCGTCAAGTACGCGCACCCGGGCGCGTCTGGGCGAAAGGATTGATCGCTGCAACAGCATCGTTACCAGGTTTCCGAGCGCTGCGGCGACCGGCGTGTCGACGCAAATAGAACCTCCTGCTGCACCCGCAGCCATGAGGTCGAAGCCGCCAGTCGCGCACCTTGCCGCATTTGGAGAATGGGGCTCGGTGCCGTCATGCGGCGCTATAGAAACACCTCGTTCGCGGTCCACTCTGAATGGCGGCTAATATATTTGCCGGGTAATCGGATTGTCTCCGCGGCGAAGGTCCGGAAACCGCCCTGATTCCCACGTTTCGTGTTCCTCCAGATCGATCGCCCATGCTCCCACGACAGTTGTCTTTTGGACCTCGCGACTTCTGCTGCATATCGGCGACTTGAGGCCACTCGCCATCTATTTCAATACAGATTTCAGGCGTTCGACTGACAAAATCGCCCTTAGCATACCCGTCACTGATGTCGTGGGATAAGTCCCTTCGGGGAAAGGGGACGTCTGGCCTTCAGCTGGTTTGTACAACTGCCCCACCACGACCCGATCAATATCTACTAACCCAATAGCCCAGTCCCAGGGGCGCACGCCAGGTCTGGGTCAAAACTCCACCCCCTTCTGCGCCTTGACGCCGTCCCGGAACGGATGCTTGACCAGCGTCATTTCCGTGACCAAATCTGCGGCCCCGATCAGCTCGGGCTTGGCATTGCGCCCGGTCAGGCAGACGTGGGTCATGCGCGGCTTTTCATGCAGGAGGAAATCGACCACCTCATCTATATCAAGGTAATCGTAGCGCAGCGCGATATTGATTTCGTCAAGCAGCACAAACTCGATTTCCGGATCGAGTATCTGCGCCTTGGCGATGGCCCAACCGTTCTTAGCCGCGGCAATATCGCGTTCCCGGTCCTGTGTCTCCCAGGTGAATCCATCGCCCGAGACAAAGAACCGGCACTGGTCGGCGAAATGCTCACGCAGAATCGTTTTCTCACCCGAGTCCCAATTGCCCTTTATGAACTGCACCACCGCACAGGGCATACGATGGGCAATGCAGCGCAGAACCATACCGAAACTTGACGACGATTTGCCCTTGCCAGACCCGGTATGAACCATGATGAGGCCCTTTTCTTCGGTCTTGGACTCCATCATTCGCTCACGCGCTTCTTTGATCTTGCGCATCTTCACATTGTGGCGGGCATTCAGGTCATCAGTCATCGGGCGCCTTTGTCTTCAATCGTGGGAACGCGCGCGACGAAACCACAATGGCGGCCACGCGACAAGTGGCCAGACGCGCTACGCCGAGGTGCGGGTGCCGCTAAAGATCGGGCGCGGAACCGGCCCGCGCAGACCGGGGGCGAGCGTAAGGAGGAAAAGCATCCACCCTCCTATCCAAAGCATGGCGGCGATATCCAGCGCCCCGAAAACCCGCGCAACCGTCGCGCAAGAGATCAGCGCAAAACCAACCCACACCCAGCGATGCGCGCGTATGCCGGCAGGCGTTCGCGACGCCGAAGGGCGCGCGGCGACGGCCATGATCATCCCGCCCATGGCCCCCATGACAATCAGGTGAATCGCCGCGACCATGCCCTGCGGCTGCCCTCCGGTGAGGGCGCTTCCCCACAGCCACAGACCGGCGGGAAGCCACAGATAACCCAGCATCATCATGGCAAGTAGGCAGTCCCGGCGCGCGACGCTCCACGGCCAGGACAGCATGTTCGCAAACAAACATAGGCCAGCAATCTGCATCGCCTGGCCCGCCACGTTCGGCGCGCCCAGGCCCCAGGACCACGCCGCAATAGCCATAGCAAGAAGGGCAAGAACCCGCAGCCAAGGCATCGCCCGCCGCGCTGGCGACTCCGGGCACGCTGCAGCGCTGCGAAGGAACGCCGGCACCATACTACCACCGACGACAGCCAGCAGCAGCGCGACACCAATAACCGGAAAGGCCGTTTTCTCACCGCTCAACGCGCCCGTTTCCATGCCGGCCACCCAGGCCGCCGATCCCACGCCAGCCGCAAGGCAAAAGATGATGAACCCCGGCCGCCATTGGCGCCCGCCGCGCCAAGCCGCCTCAAACAGCATGGCAGCGAGCCACCAGAACACCCCGGCCGCCAGTGCCAGGCGCGGTGCTATCGGAAAGGTTTCTATTAGCAGCGCCGCACGCGCCCCTATCCAAAGCAGCACCATAACCCCGACCCGCCAGCCATTGATCGGCGCACGGCTTGTCCAAGCCGAGCAGGCGGACCCAAGATAACCTGTCAGTGCCGCGCCACCGAAGCCGAAGATCATCTCGTGCACATGCCATAGTCGCAAGTCGGTGGGCACGATCATCCCGCCGCCCCATTGAAACAGTCCCACGGCCATCGCAGCCCAAAGCGCGGCGAGCGGAAACATCACGCGATATGGCGCGGCAAGAACGCCGGTTCTTGCCCAGACTCTTCCGAAAGTCGACCCGTTCATCGCCGCATCCCTATTCTCGTCCTTGACAAACCCCCTTGCCCACCGTCATCTGGCCGAGCTGGTGCCTGTTCTATGACAGGTGAAAAGGGAATGTGCCATCGCTTGTGAAAGCGTCAAGCACAGCCGCCCCCGCGACCGTGACCGGAGAGGTCGCCCCATGCCACTGGCCTTTGCGCCGGGAAGGTCGGGCGCCCACCGGAGCCTTGAAAACGCTCCGATATCCGCAAGCCGGGAGACCTGCCAGCGCTTGAGATTTACGAAACCGGACGGGGTGTTCCGGTGTCGGGATCAGGGCTCCGAGCTGAGCAATGCCCGCCATCCTGCCCCGTGCCCCGATAAGGGACGAGCAGATGAAAGACGCGCATGCCCCCCCGGTCACCACCGAACTGCTCGTTTGCGTCAAGTGCCGCCGCGGCCAGGAAGCACCCGAGGACGACCGCCGCCCCGGACAGCGCCTTTACGACGCGTTGTGCGCCAAAGAGTTGCCCGCGGGCCTGCGCCTGACGCCCGTCGAGTGCCTGCAAAACTGCGACAACGGCTGCACCGTGGCGCTGCGCGGCGGCGACCGCTGGACCTATATCTACGGCAGCATCAATGAAGTGTCGCAACCAGACGTCATCCTTGAGGGCGCCAAGCTTTATCACGCCACCGGGGACGGGCTGATCCCGTGGCGCGAGCGACCCGAGCATTTCAAACGCAATTGCGTGGCCCGTATCCCCCCGCTTACCGACAACCCCGCCCCGGAGGCTGACAAAACATGACCAATCTCGCCAAGCTACCCGTTACCGTGATCACCGGCTTTCTCGGCTCGGGAAAAACCACGCTGATCCGTCACCTGATGCAAAATCCGGACGGCAAGCGTCTTGCCGTGGTGGTCAATGAATTCGGCGATGTCGGCGTCGATGGCGAAATCCTGAAAAGCTGCGCGATCCCCGATTGCCCGGCCGAAAACATCATGGAACTGGCCAACGGTTGTATTTGCTGCACCGTGGCCGATGATTTCATCCCGACGATCCAGGCGCTGATGGCACTTGATCCGCGCCCGGATCATATCCTGATTGAGACCTCCGGGCTGGCGCTGCCCAAACCGTTGCTCAAGGCCTTCGACTGGCCCGATATCCGCTCGGCCGTGACCGTGGACGGCGTGATCGCCCTGGCCGATGCCGAGGCCGTCGCCGCAGGCCGGTTTGCGCCTGACGTGGCCGCGGTGGACGCACAGCGCGTGGCCGATGACAGCCTCGATCACGAAACGCCCTTGTCCGAGGTCTTTGAGGATCAAATCGCCTGCGCCGACATCATTCTGCTGACCAAGCCCGACCTTGCCGGCCCCGAGGGCGTTGCGCGCGCTAAAGAGAGCATCGCCGCCGACGCGCCGCGCCCCCTCCCCGTGATCGAAGTGGCCGAAGGCGTGGTTGACGCACGTATCGTGCTTGGCCTGGGCGCTGCCGCCGAGGATGACATGAACGCCCGCCCCAGCCACCATGACGAAGCCCAAGATCACGATCACGAAGAGTTCGAATCGATCGTCGTCGACATCCCCGAACTGTCCGACGCTGCCCAACTGGCTTCGGCCATCGAGGACCTGGCCCGGTCGCACAACATCCTGCGGGTCAAGGGCTATGCGAGCGTCGCGGGCAAACCCATGCGGCTGCTGGTGCAGGCCGTAGGCGCGCGGGTGCGCCACCAGTTCGACCGTCTCTGGACGGCTGACGAGGCGCGCCAGGGCCGACTCGTGGTGATCGCTGAACATGACGACATCCACCCCGACACGATCCGCGCCGCGCTCGGGGCCGCTGCCCACGCCGCCGAATGAGGCTTTTAAGGGCTGACACGGCCTACGGATACCCGCCATGCATGTGATCTTTCGCGAAAGCCACGGGGTTGAGGAAACTGACACCCCCACCGATCTGGGCCAAAGCCCGGCGGATCTGGTGGTTCTTTCGTTTTCCGATTCCGATCTGGGTGCGTTTGCTGAAGCCTGGCATCGCGGCGGCGGACCGCATGGCAAACTACCCCAGTTGCGGCTGGCCAACCTGGCGGCGCTGAAACATCCGCTGTCGGTGGATACCTATATCGAGCAGACGCTGGCTGGAGCGCGCGGCATCATGATCCGCTTGATCGGCGGAGTGCCCTACTGGTCCTACGGGTTGCAACAGGTCAAGGCGCTGGCGGATCAGCGCGGCATCGCTCTCGCCGTGCTGCCCGCCGATGGCCGCCCCGACCCACGGCTGGACGCGCAGTCCACCCTGCCCGTGTCGACCCTGCGCCGATTGCAGCACCTGTGCGACACCGGCGGCGTGGTGGCCGCGCAGGCTGCGCTGGCGCAGATGGCGCTGGCGGCAGGGCTCTATGCAGGGCCGGTGCAGGGTGCCAAGATGCTGCCACCGGTAGGGGCCTGGACAGAAACGCACGGCGTAACCTGTCCAGCGGCCGCTTCTTTTGGACAGATCGGCACAGGGCATTCGGACCTACCGGGCCAGCAAGAAGCGATCTTCAGCCAAAAGAAAACGCGGGTGATCGTGGTCTTTTACCGCTCCTACCTGGTCGCCGCCGATCTGGATCCGATGGCCGCCATGACCCGCGGGTTCCATGCGCGCGGCCACGACGTTCTGGCTCTCTTCGCACCATCGCTGAAAGCACCCGACGTAGCGCGCTGGATTGCCCGACAGGTGGCCCATTACAAGCCCGACGCTATCGTCAACGCCACCGCCTTTTCGGGCAAGGGAGACAACGGATCCTCGCCCCTCGATGCGGGCGAAGTGCCTGTGTTCCAGGTGGCGTTGGCCACGTCCACACGCGACGCCTGGGCAGAGGCCGAACGCGGGTTGTCGCCAACCGATCTTGCCATGCATGTGGTGCTTCCGGAAGTGGACGGGCGGATCATGGGCGGTGTTGCCTCGTTCAAGGAAGCAGGCGCGCGCGATCCCGACCTGCAATTCGCCCGGTTCGGGCATCGCGCAGCATCTGACCGCGTTGATGCCATCACCGACCGGGTCGAAGGGTGGCTGGCGTTGGCAGGCAGGCCGGCCGCCGCGCGGCGGCCCGCGCTTGTTCTGTCCACCTATCCGGGCAAGGACTGGAACATGGGCCACGCGGTGGGGCTTGACGCGCCCGCCTCGGCCCGGGCGATCCTCGAGGATCTACGCGAGGCGGGCTACGCCGTTGACACAACGCCCTCCGCACTGGAACAGACATTACTGGCCCGCGATATGACTTGGCCGCTGGCGTCCTATCGTGCCGCCCTGCGCAGCGTGCCGCAGCGATTGCAGGACGATCTGTGGCAAACCTGGGGCGATCCCGCAGCCGAGGCGCAGGACGGACAGTTCCGCTTTGCCGCATGCCGGCTGGGCAATGCACTTGTAGCGCTGCAACCCGAACGCGGCACGCCCGAAACCCGCGAGGATACCTACCACGACCTGTCGCGCACCCCGCGCCATGCCTACGTGGCGTTTTACCTTTGGCTTCAGGAACAGGCCGACGCGCTGATCCATATCGGCGCCCATGGCACGCTGGAATGGTTGCCGGGCAAGTCCGTGGCCCTGTCGGCCACCTGCTGGCCCGACGTGCTGACCGGCGGGTTGCCTGTCGTCTATCCGTTCATCGTGAATGACCCGGGCGAGGCTGCGCAGGCCAAACGGCGCATCGGGGCCGTGACGCTGGGCCATGTCCCGCCGCCCCTTCGCGTCAGCGAAACCCCCAACCGGTTGATCAGGCTGGAGGCGCTGCTGGACGAGTTTTCTAATGCCGACGGGCTGGACCCCAAGCGCCGCGACCGGCTGCAATCGGATATCCGTGCCGAGGCGCAAAGCCTCGGGGTGGAACAGGACCTCGGGCTTGACCGCGCCAGTTGCAGTGCCGAAGCGATCACCCGCATCGACCGATTTGTCTGCGATATCAAGGAAAGCCAATTCGGCGAGGGGCTGCATGTCTGGGGGCGACCCGCTGCCCCCTCGGAAATCGACACCGAAGCCAGCACAATAGCTGAACGGCAGGCTCTTCTGGACGCGCTGGATGGCAAAAGGATCGCGGCCGGACCCTCCGGATCGCCCTATCGCGGGCGTACCGACGTGCTGCCCACCGGGCGCAACATCTATACGACCGACCCGCGCTCTGTCCCCACCCGCGCCGCGTATGCGCAGGGCGCCAAATTGGCCGAAGAGCTGGTCCGCCACCACTTGCAGGACGAAGGCGATTGGCCGCGCGGACTAATCGTCGATCTGTGGGGGTCGGCCACCATGCGCACCGCCGGTGAGGAATTTGCCATGGCGCTGCATCTTCTGGGCGTGAAACCGGTCTGGGACGCGGGGTCTGAGCGGGTCAGCGGGATCGAGGTGCTGCCGATCGCCGAGCTTGACCGTCCCCGGATTGACGTGACTCTGCGGGTCTCGGGCCTGTTCCGTGACGTGTTCCCGACGCTGTCGGCGCTTTTTGGTCAGGCCATCCGTGCGCTGGCCGAGCGGGACGAGGCGCCGGACTGGAACCCCTATGCCGGGCGCCATGATCTGGCGCGGGTCTACGGGCCAGCGCCGGGCAGCTTCGGCCTTGGCATGGGCGACATGATCGAGGATTACAGCAAAACCGGCCGCCAGCGCGTGGGCGAAGCTTGGCTAAGCGCGTCGGCCTGGGCGCTTGACGGTAACGCGGCCCACCGCGACCCGCAAGGTATCCGCGCACGGGTCGCGCAGGCCGACGCCTTTGTCCATCTTCAGGACCTGCCCGAGACCGACCTTCTGCTGGCGTCCGATTATGCCACGCACGAGGCCGGGTTCGCCGCGGCACAGGCCGTCACCGGCGGCAACGCGACGCTCTACCATTTCGACAACACCAATCCGGCGCGCCCCCGCGCGCGCACCCTGCCCGAAGAGATCGCGCGCGTGGTGCAGGCCCGCGCCTCCAATCCGGCATGGATCGCGGGCATGCAGAAGCACGGCTTTCGCGGCGCGGCCGAGATTGCCGCGACCCTCGATCACATGGCTGCGTTCGCTCATCTCGCTGGCGCAGTATCGCCGCACCTGTTCGATCTCTACCACGACGCTACCCTCGGCAACGAGGAGGTCGAGCGTTTCATGGCCGATACGAACCCCGAGGCGCTAACTACGATGCGCGACCGGTTCAACGCGCTTTTGGCCGCCGGCCTCTGGCAGACGCGCCGCAATTCGATCCGTGCGGACCTGGAGACGGGCACATGACCGTGCGTGCCGCGCAACCTCCGCAAATCAAGGGCTGGTGCCCCGGCGCGCATCGTCCGATGATGTCCGGCGACGGACTTGTCGTCCGCATCAGGCCAAGGCGCGCCCGGTTTACTGCCGAGCAGGCCCTTGGGCTTTGCGATCTGGCGTTGGACTATGGCAACGGCTTTGTCGATCTCACCAACCGGGCAAACCTTCAAATCCGGGGCGTCGCGCCTGAGGCGCATGAAATGCTCCTGCAGGCCTTGAACAAGCTGGCTTTGCTGGATGCCGATCCCGCGCAAGAGAACCGCAGAAACATCATAGTAACGCCGTTCTGGCGTGCGGGTGATCTGACCGACCGGCTTGTCCGCACGGTCCTGCATGCGTTGGATGCGCTGCCCGAGTTACCCGCCAAGGTCGGCATGATCATTGATACCGGACCGGTGCCGATCTTGACCGGTAACTCGGCCGATTTCCGCTTTGAGCGTAGCCCAGAGGGCCTTGTCCTGCGCGCGGATGGCTGTGCCCTTGGGCGCCCCGTGACCGAGGCGACGGCGCGCGATGCGCTGCTGGAGATGGCCCACTGGTTCGACCGCCACCGGGACGAGACCCGGCGCCGCATGGCCAACGTGCTCACCCGCCACGCCCTGCCCCAGGGCTGGACCACCACGGCGCCCATCCAGAACCAGCCGCCGCCCGTCCCGGGAGAGACGCAAACAGGCGCACTTCTGGGGGCACCGTTCGGGCAGGTTGACGCCGCTGCCCTACGGGCCCTTTTTGAGACGACCAATGCCCCGGCGTTGCGCGTAACCCCTTGGCGGCTTTTCCTCCTCGAAGGGGTCGAAATGCCGCAAACCAGCCACTTCATCACCACACCGGGCGATCCTTTGCTGGCTGTCGATGCATGCCCCGGTGCTCCGTTCTGCCCGCAGGCCAGTGTCGAGACCCGCGAGTTGGCGCGCGCGCTGGCGCCCAATATCAAGGGCCGTCTGCATGTCTCGGGGTGCGCCAAGAGCTGCGCCCGCCGAACCGCGGCTGACACTACCCTCAGCGGGCGAGATGGTACTTTTGACCTTGTAAAAAACGGGCACCCATGGGACGAGCCCGACAAGACCGGGCTGACCCCCGATGTCATCCTGGCCGGAGCGGATCTGTAAAAAACCATGCCTTATGAATACGAAACCGATGGCGCAGCCATCTACCGCCAATCCTTCGCCACCATCCGGGCCGAGGCCGATCTGGCCCGGTTCGATCCGATCGAGGAACAGATCGCTGTGCGCATGATCCATGCCGCAGGCATGGTAGGGCTGGAGGACCATATCCATTTTTCCCCCGATTTCGCCACGGCGGCACGCGGAGCCCTGCAAAACGGCGCGCCGATCCTGTGTGACGCGCGCATGGTTTCCGAAGGCGTGACCCGCCCGCGCCTGCCTGCCGAGAACGCGGTGATTTGCACGCTGCATGCCGACGGCATCCGGGACCGGGCCCAACAGATGGCCAACACCCGTTCCGCCGCCGCGCTGGAGCTTTGGCGCCCCCATCTGGACGGCGCATTGGTGGCGATCGGCAACGCGCCCACGGCGCTTTTTCACCTGCTCAACATGCTTGAGGACCCCGAGTGCCCGCGCCCCGCGGCAATCATCGGCTGCCCGGTCGGATTTATCGGCGCCGCCGAAAGCAAAGAGGCCCTCTGGCAGGCCCAGCCATCGCCGTGCTGCATCGTAGAAGGCCGCCTTGGCGGGTCGGCCATCACCGTGGCCGCCATCAACGCCATCGCGAGCCGTGCCGAATGACCACGACCGATACCCCCACTGCGCCCCCGACCCCGATGGGGACCATCTATGGCCTCGGGCTTGGGCCGGGCGATCCTGACTTGATGACGGTCAAGGCCGACAGGCTTCTGCGCGGGGCCCGCCACGTAGCGTTTTTCCGCAAGGCTGGACGCAAGGGGCAAGCCCGACAAATCGTGGAGGGTCTGATCCCGGCGGCGGCCTGCGAGGTACCGATGGAATACCCCGTGACAACCGAGATCCCGCTCACCGATCCGCGCTACAACCAAATGCTGTCCAAGTTCTACGAAACCTACACCGACATCTTGCGCGGGCTGGCCGCGCGGGGCGAGGACGTGGTGGTTCTGTGCGAGGGCGACCCGTTTTTCTACGGCTCTTTCATGCATCTCTACATGCGCCTCGTGAACCATGTCCCTGTCGAGGTCGTGCCTGCCATAACCGGCATGTCCGCCGCCTGGACGGCCACCGGCACCCCGATCACCTGGGGCGATGACGTGCTGACTGTTCTCATGGGAACCGCGTCCGAGGACGACCTGACCCGCCGCATGGCAAGCACCGACGCGTTGGTGATAATGAAGATCGGGCGCAATATCGACAAGGTGCGCCGCGCATTGCAAGCCGCCGGGCGCTATGAAGAGGCCTGGCTGGTTGAATACGCCGCCATGCCGGGCCAGACTGTCGCCCGCCTGACGGAAGCGAACGGCAAGGTCACGCCCTATTTCTCGATCATCGTCGTGCACGGACAGGGGCGCAGACCATGAGCGGGTCCATTGTTATCGCCGGGCTCGGGCCGGGAGCGGATGAGCTGATCACGCCAGAGGTTCAAGCCGCACTGGCCGCCGCGTCTGACGTGGTCGGCTATATTCCATATGTCGCCCGCATCGCCGAGCGCCCGGGCCTGACGCTGCATGCCTCGGACAACCGGGTCGAAATCGACCGCGCCGCTCACGCGCTCAACATGGCGTCCGAGGGGAAAAACGTCGTGGTCGTCTCCTCCGGAGATCCCGGCGTCTTCGCCATGGCGGCGGCAGTATTCGAAGCGGTCGAGCACGGTCCCGCCCATTGGCGCGATCTCGACATCCGTGTGTTGCCCGGAATAACCGCCATGCTGGCCGCCGCCGCGCGCGCGGGTGCCCCCCTTGGCCATGATTTCTGCGCCATAAACCTGTCCGACAATCTCAAGCCTTGGGCACTCATCGAGAAGCGCCTCCGCCTGGCGGTTGAGGCCGATTTCGCCATGGCCCTCTATAACCCGCGCTCGAAATCCCGTCCCGAAGGCTTTGAAAAAGCACTGGATATCCTGAACGACGCCTGCAGCGACGACCGTCCCGTGATCTTCGCCCGCGCGGTTTCGACCCCTGAGGAAGCCATCCGCGTGGTGCCGCTGACGGGCTGCGCACCCGAGTTGGCCGACATGCGCACCGTGGTTCTGGTCGGCGCCTCGACCACGCGCCTCATCGCGCGCGACGGCACGCCGATCGTCTACACGCCGCGATCGGTGTCATCATGACCCAACCAGCGCAGCACCTCGACCACCGAATGCGCCTCGGCCCGCGACTGAAGGGCGGGCCGGTCGATCATGATAACCGGCAGGCCCAGCTTGCGGGCCGCCACGATCTTGGCAGCCGCGCCGGTGCCGCCGGCGTTCTTGCTAACAACCAGCCCAATCCCATGATCGCGCATCAACGCCAGATCGCCCGCCTCGGAAAATGGCCCTCGGTCCACGACCACGTGACAGTTCGGAAAGGGCAAGGCCCCTTTGGGCTGGTCCACCATCCGCAGCAGGTAGGTATGTTGCGGATTCGGCGCGAAGTCGTCCAAATGCATGCGCCCCACGGCCAGCATGACGCGGGTCGCAGGGCGGTCCAAGGCCGCCACCGCCCCGGCGATATCGGGGACGCGCTCCCATTTATCACCCGCCTGCGCCTGCCACGGCGGACGGGTCAGCGCGATCAGCCGCACGCGGGCCTCAAAGCAGGCGGCCTCGGCGTTGGCGCTCATCCGCGCGGCAAAGGGGTGCGTTGCATCCACGACATGGGTGATACCCTCTGCGTTCAGGTAATCGACCAGGCCCGCCACACCGCCAAAGCCGCCGACGCGCTGCGGCACGGGCTGGGACACCGGACGCTCCACCCGACCAGCAAAGGAAATCCTGGCACGCAGCTCCTCCTCGTCGAGGCGTCGGCAGAGCGCCGTCGCCTCTGTCGTGCCGCCCAGAATAAGCAGGTTGGGTGCCATGTCTGATACTCCCTGGCTCACCATCATCGGTCTGGGCGAAGATGGACCGGACGGCTTGCCCCCTGCAAGCCGAACCGCACTCGCGCAAGCGGAAATCGTCATGGGGCCGGCCCGACATCTCGCGCTCCTGCCCGACCTCACGGCGCAGACACTCGAATGGCCGGTTCCCTTCGCCGATGGAGTCACGCAGTTGCTCGGCCTCAAACCGCGGCGCGTCGTGGCACTGGCCTCCGGCGATCCGTTCTGGTTTGGCGCGGGCACGACACTGACCAAACGCCTCGACCCCGGTGAATGGCGCGTCTTTCCCGGCCCGTCAACCTTTTCACTCGCCGCGTCCCACATGGGCTGGCCGCTGGAGGCAACCACCTGTTTCGGCCTGCATGCCGCCCCGCTTACCCGCCTGCGCCCCGCTCTCGCGCAGGGGCAGCGCCTTATCGTGCTTCTGCGCGACGGCGATGCGGTGCGCCAACTGGCCACCTACCTGACGGAAGCCGGCTTCGGCCCCTCCGCCCTCACTGTGATGGAATCGCTAGGCGGCCCGCGCGAACGCGTCACCCGGACCAAAGCGCAATCGCTTCCCGACACCGGTTTTCACCACCCGGTCTGTGCCGCCATCACTGTGCGAGGCACGGGCCGCGCCCAGCCGCTGGCCTCGGGGCGTCCTGATGACTGGTTCGACAGCGACGGACAGATGACCAAGCGCCCAGTCCGCGCACTTACGCTTTCGACGCTCGCGCCCCAACCTTTCGAGCATCTGTGGGATATTGGTGGCGGTTCGGGATCTGTCGGTATCGAATGGCTGCTCAGCCACTCCACCCTATCGTGCAACACGATCGAGCCGCGCGCAGATCGCGCCGACACGATCCGCGCCAATGCCGACCGTTTGGGCGTTGATCGTCTCTCCGTGATCACTGGCACGGCGCCTGATGCACTGGCCGATTTGCCCGCGCCTGACGTCGTGTTCATCGGCGGGGGCTTATCCGAGACCCTGCTCGACTGGCTAACCACCCGGCTTGCACCCGGGACCCGCATTGTCGCCAATGCCGTCACGCTTGAGACCGAGGCGCTGTTGATCCGCGCCCATACCCGGCATGGCGGCGATCTTTTGCGCGCCGAGCTGTCCCAGGCTGCGCCGCTCGGCCCCAAGACCGGCTGGAAAGCGGCTTATCCAATCGTGCAATGGAGCGTTACGCTATGATCGTCGCGGGATTCGGTTTCCGCACAGGCGCCACACCCGAAAGCCTGCGCGACGCCCTTGGCCGCGCGGGCGGGCAGGCCGACCGCGTCGCCACCCTCGCCGACAAGGCCGCGTCCGAGGCATTCCGCGCTTTCGCAGCAAGTTATCATGTCACCAAGGTCAAACCTGAAGCATTGCGTGACGTCCGAACCGCAACCCACTCAACCCAATCACGAACCGTTCGCCAGACCGGCTCAGTGGCCGAGGCCTGCGCACTTGCTGCCGCCGGGCCAAACGCGCGCCTCCTCGCCCCGCGCGTGATCTCGCATGATCGCTTGGCCACCTGTGCCTTGGCGCAAGTCACCCCAGCTGGAGATGATACATGACCGTCCATTTCATTGGCGCCGGCCCTGGCGCACCTGACCTTTTGACTCTGCGCGGCCGCGATCTCATCGCCGCCTGCCCGATCTGTCTCTATGCTGGTTCGTTGGTGCCCGAAGCGCTCCTGGATCATTGTCCGGACGACGCGCGCATTCTCAATACCGCGCCGATGAACCTCGACCAGATCATGACCGAGATCGAAACCGCCCATGCCGCCGGGCACGATGTGGCACGGTTACATTCGGGTGATCTGTCAGTTTGGTCGGCCATGGGCGAGCAGATGCGCCGGTTGCGCGCCATGGGCATCCCCGTCTCAGTCACTCCCGGCGTGCCAGCCTTTGCCGCCGCCGCGGCCTCGATAGGCACCGAGTTGACCCTGCCCGGGCTGGCGCAATCGGTGATCCTGACCCGCACGCCGGGCCGCGCATCCTCGATGCCCGAGGGCGAGACGCTGACCAATTTCGCCGCCACCGGCGCGACGCTGGCCATTCACCTGTCGATCCAGAATGTCGACCGCGTGGTCGCGGACCTTACCCCGGCCTATGGCGCCGAATGCCCCGTCGCCGTGGTGTTCCGCGCGAGTTGGCCAGATGAACGCATCATTCGCGGCACGCTCACCGATATCGCGGGCAAACTTGATGACAGCATCACCCGCACCGCGCTGATCCTCGTCGGTCCCGCGCTTGCCGGCGAAGGCTTTGACGAAAGCTGTCTCTACGCTGTGGATTACGACCGCCGATACCGCCCGCAAAGCGCCGACAGCCCTTGGGCCTCCTGGACGCCGGAGGCCACGAATGACTAAGGGACTGATGATCTCCGCGCCCTCCTCGGGGACGGGCAAGACCACCGTGATGCTGGGTCTTCTGCGCGCGCTGTCCGAAGATGGGCTAACGGTTCAGCCCTTCAAATCCGGCCCGGACTATATCGATCCGGCGTTTCACCTGGCGGCCTGTGGACGGGCCTCGTACAACCTCGACACATGGGCAATGGATGATGCGCTGCTCAATGGCGTGACCGCACAGGCCAAAGGCGCGGACATCTGCGTGGGCGAAGGCTCCATGGGTCTTTATGACGGGGTCGCCACACGTGGCCAATCCGGTTTCGGCTCATCTGCAGAATCCGCGCGGCGTATGGGGTGGCAGGTTGTGCTGGTCCTCGATGTCAGCGGACAAGCCCAATCAGCCGCCGCCACAGCGCTCGGCTTCAAGAGCTACAATCCCGACCTGCCGTTTGCCGGTGTCATACTCAACCGTGTCGCCTCACCCCGGCACGAACGACTCATTCGTCTGGGCATGGAAAACGCCGGCATCAAAGTGCTGGGAAGCCTGCCCCGGCGCGGCGACCTTACCCTGCCCGAAAGGCATCTGGGCCTTATCCAGGCGGTTGAACACCCCGATCTCGACGCCGCCATCGCAGGCTACGCCGCCTTCCTGCGCGAAAACGTGGACCTCGACGCCATTCGCACCTGTGCGACCGGTCTTGCCCTGCCCGCGGGCGGCACTCTGCCCAAGCCCCCCGCTCAGCGCATCGCGCTTGCCCGCGATGCGGCCTTTTCCTTTACTTATCCGCACCTACTGGAAGGCTGGCACGCTGCCGGGGCCGAGATCCTGCCCTTCTCTCCATTGGCCGATGAGGCGCCCGCGCCCGATGCCGATCTTGTCTGGCTTCCCGGCGGTTATCCCGAATTGCACGCGGGCCGCCTCGCCGCCGCGCAGACCTATCTCACTGGGCTTCGCAAACATGCCGAAACCAAACCGGTGCACGGCGAA
Source organism: Sediminimonas qiaohouensis DSM 21189 (assembly GCF_000423645.1). GTDB lineage: Bacteria > Pseudomonadota > Alphaproteobacteria > Rhodobacterales > Rhodobacteraceae > Sediminimonas > Sediminimonas qiaohouensis. The sequence continues at coordinate 13,445 of NZ_AUIJ01000030.1, read as the reverse complement.
TGCGGCGGCTACATGGCACTTGGCGCGGCGCTGATAGACAAGTCGGGCACCCGGCATGATATGGCCGGTCTCCTCGGCCTCGTCACCTCGTACGAGACGCGCAAATTCCACCTTGGCTACCGCCGCGCATTACTCGAAGCCCCCCTGCCCGGCCATGCGCCCGGCGCGGCGTTGCGCGGCCACGAATTCCACTATTCCACGATCCTCGACCAACCCGATGCGCCACTGGCCCGCGTCATGGATGCCGGTGGAAATCCAGTGCCCGAAACCGGCTCTTTCAAGAACAAGGTCTCCGGCACCTTCTTCCACCTCATCACCGCAGAAGAGGCCGCGTCATGACCGGTTTCGTCAGTTTCATAGGCTCCGGCCCCGGTGATCCCGAGCTGCTTACGCTCAAGGCGGTGGATCGGCTCAAACGCGCCGATGCGGTGCTGTTCGACGATCTGTCCTCTGGTCCGATTCTGGGCCATGCACGGCCCGGAGCGGACCTTGTGGGCGTCGGCAAACGCGCCGGGCGCAAATCGCCCAAGCAGCATCATGTCAGCCGCCTGCTCGTCGATTACGCGCAGGAAAGCGGGCGAATCGTACGGCTCAAATCCGGTGATGGCGGCATTTTCGGCCGGCTGGAGGAAGAGCTTACCGCGCTCAAAGACGCGAATATCCCCTACGAGATCATTCCCGGCGTCCCCTCGGCCTGTGCCGCCGCCGCAGCGGCCGGCATCCCGCTGACCCGGCGCCTGACGGCCCGGCGCGTGCAATTCGTCACCGGCCATGACGTGACCGGGCAACTGCCCGAGGACGTGAACCTTGCTGCGCTGGCCGATCCCACCGCCTCTACCGTGGTGTTCATGGGCAAACGCACCTTCCCCAAGCTGCTGGCCACGCTAATGGAGTACGGCCTGCCCAGCGCCACGCCCGCCATACTCGCCGAGGGCGTCAGCACACCGGAGCAGCACATCACGCGCCACACCATGGCCAGCCTGGCCGACCATTTGTCCAGGGAGATCAGCGACCAGCCGGCGCTGATACTCTATGGCCCGCTGGCCTCATGACCGCCGCAGAGGTCACTGTCACCCTCTGCACCTCTTGTCCGCTGGGCCGCGAGGGGTTTGCCGACACGCTGCGCGCCACGCTCGCAGCCAAGGAGCCGAGGGCGCACGTTGCCACGGTTGAATGCATGTCCGGCTGCACCCGACCCTCGACCATCGCCATACGGGCACCAGGCAAAACCGCCTATCTCTTCGGCGAAATCTGCGCCGCGGACCTGCCGCTCATTGAGAATTTCCTGCACCATTACTGCGAATCAGGCGACGGCAATTTCGACGACGCCCGCGTGCTCGGAGATCTGCGGCTTAAGGCCATCGCCCGCATACCCGGAGAACCGAAGACGCGATAGGTCGCGCTGGTGTCGCATCTGTCAAGTATCTGGCATTCATTGACTGTTGACCCGGCAGCGCACACAAGGGCAGTATGAGGTGTGGTGTCCCAAATGGCCCTCGGGCCGGGACTGAAACGGGAACAGGGAAAGTACAGATTCTGGACTAAAGCCCTGACCGCCCCCGCGACTGTATGCGGCGAGCGACCTTTCGCATGCCCACTGCCGGACCATCCGGGCCCGGTGGGAAGGGGAAAGGAAGCAGTGACCCGCGAGTCAGGAGACCGGCCACGCGTACTGAAACCACAAGGCCGTCGGGTGTGACGGTCAAGGAGATGAAAGACCATGACGCAACTGATCGCCAACCGCACCGCCGCACAAACCAATGCGCTGAGCATCCTCTTTGCCGCGATTCTGGGCGCTGCCATCCTGTTCCTGGCAGGCCACGCACAATCGGCCACCCTGCACGACGCGGCACATGACATCCGTCATGGCACCGGTTTCCCCTGCCACTAACCCGACAAACGGAACAGACCCATGCTAATTCGTATGCTGACCGGCGGGTTGATCGCCGGCTTCGTCGCGGGCTTGCTCGCGACGGCACTTCATTTTGCCTTGCTACAGGACCTCATCCTGCAGGCCGAACTCTACGAGTCCGGGGAAAAGGTGCACTTCGATGCCTCCAACCATAGCGCCGAATCCGGCGCGGCGGCCGATGACGGTCATGGCGATCACACCCATGCTCATGACAGCGCGGCCTCGGATTTCGGTCGCAACGCGTTGACCGTACTGTTCGGGGGGCTGATCTATGCGGGCTACGGCCTGATGTTGGCCGCGGCCCTGCAGGTGGCCCGGCAGATGGGCTACCAGATCAGCCTCACCGCGGGCGTGCTTTGGGGCGTGGCGGGCTTCGTCACGTTCCAGATGGCCCCCTCAATGGGGCTTTCGCCAGAATTGCCGGGAACAATCGCCGCCGACATCAGCGACCGTCAGATCTGGTGGTTCGGCACGATGATCGCCACTGGTGCGGGGCTTGCGCTTATGGCCTATGGCCGCACCTTGCTGTTTCTGGCCATCGGTACGGTGCTGATCGCCTTGCCCCATATCATCGGGGCCCCGGTGCTCGACACGTTCTACGGTGTCGCTCCGCCGGAAATGGCCGGTGAATTCGCCACCCGCGTGCTTGGCGTCGGCCTCGTGGCCTGGTTGGTGCTGGGCGGGCTGACCGCACGCTTCACCGCACCGGACCCCGCCTGATTTCGGGCGCTGCCCGGCCCCACTCATCGGGGCTAGGCCCTTTCACGCGAAAAGAGCGAACATGATCACCAATCTCTGGCTCATCGGCATCGGTACCGGCAGCGAATCCCATGTCACGCTCGAAGGCAGGCAGGCCTTGCGCGAGGCCGCGACCATCCTCCTCCCCCTCAAGGGCGAGGATAAGGACGACCTTGCCAAACTGCGCCAGCGCATCATCGCCTCCAGCGGCACCAACGCACAGGTGCTCACATTCGAGTATCCCGTACGCGACCTTGCCCTGCCATATCTGGCCCGGGTCAATGCCTGGCACGACGAAATCGCCCGGCGCTGGCAATTGGCGCTCGATGCGGCCGGCGTCCATGGCCCGACCGCGCTGCTCGTCTGGGGCGATCCCGCCCTTTACGACAGCACGATTCGCATCGCGCAACGCCTCTCGCCCGCGCCAAGGCTCCGCGTGATCCCCGGCATTACTGCGGTGCAGGCCCTGACCGCCGCGCATGCGATCCCGCTCAACACGGTGAACGGCCCGGTGACCATCACCACCGGCCGCCGCCTGCGCGACGAAGGCTGGCCTGAGGGTGCCGAAACACTCGTCGTCCTGCTGGACGGCGAAACCAGCTTTACCCACCTGGATCTGGCGGATCTGTATATCTGGTGGGGCGCCTACCTGGGCAGCCCCGAGCAGATCCTGATCGAAGGCCCTGCTGCCGAAGTCTCTCAGCAGATCATCGAGAGCCGCGCCGCTGCACGTACACAACATGGCTGGATCATGGACAGCTACCTGCTGCGCCGGGTCGGTATGGCGGGCGAGTGATGCGGGAGCATATAGGCCGCGCGCCACAGCAAGATTGCTTGGATCCCACTTCAGCTCTCCATTTCATTCACTCACCGAACGCCCACCGTCCTGTTGGCCACGACACCGAGACCTCGGACGTGGTTGTTCTCTCCTTCTGCGATGGCTGTGGTTTGATCCCCGAGCCTTCTACGGCCCTTGGTGTAGATATGCCGTTTACAGATCCGGCGGCACGAATACCTGTCACGATCTCATCCGTGATCTGCTCAAAGGCATCGCGGGTAACATGCGCCGTTTTTTTAGGATGTCCCTCTCCTCCTTGAGGATACGGTTCTCGCGCCGAAGCCGTTCGTTCTCCCGCGCGAGTTCGCGATCCTCGGACGACACCACATCCGTGTCGCGGTGAGCCGTCACCCATTTGTTCAGGGTCGAAAGCCCAACACCCAGATCGTCGGCAACCTGACGCCGTGTCAGCCCGCTGGTCAGTGCAATTCGCACCGCGTCTTTGCGGAATTCATCCGTTCTTCCTGTGCCCATAGTTCGTCTCCTTTGCTGCACATTATGCTATCAAAGGAGCGGCACCAAACCGCGACAGGTCCATCTCGCCCACGCGCAGGAAGAGTGCGAAGAGCTCCGGAGCGACAAGACCAATGCGAACTGGCGCATCAAAGAACTGGAACAAAAGGTTCAGGACCAGGCGCGGCAGATCGCGGACATGTCCGATCTGAGCGAACAGAAACACGCGGAAAATGCCGCGTTGCAGTCCGACATGGCTGAATTGCGCACCGAACTCGAGCGTCTGCAAAGGGTGACGAATCCTGTCGACCAAATCTTGTCAGAGTTGAAGAAATCGGAAGCGCGGGACGAAATTCGGTCGGTGATCTCGGAAATCATTTCAGGCGTTGTCGAAGACGACCGTGAAGAGTCAATGTCCTGATCCAAGGTGACCGCCAACGTCACCGATGGATGCCCCCAACCTCCCAACATGACCATCGATCCTGTTGAAACTCACTGAAGACGCCGCATCATGCGGCGTCTTTCCTGTTTCAGTCCCGTCCGTTGTAAGGTGCGGTTGCTCGCGGGACATTCCGTTTGTTGATTATAGCTTTTCTCTGAGCGCTTCGTAAGGCGTCTTTCCGTCGTACGCCCCTGCGGCCCCGGGCCCGGCCTCAGCGTTCGGGCAAGGGGATGTATTCGTCGCGGTCGTCGGGGGGCAGGTCGAACTGCCCCGCGCCCCAATTGGCAGCCTGCCATTCCGCCTTGGCGTGCTCGATCCTGTCCTTGCTGGAGGCGACGAAGTTCCACCAGACATAGCGCGGCCCGTTCAGCGTCGCACCGCCCAGCGCCATTAGCCGCGCGCCCTCCGGCCCGGCCGCGACCGTGATTCTGTCGCCGGGGCGGAACACCATCATCCGGCCGGCCACGAATTCCTGCCCCGCGACATTGACGCAGCCTTGGGACACGTAGATGCCGCGATCCTCGTGATCGTCCGGCAATGGGAAGCGTGCGCCGGGCTCGAGGATGACATCGAGATAGAAGGTCTCGGAAAACAGCGTCGCCGGCCCGCATTCGCCGTAAGCATTGCCGAGGATCAGCTTGGCCCGGACGCCGTCGGTGTCGATCTCGGGCAGACTGTCCTTGCCGTGATGCTCGAACAGCGGGTCCATATCCTCGCGATCCTCGGGCAGCGCCATCCAGGTCTGGATGCCGAACAGCGAATGCGGGCCGCTCCGGCCCTTCGACGAGGTGCGTTCGGAATGCGTCACCCCCTTGCCCGCGACCATCCAGTTCAGCGCGCCGGGGCGGATCACTTGGTCGGTGCCGAGGCTGTCGCGATGGTGGAAATCGCCTTGGTAGAGATAGGTTACCGTGCCCAGCCCGATATGCGGGTGCGGGCGCACGTCGATCCCGTGGCCGGTGAGGAACTCGGCCGGCCCGGCCTGATCGAAGAAGATGAACGGCCCGACCATCTGGCGTTTCGGCGCCGGCAGTGCGCGGCGGACCTCGAAGCCGCCGATGTCCCGCGCGCGGGGGATGATCAGGGTCTCGATGGCGTCGACGCCGATTTCATCGGGGCAACCGGGGTCGAGTGCGGGGTTCCAGCTCATAGCGTCCTCCGTCGCGGATTTCGGTTCGCGGACAGGATACGCGATTTGAGCACATGTGACAGCCGCAACCCCGTTCGCCCCACGCGAACGCGAGGTTCGCGCAAACCCTGTTAAACTGGCGGCCGCCAGGGCTATGTTCTGACGGATCGAGAAAGCGGGGCGACAATGACGACGGGCATTCACCACGTCACCGGGATCACCCGGAACGTGCAGGCCAATGTGGATTTCTACGTGGGCTTTCTCGGCCTGCGCCTGGTCAAGCAGACCGGCGGCTACGAGGATGCCGAGCAGCTCCACCTGTTCTACGGCGACGGCACCGGCGCGCCCGGCTCGGTCGTGACCTTCCTGGTCTGGGAGGACGGCGCGCCCGGGCGCGTCGGGCATGGCCAGGTGGGCGAGATCGCCTTCGCGGTGTCGCCCGACAGCATCGGCGACTGGATGCAACGGGCCATCGAGGCGCGGGTGCTGGCCGAGCGCCCCGCGCGCGAATTTGGCGAAACCGTGCTGCGGCTGAAGGATCGCGACGGGATCATCGTCAAGTTGGTCGGTGCCAAGCTGCCGGCCGCGCACCCGCAGCCCGATCCGGTCGCGCCGACCCGGCTGCGCGCCGTCACCCTGTTCACTGAGGATCCCGACGCGACCGCCGGTTTCGCCACGCGGTTCGGCTATCGCGCACAGGCATCGGAGGGCCGGGTCCTGCGCATGGTGTCGGACAGCGACGCGCTCGACATCCGCGACACGCGCGGCTTCGTCGCCGGCATCCCCGGCACGGGGGTGATCGATCACGTGGCGTTCCGCGCGGCGGATGCCGACGCGGTGCGCGAGATGCGCCTGTCGCTGGCGGCACGGCACGAGCCGACCGCCGTTCATGACCGGAAATACTTCCTCTCGCTCTATGTACGCGAGCCCGCGCGCACGCTGCTCGAATACGCCACCGATGCGCCCGGTTTTTCGGTGGACGAGCCCTCCGAGCACCTGGGCGAGACGCTTTTCGTGCCCGAGAGCGATGCCACCCGCGCGGCGGACCTGCGCGTGCTTTTGCCGCAATTCGCGCGGCCGGGCGCCGCGCGGATGCTGCGGCGCGACCTGCCCTTCGTGCATCGCTTCCACGTTCCCGACGACCCGGATGGCAGCGTTATCCTGCTGTTGCATGGCACGGGGGGCAACGAGGCCGACCTGATGCCCTTCGCCACGCGGCTTAACCCGCGTGCCACCCTCTTGGGCCTGCGCGGCCGGGCGACCGAGGAGGGCGTGGCGCGTTTCTTCCGCCGTCTCGGCCCGGAGGTCTTCGACCAGGCCGATATCCGCGCCGAGGCCCGCGCCTTCGACGCCTTCCTGCGCGGCGCGGTGCGGGGCTACGGCCTCGAACCGGAGCGGCTGACGGTACTGGGCTATTCCAATGGCGCCAATTTCGCGGCGGCCGTGATGGCGCTCTATCCCGGCGCGATCGGCCGGGCGGTGCTGCTGCGGGCGATGCCGGTGCTTGAAACCCCGCCGGCGGTCGACCTGGCCGACACCGAGGTGCTGCTGCTCAGCGGGGCCGAGGATCCGCTTGCGCCGAAGGCCGGGGCGTTGGCGCGGTGGTTGTCCGATTCCGGCGCCAACTGCGAGGCGCGGCGCGGCGCGGCCGGGCACGCGATTTCGGCCGGGGACCTGGACGCGGCGCGGACCTGGCTCGAACGATAGGGGCGGCGGAAAATCCGCCGCCCTATCGCATCTCCTCAAAGGCTGCCGAACTTGCCGGAGCGGAACTCGGCGATGGCCCGGTGGAGCTCGGCCTCGGTGTTCATCACGAACGGGCCGTAGGCCGCGATTGGCTCACCGATCGGCGCCCCGGACAGGATCAGCAGCTTGGCGTCGCGCTCCGCCTCCACCGAGAACGCACCGCTGCCATCCAAGCGCGCCAAGGCGGCGCCAGTGACCGGGTAACCCCCGTTTATCGTCACGGTGCCACCTAGCACCACGACGGTGACGTTTTGCCCGTCCGGCGGCGCCAGATCGACCTGTTTGCCTGCGTTCAGCCGCAGGTCCCAGACCTCCATCGGCGTGAAGGTGTGAGCAGGGCCATCCTTGCCCTGGAACGTGCCGGCGATCACCCGGAGCCGGCCGGCCCCGTCGGCCAGTTCGACCGCCGGGATCTGGGCGTCGGTGATGCCCTGGTAGCCGGGCTCGGCTGACTTGTCTCTGCCCGAAAGGTTGACCCAGAGCTGCACCATCTCGAGCGTGCCGCCGCGCGCGGTGAAGTCGCGGCTGTGGAACTCCTTGTGCAGGATGCCATCGGCGGCGGTCATCCACTGCACGTCGCCTTCGCGGATCACGCCGCCGCGGCCGGTGGAGTCGCCGTGCTCCACCTCGCCTTTGTAGACGATGGTGACGGTCTCAAACCCCTTGTGCGGATGCACGTCGACGCCGCGCGGCCGCTTGGCGGGCTCGAAGTGCTGCGGCCCGGCATAGTCGAGCATCAGGAACGGGTCGTGGCTGTCCTCGCCCCCCATATGCGAGAACAGCGAGCGGACGGGGAAACCGTCGCCGACCCAATGGGTCGACGGGGCCTTGGTGGTGGAAATGACATGTCTCATCTGGAACCTCCTGGCTATGCGGGTTGGCCGCGATCAGGGCAAAGGTGGGAAGCATATGCCGAACACTCAATGCCCCAGCCGTTCGTCCATGGAGAACCCCATGTTTCGGCGGCCGGGGCCGGGCGGCTGCTATGGTGCGGTCTCTCCTGCTTCACGCCCGCGCGCCATCCCCCGGCGCAGCAGGGTGACGACGGGCAACAGCACCGCTATGGCCAGCATCGGCGCGGGCAGCCAGACCGCAAAAGCGACGACCAGCGCGGCGGCGACCGGCAGCACGCCCTTGTGCCAGCCGTGCAGGCAGAACCGGTCGCGGATGAGCCACAGCGTCGCCAGGTAGATCGCCACGGGCACCGCCACGGCCAGCGCCCCGGTCCGCGGCGCGACATGGGCGTGGTCTGTGGCGATCTCCAGAATCACCGTCATTCCGGCCCCGGCGGCCGCCCCGGCCGCGTAGAGCGCGAAATGGCCATATCCCCAGAGCAGTGCGTGGCCCAGCTCGTCCGAGGGGAGGTGATCCTCGTCGGTGAAATAGAGCCCCCAGAGGGAAAAAGCGATGATGGCCGAAAGCGCCGCCAGCGCGAACAGGTCGGGCTCCGGCAGGCCGCCGCCGCCCTGCAGCTGGATCATGGCCGTGATCGCGATGAAGCACTCGCCCAGCACGATGATGTTCAGCAGCCCGTAGCGTTCAATGATGTGATGGCGGTGCCAAGTGGTGGCGCCGGCGCGCTCGGCCCATCCGGGCACGACGAGTTCGGCGGCTGCGCCAAGGACAAAGAACGGCAGGTAAATGGTCGCGGCGGGCGGCACGATCACCACCAGCAGCACCCAATAGACCTGCATCGCAGCGATCCCGCCGGCATAGCGATGTGCGGTGGAACGGCGGGCGGGATCGCCGCGGGCCGCGCCCAGCCAGAATACCACCATGCCGAGCCGCATGATGACGAAGCCCAGCAGCGCGAGCCAGATCCGCTCATGGGCGAACACGGCACCGATCCCGGCCGCCAAGACGATGGCGCCGAACATGATGACCATGGAGAGAACGCGGAAGGCGGGTGATCTGTCGTCATAGGCCGAGGCGAACCATGTATAGTTCATCCAGGCCAGCCAGATCATGAAGAAGCTCACCAGGAAGCCGACCAGGCCTTCGATCAGGTGGTTTTCGGCCACAGCGTGCACCAGGCCGTGCGCGGCGGCGGCGATGGCGATGACCGAGGCCAGGTCGAATAACAGTTCGAGCGGGGTGGCGACCCGGTGTGTCTCGTCCCGGGCGCGGGGCGAAAAGCGGAATGAAATCGGGAGAGGCATTCTGCGATGTCCGGTAATTTGGTGTCAGATGCGGGTGAGGCAACGGGCGGCGCGGAAGCGCCCGCGAACGCGCCGTGCGGATTATGCCGTTTTTGGCAACCGGCAGGCAGGCGGCGCCGGGTCAACGCGGTGTTCGGAATTTGCGAACGCCGGCCCCATGACGTAAGGGTGAAACATGCAGTGGACGATTGCCGATATAGAGACCTTTCTGCTGGTCATGGATGCGGGCTCCATCTCGGGGGCCGCGATCCGCGCGGATGTATCGAAATCCGTGGTGAGCAAGCGGATCAGCGATTTCGAGGCGGCGGTGGGCACCGCGCTGTTCACCCGGCACGCGGGGCGCATCGCGCCGACCGACGCGGCGATCTCCCTTGCCGAGCGGTTGCGCCCGGCGCTGGTCGAGCTGGTGGCCGCGGCCGAGAGCGTCGCCTCGGGCGAGACCGGGCTGCGCGGACGGCTGACCGTATCGACGCCGATGAGCTTCGGCATCCAGCATGTCGGGCCGATCATCGCCGCCTTCGCCCGCGCCCATCCCGAGCTGGAAGTCATCCTGGACTACGACGACGCGATGGTCGATTTGGCGCGCGGCGGGTTCGATGCCGGGATTCGCCTGGGTGAGATGGCCGACAGCACCCTGCTCACGCGCAAACTGTGCGAGGGCCGGCGCGCTATCGTCGCGAGCCCGGACTACCTGGCGCACCACGGGCCGCTGACCAATCCAGCGCAACTCTCGGACCATGCCTCGATCTGCTACCTTAACAAGCGGATCGGCGAGATCTGGCGGTTCGATCCGCCGGTCGCACCGCCCACGCCCGCGCGCCTGACCACCAACAACGGCGAGGCGATGCGCGACATGGTCCTGGCCGGGCTGGGCATCTCCCTGTTGCCGATGTTCATCGTCCATGACGACCTGCGCCAGGGCCGGCTGGTCCAAGTCCTGCCCGAATTGCAGCCGCCCCCCTTGCCCATCAACGTGGTCTGGCCGCCGGTGCGCCCGATGCCGCGCAAGCTGCGGCTGTTAGTCGATCACCTCGCCGCGTCCTTGGGCGACAGCCCGCCCTGGCTGCGGGACTGAGCCGGCGCCGCGCGCAGCACCGGACGCGCGTCAACGCAGCGTGAACCGCCCCGTGGAATAGGACAGCTCGATGGTGACCTTTCCTTCGTCCACCAGCTAGGGGCGGATGGCGTAGCGCCGCGCTCCCTTGGCATGCATCGGGTCGGCGTCCATGATTGCGCGCGCCTCGGTCATCGAGGCCGCCCGGATCACCACGGTGCCGTCGCCACGCCATTCCTGTTCGTCCTCGGTCCAGTTCGGGCCGGCTGCAAACAGGATGCCTTCCGTTTCCAGCTGGACCTGGTAGTCGAGGTGCTCCTCGACCACCGCCAGTACCGCGTCAAGATCGCCGGTAGGCGTGGTGTGAACGAGGTAGAGCTGCTTGGCCAGCATGCCCTTCTCCTCGACAAGCGATCTGATGGCCTCGGCAGGCATGGAATTTTGCGACATTGGAGTCTCCTTTCAGGGTGAGAGCCGAAGCTCCCGGTTTGGTCATGCGCGGGCGCAGCAGGCGGTCAGAGCACCACCGTCACCAGAGCCGGAAAGGCGATAAGCAACCCGATCAGAACCAGCATCGCGGCCAGGTATGGCAGCGCGCCGAGATAGACGTCTCCGAGCGAGACCTGGTTGCCGAGCGCCGCTTTAACCACGAAGGCGGCGATCCCGAACGGCGGCGTCAAGAGGCCCATCTCCACCGCCACGATCGTCAGGATTCCGAACCAGATCACCACGTCGGGGCCGATGATCCCGCCGCCCAGCGAGGTGATTAGCGGTTGCACCAGTGGCACCGTGATGACGATGATCGAGGTGGAATCGAGAAACATGCCCATGACGATCACGATGCCGACGAAGAGGGTGACAATGGCCCAGAAACCCAGTTCCATCTCGGTGGCGCCGCGCACCAGGTCCATCGGCAGGCTGGTCATGACGAGGGCACGGGAAAACACGCTCGCGCCGATGATAAGGAACAGGACAGAGACCGAGATCTGGCCGGTTTCGGTCAGGATTTCCTTGAAGTTACGCCAGGTCAGCTTACGGCGAACCAGGGCCAGAACAAGCGCGGCGAAGGCACCGACCGCCCCGGCTTGGGTCGGGGTGAACCAGCCCAGGTAGATGCCCCCCAGCACGACGCTCACCAGCACCGCAATGGGAAACAGGAGGCGCATCGACGAGGCGAAGGTTTCCGGCTCGAGATCGTCGTTCGAGGTGGCATCCCCCACCCAGCCGGGAATGAAGCGGGCCAGCAGCACGATGGTGATGCAGAACAGCCCCGCCAGAAGGATGCCCGGGATAGCCGCCGCCACGAAGAGGCGACCCACGGAACTGTCCGTGACAAAGGCGAAGATAATCAGCAGCAGGCTCGGCGGGATCAACATCCCCAGGATTGACGAGCCGGCGACGGTGCCGGCGGCGAACCGCGCGCTATATCCATGCGCGGTCATTTGCGGAACCGCGACCCTCGAGAAGATCGCGGCAGAGGCGATGGAGATGCCGGTCACCGCCGCGAAGATCGCGTTCGCGACCACGGTGGCGACGCCCAGCCCGCCCAGCAGCCGGCGCGTCCACCAGGCCGCGACCTTGTAGGCATCCCGCCCGATATCGGCAACATTGGTCAAAAGCCCCATAAGCACGAAGAGCGGAACCACCCCGAAATCGAACTTGTCGATAGTTCCGGTGGCCGCGACCTTCAGCGTCCTAAAGGCCACCGCCGGGTTGTCGCGTACCAGCCAGATGGCGCCAAGCCCGACGAGGCTCAGAACGATGGGTACGGGCATGCCGCTCATCAGAAACGCGAACAGGAAGACGATCGACAGAACGCCGAGCGTGACAGGGTCGAGATCCGCGCCAATCAACGCCGTCACCGCCAGACCGAACGCGGCAAGGGCCAGCGCGAAGACGATAAGCTCACGCGGCGCGGTCTGGCGGCGCAGGTCCGGAGAGACAGCGGCCATCGCCGCGACGCCGAGCTGTCGCAGGAATTCGACCGCCAGCGCTGCGGCTCCGATCAGCGTCGCCAGGGTAAAGGGCCAGATCGGCGCGCTGAAGATGGTCATGGTGCCGAAATAGGCCCCGGACTCGAGCGCGTGCCGGAAATCGGTCAGCAGGAAGCTGGACAGGATGCCCAGAATGGCAAGGCCGGTGCCCGCGAACAGAACGTCCAGCAGCCGCGCCGAGGTCGGGGAAACGCGCGCGATCGGGGCGTAGAGGAAATCAATCCGCGTGATCCGTCCGGTTCGCGCGGCATAAGCAAGCTGCAGGAAGACCACCGGCACAATGGATTTCTCGGTCAGCTCGATAACGCCGTAGATCGGGCTGGCAAAGAGTTTCAGTCCCACCACATCGGCGCAGATCAGCCCCATCAGCACCAGGATCCAGCAGGTCGCGGCGGCGGCGAGCCCGGCGATCGCCGCGTCGTAAAGCCGCGTAAGACCGCTGCTCAGTCGGAGTCGGGTAACCGCGTGCATGATGTTCTCCTTGCAATCCTGTGCGGGTGGTCCGGGGCCGGCCGCGCGCATACGCGGCCGGCCGGTGGTCACTCATGCCAGTCACGCAGCGGCGTTTCCCCCGCATCGGCGACGGCGGCCATGTAGGCGTCGAGCAGCTCCTGCCCGTGCGGCAGGTCCGCTGCCCAGGCGTCGGCGAGGTCGGGCAAGGCGTCGGCCTGTTGATTGTCACTGAGACCTGACCCGGCAACGGCCAAAATTGTCACCGAGACCTGACCCATGTGCAACCTTTCCCCGGCTTGATCCAGCTGGGGATTATCGGAGTGATCGACATGGGATTTTTGAGGGTTATTCGGAAATGGGCGTTGCGGGACAAGTTGCCCATTCGCGAGATCGCACGGCGGACGGGCGTGTCGCGCAACACGATCAAGAAGTATCTGCGGGAGGGGATTGTTGAACCGGCGTTTCAGACACCGGATCGCCCGAGCAAGCTGGATCCGTATTCTGAGAAGCTGTCGGGCTGGTTGGTG
>NZ_AUIJ01000029.1 GCF_000423645.1 Sediminimonas qiaohouensis DSM 21189 | reverse complement strand
TGGCAATTCCGAAAACGTCGCGGGGTGGAGCAGCCCGGTAGCTCGTCAGGCTCATAACCTGAAGGTCGTAGGTTCAAATCCTACCCCCGCAACCACTTTTACCGAACCATGATCCACATCTGACAGCGCACCCGCCTGGGCCGCTTCGATCATGGCGGTGATTGCCCCCTCAAGCTCCATGTTGATACCGCCTGTCTGGTCCGGGTTCAGCGTCACGCGCGTGATGAGGCCGCGGATTGTCTCCAGCGCGCGTGGCCGGATATCCGGATCTTGCAGGCTCGTCGCTAGGCTGCCCACTTTCTCACGATAAAGTTCGGAGAGCTTTGGATGCAGCCGGACCGGAGTGGGGTCTGGTTCGGCGATCCGCGCCGCCAGCTGCGCCTTATGCGCTTCAAGCTCCTCCAGTTTACCGATCAGGCCGGGCGTGCGGAGCCCCTCCGCGATGGCGTCGTAAAGGCCCTGCACCTTCCTTTCCGTTTGGGCATGCTCCTGTTCCATGCGCTTGCGTGCGCCAACCTCGGCGCCGCGCTGTGAGTTGACCTCGGTGGTGAAAGCATCGACGAACGCAGCAACCGCGTCGGGTTGCATCAGGCGATCGCGCAACAAGCCGAGCACCGCGTCTTCGAGAACGCCGCGTTTGTAGGAGCGCCGATGCGTGCAGGTGCCGAGCTTGCGCGCATTGGAGCAGGCGACATAATCCTTGCCGGCGGTGACGACTGTTCCGCCGCAAGCGCCGCAGGACAAAAGCCCGCTCAGCAAATGCGTTTTGCGCCGCTTCTCCCAGAAGCGGCTGCGCTTGATGCCCTGAACCGCAGGCGTTGCGTCGATATCCTCCTGCCGTTCCTTGGCGCGTGTCCATTGCTCGTCATCGATGATCCGGAGTTCGGGAACCTCTCGAATGACCCATTCACTTTGCGGGTTCATGCGCGAGACGCGTTTGCCCGTCGCCGGATCCTTCACGTAGCGGAGTCGGTTCCAGACCAGTCGACCTATATACAGCTCGTTGTTCAGTATGCCGGTGCCACGCGTTCGGTGACCGCGGATGGCGGTATCGCGCCAGAGCTTGCCGCGCGGGCCGGGGATGCTGTCGTCGTTCAATTTGCGGGCGATCGCCTTGGGGGAGTGCCCATTGGCAAAATCCTGAAAGATCCTGCGCACGATCTCCGCCTCGGTGGTATTGATCATACGCTCGCCCTTGATTGGCTCGCCATCGGATCCGATGCGCTTTATCACATCGTACCCATAAGCGTTGCCACCGCCGGACCGGCCGGCCTCCACGCGACCGCGCAGGCCACGCCGCGTCTTGGCGGCGAGGTCCTTGAGAAACAATTGGTTCATTGTTCCCTTCAGGCCGACATGGAGCTCGCTGATCTCACCTTCGGAAAGGGTGATGATCTTCACCCCATAAAAGCTCAGCCGCTTGAACAGCGTCGCCACATCCGCCTGATCGCGGCTCAATCGGTCCAGCGCTTCTGAGACGATGACATCAAAACTGCCGCGGCTGGCCTCGTCCATCATGCGTTGCACCCCGGGCCGCTGCATGCTGGCCCCGGAGATGGCCATGTCGGAGAATTCTTCCGTCACCGTCCAGCCTTCGCGCGTGACGCGATCACGGCAGATGCGCAACTGATCCTCGATCGACGCTTCACTTTGCATCTGCGACGAAAACCGCGCGTAAATGGCAACTCGGGTCATGATCGTCCTTTCTTGAGCCGCTGCACGACTGCTGCGTAGTCGCGTCCGGCGTCGATCGTCTGGGCGTGGATGTAATGGCGCTCGGCTGTTCTGAACCCCGAATGTGCCAGAACCGGGCGGATCAGTCGCGCACTTTCTGGCGACATGCGGGCGAGCGTCGTCGCTGCCGCGTCCCGAAACAGATGCGGAGGCACCCGTTTGCCCACTATCCTGAGGGTGATATCCCCGATGCGGCTGCCTATGTAGTCTTGCCTCATGACCTCGCCGCGCTTGCCGACCCAGAGGATATCATGGCACTGGTCCCCGCGCGACAAAAGGGCAGGGCGCACCTCCTCGATGTAGCGGCGCAGGGCGGGTTCAACCTGTTGCGGGACGGCAGCCTCCCACGGCACGCCTGTCTTCGTCATCTTCTCTGAAAGCGAGATGAGGATCTCGTCCTCGATCACATGCACGGATTGCCCGAGAACCAGTTCGCAGAACGAACGTCGGCGGATGGGCAGGACGGCCAGGAGGGCAATCATCAGTCCGTCCCGCTGGAAGATCATGCGCTTGAGGGCGTTGGGAGCCGCTTCGGCATCGGTGCTGGCATGTGCCAGTCCGGCCTTGAGCAGCACCTCGCTTGAGAGGATGCGGCCCCGCTTGCGCGCAGGATCTCCGCGGCCGGCATGCCGCTTCAATCCAGTGAGCAGCCGGCGCTGCAAGGTCCAGTCCTGAGCTGAATCAGCGGCTCGCAAAACGCGCAGAACCCCGTCTACAAACATCAGGCGCGTCATGGGCGCTGTATGTGCAAGCGCGTCCAGCCAGCGCTGAAGCCGGTCTAGGGTGGCACGCTCTGCTGGTGGCGACAAAAGTGCATTGGGATCGGTGGCCTCAAGCCACTTCATCCAACGCGCATAGCGGGCTTCGAGCGTGGCGGACGAGGTTTGACGCAGATGTGCCAGGGCACCTGGGTCATCAAGCGGGCCTGCTTTCTTGTGCAGCGCGTCCCACATATTGCGGTCTGTGACAGGCCAATCGGCGCGGGGAAGAAGGAGGCTCATTTGCGCTGTCCTTTCTTTGCTTCCATCAGATCAGCAAAGGCGCGAGTCGCAGACTTCACTTCGAGGCCGGAATACAGGTTGATCGTATGGCTGACGTCCGAATGACCAAGCAGGCGGCGCGCCACCTCGTAAGCGCCTGGATAGGCGTCGAGCCAGTTCATCACGGCAGTGTGTCGAAACAAGTGAGAGTTGACCTCAAGACCGGTTACTTTGAACACACGTGTTTTTATTCGTGTTGAAAGCTGACCGGGCACCATCGGCCCCATTCCGTCGCGCCGTGGGAACAGCCACGGCGTTCCAGCAGGACACATATGTGGGCAGCGCGTCACGAGGTGGCGATCAATCATGCGGACCACGTCTTTGGGTAGCTCGAACTCGATCGGGCGTTCGTTCTTCAGGTCGTCTTCGGTCAAAACCAAATAGGCACGGCCATCGCCCGGCCGCTGGATATGCTGCTCCAGATGAATACCGGCCAGATTCTTGATACGGATCGGGCAAGCCAGAAGGATGGCGATGGCGACCGCATCCTCACGCGCCAGTGCCTTGGTATAGTCGTTTGACTTGCCTGGGGGCGGGCGGTTGAACACCCGTTCCGGCAACTCCAGCAAGCGCATCATTGACTTGTCATTTTGCAAGACGCGCAACCGGTTGCGATTTTTTGCGGTCATGCCGCGCTGCGGTTGCGTTGCAACGCGACCTGCGATTTTGGTCAGCTGCTTTTGCGTTGCGTCGTCCTGCCCTGTGATCCGTCCGAGGTTGCGCAACAGGGCTGCGACTTCACTGATCATCTTGATCGTCTTGTTCTCGGTGCGGGTCAGCATTTGGCGCAGGCCGCGTTCTGCCATCTCACGCGTCAACAATACTGCGATACTGTCGATCTTTTCGACCGGCACACCGGCATGTACGAGTTCGGAGGCAAAGCGGATAACCTGGCGACGGTATTGCTTCAGTGTCGTGGGGCGCAGCGCTTTTGCCCGACCATTCTCGGCCAACGGATCAGGCTGCGACAAACGCAAGATCAGGTGGTCCAAGTCTGCCAGAAAGGCCGCTGGAAAATCAGACTCTGCAAGCTTGATGATCTTCTGGCGCTGTTCTAGTGGCAGCTTCGTCCTCGGCCAGCGGGGCAAGCTGCGCACTGCGAGGTTCCAGCCGTTGACGGCAGCGCGGTAGGCCACGTCTGGCGACTTGCTGATCTCATTGCGGATCAGTGCATCCTTATAGGCCTGCGCATGCTTGATACGCACCTTCCCCGGCGCAATACCTTGGTTACTGAGGAAGTAAACAAAGCGACACAGGGCGGGCTGTAGTGTTGCGCTCTGCGGCGAGGCCAGCAGGCCTGACCAGAGTTTCTGCCAAGCCTGGGACAAGTCCGTGATCCGGTTTGCACGGCGTTCTACAATACCGACGTGCACCATCGCTGCGCGCGCATTGCTCACGGCGTTTTGCCAGGTCTTTGGTGTGAGCCCGAATGCGGCAGGAGAAATTTTGGAAAGGCGTGGTTGCAGCCAGCGGGTATGGCAGGGCACATCCTGCGGCGCGCGGCCAAGCGTCTTGGCGACGCGGTTCAATCCCGAAATCATATCGCGGCGGCGCGTGGGATTCAGACTCTGCTCCTGACCCAGCCGGACGATCAGATCGGCAAACATCGGCGTGCCCAACGGAACGAAGGCCACATCGGGGTCAATCCTGGCTTGGTGGGTCATCGGGTGGCTTCCTTTTGGGACATGTGTGGTCTCGGGTGGACAGGGGCGGCCAGAGCGCCCGATTCGGGAGAACACTAGCATGGAAAGTTCGCAAATTACGGTGACACCCTCTTCCCGAAAATCACGTAAGTAACGGACATCAAAGGACATTACTGGCCAGGCGTGCCTGCCAGAGATAGGCCCGCCGATAGGCCGCGTGGGCGTCCGGATGGATGCGGATCAAACGCCCGCCAGGACCGACGCGGATCACGTCCAGCAGCCCCGCCGCGATCGCCCGGCGCACCGTCTTTTCCGAGCAGTTGTCTTCCTGCGCGACGTCCTTGACGGTCTTGAGGCGGACCGGCGATTCAGGCTTCGTCTTGAGAGTTCGAGTCATGTTCGACACCTTCTTTCTCGGGTTGCAGCAACACGCCCGCGTCCCGCGCCGACGCCTCACCCAAAAGGTGGGCAAGAGCGAGAACAGCCTTGTCGACCGGCCTATTGGCCGGGACTGTATCAGTGGGTGTGGCGGGATCGCGTGTCATGGGCTGACCATGACAGGGGTCAAGGTTAGCTTACCAAGTGTATCGATTACTTGGGTCAGACCCGATTGGTCGGAACCATCTCACCGCGTCTTCGAAAACGACGGCGAGTAAGTTCAATGTCACGCCGCAGGGTCTCGCCACTCACCTCGCATGTTGGCGTCGTAACCATGCTTACTGCTGTCTGGATGAACCTGATCAGTTCGCCTTCGCGTTGTTGCTCGGGCTTGAGTTTATCGGCGCGCGTCGTGAAGGTGAGCTTCCGGCCGGCGTCCAGCCAGATGTAGCAGCAGCTCTCGACCACGCTCAGGCGCCGGTCGTCCGCGACTTTCCGCTTGTCAAGAGGCCGCACGACGACTTCGTTGCCGTTGTCGTCAACATAGGACGCTTTGAACTCTTTGCCCTCGCTAGTCTTATTGGGGGCGTGATGTTCCCGCTTCACGCGGATTAGGCTGACTTTGGAGTCTATATCCAGCGAGTAGCCCAACAGGACGGAGAGCTCTTGGGCTAGGCGCAGGTCCAAGAGAAAGCTCTGGGCCAGGTATTCGATCTGATCGCCGGTCAACGCGCCGTCATCGCCGTAGTCGGCCATACGAAATGGTAGCCTCTGATTGATCCCGTCGAAATGCAGATAGATTAGGTCGACGGGATCCTCCGTTTGGCTGATCTCTTCAATTTTCCTGGGCGGACGGTCTTCGGAACTCATGGGGCGTCCTGCTGTGCTCGACAGATGCCAGTCTAGCGCACAGGTGGCGCCAAGGAAAGCTGCACGACAAAGACCCGCTTACAAAAGGGACAAAGGAAGGACCTAGATGGTCCGGTGACGATGCGAACATGTTCATCATCCATTCATGAAGCCGCCAAATGACGCCCGGTTGGCGCGTCCCGGAAAGGTTGCCGTGGTCGCAAGCTGTGAGGACGTCAATCGATACACTTGGGAAGACATCTGCCGCTCGACCAATCTGGGCCGCGAAGTGCGCCAATTACGGCACTTCCCGTGCTCAGGTTTATCCCGGTGTCTTTCCAACGCACGCGCTAACGTAAAAGCACTGGCCACGGTTCGCCTGCGCACCGGCCGCCAAGCACAGGTTTTGACCCGGGGACTACCCCACCCCGCATCGAGACGACCCCTTTTGGTCCGATGCAGAAACGCGACAACGAAACCCACCGGCCGGTGAAGTCGAGGCTACGGCGCGATGTGACGGATCGGGGACTGTTTTGACTGGAGACGGTTAAAGCGGGGCAGGTGAAAAGCCTGCGGGGAAGCGGCTGGCCACCGGTAAATGGCATCGCGTGGATACGGGTCAGTAAGTGAAGGGCTTTCCCCTGCATGCCGGGGGGAAGGAGCGGGGGCCGGCTATTGTCTTGTCATTGCGCGGCTATCCGAAGGCTCCAAGTCGGAAGAGTAGTAAGCTGCTGGTCGCGGTGCCTGGGTCGGTTGCCTTTGGCCGACCATCACCACGGTCGTAGAGCATGCGGTCGAGAAATTTGGCAGCCTCGTCCTCGAACCTCGCCACGATGCTGCCCCGAAACCTAGCGCGCGGCCGCGCCTTGATCGAACCCTATCAAGCTTCATTGATGGGTGGCGTAACGGTTGAGTTCTCGGTAATCTGAGTAGTTGAAATGATGCCACTGGCGGTTACCGCCGCCGGTTGGGTGGTTTGCAGGTCACTTGGAGACTACGCCGCCCCTCGACTTTCCACAAACTCCTCGACACGAGCCGTCTGGAATCCGTTCCAAAGACATCCTACGTTTGGCTTGAACCCCTAGCTTTCGAACTTAGGACCGCCTACACGTAAGCATATGAAGCAAAATGCGAATAGCGATGTACGATGACGGTTTGACAATTTGGGTGGGGGATCTGGACGCTTGGATCAACGTAGATTTCTCCGGTGAGAATGAGGCTGAGCGTAATGCGGAGCTCTTGGAAGAAGACCTGAAGGAAATTGGCAACATTTCACTCTTCGCGCAAAAATCCATATCTTCAAGAACTCTTTTGTCGAAAGGAATAGAACCGGACGCGTGGCGCTGGTCTCTGCACGAAGCAGAAATCGCACTCGGTGGCATAGCGATTCAAGGTCAAATTGAGCGCCGCTTCGTGAGAAAACTAATTAACATGGGCAGTGGTTACGTGTTCCATCCCGGATGATCACATAGCCCCTCGTCGATCAGCGCTGTTCATGGCACGATCTGTTCTGAACGAGGTGCGAGACGGGAGATCGGCATGCTGATCAAGCTTCACAGCCAAGCGACGACCACACCGAAGATCAGGGCGGCCATCCAGGCGAGCGATGAACCGGCCTGGATCGTTGCTGAGCGCCACGGAACCTCCGAGCAAACCGTGTGGAAGTGGCGCAAGCGCGACGGCGTTGCAGACCGCAGTCACACGCCGCATCGGTTGCAGACGACGTTGACGCCTGCGCAAGAGGCCGTCGCCGTTGCTCTGCGTCAGACCCTGCTGGTCTCGCTCGACGACCTTCTGTCCGTGGTGCGCGAGTTCCTGAACCCGAATGCCTCGCGCTCAGGGCTGGACCGCTGTCTGCGTCGGCACGGTGTCGGCAACCTGCGCGACATGAAGGCCAAAGCCCCCAAGCCCAAACACGGCGCCTTCAAGGCTTATGAGCCCGGATATATCCACATCGACGTGAAGTATCTGCCTCAGATGGCGGACGAGTCCTCGCGGCGCTATCTGTTCGTGGCGATCGATCGCGCGACACGCTGGGTCT
The DNA here is from genome assembly GCF_000423645.1 of Sediminimonas qiaohouensis DSM 21189. Taxonomy (GTDB): domain Bacteria; phylum Pseudomonadota; class Alphaproteobacteria; order Rhodobacterales; family Rhodobacteraceae; genus Sediminimonas; species Sediminimonas qiaohouensis. The sequence goes on along the minus strand of NZ_AUIJ01000029.1, from coordinate 28,709 downwards.
TCATCCGGGTCTTCAAGGCCAAGACGGCGGCCAACGCCCGGCGCTTCCTGCGTGACCTGGAGCGGGCCTGCCCGATGCGCATCCAGACGATACTCACGGATAATGGAAAAGAGTTCACAGATCGGCTCTTCGGCCTGCGCAAACGCGCTGCAACCGGGGCGCACGAGTTCGACACACTCTGCGCCGACCTCGGTATCGAGCACCGCCTCACCCCGCCGAAGTCACCCCAGACCAATGGCATGGTCGAGCGCTTCAATGGCCGCATCGAGGACGTGCTGCAAAGCCACCACTTCCAGTCCGGCAAGGAGCTGGAGACGACGCTGCACCGCTACGTCTGGCTCTATAACCAGAAACTCCCTCAATCAGCCTTGGGCAGCAAGACGCCCTTGCAGGCGATGAAAGATTGGCACAAACTCAAGCCAGAGCTGTTCAAGAAACAGCCATACTACCTTCCGGGATGTGACAGTTACGCTATAAGTCGCTATGCCAAGTGGGAAAGCTTACCATACTCGACAGCACTGACGGCAACATTTCCTCATGGGATAAGGGCGCTAATATACCAATACTTTGAGGCAGAGCCTGCGCTACAAGGCTTGCGCGGTTCATCAGAAAACTTGGTAATTCAAGATAAGCTCCAAGAAGCATTTAAGGCTGACGGCCTGACCGCATATGAAAAAACGGGTATCATACAAAACGTTCTGCATAGCAATGCCAGACTGCTCAACGGCCCAGAAGGGATTTTCCTTCTAGATAAAAATAGAACACGAAAAATCCTCTCCCTTTCTCGGTTACACTTTTTAGTTCGGGAAAGCAAGCTGGAGTCATTTGAGGCGCTGCAAAAGCTTGACAGTCAATACAGCGATATACGTAGATTGATCAACGATCAGGAGCTGTCAGGTTATCAAACTACTGGTCGAAAAATACGAAACTGGAAAAAACGGCACCTGCATTCACTTATTTTTCTTTTTCCATACTCTATTCGCAACGCGATTGCTCGCGGGTGCAAGCAAGTTTGCGAGGGATCAACTTCTTTGCAACGTGATCTTGCCGCCAATGAGCTGGCATTAGCCCATTGTGGGATGAAATTAATGCGGCAGCGTAGTATTGACGGAAGGAAATCCAAATGAGTGGTGCATTTCGATTTCATCTACCTGCAAGTGTTCTCCCGAGCGGCAAGTCTATAATGCTGCGAAAGCGAAAGCCGCAGGCGCCACGCGATATGATTCCGATTGGAGTGGACGCAATCTCAATCACGGATAATAACGGAACGCGGTCAATCTACTCGTATCAAGATCATGAGGATAACCGTTGTGTCACATTGACCCGTAAAGAAGCGGATCTTATTGCTCTTGCAAATCCAGGAAAACGGCCACCACTCGTTCTAGAAAAGATCCAACCATGGCTGCCAATGCAGAAGTATCGGGATAACTCAATCAAGAATTTCAACTCTCTCAAATATATTCTAAAACGGTATAAAAAGCACATAGAAAAACCGGGAAGCTTTTGTGATCAAAAATGGAAAACAATTTGTAACTCTATCCGTTTCAAGACCGAGCACGACGCGCGATTTTATTTGGCGTGGCATCTTCCAATTCAGGATGCCTATGCCCTCGAGGAAAGCAGATCCAATCGGCGTGTGATAGCTCTCGATTATAACTCAATGTACCCTTCCTGTATGCAGTATGACTTCCCACAACCATCAACATTAGATTATGTTTCCTTGAACAGAAATTTCTCCGAAGGTGAGTCGCTCCGTTTTGGACTGTATCGATGCGTGCTTCATCCACCAATATCAGAATTCATAAGAAAATATAATCCGTTTCGCTCTTTCTTCGCAGGGCGATATCTCGGAGCGGCCTTAAACGAACCGATTTTTGTGGACCTAAACGAATTCGAGATCCAGTATTTCCATCGGCATTTTGCAAGAATCGAAATGATCGATGGCATTGTTTCCGAACAGCGCATATCTCATCCTTTAGCTCGTGAGGTGCAAAGATCATATGCACGGCGAAGGCACTATCTCACTCAAGGTAACAAGGCGCTTGCGGATCGCGAGAAGTTTCTTATGACCTTACTAGCGTCAACTGCTCACCGACCTCGCGTATCGCGTCAAACCTTTACCTCTCGCGAGTTTGCCGGAGAGTATCTTCGACGAAATTTTGGGGTTTTTCTTGAAGAAGCTTCGCCTTTGTGTATGTCCACAAGGTGGATGGGCGGGCAGAAAGGTATAACGGTTTCAGTCTCTTCCGAGTCCTCAATTGTTAACTCTCCAGAGCTTTTTGATGGATCGACCTGCTTTGAATTTAACCAAAGGATCGTTGCACGCAGTCGAATAGTTTTACTTGAAATGATGGAACGACTTGCCAAAGAAGATCCAAGCGTTGAAATCTGCTATGCAAACATAGATTCCATCCATGCTTCGGTACCTGAAGAGAAGTGCGATGCAATATTAGCAACTTTGCGATCAGAATCTACTGATAAACTTGGGTCGTTCAAAATTGAAGAAGTTACCCGTTTTGGACTTTGGCTTGAACCGGGCAGGTACTGGCTCTATTCCGAGACAGTGGAGCGCTTTCGAAATGGCAGTATTGGTATAAAACGCGGGCCCTTTGCGGATCACTCAATTAGTGTCTTGATTAAAAAATTGAATGACCTTTTCATTCCTATCCGTATGAATGTTCGAATGGATTGCTCAATGTCGGACACGCGCACCGTAATTGGTGACGCTCATTCTGGTTTTGTTCGCCAACGCCTCGTAGAAGTTGGATCACAGTCAAATCTTGCCACTATCCTTGAGCGTCTTGAAAGAGGTCGTAACGATAGCATTCCGCGACGAATGCGTAAGTTTAGAGAGCTTCAGGCGCGAATCGCGGATTGCGGGGACGCGCTGCCTCGAGTCCCCGCAAATTAACCGACGTTGCATTACCGCCGTAGGCGGCCCCCAGCGGGGGCGTGTTCGGAGAACACTCGCCGCAGGAACGGTTACACCGAGCAGATCCTGCGTGAACGCGTATAATATATCGTGATGTTCAATGCCAGTGTTATGAACGAACGCACAGGCAACATTACCACCTTTCGTTTTCCCTCGAAAATGCTGCGCGATGCAGTTTTGCCCGCAACGCGAAAGTTTTGGCGCGGCATCGACGCATCTGATGAATAGCGGGCTAGGCTGCAAACGACGGGGCGCGGTTTCCTGGACGCGCGGACTCGACGTGACACGCCGCGGTCAGCAACGTTCTCAATCGGCTTTCGCCGCACGCTACACGAAAGGCGGCTTTCGGGAAATTGCCGAAACTTTGCAAACTCCGCATCCTGCGCATTGCCGCCATTTGTGCTTGTCGCAGAAAGACCTGTGCGACATTGTCCGCGCGACGCACCACAACAAAGCCGAACCCGTAGCCATGTCCAAGAAGACCCTGAACCAGGCCAACCTCGAGAAACTGGGAGCGGAGAAGCTCGCTGCACTGGTCATGGATTTGGTGCAGGGGAACGCCGCCCTGCAGCGCCGCGCGCGGATGGAACTCAGCGCCGCCCATGGCCCCCGGGAGGTTGCAGCCGATCTGCGCAAACGCTTCGCCTCGCTGCGGCGCGCGACCAGCTTTGTCGACTGGCGCAAGCAACGGGCGCTGGTCAAGGATCTCGAGGGGCTGCTGGGAATGATCGAAACCATCATCGCCCCGCAGGATCCGGACGAGGCCTTCGAACTGCTCTGGACTTTCCTGCAACTCGCCCCCTCGATCCACGAACGCACGGATGACAGCAACGGCGCGATTGGTGGCGTCATGAGCGACGCTGTGGACCTGATCGCGGAGATGTCGCCCGGGATTTCCAGGGACCCAGCCGCCCTGGCCGAACGCGTTCTCGACGCGGTCGCCGAGGCCGGTTACGGCGAGTTCGACGGGATTATTCCCGCGACGGCGGAGGCGCTCGGCCAGGAGGGGCTCGAGCATCTCAAGCGGATCACGCAAGCCTGGGCCGAGGCGCCACCGACCGAGCGCGAGCTCGAGCGATACCAAAGCTATGGCCTCATGTCGTCTGCCGAAGACAGTGTGCGCCGCAACAAAGAGGTGACGAGGTCGATCATCCTGGCGGATGTCGCTGATGCCCAGGGAGATGTCGACGCCTACATGGCGCGTTATTCCGCAGAGCAGCTGACCTACGGCACCATTGCCCCCGACGTGGCCCGGCGCTTGCTGGACGTGGGACGTGTCGATGAGGCTTGCGACATCGTTACCCGTGCCCGCGCCGCCGAAGACGGCAAGTCGTTCGGCATGTTCCGCTACGATCTCGATGCGATCTTTGAAGAATGCCTTGAGCGGCAGGGCAAGTCGGAGGACTTGAAGGCCCATCTGTGGACGACATTCGAACAGACCCTCAGCGCGCCCTGCCTTCGGAAGTATCTGACGCTGCAGCCCGATTTCGATGACGTCGAGGCCGAAGAGGCCGCTCTAGACTTCGCGGAGGCCTACCCGCATCTGGGCGCGGCGATCGGCTTCCTCGTGGACTGGCCGGCGCGCGACCGTGCGGCGCGGGTCGTTCTGGCGCGGGCCGAAGAGCTGGACGGAAATTCCTATCATACGCTCACGACGGCGGCCGACGCGCTCGAGGCCGGGCACCCGCTCGCCGCCACGCTGATGCGCCGCGCCATGGTTCTGGACACGCTGACCGGGGGCAAGTCCAAGCGCTATCGTCACGCGGCGCGGCATCTGGCCGAATGTCGGGCCTGCGATGCCGCCATCGAGGACTATGGCGACCGTCATTCCCATGCGCAGTTCCTTGAGGCGCTCAAGCAGGACCACGGCCGAAAACATGGATTCTGGCGCCTGGTCGATCCTTGATCCCGGCCTGATGCTGCCATTGGGGCTCGAAGCATCGCCGTGCTACGGTTGAGCAAAAGCGGAGGTTAAGGCAGGCGGTTCAAGACCATTGCCTCGCCAAGAATAATCTCTCATCCTAGGGCTATGAGAGAAGAGGTCCTCGCCCGAATTCAAGATATTTTTGACGTTCCAGTAATGCAGAACAACCTGCGGGGCCTGTGGGTAGAACTGATGGTTCTTGAATTGCTTGGCAGCGAATGGGAGCATTCCGGAAACGACTGGGCGGCCTGGGATCTTGAACGAAATGACGGCCTTCGCGTTGAGGTTAAACAATCTGCGCGGCAACAGAGTTGGGGGCCTTCGAGTGGGTCACCTCGATTCAGCATTGCGACCGCAAAAGGACACTACCCTGACGGAAAGACCTATGCTCCCAATATTTCCGGCAAGAGGTTGGCAAACCTGTATATCTTTGCATGGCACGACGGCGTTGATCAACGTTCTGCTTCAGAGTGGCAGTTTTATGTCGTTCAGGCCGATAGGTTGCCAAGATCGCAAAAGTCGATCGGTCGAAATGTACTGCAGAAGTTAACCAACCCCGTAGATGCCACTGAACTACTTCGCGAAGTCTCTCGCTTGGGCCGTTGAAATCGGCCCATACCGGCCATTGACCGGGCCCACCTCCGCTGCGATGCAGCGCGTCATTCCGGACTTTCGCTGCGACCGCAAGATGGTGGACGTGACGCCGAAGGAGTGACAAGCTCATCCCGGACATTCTGGGAGGGCTGCATTTGCATACTGTCAAGACATTCGACCACGAGGGACGCTCGTTTGAAATCAAGATGGTCAGCGACGGGGACGGCTGGCACCTCAAGGTCTTTGTCGATGGGAAGCCGACGAAGGTGGACGGGAGCGTGAGCCACGAAGTCCAGCAGGACGCCGCACACTATGAAATCGGTGACCCGCGCAAGATCATTGCCGATGCGCTGGAAGATTTCATCAAGGGGAACGGTTAGGGCATCGCCGCCGCGACCTCGGCAGTCACGTCGCGGACCCCGGCGGCGGACCACACGTCCTCCCGCAGGATGAATTTGTGGCTGTTGGTGTGGGCGACGTAGGTTGACCGCGCCTCCACCACGCCGCGCGGGATCAGCGCCGCCCTGACCACGCAGAAGTCATCATCGAAGATCACGCCCGCCAGCACGTCGAAGTGCCCGCCCGCAAGGTCGCGGATTGCCGATAGCTGGCGCGACGGGTTGCGCCGGTGGACCCGCCGCCCCTTGATCTGGAAGCGCGTCCCGTCCGGTCCGGTCGCATCGTATCCCCGCTCAGAGTTCGGGGCCTGAGCCCAGCCGAAGGCGGCGCAGAACAGGTGTTCGGCAAGGTCTCCGGTCGGGTTGTTGGCACTGCGCACGACACCCCGCGTCCGCAGCTCCTCGCCTATCTGGGCATGGAGCCGGAGGAGTTCGGCGGCGGTCAGTCTGGCAAGGACAGGCAAAAAGAATCTCCCAGAGCGGCATGTCACTGATTCGGCAATAATATCTCGATGATGCGCAACCCCGCCACCATCGACATTGCGCTCAAGCCGTTTCAGGCGCGCATCCTGTCGCTGCCCCTCGAATTGCACCAGTTGCTTGACGGCGGGCGCGCTGTCGGAACTGGAGCAGTCATTGGCTGCAATACAAAAGATCTCCAAGCCGACCTCGGATGCAGCGCGGCATCCTGGCTTTGGTGCCGACTTCGTCAACAAGAACGGCCCAGACCGGACTTTGAGAGACTGCGCGTTTCGCCCGGCCACAACCCGCCAAAACCGACATTCGCTGCGTCAGCAAAACTCAGGAGTTGCTGCATGTCCCGACATGCCGGAGCCAGCGCTACCTTTGGCACCCCTGCAACGTTGACAGTCGTCAGTTTCTTCCACCTCGGCTTCGGAGCGCCGACATCGTGCCGCGGAGTTCCCACAAGCGGACAGCGTTAAGCCACTTCGAGGCTTGATGCGGCGCGGTTGGCATCAAGCCAGCGCGCGACGGTGAGATGAGTTGCGGGGTCGTTCAGGAAACTGTCGTGCCCATGCCCGGGCAGGATTTCGACCGTACCGTCCATTCGCGTCCCTACGACTTCTTCGTAGCCTTCGACCCGCACGGTCGGGTCGTTTTCCCCGACCACGATAATGAATGGCGCCTCCATCGCGTCCAAGGCGTCTTCGGCCGTCCTGGGTGGCAGCGGCAAGCCGGACGCCAGTGCCGTGAAGGAATAGGCCGGGAAATCCGGCGGTGCATCGAGATAGGCCACCGGAAGACGATTGAATGCACGCAGCCCGACCATGTTCAAGATCATAAGGCTGGTCATGCGCCCTCGGTCGATGCTCAGGACGGTATCGTCCGGCAGCTTCGCCGGCGCGGTTGGCCCCGGCCCGAAGATCGGGGCGAGGAGCAGGTAGCCTGCGACGCGTGGACAGTCCTTCTTCAGCGCGAAGCGCAGGGCGATTCCCCCGCCCATCGAATGACCCGCAAACCAGATGCGCACATCGGGTCTCTCTGACCGCAACGCGGTGATCACCTCTGCGATGTCGTCTTCGTATTGCCCGATCCGGTCGAGATCGTGTCGCGGACCGCTGGAGTCGTTGTGGCCCCGCAGATCCAACGCGACGACCCGCGCCCCGGTCGCGTCGGAGAGCAGACCCGACGGGTTGGTCCAGCGCGCGCCCGCCGCACCGATCCCGTGGACGAGCACAACGATGTCGTCAGCCTCCTCCGGGCCGACCGAGCGCGCCGCTATTTGCCCGCCGTCCGGCATGTCGAACCGGATCGCGCGGGTGGGAAAGGTCTGCTCGAACACCACGCCGTTCTCGATTTCGCGCTTTCGATACTCTTCGGCACTGCGGCCGACGGCTCGGAACGGGTGGCGCCTTGGCCAGAGCACAGGAAGAAGAGTAAGACCGATTGCCAGCAGCAAAAGGCCGAGTACTCCGATTATCAAGAGGGTGATCCAAGTCATTCTTGTCCCTTCACATTGCGATACTTTTTCTTTTCCACAAGGGTCGCTTCGGCATCCGAATCGAGCTGGGCGCAGAGCCGTTCCACAACACTGAGCGCGGCTGCGATGTCCTCATCCGTGTAGATTGCGCAAAGCTGCTCGGCTTTTCGTTTCTCCTGCGCGAGCACGTCGCGGATGAGATTCCGGCCTGGCGGCGTGAGCCTTATCAGGGGAGACGCGCGGTGGCGCGGGTTCGCGCGCTTGTCGGCAAGGCCTGCTGCAATCACCTCGTTCACCATGACCTGGACGTATTGGCGCTGGATTTGCAGCGCGCGCCCGATGTCTGGCACAGAAAGAGCGCCGCGTGCCTCCAGGATTTCGAGCACCGCGCGCATCCTGACTGTCAGCCCGGTGCCGTCGAGATTGCGGCGCACCAGCTCCTCGACTCGCTGCATCAGGGGACGGGACAGCCACAGGAGGCGGAACAGTTTGTCTGATCTATGCATGACAATACACCTTTCATTTTGACATGTAGACTGTCAATACTTAACGACGGACACGCCCTCGAGACCGAGCACAGGGCATGGCTTCGAGAATAGTTGCGACAGTGCAGCAAAACCGTCGGTCTTGGCTGATCCGAACGTCCGCATCACGCGCCATGGGCAATTTGTGTCGCAGGCGCGGCGAAGGTCCGGTGACCGCCCATTGAGTTGAAAAACTCTGCAACCTGAAATTTGCTTGGAAATTTTGGAACTGCGTTCCGTCAGGTCACCCTTTGGCAAACCGTGTTTGTGAGGCGGAGCTTTCGCGGGAGGATGTTCTACAAATCCGCCCCTTCTTGGCAGGACACCGACTATTTCAACAAAATACGCCCATAGCGTAAGCCGCACCAGCGAAAATCCGGCTTTTGACGGTTGGCATGGGGCTGGCGCTGCGCGGCGGTATAGCCGTGGCGATCATGGCGGAGGAACCGCAACACTCGACACCAGAGCGGGTCCAGATTAATAGTGAGTTCGTGCAAGGGTAGTGCGAGTTTTCTATTCAAAGCCAAGTTCTTGGTCTACTAGGGGTGCGTTCTGTGAGTTATCTTGAGGACATCAAACCCGGCGGGCGTGTGGTTGGTCTCATTCCCGGCGCGTCTGTGGAAGTCGTTTCCGTCGAGTGGATTGGGGATCAGGCGGTCAACGTCGTATACCGAACGTCGTCCGGCTCAGTTGCCGAAACAACGCTGTACCGTGACGACGAGCAACGACTCGGCATCGAGAGTCAGGGCCGGAACTGGTCTTTCGACGCTGATGGCGCGCTGCTTCGTCTCGTGACTGAGGCAAACCGCATCAAACTCGCATACTTCTTCGATCCGTATCTGGCCATTCACACGAGTTTGGTCGATCCCTTGCCGCACCAGATTTCTGCAGTCTATGGCGAGATGATACCCCGCCAGCCCTTGAGGTTTCTGTTGGCGGATGATCCGGGCGCCGGAAAGACGATCATGGCTGGCCTTCTGATCAAGGAGCTAGTTGCGCGGAGCGACCTGGAGCGTTGTCTTATCGTGGCACCTGGTAGTCTCGTCGAACAATGGCAGGACGAGCTCGGCGAAAAATTCGGCCTCGAGTTTGATATCTTGACGCGCGACATGATCGAAAGTTCGCGCTCGGGAAACCCTTTCAACGACAACAATCGGCTTATTGCCCGCCTTGATGTTCTGGCTCGAAACGAAGAACTGCAGGAAAAGCTGGCAGCATCCATCGAATGGGACCTGATCATCGCTGACGAAGCCCATCGAATGTCGGCCACCTATTTTGGGAACGAAGTCAAATATACCAAGCGCTACCAGCTCGGTCAGCAACTCAGCCGCGCTTGCCGTCACTTTCTGTTGATGACGGCGACGCCGCACAACGGAAAGGAAAAAGACTTCCAGCTGTTTATGGCATTGCTCGACGGCGATCGCTTCGAGGGCCGTTTTCGTGACGGGGTCCACGTCGCGGACGTGGAAGACATGATGCGCCGATTGACCAAGGAAGAGCTCCTGCGTTTCGACGGCCGTCCTCTTTTCCCGGAGCGGCGCGCTTACACGGTGAAATATAATCTTTCACCGCAGGAGGCAGAGCTCTACACAGCCGTCACCGAATACGTGCGCAACGAGATGAACCGGGTCCAGCGTTTCGCGGAAGAGGACGGCAGGAAACGCAACAACGTGGGCTTCGCACTTCAGATTCTACAGCGCCGCCTCGCGTCAAGTCCCGCTGCCATCTATCAGTCCTTGAAGCGACGTCGAGAGCGCTTGGAAAGCGAGCTTTCCGAAGCCAGACTTGCGACGAGGGGCAAATCATCGGCATTCAAAAGCGCCTCGGTCAACGAAGAGATGCTTCGAAACTTGGACGAGTATGGCCAAGAGGAAGTCGATGAGCTTGAGGAGTTGATTTCCACTGGTGCAACCACGGCTGAAACCGTTGAGCAACTGGAGATCGAAGTTGATACTCTCAAAGGGCTTGAGGGTATGTCCCTCGACGTTCTCCGATCGGGTAAAGATACGAAATGGCAGCAGCTTGATAGGATTCTTGATGACGATCTGATGCTCGATGCGGATGGGCATAGGCGCAAGCTGATTGTCTTCACTGAGCCAAAAGACACGCTCGAATATCTGCGGGAGAAGGTGGTCGCCCGGCTGGGACGCCCGGACGTCGTGGAGGTAATTCATGGCGGCGTGTCACGGGACGAGAGGCGCAAGATCGTCGAGCGGTTTATGCAGGATCGTAACCTGCTTGTGTTGATCGCAAACGATGCCGCCGGCGAAGGTGTGAACCTTCAACGCGGGCATCTGATGGTAAACTATGATCTGCCCTGGAATCCAAACAAGATCGAACAGCGCTTCGGCAGAATTCACCGGATCGGCCAAACCGAGGTCTGCCATCTTTGGAACCTGGTGGCGAAAGATACCCGTGAGGGCGAGGTCTATGCACGCCTTCTTGAAAAGCTAGAAGCTGCTCGTCAAGCTTTGGGCGGGCGCGTTTATGACGTTCTCGGCGAACTGTTCGAAGAACGTGCGCTGAAGGACCTTCTTTTCGAAGCGATTCAGTACGGTGAGCAGGATGAGGTCAAAGCCCGCCTCTTTCAGGCCGTGGATGGCGCCGTTGATCAAAGCCATCTGCTCGATTTGCTGAATAAGCGGCAACTGACGAGCGACACAATGCCGGAAGCCCGCGTCCAGGAATTGCGACTCGAGATGGAGCGGGCAGAGGCTCAACGCCTTCAACCCCATCATATTCAGAGCTTCTTCGTTGAGGCTTTCAGGCGTCTTGGCGGCCAAATCAAACGCAGGGAGGAAGGACGATGGGAAATCACCCACGTCCCTCTCAGCATTCGCGAACGTGATCGTCAGATCGGCTCCGGCGCACCGTTGCAGAAGAAATATGAGCGGATCTGCTTCGAAAAGGACAAGATCAACCTGCAGCCTGTCGCGGCCTTCGTCTACCCCGGGCATCCGCTGCTTGACGCCGTGATCAGCCTTGTGCGCGAGCAGAACGATCACCTCATGAAACAGGGCGCCGTCCTGGTCGATGACACCGACGACGGTACCGACGTCTCTGCCCTTTTTCTCCTCGAACACAGTGTCCAGGACGGACGCCCCACCAGATCCGGCAACGCCAACGCAATCTCGCAGAAGCTCCAGTTCGCCGCGATCGACGAGGCCGGAACCGTAACCAATGCGGGGATCGCTCCCCACCTGAACCTGCGTCCGGCGACCAGCGAGGAAATCGAGGGAGTCGTGGACGTTCTGAACGCCGACTGGCTGCGAGCCGATCTTGAGAAGAAGGTCACGCAATTCGCCACGGTTGAGCTCGCCCAAGGCCACGTTGCAGAGGTCCGCGCACGCCGCATCCCCGAGATTGACAAGGTCGAGCAGGAGGTGAAAGCGCGCCTCAAAAAAGAAATCAACTATTGGGACGCGCGGGCCTTCGAGCTCAAGGAGCAGGAAAAGGCCGGCAAGAAGACCCGCCTCAACTGGCAGAACGCGCAGCGCCGGGCGGAGGACCTGGCCGAACGCATGAAGCGTCGTCTGGAGCTGATCGAACAGGAGCGGTTCATCTCGGCCCAGCCGCCGCGTGTCCGGGGCGGGATGATCGTCGTCCCCGCCGGCCTGCTGCGCGCGCGCATGACTGTCGGCGCGGCCGATGCGGGCTCGGGCTTCTCCGAGGATCCAGTGGCGCGTTGCGAGATCGAGATCAAGGCGATGGAAGCGGTCATGGCTGCCGAGCGAGAGCTTGGCAACGAGCCGCGGGACGTGTCCAGCCAGCGTGGGCTGGGCTACGACATAGAGTCATTCGATCCGGCAACGGGCCATCTGCGGTTTCTTGAGGTCAAGGGCCGCGTCGACACGGCCGACACAATCATGATTACCCGCAACGAGCTCATGGCCTCCCTGAACAAAGAGGATGATTTCTTTTTGGTATTCGTTGCGATAACGAACGGATATGCCCAAAGACCGGTCTATCGACCGGGGCGGCTCATGACGCGCGAGCCAGAGTTCGGCCAGACCGCCATTCAATTCACGATCAGCAGTCTGCTTGAGCGGGCGGCGCCGCCTCAATGAAAGGGGACAGCCGATGAGAATTGCCATTCGCACCGAGCACGCAGAGCAGATCATTGCCGACAGTTATGCTGGTGCCAGCAAACCGCTCACCAAAACGACGAGCGTGCGCAACCTCCACGATGTCCAGTCATGGCGTAGCAGTCCGCGCGATGAGCGGCGGGCCGACACGACGCGCAAGTTCGCGGCGGTTCCGTTCTATCTGGAGCTTGCGAGTCACAGCCCGGAGCCATTGCCGCCACACAGTTTCCCGGCGGTATTCGATCTCGCTGACGGGCAGCGCCGCTACCCCGACAAGGGCCTTATTAAATCGCTGCTGGACCAGGGGCTTGTCTCTGGCCAGACGATCAGCGACGAACTTGTGTTCGTCTTGACCCAAGACGGCCAAGCGACATTCGAAAGACACCAATAATGACCACGCCATACAAAAAGAAACTCATCGAAGTTGCCATCCCGCTTGAGGCGATCAATGCGGCGTCGGCGCGGGAGAAGTCGATCCGGCACGGGCATCCCTCGACGCTGCATCTGTGGTGGGCGCGGCGGCCGTTGGCGGCGTGCCGGGCGGTACTGTTCGCGCAGCTGGTGGACGACCCATCAAGCCATCCGGACAAGTTCCCGACCGAGGAGGTGGTGGAGGCCGAGCGCAAGCGGTTGTTCACCATCATCGAGGAGCTGGTCAAGTGGGAGAACTCGACCAACGAGGAGGTGCTGGAGCGCGCGCGGGCCGAGATCCGCGCCAGCTGCGATGGCGAGCTGCCCCCGGTCTATGACCCGTTCTCGGGCGGCGGGTCGATCCCGCTGGAGGCGCAGCGGCTGGGGCTGCCCGCCTATGGGTCCGACCTGAACCCGGTGGCTGTGATGATCGGCAAGGCGATGATCGAGATCCCGCCGAAGTTCAAGGACATGGAGCCGATCCATCCGGGGGAAAAATACGCCGGCCATGGCGGCTATAAAAACGCCCAGGGGCTGGCCGAGGACGTGAAATACTATGGCGAGTGGATGCGTGAGAAGGCGTGGGAGCGCATCGGGCATCTCTACCCGCAGGTGGACCTGCCGAGCGAGTACGGTGGCGGCAAGGCGACCGTGATCGCCTGGATCTGGGCGCGCACGGTACCGAGCCCAGACCCGGCATTTTCGGATGTTCAGGTGCCGATTGCATCGAGCTTTCTTCTGAGTTCTAAGCCGGGAAAAGAGGCTTGGATTGAGCCCATTGTGGATCGGCAGGCCAAGACGATTGCCTATCGCATCCGGCACAAAGGGACGAAGGCTGAGCTTGCCAACGCAAAGAAAGGCACCAAAGCTGGACGCGGCGCGAGCTTCCGCTGCATTATTTCGGACACAGCAATTACGCCAGATTTCGTCTAGCGCATGGGGCGGGATGGAAAGATGGGGCAAAAGCTCATCGCCATTGTTGCGGAGGGCAATCGTACTCGTGCTTATGTTGCCCCATCGGAGCACCACGAACAGATTGCTTTGGCTGCCAAACCTGAATGGGAGCCAGAGACAAACCTTCCGAATGATCCAAGAAATTTCTGGACGATAGACTACGGCCTGACCACCTTTGGTGATCTGTTCACGGACCGACAATTGGTGGCGTTGAATACCTTCAGCGATCTGGTGCACGAGGCACGCTCGCAGATTGAGGCCGACGCCTTGGCTGGGAACCTCTCAGATGACTGTAGTCCGCTCCGCGACGGTGGCACCGGCGCCAAGGCCTATGCCGAGGCCGTTGCGATCTATTCCGCATTTGCGATCACAAAAATGGCAGATAGGGGCAGCTCGATTTGCACCTGGGATTCAAGCCGCTCAAGCCTTAGAAATACTTTTGGACGTCAGGCAATACCAATGACTTGGGACTTTGCTGAAGGTAATCCATTCTCTGGCTCGACTGGTAGCTGGGAGCCGTGCGTCGAGTGGACGTGGAAGGCAATTGTGAATCTTGTGCCAGGTAGCATAGGCATTGAGAAACAGCATGATGCGCAGACCGTTGAATACCCAAAAAATGTAGTGATCTCCACTGACCCACCTTACTATGATAACATCGGCTATGCTGACCTTTCTGATTTTTTCTTCTGCTGGATGAAACCTGTCGTCAGGCCAGTATATCCTGAAATATTTGAAATCTTAGCAACTCCCAAAAGTGAAGAACTTGTAGCAACACCCTACCGCCATGGCGGCAAAAACTCCGCAGAAAAATTCTTTATGAGCGGGATGGGCAAGGCCGTAGCGAACATGGCACTTCAGTCGTCTGAGCTATATCCTTCGACAATCTATTACGCATTCAAGCAGAGTGAGATCGCGCAGGAAGGTATCAGTTCCACAGGATGGGCTACCTTCCTGCAAGCTGTTGTGGAGGCGGGTTATGCGGTAGTAGGGACTTGGCCTTTGCGGACGGAAATGGCGAACCGCATGGTCGCCTCAGGAACCAACGCCCTTGCAAACTCAGTCGTACTTGTATGCCGGAAGCTGGAACTTACGGCAGAGACCATCACCCGCGCCGAGTTCATCCGCACCCTGAAACGCGAACTGCCCCCGGCCATCGCCGAGCTTCAGGCTGCCAACGTCTCCCCCGCCGACATGCCGCAATCGGCCATCGGCCCCGGCATGGGCGTCTTCTCGCGCTACCGCGCGGTGCTGGAGGCCGACGACAGCCCGATGACGGTCAAGACCGCGCTGCAGCTGATCAATGCCGAGCTCGACGAGTTCCTGAACGACCTGCATGGCGAGTTCGACGCCGACACCCGCTTTGCCGCGACCTGGTTCGAGCAGCACGGCACCGACAAGGGCGACTACGGCGCGGCCGACAACCTCGCCCGCGCGCGCGGCATCTCGGTCGAGAGCGTGAAACATGCCGGGATCGTCGACAGCTCCGCCGGAAAGGTCCGCATCCTCAAGCGCGCCGAGTTGGATGCAGAGTGGGACCCGGCCAGCGACGATCACCTGACGATCTGGGAATGCTGCCAGCACCTGATCCGCGTGCTGGAGAACGACGGCGAATACGCCGCCGCGGTGCTGCTGAAGAAGCTGGGCCCGGACCGCGCCGAGATGGTCAAGGACCTCGCCTACTACCTCTACGACATCTGCTCGAACAAGCGGCAGGACGCGAAGGAGGCGACCTCCTACAACGGGCTGATCGCGGTGTGGACGGAGTTGACGCGACAGGCTGCAACAGTACGGCTCGACGATTTGAATCGCCAGTCGACGCTCGATATCTAAGGAATGTTTTGAATGGCAAAGAGTGCACGCCAGACAGTTTTCGAGGGCATGGAGCTTCTGCCCAAGGGCCTGCAGCCCTTCGTGATGCAGCGGCTGGAGGCCGCGATGGGCAAGGGCTGGCCGCAGGAGGTGATCTCGCGGTTTCCCGAGTGGCGGGCGGAGCAGAACGGCAAGTTCAGCCTCGACACCCAGAAGCTGCTGAAGATCATGGAACGGCTGTGGAACGATGTTTTCCGCGACGTGCTGGACCGCACGCATCGCTCGATCGTCAACGAGCTGGTCGATGTCCGCAACAAGCTCGCCCATGATGGCAAGTTCACCTACGACGACGCCGAGCGCGCGCTGGATTCGATGCGGCGGCTTCTGGAGGCCGTGAGCGCCGGCCAGAGCGCCGAGGAAATCGGCAAGATGCGCGACACGATCCTGCGCACGAAGTACCGCGAGCTGGCCCGGTCGGAGGAGCGCAAGAGCAACGTCTCGACGATCTCGACCGAGACGGTCTCGGGCCTGTTGCCGTGGCGGGACGTGGTGGAGCCGCACCAGGACGTCGCGACCGGCGAGTTCCAGCAGGCCGAGTTCGCCGCCGACCTCGCCAAGGTGCACAACGGCAGCGCGCCCTACGAGTACAGCGATCCGCGGGAGTTCTTCAGCCGGACCTATCTGACGGACGGCCTAAGCAACCTGCTCGTGAGCGCCGCAAAACGCCTTTCCGGCAAAAGCGGCGACCCGGTCGTCGAGCTGCAGACCAACTTCGGCGGCGGCAAGACCCACTCGATGCTGGCGCTTTATCACATGGTCGGCAAGACGGCGGTGAACGATCTGCCCGGTCTCGATCAGCTGCTGTCCGAAGAAGGGCTGACAGTTCCGGACCGGATCAACCGGGCTGTTCTGGTCGGAACTTCATCTGGTCCGTCCGACGTTGGACAGCGTGAGAAGGATTATGGACGTCGGATCAACACGACATGGGGTGAGCTCGCCTTCCAGCTGGGTGGAGAAGACGCCTACCAGATGATCGCCGAGAATGATGAGAGGGGCATCGCACCGGGGTCGAACCTGCTGGAGGCCATCTTCAAGAAGTGCGCGCCGTGCCTCATCCTGATCGACGAGTGGGTCGCCTACCTGCGCCAGATCTACAAGATCGAGGGGCTGCCCTCAGGCTCGTTCGACGCGAACATTTCATTTGTGCAATCGCTGACTGAGGCCGTGAAGGCGTCACCTCAAACGCTTCTTGTGGCCTCACTGCCAGCTTCTCAAATCGAGGTGGGAGGCGAAGGCGGTCAAGAGGCTTTGGCGCGGCTGAAGCAGACTTTCAGTCGCGTCGAAAGCTCTTGGCGGCCTGCTTCCCAAGAGGAGAGCTACGAGATCGTTCGGCGTCGGTTGTTCAAGGAAATTCCGGGCGACAAGTATCGGCATCGCGACAATACCTTGAAGCAATTTGCCAAACTCTACCGAGAGAACCCGAACGATTTCCCGCAGGGCTGCGCCGACGAGGATTATCGCCGCAAGCTCGAGAAGGCATATCCGATCCATCCGGACCTGTTCGACCATCTCTATACGGCGTGGGGTTCGCTGGATAAATTCCAGCGCACGCGCGGCGTACTGCGCTTGATGGCGCAGGTCATTCACGAGCTTTGGATGTCTGGTGATCCGTCGGTCATGATCATGCCTGGCAGCGTGGCGATAAGTTCGGCTCGCGTTGAGCCCGAACTCCTGCACTATTTGCCGAACGCATGGCAGGGGATCATCGCTGGGGATGTGGATGGAACGAGCTCAACGCCCTACAAGATTGACCAATCAGCGCCGAACCTGAATCGTTACTCTGCCACACGCCGCGTAGCACGCGCCGTCTTTGTCGCGACGGCGCCCACTGAGGGTCAGCAGAACCGCGGCATTGACGACAAGCGGATCAATCTTGGTGTGGTTCAGCCCGGTGAGAAGGTTGCGATATTCGGTGATGCTCTTCGCCGCCTGACCAATCAGGCAAAGTTCATGCACAGCGACCTTGGTCGCTATTGGTATTCGATGTCGGCAAGCTTGAACCGCGTTGCGTCAGATCGTGCGGGTCAGTTGGAGGAAGCTCTCGTTCTGGTTGACATCGACAAAGCCCTGACAGCGTATATCAACGGCTTGGCCGACCGCGGGCATTTCGATGCCGTTCAGGTCGCTCCAGATGGGTCTTCCGAAGTGCCGGATGAATCCGGGGGCGTTAGGGCTGTTATCCTTGGCGTCGCGTATCCGCATGCTGGCCGTAATGGGTCTGATGCAATGGTCGAAGTCAAAGACATCCTTCTTCAGAGGGGGGCCACGCCACGCGTATACCGGAACACGCTTGTGTTCCTCGCTGCCGACAATCGACAGCTTGATAACCTGAAGGAGGCCATGCGCTCCTCGCTTGCATGGGATGGGATTGTCCGTGACGCAGATACCGGACGTCTCGACCTAAAAACAAGTGACATCGCCCTCGCAAAAGACAAGGCGAAAGAAGCGCGCGAAACCGTTCAAACGCGGCTAAAGGAAACTTGGTGCTATCTGATCTATCCATACCAGGACACTGCGCAATCAGACGTGGAGCTCACGTCCGCTCGGATACCCGCTCAGGATGGTGTTCTTGGCCGTGCCAGCAAGAAGCTTGTTAGCGATGAAGCATTGCTACCGGAGATCGGTCCGGAACGTCTTAACCGGGAACTCGAAAAGTACATCTGGAATGGCAAACAGCATCTTCATCTCAAGGAACTATGGGAATATCTGAACCGCTACACATATCTTCCCCGTCTGAAAAACCGTGATGCGCTGATCAAATCTGTTCAATCGGCCGTCGGCGGCATGATTCCCGGCCCATTCGCATACGCTGAAAGATGGGATGAAGAGTCTCAGTCTTACGCGGGTTTGGCGATCGAGAAATCTCCGAATAGCCTGGTATCGATCGACAGTGACTCTATTATTATCAGACCTGATGTCGCCGAAGCAAAGCGCCCCAAACCCGCTCCCGCGTCTGAGCAGAGCGGACTAGGTTCTGAAGGCGTTGTCGCGACAAGCGGCGAAGATGAAGCTCATGCTTCAAAAAAAAGCAGTGACGGTGACTGCACGAGTGCTGAGCCCAAACCAACAGAGGAGCCCAGGCCAAAACGGTTTGTGGGCACGGTTATGCTCTCAGCTGATCGACCTGCACGTGACATGCACCAGATCGTTGAAGCAATCGTGGAGCAGCTGACGACGATGCCAGGAGCCGAAGTTTCGCTGAAACTAGAGATCGACGCCGAAGTCGGCTCTGGCCTTGATCGAGCGAAAGTCAGAACGTTATTGGAAAATGCCACTACGCTCGGATTTATAGACAAAGCAGTCAAGTGATTGAAATATCTAGATTATATCGTAAAGCGGGTATCAGTTCTGCATAGGCCAAAGCGAGCCCCCGCAACCAAATTTCCTAAATAAAACAGAGGCCTAAAAGCCGAGCGTTTCGCTTGTGTATGAGCGTGCACCGTTCTGGTCAACACCTGGTCAACATTTGGCGAGTCCCCCTGCGCCGACAGGCCAGACACGTCCTCACGCGCCTATCATGTTCGCCGCATGGCGCGCCGACAGCCATTGCATCTTGGTGCACGACAGCACGCACGACACAAAACAGCGACATCGAAACTGATCTCGCCAAATGGCGGCACCTTAGCGAATTCCACCGTCAACCACCTGTGATGTCGCGCTACAGACTCCGCCGAGACATCAAAGATTGCGCTTGCTAAGCAGGGTGCATCCACAAATGCTGCGGGTTTGCTAAACGGTTTACAGGGACCTTCCCAAATTTTGGCGAACAACCTCCATCTGACCGTGCATGATGCATCATCGAAGCAATCTTACGGGACTACTCAGCACTCCTCATGTGTACCAAGCAGGATTGTGCGCTGCTCCCTTGTGCTAGGCGCGATGTGCCCCGGTCGAGGGTCAGCACATTCGGGTTACCCGAGCGGTCGCGCCCTTGCGCAT
Source organism: Sediminimonas qiaohouensis DSM 21189 (assembly GCF_000423645.1). Classification (GTDB taxonomy): domain Bacteria; phylum Pseudomonadota; class Alphaproteobacteria; order Rhodobacterales; family Rhodobacteraceae; genus Sediminimonas; species Sediminimonas qiaohouensis. The sequence goes on along the minus strand of NZ_AUIJ01000029.1, from coordinate 9,137 downwards.
CAGGCGCATACCACGCCCCGGTTGAAAGCAGCGCAACACCCGGCATCACTTGCGGGTGGGGCGTCGCCACAGCAAGGACGGTTCCGCGGTCATTGAATACCTCGACAAGGGACCCGTCCTTCAGCCCCTGGCGGGCTGCGTCCTGCGGGTTCAATCGAATGCGTTCCACTCCGTCTTTCTTGCCGCGTTGGCTGGCCGCGCCCTGATCGAGCTGACTGTGCAGCTTGTGTGCGGGCTGATCCGAGAGAAGATGCAGAGTATCTGGCTCTGCCATCGCTGCCCCCAGCCACTCAACTGGTTCGAGCCAGCAAGGATGACCGGGACAATCGTCCAGCCGAAACGCGGCGATTTCATCCGAGAAGACCTCGATCTTGCCGGACGGCGTCTGGAGCGGCGCAGCGACGGGATCTTTGCGGAATGCTTGTAGCAGAATTTTCGGTGATGATGCGTTCAGCGATAGAGGCGGTGCCGTCTGGAACGTCTCGAAATCCGGAAGCTCGATGTTCGACCTTTGCATGGCATTGCGCGTTTGATCGTACATGTGCTCCAACCAGCCGGTGGCGTCGCGCCCTTCCGTGAACGCCTCCATATCACCGAGGCGCCGGGCCAGTTCGGTGAAAATCTCGTAGTCGTCCCTTGCCTCGGCGTGGCGAGGCGCGACCTTTGCCATCCAAAGCATGTGTTTTTCCAGCGTTGCGTAACCGATATCCTCGCGCTCCAATGGAATGGTCGCCGGAAAGACAATGTCGGCGTGCTTTGCAGTCGCTGTCCAGTAGGGTTCGTTGACGATAATCGTTTCGGGACGCTGCCAGGCGCGGCGCAGTCGGTTCAGATCCTGATGGTGGTGGAACGGGTTCCCACCCGCCCAATAGATCAAGCGGATATCGGGATAGACCCGCCGCGCCCCGTCATAGTCATATGAGCCACCCGGCTCGAACAGCATGTCCGCGATCCGGGCGACGGGGATGAATTTCTCCACCGGGTTTTGCCCCTGGGGGAGCGTCGGACTCGGAAGACGCGCACCGTCACTGCCAATGGAGTTGACGGCGCCGTAGCCGATGCCAAAGCCGCCGCCAGGCAACCCTATCTGGCCCAGCATGGCGGCCAGCGTCACCAGCATCCAGCACGGTTGTTCTCCGTGCGAGGCGCGCTGCAACGACCAGGCCATGTTGACCATCGTGCGGGAGCGCGCCATCCGGCGGGCAAGATCACGGATCGATTCTGGGGCGGCACCGGTGATTCCAGCCGCCCATTCGGGGTTTTTCGCGACCCCGTCCTGTTCCCCGGTCAGGTATCGCTGGAACCGCTCATACCCGACGCAATGAGTCTCGAGAAACGCAGCGTCGGCAAGTCCCTCGGCCGCCAGAACATGCGCAAGCGCCAGCATGAACGCCGTGTCCGTGTTTGGTCTGATCGCGATCCAATCGGCCCCGACCTCAGGTGAAATATTATCCCCGACCGGGCCGACATTCACAAAGGCCGCGCCGCGTTTGGACATATGTCGCAGGGCGCCGTGCAGCCGGTGATGCTGCACCCCTCCCGCAGAGATCTGGGCATTCTTTGCGGGTATGCCGCCAAAGGTGACAAACAGCTCAGTATGCCGCGCAAGGGTGTCCCAATCCGTATGTTCGGCCATCAGCTCGCCCATGGGCATGACTACCCGCGGCAGAATCACGTGCGCCGCGCCCAGGCTGTAGGTATTGCGGTGGGCGACATAGCCGCCGATGCTGTTGAGAAACCGGTGAATTTGGCTCTGGGCATGATGGAAACGCCCCGCGCTGCCCCATCCGTAGGAGCCGCCGAAGATCGCGGCGTTTCCATGCTCCGATCGCACCCGGTCAAGTTCGCCGGCAGCCAGGTCCAGTGCCTCATCCCAGGGGACTTCCACGAACCGCTCCTGCCCGCGTCCGGCGCCGCCCGCTGCGGCGCCTTTGCGAAGGAAACTTTCACGCACCGCCGGACGTTGGACGCGCGCGGCCTGCACGTGGGACGACAGCTGGTCCAGACCCAGGTCATTGGGAAATGGGTCGTCCCGGTATGGTCGGAGACGGGGCGATTCTCCCGGTGCGGCAACGACTTCTCGGATCCCCCAGTGTGTGGCGGTGTAGGGCATCAGAGTTTACCGGTGAAGACGGGCTTGCGTTTCTCGAGGAATGCTTGTCGTCCCTCGATCTCGTCGGCACTGCCGCGCAACGGCGCCAGAAGACGCTCGGCCGCAGCGGCAGTCTCGAGGGGGGTCGGCGTGTCGCTCATCTGGACCAGTTCCTTGAGAACGCCCACCACACGCGGTGCGTTACCGGCAATGCGCGCGGCAAGGGAAAAGGCCTCTTCTTCAAGTGCAGAGCCATCAACCAGACGATTGATGAACCCGATCTGATAGGCTCTCTCGGCGTCGAGACTGTCCCCCGTGAACAGCATCTCCATGGCAATCGCGCGCGGCAGGTAACGCGGCAGCGAACTGGCAATTCCGCCCGTCGTTCCCACCTTGGGTTCGGGATATCCAAACTTCGCCGTTGGTGTCGCGATGCGCAAGTCGCAGGCCAGCGCCATCACCAGCCCCACGCCCAGACAGTGGCCCGAGATTGCCGCCACGAGGGGCTTTCTCACCTCGACCCCGATGCCGGGGAGCACAGAGGCGAGCTCAGGCACGCTGACCGGCGTCTTGAGGTCCACACCGGCGCTGAAGGCGCGCTCGCCAGCCGCTGAGAGCAGACCCACACGGAGATCTGAATCTGAGTTGAAGCGATCCCACGCCTCGCGGAAACCGGCCACGACATCGGCATTGAAAGTGTTCATCGCCTCCGGACGGTTGATCCGGATATGCAGGACATGATCCTTGGCCGTGTAAGTGAGTGCATCAGGCATCGGGGGTCTCCAGTTTTTATGTTGGAATTTATTTTAGAATGCGCCGTGCGGACGCTTGGGCTTGGTCAGGATTCAGCGGGAGCCGTTGGGTCGGATGACGCCACGATAGCGGAAGGTTTCCGGTTGATAATAGGCCTCGACCGCCTCGATGACCTGGCCTTCGGCGTCGCGCATTACTTCGAGAAGCTTCAACAGAACGTTGCCCTCATCGAGGTCCAGCGCCTCCGCCACCTCCGGCCCGATGGGCGCGGCGAGTATCTCGAGCTGCACCGCATCGACGACAACGCCGAATGTTTCCTCGACAATACGGTAGACCAGACCCGTCTTCGGCCCGATCAACTGAGCAGCTCTGGCGAAACGCTCCGGGAAATAGAATGCCGCGTAGGAATAGGGCGCGTCCGAAACGGTATCGGTCCGGGCACCGCTGACCCGCACCCATGTATCAAGCGGCGGCCCATCCGTTTCACAGATCGACGAGAGATCTGATGGCAGCGAGAGGGGGCCATCCATCTTCGGGTGGAAAGTGGTGCGCTCGGCGACCTGGCCAAAGCTATCCAGAGATGTCAGGTTGATCGTCATCGTGGTGCTCGGACGCGACGCGATCACGACCGTTCCGAGCCGCTTCTTGCGCAAGATGAGACCCTGTTCCTCCAGCAATTGGAGCGCATGTCGCATCGTGTTCCGGCTGACCTTTAGATTTCGGGCAAGATCTTCTTCGCGCGGCAGAAGATCACCGACCTTGTAGGCACCGCTCTCGATCTGCTTTGCAACCAAATTGGCCACCGTTTGATAGAGATAACCTTTCTTGGCTGTCCCCGTGGTCGCCCCGCGCGCTGAATGTTTGTCCGTCTGGTCCGACCGCATTTCCTGCCCAAAATCCTGATTAACTTTTCTTAGCATCGCTGTGCACCCCGGAGAAAGGTTAATTGCCTGAACCGGGAAGCACGAAGTTATCGTGGTCCCTCATTTGCATTTCGCGCATTGCGAATTTCTGCGGCTTTCCGCTAGCCGTCATCGGAAAAGAGGACACGATCCGAATTATCTGGGGCACCTTGAAATGCGAAATCCTGCTCTTGCAGTAGTCCCGTAGCGCCTCCGGATCCGGTTGTGCGCCGGGTGTCGGCTGAATCCATGCGCAGACGGTTTCACCCAACCGATCATCGGGCAGTCCGAACACCTGTACGTCCTGCACTTCGGGGTGAGCGTGCAGCATCTCCTCGATCTCTTTCGGCGCGATATTCTCCCCGCCCCTAATTATCACGTCCTTGGATCTGCCGGTGACCTGGCAGAAGCCTTCAGCATCCATTCGACCCAGATCCCCCGTGCGCATCCACCCGCCGTCGGAAATCACGGCACGCGTGGCATCGGGATCCCCCCAGTAGCCCGCCATAACGGAATAGCCGCGCACCTGTATTTCCCCTTCTTCCCCGATCGGGCACACATTGTCACCCTCATCGACCAGCCGTGCTTCCAGGTGTGGTTGCACGGTGCCCACGCTGCTCACTCGACGGTCCAGCGTGTCGTCCTTGTGCGTCTGGAAGCTGACCGGGCTTGTCTCGGTCATCCCGTAACAGATCGTCACGTCGCTCATGTGCATCTCGTCGATGACCCGGCGCATCACTTCAGCAGGACACGGGGCCCCGGCCATGATCCCCGTGCGCAGGCTGTCCAGTTTTCGACTTGCGAAGGATGGGGCATTGAGCATGGCAATGAACATCGTGGGGACGCCATAGAGCGCGGTGCTGCCGGTATTTTCCACCGCTGCCAGCGTGCTCTCGGCTTCAAATCCCTCGGACGGATAAACCCAGGAGGCGCCAACTGCAGCGCAGGCGAGGTTACCCATCACCATCCCGAAGCAATGATAAAGCGGCACCGGGATGCACAAACGGTCCTGTCTGCCCAATGACTGACGGTGTGCCACAAAGCGCGCATTGTTAAGGATGTTGCGATGCGAGAGCGTGACCGCCTTCGGCAAGCCGGTCGTGCCGCTCGTGAACTGGATATTGATGGGTTCCTCGGGACGTAAGGCATGCTCGACCTTGGCCAAATGACCGGATTGGCGGGCTGCGCCCAGCGCCTCGATCTCATCGAACAACCGTGTGCCTTTCGGCCAATCGGAACCAAGACCAATGAATAAATTCAACGGTTCGGGGAGCCGATTGGGAAGCGACGTGTTCTCGCATTCGTTCAGCAGTTCAAGATAGTCCGACGTCTTGAAGGTGCGACTGGCCACGAGCGCGCGACTGCCCGAAGCCTTGAGTGTAAATTCCAACTCCGGGCTGCGATAGGCCGGGTTCAGCGTGACCAGAACTAGCCCGGCGCGAGCAGTAGCGAACTGCAACAATGCCCATTCGACGCAATTTGGCGCGAGAATGGCAATCCGGTCGCCTGGCTCCAAGCCGAGGGCAAGAAGCCCGGACGCCAAGGATTCCGCGCGCCGCCAGAACTGCGCATAGGTGAGGAGGACCGCGCCTGTGGGCGCCAGAATGGCGGGGCAATCGCCATATGCTTCCACCGTGCGTGCGACATGCGCACCGATGGTCGCGTCGGTCAATGGCGGATCCTTGACCCCTGCGAAGTGACTGCCGGTTCCGATCTGCATGATACTTCTCTCCTCCAGCATGGCCTATTCCGCCGCATCGCGCGGCGCGTGGCTGGCGTCGATTTCCGCCAGGGCGTCGACCACAAGCACCCCCTCCCCGGGCCGTCCGACGAGGACGGGGTTGAGTTCGAGTTGCATGAGCCAAGGCGCGGCCACCGCGATCTGTGAAATCCGCTCAACCAACGCCATCAGCGCGTCCAGATCGGACGGCGGACCGCCGCGGAAACCCTCAAGAAGCGGAGCAGATTTCAGCTCACCCACCATTCTGCGGACTTCCATAACCGAAACGGGACAGACCCGGCGCGCGACGTCGCGATACAGTTCCACTGCTGTGCCGCCGGCGCCGATGGTTAGAACCGGCCCGCACTCCACGTCCCGCAACACGCTGATCACCATTTCCTGCGAGCCTGCTGGCGCCATCCGTTCGGCCAGAACGCCGCGCAACCGCGCATCCGGGCATTTGGCCCGTACCTCGGTGAGCATTCTGCATGCCCGGTCACAGACCTCTGCACCATTTACGTCCAATGCAACGCCCCCGACCTCGGTCTTGTGTTGGATATCGGACGACACGATCTTCAACGCGAACGTCCCGGTGTGCGGGAACCCGACATGTTCCTGCGCGTCAAGGCTCTCAGAGGTGAGCAATTCAGCCTCGGGAATCGGCAAGCCCAAACCAGCAAGAAAGGCCTTGGCTTCGTGTTCGTCTGCAAGACTGGATGGACGCGGCACGGAATCCGGGCACCGCTGCTCGACGACATCCGCCTCGGGATCGCATTGAACCCGCCCAAGCGCACGGACCGCGCGGGCCAGATCGGCGAAAACCGCGCACCCCGTGAGATCGCGCAGCCGCTGCGCGTCCTCCGGTCTGGCGGCTTCCCATACCACTACCACCGGCTTTCCCGAGGCGCGCTGCATCGCCTTGATCGCCTCGATCTTGCGATCGGGACAAAGGGCGGCAGGATTGATCGTGTGCATATTGACCACCAACGTGCCGATCCCCGTGTCGGCCGCGATATGTGTCAGGGCGCGCGCAAAAAGCTCGTGATCGAAAACGATCTGGCCCACATCAAATGGCATGGCCGGCTTGAGGAACCACGGCAGAATCTCAGTCAACGCTGATTCCGTGCCGGGATTCAAAGCCGCGATCTCCAGATCCTCGGCGGCGCAATAATCCGCGAAGAGCGCACAGGATGCGCCACTGAAACTTATCATGCCGACCGGGCCGGGCGGTTTCCGGGACAGACGCCCAACGGCTGCAACGTCGAGAAGCTCGCTGATGCTGCGAACTGTCATGACCCCACTGCTGGTGCACAGCGCATCGAAGGCTTCCGCCGACCCTGTCATGCTGGCGGTGTGACTTGCGACGGCCTGACGTCCGCGTTCGGATCGCCCGGATTTAAGAGCGACAACACGCTTGCCAGAAGTCACGGCTTTTGTGCACGCAGCACGGAATGCGTCTGGATCACCGACCCCTTCCAGGTAGCACGCGATGACGCGGGTTTCCGGCACGTCCGCCAGATAGTCGATCACCTCGGCCGGGGTGACGTCGGCGGCATTGCCGAAAGTCACCACATGAGACATCGTCAGCCCACGCTGCCACGCTTCGACCGTGGTATAATTAGATAGGGCACCGCTCTGCGAAAGCAGAGCGATATCCCCGCCGCGCATGGGAACGAGCTCCAGCAATGCGCTCAGTGTCGCCGGAAGGCGTGCGAGAAAATTGATATGCCCGATGGATTGCGGACCAAGCAGGCGCAGCCCTGCGTTCTGCGCCTTGTCCGCGATCCGCTGCTGCGTCATGCGCCCATCGTCGCCAGTTTCGGCAAACCCCGACGCCAGAGCAATCAGAGCTTTCGCCCCATTCGCTATCGCGTCGTCCACCACCTTCTCAAGCGCTTGAGCCGGAACGCGGGCAATGACCAGATCCACCGCCTCGGGCAGACCCGCAAGGCTGGCGAAGGTTGGGTAGCCATAAAGCTCGGCAGCCTTTTGGGTGACTGGATATAGCCGCCCTGGCCATTTCGCCTCGGCGAAGTCGTGCAGCGTGCGCGTCCCCATCCGTCCCGGCGCGAACTGCGTGGCGCCAACAACGGCGACGCTCTCCGGCTCCATTAGCGGTCGTAGCGGGTGATCGGTCATTAGTATCGCTCCGCTTACCGGTTCATGGCGTGGTATTCACGGTTGGGTGCCATATCCACCCCGTGCGCCATCCGGTTGGTATAGTTGAAAAAGGACGTCACATCGGTGATGTCGAAAATCTCGCGGTCGGTGAAACCTGCATCGCGCAGAGCTTGCCTGTCGGCCTCGCCGATGCTCTCGGGCGTGTCCGTCAGCTTCCATGCGTAATCCAGCATCGCCCGCTGCCGTTCTGACAACTCCCCGGAGCGGTAGTTGAAGGCCATGATTTCGCCAAGCTCGGGATCTCCAGACAGTTCACGCACGGCCTGGCCATGAGCAACCAGGCAATAGAAACACCGGTTCCGCGATGAGACCACGGTGGCGATCATCTCGCGCTCCAGTTTCGTCAGGGGCGACTCGCCCAGCATCAGCTCATTGTAGAATTCGCTGAAGGTTCGCAGCTTAGCCGGGTTGCCGGTGTAGCATCGCAGGACGTTGGGAATCATACCCAGCTTTTCCTCGCAAAGATCGAAATATGATCGGATCTCGGCGTCGAGCTCCCCTTGGTCGGGAAGTTCGATCCGCGCGATATGTGTCGGATGAGACATCAGCTTGGTCCTCTTTCATAAATACCAATTTAATATAATTCATAGATTTGACTGGGCCGTGGCGTCAAGCATGAAGCGCACTGGAAAAATAAAGACCACCCCAATAATCAAGATAACATATTGTGTTTATTGCTTTTAAATTTTTGATGGTCTGATTTTTTCAGATTTGATCGCAAATATATCGTTGACAGTTCAGCGGTGCATGACTTTAAGTTGGTATTTAATTCGGTCTCAACATCCACTGGGGCCGGAGACCAAGGGAGGGAGTCATGCGGATATTTTCGGCGCTGGACGCCGTACTGGAACGGACATCGACGGTGCTGCTGGCAATCTCGGGTGTCGCTCTCGTGGCCATGATGTTGCAAGTCACAGCCGACGTGGCAGCCAAGTACCTGCTGGCAAAATCGATCAAAGGCACCCTCGACGTGGTGACCTATTACTACATGGTCGCCCTGACATTCCTGCCGCTGGCCGCCGTTGAAAGCGGTAGCGGGCACATCTCGGTCGAACTCCTGACCCAGGCGCTGTCAGCGAAATGGTCTCGCCGCGTGGATCTGCTATCCGATCTTGTTTCCTGCTCCTTCTTCGGCGTGCTCGGGCTGATCACGCTCAGCACCGCTTATGGCTCTGTTGCACAAAGCGCGTGAGGGATTCATGTCGCGAATCCAGTGTGGTAGCTGGGCGACATGAGCAGACCCACACCCCCAACCTACAAGACCAGGAACTGGCCGGCCTATAACGAAGCGCTCAAGCGCCGTGGCTCGCTGACAGTCTGGTTTGACCCGGAGATGATCTGGGAGGCTGCGCCGACCGGTAAGCGCGGTCGGCAGCAGACCTACAGCGACACCGCTATCCAGACATGCTTGACGATGAAAGTGTTGTTCGGCATGGCGCTACGCCAGACCACAGGCTTCGTCGAGAGCCTGCTGCATTTGGTCGACCTG
>NZ_AUIJ01000028.1 GCF_000423645.1 Sediminimonas qiaohouensis DSM 21189 | reverse complement strand
TTGTTTGCCGAGTTCGGCGAGAGGCCTTGAGCTTCGATCTTTTCCAACCACCATCCGCGAAAGTCCAGCATGTCGTCACCGGTGATATCGGCGAGCGCCTTGTCGCCGACCACAGCGACGAAATTGTTGATCGCCTTGATTCTCGGGTTCTTCCAGCGGCGCACTTGATCGTTGTTCTTGCCGCGCAGTTGATCGGCTGTAAGTCCCCAATACAATTCAAGCGCACGACTGACGGTTATCTGCGGCTCTGGTGAGGCCCCCAACAGCGCCTCGGCATCACGAACGTCTGGTTCGGTGTCGGTGCCGCCGACAGCCGCGATCCGATCTAGCAGTTCATCCCTGGGAAGCTTGGCTACTTGATCTGCACGCAGATATCGGAAACCTCGCGCTGCCGCCAACTCACGCGCCGCAGCGAAGCCTTGTTCGGCATCCGAGGTATCGCCAGCAAGCTTGGCTTCCCATGCCGCTATGAGCGCATCCCAGGCCGGCCCGGCCTTGCGTTCGGCTGTTGATGGGCTGTCGGTATGGAGAGCCAGCCATATGAACTTGCGCGGTTCAATCGACGCATACCGTTTTGGGACACGCCTATACAGCGACAACGTCTTGCCGCGCTTCTTGATGGCCATATCCAGACTCCCCTCTCGCTTGCGGAGGAGAGTATAGCAATCTGTATAGCTTTTTGTATAGCAAAAGCGGCGAAATCAGAATGGATGCAGCCGCCCCGACTTCAAATTCACTTTTAATTACAATGACTTATCTGAAATCAATGCAGCGTGATCTGGCGGAGGAGGTGGGATTCGAACCCACGGTACGCTTTCACGCACGCCGGTTTTCAAGACCGGTGCAATCGACCACTCTGCCACTCCTCCGACTGCAAGGTCGCATAAACGGTGGCGCGCGATTCTGGAAGCACAAGCTGCTCACCTCGCAAAGGGAATTTTCGCCGACGCGCCGCCTCAGACTTTTCTTGCATGTCCCTTGTCGCTACACTGCGCGACAAACAGGCATGCCGCGCCATAAGGTGACGGTAGAAAGCCGCCAAATCCGCGAGAGGCAAGGGGCAAGTCATGAGGGTGGATCAACGGGCACGGATAACGGCACGCAGTACGGGACGGTGGATAGTTCTTCCCATCATGGCATTGGCGCTTGCCGGGTGCGAAGAGGGCGCCGGCGGCCTTACAACACTGTTCGGCGGCAATGGCGAAAAGACGACTGAGGCAGCGCAAGCGGGACAACAATCGGTCAAACTGATCGAGCGGGATGTCGAGGCGCCGGAGGTGTTCCAGGTCACCGAAGAGGGGTTGTGGGACGGGCGTCCATCGCTGGGCGGCGTTTGGGTCGCGCATCCCGATGTCAAAAGCCCCGAGCGCGTGATCATACGCAAGCCATCGGATGGCAAGTTCGTGATCGGGGCGCTGTTCCGCCGCGAACGCGCAAACCCCGGTCCGCGCCTGCAGGTGTCGTCGGATGCGGCGGCGGCCCTGGGCATGCTGGCGGGGCAACCGGCCGAGTTGAACGTGACCGCCCTGCGCCGCGAGGAAGTTGCCGAGGAACAGGCCGAGGCGGCCCCCGATGCGAACATGGACTCCGCGGCCCCGGACGGCGTGGAGCAAACCACATTGGCCCCTGCCGCGGTCGATGCCGAGGCTTCGGCCGAGGCTGAAACCGAGCAGGCCGCCGCATCCTCCCCGGCGCCCAAGCCGCAGACCTCATCGCTGAACAAGCCGTTCATCCAGATCGGCATCTTCAGCGTCGAGGACAACGCCCGCCGCACCGCCGAGCGGATGCGCAGCGCCGGCATGATCCCCACGGTCAAGAAGCAAAGCGCCAGCGGCAAGCCGTTCTGGCGCGTCATCGTCGGCCCCGCCGCCACGTCGAAGGAGCGGCGCGCGCTGCTTGAGGCAATCCGCAAAGAAGGGTTCGGCGACGCATACGCCGTGACCAACTGAATCGGTAAAGACAGGAGTATCCGATGACACGTTTCTTCGGCGTTGCGGTTTCGACACTAGCTGCGCTCTGGATGCTATCGGCACCAGCGGCGGCGTTCGAGACAAAAGCCGGGGCCGCCTACATAGTGGATCAAACCAGTGGCACCGTCTTGCTATCCAAGGAAGCTGACAAGCCGATCCCGCCGGCGTCCATGTCAAAGCTCATGACGCTCTACGTGACGTTCGAGGCGATCCGCGACGGGCGCCTGTCGTTGAACGAGAAGCTACCGGTGTCGCGCCATGCCATGAGTTACGGCGGCTCGACCATGTTCCTGGACACCACCGACAACGTACGGGTCGAAGACCTGTTGCGGGGCATCATCGTGCTATCGGGCAACGACGCCTGCGTTGTCCTCGCCGAGGCCCTGTCGCCCGACGGAACCGAGGCAGGGTTCGCGCGCTACATGACCCAGAGGGCGCAACAGATGGGGATGACAAACTCGACCTTCATGAATTCCAACGGCTGGCCGCAGGCCGGCCACCGCATGAGCGTGCGGGACCTGGCCCTCTTGGCGAACCGGATCATTACCGATTTCCCTAACTTCTACCCGCTATTCAAGGAACAGGAGTTCGAATTCGACGGCCGCGCACCCAGCAACACGCGCAACCGCAACCCCCTTCTGGGCCTGGGGATCGGCGCGGATGGGCTAAAGACCGGGCATACCGAAGAGGCGGGATATGGCCTTGTCGGCTCGGCCAAGCAAGGCGATCGGCGCGTGATCTTTGCGATCTCGGGCTTGCCCAGTGCCCAGGCCCGCGCGGCGGAATCGCGCGGCATCGTGAATTGGGCGTTCCGGCAGTTCGCGCAGCGCGAGGTGGCCAAGGCGGGGCAGGAGATCGCCCGCGCCGAGGTTTGGATGGGCGCAGAGCCCGATGTCGGCCTGGTCCCGGCCGAGGACATCAGTGCCCTCTTGCCGGTGTTCGCGGGCGACGAGATTGAGGGCGAAGTTGTCTATCGCGGGCCGGTATCCGCCCCGGTGCAACAAGGCGACACCCTGGCCGAACTGGTGCTCAAGCCAGAAGAGCTGGACGAAATCCGCGTCCCCCTCGTGGCGGATCGCAGCGTTCCGCGCGGCGGGTTCCTGTCGCGGATCGCGACAGTGGCGATCTTGCTGCTGGACCGGTTGAACAAGGGGCCCGAGGGCGCATTGTGACCACGCGGGGATGGTTCATCAGTTTCGAGGGAATCGACGGGTCGGGCAAATCCACCCAAGCCCGCAAGCTGGCCGACCACTTGCGCAACCAAGGCTACGAGGTTGTGCTGACGCGCGAGCCCGGTGGCTCCCCCGGCGCCGAGGAAATCCGCAAGCTTGTTCTGGAGGGCGCGACCGACCGATGGTCCCCGCATACCGAGATATTGCTGTTCACCGCCGCGCGGCGCGATCACCTTGAGCGCACGATCGAACCGGCGCTGGCCGCTGGCAAGGTGGTCATCTGCGATCGCTTCGCCGACTCGACCCGCATGTACCAGGGCCTGCGCGGCGAAGACTTGCGCGGCCTGGTGGACCGGCTGCATACCCTGATGATCGGGCGCGAGCCGGACATGACGCTCCTGATCGACATGATCCCGGAAACCGGGCTGTCGCGGGCCCTCTCGCGGCAAGGCGCCGAGGAACGCTTTGAAACCTTTGGCGAGGATTTGCAGACACGGATGCGCAAGGGGTTCCTGACCCTTGCCGAGGCCTTCCCGGACCGCATCACCGTGATCGACGGCGACCGCCCCATCGATGACGTCGCGGCCCAGATCCAGACGACTGTCGAGGCGCGCCTGCATGGATGACACCGCTCAACTGCCAGAGCCGGACCGGATCGAAGGCGCCCCGCACCCCCGAATGACGCCGCACCTCTTCGGGCAGGACACTGCCGAAAACGCATTTCTCGCGGCCTACGGCGCGGGGCGGTTGCACCACGGCTGGCTGATCACCGGGCCCGCCGGGGTGGGCAAGGCCACGCTGGCATGGTCCATCGCGCGCTTCCTGCTCGCCCATCCCCCGCAACAGGGTGCCGGACTTTTCGGGGCCGAGGCGCCGCCCGATACGCTGACCATCGATCCGGACCACCCCGTCGCGCACCGGGTTGCGGCCCTGTCGGATCCGGGGCTGTTTCTGTTGCGCCGGCCCTATGACGAAAAGGCCAAGCGCCTGAAACAGCAAATCACCGTTGACGAAGTACGGCGCGTAAAATCGTTCTTCTCGCTCTCGGCAGCCGACGCCGGGCGCCGGGTCGTGATCGTTGACTGCGCCGACGAGATGACCACCAGCGCCGCGAACGCGCTGCTCAAGCTGCTGGAAGAGCCGCCCGCCAACACCACGCTCCTGCTGATCAGCCACCAACCCTCGCGCCTGTTGCCGACGATCCGCTCGCGCTGCCGCGAATTGCGCCTGTCGCCGCTATCGCCGCGAGACATGTCGCGCGCCCTGCAACAGGCCGGCGCGACCGGCGAGGGCGACACCACCCCCGAGGCACTGGCCGAACTGGCCGGCGGATCGGTCGGCGCCGCGCTGCGCCTCACGGCGATGGACGGAGTGCGCCGCTATGGCGAAATGGTCGCACTCTATTCCGACCTGCCACAGCTTGACCGCCAACGTGCCCTGAAACTGGCCGAAGCAGGCGCCGCACGCGGGGCCGAGGCGCGGCTGGACATGCTGATCGCCCTCAATGACCTCTTTTTAACCCGCATGGCGCGCTTCGGCGCCATCGGCGCGCCGCCCACCGTCGAGGCCGCCCCGGGCGAGGCCGCGCTGATCGCCCGGCTGGCCCCGGACCCCCGCCGCGCCCGAATGTGGGCCGATCTGGCACAATCTCTGGGTGCACGCATCGCCCATGGCCGGGCCGTGAACCTTGACCCTGCCTCGCTCATCCTAGATATGATCTTCAGTATCCGGAACACTGCAGCGGGCTAAGCCGCCATGGGGGCGCGATGAGCGAACCGATTGAAATCACCGACAGCCATTGTCATCTTGATTTCCCAGATTTCGATGGCGAACGCGACGCGATCATCGCGCGCGCCGCCGAGGCGGGCGTAACCCGCATGGTCACCATCTGCACCCGCCTGTCGGCCGAGCCCCAGGTGCGCGCCATCGCCGAAACCTATGCCCCCGTGTTCTACGCCGCCGGCACCCACCCCATGAGCGCCGCCGACGAACCGATGGCGTCCGTGGACGAGCTTGTCGCTCTCGCGCAGCATCCGAAATTCGTCGGCATCGGCGAATCGGGTCTGGATTACCACTACACCGCCGACTCCGCGCAGGTGCAAAAAGACAGCTTGCGCATCCACATAGCAGTCGCCCGCGAGACCGGCCTGCCGCTGATCATCCATGCGCGCGACGCGGATGACGACATGGTCCGCATCCTGACCGAGGAATACCGCAACGGCCCCTACGCATGCGTCATGCACTGCTTTTCCTCAAGTGCCGAACTGGCCCGCGCGGCGCTTGATCTGGGCTTCTACCTGTCGATGTCCGGCATCGCCGCCTTCCCCAAAAGCGAGGCCCTGCGCCAGATTTTCGCCGCCGCGCCGCGCGATCGCATCCTCGTCGAAACCGACGCCCCCTACCTCGCCCCGCCGCCCTATCGCGGCAAGCGGAACGAACCCGCCTATACCGCCCACACCGCCCGCCGCGGGGCCGAGGTGCTTGGCCTGGACTACGCCGAATTCGCCGCGCACACGCAGGCCAATTTCGACCGGCTGTTCGCCAAGGCCGCCGCGTATGGCAAGGCCAGCGCCTGATGGCAGACCTGCGATATACCATCCTGGGTTGCGGATCTTCCGGCGGGGTGCCACGGCTTGGCGGCCACTGGGGCGATTGCGACCCGAACAACCCGAAAAACAACCGCCGCCGCTGCTCGATGCTGGTCGAACGCGTGACCGACCAAGGCACCACGCGGGTGCTGATCGACACCTCCCCGGACCTGCGCGCGCAACTTCTCGATGCCGGCGTGGGCGAACTGGACGCGGTGGTCTACACCCATTCCCACGCAGATCACGTGCACGGGCTGGACGATCTGCGCATGATCGTCTTCAACATGCGCCGTCGCCTGCCCGTCTGGGCCGATGGCGACACCCAAAACGACCTCTACTCGCGCTTCGGCTACGCCTTCGTGCAGCCCGAAGATAGCCCCTACCCCCCGATCCTTGACATGCACACCATCAAGGGGGAAATCACAATCGAGGGCGCGGGCGGCCCCGTGCACCTGATCCCGTTCAAGGCCAATCACGGCTCGATAGATGCGCTCGGATTTCGCATCGGGACGCTGGCCTACCTGCCCGACGCCGTCGGCCTGCCCGGGGCATCCTGGAAGATGCTGGAAAACCTTGACTACTGGGTGGTCGACGCCCTGCGCCGCCCCCCCCACCCCACGCATGCGCACCTCGACATGACACTCGACTGGATCGCCCGCGCCGCTCCGCACCGCGCGGTGCTGACCAACATGCATATCGATCTGGACTACCAGACGGTAAAAGATGAAACGCCCGAGCACATCACCCCCGCCCATGACGGGATGGTGATCACTCTGCCGGACTGACATGCACGCGCCCCGGTCTTCATCTTGCCCCAAATACTCCCGCCGGAGGCGTCCATTCATGGGCCACCCCGCACATCGTCCGCGGCGGGGGCACTAGATGCAAGCCCTGCTCGACGTCATCCTTCCGGTCTTCGTGGTGATCGGCTTTGGCTACATGGCGGTGCGACTGCGCCTTTTCTCGGAGGGCGGCGTCGACGGGCTGATGAGCTTCACCCAGAACTTCGCGATCCCCTGCCTGCTGTTCGCCGCGATCTCGAAACTGGACCTCAGCCAAAGCTTTCACCCAAGGCTGCTTGTCTCGTTCTATAGCGGCGCAACGGTCGGGTTCCTGGCGGGTCTGTTCGGCGCACGCCTGATCTTCCGCCGCGATTGGGAGGATTGCGTCGCCATCGGGTTCTGCTGCCTGTTTTCCAACTCCTTGATGTTGGGCCTGCCCATCACCGAGCGCGCCTACGGCGCAGGCGCCCTGACCGCGAACTACGCCATCATCTCGGTGCACTCGCCGTTTTGCTACGGTCTCGGCATCACGGTCATGGAAATCGTGCGCGCACGCGGCCGCGCGCCGTTGAAACTGGTCGCGACGGTCACGCGCGCGATGTTCCGCAACGCGCTTGTGATCGGCATCGCGCTTGGCTTCATCGTGAACCTGGGCGGCATCACCCTGCCGGGGCCGGTAACGGACGCGGTCGATCTGGTGGTGCGCGCCGCCCTTCCGGCGGCCTTGTTCGGGATGGGCGGCGTTCTGGTGCGCTACCGCCCCGAGGGCGATCTGAAGGTGATCGCCTGGGTCTGCGCAGTTGCCCTGATCGCGCACCCGGCGACGACATGGCTCATGGGCCGGACACTGGGGCTCGATCGCGACGGGTTCCGCTCGGCGGTGCTGACCGCGTCGATGGCGCCGGGGATCAACACCTACGTCTTCGCCTCGATCTACGGGCGCGCGCGGCGGGTGGCAGCCTCTTCGGTGCTGATCGGAACGTCTATCTCGATCCTCACGGTCTGGGTGTGGCTGGGCGCCTTGCCCTGAGGCAATCCGCGCGCATCTTGCCACTGGAAACGGCCGCCGGATTGGATAGGCTGGCGGTGTGGCACCGGAGGATTCGCCGTGCAAAGCCAAAGCCAGACCACACCGATCTTCACCGTGACATCGCTAAGCAAGGTCTATGGCACCGGGCCGGCGGCCGTGCACGCCCTGCGCGGGCTCGACCTGACCCTGCCCGAGGGCGAGCTGGTCGTGCTGCTCGGCCCATCGGGTAGCGGCAAGTCAACGCTGCTCAATATCATCGGCGGCTTGGACCGGGCCAGTGACGGGCGCGTGATGTTCCAAGGCAGCGACCTGACCGCCATGAGCGACAAACAGTTGACTCGCTACCGTCGCGATCACGTCGGCTTTGTGTTTCAGTTCTACAACCTGATGCCCAGCCTGACCGCCTATGAAAACGTCGAGCTGGTCACCGAAATAGCCGCCAACCCGATGGAGCCGGCCGAGGCGCTAGCGCTGGTCGGGCTGGCCGCGCGCAGCCATCATTACCCGTCCGAGCTGTCCGGCGGCGAACAGCAGCGCGTCGCCATTGCCCGCGCCGTGGCCAAGCAGCCGACGGTGCTGTTTTGCGACGAGCCGACCGGCGCGCTCGATAGCACCACGGGCCGCGCGGTGCTCAAGGTGCTATCGGACGTGAACAAGCGGCTCGGCACCACGGTTCTCATCGTGACGCACGCCGCCGCGACCGCGGCCATGGCCAACCGCGTGATCCATTTCTCCGATGGCGATATCCGCGAGGTGGTCTGCAACGACACCCCCCTCAGCGCGGCAGATATAGAATGGTAGCCCCGCTCGATCGCAAGCTCCTGCGCGATCTGTGGCGCATCAAGGGGCAGGCAGGGGCGATCGCGCTGGTGATCGGGCTGGGCGTGCTGATGCAGGTGATGATGACCGGGCTGGTCAACACCCTCGATGAAACACGCCTCGCCTATTATGATCGCTACCGTCTTGCCGATGTGTTCGTGCCCGTCACCCGCGCGCCCGAACGGATGGCAGAGCGGCTTGCCAGCGACCGGCGGGTCGCCGCGGCCACCACCCGGATCAAGGGGCAGGCCCTGATCGACCCGGGCGCAGGGGCCCTTCCGATCCGGGCGCAGGCGCTATCGCTGCCCGACGCGGGAACGCCGCGGCTCAATGATATCTACCTTGCCGAAGGCAGGCTGCCGCGCTCTGCCAGCGCGGATGAAATCGTTCTTCTGACGGCCTTTGCCAAGGCCCGCGGCATCGCCCCGGGCGACAGCCTCGACGTTACGATGAACGGCGCGCGCCATAGCCTGCGCATCGTCGGCTTGGCCCGTGCGCCCGAGTTCCTCTATACTACCGCGCCGGGCGAATTGGTCCCCGACGACGCCCGCTTCGCGGTGTTCTGGATGCGCCGCACCGCGCTTGCGGCCGCCTATGACCTGCGCGGCGCGTTCAACGAGATGTTGCTGAAGTTGGAGCGGGGCACAAATCCGCAGGCCATCATCGACGTGGCCGACCGGACACTGGCCCCCTTTGGCGCCACCGGGGCCTATGGCCTGGCAGATCTGCCATCGAACCGCTTTGTCACCGAGGAAATTCGCGGGCTGACATCATCGGCCACGACGGTGCCGCCCATCTTCCTGGGGATCGCGGCGTTCCTTCTCTATATCGTGGTCGCACGCATCGTTCAGGCCGAGCGCGAGCAGATAGGCCTGCTCAAGGCGTTCGGCTATTCCGGGGCGGAGGTCAGCCTGCACTACCTCAAACTGGTGGTGCTGATCGCGGTGGTCGGCGCCGTTGCCGGGTCCATCGCGGGGATCTCGGCGGGGCATGCCCTGGCCGTGTTCTACCAGACCTATTTCAAGTTCCCCTTCCTTGTCTTCACCCTCGACCCGATCAGCTTCGTCACCGGCTTCGCGATCAGCATCCTTGCCGCGACGATGGGCGGGCTGGCCGTTGTGCGCCACGTCTTTGCCCTGACGCCAGCGGTCGCCATGCGCCCACCAGCCCCGCCCGACTACAGCCGCACGTTTGACCTTGCCGGCGTATTCCGGCGCGTCCTGGATCAACCCAGCCGCATGGTCCTGCGCCGGCTGAGCCGCTATCCCGGCCGCATGCTGGGCAGTGTTGTGGGCATCGCCGCCGGCATGGCGCTGTCGGCCTCCACCCTGACGGTGGTCAGCGGCTTCACAACGGCGGTGGACCTGTCCTTCACGGTGATGAACCGCTCGGACATGACGGTCATGTTCACCCACCCGGTGCCGCGCAAGACCCTGCTGGAGTTACGCCGCATGGACGGCGTGCAACGAACCGAGCCGCTGCGCATCGTGCCCGCGATCCTGCGCAACGGCACCAACACCTATCGCGGCACCCTCGAGGGCCGCCCGCGAGAGCCCGCGCTCAACCGCATCATCGACGCCAACGAAGAGCCCCTAGCCCTGCGCGGCGGCGGCATAACACTGGCCGAACCGCTTGCCGATATCCTGAAGGTGCGCACCGGTGACATGCTCTATGTCGAGGTCCGCGAGGGGCGCCGCCCGGTCCTGCACCTGCCGGTGACGGCGGTTGCGCAAACCCTGCTGGGCGCGCCCGCGTTCATGGAAATCGACGCACTCGGCCGCGCTTTGAACGAGCCGGGGCGCATCTCGGGCGCCCTGCTGACCATCGACAGCGCATCGCGCGAGACGCTGTACCAGGCGATCAAGGACATGCCGGCGGTGGCTGGCGTGACCCTCAAGGCGGATGCGCGCACTGCGCTGGTCGATCTGATGAACACCGGGCCGGGATCGGTGCGCTACGTGATGCTGCTGGTTGCGGCGATCATCACCTTCGGCATCGTCTACAACGCCGCCCGCATCGCCTTTGCCGAACGCAGCCGCGATTTGGCCAGCCTTCGGGTCATGGGCTTTACCCGCGCCGAGGCCGGTTTCGTCCTGCTGGGCGAGTTGGCGATCGTGACGCTTCTGGCCATTCCCCTTGGCATCGGACTGGGCTATGGCTTGACTTGGGCGATTGTCGAAGGGTTCAGCACCGATCTTTACCAAATTCCGGTTGTGTTCCATGCCTCAAACTACGGCGCCGCCATTCTGGCCGTTGTGATCGCGGCGACGGTGTCGGCGTTCCTAGTGTGGCGCAACCTGACGCGGCTGGACCTGGTATCCGCCCTCAAGACACGGGAATAGAACATGGCACGCAGGAAACATTCGCGCATCGTCATCGGCCTTGCCATCGCGGGCATCGTTCTGGCGGGGCTTGGCTACGCCTTCTGGCCGCGCCCGCAACTGGTGGATATCGGCACAGCCGAGCGCGGCGCCATGCGCGTGACCATCGACGAAGAGGGGCGCACCCGCGTGCACGAGCCCTACGTCGTTTCAACCCCGATCACCGGCCGCCTGATGCGGGTCGAGGTCGAGGCCGGAGACAGCGTCACGCGCGGCGACACCGTCGTGGCGCGGATGCGGCCCACTGTGTCGGCGGCCCTGGATGCGCGCACCCGCGAACAGGCCCGCGCCAATGTCACCGCCGCCGAGGCGGCGCTGCGCCTTGCCCAGGCCGATCTGCACAAGGCCCAGGCCGACCGCGACCTGGCGCAGGCCAACCTGGAACGCACCCGCAAGCTGTTTGACCGCGACATCGCCAGCCAGGCGGCGCTGGACGCCAGCGAACGCAGCGCCCGCGCCGCCGAGGCGGCCCTCGATACCGCGCGGGCCAGCATCTCGATGCGGGTGGCGCAGCTTGATAACGCCCGCGCGCAACTGCGCAGTTTCGACGAAACCGCCGAGCAGAAGGCGGGCGGCAACGGCGACGCCCAGATCATTGACCTGCATGCGCCCATATCGGGCCGTATCCTGCGGGTCATGCAGCAAAGCGAAACCACCCTGCCCGCCGGCACCCCGGTGCTTGAGATCGGCAACATCGCCGAGGGGCTGGAGGTGCAGGCCGATTTGCTAAGCCGGGACGCCGTGCGCATCGCCCCCGGCGACGCCGTCATCATCGACGACTGGGGCGGGCCGCGCCCCCTGTCCGGCACCGTGACGCGGATCGCGCCGTGGGGCTTTACCCGCACCTCTGCCCTAGGCGTCGAGGAACAGCGCGTGACCGTCACCATCGGCTTCGACAGCCCGCACGAGGACCGCGCCGCGCTTGGCCATGGCTACCGCGTCGAGGTGCGGATCATCGAATGGTCCGACGACGACGCCCTGAAAGTGCCCGCAGGCGCACTTTTCCGCGATGGCGAAGGCTGGGCCCTGTTCGTCGCGCGCGACGGCATCGCGCACAAAACCCCGGTCGAGATCGCCGCCAACAACGGCGTGTCGGCGGCGATCACATCGGGGATCGAAGACGGCGCGCGCATCGTGATGTACCCGCCCGCGGGCCTCACAGATGGCGCCCGCATCGCCCCGCGCAGCGCCTACTAACGCTCGCCAACAGCACCCTGCGCGGCACCTCAACCGTTGCACCGCCTACTGACCCGCCGCAGCCTCAATCAAAGGCCTGAACCGTCACGCCAGCCGCCTGCAGCATATCGCGCACCGACTGTGCGATCTGCACCGCCGTCGCGGTGTCACCGTGCAGGCAGATGGTATCGATGCGCGTCGGGATCTCCTTGCCACTTTCCGTGACGATCGCGCCCTTCTTGACCATGTCGGCAATGCGCGGCCCGGCGATGCGCGGATCGTGGATCACCGCCCCCGGCTGCGAGCGGTCAACCAGCGTGGCGTCGTCGTCATAGGCGCGATCCGCGAAAATCTCGCCCACCCACGCACAGCCCAGCGCCTCGGCCGCCTGCTGTTGCGCGGTCGCGGCCAGCACCATGATGCGCAGGTCCGGCGCCACCGACAGCGCCGCGTCGTAGCACACGCGCGCCAGTTCCATATCCTCCGACGCCATGTTGGCCAGCGCCCCGTGCAGCTTCAGATGCCGC
Source organism: Sediminimonas qiaohouensis DSM 21189 (assembly GCF_000423645.1). Lineage (GTDB taxonomy): Bacteria > Pseudomonadota > Alphaproteobacteria > Rhodobacterales > Rhodobacteraceae > Sediminimonas > Sediminimonas qiaohouensis. Next base: position 25,459 of record NZ_AUIJ01000028.1, on the reverse strand, counting down.
ACGGCGCCGCCCGCCGCCCGCGCCATCGCCAGCGACGCCCCCACCTGGTAGCGCACCTGGTTGGCCAGGCTGGCATGCGGCACATGGCGGCGATGTCGGCCAAATCCGGCCAGATCGTCAAACCCGGGATGCGCGCCTATGCCCACATTGCACGCCACCGCCCGGCGCATCGTGTCGAACATCACGTCCGGATCACCCGCATGGAACCCGCACGCGATATTGGCCGATGTCACGATATCCAGCAGCGCCGCGTCATCGCCCATTTTCCACGCGCCAAAGCTTTCGCCCATATCGGCATTGAGATCGACACTCAGGGTCATTTCCTGTCTCCTTCCGGGTCTGGATCATGCGCCGACACCGCGCCATCGATCAAGCGATACGACAACAGGTCGGGCATCTGCGCGGGATCGCGCAACAATGGTCGCACGGACCGCGGCAGCGCGGCCAGTGCATCGCGGTGCCGGCGCAGGGCCTCGACGCCCTCTTGCTGGCTGATGAACCGGAACCGCAACGCGGCCCCCGGCCCGGCCTGCGCCACGCGCGGCATGTCGGGCGGGATCACCGTACCGATGCGCGGATACCCCCCCGTTGTCTGGCACTCGGGCAACAGCACGAAAGGCGTGCCATCGCCGGTCATCTGGATGTCGCCGGGAACGATCACCTCGGACAGGATCGCCAACTGCCCCTCGGCGGCAAACGGCGCGCCGTCAAAGGCCATGCGCACGCCCATGCGGTTGGCGCGCGCATCGCGGGCAAACTCCGTGTCCTCGAACCGCGCCCGCGTCTCATCCGAGAACAGCGCCGTCTGCATCGATTCCGTGATCCGCAGCTCCCCGCCATTGAACCGCGGGACGGGATCCAGCGTCAGGCCACACGCGCCCCCGCTGTCATCGCCCACCGGCACGTCATCGCCCGCCTGCAAGGCCCGCCCCACACCGGCCGCCAGATGCGCCGCGCGCGAGCCCAGTACCGGCCGCGTCGCCACACCGCCCCCCAGATGCAGGTAGCCATAATTGCCTGCCTCCGCCGCGCCGATCCGCAGGACCGCACCGGCGGGCAACAGGTGGCTGGCATTCCACGTCAGGCGCGAACCGTCCAGATCGGCCCGCATCGGCGCGCCGGTCAGCGCGATGCGCATGTCGTGGCTGGTCCGGAACGTGCCCCCCATCCCCGCCATCTCCACCGCCGCCAGATCCGCCCCCTGCCGCAATAGCGCCGCCCCCTCGGCCAGCGCCAGCGCATCCGCCGCCCCCGACCGCGATAAACCCTCGCCCAGGAAACCGGGGCGCCCGGCATCCTGCACCGTCACCGACGGTCCGGCCTCCAGCACATGCAAGCACCGCGCGCTCATGCGATCCCCTCGATCTCGGCCCCGCCAAGGCCGTCCTGATCGCGCTCCCGGATCGCCTGCAGTTCCTCTGCCTCAATCGCGCGCAGGCTGATCTCGTCACCGGGGCGCAGGGCGAAAGGCTCGTCCGCCTCGGGGCGGAAACAGCGAAACGCCGTCTGCCCGATATGCCGCCAGCCCGTTGGCGTATCGTTGGCAAAAATGATCAACTGCCGGATCGCCACCACCAGCGCCCCTTGCGGCACCTTCGGCGTCAGATCCTTCAGCCGGGGAATATCCCAATGCGCGGGCAGCTCGCCGGTATAGGGCTGCCCGGGCGCGAACCCGATGGTCAGGACCCTCGGCCGCGCATCGCACAGCTCGGCCCGCGCCTGCACCTCCGACAGGCCCGCCGCCGCCGCCGCATCGGCAAACTGCGGTCCCTGCTCACCGCCCAACACGCATGGGATGCGGAAATGCCGCCGCCCGCCGGGCAGCGCGGCCTTGTACCAATCTTGCGCGCTCAGCATCTCGCGCAACTGCGCCTCAAGCGTGTCATGCGACAGGTGCAGCGGATCGAACCGCACGAACGCCGAGGTCAGCGACGTCGAAACTTCCTCGACCCCGTGCCAGCTCTCCTTCTCCAACGCCGCTCGAAACGCCAGCGCCGCGCGGTTGGCCGGCTCGCTCAGCGTATCGGAAAACCGCACGGCCATGCCGCACAAACCAACCGGCGCGATCATGGGAAACCCCTCAGGCGGTGACATGGCGCCCCCTGTATACCCGCTTCATTATGATCGGCGTCAGAAACATTGGTAGCTGGTAACACCCTATGAACAATAGCAAAGGCGCCATCATGTCAGGCGGCAGCGCCACCAGGAACAGCGCGATAGACCGATTTCCCGCCGCCACCGATGTTGCCACGCCGCGCGCACCCAGCACCATATAGGCCAGCAGTTGAAGGCCCAGGTTCGCCGCCACCGCGACGCAAAACCACCAAAGCACCAGCATCGGATCGCTTGCCAGCGCCGGCGCCACCGCGGACATGAGGCCGATCACGATCACCGCCAGCGCCAGCGCCGTCAGACCATCCAACGCCTCGATCGCGCGCCGGTCAGCCGTGCGCGGCAGCGCCGCGCGCAACGCAAACCCCGCCACTGTCGCCGCCGCGATCACCAGCAAAAGCCGTCCCGCCGCCGCCAGCACCCCGGCGGCCGAGCCAAGCGTCGGCAGCGCCCAAAGCACCGGCAACACCGTCAACGGCAACAATGCCGTGCCCACGATCAGCAGACGCAGCCCCGGCGCCGGGTCATGCCCCATCATCAGGGTAAAGCTGGGCACACCCGCCACCGGCGGCGCCGCCAGCATCAGAACCAGCGCCAGCGCCATCGGCGTTTGCAGCACCCCGAACGCCGCAAACCCCGCAACCGCCGCCAGCGGCAACGCCAGTTGCATCACCAGCGACGCACCCAGCGCCCCACCCGCCTGCGCCAGCGATCCCAGCGCCGCGCGCGCCCCGATCCGCATCGCCGTCAGGAACAGCAGAACCGCCACCATCTGTGCCAGCCAATCGCGCAGCATCTCGGCCAGCCCCGGCAGGGCAAGCCCCGCCAGCAACCCCGCAACCAGCACCAGCCGCCCGTGACGGGCGATCCATTGCAACACGCCAAGCAACATGCTCAGCCTCCCGGCCTCTGCCTTATGTTGTCAGGTAGCCACGTGGCCAGGTCCGGAAAGGCAATCAGCACGAACACCATCGCCACCATGATCAGGAACATCGGAAAGGCCGACCGCGCGATGAACCCCATGCCGTGGCCCGTCATCCCCTGCAACACGAACAGGTTGAACCCGATGGGCGGCGTGATTTGCGCCATTTCCACGACGACGACGACGAAGATGCCGAACCAGATCAAATCGATCCCCGCCTCGCGCACCATCGGCTCGACCACCGCCATGGTCAAAACTACCGACGAAATACCGTCAAGAAACATACCCAAAATGATGTAGAAAACCAGCAGCGCCATCAGCAACTGAAACCGGCTCAGATCCCAACTGGCGATCAGGTCCGCAAGCCCGCGTGGCAGGCCGGTGAACCCCATCGACAGCGACAAAAACGCCGCCCCCGCAAGGATCAGCGCGATCATTGCCGATGTCCGCGTGGCCCCCATCAGCGACTCGGTGAACGTGGTCCAGTTGAGCGACCCTTGCGAAATCGCCAGGATCAGCGCCCCAACAACCCCAAACGCCGCCGCCTCGGTCGCGGTGGCATAGCCAAGGTACATCGACCCGATGACCACCGAAATCAGTAGCAGAACCGGGATCAGGAACCGCGAGTTTACCAGTTTCTGACCAAGGCTCATTACCGGGTCCTGCTTGGGCGCCCACCCCCGCGACACGCGGCTGGTGATGGCGACAAAAGCCATGAACATCGCCGCCAGGACGATCCCCGGCACGATGCCCGCGAAGAACAGCTTGGATATGCTTTCATTGATGGTCACGCCATACACGATCAGCGTCAGCGAAGGCGGGATCATCAGGCCAAGCGTCGCCGCCCCGGCCAATGTGCCAATGACCATCCGCTCGGGGTAGTCGCGCTTGCGCAGCTCTGGGATCGACATCTTGCCCACGGTGCTGAGCGTGGCGGCCGAACTGCCCGACACGGCGGCAAACACGGTGCAGCCCACGATATTGGTATGCACCAGCCCCCCCGGCAGCCGCGCCATCCAAGGCGCAAGGCCGCGAAACATGTCCTCGGACAGGCGCGTGCGATACAGGATCTCCCCCATCCATATGAACAACGGCAGCGCCGTCAGGGTCCAACTGCTCGACGCGGTCCAGATCACCGTCAGCATGGTGTCGCCCACGGGCCGCGTGGTGAACAGTTCCATCCCGACCCAAGCAACCCCCATCAGGGCCAGCCCAACCCACACGCCACTTCCCAGAAGCAGGAACAGCACGAACAGGAACAAAATGATGATAGAAAGGTCTTCCATGCGCTCAGCCCCCTTCGCCCACGACGGTTTGGCGCATCCGATGACGACCAGTGAAAATCAGGCTGAGCAAGTTATCGGTCAGTGCGATGGCAAGGATCACCGCCCCCACCAGCATCAGCGATTGCGGCATCCACAGCGCGGTCTTGTCCTGCCCTTGGCTGACATCGCCGAATTTCCAGGACCAATAAACAAAGCGGCGCGCGAACCAGACGAAATACCACGCGACGGCCGAGCCGATGGCGAAACACCACACCTCCAGCAGCCAGTTCATGCGCGGCCCCGCCGCATTGAGCAAAATGCCCACCCGGATATGCGCGCCGTTGTTCAGCGCCCCGGCAAAGGCCAGGAACGATGCCGCCGCCATCGCGTAACCGGCGTATTCCGGCGCGCCCGGAAATACCTCACCGGTCCAGCGGGCAAGCATTTGCAGCAGGATCAACACCAGGATCGCGACCAGGCACAGCGCGGCCAGAACACTCGCCCCGGTGTATAGCCCGTCAAGGAAACGGCGCAGAATACGCAAGGCGGCCATGGCGGCTCCCCCTGTTCTTGTTCATGAGAAAGTGCGCGGACCCACTTCCGGGGTCCGCGCGGGAAGTGGGGCGATTACTTCATGGCCCGGTAGGCCTCGACGATTTCCTTGCCCTCGGCGCCGGCTTGCTCCAGCCATTCCTCGGTCATCGTCTCGCCGATCTGCTTCAGCTCGCCGCGCAGCGTGTCGCTGGGCGCCTCGACCGTCATGCCGCCATCACGCAGGCCCTGAACGGTAAACCCGGTGTATTCCTTCGACCGCCACAGGCCGGTGTACTCGGCCAGCTCGGCGCAGCCACGCATCACGTCGCGGTTTTCCTGCGAGGTGCCCTCCCACGCGTCCGAGTTGACGAACACGTAGTTGCGCGGCAGCCATGCATCGACCTCGTAGAAATAATCAAGGCTTTCCCATACCTTGCGGTCATACCCCGTCGCGCCCGAGGAAATCATCGCCTCGGCGACGCCGGTGGCGAAGGCCTGGCTGATCTCGGCCGCTTCGATCTGCACCGGCAACATGCCGGTCAGTTCCGCCAGACGCGCCGTCGCGGTGTTGTAAGAGCGGAACTTGACCCCCTCCATGTCCTCGACGGACTGCACCTCGTTCTTGAAATACATGCCTTGCGGCGGCCACGGCACCGCATAAAGCAGCGTCAGGTTCTGATCGGCCAGAACGTCCTCGATCGTCGGGCGCGCCGCTTTCCACAGCTTCTGGCTATCCTCGAAGGATGTCGCCAGAAACGGCACGCTGTCGAACCCAAAAAGCGGGTTCTCGTTCTGGTGACCGGACAACAGGCGCTCTCCGATCGGCACCTGCCCGGTCTGGACCGCACGCTTGATATCGTTGCCCGCGAACAACGAGCCGGACGGGTGCGTGGTGATCTCGATCTCGCCGCCGGTGCCGGTGGTCACGCAGTTGGCGAATTCGGCGCCGACCTGCGAATGGAAATTGGACCCGGAATAGGCCATCGGCATATCCCATGTCTCGGCGAAGGCGGGGGCCACGCTGGCGGCGGTGAGCGCCGTCGCGGTGGCCAGTTTGGTAAGCGTTTTCATGATTATCGTACTCCCTTGTGTTGTTGGTATCGGCGGCCGCTTCCCCGGCCGCACAGTTGTTTTGCCACCCGTCAAAGCGTGGCGGGATCGCGGCAATCGGTCAACCACCCGCAACAGCATCGACGCAACAGGCGACGACCGCGACACAGGCAAACCGATTCCCTAGCGTCATTCTGCCTCACATTGACGAAACGTCAACATTTTGTTGACATATCGTCCATGTCAGTCATTCTACTGGCATGACCAACGATGCAATCGGCCCCGTTGTTTCCTCGTCCCACCTCGCGGAAGGGTCTTTCGCCGAGGTGTCCGAGTTTGAGTTCGGCCTGATCATCGCCTCCAACGCGTTCGACCGCTGGGTCGTGCGCGCAATGTCGGCGGCGGGGTATCCGGACCTGTCGGCGCTGGACGTGCTGGTGCTGCACACGGTGCGCCATCGTGGCCGCTCCAAGAAGCTGGCCGATATCTGCCTCGTGCTGAATGTCGAGGACACCCATACCGTCACCTATGCCATCAAGAAACTCACCCGCGCGGGCCTTGTGCAAACCGGGCGCAGCGGCAAGGAAAAGACGGTCGAGGCCACACAGGCGGGCGCCGACGCCTGCGACCGCTACCGCGAAATTCGCGAGGGCCTGCTGATAAGCACGGTGCAGGATCTGGGCCTGGAGCCGGACCAGGTCAGCAAACTGGCGGCCCTCCTGCGGCTGATGTCCGGGCAATACGATCAGGCCGCGCGCGCGGCGACGTCGCTCTGACCCGGCGGTTCAGGCGAAACGCCCCGGATCATAGGGCGTGACATCCACATTGGGCCGCTGCCCCGTAATCATCTGCGACAGGATGCGCCCCGTCGCCGGCCCGGCTGTCAGGCCGATATGCTGGTGGCCAAAGCCCATCCACGCGCCGCCCACCCCCGGCACTGCGCCGATCAACGGCAGGCTATCAGGGGTCGAGGGGCGGTGCCCCATCCATTCTCTGGCCTCGTCCCAACGCAGATCGGGCAGTACCTGGCGCACCCCCCGCATCAACAGATCGAACGGCGCGCGCGATTCGGGCGCGTCCATGCTGCCCAGCTCGACCACGCCGGCCAGTCGCAGACGCCCCTCCATCGGGTTCAGAACGAACTTGCCAGCCGCGACCATCGCCGGCGCGGCAATCGTCTGCGACGGGTTCCACAGATCGATATGATAGCCCCGCTCGGATTGCAGCGGCACCCGCAGGCCCAGAATCCGGCTCAGCGCGCCAGACCACGCGCCGGTGCTGATCACCACTTCGTCGCACGCAATCACCTCGCCCCCTGCGCGCACGCCCGTGACGCGGCCGCCTTCGCGGACAAGCTCGCGCACCTCGGCCCGGATGACGCGGGCGCCCTGCGCCTCCGCCTCGGCGGCCAGCGCCTGCACATAGGCACCCGGATCGGTGATCCGCCCGTGGTTGCCCATCCGCACGCCAAACTGCATCTCGCGGCTGATCGCGGAGTCATAGGCATGCAGGCGCGCGGCATCCATCTCTTCCCATTCGAACCCGTGCGCGCGGCGTATGTCCCACGAAAACGCCTCTTTCTCGAACCCTTTGCGATCGCGGTAGATATACAGGTAATCGCCCGGAACGATGTACCGCTCTGCCGCCGTGCCCGCCGCCAACGCCTGATGATCGGCCAGGCTGTCGCCCACGATGGGGGCCAGGCCGGCGGCGATGCGGCGGGTATCGCGGGCATTGGCATGCGAGATAAAGCGCAGCAGCCAAGGCACCATGCCCGGCAGATCCCGCCACTTCATGAACAGCGGCTCGCGCGGATCCAGCAGCATCTTCGGCGCCTTCCAGATCAGGCCAGGCCCCGTCACCGGCACCACGGCACAAGACGCGAGAATGCCGCCATTTCCGAAACTCGCGCCCTCGCCCGGGCCCGATTTGTCGATCAAAACCACGCGATGCCCCGCGCGTTGCAGGCTCAGCGCGGTGGAAACGCCGACTATCCCGGCTCCTACGATGACAACGGTTTTGCCTTGGCTCGTTTCCATACCTGCCCCGCCCTGTTTAATTTGCCGGCACATTGCCCCCTTCCTTTGGGAAATCCAAGCCCTGCCAGCGCACATCGTAGTTCCCCGTCAGGGGGGTGGCTGCGTTTGGCCTGTTGCTGCCTCACCATTGCGCGGAATCCAGGCGCGCTTGCGCGCCGCCGCGCAGCGCCCGACCGCCCCCTCGGGCGGGCGCTTTTCAGGCGTATCAAACGATTGATAACGAAGATGTAGTTGGCTGGCATAAAGCGCGATCCACACCCGTTGCTGCGCCCACCCGGCGGTCGGGCACTGCGCGGCTCTCGGGCCTTTTGCCCGAAGGTCCGCTCAAGCCCAAACCCAACCACCTCCCGAACAGAACCAACCGCGCTCTGCTCTCTCTATTGATAAGGGCCGGGGGAGTGGCCTTTCGCCAAAAACGCATTATTATCCCGCGAACGCCAGCGCAGGATAGCCAAACGAATGACCGCACTGTTTTCCGCCCTTCGACAGCTTGTGCTGATCGTGCTCCTGATCGGCGTGGCCGCCTGGGGCTGGATCACCTACGTGCCGGGCGCGGCAGAATGGCTGAACCGCACCGGCCTGCCCGCTGCCCTTGGGGTCGATGTCGCGGCCGAGCAGCAACCGAAACAGAGCAGCAGCAGCGCATCGCGCCGGTCGCAGGCGGTCAGCGTCGTCCTGGACACGGTCACCAGCGGCGCGTTGAACGACCGCATTACCGCAATCGGCGACGGGCGCGCGCGGCGGGCGGTCACGATTCGCTCGCAAACAACGGGCCGTGTGGACAGCATCGAGTTTCCCCCCGGCGCGCCCGTGGAAAAGGGCGCCGTGATCGTCCGGCTCGAGAACGAGGCAGAGCGTATCGCGCTTGAAAGCGCGCGGATCGCGCTGGACAAGGCGGTTGATGACGTCGAGCGGCTATCGCGGCTCGAGGTGTCCGGCACCGTGTCCGAGGTCCGCTTCCGCGAGGCGATCCTGGCCCGGCGCAACGCTGAATTGCAGGTTAGGCAGGCCGAGTTTGACCTGTCGCAGCGCGTCATTCGCGCGCCCATAGACGGCCGCATCGGCATCTACGAGATCGAGGTCGGCGACCGCATCACCGCGCAGGACCCGCTGGCCACGGTCACGGATCGCTCTGGCCTGCTGATCGATTTCCGCGTGCCCGAACGGATCATCGGACAAGTGCAAACCGGCATGGCCGTCAAATTGCGCCCCCTCGCGCAACCGGGTCGCACGCTGACCGGCCATATCCGCACGATCGACACCGTGGTGGACCGCGCCAGCCGCACCCTGCGGATACGCGCCGAACTGGATAACCGAAGCGACACCCTGCGCCCCGGCATGGCGTTCGAGGTCAACCTTACCTTGCCGGGGCAGAGTTTTCCCGCGGTCGATCCGCTGGCCGTGCAATGGTCCAATGAGGGCTCTTTCGTCTGGGCCGCGCGCGCCGGCAAGGCCGTCCGCGTGCCGGTCAAGATCCGCCAGCGCAACAGCGATAGCGTCCTGGTCGAGGGCGACTTGCAAGCGGGCGAACAGGTGGTGATCGAAGGCGTTCAAGTGATCCGCCCCGGGGTGGAATTGCGCAGCACTACGGACACATCCGGCGCATTGCGCGGCGCGCCCCGCCTCGCCAATAGCGCGCGCCGCGCATGAAACAGACAGGCACCCCCCCTCCCGGCGTGGCACTGTTCGTGCGGCGCCCGATCCTAGCCCTGGTGCTCAGTGCGCTGATCACCATCGCGGGGCTGGCCGGCCTGTTCGGCGTGGAAATCCGCGAGCTTCCCGATGTGGACCGCCCCGTGGTGACGATCACGACCTATTACCCCGGCGCATCGCCCGAAAGCGTGGACCAGGAAGTGACAGGCCGGATCGAAGGCGCCGCCGGGCGCATATCCGGCGTGCGCGCGATCTCATCGAATTCCCGCTTCGGGCGTAGCCGCGTGACGCTGGAATTCAACGACAACGTCGATCTGGATACCGCCGCCACGGATACCCGCGACGCGGTTGCGCGCATCGCGAATGACCTGCCCGACGATTCCGAGACCCCCGAGATCGTCAAGGCCGACGCCAACGCGCAACCCGTCGTGCGCATCGCCGTCACATCGGCCACGCGCGCGCCGCAGGATCTGACCCGCATCGTGTCCGACCGGGTCGAAGACAGGCTGGTGTCCCTGCCCGGCGTGGCAGACTTGCAGATCTACGGCGACCGCAAGGCCATCTTCCGGGTGGATATCGATCAGATGGAACTGGCCAGCCGCGGCCTGACGCTGGCCGATATGCGCCGCGCGCTCGCCAATGTCAGCTATGACGTACCCGCCGGCGATCTGACCGGCGGTCGCCAAAGCGTCAGCGTGCGCACCACCGCCACCGTCACCACCCCAGAGGCGTTCGAGGCGCTGGAGCTGGCCCCGAACGTGTCGCTGGGCGATGTCGCCCGCGTGACCCTTGGCCCCGCGCCCAACGAGACGGTGTTGCGCGCCAACGGCGAAACCGGGATCGGCATCGGCGTGATCCGTCAGGCCACGTCGAACACGCTTGAGATCTCGCGCGACGTGCACGCGGTGGTGGACAGCCTGAGCCAGACCTTGCCGGACGACGTGAACATCTTCGTTACCTCCGATGACGCGGTGTTCATCAACGGCGCGATTACCGAGGTGCTCAAGACCCTGGCGCTGGCGGTGGGGATCGTGGTGCTGGTGATCTTCGCGTTCCTGCGCGACGCGCGCGCGACGCTGATCCCCGCGCTGACCATGCCGGTGGCGCTGATCGGCACGTTGGCTGCGATCTGGCTGGTGGGGTTCTCGGTCAACATCCTGACGCTGCTGGCGCTTGTTCTGGCCACCGGCCTGGTTGTCGATGACGCCATCGTGGTGCTGGAAAACATCGTGCGCAAGCGCGCCGACGGCACCGGCGCGCGCGCGGCGGCGGTGCTGGGCACCGGCCAGGTGTTTTTCGCCGTGGTCACCACCACGGCCACGCTGGCGGCGGTGTTCATTCCGCTGTCGTTTCTGCCGGGGCAGGCGGGCGGGCTGTTTCGCGAGTTTGGCTTCACCCTGGCGATGGCGGTGCTACTGTCGTCCATCGTCGCGCTGAGCCTGTGCCCCATGCTGGCCAGTCGCCTGCTGTCGCGTCCCGCGCAAACCGCACCGGCGCGGCGCGGGCCCGTTGCCTGGCTGGGCGAAACGCTGGCGGCACTCTATCAAACGATGCTGCGCGCGGCACTGGCGGCACCGTTCGTCGTGGTGGTCGCCGCGGTGCTGTTCGCGGCGACGGCGGCGATGGTCGCCGGCACCATCCGGCAGGAGCTGACCCCGCGCGAGGATCGCGCCATCGCCCTGATGTCGATCACCGCGCCGCAGGGCGTATCGCTGCGCTATACCACCGCCAAGCTGCACGAGATCGAGCAGGCGATCGCACCCCTCAAGGATAGCGGCGAGATGACCGATGTATTCTCGTTCACCGGCTATCGCGGCGACAATCGAGGCTTCATCGTCATGCGACTGGCCAAATGGGACGAGCGCAGCCGTAGCCAGGACGACATCGTCGGCGATATGAACCGCCGTCTGCGCGACGTGATCGGCGTGCGCGCCTACGCGATACAGCCAAACTCGCTGGGTATTCGCGGCGCCGGACGCGGCCTGAGCTTTGCGATCACCGGCGACGACTACGCACAGCTTGCCGATGTCGCCAGCCAGCTGGTCACGCGCCTGCAGCAGGACCCGGCAATGGGACAGGTGCGCGTCGATTACGAAACCACCCAGCCACAGCTATTCATCCGCATCGACCGCGCCCGCGCCGCCGATCTGGGCATCGACATCGCCGGCCTGGGCGAGGCCCTTCGCGCGGTGCTGGAAGGGCGCAGCGTTGGCGAGGTGTTCATCGGCGCGACCACCTATGACATTCGCATGCTCTCGACGACCAACCCGGTCAACGACCCCGGCGATCTTGAGCGGATATTCCTGCAAACGGGCGACGGGCAGATGGTGCCGATGTCCACCTTCGTGACCTTGCAGGAACGCGCCATCGCGCCCGAACTGAACCGCGAGGGGCAAAAACGCGCCATCGAGATCACCGCCGGCCTGACGCCCGAACTGGCGATCGGCGACGCGCTGAACCAGGTCGAGCAGGAGGCGGCGGACCTGCTCGCCCCCGTCAACCGCATCGTGCCACTGGCCGAGGCCGCGACGCTGGATCAAACCTCGTCGGGGCTGGTGCTGACCTTCGGGTTCGCGATCCTCGTGGTGTTCCTGGTGCTGGCGGCGCAGTTCGAAAGCATGATCTCGGCGGTGGTGGTGATGGCCACCGTGCCCCTGGGGCTGGCCTGCGCCGTCTTTGCCCTTCTGCTAACGGGCCAGAGCCTGAACGTCTATTCGCAGATCGGGCTGGTCATGCTGATCGGGATCATGGCCAAGAACGGCATCCTGATCGTGGAGTTTGCCAACCAGCTCCGTGATCAGGGGGCGGGCGTACACGACGCGATCCTGCGTGCCTGCACCATTCGCCTGCGCCCCGTGGTGATGACCATGGCCTCGACCGTTCTGAGCGGCGTGCCGCTGATCCTGTCGTCGGGCGCGGGCGCCGAGGCGCGCGAGGCGCTTGGCTGGGTGATCGTTGGCGGGCTTGGGCTTGCCACGCTGATGACGCTGTTCCTGACCCCGGTCGTCTACCTGCTGCTGGCGCGGTTCTCGACCCCGCGCGCGCAGGAAGAAGAGCGCCTGCGCGCCGAGCTGGACGCCGCCGGCCCCGCCTGAGGCCGCCACCTCCCGTTACAAAACCTTAATTATTCCGACACCTGACTGAATCATTTCGCCGTCACACGTCACCGCGAGTTACGCAGCGGGAGACGCGAAATGCTAAAGGTCCAGAACCTGACCAAATCCTTCGGGGCCAACACCGCCGTGGACAGCGTCGGCTTTGACGTGGACCGCTCCGCGATGATCGGCATCATCGGCGCATCGGGCGCGGGAAAATCCACGCTGCTACGCATGCTCAACCGCATGACCGACGCCACATCGGGCCTGGTCGAGTTCGAGGGCCGCGATGTCTTGGCCCTGTCGGGCACGCACAAACGCGCCTGGCAATCCGATTGCGCGATGATCTTTCAGCAGTTCAACCTGGTCCCGCGCATGGACGTGGTCAGCAACGTCCTCCACGGTACGCTGAATGCACGCTCGTCGCTGGCGACGATGTTCAACCTCTACCCCAACGCCGATATCCACCACGCCATCAACATCCTCGACCGGCTCGGGATCGCCGACCACGCCGCCAAACGCGCCGAATCCCTTTCGGGCGGACAGCAACAGCGCGTCGCCATCGCACGGGCCCTGATGCAAGACCCGCGCATCATCCTCGCGGATGAGCCGATCGCATCGCTTGATCCGATGAACGCGCAGATCGTGATGGATACCCTGCGCCGCATTCATGACGAGGATGGCCGCATGGTCATCGCCAACCTTCATACGCTCGATACCGCGCGCAAATACTGCGACCGCGTCATCGGCATGCGCATGGGCCGCGTCGTGTTCGACGGCACGCCCGCGCAACTCACCACCGGCGTAGCGCGCGACATCTACGGCGCCGACGCCACCTTTTCCGAAGCCGCGACCAGCACCGCGATCGAGGCCCTGGAAACCGAGGCGGAGAAAGCCCGGCACGTGGTCGAAGCCGCCCTCTGACCCGTTCACCAAGCCCCGCCGGACCCTACCGGCAGGCAAACCAACCGGAGAGAAACCATGAAAAACTTCCTAGCCGCGATCGTGACTACCACCGCCTTGGTCAGCCCCGCGCTGGCGCAAGACAACATCGACGAGTTCCGCATCGGCGTTCTGGGCGGCGAAAACGCACAGGACCGCATGACCTCGAACGAATGCCTGCGCCAGAAAACCGAAGACCTGCTCGGCGTGCCGACCAAGATCTTCACGCCCGCTGACTACAACGGCGTGATCCAGGGCCTTCTGGGCGGCTCCATCGACATGGCATGGCTGGGCGCCTCGGGCTATGCCAAGACCTATCTGACCGACCCCGACGCCGTTGAGCCGGTTCTGGTCAAGGTCAACGTGGATGGCTCCTACGGCTATCACTCCATCGGTTTTGCCCGCAAGGACAGCGGCATCACCTCGCTTGAGGACATGGAAGGCAAGGTCTTTGGCTTTGGCGATCCCAACTCGACCAGCGGCTTTTTGATCCCTTCGATCGAGATCCCGCAGGAAACCGGCGCCAGCATGGACTCGGGCGATTACTTCGGCGAGGTCAAGTTCACCGGCGGCCACGAGCAAACCATCGTCGCGGTCGCCAACGGCGATGTGGACGGCGGCGTGACCTGGGCCGATGGCCTGGGCGCATGGGAAGACGGTTACAATTCCGGCGCGCTGCGCAAGGCCGCGGATGCCGGCCTCGTCGATATGAACGAGTTGGTGCAGATCTGGAAATCGAACCCCATCCCCGAAGGCCCCGTCGTCCTGCGTCAGGAACTGCCCGAGGATGTGAAGCTCAAGATGACCGGCCTGATGGCATCGCTCAAGTCCATCGACCCCGATTGCGCCTACGGCGTGCTGCAGGGCGAGGCACTGGGCTTCATGCCGATCACGCATGACGCCTACACCTCGATCATCGAGGCGCGCAAATCCAAGATGTAGGCCGCCCCGGCGGCATCTTTGAACCGGGCCACGATTGGCCCGGTTCATGCAATTCCCCATGAGGCACAGCATGGCCGACACGGCACCGGGCAACGCCCACCATATCCAGACCGCCTATATGCAAATGACGCGGCGCAAGCGCCTTTACGGCGCCGCGATGCTGGCGGTCTTCGTCGCACTCATGGTGTCGGGGTTCCGGCTGGCCGATGCGCGCAGCGCCGGCAGCTTTGCCGACGGCATCGGCAACATCTTCGACTTCCCCGGCGAGGTGCTGTTTGAGGCTGGTGAAAAGATCACGCTGCTGCCCACCCTGATGGCGAAATTCTTTCCCTCGCTGCTGGAAACCATCAACATCGCCGCCGCATCCACCCTGCTGGGCGCTATCGGGGCGATCGTTCTGTCGCTGCTGGCCACGCGCGGAATGGCGCGCTGGCCGCGCCTGATCCCGGTGGTGCGGCGGCTGCTGGACCTGCTGCGCGCCATCCCCGAGATCGTCGTCGCGCTGATCCTGATCTTCATCCTCGGCGGCGGGCCGGTGCCCGCGATGATCGCCATCGCCCTGCACACCGTCGGCGCCCTTGGCAAGCTGTTCTCGGAGGTTAACGAAAACGCCTCGCTCAAGCCTCTCGAAGGCCTGCATTCCGTCGGCGCGACATGGACACAGCGCATGTGGCTGGGCGTCATCCCGCAGGTTGCCCCCAACTACCTCAGCTACGCGCTCTTGCGGTTCGAGATCAACATCCGCGCTTCGGCGATCCTTGGCTTCGTCGGCTCGGGCGGCATCGGTTATGACCTCAAGAACGCCTTCAGCTGGGGCCAGGGCCGCTATGACGAGGTCGCCGCCATCTTCCTGCTGCTGTTTGGCACCATCGTGTTCTTCGACCAACTGTCCAGCCACTACCGCAACAAGCTGACCGGAAAGGCCTGAGCCATGGCGATAACCGATGCCCCGATCGTCCAAAGACACGACGCCGCGCTGGCGCTGTTCACCCGCAAGCGCATCATCGCCGGCGCCGTGCCGGTGATCGTGCTGGCCTATTTCGCCTATATCTTCTTTGCCTTCGATATCCCCGGCCTGTCCGAGCGCGCGCGACTGGACAACGCGCGCGTCCTGGTCGCCGACAGCTACAGCTACAAGACCCATGTCACCCGCGACAACCGCACCGGCGGCATCACCATGGCCGTCGAAGGCAGCGCCAAAGGCACCTACCCCGAAGGGATGGCGCCCGATTGGGTCGTCCAGCCCGATGACGACAGCGCCCGCATCGCCCTGCCCCAGGGTCATGAGGTTCTGATCGACGGCGACACGATGCGCTATGACGTGCCCGGTTACGGGCCGATAACCGCGACCGCCAGCCGCCAAGGGATCGACCTGTCCCTGCCCACCGATCAGGCGCCCGACTGGATCAGCGCCTCGAAAACGCGGGTGAACATTACCACCAAGGCGGGCCGCGTCACCGTGACCAAGGCCCGGACAGAGGTCATGCGCTACGCCCTCGGGTGGGAGCTGTTCTGGTTCACGCTCGACAGTCCCTTCCATGGCAAATCCCTTGGCGAGCTGGCCGCGCTGGTGGTCTCAGGCGATCGCGTCGTGTCAGGGCAAAGCAACCTTGCCGCCATCGCCGGCGATGTCTGGAACAACGAGATGTGGCGCCACAAGGATGTGATCTGGGCGCTGTTCGAAACCCTGCTGATGGCGTTTCTCGGCACCATGGGCGCGGCGATGGTGGCCCTGCCCTTGGCCTTCATGGCGGCGCGCAATTTCACGCCGCTGATGGTGGTCCGGCAGGCATTCCGCCGCCTGTTCGACCTGCTGCGCGGGGTTGATGCGTTGATCTGGACGATCGTGCTGTCGCGCGCCTTCGGGCCGGGGCCGCTGACCGGTAGCCTTGCGATCCTGCTCACCGATACCGGCAGCTTTGGCAAGATGTTCTCGGAGGCGCTTGAAAACGTGGACCCGCGCGAGATCGACGGCGTGCAATCGACCGGCGCCAAGCCGCTGCAACGCTACCGCTTCGGGGTTATTCCGCAGATCACGCCGATCTTGCTGAGCCAGGTGCTCTATTACCTCGAATCCAACACCCGCAGCGCCACCATCATCGGCGCGATCACCGGGGGCGGCATCGGACTGCTGCTGACGCAGGCGATCATCACTCAGCAGGATTGGGAAAAGGTCAGCTATTATATCGTGCTGATCGTGATGCTGGTGGTATTCATGGACTGGCTGTCGGGAATGATCCGCCGGCGCCTTATCCGCGCGGGCGATGCCGGCTGACACCCACCCCGGCTCAGAGCCCCACCAAGGAGATCCACCATGCCCCGCCTGAGCGCCAACACGCCGTTCATCCACCCCGATGTCGAAATGACCGGCACCACCCTTGGCCGCTACACCGAGATCGGCCGCGGCAGCCGCATCGTCAACGCCACCATCGGCGACTACAGCTATACCGACCGCTACGCCGAGATCGCCAACGCGGAGATCGCCAAGTTCGCCAACATCGCCGCGTTCAGCCGCATCGGCCCCACCGATCACCCGCTGCATACCGCGTCGCTACACCACTTCCTCTATCGCTCGCCCGACTATTTTTACGAAAACGCGCCCGACACGGCCTTTTTCGAACACCGCGCCTCGCGCCGCGCCCATATCGGCAACGACACCTGGATCGGCCACGGCGCGGTGATCATGCCCGAGGTCACCCTGCACGACGGCGCCGTGGTGGCGGCGGGCGCGGTGGTCACGCGCGATGTGGCCCCCTATACCATCGTCGCCGGGGTGCCCGCCCGCCCCCTGAAGGCGCGCCAGCCGCAGGACATCGCCGAGCGCCTGATCGCGCTTGCATGGTGGGATTGGCCGCATGAGCGCCTGCACGCCGCGCTGCAGGATTTCCGCACCCTGCCCGCCGCCGCTTTCCTGGACAAGCACGAAGGTTAGGTCAGCCACCCGACACGGGTGCTGGCCTTGAAAGGACATTGAGCAATGGTCGAGGAGCCGCGCAGGGCACAATTTCGAACTGCGGCATCAGGCCAACACTACCGCAGATCCTCGGGCGCGACCGTCAGGGTGATCTTGTCGCCCACGAACCACGTGTGGCCAAATTCGACCGGCACGCCGTCGGCATCCACGTTCACCGCCACCGTGCGCAAGATCGGCGCCCCTTCGGACAGGTGCAGATGCAGCGCCTGCGTCGCCGTGGCCACCTTGGCGGTGATCCGCGTCTCGGCGCGGGTGTAATCGCTCAACCCCTCTTCGCGCAGCGCCTCCGTGACCGATGCGAAACGCGCCAGCCGGTCCAACAGCGCCGGAAACCGCGCCGCCGGGAACACGCTGCGAAACAGGGCCAGCGGCGCCCCATCGGCCAGCGACACCCCCTCGATCACATGCACCTGCGCGCCTTGCCGCAGCCGCAATGCCTCGGCCTCGCGCGTGTCCGCCGCGCGCGTCTCGCGCCGCGAAAGCCTGCGCTCGGGGCTGCGCCCGGCCTCGGCCAGGTTGCGATGAAACCGCACCCGCCGCCCGATCGGGTAATCGGCCGGCCGTGCCGCCACAAACACCCCCGCCCCGCGCCGCGCATGCGTCAGCCCCGCCTCGCCGAGCGCCGACAGCGCCCGCCGCACCGTGTGCCGGTTCACCCCGAACCGCGCCGCCAGCGCCGCCTCGGTCGGCAGCTTGTCACCGGGCGCGTAATGGCCCTGCGCGATCTCCGCCGAAAGCGCGTCGCGAATGGATGTCCAGATCGCCGTTCTGCCCATGCCTGTCCCTGCCCGTCCCTACCCGTCACAAAAGTTTCACCGCCCGCCCCCTTGCGCGGAGGGGCACAATGATGTCTATATTTGTCTAGTTGTATATTTATCTAGACAACCATGCAAGGGTGTCCAAAAATGAGCGAAGCGCGAAAAACATGGATGAGCCTGCTGGCCAAGGCCCCGCCCAAGGCGCTTGGCCAGTTGTGGGACGACACCGGGCTGGCCCCCGATTTCACCTGGCTGCGCGCCCCCGAGATCGGCAGCACCATGGTGCAGGGCCGCATGGGCGGCACCGGCGCCCCCTTCAACCTGGGCGAAATGACGGTCACGCGCTGCGCCCTGCGGCTGACCGATGGCGGCACCGTCGGCCACGCCTATGTGCAGGGCCGCGACAAGACCCACGCGCGCATCGCCGCGCTGATCGACGCGCTGATGCAGACCGCGCTGGCTGACCGCCTGCAAGCCGAGGTGCTGGACCCGCTGGCAACCGCTATGGACGAACGCCGCCGCACCCGCGCCGCCAAGGCCGCCGCCACCAAGGTCGATTTCTTCACCATGGTCAGGGGAGAGGACTGATGCAGGAAACAACCCTCGAAGGCGGCTTTGCCGACGCCCCCCGCGACGCGGCGCATGCGTTCCGCGCCTGCATGAACGCTATGGCGCGTCCGGGCCGGATCGAAACGCTGCGCGGCGCAACTCCACCCGCGCCGCTGTCGCAGGCGGCCGGCACGCTGCTGCTGACGCTGTGCGACGCCGACACGCCCGTGCACCTGGCCGGGGCGCATGATTGCGACGCGGTGCGGCAATGGCTGGCCTTTCACACCGGCGCGCCGTTGGCCCACGCCCGCACTGATGCCACCTTTGCCATCGGCGTATGGGACGCGCTGCTGCCGCTATCCGACTACCCGATCGGCACCGCGCGCTACCCCGATCGCTCGGCCACGCTGGTGGTCGAGATGGACAGCCTTACCGCCACCGGCGCGCGGCTGACCGGCCCGGGCATCGCCGACAGTGCCGCGCTGTCGCTGCCGGACATCGCCGCGCTCCGGGCCAACCACGCGCTGTTTCCGCAAGGCCTGGATTTCTATTTCGCTGCGGGAGAGCACCTTGCCGCCCTGCCCCGCTCGACAAACGTGGAGGATGCCTGATGTATGTGGCCGTAAAAGGCGGTGAGCGCGCCATCGATGCCGCCCATGATTGGCTGGCCGAACAGCGCCGGGGCGACACCACCGTGCCCGAACTGGACGTCGCGCAGATCCGCGAGCAGATGACGCTGGCCGTCAACCGCGTCATGGCCGAGGGCTCGCTTTATGATCCCGACCTTGCCGCGCTGGCGATCAAGCAGGCCCGCGGCGATTTGATCGAGGCGATATTCCTGATCCGCGCCTACCGCACGACCCTTCCGCGCTTTGGCACCTCCAGGCCGCTGGATACCGGCGCGATGGATTGCATGCGCCGCATCTCGGCCACGTTCAAGGACGCGCCGGGCGGTCAGGTACTGGGGCCCACGTTCGACTACACGCACCGGCTGCTGGATTTCAAACTTGCCGCCGATGGCGAAGATGGCGCCTCCGCGTCCGCCGCCGTCGAGCCCCCGGAGACCGCCCCCGCACGGGTGCCCCATATCACCGGCTTCCTGGGCCGCGACGGGCTCATTGAACAGGAACCCGCCAGCGATGAGGCCCCGCCCGACCTGACCCGCACGCCGCTTGAGCTACCCACAACCCGCGCTCTGCGCCTTCAGGCGCTCGCGCGCGGCGACGAGGGGTTCTTGCTGGGCCTGGCCTATTCCACGCAGCGTGGCTATGCCCGCAACCACGCCTTCGTGGGCGAGCTGCGCATCGGCACCGTCCCCGTCGAAATGGAGATCCCCGAGCTGGGCTTCACCGTCGAGCTGGGCGAGATCACCCTGACCGAATGCGAAACCGTCAACCAGTTCACCGGCTCGAAAACCGAACCCGCGCAATTCACCCGCGGCTATGGCCTCAGCTTCGGCCAGACCGAGCGCAAGGCGATCGCCGTCGCGCTGGTGGACCGCGCGCTGCGCTGGCGCGAGCTGGGCGAGGACGATCAGGGCGCCCCCGCTCAGGACGAGGAGTTTGTGCTGTCCCACGCCGACAACATCCAGGCCACCGGGTTCCTGGAGCATATCAAGCTGCCCCACTACGTGGATTTCCAATCCGAACTGGAACTGGTGCGCAAGCTGCGCCGGCAGGCCACGCAGGCAACCGAAACGGAGGCCGCGCAATGACCGACTATAACTTCGCCTACCTCGACGAACAGACCAAGCGCATGATCCGACGCGCCATCCTCAAGGGGCTGGCGATCCCCGGCTACCAAGTGCCGTTTGCCAGCCGTGAAATGCCCATGCCCTACGGTTGGGGCACCGGCGGCGTACAGCTAAGCGCCGCAACGCTGACCCCCGATGACCGCCTCAAGGTGATCGACCAGGGCGCCGACGACACCACCAACGCGGTGTCGATCCGCAAGTTCTTTGAGAAAACCGCGCGCGTCGCCACGACTGAGCACACCCCCGACGCCAGCGTGATCCAGACCCGCCACCGCATCCCCGAAGCCCCCCTGAGCGAGGATCAGATCCTGATCTACCAGGTGCCGATCCCCGAGCCGCTGCGCTTTCTCGAGCCGTCCGAGGTGGAGACGCGCAAGATGCACGAGCTGTCCGAATACGGGCTGATGCACGTCAAGCTCTACGAGGACATCGCGCGCCACGGGCATATCGCCACCTCCTACGCCTACCCCGTGCAGGTCGAGGGGCGCTACGTGATGGACCCCTCGCCGATCCCCAAGTTCGACAATCCCAAACTGTCGGACTGCGCGGCGATCCAACTGTTCGGCGCAGGGCGCGAACAACGCATCTATGCCCTACCGCCGCACACCAAGGTGGTCAGCCTCGATTTCGAAGATCACCCGTTCGATCCGTCCAAGGCCGACGCGCCCTGTGCCCTGTGCGGCGACACAAGCAGCTACCTTGACGAGGTCATCACCGACGACGCGGGCACGCGCATGTATGTCTGCTCTGACACCGACCACTGCCAAACCCGGCGCGAGGCCGGCCACAGTAAGGAGACCGCCGCATGACCCCGCTTCTGGATGTGCGCGACATTACAAAAAGATACGGCGCGCGAATTGGCTGCAAGGATGTCGGCTTTGCGCTCTGGCCCGGCGAGGTGATGGGCATCGTCGGCGAAAGCGGCTCGGGCAAATCCACGCTGCTGGGATGCCTTGCCGGCCACCTGCCCCCCGACACCGGCGAGGTGCTGTTCGACACCCGCGACGGCGGTCCGCGCGACACCCTGAAGATGAGCGAGGCCGAGCGCCGGATGCTGGCGCGCACCGATTGGGCCTTCGTGCACCAGAACGCGCGCGATGGGCTGCGCATGGGCGTGTCGGCGGGCGGCAACGTGGGCGAGCGCCTGATGGCCGTGGGCGCGCGCAACTACGGCGACATCCGCGCCCGCGCCGAGGATTGGCTGGACCGCGTGGAAATCACCGAAGACCGGATGGATGACCGCCCCGGCGCCTTTTCCGGCGGAATGCAGCAACGCCTGCAAATCGCGCGCAACCTGGTGACGGGGCCGCGACTGGTGTTCATGGACGAGCCCACCGGCGGGCTGGACGTGAGCGTGCAGGCGCGGCTTCTGGACCTGCTGCGCGGGCTGGTGCGGCAAATGGGCCTGTCGGCGGTGATCGTCACGCACGACCTGGCCGTGGTGCGCCTGCTGGCGGACCGGCTGATGGTGATGAAGGACGGGCATGTCGTGGAACAGGGCCTGACCGATCAGGTGCTGGACGACCCGCAGCACGGCTATACCCAGCTATTGGTGTCGAGCGTGCTACAGGTTTAGGGCGGGCGCGACGTCCCCTTTGAGTATTTTGTGCAAGATGAAGGATCAGACGATGATCAAACTGGACAATGTCAGCAAGCATTTCACCCTGCACAACCAGGGCGGCGCGTCGATTCCGGTCATGGCCGGCGCAACACTGAGCGTTGAGGCCGGCGAATGCGTGGCGCTGGTGGGCCCGTCGGGGGCCGGCAAATCGACGCTGATGCGCATGATCTATGGCAATTACCTGGCAGACGCAGGGCGCATCATGGTGGGCGGCACCGACGTGGCGCGCGCCGCACCGCGCGAGATACTGGCGCTGCGCCGCAATACCCTCGGCTATGTCAGCCAGTTCCTGCGCGTGGTGCCGCGCGTGCCGACGCTGGACGTGGTGGCCGAGCCGCTGATTACGCTGGGCACCGATCCGCAGGCCGCGCGCGAGCGGGCGCGCGAATTGCTGGCCCGGCTGAACATCCCCGAACACCTCTGGCCGCTGTCGCCGACCACCTTCTCGGGCGGCGAGCAGCAGCGCGTGAATATCGCGCGTGGGTTCGCCCATGACTACCCGACGCTGCTTCTGGACGAGCCGACGGCAAGCCTGGACGTCACCAACCGCACCGTGGTGCTGTCGCTTATCGACGAGGCCAAGGCGCGCGGCGCGGCGATCATCGGCATCTTCCACGACACTGAGGCGCGCGCGCAGGTCTGCGACCGCGAGGTCGATGTCGGCCGGTTCACCCCGGTGCCGGCATGAGCGCGCAAGGCCGCCTGTTCGCCGTGGTCGGCCCATCGGGCGCCGGCAAGGATACCCTGCTTGAGGCGGCCTGCCGCGCGCGCCCGGACCTGGTGCGCGCGCGCCGCGTCATCACCCGCCCCTCGGGCGCGGGCGGCGAGGCGTTCGACGGTGTGGATGAGGCCGCCTTCGACGCCTGCCTCAAGGCGGGACAGCTGGCCATCCACTGGCGCGCGCATGGCCTGCGCTACGGCATCCGCGCCAGCATCGACGCAGACCTTGCCGTCGGGCGCGACGTACTGTTCAACGGCTCGCGCGCGGCGCTGGAGCAGGCGGCGGCGCGCTATCCGGGGCTGCGGGTTCTGCTGGTCACGGCACCGGCCGAGGTACTGATGCAGCGCCTGTCGGCCCGCGGCCGCGAGGATGCGGACCAAATCGCCGCCCGGCTGGAACGCGCGGCGCAGGGCATACCGCCCGACCTGCCGGTGCACGAGATCGACAATTCCGGCACGGTAGACGCAGGCGTCAAGCGCCTGCTGGCCGCGCTTCAGCCGGAAAGGGCGTAGCGATGGACCAGGCGGAAATACCCATCCTCCCCCTCGCCGAACAGGCAGATGTCGGGCACTTCGAACGGCGCGGGCAACAGCGGCTCCAACACCGGCGCAAGCGCCGCGCGCACCGCCTGCGCCCGGTTGTCCTCCATCGGCCCGGTCAGGGTCAGGTGAAACCGGAATTCCTCCAGAACGTAAGGATAGCCCCATTGCTCAAGGTTGGCGCGCTGCCGCGGATCAAGGCGATCGGGCCTGCGGCGGGCGAATTCTTCGGCGGTCAGCGGCGCGCGATAGGCATCCAACCCCGTCACCACCGCCCCGGCCAGCGCCGCCAGCTCTGCGCCGTCCCCCTTGGGCGTCAACGCCAGGAACCGGCCAATCCGGTCAAGCTGCAACCCCGGCATTCGCACCGGCGCCAGCCGCGCGGCCAGCAGCTCCACCGCCTCGGCCAGGTCCTCGGGCGCGCATCCACCCGCCAGGCGAAACGGCGGCTTGAGCGTGCCGTGAAACCCGTATTTGCGCGGCTGCCGCGTCACCTCGGCCACCGGGCACGGCAGGCCGGGCACCTGCGGGTGCGCCACCGCGCGCCCCGCTTGCGCGTCCCAACCCAGCCACGCCGCCCCGAAATCGGCCAGCGGGCCGGGGGCGGGCGCAAAGTAGACCGCATATCTCAGGTAATGTTCCATGCCGCCGCCCTAATTCCTGCCTGTCACCGTTTTGTGACAGTGCTACCCTATCAGGGCGCAAAAACGAAAGACCCACAGTGATGACCGAAACGATCCTTGCCAATGCCACGCTTGTCCTGCCCGATGCCACCGCCACGGGGGCGGTGTGCCTGCGCGACGGGCTGATCCACGACATCGACACCGGCGTCGCCATGCCAAGCGGTGCGCTGGACATGCAGGGCGACATGCTGTTGCCGGGCTTGATCGAGCTGCACACCGACAACCTTGAGCGCCACATCGCCCCCCGCCCCGGCGTCAACTGGCCCCACGCCAGCGCCATCGTCGCCCATGATGCGGAGCTGTCAAGCGTCGGCATTACGACGGTATTCGACGCGATGCGCGTGGGATCGGTCGTCAGCAACTCGCGCACCAATTACGGCAAATACGCCCGCCAACTGGCCACCGAACTGATGGACCTGCGCGCCCGCGATGCCCTTCGGATCAGCCACTACCTGCACCTGCGCGCCGAGGTCTGCTCGGAAACCCTGCTCGAGGAACTGGCCGAGTTCACCGCCGACGACCGCGTCGGCATCGTCAGCCTGATGGATCACACCCCCGGCGAGCGGCAGTTTCGCGACCTGGACAAGCTCAAGACCTATGTCTGCGGAAAACACGGCCTGTCCGAGGATGAGTTCGCCGATCACGTCGCCAGCCAGCGCAGCCTGCGCCAAAGGCTGGGCGACGCGCACGAGGCCGGCGCGGTGGCCGCCGCCCGCCGCCTTGGCGCGGCTTTGGCCAGTCACGACGACACCACCGCCGCGCAGGTGGCAACATCGGCAGGCCACGGCGCCACCATCGCCGAATTCCCCACCACGCAAGAGGCCGCCGCCGCCAGCCACGAGCGCGCGATCGCCGTGATGATGGGCGCGCCCAACCTGATCCGCGGCGGATCTCACTCGGGCAACGTGGCCGCCGCCGATTTGGCCGAGGCCGGGCTGATCGACATCATGTCGTCCGATTACGTGCCCTCCGCGCTTCTGTCGGCGGCGGTGGTGCTGGGCGATCTGTGGGATGACATGGCGCGCGGCATCGCCACCGTCACCGACGCGCCCGCCCGCGCCACCGGCCTGTCGGACAGGGGACGCATCGCACCGGGCCTGCGCGCCGATTTGATCCGCGTGGCGCGCATAGACGGCACGCCGGTCCTGCGCGGCACATGGGTGCGCGGGATGCGCGCCGCTTAGTGGTTTGGGCGGGGCATATGCAACCAAACCGGCTCTGTTGCACAAAGCGCGTGAGGGATTCATGTCGCGAATCCAGTGTGGTAGCTGGGCGACATGAGCAGACCCACACCCCCAACCTACAAG
>NZ_AUIJ01000027.1 GCF_000423645.1 Sediminimonas qiaohouensis DSM 21189 | reverse complement strand
CGTGGTGCACATGCCGTCATCCCGCCTCGCAAAAACGCCAAGCCGTGGAAGACCGTCACCGCGGGTGCAATGGCCAGAAACGAGGCCCTGCGAGCTTCGAAATACCTCGGCCGCGCGATCTGGCGAAACTGGAGTGGATACCACCGCCGAAGCCGCGTCGAGACCAAAATGCACTGCGTGAAAATGCTGGGCCAGCGCCTCATGGCGCGGGACTTCGATCGTCAGGTTGCGGAAGTCCAAGTCCGCATCCTCGTCATGAACGGCTATACCGCGCTCGGCATACCCATAACTGAGCCCGTAGGATGAGTCTGTCTGGGGAAAGGGGGCGTCTGGCCTTCAACCAATTTGTGCAACAGAGTCTCTTTATCCATAAAAATCAGCATTAACGCACTCACCAAGCAGGTATATTCGTTTGATACGACATTTCCCAAATGGCCTGCCGTTTGACGGCAGCATTGCCTGACGAGGCTCCCGGATCAAGCATTTTTGGCCCCCGAGGGATGGCTGCGGTTACGAAAACACGCCGAACGGATCGGATAGAACCGCGAACCCCTACTGTCATGGCGCTGCGATCCTGTTGTTCGGCATCGCAGACAAAAAAACCCGATGGATCGGACAATTGGGTAATGGTAGTCTCTGACATGTGGCATATCCTTTTCTCAGCAGAGAATTGACGGCGACTCGACACCGCCATGATATGCCGCCCCTCAGGGCATCACCAACTTTCGCGTGTGTCTCCCCACGCTTAGCTAACCGACACTCTCAAAGCCATCATCAACGGCCACAAACAATTCCAGATCGAAGAACTCCTGCCCTGGAAATAGGCCCCCACCGTGTGATCGCCACATCGCTTACTTCCGTTTTCGGCTGTTCGGTACTTTTAGTTGTGGCGAAATCATGGGGACAGAAATGCCGCAAGTCATTGATACGAAATACGCGCAACTTGTCCCCAAGAAATATATAACACACTGATATTGCGGTGTTTTGGTAGGCCCGGAGGGACTCGAACCCCCAACCAAAGCGTTATGAGCGCTCTGCTCTAACCAATTGAGCTACAGGCCCGACCTTGTGACGTTTGCTAGCAGACGGGTGGCCCGCGTCAAGCCTTTGGCGATTGCCTCGCGCGGTGCAATCGGCTAACTCGCGTGCAAAGGCCGAAAGGACGATGCGATGACGGAAGGCAGGAACGGGGTCACCTACGCGCAGGCGGGTGTCGATATCGATGCGGGCAACGCGTTGGTGGAACGGATCAAACCGGCGGCAAAGCGCACCGCGCGGCCGGGCGTGATGGCGGGGCTGGGCGGCTTTGGCGCGCTGTTCGATCTCAAGGCGGCGGGCTATATCGACCCGGTGCTGGTGGCGGCGACCGATGGCGTGGGCACCAAGCTGCGGATCGCGATCGACACCGGCAACGTTGACACGATCGGCATCGACCTGGTGGCAATGTGCGTTAACGACTTGGTTTGCCAGGGGGCGGAGCCGCTATTTTTCCTTGATTATTTTGCCACTGGCAAACTGGATACAGACAGCGCCGCGCGCATCATCGAAGGGATCGCCGCCGGGTGTGAGCAATCGGGCGCGGCCTTGATCGGGGGCGAGACGGCCGAGATGCCGGGCATGTACGAGGCGGGCGATTTCGACCTGGCCGGGTTTGCCGTGGGCGCGATGGAACGCGACGGCGGCCTACCCGACGGGGTGGCCGAGGGCGATGTCATGCTGGGTCTGGCCAGCGACGGCGTGCATTCCAACGGCTACAGCCTTGTGCGCAAGCTGGTCGAGGTGTCCGGCCTTGGCTGGGACGCGCCTTGCCCGTGGGACGAGGGGCGAAGCCTTGGCGCGGCGCTTCTGGCGCCGACGCGGCTATATGTACGCCCCGCGTTGGAGGCCATCGGCGTGGGCGGCGTGCATGCGCTTGCGCATATTACCGGCGGCGGGCTGACGGAAAACCTGCCGCGTGTGCTGCCCGAGGGGTTGACCGCGGGTGTTGACCTGGAAAGTTGGCGGATGCCGGGCGTGTTCGGTTGGCTGTCGGACACGGGTGGGATGAGGCAGGCCGAAATGCTCAAGACCTTCAACTGCGGTATCGGCATGGTGCTGGTGGTCGCGCCCGAGCGCGCCGACGCGATCGAGGAAGCGCTGAGCGCGGCGGGCGAAACCGTGTGCCACATGGGCCACGTCACCCGCGGCGATGCGGTTGTCTACGGCGGGTCGCTTACGTGACCAAACGCGTTGCCATCCTGATTTCGGGCGGTGGGTCCAACATGATCAAGCTGGCCCAGAGCATGACCGGCGATCATCCCGCGCGCCCGGTGCTGGTGGCCTCGAATGATCCCGCCGCCGCCGGGTTGGACGTGGCGCGCGAGATGGGCATCGAAACTGCGGCGGTGGATCATCGCGCCTATGGCCGCGACCGCGCGTCGTTCGAAGCGGCGCTATTGGCGGAGTTGGAGCGCGCGGCGCCGGACATCATTTGCCTGGCCGGGTTCATGCGCGTTCTGGGCGCTGAGTTCGTGTCCCGCTGGGAGGGGCGGATGCTCAATATCCATCCCTCGTTGCTGCCGAAATATCGCGGTCTGGACACCCATGCGCGCGCCATCGCGGCCGGTGATACCGAGGCGGGTTGCACCGTGCACCTTGTCACACCGGCGCTGGATGATGGCCCGATCCTGGGTCAGGCGCGCGTGCCGATCCGCGCGGATGACACGCCGCAATCCCTGGCCGCGCGGGTGCTGGAGCAAGAGCATCGCCTGTATCCCGCGGTGCTGCGGCGCTTTGCCGAAGGCGAGCGGCAGCCGCTTATGCTGGACTGAGCCACCGCGCGCGGGCGGCGCTTTCAATTTGCGCGGCGCTGGCATAAACAGGGGCCAACCGCCGCCACCGGCGCGCATTCTTAACCAACCGACAGCGGCATTCATGAAGACACTCAACACCACTCAACAACTGGCCGAGTTCTGCACGGCGGCCAGCGCATGCGATTACGTCACCGTGGATACCGAATTCATGCGTGAGCGCACCTATTATTCCAAGCTGTGCCTCGTGCAATTGGCGATGCCGGGCGAGGACGACGAAAACGCGGTGCTCGTTGATCCGCTGGCCGAGGGGATGTCGCTGGAGCCGCTTTACGATCTGTTTCGCGATACATCGGTGGTCAAGGTGTTTCACGCCGCGCGGCAGGATATCGAGATTTTCCAGGTCGAGGCGGGGGTCATTCCAAAGCCCTTGTTCGACACGCAGGTCGCCGCGATGGTTTGCGGCTTTGGCGAGCAGGCGGGCTACGAGACGCTGGTGCGCAAGATCGCCAAGGCGAACCTCGACAAATCTTCGCGCTTTACCGATTGGTCGCGCCGCCCGCTGAGCGAGGCGCAGAAAACCTATGCATTGGCCGATGTGACGCACCTGCGGGTGATTTACGAGTTTCTCGCCGATCAACTGTCCCGCGCGGGGCGCGAGAAATGGGTGGCCGAGGAACTGAAGGTTCTGACCGACCCCGAGACATACGTGACCCACCCCGAGGATGCTTGGAAGCGCGTCAAGACGCGCACCAATTCGGGGCGGTTCCTGGCCGTGGTGCGGGAATTGGCGCGGTTCCGCGAGAGTTACGCGCAGAAGCGCAACGTGCCGCGCTCGCGCGTGTACAAGGATGATGCGCTGGTCGAGCTGGCCTCGACCAAACCCACCAGCATGGCCGATCTGGCCCGCTCGCGGCTGTTGCTGCGCGATGCCCGTAAGGGCGAGATCGCCGAGGGCATCCTGTCCGCCGTCAAGACGGGGCTGGATTGCCCGCCCGAGGACATGCCAAAGCCCGACATGGGGCGCGACAAGCTGCAGGTCAACCCGGCGCTGTCGGATCTGCTGCGGGTGCTGCTCAAGGCAAAATCGGAAAGGTCCGGCGTCGCGGCCAAGCTGATCGCGCCGGCGGCCGATCTGGATGCCATCGCGGCGGGGTTGCGCGATGTGCCCGCCTTGCACGGCTGGCGCAAGGAGGTGTTCGGCCAGGACGCGCTACGCCTGTGCGACGGCAAGATCGCCCTGACGGCCAAAGGCGCATCGGTGCGCGTGATCGAAACCTGAAGCGGTGCGTTTTGGCGCTAGTTTCGGCAGGGACGGGGATGACCTGTCGCGGTCGTTGAGGCCTGGCACCATTGCGCGGCTCCCGGGCCGTCCGCGTAGCGTCGGTACCCGGCACCACCAACCCCAAGCATGCCGCGCTTTAGCGCCGCGCGCTGCGCATGTTTTCCAAGCCGATCACGCGAATGGTGCGCACACCCGATAGCTGCTGATTGGTGACAGAGGCGGCGGCGATGACCTTGCGCGCTGCCTCGGGGCCGCCGCGTGGCGCGCGCGATGGCACCTTGGCACGCAACTCGAACGATTTGGTCGCGGCTTGCTCTGTCTCGCTGGGTACCAGGACCACGTCGAACGCACCGCTGGCGGCGGCAAGCCCTTCGGCTCGGATCACCGCGCCGCCGGGCGTGCGGTCTACTTCCAAGGCCGTGATCCGCTGAACCAGTGGGCCGGGCAGTGGCGCCCGGTTGCGCGGTTTGCTTAGCGCGCTTCGCTGCGGGATCAGGGGGTTGGCATTGCCCGCGCGCTCGATGCTTTCCGATCGGCTCTGCCCGAACCAGTTGAACGGGTTCAGGCGCGAATCGCGCACGCTGCCACAGGCCGACAGCGTCAGTGCCGCAACGACAAGTAGCGTGAATGTTTTCCGCATGGCGATCGCCCCCCTTTGCGCCTTGGTCCCTTCTTATCACGCCGGATGGCCAAAGACGCAAGGGGCAGGGCTGGACCTTTGGGCGCAGGACGCCTACCTCGGGGGAAGGAAAAGAAAGGGCCGTAGATGGCAACGCAGGCATTCGAGGATATCGTCGAGGATTTCGAGTTTCTGGACGATTGGGAAGATCGCTATCGCTACGTGATCGAGAAGGGCAAGGAGATGGAGCCCCTCGATCCCGCGCTGCGTGTGCCTGCGACCAAGGTCGAGGGCTGCGCCAGCCAGGTCTGGCTGCATCCGACGATTGAGGCGGGCACATTCCGGTTTGACGGCGCAAGCGACGCGATGATCGTGAGCGGCCTGATCGCGGTGCTGCGCGCGCTATATAACGGCGTGCCCGTGGACGAAGTGCCCAAGGTCGATGCGCCGGCGGAACTGTCGCGGTTGGACCTTCATGAGCATCTGTCGGCGCAGCGCTCGAACGGGTTGAGCGCCATGGTCGAGCGGATCAGGTCGGTCGCTGCGCAGGCCGCCTGACGGGCGTACGTCTCAATGCCTCGACCGTACGTTTGCGCGCGGTCTTGCGAAGGTGTTGATCACCCGCGCGTTGCCACCGCGCTTAGCGTTTTTTCCAGATCGCCATACCCGGTCTGGCGCCGCTCGAACCGCAGCCCCAGCCGCTCCGCGCAGCGGCGCGCCTTCTCGGTCAGGGCGGGATCGTCCGTCTGGGCTTGGTAGACAAGCTTTTCGTAATTGCCGAAATACATGTCCCGCAGTTCCGGGTGCCGGTCCAGTCCCAGGGGCTTGATCACGAAGGCATCGAACTGGCGCACCAGGAAATCGGTCAGGTAAAACGCCGTCGCCTCGTCATGCGCGGCAAAGGTCGCGTTGCCCTCAAGGAAGCTGTAGCAATGCGGGCCCTGGATCATTTCGACGCCCAGATCGTCGCAGGTGGCGGCCAGCATCCCGCCGGTGCCGCAATCGGCGTAAGCCACGAAAATTGTGTCATAATCGTCGCGGTGTCGGGTGATCATCTCGCGCACGGCGGGGGGGATGCGTTCGGGGTGATTGTGCAAGATCGCCGGCAGGCAGGCCAGGTCGATATGGGACCAGCCGTTTGCGGCCTTGAGGTCGATGATCTCGCGCGCCAAGGCCCCGCATGCCACCACCAGGATACGGCCATGCCGGGCAGGGGGCAGGCCTTGGGATGTCAGGGTGCTGTCGCTGGGCAGGGTCATGGGGCCTCAAATCGTCATCCGGGCGGGGCGCCGCGCCATTCCGCCCGAATGATCGCGGGTCAGGTGCCGGTCGCGACGCCCTGATTGTGCTTGCGCGAGACGTAGTCCTTGGCCATTTCCACCGCGACGGCCGCGTCGCGGCAATAGCCATCGGCGCCGATCGCCCTGCCAAACTCCTCGTTCAGCGGCGCGCCGCCGACAAGAACAACATAGTCATCGCGCAGGCCCTTTTCCACCATCGTGTCGATGACGACCTTCATGTAGGGCATCGTGGTGGTCAGCAGCGCCGACATGCCCAGGATATCGGGCTGTTCGGTTTCCAGCGCTTCGAGGTAATTCTCGACCGGGTTGTTGATGCCGATATCGACCACCTCGAAACCGGCGCCTTCCATCATCATCGACACGAGGTTCTTGCCGATGTCGTGAATGTCGCCCTTGACCGTGCCGATCACCATCTTGCCCATACGCGGCGCGCCGGTTTCGGCCAGAAGCGGCTTGAGGATGAACATCCCGCCCTTCATGGCGTTGGCAGCCAGCAGCACCTCGGGGACGAACAGGATGCCGTCGCGGAAATCCTTGCCTACGACCGTCATGCCGCCCACCAGGGCTTCGGTCAGGATCCTGTACGGCGCCCAGCCCCGTTCGAGCAGGATGTTCACGCCCTCTTCGATCTCTTCCTTGAGACCGTCGTAAAGGTCATCGAACATCTGTTGAACGAGTTCGTCGTCGTCCAGTTCGGAAAGAATCAGCTCGTCTTCGTCATCCGACATGGGGATATCCCTTGAGTTGGGCGCGTCTGCGCGCGGCTTTACCTGTGTTCTGCTTTGGCCATTTTGTCGCATTCGCACTGTTCGGATTGCGACATGCATGCATCCGCAACCGACTTATGGCGACAAATGCTGCTCACGCAGGGTAAATTTTCCATGAACTGAAAGAGAGTTGGTGCCGTTCAGCCGCGCCTGCGCCGTGACGACCGGCGCGGGGCAGGGGCGTTCCCATCATCGCCGGTGCCGTCGTTGGCGGACGAAAACCCGCCAAGCGTATCGGTGATCTGGTCCAGCGTCGGGCGCGGGCCGCGTGGGCGTGTCTCCAGCGCCTCGCGCATCTGCTCAAGATGCTCGGGCATGGTGCCGCAGCAACCGCCGATGATGGTGGCGCCGCAATCTCGCGCCATCACCGCGTAGTCGGCCATCAGCGCGGGCGTGCCATCGTAGTGAATATGCCCCTCGTGGTACTTGGGTATGCCGGCGTTACCCTTGGCGATGATGGGGCGCTCCGAGCCTTGCGCGACAAAGCCCAGCACCGTACGCAGCAGGTCCGATGCGCCGGTCCCGCAATTAGCCCCAAAGGCCAGCGGCGGGTTGTCCAGGCCTTCGACCATCGCGACCATGTCGGCGCTGGTCACGCCCATCATGGTGCGCCCGGCGGTGTCAAAGCTCATGGTGCCGCACCACGGCATCCCGGCCAGGCCGAACGCCTCGGCGGCGGCGCGGTATTCCTCCGGGGCGGAAATCGTCTCAAGCCACAGCACATCGGCGCCCCCGTCCTTGAGGCCCTCCGCCTGTTCGTGGAACATCTCGACGGCCAGCGAATGGGTCAGGGGGCCCAAGGGTTCGAATATGTCGCCGGTGGGGCCGACCGACCCCGCGACCACGACGGTGCGCCCGGCAGTGTCGGCCACGTCGCGGCCCAGTTCGGCACTGATGCGCGATAGCTCATGCGCGCGCTTTTCCGCGCCGTGCAGCTTCAGGCGGCTTGCGTTACCGCCAAAGGAATTGGTCAGGAAGATGTCGCTGCCCGCGTCCACGGCCGATTTGTAGAGCGTGCGAATCCTGTCCGGGTGCGCCTCGTTCCACAGTTCGGGCGCGTCGCCCGATTGCAGCCCCATGTTGAACAGGTTGGTCCCGGTCGCCCCGTCGGCCATCAGCCAGTCGCGGGTTTCAAGCAGGCGGGAGAGGGCATCTGTCATGGTTAATCCTGACGGGTATGGGTCGGACGGGTGGGGTCTGGGTATGGGCGCCCTTTTGTCGTTGGAGGGCGCGAACCAGTGAATGGCGCCGTGCCCCCACCTGCCAGCCGGCGCGGCGGGGGCGCGGCCCTCGCGTTCAGTGCTCTTTCAGGAGCTGGCCCTTGGCGACGACAAGCAGCTCGTCCATCTTGGCGCGAATCTCGTCTTCCGTGGCGCGGCCGCCCAGATCGGCGGAGACCTTGCGCACCACGTCTTCGTGGCCTGCCTCTTCGAAGTCGGACTTGATCACTTCGGCGGCATAGGCATCGGCCTCGGGCCCGGTTTTGCCCATCAGTTCCGCAGCCCAGAGCCCCAGCAACCGGTTGCGCCGCGCCCCGGCCTTGAATTTCATTTCCTCGTCATGCGCGAATTTTGATTCAAATGCATGCTCGCGTTCGTCGAAGGTGCTCATGGTCCGGTCCTCGGATGACATTGATATCATCCCTGATATGCATGGCCGGGGCGTTTGGTGCAAGGGGCTGCGTCTTGCGGGAGTGCCGCCCTTGGACTAATAGGAACGCGACAGACGCGGGGACTCATCCCCGCGCAAATCGACGGAGTGATCATGGCGCGGCGCAAGAAGATCTACGAAGGCAAGGCGAAAACCCTTTATGAAGGGCCCGAGCCGGGAACGATCGTGCAATATTTCAAGGACGATGCCACCGCGTTCAACGCCGAAAAGCATGACGTGATCGAGGGCAAGGGTGTTCTTAATAATCTTTTGTCCGAATTTTTCATGACCGGGTTGGGCAATATCGGCGTGCCCACGCATTTCATCAAGCGGCTGAACATGCGCGAGCAACTTGTGCGGGCCTGCGAAATCGTGCCGCTGGAGATCATCGTGCGCAACTATGCCGCGGGATCGCTGGCCAAGCGGTTGGGCCTTGAAGAGGGCACGCAACTGCCGCGCCCGATCGTCGAGTATTGCTACAAGGACGACGCGCTTGGCGATCCGCTGGTCAGCGAGGAGCATATCGCCGCCTTTGGCTGGGCCAGTCAGCAGGACATGGACGATATCCTCAGCCTTGCGCTGCGGGTCAATGATTTCCTGGCGGGAGTGATGTTCGGGGTTGGCATCCGGCTAGCGGACTTCAAGATCGAGGTGGGCCGCGTTTTCGACGGCGATTTTCAGCGCCTGATCCTAGCCGACGAGATCAGCCCCGATTCCTGCCGTCTTTGGGACATTGAGACCGGTCAGAAGCTGGACAAGGACGTGTTCCGGCGCGATTTGGGCAACCTGACCGACGCCTATACCGAGGTCGCCCGACGGCTGGGCGTCATGCCCAAGGGCGGCGCCACGCCGATGGTCAAGCCGACCCTGATCAACTAATCCGGGGCGCCCCTGCCGGAGCTGTATCGCGTCGGTAAATCGTCGGTGTCAGGTGGCAGGACCCGCACCGGCAAAGCGGAGAGAAAGAAATGAAAGCACGCGTGCATGTGATGTTGAAATCCGGCGTTTTGGATCCGCAGGGCGAGGCGGTGCGCCACGCGCTCGGCTCGCTAGGCTTTGACGGGGTCGAAGGCGTGCGCCAAGGTAAGGTGATCGAGCTGGACCTTGCCGAATCTGACGCGACCCGCGCCGAGGCGCAGGTGCGCGAGATGTGCGAAAAGCTTTTGGCCAACACGGTGATCGAAAGCTACACGATCGAGTTGACCTGATGCGAGCGGCGCGGCTGTCGGGCTGGCGCCAGCCGCTGGACCTGGTCGATCTGCCCGATCCCGAACCGCCCGAGGGCGGTGTCGTGCTCAAGGTGCTGGCCTGCGGCATATGCCGCTCGGACTGGCACGTGTGGACGGGATCGGACCCCGATGTCAGCTTGCCGCATGTGCCCGGCCACGAATATTGCGGGGAGGTGGTGGCAACCGGCCTCGGGGTGCGCCGTTGGCGGTTGGGGGACCGAGTGATCGCGCCCTTTATCCTGGCGTGCGGGGCGTGCCCCGCCTGCGCCGCGGGCGAGCAGACCACATGCGCCAACCAGGTCCTGCCGGGGTTCACCGCCCAAGGCGCCTTTGCCGATCATGTTGCCGTGGCCCATGCCGATGCCAACCTGACCGCCTTGCCCGATGCCATCGCGCCTGAGTTGGCGGCTGCGCTTGGCTGCCGGGTGACGACGGCGTGGCATGCACTGACCGGGCGCGCGGCGCTGCGACCGGGTGAATGGCTGGCGGTGTTCGGGGGCGGCGGTGTCGGGATCTCGGCGCTGCTGCTGGCGCGAGGGCTGGGCGCGCGGGTTGTCGTGGTCGACGTGGTGCAAGAGAAGCTGGAGTTCGCGCGCAGCCTTGGCGCCGATGCGGTGGTCGATGCCCGCGCGGGCGATGTCGCCGCCGCGATCCGCGAGATCACCCAAGGCGGAGCGCATGTCGCGCTTGAGGCGCTTGGCGTGGCCGAGACGGCGCGCGGCGCGCTGAACTCCCTGCGCAAGCTGGGGCGCATGGTGCAGGTGGGCATGCCCGCCGGTGCACATACCGAGATGACGCTGCCGATGGATGTTGTCTATTCCGGGCAACTGGCGATATATGGCACCCGCGGCATGCCCGCCTGGCGCTATCCCGATCTGCTATCGTTCATCAATGCCGGGCAGGTCGACCTGAGCCCGCTTGTCACGCGGAGGGTGGCGTTGTCGGGTGCCGCCGATGAGCTTGCCCTGTTCGATGGTCCCGCCCCGCCGGGCGTGGCCGTCATAACCGATTTTGCGAACTGAAGGAGGCCGCCGATGCGTGCTGCTGTCATCGTCTTTCCCGGATCCAACTGTGACCGTGACCTCCGCGTCGCCTTTGAAAGGGCGGGGGCACAGGTCAGCATGGTCTGGCACAAGGACACCGAACTGCCTGCGGGGGTCGACATGGTTGCCATCCCGGGCGGGTTTTCATTCGGCGACTACCTGCGCTGCGGGGCGATCGCCGCGAACTCGCCCATTTGCCGGTCGGTCGTGGCCCATGCCGAACGCGGCGGGCATGTCTTGGGGATTTGCAACGGCTTCCAGGTGCTGACCGAGACCGGGCTGCTGCCGGGGGCGTTGATGCGCAACGCGGGGCTCAAGTTCATCTGCCACAACTCGGAACTCAGGGTCGAAACCACCGATAGCCCCTATACCGCCGGATACGCGAAGGGGCAGGTGATCGACATCCCCGTGGCGCATCATGACGGCAACTATACCGCCGCGCCCGAGGTGGTCGAGCGCTTGCAGGGCGAGGATCGCGTGGCGTTTACCTATTGCGACAACCCCAACGGGTCGGTGGCCGACATTGCCGGCATCCTGAGCGAGAACCGCCGGGTGCTGGGCATGATGCCACACCCCGAACGCGCCGCCGATGCGGGGCATGGCGGCACCGATGGCGCGGCGCTGTTTGATTCGGTGGTCGGCCAAATGGCGCTGGCGTGACTTGAGCGGCGCGCGCGCAAAGCGTAGACAGGACCAATGGCGCGCATGACATTACCCGAGCGAGTACCGGGCCGCACCCGAACCGTAAGCTGGCGGGCGCGGCTGGCCTTGGGGCTGCTGCTGATCCTGGCGGTGGTCACGGTGGTTGTGACCAACAGGTTTCTGACCGAACGGTTCACCAGCGACACGCGCAACCGGGCGGAACTGCGGCTGGCGCTGTATGGCGGCAACTTGATGAGCGAGCTGCGCCGCAATTCCATCGTGCCGCAACTTCTGGCGCGGGATCCGAAATTGATCGCGGCGCTGTCGACATCGGATTTCTCGCAATCGACGCAACGCCTGCTTTCCTTTGTGGAAGAGATCGGGGCCGCGTCGCTGATGCTGCTGGACAGGGACGGGCGCGCGGTGGCCGCGACCGAGCGCAACAGGCTCGGCTCTCAGCATCGCGCGGAGCCATATTTCGTTGATGCGCTGCGCACGCGGGACACGCTGTTTACCGTGCGGGAGCGGGAAAGCAACGGATACAGTTTTACCTATTCGCGCAGAATCGATGAACAGGGCGATCTATTGGGCGTGATCCTGGTCGAGGTCGATCTGCGCAAGTTCGAGCAGGACTGGTCGGGCATCTCGGACGCGGTTTTGGTGGCCGATAGCGCCGGTCAGATCGTCCTGGCGACCGAACCGCGCTGGCGCGGTCTGACGGAGGAACGCGCGCTGGCCCGCGCGCCCGCCGAAAGCGCGATCCAGCGCGCCCTTCAGGCCACCGCCGATTGGACAGCGGACCCCGCCGACGCCTATGTCGGCGGCGAGGCGGTGATGCGCGTGGAATCGCGGCTGCCGTTCCGGGGCTGGCGCATCGCCAGCTTCACCACCTATGACAGCGTGCGCGAAAAGGTGAACGGGTTCCTGGCGCTGGAGATCATGGGGTTCGCGGTGCTGCTGGCGCTGGCGTTCTATTTCCTGTCGCGCCGGACCGCGCTGCGCATGGCCCTGTTTCAGCGGGAATCGGCGGAGCTTCGCGCATTGAACGCCCGGCTGCAGCGGGAAATCGCCGAGCGTGAGAGGGTTCAGGAGACGCTGGCGGAGGCCGAACAGACCCTTGCGCAAAGCTCCAAGCTGGCGGTTCTGGGCGAGATGTCGGCGGCGGTCAGCCACGAGTTGAACCAGCCGCTGGCGGCGATGAAAACCTACCTAGCCGGGGCGCGTTTGCTGCTACAGCGCCACCGCCCCGACGAGGCACTTTCGGCATTCCAGCGCATCGATGATCTGATCGGGCGGATGGGTGCGATCACCCGGCAGCTCAAGTCCTATGCGCGCAAGGGCGGAGATGCGTTCGAGCCTGTGGATCTTGGCGATGCGCTGTCTTCATCCCTGTCGATGATGGAGCCGCAGCTCAAGCAGCGCAACGTGCGCATCAGCCGTGCATTGCCCTCGCAGCCGGTGCGGGTGATGGGCGACCGGGTGCGCATCGAGCAGGTGCTGGTCAACCTCTTGCGCAACGCACTGGATGCCACCCATGGCGAGGAGGAGCCGGAGATCGATATTATCCTCGCGGCAGGCGAGACCGCCTCGCTTAGCGTGCGGGATAATGGCCCCGGAATTGACGATCTGGACGCCCTGTTCGAGCCGTTCTACACCACCAAGAAGCCCGGCGAGGGCGTCGGGTTGGGGCTTGCCATTTCCTCGGGGATCGTCAACGACATGGGGGGCCGTCTGATTGCGCGCCATGCCGAGGGCGGGGGGGCTGTATTTGAAATGCAACTGCCTATCTTGACGGATGATGAAGAAACCCAAGCGGCGGAGTAGCCCATGTCGAAAGTCATGAAAATCGCCATCGTCGACGATGAGCAGGATATGCGGCAATCGATCAGCCAATGGCTGGCGCTGTCCGGCTTTGACACCGAGGCGTTTTCCAGCGCGGAAGACGCGCTCAAGGTTCTGGGGCCGGACTATCCGGGGATCGTCATCACCGATATTCGCATGCCCGGCATGGACGGCATGCAGTTCCTGAAAAAACTGATGGGCAACGACAGCGCCCTGCCGGTGGTGATGATCACCGGGCACGGCGATGTGCCAATGGCGGTCGAGGCGATGCGGGTGGGCGCCTATGATTTCCTGGAAAAGCCGTTCAACCCAGACCAGATGACCGATCTGGCCAAGAAGGCGGTCGCGGCGCGGCGCCTCACGCTGGACAATCGGGCGCTCAGGCGTGAGTTGTCGCACGGCGGGCAGATCATGAATAAGCTGATCGGGTCGAGCAACGCGATGGAGCGGCTGCGCGAGGATATCCTCGATCTGGGGCAGGCAGATGGTCATGTCCTCATCGATGGCGAGACCGGGACCGGCAAGACGCTGGTGGCGCACGCGCTGCATGCGGTCGGTTCGCGATCGGGGCGCAAGTTCGTCTTGGTATCCTGCGGCGCGCTGGAAGAGGACGCGCTGGCGCGGCGCCTGTTCGGGCCGATGCAACCGGACGACACCCATCTTCCCGCGATCGAGGAGGCGCGCGGCGGTACGCTGGTGCTGGAGGGGATCGAGACGCTGAGCGACGCGATGCAAGAGCGGCTTTTGAACGTGATCAACGAGCAGGGCACCCCGCCAGAGACGCGCATCATCGCCATTTCCAACCTTCAGGACGAGGGCCGCACCAGCGAGGACGCGCTGCGCCCCGACCTGTTTTACCGGCTGGCCGCGTTGCGCATGACCCTGCCGCCGCTACGCGCGCGCGGCGAGGACATGCTGACGCTGTTCAACCGCTTTGCTGATCAGTTCTCCGAGGAATACGGCTGCGACGCGCCGACGGTCAGCGCGCAGGAGGCCGCGCAGCTACTGCAGGCGCCGTGGCCGGGCAACGTACGGCAGCTTATCAACGTGGCGGAACGCGCGGTGCTGCAATCGCGGCGCGGGCAGGGCACGATCACCTCGCTGCTGATGAGCGACCATGAAGAAATGGCGCCGGTGATGACGACCGAGGGCAAGCCGCTCAAGGAATATGTCGAGGCGTTCGAGCGGATGTTGATCGACAATACCATGCGCCGGCACAAGGGCTCGATCTCGGCGGTGATGGATGAATTGTGCCTGCCGCGCCGAACCCTGAACGAAAAGATGGCAAAGTACGGGTTGCAGCGCGCGGATTACACCTGAGACGCGCATAGCGGCATTTTCACCATTGTAATTTCGCCCCCGCTGCCTTTATTGTGATGCTAACGGCTCGGGGTATCAGACACGCCCGGCCGCGAGAGTTTCGCTGTTTCAGACATCTGTAGGAAAACAACTTCCGGCACGCCTGAACAGACCGATAGGGTCCATACCTGGGCCAAAGAACAGCCCGCCGCCCGCCTTGCGGTGCCGTGGGCCCGAGAATGGGCGCCCGAGGTTTGGGCGTCGGAGAAGAAACGCGATGAGGCGCGCGAGAGCATCAAATCTCAGGGTGAATTCCGTTTGCGGAACCCCTTTCTGCGCGCCCTACTTCGCCCAATCAGACATCAGCCGCATTGCCTCTGCCCCACCGGCGCAGAGGCTCTGTCGCGGTGCAAACGGAAAACATGGCCAAGAAAATGCTGATCGACGCCACGCACGCGGAAGAAACCCGCGTCGTCGTGGTGGATGGAAACAAAGTTGAGGAATTTGACTTTGAATCTGAGAACAAACGCCAACTTGCCGGCAATATCTACCTTGCCAAGGTAACGCGGGTCGAGCCGTCGCTGCAGGCGGCGTTCGTGGATTACGGGGGGAATCGGCACGGGTTCCTCGCCTTTTCCGAGATTCATCCCGATTACTACCAGATCCCGGTCGCCGACCGCGAAGCCCTGATGGAAGAGGAGCGCGCCCACGCCGAAGAGCAGCGCGCGCGCGATGAAGAGGAAGAAAGCAAACCGCGCAACGGGCGCTCGCGTGGCGGGCGCAGATCCCGCGCGGCGAAATCCGACACCAAGGATGCGACCACCTCGCGCGATCCATCCTCGGCCGATGGCGTGGCCGAAATCTCCGGCATGGAAACCATCGAGCTGGACCCCGAAGGGCAAGGCGCCGCCGACACCGACGAAGTGCCCGAGGGCACCTCGCCGATGGAACGGGTCGAGGAAACGCCGGTGGCCGAGCCTGAAGGCGAGGCCGAGGCGGCCAGCGATGCGGCGGAAGAGCAAAGCGCCGAACCCGTGCCCGAGACCGGCGGCAATGACAATGGTAACGGCAATGGCAACGGCAACGGAAACACGCGCCGCCGCAGCGATGCCGCGCAAAAGGACGACAGCATCGAAGCCGTCGCCGACGATGACGACCAGGACGACATCCGCCCCCCGCGCAAACCGCGGCCCCGGCGCTACAAGATCCAGGAAGTCATCAAGGTGCGTCAGATCCTTCTGGTGCAGGTCGTCAAGGAAGAGCGCGGCAACAAGGGCGCGGCGCTTACGACCTACCCGTCGCTGGCGGGGCGCTATTGCGTGTTGATGCCCAACACGGCACGCGGCGGCGGCATCAGCCGCAAGATCACCAACGCCGTGGACCGCAAGAAGCTCAAGGAAATCGCGACCGAGATCGACGTGCCCAAGGGCGCGGGCCTGATCGTGCGGACGGCGGGCGCCAAGCGGACCAAGACCGAGATCAAGCGCGATTACGAGTACCTGCAACGCCTGTGGGAACAGATCCGCGAGCTGACGCTGAAATCGATCGCGCCGGCCAAGATCTATGAAGAGGGCGACCTGATCAAACGCTCGATCCGCGACTTGTACAACCGCGAGATCGACGAGGTGTTTGTCGAGGGCGAGCGCGGCTACCGCATCGCCAAGGACTTCATGAAGATGATCATGCCCTCGCATGCCAAGAACGTGAAGCACTACACCGACGCGATGCCGCTTTTCGCGCGCTACCAGGTGGAAAGCTACCTCAGCTCGATGTTCAACCCCACGGTGCAACTCAAATCCGGCGGCTACATCGTGATCGGCGTGACCGAGGCGCTGGTGGCGATCGACGTGAACTCGGGGCGTGCCACCAAGGAAGGCTCGATCGAGGATACCGCGCTCAAGACAAACATGGAGGCCGCGGAAGAGGTGGCACGCCAGTTGCGCCTGCGCGATCTGGCCGGGCTGATCGTGATCGATTTCATCGACATGGACGAGCGCAAGAACAACGCCGCCGTCGAGAAAAAGATCAAGGACAAGCTCAAGACCGACCGCGCCCGCATCCAGGTGGGCCGGATCAGCGGCTTTGGCCTGATGGAAATGTCGCGCCAGCGCCTGCGCCCCGGCATGATCGAGGCCACGACGCAGCCATGCCCGCATTGCCACGGCACCGGGCTGATCCGCTCGGACGACAACCTCGCGCTGTCGATCCTGCGCCAGATCGAAGAGGAAGGTGTGCGCCGCCGCTCGCGCGAGGTGCTGGTCAAGACGCCGGTCGGGATCGCGAACTACCTGATGAACTTCAAGCGCGAGCATGTCGCCCAGATCGAGGCGCGCTATGGGTTGTCGGTGCGGGTCGAGGGCGATCCGGCGCTGATCAGCCCGGATTTCAGCCTTGAAAAATTCAAGACCGCGACCCGTGTTGTGGGCGAGGCTGCCGCGCCGGTGGTGTCCGTTGACACATCGTTGATGGACCAGATCGACGAGGATACCGCGCCTGCGGCGTCTGCCGATGAAAACAGCGATGAGGCGCCTGCCGCCGCCGCTCCCGCCGCGGAAGAGGAAGGCAGCAAGCCCAAGAAGCGCCGCCGCCGGCGCCGCCGTAGCGGCAAGTCCAAGTCAAGCAACGGGGCCCAGCAGAACGGCGAGACGCAAAACGGCGAGACGAGCGAGGCCGCAAGCGAGGCCGTGCAGGGCGAGGCCGCTGCTGAGCCGGACACTGACGCCAAGGCCGCCAGCGACGACGTGAGCGGTGCAGAGGCGGCCGAGCAGGCGCCCAAGAAACCTGCCAGAAAGCGGCCCTCGCGCGCCAAATCCGCCAAGGCGAAGGCAGCTGAGCAGGTCGACGCGGAGCAGCCCGCAGACCCCTCCACAGCGCCGGAAGAGGCCGCAAAGGACGCGGCCCCCGAGGCGCCAGGCGAGGCCAAGGCCGAGAAGCCCAAGGTCAAGCGCACCCGCAAGGCCCCGGCCAAGCCAAAGGCAAAACCGGCCGCCAAGCAAGAGCCCGCGCCGGAGCCCCTGAACGGGGCCAGCGAGCCCGCAAAGGCCGCCGAGTCAGAGGCCACCGCCACCCCCGCCAAGGAAGAGGAGGCGACGCCCCAGTCCGCCAAGGAGGAAGCCCCCGCCGCCGCGCCAGAGCCAGCCGCCGAGCCGGCAGAGCGCGCGCAGGAGGCCCCCCAGCCGGACAAGAAAGAGAAAAAGCCCAAGCGCCGGGGCTGGTGGTCATTGGGCCGTTGACATAGCCCAAAGCGATAAATGAACGCCGCGATCCCGACCGGGTCGCGGCGTTTTACGTTGCGCAATCGGTGCTTGCGCGGCAAGTATGGGCGCCGGGGGCTGGCCCGGACAAACAGGGAGCGGCATGGCGCAGCAACAGGCAGACAAAGTGCGGCGCCGCCGCGTGTTCTACATTCCCGGCTATGACCCCATACATCCGCGGCGCTACCGCGAGCTGTACCGCAAGGAGGGGGCCGAGCAGGCGCGCATTTGCGGCTATGACCTCACCCTGACGCCGCAGCGCCGGAAGGGG
Source organism: Sediminimonas qiaohouensis DSM 21189 (assembly GCF_000423645.1). Classification (GTDB taxonomy): domain Bacteria; phylum Pseudomonadota; class Alphaproteobacteria; order Rhodobacterales; family Rhodobacteraceae; genus Sediminimonas; species Sediminimonas qiaohouensis. Next base: position 20,187 of record NZ_AUIJ01000027.1, on the reverse strand, counting down.
CCCTACGGCTGGCACGTCGCGGCACGGATGGGCGGGCAGGACACCGAGACCGATTTCGAGGTGCTGGTGTGGTCCGACATCGTGCGGCGCAGCATGGATCAGGGGATCATCGCAAGCTACGTGCAACTGCTGCGCACGGCGTGGGTCTATATCTCAAGCGGTGCGCTGTTTCGTCTTGGCGGGCTGCGCAAGGGGCCGGTGATCGCGGCGCTTTACCCGGTGGTGTTCCTGATCGGGCAACTCGTGATCGCGCTGCTGGCGGCGTGGGCGGTTGGCGCGTTGCTGTCATACCTGCACTCGTTTGCTGAATGGGCCGGACTGTTGGTGGTGCCGCCGATCCTGATGTGGTTCCGGCGAATCGATAACCGTCTGTTCGCCTATTACCTGATGCATGATTACGCCTATTCGGCGCAGCATCGCGGCGCCAATCCGCCCGCGCTTGAGGCGCGCATGGCCGAGTTCGCCGAGCGTATCGCCGAGGCGTTGCGCACGGATGTGGACGAGGTGCTGATCGTCGGGCACTCGTCGGGGGCGCATCTGGCGGTGTCGGTCCTGTCGGACCTGATCCGCGCCGGGCAGGGGATGGCGAAAGGCGGGCCGGCGCTGTCGCTGCTGACGCTGGGGCATGTGGTGCCGATGGTGTCGTTCCTGCCGCGCGCCGAGCGCCTGCGCGCCGATTTGCGGTTCTTGTGCTCGCGGGGCGATATCGTGTGGGTCGACGTCAGCGCACCCGGCGATGGCTGTGCCTTTGCGCTATGCGATCCGGTGGCGGTGACGGGCGTCGCGCCCGAGGGGCAGAAATGGCCGCTGGTGTTTTCTGCGGCGTTCAGTGAAACCCTGTCGCCCGCGCGGTGGGAACAGTTGCGCCGGCGGTTTTTCCGCCTGCATTTCCAGTATCTATGCGCCTTCGACAGGCCGCGCGATTACGACTACTTCCAGATAACGGGCGGGCCGCTCACGCTTGGAGCGCGATATGCGGGGCGGCCCGCATCGCCGTCCTGTATCCGGCGGGCCGCCTCGGGCTATCGCAGCGTTCGCGCGCTCGCGGGTCACGCTCAGGGCAGGTAATCGGTCGGATCGACGCTTTCGAACCCTTTTCGGACCTCGAAATGCAGGTAGTTTGCATCGCCGGATCGGACCGACGCGATGCGTTGTCCGCGGCTGACGCTGTCGCCCTTTTGCACGCGGATGTCCGAGATGTTGCCATAGATGGTCAGCAAGTTGTCGGCATGTTTGACCACCAGGATCGGCACCTCGTCGGAATCGGAAGTGATGGCTGCGACGCTGCCGCTGTCGGCGGCCATGATGCCGCTGCCGGCGGGGGCCTGGATGTCGATGCCGTCGTTGCGGCCCTTCGCGTAGGCGCGGATGATCTTGCCCTTCACCGGGGTCATCAGCGGTGCGCTGTCGGTGCTTGCTGTCTGGGTCTCGCCCAGGTCGGGGGCCTCGGCGTCGTCGTCCTCAGGCGCGGCGGCCTCGGTGTCTTCGGGCAGCGGATCGCTTGACGAGGGCGGCACCGGCGTCGGGCTACCTTGGCCGGGGGCGGTGGTGTCGGTTTGGGTGTCAAGCGCGGCGGTGTCGGTGGACGCGGCCGATTGGGTGTCCGACTTCGCGACGGGGATCAGCAGATACTGCCCCTCGCGCACGGTGAAGCGGCTATCGAGGCCGTTCCAATCGGCCAGGGCGCGCGGGGTCACGCCGTAAAGGCGCGCGATGGAATAGGCGGTTTCGCCGCGTTGCACCTTGTGGCGCACCGGCTCGGCCCCAACTTGCGCATCGGTTTGCGCCTCGCCCGTCGCCACTTGCGCGCCGGTGCTGTCGGCGTCGTCGATCGCGTTGCCGGCCAGCGTGGTGATGTCCACGCCTGGCGGCTGGATCGGCCCGGTGGCCGGGGCGCCCGTGGCCGGCGATGGCTCGGCCACCCGGTTGGGCAGCGCGATGATCTCGCCCTGCCTGAGCGGATCATCCGGTTTGATCCCGTTGTAGCGGGCCAGGCTTTGCACGTCGGCGCCGATCCGGTTGGCCACGTCGCGCAGCCGGTCGCCGCGCTTGGCGACCGCCACCTGGTAGCCGGGATAGGAGATGATCCCCCGGTCATCGGGGCGCGGGCGATCCGCCGTCGCCTGCGTGGCGGCGTCGCTGGTATCGAACCCGTTGGCAAAGTTGCCCCGCATGTCGTAGTCGAGCGGCTCGCTGCACGCGCCCAGAAGCGCCAGCGCCGTCGTTGTCAGGATCACGCGCCTGAGCGTGCGCGGGCGGTGCATCGGCGGGTGACGGTCATCGGGGTTGGTCATCTCGAATTCCTCTGTCGCGCCCCTTGTGGCCGGGGCTTCGCGTTTATCCCTGCTCAGGTGTCACGCCCCAGCCCTTCGATAAGAGGGACAAAACGCACCTGGCGCAATTCGTCGTATTCGTAACCCGCGTCGTGCCTGGTAACGCGGATCAAGCTTTGCACGGTATCGGACTGGCCGACCGGCAAGACCATGATACCCCCGATTTTCAATTGCGCCAATAGGGGGCCTGGCGGGTCCTCGGCGGCGGCGGTGACGAGGATCCGGTCGAAGGGCGCCTGGTCCGGCAGTCCAAAGCTTCCGTCGGCCGAGACGGCGGTGATATTGGTCAGGTCCAGCGCCTCGAAAATGGCGCGCGCTTCGCGGACCAGGCGGCGATGCCGGTCAACGGTGTAGACCCGCCGTGCCAGTTGCGACAGGATCGCCCCCTGGTAGCCGCTGCCGGTGCCCACCTCCAGCACCTTGTCGCGCGGATTGATGCGCAGGGCCTGCGTCATCAACCCCACGATCGAGGGCTGCGATATGGTCTGCCCGCATGCAATGGGAAGGGGCATGTCCTCGTAGGCGCGATCGGCGAAATGGCCGCGAATGAACGGGCCGCGGTCGATCTTTTCCATCACCGACAGAACACGCGTATCGGTGACGCCCTTCGAGCGCAGCGCGAACAGGAACTGCATCTTGCGTGTGGCGTCGTCCGGCTCGTTCATTCAAAGGCCTTGAGCTGATCCAAAATGTCATGCGCGGTCAGGTCCGCACGCATCGGCGTGACCGAGATGTAGCCCTCGAGGTTGACGGCGGCGTCGGTGTCGGGGGCGGTCGGGCGGTGCTGATCGCCGCCCTTGACCCACAGGAACTTGCGCCCCGATGGCGACAGGTGCGGCTCGACCCCGAAATTGGTGTGGCGGCGAAAGCCCTGCGCGACGATGCGCATGCCAAGCACCTCGGCAGCGGGCAGGGGCGGGAAATTTATGTTGTAGAACAGGCGGTAATCGGCGCCGTCCTCGGACACCGGGGTGGCCTTGAGCAGCTTGCGAATGACATCGACCGCGTGAACTTCGGCCGCCTCGAACGGGTTCTCGGCCTGGAAATTCTGCGGGCCAAGGTATTGCGACAGCGCCATCGCCGGTATGCCTTGCAACGCCGCCTCCATCGCGCCGCCCAATGTGCCGGAATAAAGCGCGTTCTCGGCCGAGTTATTGCCCCGGTTAACGCCCGACAGCACCAGGTCGGGCCGATCGTCACGCAAGACCTCGTGCAGGCCGGCCATGACGCAATCCGCGGGGCTGCCTTCGGCGGCATAGCGGCGCTCGCTTAGACGGGCCAGCATCATCGGGTGGGTGTAGCTGATCGCGTGGCCGACGCCCGATTGCTCGAACGCGGGCGCGACGGTCCACACCTCGCCATCGGGGCCGGCCAGTTCGGCCGCGATGCCGTGCAGCACCTCAAGCCCCGGAGCGTTGATGCCGTCGTCGTTGGTGATGAGAATGCGCATCTGGTCCTGCCCTCGTCCTGCCTTTGCCACTTAGTAGTAGAGCGGGGAAGGCGGGGCAAGCGCGGCGTCCGGGATGCGAGGGCACAAGGGGCGCGCATCGCCGTGCCGGGGCGGCCCGGCGATGCGCGGCGGCCTGCGGCCGCTATTTCGCGCATTGGTTATACCGAGACACTCAAAAGCACTAAAACCCGCTGCGCTCAGGCGCCCAGTTGCGACACAAGCCGCCTGGCCTCGTCGCGGGGGGTGCTGAGCGCTGTGCGATCCTCGCCGGGGAAGAAGCGCGCGCGCGTGGCCGTGGCCATCGGCGCGGGGGCCAGGACCCTTACCGACGGGCCGGTGCGCTCGGTCTCGGCGGCCCATGAGCGGGCCAGCGCGATCTGCGCGGCCTTGGTTGCCCCGTAGGCGCCAAAGAATTTCTCCCCCCCGCGCGGATCGTCGAAAAACAGCGCGGTTCCCTCTTCGCCCAGAAGCGGGGCGATGAACGGAATAAGTTGCCCGGTCGCGGTGACGTTACAGGCCACGGATTTTTCCCAATCCTTGGCATCGAGGAAATAAGCCGGCGCCAGGGGGGCGGCATGGATCGCGCAATGCGCCCAGATATCGATTCCGCCCCAGCGATCATGGATCGAGCGGCAAAGCTGCGCCATCGCGTCGGGGTTGGTCACGTCCATCGGCGCTAGCGTCGCGCTGGCGCCGGTGGCCTGAATGCGGTCGTCCAACTCTTCCAGCGCGCCGGTGGTGCGGGCCACGGCGACCACGTGATGGGTGCCCGACAATTCCTCGGCCAGTGCTGCGCCAAGTCCGCGCGAGGCCCCCGTTATCAGCGCGATCTTTTCGCTCATGGTCATGCTCTCTTGCCGTTTGTGCCCCGTGGTGCCCATGCGGTCGACGAGGCGCGGCGGTTATTCCGCCGCCTTGAGTTTGAACCCTTTTTCCAGCATATCGCTGGGCGCGACCGGGTATTCCCCCGAGAAACACGCATCGCAATATTGCGGGCACGCGCTGTTGCGGCCCTGCGCCTCGCCTGCGGCGCGGTAGAGCCCGTCGAGCGTGATGAACTTCAGGCTGTCCACCTGCAGATGGGCGCGCATTTCCTCTTCGGACATGCTCGCCGCCAGCAGTTTCTCGCGCTGCGGCGTGTCCACCCCGTAGAAACAGGGCCACGAGGTGGGCGGGCTGGCGATGCGGAAATGCACCTCCTTGGCGCCGGCATCCAGGATCATCTCCTTGATCTTGCGGCTGGTGGTGCCGCGCACCACGCTGTCATCGACCAGCACTACGCGCTTGTCCTTGATCAGGGCGCGGTTCACGTTCAGCTTCAGGCGCACGCCCATGTTGCGGATTTGCTCGGTTGGCTCGATGAAAGTGCGGCCGACATACTGGTTGCGGATGATCCCCATCGCGTAGGGAATGCCGCTTTCCTGGCTGTAGCCGATCGCGGCGGGTGTGCCGCTATCGGGGACGGGGCAGACGAGATCGGCCTCGACCGGCGCCTCGCGGGCCAGTTCGACACCGATCTGGCGGCGTGTCTCGTAGACCGAGCGGCCGCCGAGGATGCTGTCGGGGCGCGAGAAATAGACATGCTCAAAAATGCAAAACCGCGGGGATTGGCGCCGGAACGGAAAGCGGCTTTCGAGGCCCTTGTGGTCGATCACGACCATTTCGCCCGGCTCGATCTCGCGCACGTATTCGGCGCCGATGATATCCAGCGCGCAGGTCTCGGAACTCAGGACATACGCTCCCGCGACCTGACCCAGGACCAGCGGCCGCACGCCCAATGGGTCGCGCACGCCAATCAGCTTGGTCCGCGTCATGGCGACGATGGAAAACGCCCCTTCGACCCGGCGCAGGGCGTCTTCCATCCGCTCGGGGATGCCCTTTTGCAGGGACCGCGCCATCAGGTGAATGATGCATTCGCTGTCGGACGAGGATTGGAAGATCGAACCGCGCTCGATCAACTCGCGCCTGAGCGCCTCGGCGTTGGTGATGTTGCCGTTATGGGCGATCGCCGCGCCGCCCATCGAGAACTCGCCAAAGAACGGTTGCACGTCGCGGATCGCCGCCCCCTTGGACCCGGCGGTGGAATAGCGCACATGCCCGATCGCCAGCGCGCCGGGCAACGTTTTCATCAACGTTTGCGAGGTGAAATTGTCGCGGACATAGCCGAAGCGGTGCGCCGCGTTGAACCCCTCTTGCGGATCATAGGCGACAATGCCACCGGCCTCTTGCCCGCGATGTTGCAGGGCATGCAGGCCAAGGGCGACGAAATTGGCGGCGTCACTGACACCGAGAACCCCGTAGACGCCACATTCTTCGCGCAGTTTGTCGTCGTCGAAGGGATGGGCGGGAGGCATTTGCATGGACAAGGCGGGCAGCTCCGAATCCGTTTGGCACGATATTGTGCACTACATAAGCGCTTGACCGGCCAGTGTCACGAAAGGATCACAAAACAGTTTGAGACCGGCACCACGAGAGCGTTCACGGGCGGCGCGGTGTCCTTACGCGGGGGCGTCGCACACGCTGACAAGTGTCTCGTATTGCTGCGTAATCCAGCCAAGCGCTTGCTCGGGGTCGCGATCTTCGATCTGCGTGGTCATCCGGCCAAAGATCTGGGCCGAGCGGCTGTCGTCGATCATCGCGACGTCCTGCCCGGTCATGATCGTGTCGTAGACGAAAAACGCCACCGCGATCAGCAAGACACCGCGCAGAACCCCAAAGAAGAACCCCGCCCCCTGGTCCAGCCCGCCAATCGCCGAGCGCTGCACCACCGTGGAAAACAGCGGCGTGAACAGCGATGCCAGAACCAGCGCCACCGCGAACACCGCGGCAAAGGCGGCGATTACCGACAATTCGCAACTGTCCGCGATGATCGAGCCGATCATCGGGATTTCCTTGACCAGCGGCTGCACCTGCGGCGCAAAGATGAACCCGACGATCGCCGCCGCGATCCAGCCGACAATCGCCAGCGTCTCGCGCACGATCCCGCGTGAATAGGCCAACACGGCCGATAGCAGAATGATCAGCGCCACCCCGCCGTCGATGATGGTAAAGCCGTCCATGTCCCTCGTATCCCCGTATCTCAGACGCTCAACCGGCGCCAAAAACCTCGCCAACAAAAGCCGTCAGATCGCCCATCTGGGTCAGTTTCAGGCCACTGGTCCCGCCCGGCTTGCCGCCCGAAGGGGTAATCGCTGACGTGAAACCAAGTTTTTGCGCTTCTTTCAACCTGTTTTCACTCTGGCCGACGGGTCGCAACGCGCCCGACAGGCTGATTTCCCCGAAAACCACCGTTTCGGCGGGCAGGGCCACATCCTCGCGCGCGCTCAGGAGCGCCGCGGCCACCGCTAGGTCGGCGGCCGGTTCGCTGATCTTCATGCCGCCGGCGACGTTCAGGTACACATCTAGCCCCGCGAACGGAATGCCGCAGCGCGCCTCGAGTACCGCCAGGATCATCGCCAGCCGCCCACCATCCCAGCCAACCACCGTGCGGCGCGGCTGTGACAGCGACGAGGGCGCGACAAGCGCCTGGAACTCCACCAGCACCGGGCGCGTGCCCTCGATCCCCGAAAACACGACCGAGCCGGGCGTCGGCTGTCCGCGTTCCGACAGGAACAGGGCCGAGGGGTTGGCGACCTCCGACAGGCCACCGCCCGTCATCTCGAACACGCCGATCTCGTCTGCGGGGCCAAAGCGGTTCTTGACGCTGCGTAGAATGCGGAACTGGTGCCCGCGCTCGCCTTCGAAATAAAGCACGCAATCAACCATGTGTTCCACCACGCGCGGGCCGGCGATCTGCCCTTCCTTGGTGACGTGACCGACAAGGATCACGGACATGTCGCGCCGCTTGGCGAAACTGGTCAGCTCATGCGCCGCCGCGCGCACCTGTGCCACGCTGCCCGGCGCGCTTTCGACATTGTCGGCCCAGATCGTTTGAATCGAATCGATGATCACCAACTGCGGCTTTTCCTCTTCCAGCGTGGTGAGGATATCGCGCAGGTTGGTCTCGGCCGCCAGTTGTACCGGCGCATCCGTCAGCGCCAGCCGCTGCGCGCGCATGCGCACCTGCGCGCTGGCTTCTTCGCCCGACACGTAAAGCGTCTTTAGGCCTGCGCGCGCGAACCGCGCCGCGCCTTGTAGCAGCAGCGTCGATTTGCCGATGCCCGGATCGCCCCCCACCAGGATCGCCGAGGACGGCACCAGCCCCCCGCCCAAGACGCGGTCCAGTTCGTCCATACCCGAGCGGGTGCGCGGCGGCGGCGCCTCTTGCGTGGCCAGATCAGTCAGCGCCACCGCCCGCCCGCGCCGCGCCCCAAGCGCCTTTGACGGTGGGCCGGCCGAAAGCGGCTTTTCCTCGACGATGGTGTTCCACGCGCCGCACGCATCGCAGCGCCCCGACCACTTGGTCGTTGCGGCGCCGCAGGCGGTACAGGTGAAGCTGTTGCTCTTTGCCATCGGTTTCTTCTGCCCGAGGCGGCGATGCGGTGCAAGCGCATGTTGCCCGCCGCGCGTGGCGCTACCGCGCCAGCGCCCAAAGACCCAGCAGCACCAGCAGCACTACCGCGTGCACCGCGTCGATCCCGCGCCAACGGGCAAGGCGGGGCAGGGCGGACAGCGCGAGGCCCGCCGACGCCAGCAGCGGCATCCCCATGCCCCCACCAAGCGCCGTCACCTGGACCGCCGCCATGTGCACCGGGCCGGAATACAGCCCCAACAACGGCGGCCCGAACCGCGCCGCCAGCCCGATCAGCGCCACCGCCGCAGCAATCCCGGCGGCGATGCGCACCCATATGCCGCGCCCGCCGCCCACGCGCAGCAGCGCCAACAGCAGGATCGCGGGCAGGTAGAAATAGGATTTCAGCAGCAGGAAGCCAACGAATATCGGGCTCGGCTCCAACATCTCAGCGCACCGCTTCGATCGGGCCCTCGGCGCGGCCGTGGATGAACTGATCAAGGTAGGGATCGCCCGAATCGTCCAGTTGCGACACCGGGCCGGTCCACTGGATGATGCCATCATGCAGCATCGCCACCTTGTCGGCGATGGCGCGCACGCTGCTCATGTCGTGGGTGATGGCCATGGCCGTGGCGCCCATTTCCACCACGATCTCGCGGATCAGCTCGTTGATGACGCCCGACATGATCGGGTCCAGCCCGGTGGTCGGCTCGTCGAAAAAGATGATCTCGGGCTCGGCGCAGATGGCGCGGGCCAGGCCGACGCGCTTTTGCATGCCGCCCGACAGTTCGGCCGGGTACTTGTCGGCGGCATCGGGCGTCAGGCCGACGCGGCGCAGCTTCTCGATGGCGATCTCGCGCGCCTCGGGCCAGGGCCGCTTGAGGCTGCCGCGCAGCAACCGGAATGCCACGTTTTGCCAGACCGGCAAGCTGTCGAACAGCGCTCCGCCCTGGAATAGCATCCCGAACCGCGCCAGGAACGCGTCGCGATCGCCGCTGCGCACGTCGCGGCCGTCCACCTCGATGGTGCCGCTGTCGGGCTGCACCAGCCCCAGGATGCACTTGATCGCCACCGATTTGCCGGTGCCCGAGCCGCCGATGATCACCATGCTTTCGCCCGTGGGCACGTCCAGCGTCACGCCCCGCAAAACGTGGTTGTCGCCAAAGGCCTTATGAACATCGCGCAGGGTAATCATGCCGAGAAAAACAGCTCCGTCAGAATGTAATTGGCCGCCAAGATCAGGATCGAGGCCGCCACCACCGCCGACTTGGTGGCCCGTCCCACGCCCTGCGCGCCGCGGCCCGAATGCATGCCGTGATAGCACCCCATCACCGCCACGATGAACCCGAACACCGCGCCCTTGATCAGGCCTGATACGACATCCCACCGCTCAAGGAAATCAACCGTGTTGTTAAGGTACGTGCCCGGATTGAATTCCAACCGCGTCACGCCCACCAGGTAGCCGCCCATGATCCCGATGGCGTCGCCCATGCCCACCAGGACCGGCACCGCCAGCGTCGCCGCCAACACGCGCGGCAGGGTCAGGTATTTCATCGGGTGGGTGGATAGCGTCACCAGCGCGTCGATCTGCTCGGTCACCTTCATGGTGCCGATTTCGGCTGCGATGGACGAGGCCACCCGCGCCGCCACCATCAGCCCGCCCAGAACCGGCCCCAACTCGCGCACCATGCCGATGGCCACGATCGAGGGCACCACGGATTCGGCGTTGAACCGCGATCCGCCGGCGTAGATCTGCAGCGCCAGCGCCCCGCCCGTAAACAGCGCCGTCAGCCCCACCACCGGCAGCGACAGCCATCCGATCTGCACCAGCGCCTGCCCGAACTCGCGCCAGTAGAAGGGCGGGCGCAGGGCGTGGCTCACGGTGTCGGCGGCGAAAAGCGCAATTCGCCCGATCAGGGCCAGCGCCCCCAGGACCGAGCGGCCAAGCGCGGCGATCGGGGCGGCGGCGCTCATGCGCCGTGCAGGCGCCTTGCGTAGCGCCCCCCCAGCGATGTCAGGATCTCGTAGCCGATCGTGTCGATCAGCCCGGCAAGGTCATCAACTCCCTGGTTCATCCCCAGAACCTCCAGCGCGGCAGGCTCTTCGGGCAGGTGGGTGATGTCCACGCCAATGAGGTCCATGGAAATGCGCCCGCGTACGGGGCAGGGCACGCCGCCCGCCGCATAAAGCGATAGCCACGGCCCCAAAAGCCGCATGATCCCGTCGGCATAGCCCGCCGCGATGGTGGCGATGCGCGTGTCCTGCTGCGCGGTCCACGTGTTGCCGTAGCCCACGGTTTCGCCGGCGCTGATCCACCGGCTCTGGATCACCGGAATCGACAGGTGCGCCACGGGGCGCGCCTCGGCAAAGGGCAGCCCGCCATAAAGGCCTATGCCCGGGCGCGTCAGCTCGAAATGATACTCCGGCCCCATCAGGATGCCGCCCGTCGCCGCCAGGGATCGCGGCACATTGAGGCCCGCGGTCATCTCGTTGAACATGCGCAACTGATGCGCGTTCATCGGGTGATCGGGCGCGTCCGCGCAGGCCATGTGCGACATGATCAGGGTGGGTCGCTGTTGCACGGCGATGTCTTGCAGGGCCGCCCATTCGTTCGGCTCCATGCCAAGGCGGTTCATCCCGGTATCAAGCTGCACGCCGAATGGCGCACCCGGCAGGGCCTCGACATGGCGCAGCATCTGGTCGATCGAGTTGATCATCGGCACCAGTTGCAGATCGTGGATCATCTCGGTGTCGCCGGGCATGTGGCCCGAAAACACGTTGATCTCGGGACCCGGCCCAAGCGCCTGCCGGATCGCGGCGCCTTCTTCGGCGATGGCCACGAAAAACCGCCGCGCCCCGGCCCGCGCCAGCGCGCGCGCCACCTGTGTGGCGCCAAGGCCATAGCCATCGGCCTTGACCACAGCCGCGGTTTCAACCTGCGCCGACGAGCGGGAATCGAGCGCGCGCCAGTTCGCGACGAGCGCCTCGAGATCTATTGTTAGCGTGCCACTGGACATGCGCGTTTCTTGACAGCCTCTCGCCTCAGGTCAAGCGGAAAGACACCGTTCCGCCGGGGTCGGGATTCGCCCCCTTGTCCACACGCGGCCGGCGCCCGCCCGCGCTTCTTCATCTTGCCCCAAATACTCCGGGGGGTGCGGGGGGCTGGCCCCCCGCCGGCTACATCGTGCGCGGCCTCAGAACTCCTGCGTGCCGCCGTCCTGCTGCCAGGGCTTCACGAGGTTGCCAAAGCGCGTGAACTGTCCCTCGAAGCTAAGCTCGACCGTCCCGATCGGCCCGTGGCGCTGCTTGCCAATGATGACCTCGGCCTTGCCGTGCAGGCGCTCCATCTCCTCGGTCCACTTGGCCATTGCCTCGAGATCATGATCGCCCGGCTTCTCGCGTTCCTTGTAATATTCCTCGCGGAAGACGAACATCACCACGTCGGCGTCCTGCTCGATCGAGCCGGATTCGCGCAGATCCGACAGCTGTGGCCGCTTGTCGTCGCGCGATTCCACCTGCCGGCTGAGCTGCGACAGCGCGATCACCGGAATATCCAGCTCCTTGGCGATGGCCTTGAGGCCCATGGAGATCTCGGAGATCTCATTGACCCGGTTTTCCGACCGCCCGGTGCCGCGCACCAGTTGCAGGTAGTCCACCATCAGCACATCCAAACCATGCGTACGCTTGAGCCGCCGCGCCCGCGCGGCCAGCTGGCTGATCGGTAGGGCGGGCGTGTCGTCGATATATAGCGGGCACGCCTCCAGTGCCTTGGCCGCATCGACGAAGCGGCGAAACTCCGTCTCGGTCATGTCGCCGCGGCGGATCTGCTCGCTCGGCACTTCGGCGGCTTCCGACAGGATACGCGCGGCCAATTGCTCGGCGCTCATCTCAAGGCTGTAGAAGCCCACGACGCCGCCCTGGATCGTGCCTTCGGTCCCGTCGGGCAGGGCGCCGCGCTTGTAGGCCTTGGCGATGTTGAACGCGATGTTGGTGGCCAGCGATGTCTTGCCCATCGACGGGCGCCCCGCCAGGATCAGCAGGTCCGAGCGGTGCAAACCGCCCAGCTTGCGATCCATGTCGGTCAGCCCGGTAGACACCCCCGCCAGCCCGCCATCGCGCTGATAGGCGGCGTTGGCGACGTTCACGGCGTCGGTGACCGCCTTGAGGAAGGATTGAAACCCGCTTTCGGTCTGGCCTTGCTCGGCCAGTTGATAAAGCGCCTGTTCGGCCTCGACGATCTGCTCGCGCGGCTCGTTGTCGACCTCCACGCGCGACGCTTTTGAGGCGATGTTGCGGCCCAGGCCGATCAATTCGCGCCGCACCGCCAGGTCATAGATCATCTGCGCATAGTCGCGCACTGCGTAGGCGCTGATCGCGGCGCCGGCAAGCCGCACGAGGTAGGCCGGGCCGCCCAGTTCCTTCAGGCCCTCGTCCTCATCAAAAAAGGCCTTCATCGTGACCGGCGAGGCAAGGTTGTTCTTGGCGATGCGCGCGGCGGCGGTTTCAAAAATGCGCGCGTGCACCGGATCGTAGAAATGCTGCGGGCCGATGATGCTGGCCACGCGGTCATAGAGATCGTTGTTGGTCAGGATCGCGCCCAGAAGCTGCTGCTCGGCCTCGATCGAATGAGGCATCGTTTCTGCATCTTCGACCTGGGCGCCGGTTGGGTTGAATGCTGCGACTTCGTTCATGTGCCTCGGTGTCCAGCGTTGTGGAGCCTGTTTTGTGGGGCCAGGGTCGTGGGGCCATGCCCGTGGTGGCCGTGCCTGCCTGTCCCGGGTGGCCGCGGAATCGGCTGCACCTGTCTTATCCATGACCGGGCGGGCAGGGCAAATTGTATGTTTCTGGGGGCAATCTGTGGATATCCCCGCCGCACACTCAATCTAGCATGAATGCCCCGGCGCACGCCAACATATTGTGGCGCTCATCCGCGCGCCTCTTGCCACGCGCGCGGATCGGTAAGGAAGGATTCAACCTCGGACAGCGTCGCGTCGTCGAACGCGCCTTGTGCTCGGGCCTCGGCCAGAACGTCGTGCCAGGTGCACAGGTGGTGCAGGCTGACGCCGTGATCGCCCAGCTTCTTTTCGGTCTCGGGGAATATTCCGTAGTAGAAAATCACCGCCGTGTGGGCGCAGGTGGCGCCCGTTTCTCGGATGGCATCGACGAAGGATAGCTTCGATCCCCCGTCGGTAGTCAGGTCCTCGACCAGAAGCACGCGCTGCCCCTCAAACATCGCGCCCTCGATACGCGCGTTGCGCCCGTACCCCTTTGGTTTCTTTCGCACATATGTCATTGGCAGGCCCATTCGCTCGGCCACCAGCGCGGCAAAGGGAATGCCCGCTGTTTCCCCGCCCGCTATGTTGTCGAAGGCCTCGAACCCGGCATCGCGCATCACCGTCACGGTCAGGAAATCCATTACCGTCGCGCGGATGCGCGGGTAGGAAATCAGCTTGCGGCAGTCGATATAGGTCGGGCTGGGCAGCCCCGAGGCCAGCGTGAAGGGTGTTTTCGCATTGAAATGCACCGCCTCGATCTCCAGCAGCATCCGCGCGGTCAGGCGTGCGATTTCTTCCTTCGTGGGATAGGCTGTCGGGATCATGAAAGGCGTCCTTGCTGGTTGGGGGCGGGTCTTGGTGTCTGGTCACGGGCGGGTTTAGCCCCGGCGCGCGGATTCGTCATCTGTTTCTTTTGCGCGGCGGTGGTGGCGGCGCGCTACTCGGACTTGATCATCATCGGACCGGCCAGGATCAGCGCGATCAGATCGGCCTGGCGGTTGGTATCGGTCTTCTGGAACAGGTTGCGCATGTGAAACGCGATGGTGGTCTGGGACACGCCCAGGTCGACCGCCACATCGGCGGCGCGGGTGCTGCTGGCCAGGGCGGCGGCAACGCGCGCCTCGGTCGGGGTCAGGCCGAACAGGTCCATCAACAGCGGCTCGGGCACGCGTTGCCGCGCGCCGGGGGCCGACAGGAACAGCGCCACCCGCGCCGCGCCATCGGTGTCGCCGGTGCGTTCCGGCAAGGCGCAAACCAAGGCCGAAACGCTACGCGGGTCCGCCGCGCAGTGCAGCATGACGCCCACCACTTTCTCCTGCCCCGCGCGCGCCGCTTGCAGGGCCTTGGACACCGCATTGCGCAAGGCCCGGTCGGATGGCGGGTCAGGGGACCCTATGTCGTCGCCGCGAAGAGCGATATATTCCGCCGCCGCGATCATCTCCTGCGCGGTGCGGTTGGCATGGAGCCGCTTGCCCTTCTCATCCACAAGCATGACGCCCAGTGTTATCAGGTCCAACGCCTGCGCCGCGCCCTTGTCCGCGAACGCGTCGAGCGCGTCGCGTAGCTGCGCCACCTCGCTGTCATGGCGGGTGCGGATGCGATTGACCTGCCGCAGACGCGCCGCGAGCGTGGCCAGCATCAGGTCATAATCGACTGGCTTGACCAGGTAGTCGTCGGCGCCAAGCAGCTTGCCCTCGATCACCTCGCGCGGCTCTGACAGAGCGGTCAGGAACACGAACGGCGTCGCCGACAGCTCGGGGCGGCGGGTGCGCATTTCCCTGAGCACTTCGTACCCGTCAAGGCCCGGCATCGTGATGTCGCATAGCACCAGGTCGGGGGCGGCGTCCTCCAGCAGGGCCAGCGCTTGCCGGCCATCGGCGGCCGCCAGCGTGTCGTACCCGGCCTCCTGCAACTCCTCGACGATATCGCGACACAGCGCCGCTTCGTCCTCGACCACCAGAATAAGGGATTGATCGCTCGCGCGCGTCATGGCCGGCCCGCCCCCCACAGTGGCAGGGTCAGGCGAAACGTCACCCCGTCCGCGCCCGGATGCAAGGCGACATCGCCGCCTTGCATCCGGGCCAGCGTGCGCGCCATGAACAACCCGATCCCCGTGCCCGCGATGCCGGCACTGTTTGCGCCGCGGTAATTGCGTTCGAATATCTTTTCGCGGTCGGCCTCGGCCACGGGCGGGCCGGAGTTTCGGACATCACACCAAACGTGCGTGGTATCCCCATCCAGGGCCACGTATACAGGGGTATCGGCGGGCGCGTATTTGACGGCGTTTGACAACAGGTTCTCCAATATCTGCTCGGCATGGGCCGGATCGCACAGGGCGGCGGTGCCTCCAATGGCCTGCGCGGCCTCGATCCTGATTTCGCGCTCTGGTGCGGCATCGCGCTGCCGGGCGCAGACCGCGTGCACGATCTCGCCAATGTCGCACCGCACCCGGCGCGCGCCAAGCTGCCCGGCATCCAGCCGCACCGTATCCAGCGTGCTTGCCACCAGCCGCGTCAACCCTGCAATCGCGTTGCGGGCGCGTACGGCGCGGTCGGCCACCTCGTCCGGATCGGCGCGCGGGCCGCGCCGGATCAGTCGTTGCAGCGCCGAATCCGCCACCGCCAGCGGCGTGCGGAACTGGTGCGAGACCATGGCCGCGAAGTTGCGGTAGAGATCGGCCGCGGAGCGTTCCCGTTGCAGCGCCTCGTCCAGATCGCGCGTGCGCTCTGTCACCAGCTCCTCAAGGCGGTCGCGGTCCTGCATGTCCTTTTGCCGCGCCGCGTAGCGATCCGATGCGTCGTGCACGAAGAGGATCACGCCCACGATCTCGTCCTCGTTGAGCATCGGGAAAAACCGCAGGTCCACGTGGCGCGGGGCATCGTGACCCGGCCGGAACAGCGGCTGCAACGTCAGGTGCGTGGCCTCTCCCGCAAGGCCGCGCTGCACGCTTTGCCGCACCGTGGCGGTGTCGAAGAACCCTGCCACCTCCGACAGGGCGTGCCCGACTGCCTGTTCCGCCGGTTTGCCCACCAACTGCGCCATCGCATCGTTCCAGAGCGTGCAGCGCCCCGCGCCGTCCACCGCCAGAATGCCCTCGCCGCTGGACGAGATCAGCATCCCCGAGAAATCCCGCGCCCGCCGCAGCATCAGGTTTCGCTGCCGCGACTGGCGCAGCGCCACCGCCAGCGTCACGGCAAGGATACCGCCCGCCGCCATGATCCCGATCAGGAACGCGATGATCTGGCGAAGTTGCTCGCGGTACGTCTCCAGCCGCCCGCCCAGATCATCCCATTCCGCGATCATCGCCGCGTTCGCCGCCCGCCCGAACAGGCGCGCGATCGGCTCCACCGCGCCATGTAGCCGCATCCCGTCACCGGCGCGGAAACCGGCGACCATGGGCGCCAGCGCGTCCAGCGTGCCGGTCAGCCACTCCAGGTCCTCGGCGTAGCCGATCCGCTGCATGAACCGCAGTTGCGGCCCGTCCGTCAGCATCGCAACCCGGCTGACCAGGATGTCGAATCGCAGCGAAAGTTCATCCGCCCCCGCCGCGCCCAGATCGGCCAGCGCGGCGGTCTCGCTCAGACGCCGGGCCGACACCTCGCTTTGATGCAGAACCCACAGCATATTCTGCTCTGCCTCGACGCGCATCGCGTTCTCGATCTCGAACATCCGGATCAGCGAAAACGTCAGCAGCACCGCGAAAACGACAACCGCCGCCAGCGGCACCAAAAGTCGGTAGACTGGATCGCCAAGCCGCGTCATCGCACGTCGAGCTGATAAAGCTGCCAGACCCAGCGGTAATCATAGCGGATATCCTGCAAAACGGCATGGTCGTCGCGCGGATAAACGATCCATAGCGGCCCCTTGTCGGCGCGGTGCAGCGCCTTGCCATCCATGCTATAGGCCACGACGACATCGTAGTCGTAGAAATCGGCCATGGGGATATCCACCGCGTAATCGTTCAGGGCAAGTGCGCTGACGTGATCGCCCCCGGCGCCCAGCCGGTCCAGAAGATCGCGCATCAAGAACCCGGTGAAGCGGTGCGTGCCATCCGTTACCACGGTGGTTGTCTCAAGTGTGGTAACGGGCAGCGCCTCCAGGGCCGTTCGGTCAAGGCTGACCGATCCGCCGTCGATCCGGCCTGTCACCTGCAACAGGGGGTCCTGCTGCTCGGCCACGGCGGCGGCCCCCACCAGTATCAGCGCGGCAACCGTTGCCCCTGTTTGCCTTGTCATATCACTCTCCCCATTTCTGCCGGGTGCAATGCACCAGTGTCCTAGGTAGCGTGCAATTTCTTTACGTTGCAAATATTTACGCTGCCCCCTCTGAATGAAGGGGGCGCCCGCCGGACCAGACGTGCCAATTAGGATGGCGAGTTTGATGCAATTGCAGGTCCGTGGCACTATGCCCGGCATGCGACCGGCAAAGCACTTCTGACATCAGGGGGAAGCCATGTGGGATTTCAATATTACCAGCGCCTTCGGCATGATGGCGCGGACCCTGCCGTTCATCGTCCTGCGCATGGCGGTCTATTTCGGGATCACGTTGGGATACATCCTGGTCACCGGCACCGGCGCCGGCATAGGCTACGGCATTGGCGGGCTGGGCGATGAAGGATTTCGCGCCAGCAGCACCATGTGGGGCGGCATCGCAGGCTTCGGCCTGTTCGGGGCGGTGATGTACTGGATGCGTGAATACATCCTCTACGTCGTCAAGGCCGGTCACATCGCGGTCCTGGTCGAGTTGATCGACGGCAAGCCGATGCCGCACGGCCGCAGCCAGATCCAGCACGCGACCGAGGTCACCAAGGAACGCTTCCCGCAGGCCAGTGTCCTGTTCCTGATCGACCAACTGGTCAAGGGCGTAATCCGGGCGATCACCGGGTTGGTGCGCGGCATCCTGACCGTTTTGCCCATGCCGGGGGCACAGCAATTGGCCAGTATCCTGTCGGCGTTCCTGCGCGTTGCGGTCGGCTTCGTGGACGAGGTAATCCTTGCCTATGCGATCCGTACCGGCTCGACCAATCCATGGGCCTCGGCCAAGGAGGCGCTGGTGCTTTATGGACAGAACTACAAGGTGATGCTCAAGAACGCGGCGTGGCTGGCGATCATCGTTTATGGCCTTGGCCTGTTGGTGTTCCTGGTGATGCTCGCGCCCGCGGCGCTGGTGGTTTACCTGATGCCCGGCGCATGGGCGGCGGGGGGTATCGTCTTTGCCCTCCTGTTTGCGTGGAGCGTGAAGGCGGCCCTGCTGGAGCCGTTCGCGATCACCTGCATGATGCAGGTCTATTTCAAGACCATCGAATCGCAGCAGCCCGATCCAGAGTGGGAGGCCAAGCTGGAACAGATGTCGGGCAAGTTCCGCAAGCTGAAGGATCGCGCGCTTGGCGCGGCGACGCAGGAAACAGGCGAAGTGGGCGGCGGCGCGCACCCGGCCTGACGCCGCGTGGATCGCCGCCCGCCCTGCGACAAGGAGCGAGTAAGCCAATGATCCCTGTCATCAGACCCATCATCGCGGCCCTTATCGTGTTTGCGGCCCCGATGCCCGCGCTGGCACAGATGGACGGCCACGGGCCGGACGCCTGGATGGTCAGCGGCGTCGCGTCCGATGACACGCTGAACGTGCGCACCGGGCCGGGCACCGATCATTTGGTGATCGGCACCTTCGCCCATGACGCCACGGGCCTGCGGATGATCACCTGCGTGCCGTATCTGCCGCGCCGGATCTACCACGCCCTGAGCGACAGCCAGCGCGCGGATCTACCGCCACGGTGGTGCCTCATGGAAAGCGCGGAGAGCGGGGTTTCGGGCTGGGTCTCGGCGCACTACCTGGCCGAGGATACTTCGGCCGCGCAAACGCAGATGGACCCGCTGGTCGCGCGCGGCGTGGCGCTGGTGCGGCGTCTCTACGATCAACGGCAGCGCGCACAGCGCGGCGAAACGGCCGGCCCGCTGGCCCCGCCTGCGGCGCGCGACTACTTCTTCGCGGATCTTGTCGCGCGACTGTCCGGCCCGGTTGGCGCCGACCCCCTGTTTGGCACGCAGGACGCCGATGTTGAGGGCCTGCGCATCCGTCCCGCGCCCGAGCGCGCGATGCATCGCGGCCTCGTGACGGTGCACGCGAAGTTCCGCAACTTCGGCCAGCCCCAGACCGCGATATTCCGCCTGCGCGTGGATCCCGCGCTTGACCCGCCCGCCCTGCGGATCATGCGGATCGAGCATCAAGGCTGGTCCTTCCCCTGATTTATATGCCCCGACTGGAAAACATGCCCCCGGGCTTCAAGTCCCCCACACCGATCCCGCCGTGCTTGCGCGAAACCGTCCGCGCGGGGCACGGGACGGTTGACCGGTATGACGCGAACGGGGCACAAATCGGACCGCTCAGCGACGGCACTGCCTGCCGGAGCGAAAGCGTCGGTCGCAAAATGATCGGGGCAACCGGCCCCCGCGCGCATGATTGAATAGGGAGCGAGGACATTATGAAGCTATTTTCAACGGCACTGGCCACATTGACACTCGGCGGGGCACTGACATGCGCCGCCCCCGCGCAGGCGCAAGATGAAAACGTGATGATCGTCTTTGACGGTTCCAATTCCATGTGGGGCCAGATCGACGGCACCGCCAAGATTGAAATCGCACGCGGAGTTATGGAAAACCTGCTCGGGGAATGGACGGATAACCGGCAGGTCGGCCTGATGGCCTACGGCCACCGCCGCCGCGGCGATTGCTCGGACATCGAAACCCTCGTCGCCCCCGGACAAGGCACGCGGGGCGAGATCCTGAGCCGGATCGGCTCCATCACCCCGACCGGAAAGACGCCCCTCACCAGCGCGGTGGAACAGGCCGCGACGTCGCTGTCGTACACCGATACGCCCGCCACCGTGGTTCTGATCTCCGATGGCTTGGAGAGCTGCGAACGTGACCCCTGCGCGCTGGCTGAAACGCTGGAAAGCGCGGGCGTCGGGTTCACGGCGCATGTCGTGGGCTTTGGCCTTGGCGACGCCGACACCAGCGCCCTGACATGCATCGCCGACAACACCGGAGGCAAGTACCTGTCGGCCCGCAACGCCAATGAATTGAGCGCCGCCCTGACCGAGGTCGGCACCGCCGTCGCCGCGGCCGAGCCGGAGCCAGAGCCAGAGCCGGAACCCGAGCCAGAGCCGCAATACGACGTCACCCT
>NZ_AUIJ01000026.1 GCF_000423645.1 Sediminimonas qiaohouensis DSM 21189 | reverse complement strand
AAAACGCCAAGCCGTGGAAGACCGTCACCGCGGGTGCAATGGCCAGAAACGAGGCCCTGCGAGCTTCGAAATACCTCGGCCGCGCGATCTGGCGAAACTGGAGTGGATACCACCGCCGAAGCCGCGTCGAGACCAAAATGCACTGCGTGAAAATGCTGGGCCAGCGCCTCATGGCGCGGGACTTCGATCGTCAGGTTGCGGAAGTCCAAGTCCGCATCCTCGTCATGAACGGCTATACCGCGCTCGGCATACCCATAACTGAGCCCGTAGGATGAGTCTGTCTGGGGAAAGGGGGCGTCTGGCCTTCAACCAATTTGTGCAACAGAGTCACAATCAACAGTCGCAAAGGGCATGAAACGCACCGTGAATGTGATTTCACTTTGGAAGGAGATGAATTGCACACGGCCGATCGTCGATCAGCTTTTTGCCGACCGATTGCTTACCCCCATCTATTACGGGAGGCCGGGCGCAAAGGGGCGGACCCAGAAAGCCGTGGATTGCGGGGAGGTTGCCATGCTGGTTGGCAAGCTGCACGCGAGGGCGGTCGCACTGGTTGCAGAGACTGATGAGCTGGTGCCTGTCTCGAAAGCCGCGGAGAAGGCTAAGGTGCCGGCGGTCACCGTCCTGCACATGATTCTGGGCGGATTTCTTGATCGCGTCTTTCGTCTGGTTGGTCAGAACGGGATTGCCGCGCTTCGGGTAGATCCTGTGGAGGTTAAGCAGCACTCAGCATTCTGCACGCCGGGCCTTTCGCCCTCGGAGGCATTCCGCGCCTTGAAGATTCCGAGGGAGGTTGGCTGGTGCTTGGTGGAGCGTTGCCCGAAAGAGGTGAGCCTCGCCGTCAATTGGGTCGCATGCCCACTGGGCGATCATCGGATACCTCGGTTCGATCCAGCGGTGGTGGCTGATTTCAAATCTCGGTTCACACATCCAGCAAGGATCGCGGAAAAATTTGACCTCCAGAATGGGGAGGTTTTTGGTCGGCTGATACGGTCCGGCGTTCGCCCGGTGGTGACCAGGTCCGATATCGGCGTAGACTTCTATCGCGTCAGCGATTTCGGGGCAGATTTGTTCACTTAAAATAATGGGTCTTCTTGGCCTCCCAACGTGTCAAACTTTCGCAGCCGCCCAAGAGGGCGGCTTTTTTGTGTTTGGTTTCGGTGATTGCGCAGAAGAACTACTGGGCGTGTAACGGTTGCAGGAAATAGACCTTTATTGATTGTAGAGTAGCTATCTCGCCCGCCGGTGCAGAAACACATGTCAATGAAATCAATGACTTAATATTTGCCGGTGGCGTTTAATCGGTTGTTCCGACAGTTTTTGTCGTTGCGGGCGTAGTTATGCCAAATTGGCCGATTTTACTGCCACGCGTCGGCGGAAGTTTTGCCGACGCCCGTAAGGATCTGTGAAATATAGACTTTTTCCGAAGCAGATTTTGACCCCCGAAATCTGGCCTTTCAGACTGAATTTGCGCGTCAACACCGGCACGGGTGTTTCCGGCGCGACCCTCTTGATGAGGTCGCGCCGAGCAACCCCGTGCCGGCAGTAACGCGGATGCCAGAAACGACATCATTTGACCGGAGCAGGGATCTTCTGACGCGGCCCATGGCGGGCCCGCGCATTCCACCAGGAAAGGTGATCCCATTAAACACATTCCCGATTATGATGCGTGAGCTTCTCGGGGCGGCGGTGTATCGCCGCGCCGACTTATAGCCGCCAACATCGAAAGTTTTCGCCTTTGAAGCCGCCCTGATGGGCGGTTTTTTATGCTTGGGTATCGGTTTGGCAAAACTGTAACCGTATTCTCGTGGCAGATCTTTACCCGTTCGCGTGGCAAAAACCGCCGCCGATTTTCGAGTGACATCTTTCGGGGCATTGATTTTATTGCATTTTTTGGCATCGGGCGAGCCCACCGCAAAACTTGGGCTGTTCCGACATGTTGTTGAACCACTTGTAGTGGGCGACGTCGCGCGCGGGGCGCACGGCAGGCTGTTCGTCTCGCAGGTCGAGCTTATGATCCGTCCCCGTCCATTGTGTCCGCTTGCCTTGGCCCCTTGGGCCGCCTGAAAGCGAGAAAGAGCAATGGCAGCCCCGTCGCCAAACCAAGGCCGATGGCCATCCACTCGCCCGCTCCAAACTTCCCATCCATCGCCGCGCTTCCGAAATGGGCGAGAACGAAGCTCGCCGGCAGGATCCCGGCCAGCGTGGCAAGCGCGAAGCGCCAGGCGTGCAGCCCGCTCAGACCTGCGGCATAGCTTATCGCGTCAAAAGACACGAACGGCAGCAGGCGGCTCCCGAAAACCGTCAGGGTCAGCGCATTTTGCGACCCAAGCAGCCCGTAATCGGCGTGCTTGCCCAAAATTTGTTGTACCGGTCGTCGTCCAAGTCCCCGTGAGATGGTGAAGGCAATCAGCGCCCCGGCCTCTGATCCGATGGCAACATAGAGTGTTCCGGCGTAATGCCCATATGCCGCGCCAGCCGCCAGCGCGATGGGGGCGCTCGGGATCGGGCTGGCCACCACGGCCATCGTCATGAGACCGATGATTGCGACCGGCCCCCACGCGCCGGCACTCTCGATCCAAAGCGCAGCGGTCTCCCTGTCGATACTGGAAGACCACCCTTCCGCGTGCCAAGCCATGATCCCGATCGCCACGGCGCCAAGGCCGGCAGCCAAAAGGATATTTCGTCTAATCGGTCGCATGGATGCCGCCGAAACAGCCGCGCCGCCCGGCAAGAGAGCCATTCAGGCAAGTTCGGGCCGCCGCGCAGCGGGCACAAGACCACAGGGCAAGCCTATGGCGGATCAAATCGCTCGCCCTGTCTGGCCCCGTCGGTCCCTGTCCGTCAGGCCGCGTCAACAGCTTCGACAAGCATGTCGCGCACTTGACCGGCCACATTGTGCAGCTCATCGTTGTCCACTGCCGACATGGAGGCGACGGGGTCAATGGCGCTAACCTCTGTTCCGCCGTCCACGCTGCGCAGGATCACGTTGCAGGGCAGCATCGCGCCGATGCGCGGCTCAAATCCCATTGCTTCCCACGCCATGTTGGGGTTGCAGGCACCGAGGATCTTGTAGCCGTCCATGTCGCGGTCGATCTTTTTCTTCATCGTCGCCTGCACGTCGATCTCGGTCAGAACCCCGAACCCCCTGGCCTTCAGCGCCTCGCGAACCCGCGTGTCCGCGTCATCGATACTGGTTCCCGGCAGCAGCCGGTCATGCGTATAGCTCATCGTGTTATCTCCTTCTCTCGTGATCGCCCGGCCTCGATTGAACGAGACCGGGCTAGCGCCTTTTGTGCATGGACGGCGTTAGTTGTCGTCCATCATGCCCTGGCCACGTCCGCCCATCGGGCCAGCACCCGGCATATTGCCGAAACCCTGCATCATGCGCTTGCGCAGCGATTGCATTCGTTCCATCCGATCAGCGGGTTTAACGACCTCGCCTTGCGTGATCTGACCATCGCCATCGGCATCAAGGAACTGGAAACGATCAACCATCGTCTGGCGGATGAGTGCGCTGTGCAAGGTTTCAAATTCGTCCAGCGAAAGCGACCCATCGCCATCGGCGTCATAATCGGCGAGCAGGGATTGAAGGCCCTCTTGCGCCTCCTTGGGCGTCACGGTGCCGTCGCCGTCCGCGTCAAGCGTCTCCATCATCGCCATCATGCCACCGCCCATCATCGCGCCGTGGCCGCCCATCATGCCGCCGGCGCCACCCATAGGCCCGATGCCGGGCATGCCGCCCTGCATCATGCCAGCGGGGCCGCCCATGGCCCCCATGCCGGACATGCCACCGCCCATCATGCCCGAATGCATCCGCATCATCATCTGCATCATGTCGTTTTTGCCGCTGCCGGGGCCGCCCATGCCGCGATCGCCATGACCGTGGCCGCTATCGGCCGCAGCCGCACCGCCAAGAGCCATCAGCGCAAGTGCCGCGCCCGAAAATGTTGTTCGCATCTTCATGTCTCAATCCTCCAACTTGTCGATTGCACAACCGACATAAGTGTTAGAATTGAAACCGAAACAGGCGTCATTCCCTGTTTTGTATCCGTATGTCGCAAAATGCGCTTCCGATACAAATGGTTACATCTTGGCCGCTGACGGTTTGTCTGAGACGCATGTAAGGAAAGACCATGGGAGACGCTCCACATATTCTCGTCGTCGACGATCATCGCCAGATCCGCGAGTCGGTCACGCGCTATCTTGAGCGTAACGGCATGCGAGCGACAACCGCGAAAGACGCGCGCGAGATGGACGCCAAACTGGCGGGTGGGCAGTTCGATTTGATGGTGCTCGACGTGATGATGCCGGGCGAGGACGGGCTTTCCGTCTGTCAAAGGCTTTCGGCCGAACGGCGCCTTCCGATCATCATGCTGACCGCCCTCGGACAAGAGACGGACCGGATCGTGGGGCTTGAAATCGGCGCCGACGATTACCTGGCCAAACCCTTCAACCCGCGCGAGCTGCTTGCGCGGATCAAGGCCGTGTTGCGGCGTGCGCCCCTGACCGAGCGCGAGCCGGGCAGCCTTGCCGGCAAGACGGTGCGCTTTGCGGGGCTGACCCTGAATGCGGACGCTCGCTACGTTGAAGATGCCGATGGCAACCGTGCGCAACTGACGACCGCGGATCTGCGGCTGCTGACCGTTCTGCTGGAGCGGCCGCGCGCGATCCTGAGCCGCGACCAACTGCTCGACCTCACCGCCGGGCGCTCCGCCGGGCCGCTTGACCGGACCATCGACAACCAGATCAGCCGCCTGCGCCGCAAGATCGAACCCGACCCCATGCACCCCACCCTCATCACCACGGTTCGCAACGGCGGCTACTGCCTTGCTGCCGATGTCATGGTGACCGAGTGATGCGGCATCCGTTCCAAAGCTTGCGCGCCCAACTGGTGCTACTGATCCTTGGGTCCCTTGCCATCGCGCAGGCCGTCAGCCTGTGGCTGCTGAGTGACGAACGCGGCCTCGCCGTGCGCGCGGCGATCGGCGCCGAGGCGGCCGGGCGCGCGGCAAATGTCGTGCGCCTGCTTGAGGAGGCACCGCCCGATCTGCGCCCCTCGATCCTGCGCGCGGCGAATTCGCCGCTGGTGCGTTTCGATCTTGGCCCCGAGCCGCTGGTGGTCAAGTCCGATCACCATCACGGCGATGTGGTCGTGGCGCGGATGCGCGCCTTGCTTGACGAGCGTTTCAGCCGCGAGATCCGCGTCAATCTGCGTGAGACCCCAATGCCCGCGATGTTGCCTGCGCATCTGGATGAAGATGGTGAAATGGCCCGGATGCACCGGCAGATGATACGCGAGCGTATTACACCCGTGGAACTAACGCTTTCGGTCGCTCTTTCGGGCGGCGAGTGGCTCAACGTTGCGACCCGTTTCGAGCGGCCACCACTGCAATGGCGCAACATCTCGATCCTGTCGTTCGGGGTGACGGCCGCGCTCCTGCTCGTCGCGGTTTTCTGGTTTCTGCTTGCGCGGCTAACCGGCCCGCTGCGGCGTCTGTCCAGTGCCGCAGACAGGTTTGGCCGCGGAGAGGCCACGGGCAGCCTGCCGGTCGCCGGCCCGACCGAGGTGCGCGATCTCACGGCGGCGTTCAACCGGATGCAGGGGCGATTGACCCGCTTCGTCAGCGACCGCACGCAGCTATTGGCCGCGGTTGGCCACGACCTGCGGTCGCCGTTGACCGCGCTCAGGGTCCGCGCTGAACTCGTGGATGACGAGGAGACCCGCGAAAGCCTGATCGACTCCATCGAAGAAATGCAGATGATGGCAGAGGCGACGCTTACCTTCGCCGAGGGTCTGACCGGCGCGGAAGCCTCCGAGACCGTCAACGTTGGCACCTGGCTGGCGGCTCTTTCCGGGGACATGGTGGCGCAGTTCGAAATTACCGGCGGCCCGCCGCTCCAGGCCCGGGTGCGTCCGGTGTCACTGCGCCGGGCGATCCGCAACCTTGTCGAGAACGCAATCCGCTATGGCGGGGGCGCTCGTGTCGGGTGGCATCGGGCGGGCGATGACCTGGTGATCGAGGTCACCGACTCTGGCCCCGGTATCCCCGCTGAGAAGCTCGACCGGGTCTTTGACCCGTTCTACCGGCTGGAGGGGTCCCGCTCACTGGAAACCGGGGGGCACGGCCTGGGGCTGTCTATCGCGCGATCCATCGCGCGGGCCCATGGCGGCGACATCACCTTGGAAAACCGGCCCGAGGGCGGCTTGAAAGCCACCGTCACCGTCCCCTTGTCACAAGACACGCACGATGAAACCCAACAACCTTGAAGGAATGAAAGAGATGACACGAACATCAACCGCAATAACGACAGCACTTCTCGCGGCTCCGACACTGGCAGGCGCGAGCCCCGGACAAGACTGGCAAGGAGAATATGGTCACATGATGTGGGGCGGCGGGCACGGCATCTTCGGGGGGCTGATGATGATCGCGTTTTGGGGCATCGTCATCGCCCTGATCGTATTCGCGGTGAAGTGGGCCTCCGACCGGCAGGGCCAGGGCCAGGGCACGCGGCGCGATGCAATGGACATCCTGCGCGAAAGGTTCGCCTCGGGCGAGATCGACGAGGAAGAGTTCGAACGACGCCGCAAGGTCTTGGAAAAATAATCGGTTGTCCGCCGCGATGGCGCATCAGGCACTACGCGATGTAGCCGAAAGGCGCCGATACAATCGATTACAAATCTTCGCCACCTCGCCTGGTGCTTGAGGGGATAAATTGGAATATCTGAAGGGTGCCGGCCAGCCGGCTGGTACATGGCTCGGACTGAACTGCGCCCTACGTCATCAGGAAGCATCGGATACTGAATATGAACAAACTCGGTTGGATCATAGGTGCGGTTCTACTTGCCGGCCTGGGTGTATTCCTCTGGGAGGCGAGCCGGCCGACCACCCAGACGCAGGCGGCCCGGGCGACAACCGGCGGCTCGGCAACGATTCCGGTGATCCGGCCGGGCGGCGACTCGAT
The DNA here is from genome assembly GCF_000423645.1 of Sediminimonas qiaohouensis DSM 21189. Taxonomy (GTDB): domain Bacteria; phylum Pseudomonadota; class Alphaproteobacteria; order Rhodobacterales; family Rhodobacteraceae; genus Sediminimonas; species Sediminimonas qiaohouensis. The sequence goes on along the minus strand of NZ_AUIJ01000026.1, from coordinate 33,530 downwards.
GACACCGCCCGATACATCGGCAATTCCCGACGGTGCGCCGATCGTCGCCGTTAACCTGCCAAGCAAGCTGTCCGACGAGGCCAAGATGGGCAAACGCGCATTCGAGGCCACCTGTGCGAAATGTCACGGGGAAAACGCGGCGGGGCAAAACGGGATTGCGCCGCCGCTTGTCTGGTCGACGTATCGGCCCGCGCATCACGGCGACGCGGCATTTCAAAGGGCCGCAATGCAAGGCGTGCGCGCACACCACTGGAATTTCGGCAACATGCCTCCGGTCAAGGGGCTGACGCGCGCCGACGTCAAGTATATCACCCGCTATGTCCGTGAATTGCAGCGCACCAACGGAGTCCAATGACCCTTCGTCGGCCAAAGTCGAATGGCGCGCTGCCCGTTCTTTTCGCGCTCGTGCTGGCCGCGCTCATGGCCGTGGCACCTGCACTTGGCGCGAGCATGTCCAACGAGCGCGCGGATCACGGCCACGCAGCCCAGAGCAGCGCGGCCTTGAAGGCGTTTGCCGAGCCGGCACCGCAACCTCACTGCCATCCCGATGTCTACTGCTATCTTGCAGCGGTCGAACCTCTTGCCCCGCCCCGGATCGTGTTTGGCCCGATGGACGCAAAGCGGCAACGCCCGCCGGATTCCGTTTCGCGCGGAAGGTCCATGGCGCCACGATACCCGCCGCCGCGCATGGCATGACCTGTACCGTACCCAAAAATGCAAGACACCCTGATACAGGACAGGAAAGACATGAAAACGAAACTAGACACCATCCTTGCGATTGCCGCCCTTGCACTCATCCCCGTCCCGGCGCTTGCCGATGCGGGGCATGGCGTGATCGGACGCGCCGGCAAGTCCGGCGCGGTCGATCGCACGATCGAAGTCTCGATGACGGAGATGAAGTTCGATCCGGCCGTGATCGACGTTGCGGAGGGTGAATCCGTCCGCTTCGTCGTAACGAATGACGGCCGCAATGTTCACGAGTTCAATCTCGGCACTTTGAGCACCTGGCGCGGACACGCGGCCGAAATGCGCAAGATGATGCAATCGGGCATGATGACGATGCGCAAGGTCCGTCGCGACAAGATGCAGGCGGCTGGCATGACGCATGACGACCCCAACAGCATCCTGCTGGAACCCGGAGAGACCGGCGAGGTGATCTGGACCTTTTCAGAGGTTGGCGAGATCGGCTATGGCTGCAACATGCCGGGCCATCTCGAAGCAGGTATGAAGGGTGACATCGCCATCAAGACGGGCGAAGGCTGAACCTGCCGAGCAGTTGCACGAGAGGGCGGCGGTGTCCGCCCTCTTATCCCCGGCTGTTCCGGGCACAGCGCACGGAAGGCGTCGACAAACGGAGCGGAGACAAGTCAATGAAATCATACCCGGATCACAAGGGGAACCGCATTTCGCGGCGCGATCTTCTGCAACGCGGCGCCTCGGCGGGGGCCCTGTCGCTCTTGCCTGCCGGCCTGCGGGCCGCGACCGAGGCGCGCGTGCCACTGACCGCCCGCAACGCCTCGTTCCAACTCGCGCCCTCCGGCTATGCCGCGACCGGGATCTGGGGTTATGACGGCGGCGCACCGGGGCCGGAGATCCGCGTTGCGCAGGGCGGGCGCGTGTCGCGCCGCCTGGTCAACGAGCTGCCGCAGGGAACTTCGGTGCACTGGCACGGCATCCGCATCGACAACGCCATGGACGGTGTTGCGGGCCTGACGCAGCAATCCGTCGCGCCGGGCGATACCTTCGATTACGACTTCGTCGTGCCGGATGCGGGAACCTATTGGTATCATTCGCACGACCGATCCTGGGAACAGGTTGCGCGGGGCCTTCACGGCGCGCTTATCGTCGAGGAAGCCGAGGTGCCCGACGTGGACCGCGAAGAAGTGCTGATCCTCGACGACTGGTTGCTCAACCCAGAAACCGCGCAGATCGACGACAGTTTTGATCACCCGATGGCAATGAGCCATGCCGGGCGCATCGGGAACTACGTCACCACCAACGCGCGTTTTGATTTCTCGCGCCCCGTGCGCCGGCACGAGCGCCTGCGCCTGCGGCTCATCAACGCGTCGAATGCCCGGATATTTACCTTGCAACTCAACGGCCTCACGGGCTGGACGGTGGCGCTGGACGCCATGCCGTTGCCCGCACCCGTGCCGGTCGAGCAAGGCCTGATCCTCGGCCCCGCCCAACGGGTTGACCTGATCGTGGATATCACCGCGGGGGAGGGTGAAACCGCGTATCTTCTGCGGCGCGGCGGCGATAACCGGCCTGTCTCGCAGGCGGCTTTTCCGGTCTCTGGTTCAGCAAGCCGTGCGCGCCGCGCACCGCCCGCGCCGCTCCCACCGAACCCGCGCATGAGCGCGCCGGATCTCGCGGCGGCCCGGCGCTTGCGGCTCGTAATGGCGGGCGGCGCCATGGGCCGCATGGATAGTGCCTTGCTTGGCGGTGAGCGTATCGGGTTTCGCCAGCTTGCGGCGTCGGGCCGCTTCTGGGCCTTCAACGAGATGGCCGAAATGACGCAGGAACCGCTTGGCGATCTGTCCCTTGGTGAGCCGGTACGGCTACAAATTGTCAACGATACCGTCTTCCCCCACGCCATGCATCTCCACGGGATGCATTTCCGGCAAGTCCGGGCAGACGGCGCCGCCAGCCCGATGCGCGATACGCTGTTGGTCGCCGCCGGGGAGACGCGCGAGATCGCGTTCATCGCGGACAACCCCGGCGACTGGTTGTTTCACTGCCACATGCTCAGCCACGCGGCGTCCGGCATGATGACGTGGGTGCGGGTCACATGAGGAGGGTCGCCCTTCCTTCGTTCAATCGATATAGCCCAAGAGACAGAGTGCGCAGGCGGGATTACAACTACGCGACCATGCGGGCCCCGATGGGCATCCGCAATTCGAGGAGAGAATGACTTGCTGACGAGACGCCATTTCATCATGACCGGCGCGGCGCTGTTCTCGCCGCCAATCGCCGGGCCGCTCATGGCCAGCACCTGGCCGACGGAGGCGCAGAAGGCCGCGTGGGACGCCGAAGTGACGCCGCCGAACTACGACCCGGCCACCACCAACCCCTGGGGCCTTCACCCGCGCTTCTTGCCGCAGCAGGTCATAGCCAATGACGGCCTGAAGCCGGGGGATATCCATGTGGATGCGGTCGCGCGCTACCTTTACCACATCGAAGAAGGCGGCACCGCGATGCGCTATGGCGTGGCTATCGCGCGCGGCAGCCTGTATGAGCCGGGCACCTACACGATCCGCCGCAAGGTGCGCTGGCCCCACTGGACCCCGACCCAAGCGATGATCGCCCGCGACCCCGAGCTATACGCCAAGTTCGAAGACGGGGTAGAGCCGGGGCCGACCAACCCGTTGGGGTCGCGTGCATTCTACCTTTTTGTGGGAAATCGCGATACTTACCTGCGCATCCACGGCTCGCCGCATCCCGAATCCATCGGCGGGCGGGCCAGTTCGGGATGCGTCCGCATGGTCATGGCGCACATCATCAGCCTCTATCCACAGGTCGATACCGGGGTTACCGCCTACCTGTACGCCCCCGAAGATGCCATTGCTGCACGGAGCTAAGGGCGCCCACCCCGGCCAATCGAATGATGCCGGGTAGCAACGGATTGGCAGGGCCGGCTCACCCGGCCTTTTCAACTGTGGTCGCCGTGCAGATCGGGCGACCGTCCACTGTGCGCAACGGCAAAAGGGTTGTCTCGACCCGGCCTGCGTGGAGATACCAATAGCATCCATCCTCGGCGCGCAGCCGCGCGGTTTCCAGGTCCTGATAGGGCGCGGCAAGCTCCAGGACCGCCTCCGGCACACCTGCGGACTGCCCCGCGCCCATATCGTCCGGCGCGGCGCATGCGCCAAGTGTCACGGCACCTGCCATCGCTATCAGTGACTGCCTTTTCATATCCACCCTCATTCAGATGCCCGTCGCCCTGCTCTCACACGCGGAAACCTATCCGTGTTCGCTTGCAACGGCAACATCCCGGGTGTGATCCTTGCCCGCCCGACCAGCGGTAAGTTCAGGTTAGGTTCAGTATCCATTTAATTCCTCTTCACGGCACAATTCAGCGGCCGAAAATCGAGCGGTGATATGAGCGAACTGTTCTGGCCGAGCGATGCGCAGATGCCGCTGCGCGCCTTGATCGGGCGATCCTTGCTGCTCGGCGGTTTCAGCTTCGCGCGTTTCTGGGTGCCGCTGCTCGCCGCAGCTGGATCGATCTGAGCTGGTCAGCGTGCCTAACCGGCGCGGAACGTCAGCAGCCGTAGGCCTTACGCGACCTCGGCAAGGGACCGCGCTCTGATGCCGTTGTCGCGGCGGTTCACCCCAACCCTTCGGCCAGGGCATCGAAGACAACCCGCATGCGGCGGGACCGGGCGATGTCGCGGTGGGAGACAAGCCAGATCGGGAAGCTGACCGGCTCGAAGTCCGGCGCCGCGCGGTCGACTGCCGGATCGGCGTCGCCAATACGCTCGTCAAGGATGCCGATCCCCATGCCCCGGCGGACCATTTCCCACATCACGGTGAAGTTGCGGCAGCGATACGGGAAATTGGCCTCGGTGAGCGCGAAACCCTTGCTGTTCAACAAAGCCATAAGGCTACCCTGGCCATCGATTTCGATGAACTCGGCGACCGTGAACTCCTCGACTCGCTCAAGTCGTCCGAGCCGATCGAGATACCCGGACGAGGCGTAGAGCCGAGCCGGCGCATCGCGCACCTTGCGGGCGATCAGGTCCGGCTCTGTGGGGCGGACGTTGCGCACCGCAATATCCGCCTCGCGCCGCGACAGGTCCGACAGCGCGTTCGAGACCACGACCTCGATGCGAATGCCCGGCTCGGCGGCGTGCAACCGCGCCAGGATCGGCGGCAGCAGGTAGCTGGCATAGGCGTCGGAGGCCGAGATCGCGATCTCGCCTTCCAGCGCCTCCGCCTGCCCCCAGGCAGCCAGCGACAGGGCGCGGGCGCCTTCGCCCATAAGCCGCGCATGATCCAGCAACTCATGCCCGGCCGGCGTGAGGCGCAACCCGCGCCCGGTGCGTTCAAACAGCGCGACGCCAAGCTCGCCTTCCAGCGCATCAACCTGCCGCCCGAGTGTCGGCTGCGCCAGATTCAGCGCGCGCGCGGCGGCTGAGAGCGACCCTTCCTCGGCGGTCACCAGAAACGCCCGAGCCCGGTTCCAGTCGAATGTGGTGCTGCGCCAATCCATGCATTTATGCATATCAGATCGGCCAACTTGGTCAATTCCAACCCTTTTCAAATATCCCTATGACGAAGAGCATCCTGTTAGGCCGCCCAAAAGGAGTTCCCGCCATGCGCGCCTTTGAACATCCATCCTCCCGCGCCTATGCCCGTTTGACCGGGGCGCTTTACCTGCTTATCGCCTTAGCCGGCGGTTTCTCGATCCTTTTCGTGCCCAGTGCGTTGAATGTCCCGGGCGACCCGGCCGCGACCTTCGCCAACATCGCGCGCCAACGTGCGCTATTCAACGCAGGACTGGTTGGCGATGTCGTGATGATGACGGCCGAGGTCCTGGTGTCGGTGATGCTCTATTTCATGTTCCGGCCGGTGAACGCGACGCTGTCGCTCGCGGCGTCCTATGCGCGGCTGATGATGGTTGCGGTGATGGCGGCGATGTTGTTTTTTCACGCCGCTTCCCTTGCGCTGGCCGATGGAACGATGTCGTTGAACAGTTTCTCAGAAGCGCAGCGGGTAGAACTGGCGGGGCTGATGCGGCACGTTCATGATGCCGGCGTCTGGATCTGGCAGATCTTCTTCTGCCTGCATCTGCTGTTGCTCGGCGTGCTGGTCATGCGCTCCGGTTTCTACCCGCGGTTCATAGGCGCCGGCCTGATCGTGGGAGGAACCGGCTACCTGTTGGACAGCGTGCAAATGTTCGCCTTCCCCGAAGCGACGACGCTGGAGACGGTGAAAATCGCCCTGTTGCTGATCGTCACGCTGGCCGAGATTGGCTTTGCCCTGTGGTTGCTCATCCGTGGCCCGCGCAAAAGCACGTCCGCCGCGCTTGCAGCTTGACGCCTCAACCAAAGGAGACATTGATGGAAACCTGCCCGCGCGGCATTCAACTTTCGTATCGCCGAGGTCCTTGGCGGACATACCGCCGTGCTGGCCCTGTTTCGTCACGACATAGAAGGCGCAGACCGCACCCCGGCATGTGACTTGCTCCAAACGACAGGGCCAGGGCCCCGCTCCATCACATTGCGCTCAGCCTGCCTTGGGAAAAACAGGACGCGGTTATGGCATGGTATGAAAATTCGGCTGGAAATACGGCGTTGAAACACGCGATTGGATGGGCCGGCGTGGTGTCTTTACCTTCGACCCTAACGATAACAACGTTGAACTGGTTTCAGGAGAACCGCTCAGTCAAGTGCGGCGTCAAAGGGCTGCATTATCGGCTCACACGTCCGAGATCCTCAGCACGAGTTTCCCTGCGACCGTTCCCTTCTCGACCCGGTCATGGGCCTGCCGCACCTCTGCCAAGGGCAGCACCTCGGCGACGACGGGGGCCAACCGCCCTTCGGTCAGCATCTGAAACAGGGTGGCCAGGTCCTCGCGGAACCATTCGGGGTGTTTTCGCCGCATCGCGCCGATTGAGTAGAAGGCGGTGGTGTGGCCATTCGGCAACCAGTTCCACAGCGTCAGCTTGACGAAATCCATCGGGATCGACCCGCCCCCGCCCAGCACCCGGTTCTGGAAGCCGAAGGCGACCAGCATGCCGCCCGGCTTCAGCGTACTGAGCGAGCGCGACAGGCTCTCGCCATCGAGGGGATCAAAGACCACATCGACCCCGCCGCCCGTCGCCTTCATGAGCGCCGCCCCTGACGCACCAATGTCGATGGGCGTGGCGCCGAGGCTACGGATCAGGTCGTGCTTGGCTACGACGTCAGTGCCGAAGGCCGTGACGCCTGCGTCCCGGGCAAGCTGGAGCATCGTGGTGCCTACCGCGCCGCCCGCACCGTGGATCAGCAAGCGCTGCCCGGCCGCTGCCTTCGCCACGCGGTGGAGCATCTGGTAGGGCGTCACCGCCGAAAGGATCATACCAAGCGCATCGACGTCCTACACGCCCTCAGGCACCGGGGTCAGCCGATCCTCGGGCAGGCAGATATACTCCGCATAGGCGCCGATCGTCGTGAGATCCGCGACCCGGTCGCCGGGCCGGAACCGGGTCGCGCCGGCGCCTGCCCTATCGACGATGCCGACCATGTCGTAGCCGGGGGTGAGGGGCGGCTTTTCCTTCACGTCCGGATACATCCCCTTGCGGATCATCACGTCGGTGAAGGCCGCGCTCGTTACCAGAACGCGGATGCGGACCTCTCCGTTGCGCGGCTCGGGCAGGTCGGCGACCGTCTCAATGTCAAGGTTTTCGGGACCGCCGAAGGCCTTCAGTGTGACACGGGTGTAGGGCATGGGGCTCTTCCGCAAAGGCTTAGGGGCGCGGTGCACCCCGAATGAAATCGTGAACTTCCCGCGTCAGATCGGCGTCGTGGCCGAGCCAGATATGACCGCCATCCGGGTAGACGGTCAGGCGCGCGCCCGCGATCCGGTCGGCCAGTAGCCGCGCCGTGTCGGCCGTGCCAAAGAGATCGTCCTCGCAGGACAGTATCAGCGTCGGCGCGGCGATGCGCTCAAACGCCGTCGACGTGGGCGTTCCCGCCCAGATGCCGTCGGCACGCAAACCGTCGGTCTTGCGGCTGATCGGCATCAACCCTTGCCGGATCAGGTCGGCCCTGCGCCGTTCCTTGGGGGAAACCCTTGCCAGCAAGGCCGGATCGGTGGCCAAGAGCGTCCGCAGCAACATATTCGGGGCAAGTGTCGCGAAGGCCCAGAACCAGACATCCGAGTTCAGGACGCGCTCGACCGCCATGCTTTGCAACGAAGTGAATTCTACCGGATCCCGGCCGGTCAGGTTCATCGCTGGCACGATCAGCACGAGATGCGAGCAGCGGTCGGGGTGGCGCAGGGCGAATTCCGCCGCCGTGAGCGCCCCTGCCGATCCGCCCGCAACAGCGATCCGATCAAGGCCGAGATGGTCGAGCAACTCCACCAACACATCCGCCTGATGCGCGGGCGAGGCATCTTCGGGAAAGGCGCTGCGCAGATAGCCAAAGCGCGATGGCACAACGATCTGGAAGCCGGCTTCCAGTAGCCCATGCGCGAAGGTTAGCCCCTGATCGAAGCCACCTCCGGTCCCGTGGATCATCATCAGCGGCGGCCCGCGCCCCGCAACCGCGTATTCCAGCGATCCAGCCTGCGTCTTAATGATGCTGCTGCGCCGTGAAATGCGGGCCTCGGCCGCTGCCATCGTGGCGCGATAGTCCCCCGTGCCCCAAGCCCCCGCCGTGAGCGCGATGCCGCCAAGGCCGGTCAGAATGGCGCGCCGGGCGATCATCGCACAGCCCCGATCGCGAGATCTGCGAGTGCCTTTTCAAGGGCCGAAACCACGCCGCTCGAGTCGTCGAGGAAGCCCGCATCAGTATTGATCTGGAAGGCTACTGTCAGGCCGTGATCGGCATAATGACTCAGGCTGGAGACATAGCCCGGGATCCAGCCTGCGTGTCCGTAGATCAGCCCTCGCCGGGTATCCGAGTAGGTCGCACTCCCTGCGCCACAAAGGATACCGAGGCTGCCCGGACCCACCGGCACACTATCCAGAAGCCGGTCGAGATGGGGCGCCGCCACCGCGCCCACACCGCCGGATGGCAACGGCGCCAGAACCGGGCCGCCCTTGATCAGCGAGCCGGCTACGAAAACAAGGGGCAGGAAAAGCAGGGCGCAAGCGGCAAGTGCCGAGGACGGTATTCCGGTCGGGCGTGTCTGACGTGGCTCAGGTTGCATGGGAAAAACTCCTAGGACCGGATAGGCATGAAACGCGATTTATCCTGCTTGGTGAAGGCCGTCGCTGATTTCGATCAAAGCGTACGGGGCTCGCGTGTGGGCGGACGGACCATGACCGCCCGGTTTGAATGGTCATCACATGCAGCAAAGGGCTCGACCACACCGCGCGCTACTTGGAGGCATTGGATGATGGCTTGCCATCGATACACCGCGGCGCAAGAACTTTGACCTCGCCGACAACAAGGGCAATGGTCGATATCGTACGGTTCAGCGCTACTTGAAGGGGATGCTGATCTCGCGGCCGAAGGTCTCTGTGGCGAGGTCTTCCAGATCGTCGTGATGCATGCTGGATAGATCAAGGTAGTGATCCGGCCGGTTGATCTGGTTTGGCGTGAGACCCGTGCGAACCGGCTCAACCGGATCGGGAGGATCGAAGACCCGATCGTCGAAGAATTTGAGCGCGTCTTCGTGATCCTGGATAAACTTGATGGGCATCCGTCCGCGCTTCGACGCCGCCGGTGTCTGGTCAAAGACGCGCTGAAGCCGCTGCGCGTTGCGTCCGCGGGCGAAACGGTCCGATCCTGCCACGGGCCGCACGCCACCGGTATCGAAGATCACCATTTGATACCCCGTTGGGCTCTCGGGATTGGGAACGATGTCGAAATTGGCCAGCTTATGGTCGGTCCACACGACGCCCCGGCGGTTCATCTGCCGGATTGCCAGCGCCATGGTCAGTTCTTCCGCGGCATTCGGGCGCCTTTGGGCGAAGCGGGTCTTGGCATCGGTGATGCCGCCGCCGGTTTGGGCCAGGTTCTCGTCGATTGCCACCATCCACCGTTCGCCGTTCGGGTCCGACATGATGAACTGGTCCTCGATCCGCGTCGTGCGAAAAAGCCCATTGCCGTCGGCATCCTGAACGGCCTCGGCCACGCGGCGACCGACAAGGTCAAGCTTGGCCATGTTCTTTGAATCACCCGAATACTTGACCAGCCGGATCACCTTGTTCTGATCAAGGGCATTCTCGAAGATGTTCGCGGTGGCGCCGGTCCCGATCAGGTCCCCAAGCACGACGTTGGAGCCGTCAGGTTTCCGCAGTAGCCGCCCCGGCATGACACGCGGTTTGGGGTTGGGGCCTTTCGTGAGTATTTCGAACGGCGGGCCACTGACGCGGCCGGTATCAGGGATGTTGTCGAGCGAGGCGAGGGACCCGGAAAAGCGATAATCGGGAGAGGTATCCAGTGCGGAATCCAGCAGCTCGGCCTCAAGCGGTTGCCGGATACGCTCGGCCTTTGGCGGCGCGCGTGCCGGGCTGTCGTAGAACGTGAAGTCGGCCCCCGGTTTCGCCTCCCCTTCCGGCCGCACGCCGCCTGTGGCATCTGGCGCTCGCTCGGCCGCGGGCAGATCGTCGATCCTGGCAGCAATAGCGTCAGCGTCCAGGTCCATGGTCGCGTCCGGATCGTGCGCGACGGCGGCCCGACCAACAGGCGCGTCCAGCGTGGGGTCGCGCATAGTTGTGTCAAACTCCGGGCCCGGCTCGACGCGGGTGGTGGCGGTGGCGTCCGGGCCGGGCTCGATGCGGGTGGTGGCGGTGGCATCCGGCCCGGGCTCGATGCGCGTGCTGGCAGTGGCGTCCGGCCCAGGCTCGATGCGCGTGGTGGCGGTGGCATCCGGGCCCGGTTCGACGCGGGTGCTGGCGGTGGCGTCCGGGCCGGGCTCGACGCGCGTGGTGGCGGCGGCATCCGGGCCGGGCTCGACGCGCGTGCTGGCGGGCGCGTCCGGGCCGGGCTCGATGCGCGTGGTGGCGGTGGCGTCGGGCGCGCGCCTGTCGGTCAGCACGTCCGCCATTCCCCGGGTTTCCTTTTCGGGCGCGACGGGGCGCGCCTCGACGGGGGTGTCGCGAACCGCGCCCTCCGCGCGTTTCACGCTACCATCGTCAAGGCCGACGGGCCCGTCGGCAGCGAGCGATCCCTCCGGCTGGGCAGTGGGGGCCTCAACAATCCTCGTCCGCGCCGGGTTTGAGGGGGCTGCCGTGGCCGTCATCTCGCCAGCCGAGCCATCGGTCCTCCGCGCGACATCACGGGCGGCATCCGCTTCGTGCGCGGCGTTGCGTGCCGGGGCGTCCATCCGCCCTGCGCCCCGCGCAGCATCCGTCGCGGCCCCGGCGGCATTTCCTGCGCGCCGGGCATCGCCAGCCGCATCCGCCGCACGGGCCGCGTCGGTCGCGGCGTCTGCGGCTTTCCCCGCAGTGGCGGCGTCCCCGGCCGCGCGGCCCAGGCGCGACGCTTTGAGCGCACCGGCAAGCGCGACCTCTTCAGCGCCAAGGATCGAGGCGGTGGCGTAGCCCGTCCCGCGCAGCGCCTCGCGTATGCCCGCCTCGCCCTGGCCCGCCAATTGCTCGACGCGGCGCCCGGCGTAGTCGGCAAGATCCCCTGCTGCCTCGCCGATGGCCAGCGCATCCGCCTCGGACAGCGTTTCGGCGGCGCCGACGATCGTGTCGAGGTTCTCGCGGCCAAAGGAGTTGAACTCATGGCCCGTGACATCGCTGAGGCCCGACTCGAACGCCTCCCCGGCCGTGTCACCCGCTTCGGCCGCGAGCATGGCGAGATCCGAGACGGCATCCTTGGTAGCCTCGCCCGCCCCTTGCAGATAACTGCCGTAGCGCTGCGCGAACAGCTCCGGGTTCTCCCACATTTCCGCATTGGAATCACCAAGATCGCGCGCGAAATCGTCGAGCGTGTATTCCTCCGTGGCCGAGCCGCCCAACGTGCGCGCATCGGTGGCGACGCGCCCCGAGACGAACGCGCGCGCAGCCTCCCGTGCCCCCCCTTCCAGCACTTCGACCGGGTTCTCGCCCTCCGATAGCAACAGGCTGGTCGCGTCCTGCACCGGGCCGATGCCCTCGCTGCGGTTTCGATCCAGAAGTCGCTGCTGCTCGCTCAGGCGCGACTGGTAGACGCTGTCGGTATGCTCACGCCACTGGTCGCGGGCGGTTTCCAGGCGGCTCTTGTCCGAGCGTAGCTGATCGGCATAGGCGTCGTTGCCCTGCGTCTCTGCCCGGTTGATCAAGGCGTCATAGGCGGCCAGCTTTTTCGCGTATTCTTGCTCGCCCTCGATGAGTTGCCACTTGTATTTGCGCGCATCGCGCGCCGCCTCGATCAGGGCGTCCCGCCGGCGCTGCTCCTCGGCGGCCAGGCGTTCGGGATCGGATCGGATCGCCTCCAGTTCGCGCTCACGGTCTTCTTCCGACAGCCGCTCACCGCGCCGGTCGATATAATCGGTCTTCTCGGCAATCTCGCCGTCGATTGCCGACAGTTGCTGATCTAGGCGCTCGACCAACGCTTCCGCCCGGTCGACCCATTCGCTGTCCCAGAAATAGCCCAGGGCGCCCGCTTCTTCGCGCTGCCGCTCGATTTCGTCGCGCAGGCGCTGCGCGCGCTCGGCTACGTCGGCCCGGCGCTGCCGCAAGGCATCGCGGTCGACATACGCGCGAAAGAGCGAGGCACAGGCCGCAGGCATTCGGTAGGCCGGGGTCTTGTCGGTCGCGGCCTGCACGCCCTCGGCGGTGAACGGAACGCCGACGCCCAGGGGCGCGCCGTCGATGACGGCCTCGGTCTGGGTCGCGTCCAGAGGAACCTGCCATTCGCGCAGGATGCGCATCTGCTCGGCCACGCGGCCCGCCATCTGGCGGGCGTCCTCGTCGCTCAGCTCGCGGTCGCTGGCGATGTCGGTTGGACCGGCGGCCTCTATCGACATCATGGCCGGCGTCCCGGCGTCAAAGACCGGACGGAATTCCATCGTTATGGTCACGGCGCTGTCTTCATCTGCCCCGGCTTCGCGGCCGGTGTCTGCACCCGCGGATGGACCCCGGGCCGAGGCCGAGGCGGCTGCCGCCCGGGCGGCGTCTGCTGCGGCTTGCATCGCCTCGGCTGCCGCGCCCGTTGCCGCGGCGCTTGCGCCTTCGATACGTTCGGCCACGCAGTTGATCGCGTTAACCATCCCGCCGCCATTGCATTTCACCGCCTCCCCCGCCCCGGCGGAACGCATCGCTGGCGCCGACGGAAACAGACCGTCATGGGCGGGGGTTGCCCCTTCCTCCAGCGGCCTGCTGACAGGGAATTCATAGCTCAGCGTGAAGGCCCGGCCGAAGAAGACACCGTCAGATCCGCGCGTGCAGATATCCTCGCTGAAGCCATCCGCCACGGCGGTCTGACCGAAGGCGGTAAGGGCGAGTATGGCGGCCCAGATGCGCAAGCGTCTCATCGCACCCCCTCCCTTTCGCGGCTGAACCGACGGCGATCGACCGCCAGGTGACTGTCGAACAGCGACACGTCCAATTGCCAGCGTGTGTCGACGAAGCGCATGCCGATGCGCAGATAGCTCTTGGCCAGATCGCCATCAAAGGGCACCTCGAACAGAAGCACACCAGCCGGCGTGGAGGTAACGAATTGCGCCTCTTTGAGCACACCGTCTTGCTCCAATTCTACGAACTCGAACATCCGGCGCCTGTTATCCACCTCGAAGGGCTTGCGGTCCGGGGCCCTCATCGCTGCGGCTAGTCCTCCGAAATCGGGCGAGCGGATGTCGTGGCGGATCGCGACAATCAGCTTCTCGCCACCCGGGATCGGGCGGATATCGACATGGCCCGCGAGGCTGATCGAGCCGTCTCCCCCCTCGTTCCGAAGCCTGAATACGCGCCGTTCGGATTGGAAGGATACCGGCCATTGCGGGCTAACGAACGCGTCCGTCAGCAGCCGGTGATGGGCCTCGAACACCCGGGCCAGGTCCGTATCCGCCGCGTTCGTTTCGGCCAGCATCGCCATGAGCCGATCGGTGTCGTATTGCGCAAGCCCGTCAAGACGCAAGCTGCGGCTTTCATCGGCAAACCGGCTCATCATCCGGCGGGCGCGCACCGGGCGAACCCACCAGCGCGGATCGTAGTCGTTGTTTTCAAACTTGCGCTCCTCCTCGCTCGCTGCGCTTTCGGAAAGGGAAAGCTCCGTCACCTCCGGCGTGATGCGACAATGCGCGGCCGACAGGCCCATGGCATAGGCGATGGAGCGGTCGATGCCGTTGCGCGCCCTGGGGGTCTTTTCCCAGTAGTCCGTGATCACCTGCCGGCGCACGGCCCGGGCTACGACTTGTTCCATGTTCAGCACCAACTCGCGGGTGCGATCGGCGTCGGCCAGTGTCAGGGCAGGACAGAGCCATTGCCCATATTTCCGCGTCCAGTAGTTGATGCGGGCGCGCCGCACCTGCGGAGCGGCGCCCAGGTAGGTGCGCACAAGCTCTGCGCCATCGGCCGAAAAGGGAAGGAACCCGTCATAACCGGCCGTGGCGGGGACGGGCAGCATCGTCAGCGCCCGGTCCGCCTCTGTTCCGTGACGCGCAAGATAGGCCATGGCCAGGCCCGCGTTGCGCCATGCCGCCCTCGATTTCAGGCTGCCCCATTCGATTTCATCGCCCGCCGCGTAGCGTTCTCCAACCTCCTGCAGCCGGGACAGGTAATCGCGCATGTGGCCAAGCGCGACCTCGGGCGCGGCCAGCACAAGCGTTTCGATCCCCCAAGGCACGGCATTCGTTGGCTTGGCCCCCTGCACCATCCCGGCGCGCATGGCGGCCAGCACATCAAGCGCCCAGGTGTCGCCCAGTCGCGCCATCGCCAGCACCGCCTTGCGCGCGACGGTGTCGTCGAGCGCCTGCTTGAGGCGCGAGACAACCAGGTCCTTCAGGGGCCCGTCCTCAAGACGGCCAAGGCGCGCCTCCGCACGGGCGGCCAGGTCGGTCGCCGGATAACCGGAATCGTTCGCGACAAGCGTTGAGATGAGCCAGCCGATGTCAGGCGCAGCTCCGAACTCTCCCAATATTTCCAGGTACATCCGCCGCTGATTGTAGAGGCGCCCCGCAAGCACGTCGTTGCCGGCCGCGCGCTCGGCCGATATCGTCTCGTCGAGTTCGGGGATGCGGGTGCGGGCCTCCTCAATCATCGCCTCGGCCAGATCCCGGTCGGCACCGCGCCGCGCGATCGCGTAGCTCCGGCGGCTCATCCATTCGCCCACGCGAAGCGGCCGCCACCCCTCAAGGATGCGCGATAGCACCTTCTCGCCGCGCAGGTGCAGATAGGCCCCCCGCAGAACCCGGCCCTCATCGTTGCGCGACACGAGATAGGGTTGCTCAAGCTCGGGCAGCGTCAGCGGCGTGCCCGGCGCGATCGTCACCACGCCCGCTTTCCTGCCGTCCAGCGCGATCTCATAAGTGCCGGGAAGAAGAGATAGGGGAAAATCCCCGGGGCGCACGACGTGTTCGCGGCCAGCCGCGTCCATCAGCGCGATCTCGACGGCATCGGGCAGCCAGCCGTCCTGCCCCGCCGGCGCGGCAAGACCAACACGTATCCCCGCCCGCTCCGCTCGTTCGCCCAGATCAGGCATGGCCAACAGGGCCGTCTCAAGCGCGACCGGGTCGGCCACGGCCTTGCCCCCTGCGAAATCGGCCAGCGCGAATTTCTCTGCCCGGCTCAGCCCGCCTGCCTCGACAAGGGCTGCAACGGTCAGGGAGGCTCCGCCGTCCGCGGGAAGGGGGCCGCCTTCGACCGGATCAGTCGGGCCGTCCGCAACAAATCGCCGCCCCCAATCCCCTTCCAGATCCCGCAGCACGAGGGTGCGCGCGACCTCGGTCGGCGCCGAGAAGAGCTTGTTATCGGCCGCGCCGATCAGGGAACTGCGATCGAGATAGATCGCCCTGTCCGACGCTCCAAGCAGCGTATTGGCCCGAAACTCTACGAGATCGGCGTTACTGGCGAAAAGCCCCAGCCCCTCGCCCGGCGCAACGATCGTGGTGTTCTCGATTGCCGGCGGTGTGCCGCCGTCGCCCTGCGCGATGTCCTGCAACACAACGCCGTAGCGTGCCTGCCCGCTGAAGACCGACCGCGTCACGCGTGCGCCAGCGACATCGCCGGACAGACGCATGCCGACATCGCCGCCCTGAACGCGGACCTGCTCAACGGTCACGTTCCGGCTGTCTGACACGTCGATATTGATGCTTTCTGTCGCGCTCTCGATCCGGCCGTTCCTAAGGGTCACGGGCCCGGAGACGCCCAACACTTGTACCGGCATTGCGGCCTCGGTCACAGAGAACCCCTCGACCGTGCCCCCTCCGCCGCCCTGAAGGATGAGACCGCCGTCGAATGGCCCGCGCACATCAAGCCCGGTTAATGAAACATCGGCGGCATCCTGGGCCAAGACGGCGCTGCCGCCGGCGCCCTCCAGCACGACATCGCTGCCCGTGACGGAGACGCCCTGCACCGCCACCAGCATGATCTGCGCCTCGCCGGACACGTGTAGCCCGTCTATCCGCGCCTCGCCCTGGCCGCGCAACAAAAGAGCATGCTGCGCCGCGTCCGAGATCGTCACGTCCGCAAGCGACACCTCCGCGCCGTTGGCATAGACCATGATTTCCCCGGCGCCTTCAAGGCGGCTACCCGAGATCGCGACGGCGGCGCCGGGCTGGGCGGTAATCCCGTTTCTGACCTTGGCCGCGCCCGCCCCGGCCATCCGACAGCCCGACAGCTCCAGCCGGCCCGCCTCCACGTGGAATGCCGTGTCGAACCCCCCTTCGATCCGGCAGTTCGTGATCCGAAGGGTGCCGCCATTCACATAAGCGGCAAAGCGCTCCTGCCCGGTCTTGCGGAAGGTGACGTTTTCCATCGTTACATCGCTGCCCGCATGGGCGACGATGATCGCCTCGTCTTCGGGCGCGGTCAGCGCGGTTCCGCCTTCGGGACCCAACAGCGTGACAGCGGCCTTTACATCGGCGCGGCCTGTGGTGCCTTCTGCCGGCAGATCGATCTGATCCCCGCCACCGGCGAGCAACTGCCAAAGGTCAACCTCGGCCTGCGCCGGCTGCGCTTGGACATGCAAAACCAGGCCAAAAAAGAGCGCGACCGTCCGCGACGCCAGCCGCCGAAACAAGCTTTCCCTGCCGCGCCAATCCCCAGACATCGTTCCACCGCTTCCGTCCGCGTCCTGCCAATCCTACTACGAATGGCCCCTTTCTGTCAGTAATTTCGCAATGCCGCTCACGCGGCGGGGGATGCTGCGGTGCGCGTAAATGGCGGTAGCGCCCAAGCTGCGCCGCAGCGATCGATAGCCGGGCCAGCGCGCCCAAGGCAACGCAGCCAACGCGGCGATCCAATGCAAACCGGCGGCCTTCCTCGGCCCCCAACCTAGGCGCCCCTCGTGAAAATTTCGTTGACATTTTCACGAGGCGTTGATTGAACTCAGCCGAGAGTTTAACGCCATGGTCGGGGTGCGCGATGACCGAAACCAACACACTGGGCAAAGACCTGCGCGCCTTGCGCAAATCGCGCAAGATGACGCTGGAGGATCTGGCCGCCCGCCTTGGTCGCTCCGTCGGCTGGATCAGCCAGGTCGAGCGTGACATCTCCACGCCCACGATGTCGGACCTGGAGGCGATCGGCGCGGTCTTCGCGGTGCCGCTGTCGCTGTTTTTCGGAAACGCGGACGCGCCCGACACCGAAAAGGGCCGCATCGTGCGCGACAAGGCCCGGCGGGTCATCGGCGAACACGCGGACGGGTTGATTGAGACGCTGATCTCGCCCGATCTCACCGACGATTTTGAGGTGATACACTCCACCTTCCAACCCGGCGCCAGCCGCCCGGCCCCGACATCGCGCCCGACGCAGGAAGTCGTCTGGATGGTGTCGGGTACGCTCGATATCTGGCTGGACGATACGTGTTTCACGGTCCGGGCCGGTGACAGTTTCCGCATCCGCGACCAAAGCTATCGCTGGGCGAACCCCTACCCCGACCCGGCGGTTGCCGTCTGGGTCATTGCACCCCCTGTCTACTAAGGAGCGCCTCACATGCCCCCACCCTCAACCGCAAGCGTCGTCATCATCGGAGGCGGTGTCGTCGGCGCATCCGTCGCCTATCACCTGACCAAACTTGGCTGGACCGACGTTGTGCTGCTGGAGCGAAAGCAGCTCTGCTCGGGCACTACATGGCACGCGGCCGGGCTAATCGCGCAGTTGCGGGCAACCCAGAACATGACCCGGCTCGCCAAGTACAGCCAGGAACTCTATGGCGGGCTGGAGGCCGAAACCGGCATGTCGACCGGATTCAAGCGCGTCGGCTCCATCACCGTGGCCCTGACCGAGGAGCGCCAAGAAGAGCTGCTGCGCCAAGCGTCGATGGCGCGCGCCTTCGGCGTCGAAGTCGAGCCGATCTCGCCCACCGACGTCAAGGCAAAGTACGAGCACCTGAACTGTGACGGCGTGGTCGGCGGCGTCTACCTTCCCCGCGACGGCCAGGGCGATCCGTCGAATATCGCGCTGGCGCTGGCCAAGGGCGCAAGGAAGCGCGGCGCCACGATCCTGGAGCAGGTCAAGGTCACGGGCCTGCGCCGCGACGGGCGGCGCGTGACCGGCGTCGATTGGCAAAGCGCCGAGGGAACGGGCACGATCGCCTGCGATCACGTGGTGAACTGTGCGGGCATGTGGGGACACGAGGTAGGACGCATGGCGGGCACCAATGTGCCGCTGCACGCGTGCGAGCATTTCTACGTCGTGTCGGACAAGATCCCCGGCCTTGCCGCGCTGCCGGTCCTCAGGGTGCCGGACGAATGCGCCTACTACAAGGAAGACGCCGGAAGCCTCATGCTGGGCGCGTTTGAGCCCAATGCAAAGCCGTGGGGCATGAATGGCATCTCCGAGGATTTCGAGTTTGATCAGCTTCCCGAGGATTTCGATCATTTCGAGCCCATCCTCGACTGGGCCGTGAACCGGATGCCGTTGCTGGCCGAAACCGGCATCCAGACCTTCTTCAACGGCCCCGAAAGCTTTACCCCCGATGACGCCTACCATCTGGGCCTAGCGCCTGAAATGGACAATGTCTGGGTCGCCGCGGGCTTCAACTCGGTCGGCATCCAGTCGGCGGGCGGCGCGGGCATGGCCCTGGCGGAATGGATGGATACGGGCGAAAAGCCATTTGATCTGGGGGATGTCGATATTTCGCGCATGCAGCCCTTCCAAGGCAACAAGACCTACCTGTTCGAGCGCTCGAAAGAAACGCTTGGCCTGCTCTACGCCGACCACTTCCCGTTTCGGCAAAAGGCGACCGCGCGCGGGGTCCGGCGGACACCATTGCATGGCCACCTCAAGGCGCGCGGCGCGGTGTTCGGGGAACTGGCCGGATGGGAGCGCGCGAACTGGTTCGCCGATGAGGGGCAGGACCCCACCTACCGCTATTCCTGGAAGCGCCAGAACTGGTTCGACAACGCCGCCCGCGAGCATCGCGCCATCCGCGAGAATGTCGGGTTTTACGATATGTCGTCCTTCGGCAAGCTGCGCGTCGAGGGGCCGGATGCCGAGGCCTTCATGAACTACGTCGCGGGCGGGGATTTCTCCGTGCCGGTCGGCAAGATCGTCTACACCCAACTGCTCAATTCCCGGGGCGGGATCGAGGCGGATGTCACCGTCACCCGCCTGAGCGAAACCGCCTATCTTGTCGTGACCCCCGCGGCGGCCCGGCTGGCAGATGAGACCCGTCTGCGCCGCCACATCGGCGATCGCCGCGTGGTCATCACCGATGTGACCGCCGGCGAAGCCGTCATCGCGGTCATGGGACCGAACGCACGCACCCTGCTGCAAGCGGTCTCGCCCAATGACTTTTCAAACGCGGCCAACCCGTTCGGAACCGCGCAAGAGATCGAGATTGGCATGGCGCTCGCCCGCGCGCACCGCGTGAGTTACGTGGGCGAGCTTGGCTGGGAAATATACGTCTCGGCCGACATGGCCGCCCACGTTTTTGAGACGCTCGACGCCGCCGGCAACGCGATGGGGGCGAAGCTTTGTGGTCTGCACATGATGGACAGTTGCCGCATCGAGAAAGCGTTTCGCCACTTCGGCCACGATATCAGCAGCGAGGATCACGTGCTCGAGGCCGGACTTGGCTTTGCGGTCAAGAAAGACAAGCCCGATTTCATCGGCCGCGACGCGGTGCTGCGCAAGCGCGACGCGGGCCTTGAGCGCCGCATGGTGCAGTTTCGCCTAACCGATCCCGAATGCCTGCTCTACCACGCCGAGCCGATACTCCGGGACAACCAGGTTGTCGGGCACCTGACCTCGG
Source organism: Sediminimonas qiaohouensis DSM 21189 (assembly GCF_000423645.1). Lineage (GTDB taxonomy): Bacteria > Pseudomonadota > Alphaproteobacteria > Rhodobacterales > Rhodobacteraceae > Sediminimonas > Sediminimonas qiaohouensis. Next base: position 13,527 of record NZ_AUIJ01000026.1, on the reverse strand, counting down.
GCAGCTACGGCCACACGCTGGGGGGCGCGATCGGCCTGGGATACGTGCCCTGCCCGGGCGAGACACAAGCGCAGGTCCTGGCCTCGTCCTACGAGATCGAAGTGGCCGGAACGCGCGTTGCGGCGCAGGCATCGATCAAGCCGATGTATGATCCCACCTCGTCGCGCATGAAGGCGTAATCCGCCCTCCCCGGGGGCGTCATCACGCCCCCGCACACTCCAGCCGCTGGCCGCTAGCGTGATCGAAAAGGTGCAGATCGGCGGGGTTGACGCCCAGGTGCATTACCTCGCCCGGCCCCGGCAGATCGGTGCCCGAGAGGCTGGCGATGACCTCGCTTGCGCCGTCGTCCAGCACTCCGTGCACGTTGGCCGTGGCGCCCAGCCGCTCGACCACCCGCACCGTGACCGCAAGCGGCCCGCCCGGCTGCGCGCGCAGGTCCTCGGGCCGCACGCCGACGACCGCGTGCCCGGCGGCCCGCTCGATCCCTGCTGCCGTTGCAAGGGCGGCGCCGGTTCCGGGCGCAAGGACGTTCATCGGCGGCGAACCGATGAACCCCGCCACGAACAGCGAGGCCGGGCGCGCGTAGATCTCCATCGGCGGGCCGATCTGCTCGACCCTGCCCGCGTTCATTACCACCAACGTATCGGCCAGCGTCATCGCCTCCTGCTGATCGTGAGTGACATAGATCGACGTGGTGCCAAGGCGCTGCTGCAAATCGCGGATTTCCACCCGCGTCTTGACCCGCAGCTTGGCATCGAGGTTCGACAGCGGCTCGTCGAACAGGAACGCCGCCGGCTCGCGCACGATGGCCCGCCCCATGGCGACCCGCTGTCGCTGACCGCCCGATAGCTGCCGGGGCTTGCGATCAAGGTAATCCGCCAGGCCCAGCATCCTGGCCGCGGTGCCGACCTTTTCCGCGATCTCGGCCTTGGGCATGCCGCGGTTCTTTAGCCCATAGGCCATGTTGCCATGCACCGTCATATGCGGATAAAGCGCGTAGTTCTGGAACACCATCGAGATATCCCGCCGCGCCGGTTCAAGGTCGTTGACCTGCCGGCCGGCGATGTTGATCTCGCCATCGGTGACCTCTTCAAGTCCCGCAACCATGCGCAGCAGCGTGGACTTACCGCAGCCCGACGGCCCGACAAGCACGCACAGCTCGCCTGCGCCAATATCAAGCGACAGGCCCGGAATGGTGGCCTCGGCGGCACCGGGATAGACCTTGCGCACGTTGCGCAGCCGGATGTCGGACATCTGCGATTTCCTCTTTGCTATTTCTCGACCTCGACAAGGCCGCGCACGAACAGCCTTTGCATCCCCAAAATCACCACCACCGGCGGCACCAGCGCAAGGATCGCGGTCGTCATTATCAGGTGCCACTGCGGCGTTTCCTCGCCGGCATTGACCATGCGCTGAATACCCATCACGATGGTGTAATAACTCTCGTCCGTGGTCACCAGAAGCGGCCATAGGTACTGGTTCCAGCCATAGATGAACAGGATCACGAACAGCGCCGCGATATTGGTCCGCGACAGCGGCACAAGGATATCGCGAAAGAACTTCATCGGCCCCGCCCCGTCGATCCGCGCCGCCTCGGTCAACTCGTCAGGCACGGTCATGAAGAACTGCCGAAACAGGAACGTGGCCGTCGCGGACGCAATAAGCGGCACCGACAGCCCCGCATAGCTGTTGAGCATGCCCAGTTGCGCCACCACCTCGTAGGTGGGCAGGATACGCACCTCGACCGGCAGCATGAGCGTGATGAAGATCGTCCAGAACGCCAGCACCCGAAACGGGAACTTGAAATAGACGATGGCAAAGGACGACAGCAGCGAGATCACCAACTTTCCCAGCGTAATCGCCAGCGCCATGATCGTGGAGTTCATCAGCATCAGGCCGATGGGCGGGGCGCCGGCGGTCGATAGCCCCTCGCCCAAAACGGTGGCGTAGTTGTCGAACATCTGACCGCCGGGCAGAAGTGGCAAGCCGCTGTTGACCTCGCGTGCGGTATGGGTCGAGGCTATGAACGCCAGGTAGATCGGAAAGACGAACACCGCCGCCCCGAAGATCAGCACTGCATGCTGGATGAACAAAAGAAGGGGCCGCCGCTCAACCATCAGTATTCCACCTTGCGCTCGATAAACCGGAACTGGATCGCCGTCAGCGCGATCACGATCGCCATCAACACCACCGATTGCGCCGCCGAAGAGCCAAGGTTCAGCCCTTGGAAGGCGTCGCGCCAGACCTTGTAGACAAGGATCGTCGTCGCCTGTCCCGGCCCGCCATCGGTGGTGGCGTGCACCACGCCGAACGTCTCGAAGAAGGCATAGACGACGTTGACCACCAGCAGGAAAAAGACGGTCGGCGACAACAGCGGCAACTGGATCGTGACAAACCGCTTGAGCGGCCCGGCCCCGTCGATCGCCGCCGCCTCCGTCAGGGACTTCGGGATCGCCTGAAGACCTGCAAGAAAGAACAGGAAGTTGTAGGACACCTGCCGCCACGAGGCCGCAACCACGATCAGGGTCATCGCGTCGCCCCCGTCCACGTAGTGGTTCCAATCATACCCCAAAGCATCCAGCGCGTAGGCGGCGATGCCGATGGTGGGGTTGAACAGGAACCACCACAGCACCCCGGCCACGGCCGGTGCCACCGCATAGGGCCAGATCAGCAACGTGCGATAGGTGGTCGCCTGCCGCACGACCCGGTCCGCCATCACCGCCAGCACCAGCGCAACCGCCATCGACACGCCCGCGACCAGCGCGCTGAAGGTGATCGTGGTGTAAAAGCTCTGCAAATAAAGCGGGTCGTTGAACAGCTTGGCAAAGTTCGCCAACCCGACATACTCGGTCTTCAACCCGAAGGCATCCTGGCGCAGCACCGACTGATAGAGCGCCTGGCTGGCGGGCCAGATGAAAAACACCAGCGTGATCGCGATCTGCGGCGCGACCAGCAGGTAAGGTAGCCAGCGATGGCTGAATGTGACCTTCTTGGTGAGCACATGGACCTCCAGTGCAACGAGGCGGGCCATCTTGGCCCGCCCCGGGGTTGCTCATCCGGCCTAGGAATTGGAGCCTTCGAACTCCCGCAGAAGGGCATTGCCGCGTTCGGCGGCATCCGACAGCGCCTCGGCGGCGGTCTTGTTGCCAGCCCACAGATCCTCTAGCTCCTCGTTGATGATGTCGCGGATCTGGACGAAATTGCCGAACCGCAGGCCGCGCGAATTCTCGGTCGGCGCGTTCAACGAAAGCTGCTGGATCGCCGTGTCGGTGCCCGGGTTCTCCTCGTAAAAGCCTTGGCTATTGCTCAGCTCGTAGGCCGCCGTGGTGATCGGCACATAGCCAGAGAACTGATGCCAGTCGGCCTGCACCTCGGGCGAGCTGAGGTAGTTGAAGAACTCCGCAACGCCCTGGTACTCGGACTCCGGGTGCCCTTCGAGTACCCACAACGTCGCTCCCCCGATGATCGAGTTCTGCGCCGTCTCGGCGGCGTCGGTGTTGACCGGCAGCATCGCCTGCCCGAACTCGAACTCGGCCTGATCGCTGATCCCGGCGTAATAGGCCGAGGAGTTCATCCACATCGCGCATTCGCCCGAGGTGAACAGCGGAAGCGAGTCGCCCCGGCGCCCGCCATAGCGGAATGTGCCCGCCTCCTGGCTGTCGGCAATGCGCTGCAACAGGGTGGTCAGGTCTTCGCTTTCGTCAAAGACCAACTCGGTATCGAGCCCGGCAAACCCGTTTTGCTTGGTGCCGATCGGCTGATCGTGCCACGCGAGGTAGTTCTCCAGCATCACCCACGACTGCCAGCCAAAGGAAAACGCGCACTCGTGCCCCGACGCCTGCAGCTTGTCGGCGGCGGCGAACATCTCGTTCCACGTCTGGGGAACGTCCTTGATACCGGCCTCGTCCAGTAGATCGCGGTTGTACCACAGCACCGGCGTGGACGAATTGAACGGCAGCGACAGCAGCGCGCCGTCGGTGGTGGTGTAGTAGGATTTCACCGCCGGCAGGTAGGCATCCGCATCCCAGGTGATGTCGGCATTGTCCATGACCTGCTGCACCGGCTTGATCGCGCCCTCGGCGGCCATCATCGTGGCGGTGCCCACTTCGAACACCTGCACGATATGCGGCTGCTCGCCCGCGCGGAACGCCGCGATCGAGGCGGTCATGTTCTCGGTGTAGTTGCCCTTGTAGGTCGGCACGACGGTGAACTCGTCCTGCGTCTCGTTGAAACCGGCGGCGATCTCCTCGATCTTTTCGCCAAGCGCACCGCCCATGGCGTGCCAGAACTGGATTTCTGTTTCGGCAGCCACGGGCGACGCGCCCAGTGCCATCAGCGCGGCAACAGCCGTCGCGGAACGGGTCAGTGTCATATCTGTTCTCCGACTGGTTCGGTTTGAAAAGCCTTGCGCGACCGCATGCATGGCGGGCGGCCACGGCAAACAAGAACCACCTGGCCGGTCATCTTTCAAATGAAGTTATGATGACAACGCGTGCCGCCGAATCCAAAACGCGCAGCATTCACAATAATGCCCCGGATCGCCCGCGCCCGAGTGTGGACGCGACAAGGCGGAGATGACCCGCCCGGCGGCACCGCCGGGCAGCGCGTGCCTGCCCCCGGCAGACGCTTTCAACGGTGCAACTTGTTGAAATGTCACGATTTACTTGATGATATCGCCTTGGGCACCGGTAGGATAATGCGCCTACCCAGGCAGGCGCTGCCCTCTTTTCGCATCACGAGCGGGGTCACGAAGTAGCGCTTCAAACAGGCAAATCCCGCCGGTCGGCAATCGCCTCCATCGCGATATAGGACGTGACCGTCTCAAGCGCGGCGCCCTCGATCAGGCGTTGATAGACCAGGTCGAAATCGTTCATGTCGCGCGCCACGATCTTGAGCATATAGTCGTAGTCGCCCGCGATGCGGAAGAAATCGATCACGTTTTCAATGCCCAGAACCGTCCTGCGGAACTGCTTTAGCCAATCGGGCGAATGATCGCGCGTGCGCACCATCACGAACACCGTCAACCCAAGCCCCAGACGCGTCAGGTCTAGCCGCACGGTCTGTCCCTGGATCACGCCGGTTTCGCGCAAGCGCACCATCCGGCGCCAGCACGCGTTGTGCGACAGGCCCACCTCGTCGGCCACCTCGCGCTGCGACAGGGCGGCATCGCGCTGCAACACGCGCAGAATGGCGGCGTCGATGTGATCGATATTCTTGGCGGCATCTTGGGTCATATGATCGAAAAACAGCCCTTTTGACGCATAAACTTGTGATGATTTCACCCGATTTGCCTGAAATATTCCACGCATACAATCACAAACGCATAAATGAGGCCCCTCTTGCCCTGCCACCCTTCCGAACACAGCTTCTTTTCCCGCTTTTCGCGCTCGCTTGAGCGGCCCGACGTGATCGATCACCTGCGCGACGGGGTGATCGGCGAGGGGCTGGAGATCCCCGGCCCGGATGGCCCCCGTCCCCTGATCTACGCCGATTACGTCGCCTCCGGACGCGCCTTGCACCAGGTCGAGGACGCGATCACCGCCGAGGTGCTGCCCTACTATTCCAACGCCCATACCGAGGCGTCCCATTGCGGCCGGGTGATGAACCGTATGCGCGCAGAGGCGCGGCGTCTCATTGCCGGCGCATGCGGCGCGGATGATCCTCACGCGGTCATCTTTACCGGCTCGGGCGCAACCGCGGGCCTGAGCCGCCTCGCCCCGCTTCTGGGCGTGGACCGCATGGTGCAGACGGGCCAAAGACCCCGCGTCCTGATCGGCCCCTACGAGCATCACTCGAACATCCTGCCGTGGCGCGAAAGCGGCGCCGATGTGGTCGAGATCCCCGAGGCCCACGAGGGCGGCCCGAACCGCGCCGCGCTGGAACAGGCGCTTGTCGACGCGGGCACCCGCCCGGTGGTGGGCGCGTTCTCGGCCGTGTCCAACGTTACCGGCATCGTCACCGATGTCGCCGCGATCACCAAGCTGCTCAAGGCGCATGGCGCGCTTAGCGTCTGGGACTACGCCGCCGCCGCCCCCTACTTGCCCGTGGATATGGGCCTTGGCATAGATGCCATCGCCCTGTCGCCCCACAAGTTCATCGGCGGACCGGGGGCGTCTGGCGTGCTGATCGTGCGCCGGGACGCGGTCGCGCGCGAAACGCCCACCCTGCCGGGCGGCGGCACCGTGCGCTTTGTCTCGCCGTGGGGGCACGACTATTCCCACGATGTCACTACCCGCGAAGAGGCCGGCACGCCCAACATCATCGGCGATATCCGCGCGGCCCTGTGCTTTGCCGTCAAGGAGGCCATCGGCCAGGATCAGATGACCACGCACCTGCACGCGCTGCGCCGCCGCGCCTTGCAGGTCTGGCGGGCCACGCCGGGCCTTCATATCCTGTGCAATGAACACGCAAGCGACGTTCTGCCAGTGTTTTCCTTTCGCATCACGGGGTCCGACGGCGCGCCGGTTCATCCACAGCTTGTCACCCGGATCCTGTCGGATCATTTCGGTATTCAGGCGCGCGGCGGCTGCGCCTGCGCGGGGCCCTATGCGCACCATCTTCTCGGCCTCGGCCGCGTCCAGTCCGATCGCCTGCGGACCGCGATACTGGCCGGGCACGAGATCGACAAACCGGGATGGACGCGCCTGGCCTTTTCGGTCCTGATGAGCGACGCCAAGGCCGACACGATCATCCGCGCCGTCGATGAGATCGCCCGCACCCCTGGCGCATTCACCCGTGATTACCGCGTGGACACCCGCACCGCGCGCTTCACCCCCGAGGCCGCATAATGTGCCGTTTCCTAGCCTGGACCGGGGCAGCCCGGCACCTTGATGAGTTTGTGTTCAAGGGCGATCAATGCCTCGTTGCCCAAAGCCGCCACGCCCTGATCGGCAAGACCCCCCTGAACGGGGATGGCTTCGGGCTGGCCTGGTACACGGATCGCGGCACGCCTTGCATCTACAAGGATCTCAACCCCGCATGGTCCGATAGCAACCTCAAGCAGATCGCCTATCACACCAAGGCGCAGCTGTTCCTCGCCCATGTGCGCGCCTCGACCAGCATGGCGGTCTCGCGCAACAACAGCCACCCGTTCGGCGTGGGGCCATGGTGCTTCATGCATAACGGACAGGTCGGCGGGCACCTGCGCATCCGGCAGGCGCTGGACGCGATGATACCCGCCGACCTCTATGAGCGGCGCAATGGTGCCACCGATAGCGAGGCGATCTTCCTGATCGCCGCCGGCGGCGGGCTGGATCGTGAGCCGGTGGCGGCGATGGCGCGCGCGGTGGGACGGGTCGAAACGCTCGCCCGGGAAAATGGCGAAACCCCGTTCATGCGTTTCGCGGCCTGCTGGACCGATGGCAAACGGGTGTTCGCCGCGCGCTACGCCTCGGACCGCTTCGCGCCAAGCCTTTACTACAAGGTGCAACAGGGCGGAGTGATCATCTGCTCCGAGCCACTGGCCGAGGCAGAAACCTGGATCGAAGTGCCTCCCGGATCAGCTATTGAAACCGACGGCAAGGCGCTGAAGTTTCACGAGTTCGCCCCCATGAGCCTGCAACCCGCCTGACGCCTTGCCTGCCTGCTCGCCACCCGCAATGCGCGCGCGGCGGGCAGGATCATGCTCTATAGGCAACCCGCAATGGCCTGTCCGACAGAGCGCAGGAACGCAGGGTAGAACCCCGGGCCCGGCGCGATATCCGTGCCTTGCGGGTCGATCACGGCGGTCTTCGCCTCGGCCCCTGAAAACACTGCGTTCAGGATGCCGGGATTGAACTGCGGCTCGGTGAAGGCGCAGGTAATCCCCTGATTTTCCACGTATTCGCGGATCTCAGCAATCCGGGCCGCACTGGGATCGCTTGCATCGCTGAGCGAGATCGCCGCGGCGGCGGGAATATTGTACCGGGCCTCGAAATACTGGTAGGCATCGTGGAACACGATGAAGCGCGCATCGCTGAGCGACGCAAACATTTGCGCTACCTCGGCGGCCGCGGCGTCGATTTCCTTTTTCCCCTCCGCCGCATTGGCGAAATAGAGGCCCGCGTTCTCGGGATCGACCTGCGACAGCTCGGCCGCGATCACGTCCAGCCACGCCTTGCCGTTCTCGGGGTCAAGCCACGCATGCGGGTCGATGCCGTCATGCGCATGCTCATCCTCGTGCGCGTGCGCGTCCTCGTGTCCGTGCTCATCTTCATGCCCCTGCTCATCTTCATGCCCATGGGCCTCGAACGTGGCGCCCTCACGAAACTCCCGCGTCAGGGTTTTGGGGTTATCCAGCAACGCAACCACCCGTGCATCCGCCGCGAGCGATTCGATCGCGTGATCAAGCCACGGCGTCAGCTCTTCACCAACCCAAAACACGACATCGGCCTGCTCCAATGCCCGCGCCTCGGACGGGCGCAGGGAATACCCGTGCGGCGAGGCCCCCTGCTGTATGATCAGATCGGGCGTGCCGACGCCGTCCATCACGCGCGCAGCAAGCGAATGGATGGCCGCGATATCGGTTGCCACGCCGGGCGCTTGCGCCCAGCCGGGTGCGCCCAGCGTCATCGCCGCCCCGATCCCCAGCAACACGGATTTCAAACGATGCATGGACATGCTCAGCTCCTGTGATTATATAACATATCGAAACAACCTATAGGCAATACAGTATAACATTGCAACCCAATCTCGACGGAGGAGACTCCACCGATGACCGCACCCGGTTTTGAAACCCACGATCACGGCAGTTGCGTCGCCGACAGCCTGCAACAGGCCGAACAGCACTGCGCCGAACAGCGCCTGCAGCTTACCCCGACGCGCCGGCGCGTGCTTGAGATCCTGCTGGAAGGGCACCGCTCGATGGGCGCGTACGAGATCCTCGACCGGCTCCGCGCCGAGGGGCTCGGCTCGCAACCCCCGGTCGCCTACCGGGCGCTGGATTTCCTGACGATGCACGGCTTTGCCCACCGGATCGAGGGGCTGAATGCGTTCATCGCCTGCACCCACCTCAGCGACACCCATTCGCCCGCCTTCCTGATCTGCCGCGCCTGCAACCGCGTGGTCGAGGCCGAGGCCGACCCGATGGCCGGCGAACTGGGCCGCGCCGCCGCCGACGCCGGTTTCGTGATCGAGCGCAGCGTGCGCGAGGCGATCGGCCTGTGCCCCGCCTGCGCCCAAGAGGCCCGCGCATGACCGATCCACTTGTTAAGATCAGCGGGCTGAGCGTCCGCTACGGCAGCAATACCGTCCTCGATCACGTCGATTTCCGGATCGATCGCGGCGAGATCGTCACCATTGTCGGCCCCAACGGATCAGGCAAATCAACCCTCCTGCGCGCGGTGATCGGCGGCATCAGCCCGTCAGAGGGCCGCATCACCCACGCGGCGGGTCTGCGCATCGGGTACGTGCCGCAAAAGCTGGTGCTTGATCCGACGCTTCCGATGACTGTGGCGCGGTTCCTGTCCCTGCCCCGCCGCGCCAGCGCCGCGCGCATCGCCGACGCGTTGGACCGGGCCGGCGTGCCCGGTTTGCAGACGCGGCAGATGGCGGCGCTGTCGGGCGGGCAGTTTCAACGCGCGCTACTGGCCCGCGCCCTTCTGGATAGCCCCGATTTGCTTATCCTCGACGAGGCGACCGCCGGCCTTGATCAGCCGGGCGCGGCCGCCTTCTACCGCCGCATCGAAGAGGTCAGATCGGAAACCGGCTGCGCCGTGCTGATGGTGAGCCACGATTTGCATGTCGTGATGAGCGCCTCCGACAGGGTGATCTGCCTCAACGGGCACGTCTGCTGCGAAGGTACGCCGCAGGTCGTGGCCGAGGCGCCGGTTTACCGCGCCCTCTTCGGCGAAGGAACGCAAGGCACCCTTGCCCTCTATCAGCACCACCACGATCACGACCACGGCCCCCACGCCAAACCTGCGGAAGAGGCGCATTGATGCTGGATGATTTCATGACCCGCGCGACGCTGGCAGGCGTCGGAACCGCACTCGCCGCCGCGCCGCTAGGGTGCTTCGTGGTGTGGCGGCGGATGGCCTATTTCGGGGATGCGACGGCGCATGCCGCGATCCTTGGCGTGGCGCTGTCGTTGGCGTTTTCCATGCCCATCTTCGTGGGCGCGATGATCGTCGCGCTGGTGATGGCCGCCGCCGTGACGCTACTGACGGGGCGCGGCTATGCGATGGATACGCTTTTGGGGGTGATGGCGCATTCTGCGCTGGCATTCGGACTGGTGGCGGTGTCGTTCCTGTCGGGCGTCCGGATCGATCTGATGGCTTACCTGTTCGGCGATATCCTGTCGGTGTCGCACGTCGATCTGGCGGTGATCTGGGGCGGCGCGCTATTGGTTGTCGCGCTGGTGGCGTGGCGCTGGTCGGCGCTGTTGACCGCGACGCTCAACCCCGATTTAGCCCGTGCGGCGGGGATCGAGCCGCGGCGCGAGCAGTTGATCCTGACGCTGGCGCTGGCCGTGGTCGTCGCGGTGGCGATCAAGGTTGTCGGCGTGCTGCTGATCACCGCCATGCTGATCGTCCCGGCGGCCACCGCCCGGCCCTTCGCCCGCACGCCCGAGGCAATGGCGGCCTTTGCCGTCGCCCTTGCGATGGTCGCGGCCTGGATTGGGCTACAGACCTCGTATCAGTTCGACACGCCGACAGGGCCGACCATCGTCTGCGTCGTCGCCGTGATGTTCGCCGTCTCCAGCATCGCCAGCACCCTGCGCCGCGTCGGGTAATCGCGGGCGGCGCATGGCGGGCAGGCGCGTTTGATTCAGCGCAAAGCGCGGCATTGCCGAATTGGTGCATCATCCATGTACCAAACAAAGGAATGCTCCCATGTCCCACGACCGCACCAACGATCCCGGCCGGCGCCGGTTCCTTGGCCTGGCCGCCGGTGCCGGCGCCTTGGCCGCGACGGGGCTGCCCGGCAGGCCGCACGCACAAGTCGCAACCAAGGCCCGCATCGTGATCCTGGGCGCCGGCGCGGCGGGCACGGCCCTTGCCAACCGCCTCGTGGAACGCCTCGAGGGCGCGCAGATCACCATCGTCGATGGCGGCGCGCAGCACTGGTATCAGCCGGGCTTCTCGCTGATTGCCGCCGGGCTGAAGCCGCCAAGCTACTCGGTCAGCCGCACCGCCGACTGGTTGCCCGCCGGCGTCACCCTCAAACCCGAGAACGCCGCCGCCATCGACCCCGAAGCGCGCACCATCGCCCTGCAATCGGGCGAAACGCTGCGCTATGACTACCTGATTGTCGCCACCGGGTTGGTGCTGGATCACGGCGCGATCGAGGGGTTCAGCCTCGACATGGTCGGCGAGAACGGCATCGGCGCGCTCTATGCCGGGCCGGACTATGCCGCCCGCACATGGAAAGCGGCATCGAAGTTCATCGACGAGGGCGGCAGCGGCCTTTTTACCCGCCCGGCCACGGAAATGAAATGCGCAGGCGCGCCGCTCAAACATACCTTCCTGATCGATGACCTGGCGCGCAAGGCGGGCACGCGCGGCAAGTCCGACTTCGTCTATGCCGCCCCGCAGCAATCGCTTTTCGGGGTGCCCATCGTGGCCGAGAAGGTGCGCATGCTGTTCGGCGATCGCGGCATCGGAACCGGCATGCAGGAAACGCTGACTTCGATCGAGCCGGGCGCCAAGCGCGCCACCTTTCAAACGCCCAATGGCCGGGTCGAACGCGCGTATGACTACCTCCACGTCATCCCGCCGCAACGCGCGCCCGAAGTGGTGCGCCAATCGGGTCTGTCATGGGCCGACAAATGGACCGATCAGGGCTGGGTCGAGGTGGACATGCACAGCCTGCGCCACCGCCGCTACCCGGACATCTTCGCCGTCGGCGACGTGGCCGGTGTACCCAAGGGCAAAACCGCCGCCAGCGTCAAATGGCAGGTGCCCGTGGTTGAGGAGCACCTCGTCGCACAGATCGCCGGCGACACCACCGACGCCAGCTATAACGGCTATACCTCCTGCCCGCTGATCACGCGGGTCGGGCGCGCCATGCTGATCGAGTTCGATTACAACAACAACCTGACCCCCTCCTTCCCCGGCATCATCGCGCCCCTTGAGGAATTATGGATCAGTTGGCTGATGAAGGAAATCGCGCTCAAGGCCACGTATAACGCCATGCTGCGCGGCAAGGCCTGAGGAGGGCGAGACGATGAAGGATCTGACATTCGAAACCCTGATCGCCGTGTTCGAAGAGATCTTCGGCCGCGGCCTGTTCTGGACGATGGTCATACTCGCCGCGGTGATCACGCTGGCCTATTTCTACGTCCTGATCCGCGACCGCGCGGTCAGTTGGCGCAAGTTCCTGTGGGCGCAGCTCTCGATGCCTATCGGCGCCGTCGCGGCGGTGCTTTTCGTGCAAAAGGTGACGCGCTCGGGCTTTGCCGATATCGGCGGGCCGATCGACGTGATCGTCCTGCTGGGCGTCGCGGTGGCCGGGGCCGTGGGCCTTGCGGTGCTGGTCTACACGGCGGAATCCCTGCTCTGGCCGAAATCGGACAGCGACAGCTGAACAAAGCAAAAGCCGCCCGTATCACGCGGGCGGCTCATAGGTTGCGGTATCGGCTTGCGCGCCGACTGCGCCTTGCGTCAGTAGCGCTGCAGAGGCACGCGAATACCAATAGCGATGACATGCGCGGTGTTGTCAAATGTCAGCGGCTTTGTCGGCTGCGAGCCTGTTCCAATGGGCTGCGCGCCACCTTCCGCGGTGCCATAGTCGTAATAGCGCCAGGACGCCTCGAGCATCACCGGCCATTCACCCGGCCGGGTGAGCTGATACGCCGCCCCCGCACCGACCGACCATGCCAGATCAACCGAGGAATTGCCTTGGTACGTGCGGGTTTGCGTGGTCGCATTAGCATTGAACCGCGTCCATTCACCAACCTTGTTGCGCGCCAGCCCCAGACCGGCCACCAGGAACGGCTGAAAGCGGCTGTCGTTTCCGGCTTGCTCCAACGGCGAATAGAACACGTTGCCCATCACCGCCGCCGTGCTGATCGAGGCATCGGTGATGTCCGCATGGTCGTCGCAGGGAGAGCCGTTGGACGCGCTTGAACAGGGCCCGGCAACGTTGGCGGAGCCGCTCACGCTCAGGGACACATCGCCGCGAAACCCGTTTTGCCAATCATACCCGACGGCCAACGCGCCAAAACCCGTTTTCTTGGCGGAAAGGTCGAAATTCACTTGCGGGGAGATATAGCTGAAAGTTGGTGATGGCCCCTGAGGGGCGGCATATCATGGCGGTGTTCACGCGCCGTCAATTCTCCGAAGAGAAAGGGATATGCCACATGACGAAGTCTACCATCACGCCATTGCCTGATCCATCGGGATTTTCGCCCGATCCGCTGACGGATATCCTGCGCTCGGGCGCGCGTCGCCTGATCGAGCAGGCGGTGGAAGCGGAACTGGCCGCTCTGCTTGCCTCCCATGCCGATGACAAGACCGAAGATGGCCGGTCCCGCCTCGTGCGCCATGGCTATCTGCCGGAGCGCGAGGTCATGACCGGGATCGGCCCGGTGCCGGTGAAGGTGCCCAG
>NZ_AUIJ01000025.1 GCF_000423645.1 Sediminimonas qiaohouensis DSM 21189 | reverse complement strand
ACACTCAGCATTGGGCTGGAAAAGCCCGGTCGCCTTCGAACGGAAAGTGGCTTAAACGAGCACTCGGAGCGGCACAAATACGTGACAGGTCCAGTTCGCCGCGGCGCAGTATCTGGGCGCGGCAAGGGGTGTTCGGTTCCTGCCGGCGCGCGCTGGAGCTCTACTGGGACATGGCCCGGGACACCAGGTCCTTGATAAGTCAGCCGACTAAGTCCGGCGTTGGAAAACCCCACGCAAGAAGGCGATCCGCAACTTCATCGCGGTGGTCGGGGATAAGCCGATCGGCAAAATCACCGCGGACGACACGGGCGATTTCCGCAACTGGTGGATGGAGCGGATCGAATGCGAGGGGCCGACCCCAACAGCGGCAACAAGGACCTGACGCAACTCGGCGCGGTTCTGAAGCTGGTCAATGCGCGCAAGCGCCTCGGGATCGCTCTGCCGGTCGCGGGGTTCAGCTTCAAGGAAAGTGACAGCACCCCGCGCCCGCCGCTCAGCGACGACTGGATCCGCAAGCGGTTGCTTTCGCCCGGGGCCCTCGACGGGCTGAACGGCGAGGCGCGGGCGATCCTGCTGGGCATGGTGAACACCGGGTATCGGCCGGGCGAGGCCGCAGGGCTCATGCCGGAGGAAATCGCGCTCGAGGCTGTGTTCGCCGGATAGTCCGCACGCACAGCTTCCATTGTCTCACATACTTCGGCGAACACAGCCTCGAGCTCAGCCAGATCGGCCTCGGCCTCGGCGGCCAGCGCTTCGATCTGCCCTTCCAAGACACCATGGCCAGAGCTTTCCAGTTGGTCCTCGACGGCCTCGTATTTTCCTTCGATCGGATGACCCATGTGTGTCTTCGCCGCCGCGATATCGCCCTGTACGTAAAGGGCGAGACCGGCACGGATGTGGCCTTCCATGAACGCAAGACCGGTCAGATGCGTGACCTCTTCGTCCTCGGAGCTGTTGCCCTCGGCCTCACCCTCGACGGTGGCGGCGCTGGCGTCTGCGGTCTCTTTCGCCCTCGGCCTCGATCGCGCCTTCAGATTGCGTCTCGAACGGGTCACAGTTCAGGAATTGTATGCCGAAGGCGGTGCATGCGGCAGTCCAGATGGCGATGACGGCCACCGCTCCTACAACGCTTCGTGGCCGCTCGTGGATACGGGCGATCAAGAAGCACCCGGGACAAATGCCCTGCGTGCCTGCGCTTTCTAGGACATCGCACCGTCCCATGGGATCCGGCGGTATGACTATTATAGGTACGCGAGCCATTCCTCGCCCCCTGTAGCCAATTGGCGCTGCGGCATACTTCCAACGCGCACCTAGTTCTGGCATTGTTCTTGTCGCACCGATCCCATTTCGATTCCCGCCGAAAGCGCCGCCGATGTGCAACCTTTATTCCCATACCAAGAGCCAGGACGCGATGCGGCACGTCTTCGACGACATGCTTGAGGGGGGTGAAGAGTTGGTGGACACAACCGGCAACCTGCCCCCCCTGGCGGGAATCTGGCCGGACTACCCCGCGCCCATCATCCGCCATGGCGCCTCTGGCGGCTGGCAGCTTGCGATGGCGCGGTGGGGGATGCCGACTCCGGCGAAGTTCCTCGAGGGCAAGCGCACCGATCCGGGCGTGACCAATATCCGCAACGTGGCCTCGCCCCACTGGCGGCGCTGGCTGGGGGTGGAGCACAGATGCCTTGTGCCTTTCACCAGTTTTTCCGAGATCGACAAACGGGCCGGCGCGCCCCGCAACTCGCCGGTCTGGTTCGCGCTTGGTGCGGATCGGCCGCTGGCCTTCTTCGCCGGGCTGCGCACCGAATGGACCTCGGTGCGCAAGCTGAAGGAAGGTGAGGTGACGGCGGACCTGTTCGGCTTTCTGACCTGCCCGCCCAATGCCGAGGTGCACGCCGTCCATCCCAGGGCCATGCCCGTCATCCTGACGACACCGCGGGAATGGCGGCTCTGGCTGACGGCCCCGGCCGAGGAGGCGCTGAAGCTACAGCGCCCGCTGCCGGACGGCATGCTGAAGATCGTTGCCGAAGGGGTGCGTGAAGATGCCGCCTGAACCCGCCCCCACCGATCCCCTCGCCCTTGCCCCGGCGCGCGTGCACGAGGCGGAAGGGCGCGGCCGCCAGGCCTTCGCCCTCCTTCAGGCGGCGCGCCATGCCGGCCCCCTGATCTGGGTGCTGGCGGCCCATGCGCCGCACCTGCCCATGCTGCGCGGCCTGCCCGATGGCGTGGGGCAGCGGCTGCATGTGATCCGCCCCGGCCGCGAGATCGACCTGCTCTGGGCGGTCGAGGAAGCCCTGCGCAGCCCGGCCGCAGGACTGGTCATCGCCGAGCCGTCAAGCCCCCTGTCGCTCACCGCCGGGCGGCGGTTGCAACTGGCGGCCGAAGCGGGCCGGACCACCGGGCTGATGCTGATCCGCGCGGGCCAGGGCAGCAATGCCGCCGAGACCCGCTGGCAGTGCGCGCCGGTGGCGGGCGAGGATCGGGACTCGACTCTGCACCGCTGGAGTCTTAATAAGAACAAAGAGGGAACAACTGGAATCTGGACCGTGCATTGGAATGGCGCGACGGCTGCTGTCCATCTGGTTTCCGCGGCTGGCAAGCGACATGGCGCTGCGGAGACGCCCTGTTGAGGGGCCTTTCGCCCTGATCCTGCGATCAGGGAACTCCGATCATCTGCATTGCCTGACCCGGGCCGCCGAGGCGCAAGGCCTTCATCGCGGCATGGCGCTGGCCGATGCCCGGGCGATCTGCCCCGATCTGGCCACCCGCCCCGCCGACCTGGCGCGCGAGACAGCAGCATTGATGCATTTGCGCCGCTGGATCGGGCAATACTCCCCGATGGTGGCACGGGACGGCGCGGATGGGCTGATGGCCGACATCAGCGGGGTGCCACACCTGTTTGGCGGCGAGGACGAGATGCGCGCCGATCTGCATACCCGGCTGGAGCGCGCGGGCCTCTCGGCGCTCAGCGCCATCGCCGGCGCGCGCGGGGCAGCCCATGCGCTGGCGCGTCATGGCGGCGGCATCGTGCCCGAAGGCGGGCTCGCCGAGGCGATCGGGCACCTGCCGGTCTCCGCCCTGCGGATCGACGCGGAAACGGCGCAGGCGCTTGCACGCATGGGACTGCCCCGGATTGGCGATATTCTCTCGCTGCCGCGTGCGCCGCTGGCCCGGCGCTTCGGCCCCGGCCTGGTCCTGCGGCTCGACCAGGCGCTTGGCAGCCAGGCCGAGCCGGTCGCGCCGGAGGCCGAAGAGCCGCATTTCGGGGTGCGGATGACCCTGCCGGAGCCGGTCGGCTTGCAGGACGATGTGATGACCGGGGTGTCGCGCCTGCTGGAGCGTCTGTGCGAGAAGCTGGCCCATCATGACCGGGGCGCACGTCGCCTGCGGCTCGAGCTGCACCGGCTCGACAGGGAAACGGCGCAGGTCGAGATCGGCCTTGCCCGCGCGATGCGCGATCCCGAGCGGATCGCCGCGTTGTTTCTCAAAGGCGTCGAAGAGGTCGAAGCCGGGTTCGGCATCGAGGCGATGCGCCTGACGGCTCATGTGACGGAGCACCTGCCGCCCGAGCAACTGGGCGCGCGAGCCGCCCTCCGGCAGGAGGATGCGTTGGCCGACCTCTTCTCGCGGCTTGGCAACCGGCTGGGGTTCGACCGGGTGCTGCGCCTGGCGCCCGCACAGAGCAAGATCCCCGAGCGCAGCTTCCTGCTGACACCGGCAGCTTATAGCGAGCCCGAGGCGCCGCCGCCTCGAACAGGACCGGATCGTCCGATCCTTGTGTTTCCACCCGAGCCGGTGACGGCGGGCGGCATCGCGCACCCCGGCCATCCCCCCGCGCGATTTCGGTGGCGGCGGATGGCGTTCAGCACGCTGCGCGCCACCGGGCCGGAACGGATCACGCCGGAATGGTGGCTCGATGATCCGGCCTGGCGCTCGGGTCTGCGCGATTACTGGCGCATCGAGACACGCGAGGGGCCGCGGCTGTGGCTGTTCCATACGCCGCAGGTGCCTGATGCGGCGCGCGCATGGTTCGTGCAGGGAGAATTCGCATGACCGCCTATGCAGAGCTGTGCGTGACCAGCAACTTCACCTTCCTGACCGGGGCATCGCATCCCGAGGAGCTGGTCACGCGCGCGGCTGAGCTTGGCCTTGCCGCCATCGCCATCACCGACCGGAACTCGGTCGCGGGCGTGGTGCGGGCCTTCTCGGCGCTGAAGGAACTGACCCGCCTGCGCGAAGAGGCGCGCGCGGCCGCCGACGGCGCGCAGGATGGACCAGCAATCCGCTCCCGGCAGGTCACCGATCACTCGAGCCGCCAGACGAGCCAATACGGCTCGCTTGAGGCTCAGCTGCAGATCCCGCCCGACATGCCGCTGCCAAGGTTGATCCCCGGCGCGCGGCTGGTGCTCACCGACAGCGATACGGATTGGCTGGCGCTGCCGACCGATGCGGCCGCCTGGTCGCGGCTGACACGGCTGTTGTCCCTCGGCAAGCGCCGCGCGGAAAAGGGCCACTGCCACCTGACGCGCGACGATCTGTTGGGCTGCGGGCGCGATATGGTGCTGATCGCCCTGCCGCCCGACCCGCTGGAGACGCCGGCCAGCGCGGATGTGACGCGCGAGTTGCGCCACATGCTGCGCAGCTTTCCCGGCCAGTGCTTTCTGGGCGCGGCGCCGCTCTATGACGGGCGCGACCCGCTGCGCTTCGAGCGGCTGGCGCAGATTGCGCAGGCAACCGGGCTGCCGATGGTCGCGGCCGGCGAGGTGAGCATGCACCGCTCGGCGCGCCGTCCGCTGGCCGATGTGCTGACGTGCCTTCGCCTCGGATGCACCATCGACAATATAGGCGAGCGCCGCCTGACCCATGGCGAGCATCGGCTCAAATCCGGGGCCGAGATGGCGCGGATGTTCCATCGGTTCCCGGCCGCGATCCGCCGAACGCTGGAGATCGCGGACCAATGTGCCTTTCGTCTCGACGATCTGCGCTATCAATATCCCGACGAGGCGCAGGACGGCGAGCCCGCACAGGCGCGCCTCGAGCGGCTCTCGCGTGACGGCCTGCGCTGGCGCTATCCCGACGGGCCACCGTCGAAGATCACCGCGCGCGTCGACAAAGAGCTCAGGCTCATCGCCGAGATGGGATATGCGCCCTATTTCCTGACGGTCCATGACATCGTGCAGTTTGCCCGCTCGAAGGGCATTCTCTGCCAGGGGCGCGGATCGGCGGCCAATTCGGTGGTCTGCTACCTGCTGGGCGTGACCGAGGTGCCGCCCGAAAGCATCACCCTGATCTTCGAGCGGTTCATCTCGAAGGAGCGCGGAGAGCCTCCCGATATCGACGTGGATTTCGAACACGAGCGCCGCGAAGAGGTGATCCAGTGGATCTATGAGCGCTATGGCCGCCATCGCGCCGGGCTGACCGCAACGGTGATCCATTTCCGCTCGCGCGCCGCGATCCGCGAGGTCGGCAAGGTGATGGGGCTGTCTCGGGACGTGGTCGCCCGGCTCTCGGGCCAGATCTGGGGCTGGTCCGCCAGCGCCCCGAACGAGGACCGCCTGCGCGATGCCGGGGTTGATCCGGCAGACGACCGCGTGATGCTGGCTACGAAACTGATCGGGGAGATCATCGGCTTTCCCCGGCACCTGAGCCAGCATGTGGGCGGCTTCGTCATCACCCAGGGACGGCTCGACGAGCTGTGTCCCATCGAGAACGCGGCGATGGACGACCGCACCATCATCGAATGGGACAAGGACGACATCGATGCGCTCGGTCTTCTGAAGGTCGATGTGCTCGCGCTCGGTATGCTGACCTGCATCCGCAAGGCGTTCGGGCTGCTGGCCGATCACCGCGGACTGGAGCTGACGCTGGCCAATGTGCCGCCCGAGGACAGCACCGTTTATGACATGCTGTGCCGCGCCGATGCGATCGGGGTGTTCCAGGTGGAAAGCCGCGCGCAACTGAACTTCCTGCCCCGGATGCAGCCGCGCACGTTCTACGACCTGGTCTGCGAGGTGGCCATCATTCGGCCCGGCCCGATCCAGGGCGGCATGGTCCATCCCTTCATCAGCCGCCGTCAGGGCCGCGAGAAGGTCGAGGATCTCGGCGCCGCGATGATGGAGGTTCTGGGCCGCACCTATGGCGTGCCCCTGTTTCAGGAGCAGGCGATGCAGATCGCCGTGGTCGCCGCCGGCTTTTCTGCGGCCGAGGCAGATCGGCTGCGCCGCTCGCTTGCCACCTTCAAGCGGATGGGCACGATCGGCGCCTTTCGCGAGCGTTTCATCTCGGGGATGCTGTCCCGCGGCTACGAGGCGGACTTCGCCGCGCGCTGTTTTGCACAGATCGAGGGCTTCGGCTCATACGGCTTCCCCGAAAGCCACGCAGCAAGCTTCGCGCGGCTGGTCTATATCTCTGCCTGGCTCAAGTGCCATCACCCGGCGGCGTTCACCTGCGCGCTGCTCAACAGCCAGCCGATGGGGTTCTACGCACCGGCACAGCTTGTGCGCGATGCCCGCGATCATGGCGTCGAGGTGCGCCCCGTCTCGGTGAACCACTCCACCTGGGACTGCACGCTGGAGCCGCGCGCCGATGGCGGGCTGGCCCTGCGGCTGGGGTTTCGCCAGATCAAGGGCATGCGCGAGGAAGATGCCGCATGGATCGCCGCCGCGCGCGGCAATGGCTACGCGGATGTCGAGAGCCTCTGGCGCCGAGCCGGTGTTCATCCCGATGCGCTGGAGCGGCTGGCCGAGGCGGATGCCTTCGCCGGCATCGGCCTCACGCGCCGCGATGCGCTCTGGGCCGCACGCGCGTTGCGGGCGCCCAAGCCGTTGCCGCTATTTGGCACGGAGGGCGAAGGCGGGGGTGAACCGCAGGCCACCCTGCCCGCGATGACGCTCGGGCAGGAGATGATCGAGGACTACCTGTCCCTGCGCCTTTCCCTGCGCGCCCATCCGCTGGAGCTTCTGCGCCCACGCCTGCCCGAAAGCACGCCCCACGAGCGGCTGGGGCACGCGAAGGGGCGGATCACCGTCACCGGCCTCGTCATCACCCGCCAGCGCCCCGGCACCGCCTCCGGCGTGGTCTTCCTGACGTTGGAGGACGAAACCGGCGTGTCCAACATCGTGGTTTGGCGCAAGGTCTACGAGGCGTTCCGCAAGGCAGTGATCGCCGGGCGGCTCCTGCGCGTCACCGGCCGGATCGAGCGCGAGGGCCAGGTCACGCACCTGATCGCCGAACGGATCGAGGATCTGTCGCCGATGCTCTCATCCCTGGGCCATTCGGCCGATGCACCGCAGCACACCAGCAACGCCCAACCAACGGCCCGGCACCCCAGGGAGCAGGCAAAAAGGCTGTTTCCAAGCCGGGATTTCCACTGAAGCAACCAGTCGCACAGAAGCGCCCATTGGCCTCGCCGCCTGAGACCTCATCCGTTACGCGAAAGCTCGTCACAATCGTCAACGCACTCTGCAAATCTCGCCAGAAATGGGTCACTCTGCCCGCTTGAGAAATACAGTTGCTAGTGCTCGTGTGCTGGCGCCTCGAACATGATCAATTCGACCCGCTGCGCCCCTTCAACATATGCGTCGTGACCCGGCGGGATCTCGAAGAAGTCGCCCTTCGTGATCGGCGTTTCAACGCCCGTCTCGACCATGCGCACCACCAGCTTGCCATCGATGCAATAGCCGGTGTGACGCATCGGGCAGGTGTCAGGTGATCCGAGCAATGGCTTTTCATCCTTTTCCCAGGTCCATCCGGGCTCAAAGACCGCGTACATCCCGGCCGTCCCGTCGCCCATCCGGACGATGTCGATCCCGCCGTTCTCCTTCATGTCGAGCGCCTCGTCGGGGCTCTCGAACCGTCTTACCTCGATCGAACTGTCCATGATCTCGAACGCCTCCCTTGGTCTGTTGGCCGTCAAACCGGCCACGTATTTCAAACGTTGGTGATTTCGGGCTTCAGCGCATTGAGAAGCGCCAAAACCTCGTCTCGGGTTTTCCGGTCATGGCCCTGCGCCTCCATCGTGCTCAGGATGTCGTCGATTGCGGCCATGTACTCTGTATCGCTGATGTTCATCCCCCGGTGCGCCTCCGTCATGCTGCGCCCGCTGTAGGATCCCGGACCGCCCGAATGCACGGCAAAGAAGGTGCAGGTGTGCTGCTTGATCTCTTCCACGCGTTCGGGCTCATTGAGATAGGGCAGAAACCGGGCCTGAATGACCGGGTTTTGCAGATGGGCATCGACCATTCCGTCGATGATCCGCCTGATCCCGGCAGACGCGCCCAACCGCTCATAGAGGGAAACGGTGCTGATTTGCTCCGCCAGAGATGTCGTCATGTTGCGCTCCTTCCTGGTCATGTCTGATTGCGCCCGTGCGATCAGCACAAGGCTCAAGCCGGCTCCGCCGGCGCGCCTTTCACATCGGCGGCGGTCATGGGTTTTCCTCCGATCCCCCATTCACCGCTTGCGATCTCCTGCACGCGGACCCAGGTCACGCCGCGCATGGCCTCGCCCTCGATGCCGACCATCGTTTCGGTCACCTCCTCGATCATCTGCCGTTTCTGGGCGGCGTCAAAGACGCCCTCGATCAACTGAATGTCCACAAGTGGCATGTCTTTCTCCTCGCAAGTTGCGTTGCCTTGGGTGCCATCGGACCGATCCGATACACGCAGCCTGCCACCCCCGTGCGCCCCGCGGCCAGTTCACGAACTGAACCTCGGCCAATACAGTTTCTGAACTAGCCAGGTGCGCGGCGTCGCTGGTAGGATCGGGATACCTTGAACAGGGAGGCCACGATGACGAATGCGAGCTACAAACAGTTTTGCCCCGTCGCGATGGCGGCGGAGATCCTGTGCACGCGCTGGACGGTGGTGTTGCTGCGTGAGCTTATCGCCGGCTCCACCCGCTTTAACGAGCTGCGCCGCGGCGTGCCGCGCATGTCGCCAGCGTTGCTATCAAAACGCCTGCGCGAGTTGGAAGCCGCCGGCGTCGTGGAGCGCGATCAACGTCCCGACGGACCCGACGCCGCCGCCTACCGCCTCACCCCTGCGGGGCAAGACTTGCAGCCCGTGATCGAAGCCATCGGTATGTGGGGGCAGAAATGGGTCGAGACCGAGCCCTCGCTCGACAACCTCGATCCCGAGCTGCTGATGTGGGACATGCGGCGTAACCTCGACACCGATCCGGTTCCAAAGCGGCAGACGGTGATCGAGTTCATCTACCCCGAGCTCCCCCCCTCTCAGCGCAACTGGTGGCTCATCGTTGAGCCAGACCAAAGCGTGGACCTGTGCCATGTCGATCCAGGCTTCGACGTGGATCTCTTCATCAACGTCGATCTGCGCACGATGACCGAGATCTGGATGGGCCTGAGATCCGTCGCGCGCGCGGTGGACGACGGGGCGATTTCGATGATGGGAAACACCGATCTCACCGACTCCATGCAATCGTGGCTGGGCCTCAGCCCCTTTGCGAAACAGGAAAAGCTCGCGGCGGCCTCTGGCGGCGGTGTCTATGCCCCCTCCTGACGCTATTGCCGCCCGACCCGAGCGCGTTGAACGAGAGTGCTGCACGGCTCCCCAAGGTGCCCACCAGCCCGTGTCTCATGCTGCGGCCGTCAGAGGCGTTTTGCCACCTCTTCAAGCATGACTTCCGTGGCTCCCCCGCCGATCGACTGCACCCGGGCATCGCGGGCCATTCGCTCAATGGCGCTTCCGCGCATGTAGCCGGTGCCACCATGAAACTGCACGCAATCATACATGACGTCATTCACCAGCTCCCCGCACAGCGCCTTGAGCATGGAGACCTCTTTTACCACGTCTTCGCCCGCGGCATCGCGGGCGGCGGTTGCATAGACCAGTTGACGCGCGGCGGTGACCCGCGCGGATAGCATCGACAGGCGCTGCCGGATCGCCTCTTTCGACCATAGCGGGGCGCCAAAGGCCTGGCGGGTTTTCACATAGTCAAGCGTCAGGTCCAGCGCCGCTTGCGCCTCCCCCATTGCCATGGCGCCCAGAACGATCCGTTCGTTCTGGAAGTTCTTCATGATGCTGTAAAAGCCCTTTCCCTCCTGCCCGAGGATGTTTTCGGCCGGGATGCGGCATTCCTGGAACGACAGCTCGGCCGTATCCGAAGAGCACCAGCCGTGCTTGTCCAGCGCGCGACTGACGGAAAACCCCGGCGTGCCCTTTTCCACCAGGAAAATGGTCACCGACTGGCTGGCGGGGCCTTGGGTGTCTGTTTTGGCGGCCACGCAATAGAGATCGGCGTGAACCCCGTTGGTAATGAACATCTTGGCGCCGTTCAGCACGAAGTCATCGCCGTCGCGCCTGGCCATGGTGCGAATGCTTTTGACGTCCGATCCCGCGTCGGGCTCGGTCACCGCCACCGCGACGATCTTTCGCCCCGCGATGATATCGGGCATGTGCTCCGCCCTCTGCGCTTGGGTGCCTGCGTTGTAAAGGTGCACCGATGCCATGTCGGTATGCACCAACGCCGTGATCGCAAAACCGGCATAGGTGGACCGGCCCAACTCCTCGGCCAGCACGGCGGTTGCGCGCGTGTCCATGGCGCTGCCGCCATACTCCTCAGGGTAACGGATACCGAGGAACCCCAGATCCCCCATCTGGCGCAGGATGTCACGCGGAACGCACCCGTCCTTTTCCCACGAGTCCGCGGCGGGATGAACCTTTTCGGCGATGAACCGGCGCACTTGGTCGCGCAGCATCTCGTGTTCTTGGGTCAGGAAAAGATGGTGGCTCATGTCGGGGTCTCCTCCGGGTCAAAAACAGCCAGGATCGACTGCTTCTGAACCGTTTCTCCGGGTTGGTGTGGGGTCTCGCTCAGCACGCCGTCACAAGGTGCGGTCAGGGTTTGCAGCAGCTTCATGGCCTCTATCACCACCACCGGATCACCCTTGCTCAGGGTGGCACCGGGGGCGTGCAGCAGCTCGACGATCAGGCCCGGCATCGGCGCCCTGATTTCCCGTCCCGCGCTGGCGCTGCCGCCTGTCTCGACAAGGAACGCCTCCTCGCCTGTCTCGACCTTGACGGAAAACCGGCCCGCCTCGGTCTTCATCGTCACGTCCGCACCTTGAACGGCATAGTCCACGGCGTGCCGCTGACCGCCCTGTTCATGAATAATCCGCCCCGGCGCCGCCGAGACGTGGGCAAACCCATGTGGCGGCTCGCCTGTCAGCGTCACGGTCCAGCCATCGGCAGTCTCTCGGATCTCGGCCGGCTGATGATCGAGGTAGTAAACCGCCATCCCGGACCGCCCGCCAACGCGAACGGCCCGCCAGGCCCCGATCGCATGCCAGGGGTCCGCCGCCATGGGCCGGTCCGCCAAGTACCGTGCCAGAACCGCCGTGGCGCGTAGCGATCCGCCTATTGCACGCGGGCGCCAGCCACCCGGGAAATGGGCGGAAATCGTGCCGGTGTGATGGCGCCCCTCTTGAAACGCCGGCGCACGCAAGAGATCGGCCAGGAACCCCAGGTTCGTGACAAGTCCATCCAGACGCATCCGCGACAGGCCCGCCGCCAGCCTTTCAATCGCGGCCCTGCGATTCCCGGCATGGGCGATCACCTTTGCCAGCATCGAATCGTAGTGATGCGATACGACCGATCCGGTCTCGACCCCGCTATCGGTGCGACACGTCTCCGGCGCGCAGTAGGCCGAGATAACCCCGGTTTCCGGGCAATAACCCGCCGCCGGATCCTCGGCGGCGACACGTGCCTCGATGGCCCAACCGCGGCAGGCGATATCGTGCTGTTGCACGCCAAGCGGCGCGCCGCCAGCCACCCGGATCTGGCATTCAACCAGGTCCAGCCCGGTAACCGCCTCAGTCACAGGGTGCTCAACCTGCAGCCGGGTGTTCATCTCGAGAAAGAAGAACTCGCCGCTGTCATCGTCGAGCAGGTATTCCACCGTGCCGGCATTCTGATAGCCGATGAAACGCGCCAGTTGCACCGCGCTCGTTAGTATATCCTGCCGCAGCGCCTCGGGCAGGCCGGGGGCGGGGGCCTCTTCGATGACTTTCTGGTGGTTGCGCTGCAATGAGCAATCCCGCTCGAACGCATGCACGACATTGCCATGCGCATCGCCCAGAACCTGCACCTCGATATGGCGCGCCTTTTCCACATACCGCTCCAGTAGCAGCGACGCGTCCCCGAAACCGGCCTGCGCCTCAGAGCGGGCGGCGGCCAATGCCGCGCGCACATCGCTGGCCTTCTGCACGATACGCATTCCCCGACCGCCGCCGCCGGCGCTGGCTTTGACAAGCAGGGGAAAGCCGATCCTCTCCGCTTGCGCGCATAGAGTGTCATCGGATTGATCCTCACCGTTATAGCCGGGAACCACCGGCACGCCCGCCGCAACCGCCCTGCCCTTGGCCTCGATCTTGGAGCCCATCAGGCGTATCACCTCGGCTGGTGGCCCCACGAACCGCACCCCCGCCGCCTCGCACGCCGCGGCGAACCCGGCAGACTCGGACAGGAACCCATAGCCCGGATGCACCGCATCCGCGCCCGCCCTCAGCGCGACCTCGATTATCCGGTTGCCATCCAGGTAGCTGTGCACCGCCTCGGCCGGGCCTATGTGATAGGCGGCATCGGCCTCTTGCACATGGGGGGCCTCGCGGTCGGCATCCGAATAGACGGCCACGGTGCGCACCCCCATGCTGCGCGCGGTGCGGATGATGCGCCGGGCGATTTCGCCCCGGTTGGCGACAAGCAGGGTGCGGATCGTCATGCGTCCGACCTCCATCTTGGCCGCCGCTTTTCGATGAAACTGGCGATCCCCTCGCGCCCGTCCTCGGACTCCCACGCATCTGCCAACGCCTCGGCGGTGTAGTCCCGCACGGCCTCTCCATCAAAGCTGTCCACGTAGGCAATCAGCCGTTTCGTGGCCGCGACCGCGCTAAGCGACGCCTCGAGGTGGGAGGCCACGCACGCGTCAACCGCTTGATCGAGCGCGCCCACATCCTCGGCCACCTCGTCCACCAGCCCGATGGCGCAGGCCCGGTCGGCCCCGAACGCGGCCCCCGACAGCATGACCGAGCGCGCCCGCGCCGCGCCAATCCGCGCCACCACGTAGGGCGAGATATTTGCAGGGATCAGCCCCAACCGCACCTCGGTCAGGCCAAAGCGGGCCGATTGCACCGCCACGGCGATGTCGCAGACCGAAATCATACCGGCACCGCCCCCATAGGCCGCGCCGTTGATCCGCCCGACAAGCGGCTTGGGCAGATCGTTCAGCGCGCGCAGCATCTCGGCCAGGGCGCTACTTTCGGCGATGCGCCCGGCGCGATCCAGCGACAGCGTCTCAAAAAACCACCCGATATCGCCCCCGGCGCAAAAGCTCTTGCCAGCACCGGTCAGCACCACCACCCGAACGCTATCGTCCCGCGCCAATTCATGCGCCACCGCGTGAAGCTCGGTAATCAGCGCCCGGTTTAGGGCGTTGTGGCTATCGGGCCGGTTCATGATGATCGTGGCAACACCGCGTGCGTCCACTTCAAGCGTCAGGGTCTGGTAGGTCATGGTATTGCCTCACATCCGGAAAACAGGGGTGTGCCCGCGTGCCTCCGGTCGGCTCAGGACAAGCCACAGGCAAAGCGCGACAACCTCGCGGGTTTGCTCTGGCGCGATCAAGCCGTCATCCCATAGCCGGGAGGTGGCATAATACGGATCGCTCTGCTCGGCATACTGCGCGCGGGTGCGCGCGTCGATCTCGCCAAGCTCCTCGTCGGACGCCTCCGGCAGGCTGTAATTGCTGCGCCTGAGCTCCAGCAGCACGTTCGACGCGATATCGGCGGACATCGTGGCAACCTTGGCTGTCGGCCACGCGAACAGGAAATCGGGCCGGAAACCCCGCCCGCACATGCCGTAATTGCCCGCCCCGTAAGAGCCGCCGACGACCACGGTCAGGCGCGGCACGCGCGCGGTTGACATGGCATAAACCATCTTGGCGCTGTTCTTGGCGATGCCCCCGCGCTCCGCCTCGGAGCCGACCATGAACCCGGTGATGTTTTGCAGAAACAACAGCGGGATACCCCTTTGATCGCACATGGAGATGAAATGCGCGGCCTTAAGCGCACTTTCCGACAATAGCGCGCCGTTGTTGCCCAATATGCCAACCCTCATGCCGTGAATCCGTGCCGTGGCACAGACAAGGGTTTCTCCCCAGTTGGGCTTGAACTCCTGGAAGTCGCCGCCATCGACAAGCCGCAACAACAGCTCGCGCACGTCATAGGGAGTTTTCGCATCCGCGCTGATGATGCCTGCTATCTCGGACGCCGGGTTGCTTGGCGCCGTGGCCGCGTCAGCCGAAACCGGTACCCGCTCGACATTCACATCACGCAGCAGCCTGCGCGCCAGTGCAAGGCCCTGCTCTTCGGTCTCCGCCAGATGATCCGAGACGCCCGACACGTTTGTGTGCATCTCGGCCCCGCCAAGGGCCTCGCCATCTATGTCTTCGTTGATCGCGACCTTGACGATCGACGGCCCGCCAAGATGGATGCGCGCATTACCGCGCACCATGATGACCTGATCGGACAGCGCCGGAATATAAGCCCCGCCCGCCGTGCACCCCCCGAATACGACCGAAATCTGCGGTAATCCCTGTGCCGACATCTGGCATTGCCGGTGGAATGCATTTCCGAAATGATCGCGGTCGGGAAACACCCGGTCCTGTTCGGGCAGATAGGCCCCGCCGCAATCCACCAGGTAAAGGCACGGCAAACGGTTTGCCTCGGCGATCTCCTGCGCGCGCAGGTGTTTCTTGACGGTCTCGTGGAAAAAGCTGCCGCCCTTGACGGTTGCGTCATTGGCGATGATCACGACCGGCCGGCCATGCACGATGCCGACCCCGGTGACGATACCGGCGGCGTTCACATCGCCGCCATACTGCTCCCAGGCCGCCAGCGGCGACAACTCCAGAAACGCCGTGCCCGGATCAATCACCCGGTCGATCCGGTCGCGCACCAACAGCTTGCCGCGCTCGGCATGCCGCTGGCGCAGGCGCTCCGCGCCTCCGGCGACGACCTCGGCCATTCGGGTCTTAAGCTGGGAAATCAACGCGTAATTGGCCGCCCGGTTCTCTTCGAACTCGGCGCTTTGCGTCTGAACCCTGGTCTGAAATCCCGTCATGATTGCGGCCCCACAAGAATGCCGTTGGCCAGCATGTCGGCGTAGCGATCGGCCAACTCGGAAATGTCCCCCGGCGCGGGGTCGAACCAGTCCAGCGTCGCGTTCAGCGCACCGATCAACATCAACCGAAAGCTGCGGATATCGACATCGCTGCGCAAATGCCCCTCGGCCTTCAGATCGCCCAGGAACCCGTCCCACAGCGCCTCGTATCGGCGGCGCGTCTCAAGCGTGCTGTGCTGGACCGCCTCCGGAACCTGGCGAAAGATGCGCACATTGGCAGATGTGAAAGAGCTGTATTCCAAAAGCGCATGCAGGTGCCCCGATATCGCATGCCGGAGCCTGTCGAACGCCGATGCCGTCCCCGCGCTTTCACTCAGGGCCGTAGCGACCGCGGCATGAACCCTCTCGATGCCCATGTTCAGCACCTCGATGAGGATCTCATCCTTTGACGCAAAGTGATAGTAGAGGCTTCCCGCCTTCATATCGCAGCTTTCCGCGATTTTTCGCATCGACACCCCGGCATAACCATGCTGGCAAAAAAGACCGGCCGAGGTGCTCAAAACCCGGTCCCGCGTCGTGTCAGATTGAAGGTTTTCCTTGGTCATTCTCGAATCCGCGCCATCCCTAACAAACGTTAGGCAGGCCATTGTCCAGCTGTCAAGCGCCAACCCATTTGCATGGCTCCCACACGCGCCTTGGCAGAAACACCGCAAGACTACTTGGGAAAAGCACGCCGCGCGCTCCGCCCCGGGCGATCCCGCGGCGCATTCGCGGTTTACGCGAAACGCTGGAGTCTGATGGTCGAAATGCACGACCATAGATGATAGGAAAAAAGGCGGCGCTGCCTTCCGGGACTGGTGGCGAGCAAGAACAAGAGCCCGAAGCAGGAAGGGAAGGCACACGATGATACGCAAGTGGATCGTCATGGGGGCGGCATGCGCCGCGCTCGCCAACGCAAGCATGGCCGAAGAAACGGACGGCATGGCGACAATGCACAACATCCCCGAGGGGCTTTTGTGCCCGGGGAACTGGACATTCGAAGCCGGACAAACAAGCACCCCAAGCGGTCCAGGCGACCCCGGCGGCGTGGGGCAGGTCGCGATCGAGGTCAAGGATTGCGGCAAGACACTCGTTCTAAAGGAGTTCCTGACCGGCATCCCCGACGGCCAGGTGGATCGCGTGTTCAACCAGGTCGCCGATGGCGTCTACCGCCACGCGACGGCGGCCCAGGGCATGCCGGTTGAAGTGACCCTGAAGGCGAACGGCCTGCACGACATCACCGGCAAGCTGCTTATCCAGGGCGGGATGATTTCCCGCCCGCTCACGGCAACGCATGTCAGGGGCGGCAAGCTGCAGGTGCAAGGCTGCGAAGAAAAGCAAAAGGACGACCGGGAAACGGAAATCGGGCATGACGAGGCCACCAAGGCAATGATCGACGCGATGCGCCGGTTGGACCTCAAGGCGCCGGCCGGCAGCGGGTTGGAGCTTGCGGACTACGTCAGCTCTTACGCCGCGGACACGTCGCGTTCCTCGGGCAAAGAGCTTCATGCACGCCGCATCGCTCTTCGCCTTGCCGACGACGGACGCGTCCTGCCCAATCCCGAAGCCATCACGCCCGGGCGGCTTGAATGCGCCGTGGAAGATGGCGCACTGGAGCCGGCGACGCGGTTTCTCATTATCAAGCTCTACATCGATCCCTTTGGCACCTACACCGCGGCGGCGCAATTGCTCGCCATCAACAGCGTGATCGAGGCGCAACAGTTCCCCGACGAGGCGTCGCGCCATCCGTCATACCCGATAGAATGGGCCATCGAGAGCCTTGAAATGCCGCTCGGCCCGGCCACGGACGGTCGAATAGCCAACTGATCGCAGGGACGCGCGTCAGGGATGAATGCCACCGGGACTTTGGGCGACGTAGACCCGCCGTTCGCCCATGCACCGATGGCTTCTTGCCGCGATCACCGGATTACCCTTATCCTGAAGCCGCGGCCCGAAGTGACCCGAACCAGACGGCGATGCGACATCGCCCCCAAAAGAGGACGAAGCAGCCAATGCGCGGATTCACCTGGTGGCTGATTGTGGTTGGCGCGGTCATCGCGTCCGGCATCATCGTGCCATACGGCGCTCTCGGCGGTGGCGCGCCATCGCTCGATATCCTGGCGTTCTGGTGCGTCTTCGGGGTGGCGGTGATCGGCCTCATCGTGGCCGGCGTCGCGCGCTGGAGGCTCTGAGCGATGATAACCACGACCGTCATCTGGATAACCCTCGCGGTGTTCGCCGTGATCGGCGGCATTATCGCTTTTGCAGCGGCGCGCAGCAACAAGGGCACTGCGGCGGATTATTACCTGGGCGGGCGGCACCTCGGCGGCATGGTGTCGGGGCTGTCCTACGCGGCGACAACCTATTCGGCGTTCATGCTAGTGGTGCTGACCGGGCTGACCTATCGCGGGGGGATCGGCGCGCTCGGGTTCGAACTGATTTATTTCTCCGGCCTGACTCTTCTGGTGGTGTTTGGCCCGCGCTTCTGGCTGGCAGCACGGAAATGGGGTTTCATCACGCCGGCGGAAATGCTGGGCGCGCGCTATGGCAGCCGCAATATCGCGCGGCTCACGGCGGTGCTGAGCCTGGTGTTCCTGATGCCCTACTGCACCACCCAGATGGCCGGGATCGGGCTGCTTCTGTCGGGCGTCACCGGCGGCGGGATCAGCCTTGCCACCGCCATCGCCATCGGCGCGGCGCTGGCGATTTTCTGGACCCTGGTTGCGGGGCTGCGATCGGTGGCGTGGACGGATGCCGTACAGGCCGCCGTGATGCTGATCTCGGCGCTGCTGGCGGTGGGGTTCGTGGTGGCGGCGATTGGCGGCGTGGGCGCCTTCGCGGCAAAGGTGCAGCAAACGCATGGCGAGTGGCTCGATGTGCCGGGGCCGGGATTGTGGAGCCTGCCAACCTTCCTGGCGCTGGCGATTCCGTGGTTCTTTTTCCCGCTGTCCAACCCACAGGTCAGCCAGCGCTTGTTCGTCACCACCGATCTTGCGGCGATGCGGCGGATGATCTTCTGGGTGTTGGGCTTTGGCCTGATCTTCACGCTGATCGCGGTGATCTGGGGCTATGCCGCGCTGGTGCTGGCGCCCGATCTGGACAACCCCGCCGAGGCGACGCCGGCACTGCTGGGTTCGGGCGTGGTGCCGGTTGGGGTCAGCCTGCTGTTGATCATCGGGATTCTGTCGGCGGCTGTCTCAACGCTCGATTCCATCGCGCTGACGCTTGGCTCCATGGTGGCGCGCGATTTGATGCGCCAGGGTGAAGGGCGCGACGCCCGGCAGATTTTCATCGGACGGGTCGTCGTGGTGGTGGTGGTTCTGTTCGCCGCCTGGTTCGCACTGCAAAACGCGCCGATCGTCGATCAATTGGCGGCGCTTTCGGCAGCCGGTCTGATCGTGACGGTTCCGGCCACCATCGGTGCCTTCTTCTGGCGCGGCGGCACGGCGTGGGGTGTTCTCGCCTCGCTTGTGGGCGGCGCGGGCACGGCGATCACCATGGCGATGATCGCAGGCGTCAGCGTCTTCGATCCGAAACTGGCAGGCACGGTGATCACGGTAACGGTCGCGCTGTTCATCGGCATCAGCCTCGTAACGCGCCCCTCGGCCTCGGCACTTGATTTCAAGGGCGAACTGCGCAAGGAGCTGGATGAACGCGGCGTCTGGTGATTGGGGGACCCCGACCGGACGCTGCCAACACCCATCCCCGCCAAACCCGGCTTATTGGAACTTCTTGCCCTCTCATGCGTTGAGGGGTGTAGGAACAGGTCAAGCGATGAGAAAGGAGGTCGCCATGCCAGCCCCTCTTCGAACGTTCATGGTATTGATATGGGTAAGCTCAGTTGCCGGAGCGGCGGTTATCGCGGTTCTCAGCATTGGATGGGTTAGCTGGATGTCCTTCGTGCTTTCCGGCCTTGTGGGCCTGATCATTGGCGTACCCGCAGGGATCTGGAACGCCCGCACCGTCAAGCGCGATGATCCGAACTGGCCGCCGAAACGCTCAAGACACCGCGAAGCACGCCAATCCTGACGTCCGCGCCGGTCCATCAACCCCTTGATTAAAACACCCAACGCCGGCTTGGGCGAGACCTATCCACATACCACCGGCGCGCAGCCTCCCGCGCGCCGGTGCCTTGCCCGGCGTCAGGTCGCGCGGGCGCGCATGCCGTCCTCGGCGGCGCTGGTGGGGACCAGGGCCCGCACCAGCTTTTTCATGTCGAGGGTGCCGATCTGCTTGCCATCTCGCACCACCCTATAGCAAAGCGCCGTATCCCCGCCCGACAGCGCGATCACCGACTCGAGCGTATCATCCGGCCCGACATCACCGGCGGCTTGCGCCGGGGCCTGATCGGTTTTCTCCATGACAGAGCGCACCCGCAGCACCCGCGCGCGGTTGATGTCGCTGATGAAATCCACGATGTACGGGTCGTTGGGATGCAGCAATATCTCCTGCGGCTCGCCCTGCTGCACAACCCGGCCATCCTTCAAGATCACAAGATGATCGGCCAGCTTCAGCGCCTCGTCCAGGTCGTGACTGATAAAGACCACGGTCTTTTTCAGCTCCCCCTGAAGCTCCAGCAGAAGATCCTGCATATCCGTGCGGATCAGCGGGTCAAGCGCCGAGAACGCCTCGTCCATCAGCATGATGGGCGAATTGGACGCCAGCGCGCGGGCGATGCCGACGCGTTGCTGCATCCCGCCCGATAGCTGGTGGGGGTACTGGTGCCCCTGCCCGCCCAGACCCACGCGGTCCAGCCATTTCTGCGCCTCGCCCTCGTAATCGGCGCGTGCGTCGCCCCGGACCGATTGCGCCAACCCGGTGTTTTCAAGAACGGTGCGATGCGGCAGCAGCGCGAAATGCTGGAACACCATCGACATATCCTGCCGGCGCAGGTTGCGCAGACGCTTTTCGCCGTAGTCCAGAACGTTCTCGCCATCGACCAGCACCTCGCCTGCGGTCGGCTCGATCAGGCGGTTGAGGTGCCGGATCAGGGTTGATTTCCCCGATCCCGACAGCCCCATGATCACCGTAATCTCGCCATTTCGCATGTCCACGTTGATGTCTTGCAAGCCAAGAACATGGCGATGCTTCTCCATCAACTCGTCCTTGCCCATGCCGTCCATCACATGCTCCAGCGCGCCCGCCGGATCGGCGCCGAAGATCTTGTAGAGGTGCCGGATCGAGATCTTTATGTCGTTTTCCATCGGTCCTGCCCCCGCTCAGTTTTTCTGCGACGCGCTGGCGGCGTTCACACGCGCCAGGGCGGCCTTGGTCACCCGGTCCAGGATCACCGCCAACAGCACGATCCCCAGCCCCGCAATCAGGCCAACGCCCAACTCGAGGTTCCGAATACCGCGCAGCACCAGCACGCCCAGACCCGGCGCCGACACCAGCGAGGCGATGACAACCATTGCCAGGCTCATCATGATGGTCTGGTTCACGCCCGCCATGATGTTCGGCAGGGCCAGTGGGATCTGCACACCATAAAGCTTCTGCCGGTCGGTCATGCCGAAGGCATCGGCGGCCTCGATCACTTCCTTGTCGACAAGGCGTATACCCAGGTCCGTCAGCCGGATCACCGGCACGATCGCGTAGAGGATAATGGCGATCCCATATAGCTTGGGCTCGGTCACCGAGAACAGGAAGATCAGCGGGATCAGGTACACGAAAGGCGGCAATGTCTGAAGCATGTCCAGCACCGGAATGGTCATGCGCTGCATCGTGTCACTTCGCGACATGGCAATGCCGATGGGCACGCCCAGCAAGACGCATAGCAGCGCGCAGACGAATATGATCGCCAAGGTCTGCATTGCAAAATTGTAATGGTCGATGAACGCCAAAAAGAGGATCGAGAACGCCACGAACCCCACCAGCTTCATCGACTTGGACGCGAAATAAACCAGCGCCAGCAACAGCGGGATCACGATCCACCACGGCGTGTTCTGAAACGCATAAAGCGCCCCTTCCAGGAACCAGCTGAGCGGCTGCGTCAGCGGGTCCAGCACGATCTTGAGCGAATCCTTGATATCCAGGAACCCCTGCTCGACCCCCTTGGTGACGTCGCGTGTGCGGGCAAAGGCGGGGCACGCCTTGTTGAGCGCATCAAGCGACGGAAACGGCAAATCCCACAGCGACGCCGCCGGGGCACTGCCATCCGCGCTTTCGCTGCTCTTTCCCATGAGTTCAGCCATGGTCATGGGGCCGCTGGTGGCGTCCTTGTCGCACCACTCGCGCAGGCCCAGCCCGCTGAACACGAAATCATATGTGGCCATTTTCACGATCTCCCTGCGCGGGCTGAGACGCCCGATTTTTCTTTTTGGGCGGACGGGGCCGCGCAAATTGCACGGCCCCGCCTCCTTGATAAGTCATTACTGGATGATGGCGCTCAGCTTCTCGGCGGCGTCATCGTTCACCCAATCGATCCAGGTGTCCTTGCTGGTGGTCAGGTAATGCACCGCGGCCTCTTCGGCGGATGCACCGTTATCGGCCTGCCACGCCAGCAGGTTGCTCAGCTCCTGCGTGGTGAACGAGATGTTGCTGACCAGGTCGAACACCTCGGGGTTGCGATCGGCGAAATCGGCGGTCACCACCGTCAGCACCGGCGCCGCCGGGTATGAGGATTTACCGGGGTTTTCGCAATCCGGCGTCTGGTTGCAGGCGTGGATATCGGGATCATGCGGCCCCATGTCGACGGCGACCATGTTGTAGCGGCCCAAGGGCGCGGTCGGGCCCCAGTAGTAGCCAAACCATGGCTCTTCGTTCTCGTAGGCCGATGCCATCGCTGCGGCCAGCGTCTCGCCCGAGCCGTGGTTGAACACTTCCATGCCGTGCTCTTCGAACTCGAACGCCTGCACCAGGTTGTCGTTGGCGATGCGGCAGCCCCAGCCGTCAGGGCAGTTGTGGAAGCGCCCGCCAACCAGTTCAGGATTGTTTAGCACGCCTTCGATGGTGGCCAGTTCGGGATGCTCTTCGACAAGGTAGTCGGGAACCCACCAGTTTTCGCTGCCGCCGTCCGAGAAAACGTCCGTCGCCTTCTTGACCTTGCCCTGCTCTTCAAGCTTGAAGTAAAGCGGCGCCGAGTTGACCCACAGCTCGGGCACGACATCGGGCTCGTTGTTTTCCGCCAGCGAGGTGATCGCCGTGGTGGTCGCGGACGGCACGACTGTCACATCGCAACCATAGCCCTGCTCCATCATGAACGCGGTGATCTTGGTGATGATCGAGGCCGAGGCCCAGTTCATCTCGGCGACCGAAACTTCGCCGCATTCCGCCTGTGCCGCTGCCGGCAAGGCGAATGCCCCGAAGGTAGCCGCAAGTGCTAGTTTTCTCATGGGTCGTCTCCCTATGTGGTTCGTGGTGGCTTGGGTGAATGGCACGCGCATGCCCGTTCGGGCGCGCCGTGGTGCCGGACGACGAAGCGCCACGCTCTCGCGTCGCCGCCATGATCCGAGGCGGTTGTAGCGCTAGCCGCACCTGCCCCGGCGTCAATCATTATCACTCTCCTGCGCGCCGGCGCGGACGCGCGATTCAATGGACGATGTGACAGTAGTGCACATCGCCAGCGTATCCAGTTTTTGCCAGGTTTCCAAAGTTATCACGCCCTCGAAGCCGGCTCCGGTATTGTCCTTCGCGGCAGGCGCAATCGGTGCCACCGCCTCTTTCGGGTCCGGCACGGTAATCCGTACCGTCGCCTGTTCGGGCGCCCGCACCGACGCCGGGTCCTCCAGCGTGGGCATTGCCCCGTCCGCGGGCAGGGTGACGCGAACATCGGCCCACGCCATTTCCAAAGGCGCCCCCAATGCCGCCGCAGCCCGCGCGACGAATGGCATTAGGAACACGGGCCAGATAACAGAGTCAACCAACACGCTGGAGGGCCCCGGACCCTCGGGCAATCCGGCGTGGTCCTGTAGCGCCAGACCCGTACATAGCGGGCATTGCGGCCCCTTCGCCTTCCAATGCCCGGGTGCGGGCGCGGGCGGTGCCAGCGGCTGCGCCTTCAGCACATCGAGCAGAATCGCCGCCCCCGGCAGGCCCGCCCGCGCCAGCCACCCGGCGGCCCATCCGGCCTCTTCCGCCTGCCCCCAGGCGTAGCCCGCCCCGCGCGCCGCCTTGGTCCCAAGCGCCTGGATTTCCGGCCGCGACAGGCGCAGGCCGTCGCCCTCGTCGCGCGGCGGCTCCGATCCGACCTGCGTCGGGTCATTGGGCTGCGGCGTCATTGCGGCGCCTCCCTTGCCAGGTCACTGGGATACGGCGCCCCCTGGAACAGGCTGATGCGCACCCACCGATCCGAGCGCGGGTCGAACCGCGTCGCCCCGAAGAACGCCAGCTTGCAACGCAGCATGTCGATCGGCAGCAACTCCGCCCCGATCAGGTTGTCGCGGATCTCGGAAAACGGATAGCGCGCCGCGATTTGCACCCGCCGCAGGACATGGCGATGCTCGGGATGCGCCAGCAGAAACCGCGCGACCGGCATGTCGCCGTCCACACCATCAAGCGCCGCATTCAGCGCCGCCGCCTGCCGCCCGATATCCAGCGGCAGCTCCTTCTCGGCGCCTTCCTCGGTCGCGCGCTCGCCCAATCGCGGCTCCAGCTTTTCCTCGGACACGTACCAGAACCGCGCGGCGCCCTCGGGCGTGTCGTAGGCCTGCGCCAACGCCCAGTGGTAATTGCGCGCCAACAGCTTGCGCAGCGCCGCAACGCTCATGGTGCCATCGATGGACATGGCGGCCTCCTCGTCGGCATCCATGCACGCGGTCAGCCCGTCAACCAGATCGCCATGCGGCTCGATCATAGCGGCAAGAAGCGCCTCCTGCGCCTCGACCGGCAGATACGTCTGCACCCAACGCCACAGCGCATCCCACGGATGCGCGCCGGCGCTGTCCCACTGGCGCTCGACATATGACGCCGCGACGTCCAGCCCTATCCTCAGATCCTCCAGCTTGTCCTTCTGGACGGGATGGGCGCTGTGCCACTCGGCGGCGTTGCGCCGCGCCTCGGCCAGCGCCGTGCAAAACCCCTTGATCGCGCCGGGCGCCGCCCCGGCCTGCGCCCGCACCCGCGCCAGCGCCTCCTCGCGCGCCATCATCCAGTTGTTCAGCAGCACCGGGTGACGCACCAGGAACGGCGCCATGCCCAGGCCGGTCGAGTTACCAACGCCCAGCCCCCGCTTGAGCGCCGGATCAAGGCGCGCCGCCGCCCCGCCGCCGCGCACGCGGGCCAGGTGCTCGACCAGGTCCACGGTAAACGCCCGCGTCAACCACACCGACAGCATCTCGGCCTGAAAGGGCGCGCGCATCTCGGGCCGGGCGGCGACAACTTCGCGATCCGCCGCGCCGAACTTGCCCGATCCGTAAACGGCGGTCGTGCGCATCAGGTATCCGGTTTCGGCCAGCGCCCCGGCATCGGGCTGCTGCCCCTGCGCCAACCGCTCCACGACATGCTTGAAAAGGCGCACCGACTTGTTGGCGCGGCTCAGGCTCAATTCGCGGGGGCTGATGCGGCCGGCCTCCTGCAACGGCACGTTGGCGGCCAGACGGTCCAGATCGTGATGCGTCGGCGTGCCATCAAACAGCGTGAACGTCGCGTCCCACGCCGTCGCGATCACCCGATCCGAGCGCATTTCGTCGGGCAGGTCATGACCGAAGGCGACAAGGCTATAGGTCCGCTCTGGGCCAATGGCGCGGTACACTGCCCGCCCCACGCCGCGCGCATCGAAATCCCACACCGGCCGGTCAAAGCGCCAGCCTTCGCGCCGCAGCCGCCGCAGCATCTGGCGCAGGAACGACAGGCGCGTGGGGTGGGCACAGCCCATCCGCGACAGCCGCATCACCTCATCCGGGCCGCGCCGATAGGCGGCGGCCTGCGGCATGGGGCTTTGCGGCGCACAGCTCATTCGCCACCCCCCTTGTCCGGCGGCCCGAACCCCTGCGCAAAAAACCGGGCCCAGTTGCCGCCCATCACCGCGCCGACATCCTCGGCGCCCAGGCCCGCGTCGCGCAGACCATCGGCTATGCGCCCGAAATCGCGGTTGTCGCGGAACCACTCGGGCATTGCCGGAAACCCCGGCGCATCGGCGCTGCCCTCGCCATAATCAACCCGCTTTGTCCAGCGACCCGACCGCATCCATTCCACCACCCCGTCAGGTTGGTCCTGACACAGGTCGGTGCCGATACCGACATGCCCCGCCCCCATCAGGTCAATCGTGCGCACCACCATGTCACAGAACGACGCGAGGCTGCAATTTCCCCCATCCTTCAAGTGATGCGGATACACCGAAAAACCCAGCATCCCGCCCGATTGCGCCAATGCGCGCAGCACGGTGTCGGACTTGTTGCGCAGCGCCGGGTGCCATCCCGCCGGGTTGGCATGGGTGATCGCAATGGGCCGCGCCGAATGCTCTATCGCCTCAAGGGTCGATCGCTCGCCCGAATGGCTCATGTCCACCACCATGCCGACGCGGTTCATCTCGGCCACCACCTCGCGGCCCATCCGCGTGAGGCCCGTGTCGTCCTTCTCGTAGCAGCCCGTCGCCAATAGCGACTGGTTGTTATAGCTAAGCTGCATGATCCGCATGCCCAGCCGGTGCAGCACCTCGACCAGCCCGATATCATCCTCGATGCAACTGGGGTTTTGCGAGCCGAAAAAGATCGCCGTGCGGCCCGTGTCGCGCGCACGGGCAATGTCGCCCGCATCGAACCCTTGAAAAATCAGGTCCGGAAACCGCTCGAACCAGCGGTTCCACGCCTCGATATTATGCACCGTCTCGCGGAAGTTCTCGTGGTAGGTGATGGTCACATGCACCGCATCGACACCGCCCGCCCGCATCTGGCGAAAGATCTTCTCGGACCAGTTGGCGTATTGCAGCGCGTCGATGCGTGGCGTCATTCCGGCTCTCCCTGCGCGACATAGGCGGTCTTGACCGTGGTGTAGAACTCGGCCGCGTATTGCCCTTGCTCGCGCGGGCCGTAGCTTGATGCGCCGCGCCCTCCGAACGGCACGTGGTAATCGGTGCCCGCCGTGGGCAGGTTCACCATCAGCGTACCCGCCCGCATGTTGGCGCGGAAGTGGTTGGCCCGCGAAAGGCTCCGCGTCATGATCCCGGCAGTCAGGCCAAACTCGCTGTCATTGGCGATGGCCAGCGCCTCGCCGTAGCTGCCCGCGCGGATCACGCAGGTGATCGGCGCGAACATCTCCTCGCGGTTGATGACCATGTCGTTGCGCGTGCCCGCGAACACGGCGGGCGCCATGTAATGCCCCTCACTCGCGCGCTCCAGCCGCGCGCCCCCGCAAATCAGCTCGGCACCCTCCGCACGGCCCTTGTCGATATAGGCAAGGTTCTGCGCCAACTGACCCGCGCTGACCACCGGGCCGATCTGCGTACCCTCCTCCAACGCATGCCCCACGCTCAGCGCCTGCGTCGCCGCCGATAGCTTCTCGACAAAGGCGTCGTGCACCGCCTCGTGCACGATCAGGCGCGACGCGGCGGTGCATTTCTGCCCCGTCCCGCCAAACGCCGCCCCCGCCGCATGCGCCGCCGCCAGGTCCAGGTCGGCGTCGTCCATGATCAGCATCGGGTTCTTCGATCCCATCTCCATCTGCAGCTTGGTCATGTTGGGCACCGCCGCCGCCGCGATGCCGCGCCCCACCTCAACGGACCCGGTAAAGCTGATCGCGTCCACGCCGCTATGCGC
Source organism: Sediminimonas qiaohouensis DSM 21189 (assembly GCF_000423645.1). Taxonomy (GTDB): domain Bacteria; phylum Pseudomonadota; class Alphaproteobacteria; order Rhodobacterales; family Rhodobacteraceae; genus Sediminimonas; species Sediminimonas qiaohouensis. Next base: position 13,653 of record NZ_AUIJ01000025.1, on the reverse strand, counting down.
CACCAAGGCGCTGCCCACGTCCCGCCCCGGCCCCATCACCAGGTTGAACACCCCCGCCGGCAGGTCCTGCCGCGCGATGATTTCGGTCAGGGCCACGGCGCTGGCCGGGGTCAGGTTGGCGGGCTTCCACACCACCGCGTTGCCAAAGGCCAGCGCCGGCGCGATCTTCCACGCGGGCGTCGCGATGGGAAAGTTCCACGGGCTGACGATGGCGACCACGCCCACCGGCTCGCGTCGCACGTCGATGTCGATGCCGGGGCGCACGCTCTGGGCGAAATCACCGATCTGTCGCAGGGCCTCGGCCGCGAAATAGGTAAAGAACTGCCCGGCGCGATACACCTCGCCCTTGCCCTCGGCCAGCGGCTTGCCCTCCTCGCGGGCCAAGAGCGCGCCGATCTCGCCCGCGCGCTCCATCAACTCGGTTCCGATGGACATCAAAGCGTCATGGCGTTTCTGGATACCGGCGGCCCACCACGCGGGTTGCGCCGCGCGCGCCGCCGCTATGGCATCCTCCACATCGCCCGTATCGCCCTGCGCATAATGACCGATCACGTCCGACACATCCGACGGGTTCACATTTTTTTCCACGCGCGCCTGCCCGCCGCGCCACTCTCCGCCGATGAAATTGTCCGTGGTCCCGTTGGTCATTGAAATCCTCGTCGTCTTGTCAGCAAAGTCATGTCAGTGCAGGCCTTCGATCAGCCCGCGATCCGCTCCAGTAGCGTGTCGTCCACCGCCACGCCCTCGGCCTCGATCCGGGCACGGTTTTGCGCGCGCCGCGCCCCGGGCAGGCGCGCGCCCTCCTGCGCGGAGATGGACGCCGCCAGCCGCGCCATCGACGCACCGAACGCCCCGCCCGACAGGCCCGAAGGCTCGATCGCGATGAAGCATTGCCCGGTCCCCGGCGGCCCGCCCTTGGGCCCGGCAAAGGGGCTGGCCTCGGTGCTCAGGTTCGCGCCCGACAGGGCCGCGGCCAATATCTCGACCATCAGCCCCACGCCGAACCCCTTGTAGCCCCCCGCCGGCCGCATCGAGCCCTCCAGCGCCTCCTGAGCCACGGTTGTGGGACGGCCTTGCGCATCCAGCGCCCACTCGGGCTCGATCGGATCGCCCGTGCGGGCGCGCAGCAATATCTCGGACTTGGCGATCACGCTGGCGGATTGATCGATCACCAGCAGTGCGCCCCCCTCCCCGTCGGGCGCCGCCACGGAAAACGGGTTGGTGCCCACCACTGGGTCCTTGCCGCCTACCGGCGCGATCGACGCGGGCGCATGCGTGAAACACAGGCCCAAAAGCCCGTCCTCGGCCAGCCGCTCGGCGTGATGGCCCAGAACCCCGCAATTGTAAGAGCGGTGCACCGTCATCGCCGCGATGCCATTGCCGCGCGCCGCGTCGGTAAAATCACGCCACCCCGCATCAATCGCCGCATGGGCAAAGCCGTGGCCCGCATCCACGCGCACCGCACCGGGGGCCGGGCGGCTGACCTCGGGCCGCGCGTGGCCCTCGACCTTGCCGCAGCGCACATGCTCGGCATAGATCGGCACGTACAGCAACCCGTGGCTGCGAATGCCATCGCGTTCCGCCAGCCGGGTCGAGCGCGCCACCGATGCCGCCTGCTCCGCGCTTGCGCCCGCCTGTTCCAGCGCGCCGCGCGCCAGCTCCTCGATCTCGTCCAGCCGCATGGTTTTTTGCGCCATGATCCCCCCGTTACCTGGCATCAACTAAAGGGTGTGCCATTGACGGACTTCAATCAAACAAATACAAATGAAGCCTATTTCAATACATCTGAACCCGATGATCCGAACCGAAGCCCTGCGCACCTTTGTCACCGTGGCCGAATGCGGCAACATCCGCGACGCGGCGGAAACCCTGTGCCGCACGCAATCGGCGGTCTCGATGACCCTCAAGCAGCTTGAGGAGCATTTGGACGGCGCCCTGTTTGAGAGCGACCGCAAAAGCAAGCTGACCGATCTGGGCCAGTTCGTGCACGATGTCGCCGCGACCCTGGTGCGGGATCATGATAACGCGGTGGACCTGATCACCGGCTACGCGCGTGGGCGCTCCGGACGGCTGCGCATCGCGTCGGTGCCCTCGGTGGCGGCGCTGATCCTGCCCGAGGTGATCCAGGGCTTCACCCGCGACCGGCCCAGCGCCCGGATCGACCTTTTCGATACCGACAGCAGCACCGTGCGCCGGATGTTGGCGCAGGGGCGCGCCGATATCGGCCTCGGTAGCCCGTCGGAGAAGCCCGACGGCCTGTCCGACACCGCGCTTTTCACCGACCCCCTGCACCTTGTCTGTCGCGCCGATGATCCGCTGGCCGCGCGCCGTGCGCCGGTGGAATGGGGGCACCTTGATGGCGGCGCGCTGATCCTGAACGAGACGCTGCGCGGGCTCAGCAGCGCCGATTTCCTCGCGCTGGCCGACAAGGCCCGCCTGTCGGTGCGCAACGTGACCTCGCTTTTGGCGATGGTGCGGGCCGGGGCGGGCGTCACGATCCTGCCGGGGCTGGCCACCCGCACCCTACCCGAGGGCCTGATCGCGCTGCCACTGGCCGATCCCGCCTGCGTCCGGCAGGTTAGCCTTCTGCACCGCGAGGGTGTCACGCAAAGCCCTGTCAACACGGCGTTTTCCACGCATCTTGAAGCCAGCCTCGCGGTCATGGCGCAGGCTCTCGGCGTTTCCTTGCCCGATCGGCCCGCCGCGCAATAGCGGTTTGACCGCCGCCGCCGCGTCGGCCATAGTCGCCAGCGGAGCGAACGATTGCGGAGATGCGCCACCCGATGCCGATCAGCGCGAAATTCCTGCCCCCGCTGTTGGTGGCACTTGCCCTGCTGCTCGCGGCGGGCCTGCTCGGCGGACAGGCGCACGCGCATGGGCTGGGTGCACATGCCGCGCAACCGGCGCCGCTGCCCGCAGATCAGCCCGGACAGGCCCAGACCGGCCACGCCGCACCCCATTGCAACGTCGGCGCCGTCTGCGCCCCCGCGATCGAAGCGCAAGCCGCCACCACCCTGGCCGGGCCTGATCGTCGCGCGACCCTCCTGCGTAGCGATCACGCGGCGCCCTTTGCGGTCTCTCACACCCCCGTCGCGGACCCGCCCCCACCTCGAGCGTGAGCGATGAACGCGCCCATAAAGGGCTTCATCGACATCGCTAACTCGAGGAAAGCAAACATGAATCGCACGACGACAAGCGTTGCCGCACTGGCGGCAACGGCACTGGCCGGGACCGTCTGGGCCCATTCCGGCGCCACAGGCAAGGTCAAGGACCGCATGGAAGCCATGAAAGAGATGGGCAAGGCCATGAAATCCGTCGCCCCCATGATGCGGGGCGAAGCAAACTATGACCCGGACACCGTGCGCCAGGCCGCGCAGGCCATTGCACGAAACGCCGGCGATGCCCTGACCGCGCATTTCCCCGAAGGCTCGATCCACGGCCCAAGCGAGGCATTGCCCGCCATCTGGCAGGACTGGGATCGCTTCGAGGCGCTGGCAATGCAGCTTGAAGTCACGGCACAAGGGCTTGAAGGCGCGGCGGACAATGGCCTTGGCGGCATGGGTACCGGCAGTGGCGGCATGGGCGCCATGATGGGCCAGACCGGCGGCGGCATGATGACGGGTAACACCGGCATGATGATGGGCAACTCAGGCGGCCCCGTCGTCGGCATGTCGGCCGAGCATATCGCGCAAATGCCCGCCGATGGCGCCTTTGCCATGACGGCGCAGGTCTGTTCGGCCTGCCACAGCGATTTCCGGGCCGAAGACGACTGATATGCCCCGGATTATCGGAGCAACTCTGATGGTTGCCGCGCTGGCAACCGCGCTTGGCGCGGGTGTCGTGCTCAAGACGGCCCCGACCCCGCCGCCGGACATCGCCAAGGCGGGCAAGCCCCAGCGCGGCGCATACCTTGCCCGCGCAGGCGGCTGCATCGCCTGCCATACCGATACCAAGGGCGGCGGCAAACCGCTGGCCGGTGGCGCACCGCTGGACACCCCGTTCGGGCGGTTCGTGCCGCCCAACATTACCCCCGATCCGCAGCATGGCATCGGCAACTGGTCGCGCGGAGAGTTCGCACGCGCGCTGCGCCAAGGCGTCGCGCCGGACGGCACGCCCTATTACCCTGCCTTCCCGCATGCCTATTACGCCGGCCTTGGCGACACGGACATCGCCGATCTGTGGGCGGCGTTTCAAACGGTCGCGCCGGTAAGCGCGCCCGCCCCCGCTAGCGATATCGCCTTTCCGTTCAACCAACGCTGGGGCCTGTGGCTGTGGCGGGCCGTGTTCCGCCAACCCGCGCGCAACGCGCCAGCGCCGGACCGCTCTGACACATGGAACCGCGGCAAGTGGCTGGTCGAAGGGGTGGCCCATTGCGGCGCCTGCCACACGGCGCGCAACGCGCTTGGCGGGCGGTCCCTGCCAGATGGGCACTTCGCGGGTAGCGATGCGCTTCCGGGCGGCGATAGCGCACCGGCGATCACGCCGGGCGCCTTGCGCGAAAACGATTGGACCGCGTCCAGCCTCGCCGCCGCGCTCTCCACCGGCCTGATGCCCGATGGCGACGTCTTCGGCGGCGCCATGGCCGAGGTTGTCAACCAAGGCACCACATGGCTTTCCCCGGCCGATCGCCGCGCCATGGCCGCCTACCTTCTGAATGCCGATCCCCCTGATCCAAAGGATTAAACCCATGAAACTCATCGCATTTTCCCTCGCATTGGGCGCCGTCGTCGCCGCTGGCCTGATGCTGTTCTGGCCCGATACCACGGCGCGCCCGGACATGAGGATCGCGGCGGCAGACCTCGCGCAGGGCAAAACGCTCTACTCCGAGAACTGCGCCAGTTGCCACGGCGCAAACCTAGAGGGACAAGAGAACTGGCGCCAGCCCGGCCCCGACGGGATCCTCCCCGCGCCGCCGCATGACGAAACCGGCCACACATGGCACCACGACGATGCGATGCTGTTCGACTATACCAAGCAAGGCGGCCAGGCCCTGATGCAGGCGCGCGGCGTGACCGATTTCCAAAGCGGCATGCCCGGCTTCGGCGATAAGCTCAGCGATCCCGAGATCCGCGATATCCTCGCCTACATAAAGTCCACCTGGCCCGACAAAATCCGCCGCGCCCAATCCGGGCGCAGCGCACAGGGCGGCTGAGCGCCCCAGCCACAGCCCCTCGCGCGCGCCACCATCCCGCCCCGGCGCGCGCGCATTTCCTTGCCAAAGGCGCGGCTCTTACCTATACGCGCGCTCATGTTGGACACCCATTCAAACCGCCCCGCTCTGCCGCCGGAAATCGCACGGCGCCGCACCTTCGCGATCATCAGCCACCCGGACGCGGGCAAGACCACGCTGACGGAGAAATTCCTGCTCTATGGCGGCGCGATCCAGATGGCCGGACAAGTCCGCGCCAAGGGCGAGGCACGCCGCACCCGCAGCGATTTCATGGCGATGGAAAAGGACCGCGGCATTTCCGTCTCCGCCAGCGCGATGTCGTTTGATTTCAAGACCTTCCGCTTCAACCTGGTGGACACGCCCGGCCACTCGGATTTCTCGGAAGACACCTACCGCACGCTGACGGCGGTGGATGCCGCGATCATGGTGATCGACGGCGCCAAGGGGGTCGAAAGCCAGACGCAAAAACTGTTCGAAGTGTGCCGCCTGCGCGACCTGCCGATCCTGACCTTCTGCAACAAGATGGACCGCGAAAGCCGCGACACCTTCGATATCATCGACGAGATACAGGAAAACCTGGCCATCGACGTGACGCCGGCCAGCTGGCCCATCGGCATGGGGCGCGAATTCCTGGGCTGCTACGACATGCTCAATGACCGGCTCGAGCTGATGGACCGCGCCGACCGCAACCGCGTCGCCGAATCCATCGAGATCCGCGGCCTCGACGATCCGCTTCTCGATGAGCACGTGCCCGAGCACCTGCTCACGCAACTGCGCGAAGAGGTCGAGATGGCCCGCGAATTGCTGCCCCGTCTCGATCCCCAAGCAGTGATCGAGGGGCACATGTCCCCAATCTGGTTCGGTTCTGCGATCAACTCCTTCGGGGTCAAGGAGTTGATGGAGGGCATCGCCAATTACGGCCCCGAGCCGCAACCCCAAAGCGCCACACCCCGCCAGATCCTGCCGGAAGAGCCCAAGGTATCGGGCTTCGTGTTCAAGGTGCAGGCCAACATGGACGCCAAGCACCGCGACCGCGTCGCCTTCGTGCGCATGGCCTCGGGGCACTTCACGCGCGGCATGAAACTGACCCATGTGCGCACCAAGAAGCAGATGACGATCTCCAGCCCGGTCATGTTCCTCGCCTCCGACCGCGAGCTGGCCGAGGAGGCATGGGCGGGCGACATCATCGGCATCCCCAACCATGGGCAGCTACGCATCGGCGACACCCTGACCGAGGGCGAGGCGCTGCGCGTCACCGGCATCCCGTCCTTCGCGCCCGAGCTGCTGCAAACCGCGCGCGCGGGCGATCCGATGAAGGCCAAGCACCTGGAAAAGGCCCTCACGCAATTCGCCGAGGAAGGCGCCGCCAAAGTGTTCAAACCCACTTTTGGCTCGGGCTTCATCGTCGGCGTCGTCGGCGCCCTGCAATTCGAGGTGCTGGCCAGCCGGATCGAACTGGAATACGGCCTGCCCGTCCGGTTCGAACCGACGCAGTTCACCTCGGCCCGCTGGATCAGTGGCGACAAGAAAGTCATCGACCGCTTCACCGAGGCCAACAAAAGCCACATCGCCACCGACAACGACGGCGATGTCGTGTACCTGACGCGCCTGCAATGGGATATCGACAGGGTCGAACGCGATTACCCCGACATCACCCTGTCGGCGACCAAGGAAATGATGGTGTAGCCCAAGGGCAGAAGGGCAGGAGCCGGCCCGCCGGCGCCCCTCCCCACGCCGCCTCACTCTTCGGTCTTGGGCAAATTATGCGCGATTCCCTTGTGACAATCGATGCAGGTAGAGGATCCATCGGGCGCGTGCCCCTCGAGTGCGACCACCTCCATTTCCCGCCGCGACCGACGTCCCTGCTTTTCGAAATCCATCGCCTCGAAGCTGTGACAGTTCCGGCACTCGCGCGAGTCCGTGCTTTTCATCGTCTCCCAGACATGCGCCGCCAATTCGGCGCGCTTGGCCTCGAACTTCTCGGGTGTGTCAATGGTGCCGCGCAGCTTGTGATACAATTCGCCCGAGGCCTTGATCTTGCGCACGACCTTGGGCCCCCAGGCATGCGGCACATGGCAATCCGAACAGACGGCGCGCACGCCCGACGCGTTCTTGTAGTGCGCGCTGGCCTTTAGTGCGCGCTGGCCTTGTATTCCTGGTACACTGTATCGCGCATCTCGTGACAGGAAATGCAGAATTCCAAGGTGTTGGTCGCTCCCATCGCGGTGTGAAACCCGCCCCAGAAGATGATACCGCCGATACCACCGATCAGCAGCAACACGCCCTGCCCGATCAGGACACTGGGCCGCGTGAACCAGTGCCACAGGCGCTTTGATAGTCTTAGCATTTGTTCAGTCCCTCAAGGATAGCAGCGGCCGGGCGCCAATACCGCGCCCGGCCGGGAAAACGCCGCTGGTCGCGCGTTATTCCGCGGGCAGTTCCGCATCGATATATGCCACCACATCCGCCGCGATCTGATGATCGAGGGCGCGCAGCGCCGGCATCACTTCCTTGGGCTGACCGTTGAGCACCTTATGCATCACCTCCCACGGGTTGCCGGTCAGTGACCCCAACATCGGCATATCCTTGGGCAGTTTGCCATCCGCCCCATGGCAGTTCGTACAAACCGTACGATAAACCTGTCCGCCGCGGGCAGCGTCGCCGACGATCTTGCCATCCTTGATGTAGTCGGCGTAGTTGCTTTGCCCCTCGACGACGAAATTGGCCAGGTCCTGCAACTCCTCGTCATAGAGGTAGTCGCCGTATCCGTGCGCGTCGTCCGTAAGGATAGCCACCACAGCGGCCGGATCGGCGCCCTTCATGCCGTTGATCCCCTTGATCCCGGTGAAGTGCTTGCCGCTGGAATAGGCCCCGTCCGCGCCCATGCCGTCCCAACCGTGGCATTCCTTGCAGCGCCAGTTGCTGCCCGGTTTGTCGGCATACGTGGCGTCCGTCGGATACAGCTTGTGCGACTCGCCCGGCGCCTTGTCGTCGATCTCCTTGTACCATTTGTCGTATAGCCGCCCGCCACGCGCGATCGAACCCTCGTCGGCCGCGATCGCCATTGTCGACGCAGCCATCCCCATGACCGCCGCCACGGCGGCCACGCGGCCAATTTCTTTCGGTAACCTGATTTTCATAACAATTCTCCTGTTTGCGCAAAGATCCCGCAAAACCCCACTTACGGATGCGGGATGTGCGCGATTTTAGGCCGTACGAAAATCTGCGCACATGACCCAAATCAATTACATAATTTTTTTGAAGCATGTCAAAGCAATTCAAAATATCAATGACTTGATCACTCATGGCGCGCGCCATGCCGCGACCGGCCCGTCGGGGTGATTGTTGCTTGCCCGCGGCATGCCGCTCGGCCATTGTCGCGCCATGAGTGATCGGGGCCGGCCCATATATCCCGGTGGTTTTCCCGCCATCGTCCGCCAGATGGAGGCGCGGCGCGAGCCGCTTGGCTATGCGCCGGGCGAGGCGCTGCCGCCGCTTGACGTGTCGCTTGAGCCGCTCAAGACCACGCGGGTCGACCCGGACGCGCCCGACGTGGCAGGGTCGACGTCCTCTTATGCGCGCAAGCGGCGGGATCTGTCGGCCGAGTTTGCCGGGCAGCCCGAGCTGTTGTTGCTGCACGGGTTGCTGATCGCCAACCTGCGCCGCCGCGATTACCCCGACCACGCCCCCGCCCTGTTTCAACGTCTTTGGGCCGAGCAATCGGGCTTTCTTCTGGCCTCGCTCGATGCGCGCTGGCTGGTTTCGGCGATTACGACCTTCGGCGATCACGGCCACACAGACGCGCAGCGCCATATCGGCCAATCCCTGTCGATGCTGTTCGCCATGATGAAGCTGTATGAGACCGAGCGGGTCTTTTCCGACAAGCCCCCCGATCAGCCGCACGACTGGACCGCGCCGCCCAAATCGCCGCTTGCCCTCGGCATGGATCGCTACGCCATCGTTGGCGGGGGGCTGGACGTCAACCTGCTGGGCGGCTTGTGGCAACAGGCAAGAGATGACCGCGTGATCGCGCCGCTGGCCTGTCATCTGCTTGAGTTGCTGATACGCGATGATCGCACCGTCTTTGCCCGCCTGCGCAAGATGCGCGCCAAGCGCAAGACGCAGCGCGCCGCCGCCAGCCGCCAAACCCCTGCGGGCGCCGACCGGGGCAGCAACCCGGCCCCGGTCCCCGGCCCCAAGGCGCAAGGCGACGCCCGCACGCCCCCGCGCTGGGGCGTTGTCTCGCTCGTCCACGCACCGCTGGCGCAGATCGCGCGCTTTGCCGCGCATCACCTTTCGCTGGGCGCCGCGCGCCTCTACCTGCATCTTGACGCGCCAGACCCGGCCGCCGCCGTGTTCCTCGCACAGCACCCCGCGATCGAGGTGATCACCTGCGACGACACCTACTGGAACGCCCAGAAGAAGCCCCGCATGGAGCAGCACCAGCTACGCCAGCTTTGGGTCGCGACGCGCACCTACCGCCGCACCGATCTGGATTGGCTGGCGCATGTGGACGTGGACGAATTCATGTTGCCCCCTGCCCCCATGGGCGAGATGCTGGCGCAGGTGGACAGGGACACCGCTGCTATCCTCATGCCCCCGGTGGAACAACTGGCCGGCGGCGATGACACCCTGTTCAAGACCACCGCGCGCATGGCCGGGCGGGACAAATCCGTGCTTGAAGACATCTACCCCACCTTCGGCCCCTACCTGCGCGGCGGCTACCTCAGCCACCTTGAGGGTAAACTGATCGCCCGCACCGGCATCCCCGAGGTTCGCCTAGGCCTGCACGCGCTTCTCTATCGCGGGGCCGCCGCCACCAACATCGCGCCGCTCGACGGGCTCTACATCGGCCATGCCCACGCGACCGACTGGAACAGCTTCCGGCGCAGGCTCGATTACCGGCTCGATCACGGCTCTTACAAGAAACGCGACGACAGCGGCTTTCGCCTGCATGACATGCTGCAATACCTGCGCCGCGAAGAGGGCGAGGAGGGCCTGCGCCGCTTCTTTGGTGAAGTGTGCGAAGCAACGCCGGAACTTGTCTCGCGGCTGCGCCACAATGACATGCTGATCGCGCGCAACCTGGACCTTGACGCCAAGGTGCGCGACATCTTCGGCACCCTGCCCGAGGGTTAACGCGATGCAGATGCCAAAATGGGGCCTCGTCGCCACGATCCGCGCGCCCACCGAAGAGATCCTTGAATTTGCCGCCCATCACATTGAGCTGGGCGCGCATCGCCTGTTCATTTACCTCGATGATGACAACCGCGCGGCGTACGACGCGCTCAAGGCGCACCCCAAGTGCCGGCCCACCCTGACCGATGCGCAGTACTGGCGCAGCCTGGGGATCAAGCGCCGCGTCAAGCACCAGTCACGCCAGTTCGAGAACGCGCGCCACGCCTATGCGCGCGCCGGCGACGTGGATTGGCTAACCCATATCGACGTGGACGAGCTGCTCTGGCCCGCGCGCGATCTGGCCGCGCAACTGGCCGATCTACCGCCCGAATGCCTATGCGCCCGCATGCGCCCGCTTGAGGCGCTGGCGCCGGATGGCGGCGCCGGACCCGTTACGCATTTCAAGGCCTGCGCCCCCGATCGCCCCACCCGCCGCCGCCAGACCCGCGAGGTCTACGGCGATTTCGGCGCGGTCCTCAACGGCGGCTTCCTCAGCCATGTCGCCGGCAAGATGATCTACCGCACCGGCATCGAAGGCCTGCGCGTGCAGATCCACAACGTGTTCCAAGGCGAGCGCATGAACCCCGGCGAGCGCCCCCTGGAAGAGACAGAGCTGCTGCACCTGCACGCGCCCGGCTGGGACCGGTTCCAAAGCGCGCTGGCGTATCGGCTGGAGAAGGGCTCGTACCGGGCCGAGCTAAAGCCCGGCGCGCCCCGCGAAGAGGGCGGGATGACCATGCACGAGTTGCTGACCCACCTCATCGACGAGGGGGGCACCGAGATGCTCGCGCGCTTCTACCAAGAGGTCTGCACCGCGACCCCGGCCCTGCGCGCCCGCCTGGCGCAGCACGGCCTGCTGCGCAGCTACGCCCTCGACCTTGCCCGCAAACGCGCCGGGCAGTTCCCGAATGCGCCTTAGCCGTCCCGCGTACCGGCAAAACCGCCCCGATTGCCAGCAATCGTCCCTCCTGCGGCGACAATAGCGCGCTTGCGCGCACGCCAATCGCGGCTTTCATTGACGCCACATCCTCTTTAGGGTAAGCCGCGATCGTGGGTCGCATATGTGGAATAACCACGGGGCCATCCGGGCCCGACCCAAATCAGACGCTACGGGCCGGAACGTGTCCGTAAACGACGGATGCAAATGACAAAATTCTCCGATCTTGACCTGAACCCCAAGGTTCTGAAAGCCATTGCCGATGCGGGCTATGAAACCCCCACCCCAATTCAGGCGGGGGCGATTCCGCCCGCACTGCAGGGGCGCGACGTTCTCGGCATCGCGCAAACGGGCACCGGCAAGACCGCCGGCTTTACCCTGCCCATGCTGTCGCTCCTGGCACGTGGCCGCGCGCGCGCGCGTATGCCGCGCTCGCTGGTGCTATGCCCCACGCGCGAGTTGGCCGCGCAGGTGGCCGAAAACTTCGATACCTATTCCAAGTATCTCAAGCTGACCAAGGCGCTGCTGATCGGCGGTGTCAGCTTCAAGGAGCAGGACAAGCTGATCGACAAGGGCGTCGATGTCCTGATCGCCACGCCGGGCCGCCTTCTGGATCATTTCGAGCGCGGCAAGCTGCTGCTGACCGGCGTTCAGATCATGGTCGTGGACGAGGCCGATCGCATGCTCGACATGGGCTTCATCCCCGATATCGAGCGCATCTTCAGCCTGACCCCCTTCACCCGGCAAACGCTGTTCTTCTCGGCCACGATGGCCCCCGAGATCGAGCGCATCACCAACACCTTCCTGTCCGCCCCCGAGCGGATCGAGGTCGCGCGCCAGGCCACCGCGTCTGAAAGCATCACCCAAGGTGTGGTCAAGTTCAAAGCCAGCCGCAAGGATCGCGAAGCCACCGAGAAACGCAAGCTCTTGCGTGAACTGATCGAGGCCGAGGGCGACAAGTGCCGCAACGCCATCATCTTTTGCAACCGCAAGATCGACGTGGACGCGACCGCCAAGTCGATGAAGAAATACGGCCTTGATGCGGCGCCGATCCACGGCGATCTCGACCAATCGCAGCGCACCAAGACCCTGGACGCTTTCCGCGACGGCACGCTGCGGTTCCTGGTCGCCTCGGACGTGGCCGCGCGCGGGCTCGACATCCCCGCCGTCAGCCACGTGTTCAACTTCGACGTGCCCAGCCATGCCGAGGATTACGTGCACCGCATCGGCCGTACCGGCCGCGCGGGCCGCGAAGGCACCGCGATCATGATCTGCACGCCGCGCGACGAAAAGAACTTCGAGGATGTCGAGCGCCTCATGCAAAAGGAAATCCCGCTGCTCGACAACCCGTTGAAACAGGCCGGCAGCGCCGCGGCGGACACACCGGCCGACGACACGGCCAAGGCCAAGGAAGACGCGCCCAAACGCAGCCGCACCCGCAGTCGCAAGCCCAAACAGGACGCCGCCACCGCCGCGCCCGAGGCGCAACCGGAGGCGAAGGCAGAGGCGCAACCGGAGGCGAAGGCAGAGGCGCAGCAGCCTGCCGAGGATAAACAGCCCGAGGCCGAGGCCCCCGCACCCGCACCCGCACCCGCACCCGCACCCGCACCCGCACCCGCACCCGAGGCGCAGGAAACCGCCAAGCCCGACACCGCCAAGGAGCCCGAGGCGAAAAAAGGCGGCGACGCCCCCAAGGGCCGCAACCGCGGCAAATCGGGCGGCAAGGACAAGGGCCAATCGGGCGGCGGCAAGGTCGTCGGCATGGGCGATCATTTACCCACCTTCATCGCGCTCAGCTTCGAGGAACGCCGCGCCAACTGATCCGGCATTCCCCCTCGCGAACTACAAAAGGCCCCCGGTGATCGCCGGGGGCCTTATACATTGTGGACCTTCAGATTCAGCACCCCGCGCGGAATCAGGGCCGCAGGCCACCACGCATCGCCGGGCCGCCTCCTCCTGGCACGGCGATCCTCGGCAGGGTACGACAGAATGAAACGCTTTCCCCCTCCGCCTGGGTGAACTGTAGCTTGTCTATACCTATACCCGCTTTGCAGACAAAAGATAACGATGCGACATCTCCACAGATTTGACAAACGGCTATTGGACAAGAAATTATCCGCTATGAACTAAAGACAGAAATAATTCTGTATCAAAGCGGAGGCTCGGGAGGGGGCAATTAGCAGGAGCCTTTTGGTATTGACGAGAGTGTCAGTGGACCTGTCACGTATTTGTGCCGCTCCGAGTGCTCGTTTAAGCCACTTTCCGTTCGAAGGCGACCGGGCTTTTCCAGCCCAATGCTGAGTGTCGTCGACGCGGATTGTAGAAACCATTGATGTATTCGAAGATCGCCATCTCAGCTTGGCGCCTG
>NZ_AUIJ01000024.1 GCF_000423645.1 Sediminimonas qiaohouensis DSM 21189 | reverse complement strand
AGCCTCCCAGATCATCTCCGGGTCAAACCAGACTGTCAGCGAGCCACGGCGCTTGAGCGCTTCGTTATAGGCCGGCCAGTTCCTGGTCTTGTAGGTTGGGGGTGTGGGTCTGCTCATGTCGCCCAGCTACCACACTGGATTCGCGACATGAATCCCTCACGCGCTTTGTGCAACAGAGCCACGCGGCGGGATAAAGCGCCCCGCACCACCATCGGATCGCCCCCGCGCGCGTCGGCAATCGTGCGGCTCAGGGACAAGGCGCAGGGGCCCCGCTACCATGGCTTCAAGGGTTCCCATCATTTAAGACAGGCACCCCGGCAGGGTCGGGCGCGAACCGGATCGTGGGGTGATCCGGCGAAGATATCGCAGGTGTCGCGCTCAGCTCTCCGGCGTCTCCTTCTCCTCCCCCTCCGCCTCATCCTCTCCCCCCGACATCCGCTTCTCCAGGTACGCATCAAGCTGCACCTCGCCCGCGATCTTCATCTGCGCCCATGTCCTCAGCAGCCGGTTGATCCGCGCGTGGTATCCGCGCCCCATGCCGCGATAGAACCGCACCACCGACCGGTCGAGGTACAGCGTCACCTTCTCGCGCGGCTCCTCCACGTCCAGGTCGGCCTCCAGCGTGTGCCAGGCGTCCGGCACCTCCTCGGCCAGTGTCGTGTCGATCCATCCATCGCGGCTCAGGTGGATGAGGTCCTTCATCAGCCTGTCGCGGGCGATGCGTTCGGTCTTGGTCATGCGGGCCATGCGGCGGGTCTCCGGTTGCGGGTGGGCACCCTCGCCCGGAAACGGTTAACGCCGCCTTGGCGCAGCGCGCGGCCGCACCGGCGCAATACCGACGCGATACCGACGCAATACACCCCCCCTTTCCGCAGCCCCCGGCAGGGCCAAACCTCATCCCCACCCGGACGTGAAAAGGGGCACCGAAATGGCGCCCCCTTTCCCTGTTCACCCGTCAAGAAACGCGGTCACTCGATGGTCTGAACCAGCTTCCAAGAGCCATCCTCGACAACCGAGACATAGATTTCGGACGCCGCAACATGGTCGTCCTCGCTCATGCTCACATGGTTGCCGGCGATCTCGTCGTCATAGTCAAGCCCTTCCATCGCCTCGATAAATTTCTCGCGCGTAGGCTCTGGTCCAGCCGCCTCAAGCGCCCGCACCAGGATCTCCGCAGCCGACCGCCCCAACAGCGCGCCGGTTCCGGGGAAATTCTCGCCCGTCTCCTCGGTATAGGCCTTGACCCATTGCGCCACCTCGGGCGTATCCATCCGCGCCTCCAGGTCCTGCCAGCCAGCCCCGGCATAAAGGCCACCCATCACGCCCTGCTGCGCCAGACCCTTGGCCACAACGGTATGAAATCCCGCACTGGACGTCAGGAAGTTGATGTCCTCCATCCCCATCTTGTGCGCGGTGGCGACCACATTGATCGTCTGCCCGACCCCAAGCGCCAGGCCAACAGTGTCGCAGCCACCCTCGCGGATCTTGCCCAGGGCGCCGGTGAAATCGCTCTCATCGGGCTTGTGCTTGGTCTCAACCCCGAATTCGGCGCCCACTTCCGATGCGGCATCCTTCACGCCTTCCTCGATCTCCGCACCGAAATCGGTCGGCAGATACATCAGGCAAAAGGTCTGCGCGCCCTTCTCGTTGGCCAGGTAGGTCGCCGTCGCCTTCACGCCGTCATAGTAGGAGGCCGTGCCGGCAAACTTCCACGGTGCGGGCGGGTCAACCATCTGCCGCGCCGCCGTCAGGGGGCTGACGTTCGGAATATTCTTCGGCTCCATCAGCTTGAACATGGCAAGGTTATGCGGCGTGCCCAGGTTGAGCAGCATCGCGAACACCTCATCCCGGTTGATCAGCTTGTTCGCCGCCTGAACGGCGCGCGGCACCTGGTAACCGTGATCCTCGACGATATAGGTGATCTCGCGCCCGTGGACACCGCCATCAGCATTGACCTTCTCGAAATAGAGCTTGGCCGCCGTCACCGCAGGCACCGAGAAGGGCGCGAAAATGCCCGACAGGTCGTGTGAGCCGCCAATCCTGATTTCCGTATCGGTCACGCCGTTTTCGGCGTTGACCGCTGCGCCCGCGCCCAATGACAGGGCCGCAGCAGTAGCTAGTGCCTTGACTGTCTTCATTTTCTTTCCTCCCGTTTGAATTTGGTTTGCCTTTGGTATTTCCGTCTGCCCGTCGCCTCCTCCTGCGCCATGGCTAATACATACTGTCTATCAGGTTTGCGTGGCGCTGGTTCACGTAATTGCGCTTGAGCTTCATCGTCGGCGTCAGTTCCTCGTCCTCGGCGGTCAGCAAAATGTCGATCAGGCGGAAATCCTTGATCTGCTCGACCTGCGCAAAGGCCTTGTTCGTCTCGGCCACCACCTGCCCGATCAGCTCGCGCACCTCGGGCGCGCGGGTCAGCGACGCAAAATCGGCGTAGGGAATCTGCCGGTCTTGGGCAAAGCGTTCCACGTTTTCCTGATCGATCATGATCAGGCAGGTCAGGTACTTTCGCCCGTCCCCGATCACCACCGCGTCCGACACGTAGGGCGAGAACTTCAGCCGGCTCTCGATCTCGGCCGGCGTGATGTTCTTGCCGCCCGCCGTGATGATGATGTCCTTCAGCCGTCCGGTGATCGTCAGGCAGCCGTGGTTGTCGATCCGCCCCACATCGCCGGTGCGCAGCCAGCCGTCATCGGTGAACGTCTCGGCTGTCTTGTCGGGCTTGTTCCAATATCCCTTGAACACGGCCGGCCCCTTGACCTGCAATTCGCCGTCATCGGCGATGCGCAATCCCAGCCCCGGCAAAGGCGGGCCGACGGTGCCGATATGGTTGTCGTCAACCGGGTTGACGGTGGCCACGCCCGAGGTTTCGGTCATGCCATACCCCTCTATCAGGTCCACGCCGATCGCCGCGAACCAGCGGATCAACTCGGGCGAGATCGGCGCCGCCCCCGAGGTGCAGCGCCGCGTGCGCGCCAACCCCACCAGGTTGCGCAGGTTGCGCAGAACCAGAAGGTCCGCCAGCATCAGGTTAAGCCGCGCAAGCCCCCCCATGCCGCGCCCCTCTTCGCGCGCGGCCACCCGGCGCATCCCTGCGCGCACGGCCCAATCAAACGCTTTGCGCCCGATCCATCCGGCCTCGGATCGCATGATCGTTATGCGGCTATATACCTTTTCCCAGATGCGCGGCACGCCGGTGAAACTGTTCGGGCTGACCTCGCGCAGGTTATCAAAAACCGTCTCGGGGCTTTCGGCGAAATTCACGCGGCAACCTGCGAATATGGGAAATTCGACCGATATCAGCCGCTCAAGCACGTGGCACAGCGGCAAGAAACACAGCAATTCGTCGTCGCGATCATAATCCAGAAGCTGCTGACCCGCCGAAAGCTGGTAAATCATATTACGGTGCGTGATGATCGCGCCCTTGGGCGGGCCGGTGGTCCCCGAGGTGTAGATCAGCATGCGCGGATCGGTTGGCTGCACGGCCGCCAACGCGGCCTCGAACCGATCGGTGTGTACCGTCAGTTCCTCCTCGCCGATATCCAGCAGCTCATCAAGGAACATCACCTGCGGATCGTGGAAATCGGCCAGCCCCTCGCTGTCGAACACGATGACCTTTTTCAGATCTGGCATCTGGCTCCGCACCTCAAGGAACTTGTCCAGTTGCTCGTCATTTTCGACGAACAGGAACGCGGCGCCTGAATCGTTGACCAGATAGGCAAGCTGCTCGGCGCTGTCGGTCGTATAAACTCCCGAGGGGATGCCCCCGACAGCGGCCACGCCCAGATCGCAATAAAGCCACTCGCGCCGGTCCTCCGACAGGATCTGCACCGCCTGTCCCTTCTCCAGACCCAGCGACAGCAGCGCCAGTCCGATACAGCGAGCCCCATGGTAATAGTCGCTCCAGGTGTAGGCCTGCCAGATGCCCAGCTTTTTCTCGCGGTGCGCCACCCGCTCGCCCATTTCGCCGCAGCGCTTGGCCCAGAGCCCGACAATCGTGTCGCAGCCGTCCAGAATGATCGGCTCATTGTCCGGAATGATCCCTTGATCGCCCTGCGCCACGCTCACCTCCATGTCTTGCGCCGCTTCCAGCGCTTCTGGCCGCGCTGCCCCTCGTCCTTGCGGCCAAGGTAAAACTCCTGGATGTCCTCGGAGTTGCGCAATTCCTCGCTGCTGCCGGCCATCACGATGCGCCCCATCTCCAGAACATAGCCCTTGTGCGCGGTCTGTAGCGCCACGTTGGCGTTTTGCTCGACCAAGAGCATGGTCACGCCCCGCTCTTCGTTCAGGCGCTTGATGATCGCGAATATCTCCTGCGTCAAAAGCGGCGACAGGCCAAGCGATGGCTCGTCCAGCAGCATCAAGCGCGGCCGCGCCATCAGGCCGCGCCCGATCGCCAGCATCTGTTGTTGCCCGCCCGACAAGAACCCCGCCGCTTGCGCGCGGCGTTCCTTGAGCACGGGAAAATAGGAATAGACGATCTCGATATCCTCGGCGATGCCGCCGCCCCGGCGGCTATAGGCCCCCATGCGCAGGTTTTCCTCGACCGTGAGATAGGGGAAAACCTCGCGCCCTTCGGGCACATGAGCCAGGCCCATTTTCACGATCTTGTCCGGCTCCATCCCCTCGATCCGGGTGCCATCAAACTCGATATGCCCCTTTTCCGGATCCATCAGGCCCGACACGGTTTTCATCAGCGTGGTCTTGCCCGCGCCATTGGCCCCGAGGATGGTGACGATTTCGCCTTTCTGGACATCCAGCGTCACCCCCCTGAGCGCCATGATCGCCCCGTAGAACGTCTCGACGTTGCGCACCTGCAGGACCGTCTCGGTCATTGTGCCACCTCCGTGCCCAGGTAGGCCGCCTGCACGCCTGCGTCGGCCTGCACCTGCGATGGCGTCCCCTGCGCCAAGGGCTTGCCGTTGGCCACCGCCAGCACCCGGTCGGACACTTGCGCCACAAGGCGCATGTCATGCTCGACCATCAGCACCGTCAGCCCCATGTCGCGGCGCATGTCCTCGATCCAGAACGCGACGTCCTGGCTTTCTTCGACCGACAGGCCCGAGGCCGGCTCGTCCAGCAGGATAAGCTTGGGCCCCACGGCCAGCGCGCGACCGATTTCGACCACCTTGCGCACGCCGTAGGGCAGCCCGGCGATCATCTTTTCGCGGTAGGCCTCCAGCTCCAGAAACTCCATCACCTCCTCGACACGGCGGCGATGCGCGCGCTCGGCGCGCCGCACAGCCGGCAGGAACAGCATGTCCTGCACGAAGTTCGTGTCGCGATGCGTGTGCCGCCCCATCAGCAGGTTATCCAACACGGTGGAATGATCGAACAGTTCGATATTCTGGAACGTGCGCGCAATGCCAAGCGGCGCCACCTGGTGTGCCTGCAACCCGGTGATGTCGGCGCCATCGAACCGGATCGTGCCGCGGGTGGGCTTGTAGATGCGCGATATGAGGTTGAAGATCGTCGATTTGCCCGCGCCATTCGGCCCGATGATCGAAAACACCTCGCCCGGCGCGACCTTGAAAGACACTCCATCGACGGCCTTCACTCCGCCAAAATGAATCGCCAGATCCTCGACCTCCAATAGGCTCATTTCTGACGCTCCGTCTTGAGGTAGGATTTCTGCCGCCGGAACATGTCGCGCCGGGCCAGCGGGAACAGCTCGAACCAGACCTTGGTTTTCAGCCACCGGCCATAGAGACCCGTCGGCTCGTATATGATGAAGCCCACCAGGATCATCGCGAACAGCATCGTATCCAGCCCCGGCATACCCCCGATATCCAGGCCAAAGCTATCGCGTGCGACGCCGCGCAGGATCGCGATAAGCTGCGGCACCGCCGTGATCAGGATCGCACCAAAGAACGCCCCCTGGATGAACCCCAGCCCCCCGATGGTGACCACCAGCAGCAGGTTGATCGAGATGAAGACCGAGAACAGCTCGTAATTGAAGAACGCGATGTAATGGCCCATCAGCGCCCCCGCGAGGCCCGTCATCGCGCACGAGAGGCCAAAGGCCAGCGCCCGCGTCCGGGTCACGTTGATCCCCAGGGCGCGCGCCGAGACCTCGCTGTCGCGCACGGCAAGAAAGCTGCGGCCGGTGGGGCTGCGCAGCAGGTTGGCATACCCCCAGGTGACCAGCACGACCACCGTCAGGCACAGCCAGTAGAAGTGATCGAGGTTCGCGTAGCGGTCGAAATTGATGCCGGCGATCTCGATCGCGGGGGCCATGATGCCGCCCACCCCGCCGGTGATCGGCTCAAGGATGATAACCATTTCCTCGACGATCACGAACAGGGCCAGCGTCGCGATGGCCAGGTAGATGCCCGACATCCGCACCGCCGGAATCGCCACCAGCGCGCCGAAAAGGCCCGCCGCAAGCGCCGCAGCGGGGAAGGTCACGAGAAACGGTAGCCCGGCGTTCATCAGCGCCGCGTCGGTGTAGGCGCCAATCGCCAGGAACGCGGCGTGACCCAGGCTAACCTGTCCGCTGTGCCCGACCAGTAGCATCAGGCCCATCCCCGCCAGTGCCCAGATCAGGGTGTTGGTGGCCTCCGCCAGGTAATACTCGCCCACCAGGAAGGGCAGCGCGGCCAACACGGCCACGAGCGCCGCGATCCGGGCGCGGGACCAGCCATCCTTGTGCAGGTCGATGTCGCGGTCATAGCTGGTCTTGAAGATCACTTTCATGCGCTCAGACCTTCTTGGCGTGCATCTGGGCGAACAGGCCGTTGGGCCGCGTCACCAGCACCGCCAGCATGATGATATAGGGGGACATCTGGCTGATCCCGCCGGGCAGGTATCGCGCTGCCAGCGGCTCGACCACGCCGATGAGGATACCGCCCAGAAGGGCGCCTGGCAGGCTTCCGAAGCCGCCGATCACCGCCGCCGCGAAGGCCTTGATTCCCAGCAGGCCGACATTGGGGTCGATCGCGCCCTTGGAGGCAAAGAGAACCCCGGCGATGGTGGCGACCACGCCCGACAAGCCCCAGATGATCGAATTGATCCGCTTCACCGGCACGCCGACGATATAGGCGGCCATCTGGTTCTGCGAGGCGGCCTGCGCCGCGAGGCCAATGCGAGTGTAGGCGAAAAATCCCCACAAGGCGAGCGTGAGCAGGGCGGTGACGAGGATGGTCACGATATCGGCAACCCCGATATTGATGCGTCCCAGCGGCACCGTCTGTCCGGCAAAGGGCGTCTCCAGCACCAGCGGAGAGTAGCCCCAGATCGACCCGGCGATGAAGCGCAGGACGAAGCCGAGGGCGATGGTGAGGATCACGAGGGCGAACTGCGGCTGGCCGAAAATCTGGCGCACGATGAAGCGGTCGATCCCGTAGCCGACCCCACCCATCAGGGCGGCGGCAAGCAGGACACCGGGGATGAAGGCCAGGCCGAAATGATCGGAATTGACGAAGCCGAGGGCGATGAAGGCGCCCAGCATCATCATGTCGCCCTGCGCGAAATTAACCCCTTCGGTGGCCTTGTAAATCAGAACGAAGCCGAGGGCGACCAGCCCGTAGATGCAGCCCGAGGCGACGCCGCCGATCAGAAGCTGGATCAGGTCCATGGGGTACCCCGGCACACGAGGCGCGGCGCGGCGCGGGGGCGGCCTGCGGTGGCGATCATGATGTTCCTCCCTGCCCTGATCTTTCCGGGCTTGTTAGGGGAAACTAAACAGGGGGCGTTAAATTCTGTCAATGTTGGGGATGCGGCATCGGGAGCGATTGGGAACACGACGCAGCGTCAACCTGCGTGGCCTCCACTGTGAAACGGGAATACTAACCTGTTGTTTTTGCTTGTCTACATGGCGTGAGGTGCAGGTTTCCCGGTGAGCTACATAAGACCTGTCGGGGAGACGGGCGGAAATCGGGTTGCGACCCGCGCAGGGCGGGATGGATGGTCACCGCGCCTGACTAGAGGCAGCCAATTTGGGCGGCAAATGTCATATCCGGAACAAAGGGCCGCGACCAACCTGGAGGGCGCGTTCGCAACGGTGGTACGGAGGGGGTACCTCCAAGCCCCGATGACGGTCAAGTTATGAACGACATCGCCTACGCGCCCTTCTGGGGGAGGTCGGTCGTGGCCCGGCGATGCCCGGCGAGGCGGGTGGCCGGTGTGCCGCGCCCAACATAGCCTCCCTACCCCACGAAGCGCACCGGGCGGCCCGGTGTTAGGCGGGCGGCGGCGGTGATGGCATCCGCGTCGATGCCGTAATGGCGGTGCAGATCGGCGATGGTGCCGGTCTGGCCGAAATGCTCGACCCCCAGCGGCACGGTGCGGTGCCCCGCGACGGAGCCAAGCCATGCCAGCGTCGCCGGGTGCCCGTCGATCACGGTAATCAGGGTGCAATGGCGTGGCAGATCGTCCAATAGTCGCTCGGCCAGGCTGCGCGCGCCGGTCTGGCCGCGCGCCCGTGCCCGGCGCGCCGCCGTCCACCCCGCATTGAGCCGGTCGGCCGAAGTCACCGACAGCACGCCGATATCGCGCCTGTCGCCGGCGAGGCGGCCCGCCGCCTCGATCGCGGCGGGGGCGACGCAGCCCTGGTAGGCGATCACCACGTCAGCATTCGGCCCCGGCGGGCGCAACCAATAGGCGCCGTCGATGACGCCCTGGGCGAACCCGGGATCATCGCGGCGCAGGGGCTGTTCCACCGGCCGCGTGGACAGGCGCAGGTAGACCGAGCCGCCGGTTTCATCGCGCAGCCATGTCCGCTCGTCCGGGGCGGCATCGCCGTCGCGTTGCAGGTAGTCGAACGACCAGCCCATGATCAGGGCCAATTCGTCAAGGAACGCGGGCTCGAACGCGGCGAGGCCGTCCTGGCTCATCCCGATCAGCGGCGTGCCGACGGACTGATGCGCGCCACCCTCGGGCGCCAGCGTCACGCCCGAGGGCGTGCCCACCACGACAAAGCGCGCATCCTGATAACAGGCGTAATTGAGCGCATCGAGGCCGCGGGCGACGAACGGATCATAGAGCGTTCCAACCGGGATCAGGCGCTGCCCAAACAGGCTATGGGACAGGCCCGCCGCGCCCAGCATCAGCATCAGGTTGTTTTCCGCGATACCCAGCTCGATATGCTGTCCGGTGGGGGAAAAGGCCCATTTTTGCGTGCTGGGCACCTTTTGATCGCGGAAGGTGTCGGGCTGTGCGTCGCGGGCGAAAAGGCCCCGTCGGTTGACCCACGGGCCAAGGTTGGTGGACACGGTCACGTCGGGCGACATGGTCAGGACACGGTCCGACAAAGGGCCGCCATCCTTGGCCAGCGCATCGAGGATCTTGCCAAAGCCCGCTTGCGTGGATTGCACGCGGTCCTGCGGTGCGGGCAGCGTGGGCACCGGCAGTGGGTCAGTGCGGGTGCGGCGCGACCCGGCGGCGAAGAACGGCACATCATCCAGGAACGCACGAAAGGCGCCCGGGTCGGGCACGCCCGCCAGCGGCTCCCATTCCTGCCCCTCGGGCACGCCGAGGCGGGTTTGCAGATCGGCCATCTGCGCGGGGGTCATCAGGCCGGCGTGGTTGTCCTTGTGCCCGGCCAACGGGGTGCCGTGGCCCTTGACGGTATAGGCCAGGAACACGGTCGGGCGGTCATCGGCGACGGCATCGAAGCCCTCGCACAGGGTCTCAAGGCAGTGGCCGCCTAGGTTCTCCATCAGCGCGGCGAGATCGGCATCGCTGCGCCGGTCAAAAAGGGCGGCGGTCTTGCCCTGATCGCCGATGTCGTCCATCAGCCGCGCGCGCCAGGCCGCGCCGCCCTGGTAGGTCAGCGCCGAGTAGAGCGCGTTGGGGCACGCATCGATCCAGTCGCGCAAGGCCTCGCCGCCCGGCTCGGCAAAGGCGGCGCGTTGCAGGGCGCCGTACTTGAGGCGCACAACGCGCCAGTCGAAGGCGGTAAAGATCGCCTCGATCCGGCGCCAGAGGCCTTCGCGCATGACGCCGTCAAGGCTCTGGCGGTTGTAGTCGATTACCCACCACGTGTTGCGCAGATCGTGCTTCCAGCCCTCTTGCAGGGCCTCGTATATATTGCCCTCGTCCAGCTCCGCATCGCCGATCAGCGCCACCATGCGGCCCGCGGGGCGCCCGTCGATCCAGCCGTGGGCGTGCAGGTAATCCTGCGTCAGCGCGGCAAAAAGCGGCATCGCCGCCCCCAGGCCGACCGAGCCGGTGGAGAAATCCACATCAATGCTATCCTTGGTACGCGAGGGGTAGCTTTGGGCGCCACCGAAGGCGCGGAAGTTCTCCAGGTTTTCCCGGCTCTGACGACCCATCAGGTAATGCGCGGCGTGCAGCACCGGCGAGGCGTGGGGTTTCACGGCGACGCGGTCCTCGGGGCGCAAGGCGTGGAAATAGAGCGCGGTCATCAGCGACACCATCGAGGCCGAGCTCGCCTGGTGGCCGCCGACCTTGATATCGCCGTCGTCCTTGGGACGCAAAGCGTTGGCGTTGTGCACGGTCCAGCAGGCCAACCACAGAAGCCGCTGCTGCACGATGCGAAGGTGGGGGATCGGTGGAGTGCTCATGCGGCTTGCTCCTTCGCGGTGGGGGCGAGGGCCTGCGTCAGATCATCAATGATGTCACCCACGCCTTCAAGCCCCACCGACAGCCGTATCAGCCCCTCGGATATGCCGTGAGCGGCGCGTTCCTCGGGGGTGTAGGTGGAGTGGGTCATCGAGGCGGGGTGCTGTATAAGGGTCTCGGCATCGCCCAGCGACACCGCCCGCGCGATCAGGCGCAGCCGGTTCATCATCGCGGCCCCCGCGGCGTATCCGCCGCGCAACTCGAACGCGATCATGCCGCCGAAATCGGACATCTGGCGGCAGGCCAGCGCATGGCCGGGCGCGTCCGGCAGGCCGGGATAGTGGACCGCTTCCACCGCCGGGTGGGCGGCCAGAATGCCGGCCACGATGCGGGCGCTGGCGCAGTGGCGCTGCATCCGCAGGTGCAGCGTTTTCAACCCGCGCAGCAGCAGCATCGCCGTCAGCGGCGCCATCACCGCGCCGGTCATGTCCTTGAGGCCAACCATGCGGACCTCGGCCATGTCCTCGGCCCCGCCGACGGCGACGCCCGCCACCAGATCGCCGTGCCCGCCCAGGTACTTGGTGGCCGAATGCACCACGATATCCGCGCCCAGCTCGATCGGGCGGGTCAAGACGGGGGTGGCGTAGGTGTTATCAACGACGGTGCGCGCGCCGTGGTGCCGGGCGATGGCGGAAACGGCGGCAATATCGACCAGCCGCATGTTGGGGTTTGCGGGGGTCTCGAAATAAACCAGCCGCGTCTTGGGGCCGATCGCCGCCTCGACATTGGCCGGGTCGGTCATGTCCACATGGGTGATGCGCACGCCGAACCGCGACAGCCCGTGGCGCATGAAGGCGAAAGTGCAGCCATAGAGCGTTTCATCGACGATCACCTCGTCGCCGGGCGACAGGAAGGTCCACAACACGGCGGCGATCGCGCCCATGCCCGAGGCGGTGGCAAGGCCGGCCTCGGCGCCTTCGAGGCTGGCGATGCGAGCCTCCAGCAGGTCGGTCGTGGGGTTGGAGATGCGCGAATAGACGTGACCTGTGGCCTCGCCCGCGAAAATCTCGCCGCCCGCCTCGGCGCTGTCGAAGGCAAAGGTCGAGGTCATGTGCACCGGCGGCGTGAGTGCGCCGCCCGCGTCTTGCGGATCATACCCGTGGTGAATGGCGCGGGTGGCGAAATCGGGGTTTTGGCGGGTCATGGCGGCATCCTTGTTTGAGCTTGCCTTACCTTGCCATTGCCGCGCTGGCAGGTGCAGCCAAATACTGCTACTATATCAACGCTTTTTAGCACTTTCTGCCAATGAGGGGCACATGGACAACAAGGACTACCAAATCATCCGCGCGCTCCAGGAAAACGGGCGCCTCAGCAACCAGGAACTGGCCGAGCGGGTGAACCTGTCGCCGTCGCCCTGCCTGCGGCGGGTTCGCCTGCTGGAAGAGCGGGGCGTGATCCGGGGCTATGCGGCACTGGTCGATCAAAAGGCCTATGGCCTGCCGATCACGGTGTTCGTGCGCATCCGGCTGGATCAGCACAACGAGACGCTCGTGCGCGGCTTTGAGGCCCAGGTCGAGGCGGCGGACGAGATTCTTGATTGCTACCTGATGACGGGGGGCGCGGATTACCTGCTACGGGTGGTGACGACAGACCTGGACGACTACGAGCGGTTCGTGCGCCAGACGCTGCACGCGATCCCCGGCATCGCGTCGATCGATACCAGCTTTGCCTACGGGGTGGTCAAGCGGCGGCAGATATTCCCCGAGCATGAAAGTGGCATGCAGGGTTGAGCGCAGGCAGGGCGCGCGCGTCGCAAATGTCGCTTTTCACGTCACATGAGTCGCTTTTTGCAACTTCCGGGAAGGGGTGCTATCGCTCAGCCAGGCAAAACGACAAGGAGACTGACGTGACCAGCACTAGCACCTTCCTCGATAATATCTACTCGGTCGATGGCGGCGAGGGCATGCGCCAGTATTACGACGACTGGGCCGACAGCTATGACAGCGACCTGCGCGAAAACGATTACCGCACGCCCGCGCGCTGCGCCGCGGCGCTGGCTGCGCATATCGGCGATCTGTCGGCGCCGATCCTTGATTTTGCCTGTGGCACGGGCATCTCCGGCGAGGCGTTGCACGTGGCGGGGCTCACGACCATCGACGGCACCGATATTTCGCAAGGAATGCTCGACAGGGCGCGGGCCAAGGGCGTTTACCGCGAACTGTGGCGCGGCAGCCCCGATGCGCCGCTGAACGCGGCAGGCAAGGGATACGCAGGCATCGCGGCGGTCGGCGCAATCGGCGCGGGCGCGGCCCCGGCCGAGAATATCGACGGCGCAATCGATAGCCTGTCGCCCGGCGGCGTGTTCGTCGTGTCACTGAACGATCACACGCTGGAAGATCCGCAATTCGAAGAGCGCCTGACGCGCGCGATCGCCGATGGCCGGGTGGACAAGCTGCTGGCCGAGGACGGCCCGCACCTGCCCGCGATCGGGCTGGGCGCGCGCGTCTGGGCGGTGCGGCGGCGCTGATCGGGCGCGCCCGCATGACCGCGCATTGGGCAGCCGCACCGATTGCGGCTGTTCAATGGGCGTATGCGCGTTAAGATCGGCGTGCGCTGCTGGGGTGCGGTGCAGGTGGATCACGGCCAAGGGGCATAGATGACGACGCATACCATTCACCCTGTTTTGCTGTGCGGCGGGGCGGGCACACGTTTGTGGCCGCTGTCGCGCAAGAGCTATCCCAAGCAGTTCGCGCGCCTGACCGGCGACGAGAGCCTGTTTCAGGCGTCGGCGCGGCGGCTGGCGGGGCCGGGCTTCGCGCCGCCAAGCGTGGTCACCGGGTCGGAGTTCCGGTTCATCGTGACCGAGCAACTGGCCGCCGCCGAGATCGGCCCCGCCTCGATCCTGATCGAGCCTGAGCCGCGCAACACCGCTCCGGCGGTCTGCGCGGCGGCGGTGTCGCTGCATGCGCGCGCGCCCGGGGCGCTGATGCTGGTGGCGCCGTCGGATCACGTGATCCCCGATTGCGGCGCGTTTCGCGCGCATGTGCAGGCCGCCGCAGACGCCGCCAGCGCCGGGCAAATCGTGACCTTCGGCATTCGCCCGGACCGGGCCGAGACCGGCTATGGCTGGCTGGAACTGGAAGACGGGGCAGATATGGCCGACGGCGGCGCGCCGGGGCCGCACCCCCTGAAGCGCTTTGTCGAGAAGCCGGGCGCCGAGGCCGCGCAGGCGATGCTGCAAAGCGGCACGCATCTGTGGAACGCGGGGATATTCCTGTTCTCGACCGAGACGATCCTTGCGGCGTTCGAGGCGCACGCACCAGGGATTCTGACCGCCGTGCGTGCGGCGGTCGATGGGGGCAATTGCGACCTGGGCTTCACGCGGCTGGACCCCGCGCATTGGGAGGGTGCCGACGACATTTCGCTCGACTTCGCGGTGATGGAAAAGGCGCGAGACATGGCGGTGATGCCATACGGCGGCGACTGGTCCGATCTGGGCGGCTGGGAGGCGGTGTGGCGCCACGGGGCCCCCGACAGCGACGGCATGGTGACGCATGGTCCGGCGCTGGCCATCAGGTGCGAGAACACACTGCTGCGCGCGGAATCCGACGATCAGCGCCTTGTCGGTATCGGGCTAAGCAATATCGTGGCGATCGCGATGCCCGACGCGGTTCTGGTGGCGCACAAGGACCGGGTGCGGGACGTCAAACTGGCGGTTCAGACCCTCAAGGCGCAGGACGCGGCACAGGCCGAAACCCTGCCGCGCGATTTCCGGCCGTGGGGGTGGTTCGAAAGCCTGGCGCAAGGAGGGCGGTTCCAGGTCAAGCGCATCGTCGTGAACCCGGGCGCCGCGCTCAGCTTGCAAAGCCATCACCACAGGGCCGAGCATTGGATCGTGGTGGCGGGCACCGCGCGGGTAACCATCGGGGATCAGGTGCAACTGGTGACCGAGAACGAATCGGTGTTCATCCCGCTGGGCACACGCCACCGGCTTGAGAACCCCGGCAAGCTACCGATGGTCCTGATCGAGGTGCAGACCGGCAGCTACCTGGGCGAAGATGATGTCATCCGCCACGAGGACGCCTATGCCCGCGGCGTGCGCGCCAAGGGCTGAGGGCGGCAGGCGTTTCGGCCCGCGCGGGTGCAAGACACCCCTTGCAATGTCCCGCCGCGGCAGAGAGGCTCGGCCATGAGCGAGAGCGGGGGTGCCGGGTGGGTCCAACGATCCAGCACGGCCTGCCGCGTTTCCGCACGAGGGACAGCGAAAGGAAACCAAGGCATAATGACAGTTACTTTCACCGAAAAATCACAGATCGAGACCGGGTTTTCCGAGGTTTTCCAAGACCGCATCGCGCCGCGCCTGGGCGATCTGGAGGCCGAGCGCAAGACGTACCTGGCCAAGGCCCGGCGCCATGCGGGGATCGCGCTGGCGGTCGGGGCGGCGTTTGGCGTGTTGTTCACGCTGTTCGGATCCGGATCGGATGGGGTTGGCGCGCTGGTTGCCGGGTTCGGCGTGCCGCTGGCCTTTGGCGGTGTGGCGGCGTTCGTGCTATGGAACCGGCAGACGGGCAAATGGACCGGCTCGGCGGCCCAGACCGTGATGCCCGTGGTGTGCGATTTCGTCGGCGATATGAGCCACGACCACGAGGCGCACAAGGGTTTTGCCCTGGAGCGGATGCAGAAGCTGGGCGTGGTCGGAAGCTATACCCGCGCCGAGATCAGCGACCGCCTTGAGGGGCGCTATCGCGAGACCGATTTCGCGTTGGTCGAGGCCCGCCTGATCAGCCAAAAGAGCAGCAGCACCAGTTCAGACGACGATAGCGGTGATCGCTCGTCGCGGACCGTGTTCAAGGGGTTGCTGATGCGCGTTGCCGTGCCCGAGCCGATCCCGACGCGTATCCTGATCGCGCGCGATTTCGGCATCGGCAACAAGCTGGGCGAGTTGTTGGGCGGCTCATCGGGGCGGGGGATGCCCAAGGTTGACACCGGGCACCCGGAGTTCGAGCAACATTTCGAGGTATACGCCGCCGACCCGGACGTGGCGCGCGATGTTCTGGCACCCGGTTTCCTGGATAATCTGCTGGCCATCGCAGAAGCCGAGGGCGGTCGCCACGGGGCGCAGGGCATGCAGGCGGGGTTTCACGACGATTCGTTCTTTATGGCGCTGCGCCGCGAGGGCGATTTCCTCAAGATGGGATCTCTCAGCACGCCGATGGACGAGATCGAGGATGACCTGCACCGCATCTTTGACGACATCGCCACGATCCATCGCATCATCGACCGGCTTCACGGCGATTGATCAGGTGCCGGGGGCCAAGAGCACTTTTCGCCCTTTCGGAAAGACACCATGCCGGGATAAAGGCGCGAAGCGCCGCCGGGCAGCGCCCGATCGCCCCATGGGCGGGCGCTGCTCAGCTCTTCAAGCGGCTCTCCCTGCGTGCAGGGGGCGCGATCCGGAGGGCAAATTGTGAACGGTGCGCGTTGTGGCTCCCGGGGGACTACGAAGCGCATAGCAAAGCCGACAGGCGCTCAGCAGCGTCCGTGACGGCGTGCGGCGCGACGTCCAAATTCAGATCATCTAGTGCAACGACACCGATCGAGAATTCGAACCCGTTGCCCGGGGGCTGCGCCACGGGGCTGGACACGCCAACCGCGCCTTTTTGCAGCTCGCCGCGCGTGAGGCTATAGCCGTCGCGCCGCGCGGTTTGGACGGGGCCGGGATCATCCGGCTGCGCAGGGCGGCCCGACAGGATGGCAAGCCCCGCGGCGCCCTTGTCGATGGGGTGCCGGGTGCCGACGCGGTAATGGATGTTGAGGAACGCGTTTCGCGGCTCGGCCGTCAGGATCGCGACGCAATCCGCCCCCTGCGCCATCGACAGGAACGCGGTCGCGCCGGTGCGCTCGGCAAGGTCCTCGACCACCGGGCGGGCCAGCGTCCGTATCGCCCCTTCGGCATGGGCCGCCAACACGATCGCGCCGCTGCCAAGTATAATCCGGCCGTCCGGCAGGCGCTGCACCATGGCGTTGTCGGTCAGGGTCGCAATGATGCGGTAGGCGATCGCACGGTGAACGCCGAGCTTCTCGGCGATCTCTGCGATCCTCAGCCCGTCACGGGCCCGCGCAACGAGGTCCAGCGCGGCGAGGCCGCGATCAAGTGTCCTGAGCTTGTTGGTGGTCATGTTGCGCGTTCCCCTAACGAATATCCCCAAGGCACGGCGCCGCGGCGCCGGATTGACAGGCTGGCCGACCCTCGGTAGCCTCGTTATAAGTGACACGTTGTACGATAAACGTAAATCATAAAGACAGGACGCGCGGGAAATGACAGCATCGACAAACACCCAAAGCCCCGCCGCCAGCGCCGCAACAGAGGGCTGCCCCATGTCGCAGATGGCGGCGGGGTTCGATCCGTTCGATGCCCCCTACCAGGGCAATCCGGCCGAGGCGCTGCGCTGGTCTCGCGAACAACTGCCGGTGTTCTACAGCGAAAAGCTGGGCTACTGGATCGTCAGCCGGTACGACGACATCAAGGCGGTGTTCAGCGACAACATCCTGTTTTCCCCGCGCAATGCCTTGGAAAAGATCACCCCCGCCACCCCCGAGGCGATGGAGGTTCTGCGCAGCTATGGCTACGCGATGAACCGCACCATGGTGAACGAGGACGAGCCCGCCCACATGGAGCGCCGTCGCGCCCTGATGGAGCATTTCATGCCCGAGAACCTTGAGGCGCGGCAGGAGATGATCCGCGAGCTGACCCGCGAAAAGGTGGACGCGTTCATAGATACCGGGCGGGCCGACCTGGTGGATGAGATGCTCTACGAGGTGCCGCTGATGGTGGCGCTGCATTTCCTGGGCGTGCCCGAGGACGAGATCGCTACGCTGCGCACGTTCTCATTGGCGCATTCGGTGAATACCTGGGGCAAGCCCAGCCCCGAAAAGCAACTCCAGGTCGCCCATGATGTCGGGCGATTCTGGCAATACGCCGGCCAGGTGATCGAAAAGATGCGCGCCGATCCCGATGGCCAGGGGTGGATGCATTACACCATCCGCAAGAACGAAGAGATCCCCGAGGTGGTGACCGACAGCTATGTGCATTCGATGATGATGGCGATCATCGTGGCCGCGCATGAGACGACATCGCTGGCCTCGGCGAACATGTTCAAGACGCTGCTGTCGCATCGCGACGCGTGGCACGATATCTGCGCCGATCCATCGCTGATCCCGAACGCGGTCGAGGAATGCCTGCGCTATTCCGGCTCGATCGTGGCGTGGAGGCGCGAGACGACCGGCCCGGCGCGCGTGGGCGGCGTGGATCTGCCCGAAGGGGCCAAGCTGTTGATCGTGCAGGCCTCGGGCAACCAGGACGAGCGGCATTTCGAAGGGGGCGATACGTTCGACATATACCGCGACAACGCGGTCGATCACCTGACGTTTGGGTATGGCGGGCATCAGTGCATGGGCAAGAATATCGGCCGGATGGAGATGCGGATATTCCTTGAAGAGATTAGCCGCCGCTTGCCGCATCTGCGACTGGCCGAGCAGAAGTTCACCTATGTGCCCAGCATCTCGTTCCGGGGGCCCGATCACCTGTGGGTGGAATGGGACCCGGCGCAAAACCCCGAGCGCGCCGATCCCGCGCTGGCGCGTGCACGGCAACGATTCGCGGTGGGGGCGCCGGCGCGCCGGGACATCGCCCGCATCATCCGCGTGACGCAGGCGCGCCGCGAGGCGGATGGCATCCTTGGCCTGACGCTGGAGGATGCGCGCGGGCGCCCCCTGCCCCGCTGGAGCGCGGGCGCGCATGTGGAGCTGTGCGTGGACGGGTATGACCGCAAGTACTCATTGTGCGGGCGCCCGGATGCGGCGGGGTACGATGTGGCGATCCTGCGCGAGGAAGACGGGCGCGGCGGCTCGGCGCATATCCATGACGCGGTGCGCGAGGGGATGGAGCTAAAGCTGCGCGGGCCGCACAACCTGTTTCGGCTGGACGAGGACGCAGCGCGGCATGTGCTGGTGGCCGGCGGGATCGGGATCACGCCGATCATCGCCATGGCGGACCGGCTCAAGGCGTTGGGGCGCGACTACGAGGTGCATTATTGCGGGCGTGAGCGCAGCGCGATGGCGTTTGCGGACCGGCTGGAGGCGGACCACGCAGGGCGCGCGGGCGTCTATCCGGCGGACGAGGGCGCGCGCGCCGATCTGGCCGGGCTGGTCGCCGGTCTGCAAGCGGGCAGCCACGTCTATGCCTGCGGCCCTGCGCGAATGATCGACGCGCTGGAGGCCCTGATGGCGGGGCGGCCCGATTGCACGTTGCATTTCGAATATTTCGCGGCGCGCGGCGCGGGCCTGGACCCGGAGAAGGAAACCGCGTTCGATGTGGAGTTGACGGATTCCAACCTGACGCTGAGGGTCGCGGCGGATCGCACACTTCTGGAGACGGTCGAGGCAGCCGGCATCGACCTGGCAAGCGATTGCTGCGAGGGGCTTTGCGGAAGCTGCGAGGTCAGGGTGCTGGAGGGCGAGATCGATCACCGCGACATGGTGCTGACCCGCACCGAGCGGGCGGGGAACCGGCGCATGATGGCGTGCTGTTCGCGCTCCGCGAACGGCAAGCCGATCAAGCTGGCGCTGTGACGGACGACGTGCCTTTGGAGGCGGCTTCGGGACGTGGGTGAGATGGCCTTCGATATGGCACCTCGCGCGGAGTCGAGGCGCGTAACGCCGCCGCGTGTCGTCGGGCCGCTAGAACGCGGTCAGGGTGAGCTTTTCATGCTAATGCGCGTGCTGAATACCTGAACGTAGCTGCCCCAATAAACCAGGGCGATGCGCTATTTGTGAATGGCCCATACCACTTTCGGGTGCATCCCCTTGCTGCCAGGATGGAGAACCCGCGAACTGAAGTGCCACACAGATCAACCAGAAGCAGAAACAATCGAATGCTAAATTGGAAACGAATCAATGTAATGCATGGATATTGAACATCTTTCCTCAGCCTTCACATAAGGTGATTTCCGATGATTCTTTCCGGGAATAGCGGTCGAAACACAACCCAAGTGTGAAAAACTCAACCTATAAATGCAAATTATTAGATACTAATTGACAGCGCCCCCCCATGCGGCAATCCTTAAATGTGGCTGAATTGCGGCCTGAATTGGGCCAAAAATTGGCCCGCGTCGCTAGCAGCTTGTTCAAGATTGGGGCACCCAACAAGCAGCGTGATTCTCTAGAACAGAAGCTAATGAATCACATCTTTCGAGTGGGAGCTTTTTACGCCGATCCAAGGTGGAGGGTCAAGCCGTGCGACATGAGTACCCAGAGCAATCGATTCCAACGACACAGCAAAGCCCCCTGAAGGCTGTTCCATCGACAAGCGAGACGGTTCTCATCACCGGCGGCGCTGGCTTTCTCGGCTCTGCGCTATGCGACCACTACATCAACCGTGGCATGCGCGTTATCTGCGTGGACAACCTGTCGACCGGGCGCATGCAGAATATCGAACATCTCATGGAAAACGACGCGTTCAGCTTTATCAAGCACGACGTCAGCGTGCCGTTCGACATCTCTGAAGATATCGGATTCATCTTTAACATGGCCAGCCCGGCGTCGCCGCCGAAGTATCAGATCGACCCGATCGCCACCTTCAGGACGATCGTCATCGGCGCCGAGAACATGCTGACACTGGCGCACCGCAAAGGCGCCCGTATCCTTGAGGCATCGACTTCGGAGATATACGGCGACCCCGAGGTATCACCGCAACCCGAAACCTACCGGGGCAGCGTCAACACAATGGGGCCGCGGTCGTGTTATGATGAGGGCAAGCGTGCCGCCGAAACCCTGTTTTACGACTATAACAAGAACCTGGGCACCGATATCCGCGTGGCCCGGATTTTCAACACCTACGGGCCGAGAATGGACCCCGAGGATGGCCGCGTCGTCTCGAATTTCATCGTGCAGGCGCTGAGCGGCAATGACCTGACCATTTACGGCGACGGCTCGCAGACGCGGTCTTTTTGCTATGTTGACGACCTGATAGCGGGACTTGTCGCGCTGATGCACACGCAAGGGAACCATTACTCGGCCGTCAACCTGGGGAACCCCGGTGAGTACACGGTGCGCGCGCTGGCGACGATGATACTGGAAGAGACGCAAAGCGCGTCGCATATCACCCTCAAGCCGCTGCCGGTGGACGATCCCAGGCAGCGCCGGCCTGATATTGGCCTGGCTTGGAGATTGCTGCACTGGGAGCCGAAGGTGCCGCTGCGCGAAGGTCTGAGGTTGACAATCCCCTATTTTGCGTTGGAACTGGAACAGAACCCTGCGGTGGCAAAGGTCGCAGTCTGATGTCAGACACTCCGGTAATCGTGACGGGTGGCGCCGGCTTCATCGGCAGTCATGCCTGCAAATGCCTGGCCGAGGCCGGGTATCTGCCGGTCACGATCGACAACCTGAGCACCGGGCACGCGGATGCCGTGAAATGGGGACCGCTTGAACGGATCGACCTGCGTGACCGCGCGGCAGTGGAGGGTGTTTTGCGCAAATACCGGGCGCAGGACGTAATGCATTTCGCCGCGAGCGCCTATGTCGGGGACTCCGTCATCGATCCGGATTTCTATTACGACAACAATGTCGGCGGGATGATCGCCCTTCTTTCGGCGATGAGGGCGGCGGACGCGGGGCGCATCGTGTTTTCGTCCAGTTGCGCCACCTACGGCAGCCCAAGCACCGTTCCGATCCACGAGACGGCAGCGCAATCGCCGATCAACCCCTACGGGCGCACCAAGCTGATCGGCGAAATGATGGTCAAGGACCACGCGGCGGCGTTCGGCCTGCGCTATGTGCTGCTGCGCTATTTCAACGCGGCCGGGGCCGATCCCGGCGGTGCCTTGGCTGAGCGTCACGACCCCGAGACGCACCTGATCCCGCTCGCGCTCAGTGCGGCGGCGGGCGACGGGCCGCCGCTCAGGGTTTTTGGCACCGATTACGATACTCCCGATGGCACCTGCATCCGCGACTACATCCACGTCACGGACCTGGCCGAGGCGCATCGCCTTGCGTTGCGGCACCTGGATGCGGGCGGGGATAACCTGGCTGTGAACCTCGGCACGGGGCAAGGCCTGTCGATCCGCGACATCACGCAGGCGATCAAACGCGTCACGGGCCGCGATGTACCAACCGAAGATGCCCCGCGCCGCCCCGGCGATCCTCCGGCGCTGATTGCCGCAACCGAAGAGGCGCAGCGCAGGTTGACCTTCACGCCGCGCCATTCGGATATCGACAGCATACTGCGAGATGCGGCACCGCATTTCGGGCTGGAGACCGAGAATGTCGTCAATGCCTGACACCGCGCCGCAAGGCCTTATGCCGCCCCTCCCCAATAGTACCTCGCCCTATATCCGCCGGCTATTGTCTGGGCGAAAGCGGGTCAAGTACCTGCTTCTGGAGGCGGCATGGCTCGCGGCGAGCCTGTGGTTCTGGATCTGGTGGTTTGACCCGGCTCATATCCTACCGGGGCCGCAATACTGGATAATCACGGTGGCTTTTGCCTGGCTTTTCTTCTTGCAGGCGTTTTTCATTTTCATCTTTCACCAGGCCATCGCCCCGGCCGGCAACCCGCCTGATCCGGCCAGTGTGCGCGTGGCCATGATCGTCACCAAAAGCCCGTCCGAGCCTTTTTCCGTGGTCAAGCGCACGCTTGAGGCGATGCTGGGGCAGACCTATCCGCATGACACGTGGCTGGCCGACGAAGACCCACAGCCCGAAACCATCGCCTGGTGCAAGGCGCATGGCGTTTTCATTTCGACGCGCAAAGATGCCCCGGACTATCACCGCGATGAATGGCCGCGGCGCAAACGCTGCAAAGAGGGCAACCTTGCGTATTTCTATGACATGTTCGGCTACGAGCAGTACGATTTCGTCTCGCAACTGGACGCCGATCACGTCCCCAGCCCGACCTACCTGCAGGAAATCATGCGCGGGTTCGCCGACACCAGGATCGGCTATGTCAGCGCCCCCTCGATCTGCGGGCAGAACGCCGCGACCAGTTGGGCCGCGCGCACGCGCCTGCATACCGAAGCGGCCTTTCACGGGATATTCCAGGCGGGTTATGCCGCGGTCTTGTCGCCCATTTGCATCGGCTCGCATTACGCGGTGCGCACGGCGGCCCTGCGCAAGGTGGGCGGGCTTGGCCCGGAACTGGCCGAGGATCACTCGACCACAATGCTGATGAATTCGGGCGGCTGGCGGGGGATTCACGCGATCGACGCGATCGCAGTGGGAGATGGCCCCGCCAGTATAGCGGACCTGTGCACGCAGGAATTCCAATGGTCGCGCAGCCTTTTGTCAATTCTGTTGCGGTATACGACTCACTACCTTGGTCCGCTGCCGGCGCGATTGAGGTTCCTGTTCCTGTTTTGCCAGATATGGTACCCGCTTTTCGCGGTTTTCATGGTGATACTCTACGTGGTCCCGATCGCGGCGGTCGTGCTTGATATGCGCTATGCGGATGTGACCTATCCCGCCTTCGTCATCCACGCGATCTGGCCGCCGGTCGCGGTGACGGCGATCGCCTATGCGATACGTGCCGATGGCTTCTTCCGGCCGCGTGACGCCAAGGTTCTTGGCTGGGAAAAGGCGCTGTTTCTTGCGTTGCAATGGCCTTGGGTTCTTTGGGGGTGCCTGATGGCGGTGCGGGACCGGGTATCGCATCGCTTTGTTGATTTCAGGATCACGCCCAAGGGCGAGGCGGCGCAGGCCACGCTTCCGCTCAGGGTGCTGATGCCTTATGTCGCACTGACCCTTGGATGCCTGATGCCGGTGCTGCTGATCGATGGGGTGCAAGAGGCGAAAGGCTTTTATTTCCTGACGCTTCTCAACGGGACGATCTATGCGTTGATCACGATCCTGATCGTGGTCCGCCATGTGCGCGACAACCACATCGCCCTGGGACAGGCGATACGAATAATTCCCGTGCAATTGGCTTCTGCACCTGTTCTTGTCGGGTTGCTCGTATCGGCACTTGTCCTGCGCGGCCCCGAAAGCGTTCTGGCGCTTTCGGTAGGTCTCGGGAAGAGCGAACTCGTCAAGTTCGAGTATGTCGTTGCGGGCGCCGGAATGGGTGGGCCAGGCAATGTACGCTTTCGTTGGAATTCCGACTACCTGAAACACCGTTTTGCATTTGGAGAGGATTGAGTAATGACCCATCAGCAAGCTTTGAAAGGTGTCCTGTGGCCCCTGGCAGGGTCGCTTTTGTACGCGAGCGCGGCGTTCGCGGCCCCCCCCGGCGACTTGCCGTTCGGGGTTTATGACCCGAATGGCGCCTTCAGCGATGACGACGATGTCGCGATCGAGCATCTGTTCCTGCCATGGGAGGATGTCGCGCTACCATCGCTCTACGATGCCGACTCCTACGCCGTGGAACGCGGCCGGTCGATCCTGGTGACGATCGAGCCGTGGACCTGGACGCGGGACGAGCGCAACACCCCCGAGATCCTGATGGCCGGGATCCAGGACGGCACCTACGACACGAACATGGCAACGATCTGTGCCGTTCTCGATGATTTCGAAAGCCCGGTCACCGTCCGCTGGGGCCACGAAATGGAGGATGAATCAGGTCAGTTCATCTGGGCCAACTGGGAGCCGCAGACGTATATCGACGCCTATCGCAAGATGGTCGATGTCTGCCGGGCCGAGGCGGGCAACGCCGAATTCATGTGGTCGCCAATGGGCGAGGAGGGTCTTGAGGACTACTACCCGGGCGATGACTATGTCGATGTGGTCGGCCTGTCTGTCTTTGGCCTGCAACCGTGGGAGCAGCAGATTCTCGGCGAAGAGCGGACCTTCCGCGAGGTTCTCGAGCCCCGCTATGAGCGCGCCGTGCAGTTCGGCAAGCCCGTCGTCGTGGCCGAGTTGGGCTACTCGGGCGATGCCGAGTATGTCGAGCAATGGACGCAGGATGTGCGGCAGGATATTGAAGGTATGCCCGAGCTCGTCGCGGTCGTCTATTTCAACCAGCAGGAGGTCTACCCCTGGCCTGACGGTTTCGGCCTGCCCGATTGGCAGTTCGGCAACAACATCCTGGAATAATCCACCTGTCGCCCGCGGCATCGGCAGCATCCCGCCGATGCCGCGTAGCACAATACGAGCCGGGCCTGCGCGCAAAAAAGCTCCAAAATCCTCATGACTTATAATCTCGGGCAAACCCCGCCCCGGCAGATGGCGGGCGGCTCGTTTGGTGCGAATATCCCGAAATTAACTTGTTTTAAAGCATCCCGGCACTTGGCCACTACAAATTTCACGAGGTTCCATGTAGGCTTCTCGCTACACGTAAAGCTCCGACATCAAGTTCGGGCCGTCCTTTTTGGACGCGTGAGGTGTGAAACAGGCAAGGAACGAACATGAAACAGTACGGTTTTTTCTCGCTTTCGCGAGCAGTAGGTCTTGTGACTATCGTTGCCCTGACGCCGCTTGGCGCCACCATGGCAACAGCACATGATACTTCTCAAAACGATCACGGCTACCAAACCACCGCGGCCAACCGGGCGTCGGACACGGCGCTGAACCTGTTCCGCGACCGGCAAGAAGGCGAGCGGACAGTGCGCGTTCGGTCGATGGGCAATGGCAGCTACATCTGCTCGCCCGCGGGCTTTGGCCGATCTTCGCGCTGCTACCGCAACTGACGCATCGCATCGCGGCTTGGGTCTTTCTCTTGCGGCAACACCCTGATTGACCATCTCGCGGTGGCCATCCCTGCGGTGTACTGCCTGGCAGCCCCCTCCCCCTTCCCATCCGCATCCGGCGCTGACGGCCGCGGCCAAGTGGCGTTTACCCGAAATTCACGCCTAATTGCGTAGACCGTTCCATCAGCCCTCAAGGCGCGGCCCCTTTTCGCTGCCCCCGTTTTGCCACCTTACCGCCCGACCAACGGCCATTTCATTTGCCAGATTTCAGGAAAACAAGCGTTGGATGTGATGTTTAAACGGTTTTTGATCCTCGTCGGGTTTCTCATGATGACCCAACATGCCCTGGCACAGCAGGCCGGCGTAGGGGCTTGGGAAAACCCAAGCTACACCACACTGCGGTGGATCGAGGATCAGCGCGGCCTCGACTGGTACTACAACTGGCGCACGGACCAGATCCATCAAAAGGGGGGACAACGCCGCAGCGTTGAATTCGTCCCCATGATCCACAGCGCCAAGAACGTGAACGACCCGATACGCTCACGCCTTCCGGTTCGCACGCTGCTTGGCTTCAACGAGCCAGACGGGCGCGGCGGCGATCACCAGGCAGGGATGAGGGTGGCCGACGCCGTCGCCCTTTGGCCGAAGCTCGAGGCGCATGGCTTGCGGCTGGGCAGTCCGGCCACCACCCAGCGCGGCACGCTCGGCCGGAATTCATGGCAGCGCCGGTTCATGACCGAGGTTGAGCGACGCGGCATGCGCGTGGATTTCATGGCCGTGCACTACTACTCGAACAATGGTGATGTAGACGCATTCCGCAACTGGCTGATCGCCGTTCACAACGAATACAAGCGCCCGATCTGGGTGACCGAGTTCGCCTATATCGATTGGAACCGCCCGCGCCGCGCCACTTATGATGCAAACGCGAAATTCGCATACGAGGCAATCCGCATGATGGAAAGCCTGCCCTTCGTCGAACGCCATGCGTGGTTCGCGGCGAACCCCTATCCGTGGAACGGAAACGCGCCCCAGATAAACCTGGTCGACAATTCCATGCGCCCGACGCCCTTGGGAAAGGCCTTCGCCCAAGTGCTGTCGGGGCGTGCGCCCGAGCAGGTGGCACAAGCCAACTGAACGGCGCGTGCCGATTGCGGTGCACGTCGCACCGGCCTGACCGGCAATCCCCCCGCCCTATGCCCGCTTGACGCGGGGAGACCTGCGAAAACAATCAGCTTTCAAACAGATAGCGCCGAGACGCGCTTGAAAGAATGGTATTGATAGAGGGCGTTTTTTCCATGACAGTGCTCAATAAGGGACCCGCGTATTGAAACCGGCAGACATGCCGACAAAGGGGGAACGACAATGCCCATCCTCAACCGATCTTCAGCCTTGGTTTGCGCCGTGTTTGCAATGATCAGCGTCCTGCCGAACGCGTCCACGGGGGGCACCTTGTTCGGCCCCTCGGTGCCCGAAAGTGCGGTGCCGCCCACGCCCGAAAGCCTGGCCCGCATGTATGCCGGAAAAACCGAGAACTGGGGCGGCGGGGCGGCCGCCTATTGGGCCGCGAACGGCACCTTCCGCGCGGTCAACCCAACCGAGCAGAGCATTGGTATCGGCAAGTGGTACGTCACGACCGCCAGCAGGATGTGCTATGAAGGGCGGTGGTATTGGCGGCAGGACTTCGGTGTCGAGGACAGCACCTTCCGCACGTGTACCCGCTTCCTTATCGACGAGGACGGGCAGATGTGGACAACCACCAAGGCCCGCTCGGGCCCCTGGTTCCCCTTCGACCTCAGTAAATTGCAGCGTGGCAACCAGGTTTCCGAGCGCTTCGAGACCCTGCAGGACTTGCTCGGCGTCGACGCGCAAGACCAATGAGGTGAGCCCCCCGGGGGGGGGAATGGTCACACCCGTAGCCTTCCTTGGAAGCGCCCCGGCGTAGCCCGCAGAACACTGCCTCGGGGCCCTGCCCGCGGGCCCCGCGCGCGGGACCCGCGGGGGCGATCAATGCGCGATCATCACGTGCCGGGCGACCGTGTAATCCTCAAGCGCATACATCGACATGTCCTTGCCGTAGCCCGACTGCTTGAGCCCGCCATGCGGCATCTCGTTGACCAGCATGAAATGCGTGTTCACCCAGGTGCAGCCGTATTGAAGCCGCGCCGATACATCGAGCGCCCTGCCGATGTTGCTGGTCCAGATCGAAGAGGCGAGGCCGTATTGGCTATCGTTCGCCCAGGCGACGGCCTTGTCGGCATCATCAAACCGCGTGATCGAGACGACGGGCCCAAATACCTCGCGCTGCACGATCTCGTCCTCTTGACGCGCGCCGGCCACGACCGTCGGGCGATAGTAGAACCCGGGGCCGTCATGCAGGCTCCCGCCCGTGGTGATCTCGAGGTGCTTTTGCTCGGAGGCGCGCTGCACGAAGCTCGCCACCCGGTCGCGCTGCCGCCGGGAGATCAGCGGCGGGATCTCGTTCAGCGTGTCGTCGGCGTTGTCGTAGACGATCGAGGAGACCGCGCTGCTCAGGTCGGCCACGAGGTTGTCATAGATCTTCGGCCCCGCGTAGATGCGGCACGCCGCCGTGCAATCCTGCCCGGCATTGTAGTATCCAAAGGCCTTCAGCCCTTCTACCGTGCTGTTCAGGTCGGCGTCGTCGAAGACGATCACCGGGGCCTTGCCGCCCAGCTCAAGATGGGTGCGTTTCACCGATTTTGACGCCGCCTGCAGCACCTTGCGCCCGGTGGCCACGTCGCCTGTGATCGAGACCATGTCGACATCCGGGTGGTTGATCAGCGTGTTGCCCACGCTGCTGCCCTGCCCCACGATCACGTTGACGACGCCTTCGGGCAGGATGCCCGCCATCACCTCGGCCATCAGCAGCGCGGTCAGCGGCGTCTGCTCCGACGGCTTCATCACCACCGTGTTGCCCCCCGCAAGCGCCGGGGCCAGTTTCCAACCCATCATCATCAGCGGGTAATTCCACGGCGCGATGGACGCGACAACGCCAATCGCGTCGCGGCGTATCATCGAGGTATGCCCCTCCATGTACTCCCCCGCCAGCGGGCCCGACATGTTGCGCACCGCGCCCGCGAAGAATCGGAAGCAGTCGGCGACGGCCGGGATTTCCTCGGTCCGGACCTCGTTGATGGGCTTGCCGCAATTCAGCGCCTCGAGTTGCGCGAAATCCTCCAGCCGCGCCTCGACCGCGTCGGCGATGGCCAGCAGCTTGGCCGAGCGTTCGGCGGGCGTGGTGCGCGACCATCCCGGGAAGGCCGCGCGCGCCGCAGCCACGGCGCGATTGACTTGGTCGGTGTCGGCCTCGGGCATCTTCACGATCACCTCGCCGGTGCGCGGGTTCAGAACCTGCTCCTCGGTTTCGGTTCCCGCTTCCTGCGCGGCGCCGATCAGCATCTTGGTCTGCATGGGATCCTCCGTTATTTGCCTTGTCCGGCGACCTGATCGGTGCCGCGAGTGAGATAGTAAGCGCCCAGGATGGGCAGCAAGGTGACAAGCACCACGACCATGGCGACGACATTCGTTACAGGCCGTTCGCGCGGGCGCACCAGTTCCTCAAGCATCCAGATCGGCAGCGTCTGCTGCTGACCGGCGGTGAAGGTGGTGACGATCACCTCGTCGAAACTCAGCGCAAAGGCGAGCATGCCGCCCACCAGAAGCGCCGTGGCGATGTTGGGCATTATGACGTGTCGCAGCGTCTGGAAGCTGTTCGCGCCAAGGTCCATCGACGCCTCGATCAACGAGCCGCTGGTGCGGCGGAACCGGGCGACGGCGTTGTTGTAGACCACGACGACGCAGAAGGTCGCGTGCCCCAAAACGATGGTCCAGGTGCTGAACGGCACATCTGCGATCGAGAAGGCCGAGCGCAGCGCGATCCCCGTCACCACCCCGGGCAGCGCGATCGGCAAGATCACCATCAGCGAAATCGTCTCGCGCCCGAAAAAACGCGACCGGCTGACGGCGGCGGCGCAAAAGGCGCCCAGCACCAGCGCCATGCCCGTCGAGATCGCGGCGACCTTCAGGCTTAATTGCAGCGCCGCCCAGACGTCGGGGCGGTTCCACGTGACCGCGAACCACTTGAGCGTCAGCCCCGGCGGCGGCCAGGCAAACGACTTTTCCTCGGTCGTGAAGGCATAGGCAAAGATCAGCAGGATCGGGAGGTGCATGAAAAGCAGCCCCGCGGCGGCGGCGATCTTCAACGACAGGGGCGCGCGATCAGAGTGCATCGAAAGCCCCCATACGTTTGGCGATCCACAGGTAGACCCCCATGATCAGGATCGGCACCACCGCAAAGGCCGCGGCCAACGGGATGTTCCCCGCGATGCCCTGGTGCTGGTAGACGGCCTGCCCGATGAACAGGCGCGACGTGCCGATGATCTGCGGAATGATGTAATCCCCCAGCGTCAGCGAGAAGGTAAAGATCGACCCGGCAATCACCCCCGGCAACGCGAGCGGCAGCAGCACGTGGCGGAATGTCTGCCCCGGACGCGCGCCCAGATCGCCGCTCGCCTCTAGCATCGAGGTCGGGACCCGTTCCAGCGCCGCCTGAATGGGCAGAACCATGAAGGGCAACCAGACGTAGACGAAAACGATAAAGGTGCCCGTCGTGCTGACCGAAAGCGAATTGCCCCCGATCACCGGCAGCGCAAGAAACGCATCGAGAAGCCATTCCAGGTGCAACCCCTGAAGCGCCCATGTCAGGATACCCTCCTTCGCGAGGATCAGCTTCCACGCGTAGATCTTGACGAGGTAACTGGACCAAAGCGGCATCATGATCCCGAGGTAGAAAAGCGCCCGCCACGCGCCGCGGGCATAGCGCGCCGCGAAATAGGCGATCGGGAACGAGATCGCGGCCGAGGCCAGCGACACGCAGATCGCCATCGTGACGGTGCGCAGAATGATGTCGAAGTTCGAGGGCCGAAACAGCTCTGCATAAGTGTCGAGCGTGAACTCGTAGCGGATCAGCCCGGTGAAATGGTCGATCGAAAAGAAGCTCTGAACCAGCAGCGCGAAAAGCGAGCCGAGATAGATGATCCCCAGCCAAAGCGCTGGCGGCAGCAGCAGAAGCACAATCAGGACCGCCGGATGCCGCCACAGCACGTCGGAGATCCGCGTGCCGATGCCCGCGCCGCGCTCTTGGGGGGGAATGGCTTCGGTCCGCACCATGCTCATGCCCCGGCCTTCATCATGTGCAGATCGCCCGGCTCCCAGTCGAGCGCGACGTCCTCACCCTCGGCGGGCCGCGCGGCGTCCTGCGGCAGCAGGCAGGTCAGCCGGGTATCGCCTGCCTCAAGGCTCACGCGGGTGGCAAGAC
Source organism: Sediminimonas qiaohouensis DSM 21189 (assembly GCF_000423645.1). Lineage (GTDB taxonomy): Bacteria > Pseudomonadota > Alphaproteobacteria > Rhodobacterales > Rhodobacteraceae > Sediminimonas > Sediminimonas qiaohouensis. The sequence continues at coordinate 10,508 of NZ_AUIJ01000024.1, read as the reverse complement.
CGAGGAAGCTCAGCCCGGTAACACGCGCGCGCAGCGGCCCTTCGGCCGCCAGCTTCAGACGCTCCGGACGGATCGAGGCCGGGCGGCTTTCGCCGGTCAGCCGCGCGACAAGCGCCTCGGGCAGGACGTTGGAGGAGCCGACGAAATCGGCCACGAAAGGCACCTCCGGGCGGAAATAGATATCCTCGGGTGTGCCGGTCTGGATGATCTGCCCGTGATCGAAGACCGCGACGCGATCGGCCATCGAAAGCGCCTCGCCCTGATCATGGGTCACGAAAACGAACGTGATACGAAGCTGTCGCTGAAGGCTTTTCAACTCTTCCTGCATTTGCTCGCGCAGCCGCAGGTCCAGCGCCCCCAGCGGCTCGTCCAAAAGCAGCACGCGCGGCTTGTTGACCAGCGCCCGGGCAAGCGCCACGCGCTGCCGCTGGCCGCCGGACAGCTCCGAGGGTTTGCGCGCACCATAGCCCGACAGGCGTACCAGCTCGAGCGCCTCCTCGGCGGCCGCGTGACGCTGCCGCCTGCCCTGCCCCGCGATCATCAGCCCGTAGGCGACATTGTCGATCACGTTGAGATGCGGGAACAGCGCGTAGTCCTGAAAGACCGTGTTCACGTTGCGCTTGTAGGGGGGCAGGTTCTGTACCGGGTCGCCAAAGATGCGGATGTTTCCGGCGGTCGGTCGTTCGAACCCGGCGATCAGGCGCAGGCAGGTGGTCTTGCCCGACCCCGAGGGGCCCAGCATTGCAAAGAACTCGCCTTCGGCGATGTCGAGGCTCACCCCATCCACCGCCTTCACTGCACCGAAGTGGCGCGAAACGTGGTCGAAAGTCACGGCTGACATTGGATTAGTCCGGTCTTGGCCCGTGCCGCTTTCATGGCGCGGCACGGGCGGGTTTCAGTAGATCAGCGGCCGCCGATCACGCCGATGTAGTCAGAGACCCAGCGGTAGTAAGGCACGCATTCGTCCTGGCTTTCGCAGTTCGCCACCGGGGTACGCCAGAACTTGATCTTGTCGAACTTGGACAGGCCGTTGGCATCACAGCCCTCCTGCGTCTGCATGCCCGACCCGTCGGAACAGGCCGCCGGGACCGAAGGCACCGCGCCGAACCAGACCGAGAGGTCGGATTGCAGGTTCGAACTTAGCTGATGCTCGAACCACTTGTAGGCGCAGTTGGGATGCTCCGCCTCGGCGTGCAACATCGTGGTGTCGGCCCAGCCGGTAGCGCCCTCCTGCGGGATCACCGACGCGACCGGCACGTCGTCGGCCTGCAGCAGGCCCACCTGGAACGGCCACGACCCCGAGGCGACCATGCCCTCGTTCTTGAAATCGTCGATCTGGATGAAAGCATCATGCCAATAGCGGCTGACCAGCGTGCGTTGCTGGCGCAGCAGGTCGAGGGCGGCGTTGTACTGCTCTTCGTTCAGCTCGTAGGGGTCCTCGATGCCCAGATCCTTGTTGTGATACATCAGGTAGTTGGCGGCATCCGCGATGTGGATCGGGCCGTCATAGGCCTGCACGCGGCCCGCGTTGCTTTCGCCGTCGGCCAGCGTCATCTCCTCAAAGACCACCTTCCACGACTCCGGCGCGGTCTCGAACGCCTCGGTGTTGTACATCAGCACGTTCGGTCCCCACATGTAGGGCACGCCGTAATGGGTGCCGTCCACGTAATGCCAGGGCGCCTGCTTGAGACGGTCGTCAATGGTGTCCCAGCTGGGCACAAGGTCGGTATTGATCGGCTGAACCCGGTTCCCCGCTATCATCCGCAGCGACGCATCGCCGGACGCGGTGACAAGGTCGAAGCCACCCTCGTTCATGAGCGCCACCATCTCGTCCGAGGTGTTGGCCGTCTTGACCGAAACCATGCAGCCGGTGTCTTTCTCAAAGCTGCTGACCCAGTCGAAATTCTCGTCGGTCTCGCCGCGCTCGATGTAGCCGGCCCAGGCGACGATCGAGAGTTTCCCCTCGCCCTCGCCGATCTTGGTCATCTGTGCCATGCCGGTGGTCGCGACCGATGCGGCCGTGACCGCGGTGACGAGTCCGGTCAGGAAATGTTGTTTCATTTCGCTCTCCCTGCGGGGGGCCGGACGGCAAGGCGGTGCAGTTGGCCAGTGCGGTTCTCGCACGGCCCGCCACCGGGCGGCAGCCCCTGATTGTTTCGTTATGGGCCCGGTCGGTCAGTCGACAGCCAGGCGCGAGGCCGGGGCGCGGGCCTTGAATGGCTGTCGCCCCGGTCGCAGGAAAACTATGCGAAGCGCATCCCGCATTCGCAAACGCATTATACAGAAACCAGCATTCGGAAATTCCGATAGCTCTGGCCGATCAAACGCGCAGATGGCGACCGGTCTGCCCCAGTTGCGCAAGCGAGATGAAGTCGCGCGCCGCCGGTGTCAGGGGCAGCCCACGGCGCCAGACCACGCCGACCTGCACGATCGGCAAGCTACCCGAGACGTCGCGGCTTTCTATCCGGTCCCCATCCAACGACCACGGCCGGTAAACGAGGTCCGGCAACAGCGCGACGCCCGCGCCGGTGGCAACAAGGCTGCGCACGGCCTCGACCGACCGGGTGCGGAACGCCACCTGCGGCTTGCGCCCGAAAGCCGACAGCAGCTTGACCGCCTCTTCCTCCATCTCGTCGATGTTAAGCATAATCAGCGGCTCGCGCGCCACGTCATCCAGCCCGATACTTTCGCGCGCCGCCAGCTTGTGCTCCAGCGGCAGCCACAGCCGGAAAGCCGACACGTCGAGGATCTCGCTTTGCAGCGCCATCCGGTCGCGAAGGTTCGAGATCACCATCACCGCCACGTCCAGCTCGCCTCCGATCAACAGGTGCTCAAGATATTCACCGGAGTCCTCGATGGCCGATATCTCGACACCGGGGTTCATCCGCCGGTAGCGCGCCAACATGTCGGACATCACGTAGCCCGCCATCAAAGACGTGACCCCGACGTTAAGCCGCCCCCCGGTTTCGCCGGGCGCCTGGTTGAAAGCGCGCCGCGCGCCGGATACGTCCGACAGGATCTTGGTGGCATGCCGCAGGAACTGGTGCCCGCTGTGGGTAATGTTAAGCCCGCGCGCGTGCCGCTCGAACAGCGCCACGCCAAGATCCGCCTCGAGGTTCTTCACCGCCTCCGTCACTGCGGACTGCGAAATCGCCATCGTCTGCGCCGCGCCGATGACCGAGCCCTTTTCGGCCACAGCCACGAAATACTGAAGCTGTCTGAGCGTAAAGGACATGCGCAGTTCTCCCTGATCCCCCGGCCGGACCCCGCGCGAAGTATGACCCAAGACCCCGCGAGATCCAAGCGCGGCAGCGCGGGGAGCGCAAAAGCAGATGCCGATATCCGCCTCCCTTGCGAGACGGAGTGACCGGCCAATTCGCGCCTTGAGGTCGTTCCTCGTTAAAGTATCTACGCCAAGCTCCAACTTTTCGGCCGCATCTGCAAGCATCAAGAACCAGTGCGCATTCAGACATTCGTGTTACTCGCGGGACATGCATTTCAGGTCATTGGCGTGCTTCTGATCTGATCACTGCCGGTTCTTGCAACATGGCTGCCACGGACACTGTTCTGAAGGTCACGACCACGCATCCGGGTTCGCTTAATCGAAAAAGACGAAAAGCTTCTCCCGTTGGGCCATACCGGGCGCCCGCAGGGTCGTGACACAGACCACGGGCAAGGCGCATTTCGCGCCCTTTGCCGCCGATACGGGCGAGAAGTTTGTCACGCCACAACGTTCCATTTCGCACGAAATCGTATCCTTCATGAACACGGCATCAAGTTCACAGAAGGAGACAAACGATGCTAACTCGCAGAGCCGCCCTCATGGGGGTTGCCGGCGCCGCCGCCGCCCCGTTTCTGGCCAAGGCCGTCCGCGCCGAAGAGACGCTGACCCCGATGGCGATCCCGTCCGAGCTGTCCAGCCTGACGCGTGTCAAACGCGACTTGGTGGCCCCGCCCTTCGTGCACGAGCACGAGCAGGTTGCGCCGGATCAGCCGCGTATCGTGGAATTCACCATGACCATCATGGAAAAAGAGATGAAGGTCGATAGCGGCGCCTACGTTCAGGCGATGACCTTCGAGGGGTCCATGCCCGGGCCGCTGATGGTGGTGAACGAGGGCGATTACGTCGAGCTGACGTTGATCAACCCGGCGGACAACCTCATGCCGCACAATATAGACTTCCACTCTGCCACGGGCGCATTGGGCGGCGGGGCCCTGACCCATGTAAGCCCCGGCGAGATGACCGTGCTGCGCTGGAAGGCGACGCGCCCGGGCACCTTCGTCTATCACTGCGCGCCGGGCGGCCCCATGATCCCGTGGCACGTGGTTTCGGGCATGAACGGTGCGATCATGGTCCTGCCGCGCGACGGCCTGCGCGACCACAACGGTGCCTCGGTCGAATACGACCGCGTCTACTACATCGGTGAACAGGATCTTTACCTTCCCAAGGACGCGGAGGGCAATTTCAAGCGCTTCGCCGATGTCGCCGAGAGCTATCCCGAGACCGAGCAAGTCATGAACGGGCTGATCCCGACGCATGTGGTCTTCAACGGCGCCGTGGGCGCGCTTACTGGTGACAACGCCTTGACCGCCAAAGTGGGTGAAAAGGTGCTTTTCGTGCACAGCCAGGCCAATCGTGATTCCCGTCCGCACCTGATCGGCGGGCACGGCGATCTTGTCTGGGAGGAGGGCAAGTTCAACAACCCGCCGCTGCGTGATCTGGAGACCTGGTTCATTCGCGGCGGCTCGGCGGGGGCGGCGCTCTATGAGTTCCTCCAGCCCGGCACCTACGCCTATGTGAACCACAACCTGATCGAGGCGGTGAACCTTGGTGCGACGGCCCATGTGGCGGTCGAGGGCCAGTGGAACAACGACCTGATGGAACAGCTTGTCGCGCCGACGGCGATCGCCACCTGACCGGTCGTGCCAAAGCTCATGATGGGGGTGTCCGCGATGCGGGCACCCCCTCTTGCACGGCGGATGGCGTTCACAGGTGCTCGGGACGGTCAACACGCACATGGGCCCCGCAACCCCGAGCCGCCATTGCGTTGCTGAACATTGTGCTGGCGCAAACTTCGCGTTCCGCAATCGCGCTAGTCCTGCCGCATCAGAACAACAAGGAGGCCGGAGATGGCTGAATTCCTGACCAAGTCGCGGGCGCGCAACGTGTTCTACGGAGGCTCGATATTCTTCGTGGTCATTTTTATCGCGATGACGGTGCAAAGTCACCGCTACGTGGTCGAGACATCGACCGCCGGCATGGCACTTTCCGAAGAGGTCATCCTCGGCAAGCATGTGTGGGAACGCCATTCCTGCATCAATTGCCATTCGCTGCACGGGGAAGGCGCCTATTTCGCCCCCGAGCTTGGCAATGTCATGACCCGCTGGGGCGTGCAGGACGAGTCCGAGCTGGCATACGAAGTGCTCGACGGCTGGATGAACGCACAGCCCTCAGGCATCGAAGGTCGCCGCCAGATGCCGTTTTTCGAGCTGACGGAAGAAGAAATGCGCGGGCTCGCGGAATTTCTACGTTGGGCAGATCAGACAGACACGCAGGGCTGGCCGCCCAATGATGCCGGTTAATCGCCAGGCCCAAGGAGAGAACTCATGAAGTATCAATCGCAAAAGGTCGCTTTGGCCTATATCGTCTGCGCGGTCGCCCTGTTCGGCATACAGGTTCTGGGCGGGCTGCTGGCAGGGTGGATCTACGTCTCGCCCAATTTCCTGTCCGAGATCCTGCCTTTCAACATCGTCCGCATGATCCACACCAACGCGCTGATCGTCTGGCTTCTGCTGGGCTTTTTCGGCGCTGCGTATTTCCTGATCCCCGAGGAGGCCGAGCGCGAGATCTATTCGGTCAAGCTGGCTTATCTACAGCTTATCATCCTAGTGGTCGGCACATTGGGCGCGGTGGGATCCTACCTCGTCGGCATCCATGGCGGGCGCGAATTCCTGGAGCAGCCGTTGTGGGTCAAGTTCGGCATCCTCGTGGCGGCGCTGATCTTCCTGTTCAACGTCTCGATGACGGTTCTGGCCGGCAAGAAGACAGCGATCACCAACGTGCTGTTGTTGGGCCTGTGGCTTCTGTCGCTGCTGTGGGTGTTTGCATTCATCAATCCCGACAACCTGTCGCTGGACAAGATGTACTGGTGGTTCGTCGTCCACCTCTGGGTCGAAGCGACCTGGGAGCTGGTGATGGCCGCGATCCTCGCCTTCTTGCTTCTGAAGCTCACCGGTGTTGACCGCGAGGTGGTCGAGAAGTGGCTCTATGTGATTGTCGCCACGGCACTCTTCTCGGGCATCCTGGGCACCGGCCACCACTTCTACTGGATTGGTCTGCCCGGTTACTGGCAGTGGGTTGGCTCGATTTTTTCAACGTTCGAGGTGATCCCCTTCTTCCTGATGATGAGCTTTGCCTTCGTCATGGTGTGGAAAGGACGCAAGAACCATCCGAACAAGGCCGCACTCCTGTGGTCGCTCGGGTCTTCGACGGTGGCCTTCTTTGGTGCCGGCGTCTGGGGCTTCCTGCACACGCTGCACGGGGTGAACTTCTATAGCCACGGCACCCAGATCACCGCGGCGCACGGGCACCTTGCCTTCTATGGCGCCTATGTCGCGCTGAACCTTGCGGTCTTTACCTATGCGATGCCGATGCTGCGCGGCCGCGAGCCGTATAACCAGGTGCTCAACATGGCGTCATTCTGGCTGATGACGGGTGGCATGGCCTTCATGACCTTCGTGCTGACCTTCGCGGGCACCATTCAGACGCATATGCAGCGTGTACTGGGCGAATACTACATGGATGTGCAGGATGGTTTGGCGCTGTTCTACATGATGCGGTTCGGTGCCGGCGCGGCGGTTGTCATCGGCGCACTCTTGTTCATCTACTCGATCCTGGTTGTCCGAAAGCGTGAGGTGATCACACCGGGCGCCGCCAACCCTGTTCCCGGAGAGTGACCCATGAACATGGCAACGACACCCAGCCTGCCATTCTACCAGCCTACAGCGCGTGAATGCGATCTGTTTGAGACGGCTCATGAAAACGGTTTGCCCCTTCTTCTGAAGGGGCCGACCGGCTGCGGCAAGACCCGCTTCGTCGAACACATAGCGGCGCGCCTGGGCAAGCCGCTCTATACCGTGGCCTGCCATGACGATCTGTCGGCGGCGGACCTGATCGGGCGCTACCTTCTCAAGGGGGGCGAAACCGTCTGGGTCGATGGCCCGCTTACCCGCGCGGTGCGCGAGGGCGGCATTTGCTACCTCGATGAAGTGGTCGAAGCCCGCAAGGACGTAACCGTGGTGTTACACCCGCTGACCGACACGCGACGCACCCTGATGATCGATCGCACGGGCGAGGAACTGGTGGCGCCCGAAGGCTTCATGCTTGTCGCCTCCTACAACCCCGGCTACCAGAACGTTCTAAAGCGGCTCAAGCCGTCAACGCGGCAGCGTTTCCTGTCGATCTCGTTCGACTTTCCCGACGAACAGACCGAGATCGCCGTCATTGCCCGCGAAAGCGGGCTGGAGCCGGATCGCGTGGCACCGCTGGTGCGTCTTGCCGGCCGAATACGTGCACTGTCGGGTATGGATCTGGAAGAAGGGGTTTCAACCCGCCTGCTGATCTATGCGGCGCTGCTGATGGCGGGCGGCATGAACGTCGATCAGGCGCTCGAAGCGGCCATTATCCAACCGCTCAGCGACGAGCCCGACGTGGGCGTGGCGCTGCGCGACCTGATCGCGACGATCTACGGGTGAACGCGATGCGCCTTGTCGATCTCATGGAACCGGAAGAAACGGTCGGCAACCTCTGGCATGACATGGCCAGCGGGATCGGAGCAGGCGTGCTTTACCCCGAGGCGGCGGTTACGCTTGCTTCGGTCCGCCCCAGCCTTGCCGTTCTGTTCCGCGCACTGGGCGGCGCGGCCGGGGTCGAACTGGGCGAAGCGCCGGCCACGCTGGTTCGGCATCGCCGGGCGCTGCGGCGCAAGATCAGCGCGGACCGCGACCGCGACTGGGTGGCGGCGTTCGACGGCGAGAAACTGTCTTTGCCGCCGGTCATCGCCGCCTTTGCAGACGCGGGTTTGAACCGCGCCGCTTATTTCTGGCTAACCGCACTGGCGGCGGTCACCGACGCGCGGGCGCTTGACTTGCCACATGGCGGCCCGGCCGCCGATTGTGCGCAAATCCGTGCCAACGCGGCTGCAGCTGATCGAGCCTTCGCTCTGTGTCCCGGCTTGCGCGATGCCTACGGCCGGATGACGCGGCTTTGCGCCGAAGCGCGCCCGGAGGTCGCTCGGCCAACACAAGAAGCGGCCATGGAATGCGCCGTGCGACATCAGCTATGTGGAGAAATCCCCGCCGTTCCGACACAAGTCGCCGCGCGCGATTACAAGCCCTTCGCCCCGGTCCCGATCTGGTTGCGTTTCGCCAGCCCCGGCTCGGGTCAAGCGGCGAGCGAGGAACAGGCCGACGCCGCCGCGCCGCCGCCCGCCGCCGCCCATACCAGCCGCAAACCGGGCGCGCGCAAGGACCAGGATCAAAACCGCCGCAAGGACAGCTTTATCATCCACCGGTTTGAATCGATCCTGTCATGGGTGGAATCGATGAACATCAACCGCAGCGTTGACGATGATGACGACGACAACGCGCAAAAGGCCGCCGACGATCAGGACGAAATTGTCCTGTCAAAACATGATCGCAAGGCGGCAACGCGCCTGCGACTGCATCTTGATCTGTCGCCCGCCGATGCCGATCACGAGGCGCTGGCCGGTCGCCATGTCTACCGCGAATGGAACCACCGCAGCCGCAGCTATATGCCGGATCATTGCCGCGTTCTGGATGCGCCCGCCCGTCCCGATCCGGCGCGGGCCTATCATGCGAACGCGCGCCGCATCCGCGAGGTTCGCCGCCAGTTCGAGGCGCTGCGCCCGCGCCGCATCCTGCAACCGCGCCAGGTGGATGGCTCCGAGCTGGACCTCGATGCGCTGCTGACCGCGCGGGCGGATCTGCTGGCCACCGGGCGCGGATCGGACAGGATCTGGCAAAGCGCCCGGCAGGTCGAGCGCGATCTCTCGGTTGCCTTCCTCATTGACACGTCGCGCTCGACCGAGGCGGCAATCGGCGACACGTCGGTGATCGAGGTCGCGCGCGAAGCGATGGCCGCGCTGGCCGCGGGGATCGACGCGGCGGGCGATCGCCTGGGTATTTGGGGGTTTTCGTCGTTGCGGCGTGATCGAGTGTTCCTGACCCGTTGCAAGGATTTCGAAACCAAGATGGGTCCCGAGGTCATCGCCAATATCGGCGCGCTGACGCCCGGGCACTACACGCGGCTTGGTGCTGCTATCCGTCACGTCTCGGCGCAACTGACCGAGCAGCCCTCGGCGCGCAAGCTGCTGTTGGTACTGACCGATGGAAAGCCCAACGATCTGGACCACTACGAGGGCCAGCACGGCATCGAGGACAGCCACATGGCGGTGCGGGAGGCCCGGCATGCCGGGCTGAGCCTGCACGGCGTGGTCATCGACGAAGATGGGCAGGACTGGTTCGCCCGCATCTTCGGGCGGGGCGGCTTTACCCTTCTACCCGACCCCGAACGCCTTGCCCGCGCCTTGCCGGATATCTATCGCACGCTGACACAGGAGACCTGATATGCGCTTTTTAAACCTTATCGCCACTTTCGCTGCCCTGCTTGCCGCCGCCCCTGCCTGGACGGCCGAATTCGACCGCCCGATCCCGCAGGCGCAATCGGCCACGGCCGAGCTTTGGTTCGCATTGGGGAGCGTCGCGCTGATTGTGGCGCTGATCGTGGTGCAGCGCCTGGTCGCGCGGCGATGAGCCGTGCTCAGGGATGGTCCACGCGGCGCATCGCCCTGGTTCTTTACCCGTTCGGTGCAGGGGCGGCGGGGGTCAATGTCTTCTTCGCCGCGCTCATCTTTAGCTGGGTGGGCGGGCCGGTTCTGTCGACCGGCTGGTCGATCGTGCTGGGATGCGTGCTGGGCGTCCCGGCGACGTGGTATTTTGCCCGCCATATCCGCCATTTGATGGACGTGGCTGATTCAGAGATGACAGAACAACCAGATAGGATACCTCGCACGGGGCAGGAATAGGCGTGCCTCGCGCGCGAAGGGTTCGAGGCGACCGGCATCGCCTCATTGGGATGTTGGGCAATCTTTGGGGCAGTTTTTGGGATCTGAGTGGCTCTGTTGCACAAAGCGCGTGAGGGATTCATGTCGCGAATCCAGTGTGGTAGCTGGGCGACATGAGCAGACCCACACCCCCAACCTACAAGACCAGGAACTGGCCGGCCTATAACGAAGCGCTCAAGCGCCGTGGCTCGCTGACAGTCTGGTTTGACCCGGAGATGATCTGGGAGGCTGCGCCGACCGGTAAGCGCGGTCGGCAGCAGACCTACAGCGACACCGCTATCCAGACATGCTTGACGATGAAAGTGTTGTTCGGCATGGCGCTACGCCAGACCACAGGCTTCGTCGAGAGCCTGCTGCATTTGG
>NZ_AUIJ01000023.1 GCF_000423645.1 Sediminimonas qiaohouensis DSM 21189 | reverse complement strand
AACGGCGAAGACGCCAACGCCGAGATCGAGAAAGCCGTCCGCGAAGGCGTCGAGAAGATGTGCGAAAAATTCCCGATTTACCCGGATATGTAAGGGAGTGGGCCCGGCACATGCCGGGCCCCTTGCCGACAAGGCCAGAAGTGCTTAGGTCTTTGGCTGCTGAATTCAAAACGGACAACAAGACCCATGATGGCAATCTACGGACCCCTGCGCCTGCTGCTGGATGTGGCGTTTTTCATTATGATCACCCACATCATCATGAGTTGGCTGATCAATTTCCAGGTTCTCAACCTGGGTCAGCAACTGGTGGCGCAGATCTGGTATGGCCTCAATCGCCTGCTTGAGCCGATCTATGCCCCGATCCGGCGGTTCCTGCCTGATACGCGGCCCCTGGATCTGGCGCCGCTGGTGGCGTTCATCATCGTGATTTCCCTGCGCGACTTTATCCTGCCCGAATTGCTGCTGCGATAACCCGAGTAGGGCTTGCCCGGGCAAGTCTGGTATGTGAATACTCCGGCAAGAGCAGATATAGACAATCTTGCAGGTGATCCATGTCAGGCGCTCAGCCGCTTCTGCGCGAGGTATTCGGGTTTGACGCCTTCCGCCCCGGGCAGCAGGATATCGTCGATGCGGTGGCGCGCGGCGACAACGTCCTTGCCATCATGCCCACGGGCGGCGGCAAATCCCTGTGTTTCCAACTTCCTGCGCTGTTGCGCGACGGTGTGACGGTGGTGATCTCGCCGTTGATCGCGCTGATGCGCGATCAGGTGCGCGCGCTCCGGGCTGCCGGGGTCGAGGCCGGGGCGCTTACCTCGGCCAATACGGACGCGGAAACCGATGCGGTTTGGCAGTCGCTGGAGGCGGGGCGGCTCAAGCTGCTTTATATCGCGCCCGAGCGTCTGTCGTCCGGTTCGGCGCTTGGCATGTTGCGGCGGATAGGCGTCAGCCTGATCGCCGTGGACGAGGCCCATTGCGTCAGCCAGTGGGGCCACGATTTCCGCCCCGATTACCTGCGGATCGGGGAGTTGCGCCGCGCATTGGATGTGCCGCTGGCCGCGTTCACCGCCACCGCCGACGCCGAAACCCGCGAAGAGATCGTTGCGCGCCTGTTCGATGGGCAGGCGCCGCGCAGCTTCTTGCATGGATTCGACCGCCCAAACATCCATCTGACCTTTGCGCCCAAGGATGGGCCGCGGCGGCAAATCCTTGACTTCGCTGGTGGGCGCAAGGGGCAATCGGGTATCGTCTATTGCGGCACGCGCGCCAAGACCGAGGGCCTTGCGCAGGCGCTGCGCGAGGCGGGGCATGCCGCCTGCCACTATCACGGCGGGATGGAGGCCGAGGATCGCCGCGGCGTGGAAACCCGGTTTCAGCAGGAGGATGGGTTGATCGTGGTGGCGACGGTGGCGTTTGGCATGGGGGTGGACAAGCCCGATATCCGCTGGGTCGCACATGCCGATCTGCCCAAGTCTATCGAGGCCTATTACCAGGAGATCGGCCGCGCAGGCCGCGATGGCGCCCCGGCCGAGACGCTTACCCTTTACGGCCCCGAGGATATCCGCCTGCGCCGCAGCCAGATCGACGAGGGCCTCGCGCCTGCCGACAGGCGGGCGGCGGATCATGGGCGGCTCAATGCGCTACTGGGGTTGGCCGAGGCGCTTGTCTGTCGCCGACAAAACCTGCTTGGCTATTTCGGCGAAGAGGTGCCGCAGCCTTGCGGCGCGTGCGACCTGTGTGATCGCCCGCCCGAGACATTCGATGGCACCGAGGCGGTGCGCAAGGCGCTGTCGGCGATCCTGCGCACCGACGAGAGATTTGGCGCCGGGCACCTGATCGATATCCTGACCGGAAACGAGACCGACAAGCTGCGCGCGCGGGGGCATGACGGGTTGCCGACCTTCGGGGTCGGGCGCGAGTTTTCCCGCCCCCAGTGGCAGGCGATTTTCCGGCAGATGATGGGGCATGACCTGGTCCGCCCCGATCCCGAACGCCACGGCGCCCTGCGGATGACGGACCGGGCGTTGCCGATTTTGCGCGATCACGAAAAGATCACCTTGCGGCGCGACGTGATGCGCGCGCAGCAACGCCGCCCGGCGGCGCGCGCGCTGGTGTCCGAGGAGGACGCGCCGCTTTTGTCCGCGCTCAAGGCCAAGCGCCGTGCGCTGGCCGAGGCGGCACGCGTGCCCGCCTACGTGGTGTTTACCGATCGCACCCTGATCGAGATGGCCGAAAAGCGCCCCGCGTCACTGGATGAAATGGCGCGCATCGGCGGCGTCGGGGCGAAGAAGTTGGAAAGTTACGGCGACGCCTTTCTGGCGGTGATCAACGGCGCGGCGGAGGCAGTACACCCAAGCCGCCGCAAGCTGGCCGGCCGCGCCGAAGGGGGCGTTTATGACCGCCTGGTCGAGGTGCAGACCGATCTTGCGCGCGGTGACGACGGGGTGGACAAGCCGCTAAGCTGTTCTGCCTCGCAACTGGCACGCGTGGCGCAGATGCGCCCGGGCGATGCCCCGGCGTTGGAGCGCCTTTTGGGCAAGCGGCGGGCCGACCGGTTCGGCGCGGCCTTTCTGGACGTTCTGCGCGAAGCGGGCTAGGTCCGGGTGGGGAATTTCAAGCAGGAGAGCGCCCATGCTGATCGTCGTATCGCCGGCCAAGAAACTGGACATGTCCACCGTGGACAGCGCGGCGCCGACGCGCCCGCAGTTTATGGAGCAGGCCAGGGAATTGGCCGCTGTGGCGCGCGGCCTGTCGGCGGCCGATCTGCAAAAGGTCATGGGGATTAGTGACAACCTCGCCCGGCTCAACGCCGAGCGGTTCCGCGATTTTGGCACGATGGACAAGAAACCGGCCGCGCTCGCTTTCGCCGGCGACACCTATCAGGGGCTTGAGGCGCGCAGCCTGGACGCCGATGAAATGCGCTGGGCACAGGACCATCTGCGCATCCTGTCGGGTCTCTACGGGGTGCTGCGCCCGCTTGACGAAATCGAGCCGTACCGACTTGAGATGGGCAGCCGCCTCAGGACGGATCACGGCAAGACCCTCTATGATTTCTGGGGTGATGCCATTGCGCGTGCGCTTGGCGACCAAGCTGCCGCGCTTGGCACCGACGTTCTGGTCAACTGCGCCAGCCAAGAGTATTTCGGCGCGGTGCAAACAGGCGCGTTGAACTTGCGGGTGATCACCCCGGTGTTCATGGAGGAAAAAAACGGCACGCCGAAAATCGTCAGCTTTTATGCCAAGCGCGCGCGCGGCGCGATGGCGCGTTACATCATCCAGCACCGCCTGACCGATCCGCAGGCGCTGCGCGATTTCGACGCTGGTGGATATCGGTATGATCCCGACCTGTCCGAGGGCAATAGAATGGTTTTCCTGCGCGCTGGCGATGCGGGCTGATCACGCTTTCGCCGGTGCGGCGAGGGGCGGCGCGGCGTCGTCCGGGGCATGCGCGACGATGGCATCGACAATGGCGCCCTTCTTCAGCGGCTTGGTCAGGTAAACATCCAGACCGGCGGCCAATATGGCATCGCGATCACCCTCCACCGCGTGGGCGGTCAAGGCCACGATGGGGACGTGGCCGCCGGTCTCTGCTTCGATCCGCCTGATCGCGGCGGTGGCTTGTTTGCCATCCATCCGCGGCATCGAGATATCCATGAAGATCATGTCGGGCGCAAAGCTCTGGAATTGCACCACCGCGGCCTCGCCGTTTTCGGCAAAGCGCAACTCTATATCGAGGGATTTGACCATCTTGCTAAAGACAAGCTGATTGGTCCGGTTGTCCTCGGCGGCCAGCACCCGCATCGATCTGCGTGATGTTTGCGCGGCTGGTGGGGGCGCTGCGGGCTCTTTTTCTACGTCCGCCGCGTCTTCGGGGCGGGGGGTGTGGGCCGGTCCGATACGGCTTGCCATTTCCAACAGCAGGCGGAACAGTGCCTGCCGCGCCATCGGTTTGCGCGCGACGATCGGCGCGCCGGCGGGTGAGCCATCCGCGTCGACGTCGGCGGGGTCCGCGCTCAGAACGACGACATTGGGTGCACCGGGGCCAGCGGCCAGCGCACGCGCCAGCGCCTTACCATCCAGACCGGGCGGCGTGTGGTCACAGAGCACCAGATCAACGGTATCGTCCATGGCGTGTTGCGCCTCTTCGGCGGTGGTGGTGCTAGTCACGCGCAGGCCAAGCGATTCAACCTGCCGCGTCAGAACCTGGCGATTTACCGGTAGCGGATCGCACACCAGAACATGCTTGAGGATGCCGCGCAGGTCTGGCGGCGCGTCGCCTTCGTCGGGCGTGGCCGCGGGCAGGGTCAGGCGAATGCCAAAAGCACTGCCCTCGCCCTCTTGCGAGTCCACCCAGATCTGCCCGCCCATCATTTCGATCAGGCGCCGGCTTATGGACAGGCCAAGGCCGGTCCCTTCGAACTGCCGGTTGCGGTCATCTTCGACCTGGTTGAATTCGCCGAATACGTGGTCGATCTTGTCCGCCGGGATGCCGATGCCGGTATCCTCGATCGTGATGTGAATATCCGTATCGCCGCCACCGTTGGATTGCAGCCCGACCACCCGCACCAGGATATGCCCACTGGGGGTGAATTTCACCGCGTTGCCGATCAGGTTGGTCAGAACCTGCCGAATGCGCCCGGCATCCCCGATCAGCATCGTCGGCAGGAACATGTCGTAATCTATCAGTAGCTCAAGCCCCTTGTCCCGGGCGGCGGGCGCGGTCAGCATGACAACCTCGTGTATGCACCGCTCAAGGTCAAAGGCCTCGGGTTGCAAGGTCAGCTTGTCCGCCTCGATCTTTGAGTAATCCAGCACATCGTTGATGATGACCAACAGCGCCTCGCCCGAATTGCGTATCGTGTCGACGTATAGCTCCTGCTCTTCGGTCAAATTCGTCTCGCTCATCAGTTCGGCCATACCCACGACGCCGTTCATCGGTGTGCGGATCTCATGGCTCATGTTGGCCAGGAATGCCGATTTCGCGCGGTTGGCCGCCTCGGCGCGCTCTTGCGCCTCTTTCAATGCTTGCTCGTGGCGGACGGTTTCGGTGATGTTCAAACCCAGTGTCACGGCATCGCCACCTGCGCCGCGCTGGTCGATCAGTTTGATATACTCGTCATTCCACAGGCGGATTACCACGGGGTCGGGGTGGGGCGATTGCCAGCGGTTCAGCATCATGTCGCGCCACGCTGCAGGAGACCGGAAATCGGTATCGACGATCCCTTCTTCGGTCAGCAGTTGCAGCAACCGCGCATAGGATATTCCCGGCTGCACCTCCTCAAGCCCGTCAAAGATAACCAGGTAGGCGCGGTTGGCCGTGATCATCACATCGTTGCCGTCGAAGATTGCAAACCCGTCGCGAATGGTCTGGATTGATTGCCACAAGCGCCGCTCGACGATTTGAACCTGTTCCTGGGCGGCAGACAAGTCGGATTTCACCCGCTGGTTTTCGTCTTGCACCGTCTGCACTTGCGCACGGGTCTGCGTGATCTCCTCGGATAGTGCCCGTGCGTGCAGGCCAAGCTTGCGATTGGCGGCGAACAGTTCGGCCTGCTTGAGCTCGAGCAGGCGTTCCGCCGCAAGGCGCGCGCGCCGCTCCTCGGCAAGTTTGTTTGCTAGGCTCATGTCCGCCCTCTGGCACGCCCGGTTGATCTTGCGCAGCATCGGGTAAGGCCATGAACAACAAATTAAGGACGATGCGACAGCGCCCGAATGGCGGGGAATCGTTGCCAATGTGCAGGGGTGCATGGCACCATCACTGGATTGCCAAGGAGAATGATTATGCGTCACGCCGTATCCGCTGTCGTCCTGGTGGCCACGCTTGTTCTGCCGGGTTTTGCCGTGTCGCAATCGGGGGCGCAGGGCGATGCCGCGCGCTACGTGCCCGATCGCCGGGCGGTGGTTAGCCGCGATGTCGATTTCTACGGCTCGGACCTGCAGGCGCTGTACGATACAACCTACGAAGCGTGCGAAACGGCGTGTTTGTCGGATGCCCGGTGCAAGGCGTTCACGTTCAACACCCGCTCGAACGCGTGCTTCCCCAAGGGCGGTATCAGCGCGCGTGAGCCATACGAGGGTGCCCTGTCGGCCGAGCTGCGCAGCACCGATCCGGAGGTTCTGCGCGCGGCCGAAGACCGGTCCAAGGCATTGGATTTCCTTGGATCTGCCACGCTTGAGGGCGCCCGCGATCAGGCCCGCGGCCTTGGCCGCAAGCACGCGGGCGGCAAATGGGATGTGGTCGAATTGTTGAAAGCGGCGCAGCAACGGCGCGCCAAGGGCGATCTGAAAGGCGCGCTGCACTGGACCGGCGCCGCCTTGGCCCAAGCTGACCGCAGCGAACTATGGACCGAATACGCGCGGCTTGCGCTGGACGTGGACACCGATAACCGCACGCAGCAGCGCAAGATGCACGCCCCCGCCCTGTCCGCCGCCGTGAACGGGGCGTTGCGTGCTCTGAGTCCGCAGCAAAACGCCGGTGCGCTTTTGGTTCTTTCCCGCGCGCTTGAGGCGTCGGATCGCGGGCGCGACATGATCCCGGCCCTGCGCCTTGCACAGGCGGCGCAGCAGGGGCGCCGGGATATCGCCTCGGCGCTTGAGGATGCGATTGGCAAGTACGGCTTTCGGATCACCGGCCATACGGTCGAGTCTGACGCCGCCGCACCACGCCTGTGCGCGGAATTCTCTGAGCCACTGGCCAAGACCGGCGTGGATTACGGCCCCTTCGTGCGGTTGCCCGATGCCACGATGGCGGTGCAGGCGGATGATCGGCAGCTGTGTATCGACGGGGCCGAACACGGGCAACGCTACCGCCTTACGTTCCGCAAGGGCCTGCCAGCCGCCAGTGGCGAGGCGTTGACGAGCGATACGACGCTTACGCTTTATGTGCGGGACCGCAGCCCAAGCGCGGTGTTCCCCGGGCGCGCCTACGTGTTGCCGCGCGGCGATGGTGCGGCGCTGCCGATCGAGACGGTGAACCTGGACCGGGTTGATCTGACCTTGCGGCACGTGGCCGACCGCAACGTGCTGCGCGCAGTGCAAGAGGGGTATTTCGGACGGCCGTTGGATCAATGGCGCGCGCGCGGGTTCTCGGGGGAGGTCGCGCAAGTGGTCTGGACCGGACACGGCGACGTGCAAAACCGCCTCAACAAGGAGATGACGACGCGCCTGCCGATGGGCGACATCATCGCCGACTTGCCGCCGGGCCTATATGCGCTGACCGCCGGTATCCCCGGCCGGGCGGAGTATGATCAGCCGGGCGCGACGCAATGGTTTGTCCTGTCCGATCTGGGGATAACGACGCTCAAGGGCAATGACGGGCTGCATGTGCTGGTTCGGGGCCTTGGCGATGCCGCCCCGCGCGAAGGCGCCAAGGTGCAGCTGCTGTCGCGCGCCAACCGCGTTCTGGACAATGTGAAAACCGATGCGCAGGGGCATGCGCGCTTTGATCCGGGGCTTGTGCGCGGCACCGGCGGCGCGGCGCCCGCGATGGTGACGGTGCGACAGGGGGACGACCTGGCGTTTCTGTCGCTGACCGGTCCGGCGTTCGATCTGTCCGACCGCGGCGTCGAGGGGCGCGAGCCGGCGGGCCCGGTGGATGTATTTCTGACCACCGATCGTGGCGCCTACCGTGCGGGCGAGACGATCCATGCCACGGTGCTGGCCCGCGACGGGCAAGCGCGCGCAACGCCGAACTTGCCGCTGACCGCGATCTTGTCGCGCCCCGATGGGGTGGAATATACACGCAAGGTGTCGGTGAATGGCCGGGATGGTGGGCATGTCTATGCCTTCGATCTGGGGGCGGACGTGCCGCGCGGGGGCTGGCGGCTTGAGGTGCGCACCGATGTGGAGGCACCGGCCCTGGCCAGCACCGCGATCTTGGTCGAGGATTTTCTTCCGGAACGGATCGATGTCGATCTGTCACTGCCCGATGGGCCGATCCGCCCCGGTGATACGCCGCCGCTGTCGGTGGCGGCGCGGTATCTTTTTGGCGCACCGGGGGCTGATCTGGCGGTTGAGGGCACGGTCACGGTGCGCCCGCGCGACACGCTGGAGGGCTACCCCGGCTACCGCTTTGGCCGTCATGACGAGGTATCGAACCCCAGCGCCGGGTCATTGCCCGCCGTCAGCACGGATGCGGCCGGCAAGGCGCAAATCCCCCTTGTTCTACCCGATATGCCCGGCGCGGGGCGCCCGATGATGGCCGAGGCCACCGTGCGCGTTACCGAAGGGTCCGGCCGCCCGGTTGAACGCAGCATCACCCGCCCTGTCATGCCCGATGCGCCGCTCATCGGGATCAAGCCGCTGTTTGACGGCTCGGTCGCGCAAGGTGCCGAGGCCGCGTTCGATCTACGCGCCATTGGTCCCGGCGGCGGCGCTCCGGCGCGGGATATGCGTGTTAGGTGGACGCTCAACCGCGTTGAAACCCGCTACCAGTGGTATCAGCAGAACGGCAACTGGAACTGGGAGCCGATCACACGCCGCACCCGCGTCAGCCGTGGCGAGGCACGTCTGGGCGATACCCCGCAAGAGGTGGCCGCGCGCGTCGATTGGGGCCGGTATGAGCTGGTGGTTGAAACGCTCGATGGTCCCTATGCAGCCAGCTCCGTCGGCTTCCATGCGGGGTGGTACGCGCCGGCCGATGCCGCGCGCACGCCTGATATGCTTGAGATGTCGCTTGATCAGCCCGGATACCGGAGCGGTGATATCGCGCAGCTTCGCATGGTCCCGCGTATCGCGGGCAAGGCGTTGATCACGGTCATGTCCGACCGCGTGATCTCCATGAAGGCGGTCGAGGTCACCAAGGGCGAGAACTTGGTCGAATTGCCGGTGACGGATGAATGGGGGGCGGGCGCCTACGTGACGGCCTCGGTCATTCGTCCGGTGCAGGCCGACATCGGGCAGGAGCCGGTGCGTGCGCTGGGGCTGGCGCATGCAGCGATAGATCCCGGCGCGCAGCAGCTTGATGTCACGCTAAATGCGCCCGCGCAGATCCGCCCGCGCGGGGCGCTTGAGGCCAGCGTTCAGATTGGCGGGCTACCCGAAGGCGCCCGCGCGCATGTCACCGTTGCGGCGGTTGATCTGGGTATCCTCAACCTCACCGGGTTTCAAAGCCCTGATCCTTCTGCGCATTACTTTGGCCAAAGGCGGCTCGGGGTCGAGATACGCGATCTCTATGGCCGGTTGATCGATAGTGGAAACGGTGCCATCGGGCAGGTCCGCTCGGGCGGGGATGCCGCAGCCGCCCCCACCACCAAGGCCCCGCCCCCGACCGAGGAGCTGGTCGCGCAGTTCTCGGGGATGGTCACGGTTGGCCCGGGCGGCCGCGCCGATGTCCGGTTCGATATGCCCGATTTCAACGGCACCGTGCGCCTGATGGCCGTGGCGTGGTCGGCGGCGGGCGTCGGGCAGGCGCAGACCGATGTCGTGGTGCGCGATCCCGTTGTGGTGAACGCCAGCCTGCCGCGCTTCCTTGCGCCGAACGACCGCTCGCGCTTGCTGTTGGAGTTTACCCACGCCGATGGTGCCGCCGGGCGGATGGGTTTGGACGTGACCGCCGATGACGGTCTGCGGATTGCGCCTGATGCGGTGCCTTCTGGGATAACGCTGGCCGAGAATGGCCGCGCCCGGGTGGACATCCCGATCGAGGCGGGCGCGCCCGGCGATTACGCCCTGCGCGTGGCCCTGACCACACCGGACGGGCGGCAGCTGACCAAGACCCTAACGCTGGGCGTGCGCGCGAACGATCCGCCGGTGTCTCAGACAAGGCGATTCCGCCTTGGCGCGGGGGATGCGTTCACGCTGAACCGTGAAGTGTTTGCCGGGTTTCAAGCGGGCACAGGATCGGCGATCCTTTCCGCCGGTCCGCTGGCGCGGCTGGATGCGCCCGGATTGATCGCAGCGCTTGATCGCTACCCCTATGGCTGCACCGAGCAACTTGCCAGCGCGGCGATGCCGCTGCTCTACCTTGGGCAAGTGGCGGACGTAATGGGATTGGGCCACGCCGATGATCTGTCTGATCGGGTCGAAAAGGCGGTCCGCCGCATCCTGACGAGGCAGTCCAGCAGCGGCAGCTTTGGCTTGTGGCGTGCGGGGTCGGGCGATTTCTGGCTTGATGCCTATGTGACCGATTTCCTGTCCCGCGCCCGGGCCAAGGGCCATGACGTCCCGGATGAGGCGTTTGATCTGGCGCTGGACAACCTGCGTAACCGGGTCAACTACGCGCCCGATTTCGACGGGGGCGGCGAGGCGATTGCCTATTCCTTGATGGTGCTGGCCCGCGAAGGGGCCGCCGCCATGGGCGATTTGCGCTACTACGCCGACCAAAAAGCCGACGATTTCGCAACGCCTCTGGCGCAGGCGCAGCTGGGGGCGGCACTGGCGGCTTATGGCGACCCCACCCGCGCCGATGCGATGTTCGCCCGCGCGGCCCGGCGTATTGCGCAGCAAGGTGGCGATGGTCCCGCGCCCGGCGCGCCCGTTTGGCGCACGGATTACGGCACCGATCTGCGCGATGCCGCCGGGGTTCTGGCGCTTGCGACTGCTGCGGGCAGTGAGCAGGTGGATCGCGGCGCCCTCATGCAGCGCGTCGTCGCCGCCTCGGCGGATGGCCCGCTTTCAACGCAGGAATCGGCGTGGTCCCTGCTGGCCGCGCATGCGCTCATCGACACGCCCGATGTTTCGGGCCTGACGCTTGATGGGGCGCCCGCCGATGGCCCGCTGGTGCACGTTCTCGAAGACAACGCGACCGCCACGCCGACCGAGATCCGCAATACCCGCGACCGCCCTGCCGAAATCACGCTGACCACCCTTGGCGTGCCCCAAGGCGAGGTATCGCCGGGCGGCTACGGCATGGGGATCGAGAGGCGGTATTTCACGCCGGAAGGGCGCGAGGTCAGCCCCGAAAGCGTGGCCACGGGTACCCGCCTTGTCGTGGTGCTCAAGATCACGCCGTATGACAGGATCGGCGCGCGCTTGATGGTGACCGATCCATTGCCCGCAGGGTTCGAGATCGACAATCCCAACCTGCTCCGCGCGGGTGATATCGGCGCGCTGGATTGGTTAGAGCCAGCCAGCGCCGAACACGCCGAATTCCGATCCGATCGCTTTCTCGCGGCGGTGAACTGGCGCGGGGAGGCGCCGTTTCGCCTTGCGTACATGGTGCGTGCGGTATCGCCTGGGCAGTTCCATCACCCCGCCGCCTCGGTCGAGGATATGTATCGCCCGCGCTATCGCGCCCATACCGGCGATGGCCGTGTAACCGTCACGCCATGAGGCGCTATGGCATCCTGCTGCTGGTTGCTGTGCTGTTCACTGCGGCGCTGGCACGTGATGCGTTGGATGGGTGGATCGCGGCCACGGACCTGCCATCGCATATCGTCGACACCTCGACCGAGGTGCGCGATCGCGACGGGGTGCTGCTGCGCGCCTATACGGTCGCCGACGGGCGCTGGCGGCTTGGCGCGCGGCCGGATCAGGTTGATCCGCTCTATATCTCGATGCTGCTGGCCTATGAGGACAAGCGGTTCCAGGATCACAACGGCGTGGACCTGCGCGCGATGCTGCGCGCCGGGGCCCAAGCGGCGATCAGCGGGCGCATCATATCGGGGGCCTCGACCCTGAGCATGCAGGTCGCGCGCCTTCTGGAGGAGGGAAGCACAGGCAAATGGACGGGGAAGCTGCGCCAGATACGGGTCGCCTTGGCGCTGGAGCGGCGCATGGACAAGGCGCAGATCCTGACGCTTTATCTGACGCTGGCCCCCTATGGTGGCAACCTTGAAGGCGTGCGCGCGGCCACGCTGGCGTGGTTCGGCAAAGAGCCGACGCGCCTGACGCCGGCGCAGGCGGCCCTGTTGGTGGCGCTTCCGCAATCGCCCGAGGCGCGCCGCCCCGATGAGAACCCGGCCGCCGCCCGCGTGGCCCGCGACCGCGTCCTGGCCCGTATGGTGCAGGCGGGAGTGCTGACGGCCGAGGCGCATCAGGCGGCGCTACGCGCGCCCGTGCCGTCCGCCCGCCGCGCGTTTCCGGCGCTGGCCCCGCATATGGCTGACCGGGCCGTGGCGGACGCGCCGGATGCGCGCCGCCATGATCTGACGCTGCGCGCGCCGGTCCAACGCCGGTTCGAGCGGCTTGCGGGGCAGGTATTGCAGGGCAAGTCGCGGCACCTGTCGATCGCGATTGTTGCCGCCGATCACCGCGATGGCGAGATCCTCGCCTCTGTCGGGTCGGGCGGATACCGCGCCGGACCACGCGAGGGGTATGTCGATATGACCCGCGCGCTGCGCTCGCCCGGCTCGACGCTCAAGCCGCTGGTTTATGCGCTGTCTTTCGATCAGGGGCTGGCGCACCCTGAAACGCTGATCGATGATACGCCCGTGGATTTCGGGGGCTACGCGCCGCAGAATTTCGACGGCGAGTTTCGCGGGCGTCTGCGGGTGTCGGACGCGCTACGGCTGTCGCTCAATATCCCGGCGGTGCGCCTGACCCGGGCGCTGGGGCCCGCGCGGTTGATGGCCGGCTTGCGCCGCGCCGGCGCCGACCCGCAGTTGCCCGGCGGGCGCGCGGGGCTGGCGGTGGCCCTGGGCGGTGTCGGATTGCGGCTTGAGGGGCTGGTGCAGCTCTACGCGGGGCTCGCCAATGGTGGCCGCGTGGTCGATTTGCGCTGGAGGCGCGGTGCGCGAGACAATGAGCAGGCGCAGCGCCTGGTTGGTCCGGCGGCCGCGTGGCACGTGGGGCATATCCTGTCGCGCCTATCCCCGCCGCCGGGCGCGCGCGCTTGGCCGATGGCCTACAAGACGGGCACGTCCTATGGTCACCGCGATGCATGGGCTGTTGGCTATGACGGCGCGCATGTCGTGGGCGTATGGATCGGCCGGCCCGATGGCACGCCCGTGCCCGGCGCCTTTGGCGGGGATCTGGCCGCGCCTGTCCTGTTTGCTGCGTTCGAACGATTGGGAGGCGCGCCCGTACCCTTGCCGTCGCCACCGCCGGGGGCGTTGATGGTGCCGAACGCGGGCCTGCCTACGCCGCTGCAGGTGTTTCGCCCGCGCGGGCCGGAGGCCAGGCGCGCCGCGCGGGGGCATGCGCCACGCCTTGCCTTCCCGCCCGATGGAGCGCGCCTGCCTGTCAGGCAGGAGGGGTTGACCGCCAAGGTGCGCGCCGGCGTGCCGCCGTTCAGTTGGCTAGCCAACGGGCGCCCCGTTGTCACCGGCGCGCGTCGGCGCGAGGTGACCCTACCCGATCCCGGGCGGGGGTTTCTGACGCTGACGGTGATCGATGCCGAGGGCCGCGCAGATCACGCGCAGCTGCGCCTGGACTGAGCGGGGGAGGGGGCGCTGCCCCCATCGCCGATGGCGATTCCCCCGGGATATTTCGGGCCAGAAGATGCAGCAGGGGTGGCTTTGAGCGGTCAGGGCCGTTCGATCGCCAGCGCTATGCCCTGGCCGCCGCCGATGCACATCGTGATCAGGGCGCGTTTGCCGCCTGTGCGCTCAAGCTCGTAGAGGGCCTTGATGGTCAGGATCGCGCCGGTTGCCCCGACGGGATGGCCCAGGGCGATGGCGCCGCCGTTCGGGTTCACGATCGCGGAGTCCAGCCCGAGGCCCTTGTTGACGGCGACGGCCTGTGCGGCGAAGGCTTCGTTCGATTCGACGAGGTCGAAATCGCCGATGTTGAGGCCGGTTTTGGTGAGCAGCGCTTTGACCGCGGGGACGGGGCCGATGCCCATGACCTCGGGGCGCACACCGGCGTGGGCGTATCCCAGCAGCCGCGCGCGGGGTGTCAGCCCGGCCTTCTTGGCGGCTTCCGCGCGCGCCATGACCAGCGCGGCGGCGCCATCGTTGATGCCGCTGGCGTTGCCTGCGGTGACGGTCCCGTCCTTGCGGAACACCGGGCGCAACCCGGCCAGCGCGTCGGCGGTGGTGGGTTTGGGGTGCTCGTCGGTGTCGAACTGAATCGTGTCGCGCTTGGCGCGCACCTCGACCGGGACGATCTGATCCTTGAAATACCCGGCCTCGATGGCGGCGGCGGCGCGGGCTTGGCTTTGCAGGGCGAAATCGTCCTGGTCGGTGCGGCTGATATCGTTTTCATCGGCCACGTTCTCGGCCGTTACGCCCATATGGCCGGTGCCGAACGGGCAATTGAGCGTGCCCAGGAGCATGTCGAGCGTGCGGATATCGCCCATCTTGGCGCCCCAGCGTTGATCCGGCACGATATAGGGCGCGCGCGACATGGATTCGGCGCCACCCGCCAGCGCGAACTCCGCATCCCCCAGCATCAGCGATTGCGCCGCCGATACCACCGCCTGCGCACCCGATCCACACAGGCGGTTGACGTTCATCGCCGGGGTCGTGTCGGGGATGCCCGCCTCGATCGCGGCGACGCGACTCAGGTACATGTCGCGCGGTTCGGTGTTGATGACGTTGCCAAATACCACGTGGCCGATCTGGTCGGGTGTCACGCCGGCCCGGCTGAGGGCCTCGCGGGCGACAATCGCGCCCAATTGCGTTGGCGGCACGCCCGCCAGTGCGCCGCCGAAGGTTCCGATCGCGGTTCGGGTACCGCCGAGTATCACGATATCGCTCATCTGGTCCTCTTGTCCTTTGAATTTGCCGCCATGCTAACGCAGCATCTTGGCAAAGGGCAGGGGGACGTTCCGTCACTTTTGCAGGTCGCGCTTCAATATGCAGAATCGTTGATATGTGAATGAAATTTCGCGAATGGCCGATCTGATGTACCCTGACTGGCATGCTCCCCATGGAAAAGAGGGGGCACGAATAGGGGAGTGAGATCGATGAGGGGACTTGCACTATACTTCTTCGCCCTAGGTGTCGTGGCCGCAGTTGTAGGCATGGCATGGGGCATACAAATGTCGGCGACGAACAATCACCTGCTATCACCCGCGCATGCGCACCTAAACCTTCTGGGTTGGGTGACGCTGGCGTTGTTCGGGATCTATTACCACCTGTGCCCAAGGGCCGCACAGGGCGTTTTGCCAAAGCTGCATTTCGCGTTGGCGGTTCTTGGGGTGGTGATCATCGTGCCCGGTATAGTCATGGCGCTGCGTGAAACAGGCGAGACACTGGCCAAGGTCGGCTCGATTCTGAGCGTGGCGTCCATGCTTTTGTTCTTGTTTATCGTTTTGCGCAACGCGGGTGGCGATACCACCTGAAACGAGGCGCGCCGCCCCGATCGGGGCGGCGCTGTGCTTGCGTCGATGGTGGACGGTATCAGGCCACGTCAAACTGTAGCGGCTTGACCTGCCGGAAGAGGCCCGTCGCCTCCAGCTCCTTGAGCGTGTTGGCGGCAACGGGTTCGTCCACGTAAAGCAGCGCGATCGCCTCCCCGCCCGAGGCCGCGCGGCCCAAGGTGAAGTTGGCGATGTTCGAACCGGCCCGGCCCATCGTCTGGCCAAGTGTGCCGATGATGCCCGGCACGTCCTCGTTCGTGGTATAGAGCATGTGCGCGCCGATCTCGGCGTCGATGTTGATGCCCTTGATCTGAATGAAGCGCGGCTTGCCGTCCGAGAACACGGTGCCCGCAACCGAGCGTTCGCGCTTGGACGTGACGACCGTCACTTTCATGTAGCCCTCGAATGCGCCGGACTTGTCCTGGTTGGTGGTGCTGATCTTGATGCCGCGTTCCTTGGCGACGATCGGCGCGCTGACCATGTTCACATCGGGATTGGCCCGCTTCATGATGCCTGCCACCGTCGAGCAGTTGAGCGCCTCGAGGTTCATCTCGGACACCACCCCGTCATAGAGGATGTTGATCGCCTTGATCGGCTCATCGGTCATCTGCCCGATGAAGCTGCCCAGATGATCGGCCAGCTTGATCCACGGCCCCATGACCTTGGCTTCTTCCGCCGTCACCGATGGCATGTTGAGCGCGTTGGCCACCGCACCCGTCAGCAGGTAATCCGACATCTGCTCGGCCACCTGCAGGGCGACGTTTTCCTGTGCTTCTGTGGTGGCTGCGCCCAGGTGCGGGGTGCACACGACATTGGGCAGGCCAAACAGCGGGTTTTCCGTCGCCGGCTCTGCGGCGAACACGTCGAAGCCCGCGCCGCCGATATGCCCGGATTCAATCAGGTCGGCCACGGCCTGCTCATCCACGAGGCCGCCGCGCGCACAGTTGATGATGCGCACACCCTTCTTGGTCTTTTCCAGGTTCTCGCGCGACAGGATGTTGCGGGTCGCGTCAATCAGCGGCACGTGCAGCGTGATGAAATCGGCGCGCGTCAGAATGTCGTCCAATTCCACCTTTTCGACGCCCATCTTCTCGGCCTTTTCCGAGGACAGGAACGGGTCGAACGCGATCACTTTCATCCGCAGGCCGCGGGCGCGGTCGCACACGATCGAGCCGATATTGCCCGCGCCGATCACGCCAAGGGTCTTGCCGGTCAGCTCGACCCCCATGAACTTGGACTTTTCCCATTTGCCGGCCTGGGTGCTTGCGCTGGCTGCAGGGATCTGCCGTGCCACGGCGAACATCATCGCGATGGCATGCTCGGCCGTGGTGATCGAGTTGCCGAAAGGCGTGTTCATCACGATCACGCCTTTTTTCGAGGCGGCTTCCTTGTCGACATTGTCGGTGCCGATCCCGGCGCGGCCGATCACCTTCAGGTGGTCGGCGGCGGCAAGGATCTTCTCGGTCACCTTGGTGGCCGAGCGGATCGCGAGGCCGTCATAGTTGCCGATGACTTCCTGCAGCTTGTCCTTGTCCTTGCCCAGGTCGGGCTGGAAATCAACGTCGATGCCGCGATCGCGAAAGATCTGAACCGCGGTTTCGGAGAGTTTATCGGATACGAGTACTTTGGGAGCCATGTCTGTGGTCCTTCAACGAAAATTCAGGGGAAGGGCCCGGAGTCTTGAAAAGACTCCGGGCCGATTTCTTTTCAAGAAATCGGCGTCACGCCGGTTCGCCGAGCGCGGCAATCTCGGCGTGAAACGCCCAGTCGATCCAGGGCAGTAGCGCCTCGATATCTGAGGTTTCCACCGTGCCGCCGCACCAGATGCGCAGGCCGGCCGGCGCATCGCGGTACGCCCCGATATCCAGGGCCACGCCTTCGGCCTCAAGCCGCTTGGCCACGGCCTTGGCGAATGTCGCACCGTCCTTGATCCGATCGTCGGTGAACTTCAGGCACACGCTGGTGTTCGAGCGCGTCGCCGGATCCTCGGCCAGGTTGGCGATCCAGTCGCGGCTTTCGCAGAAGTCCCAAATCGCTTGCGCATTGGCGTCTGCGCGCGCCATCAGGCCCTTGAGCCCGCCCACCGAGCGCGCCCAATCCAGCGCGACGAGGTAATCCTCGACCGCCAGCATGGAGGGCGTGTTGATCGTCGCACCCTCAAAGATACCCTCGTTGAGCTTGCCGCCCTTGGTCAGGCGAAAGATCTTGGGCAGGGGCCATGCAGGCGTGTAGCTTTCCAGTCGTTTGACCGCGCGCGGGCTGAGGATCAGCATGCCATGCGCCGCTTCGCCGCCAAGCACCTTTTGCCAGGAGAACGTCGTCACATCCAGCTTGTCCCAAGGCAGATCCTGCGCAAAGGCGGCGCTGGTTGCGTCGCACATGGTCAGGCCGGCGCGGTCCGCCGGGATGACGCCGCCATCGGGCACGCGCACGCCGCTTGTCGTGCCATTCCAGGTAAAGCAGACATCGTTGTCGTAGTTCAGCGCGGCCATGTCCACGATCCGCCCGTAGGGGGCCTCGTGCACCTGTGCATCGATCTTGAGCTGCTTGACCACGTCGGTCACCCAGCCAGCGCCAAAGGATTCCCACGCGACCATTTCGGCCGGGCGTTCACCCAGCATCGACCACATCGCCATCTCGAACGCGCCCGTATCCGAGGCCGGAACGATGCCGATGCGATAGTCGTCGGGGATGCCCAGCACCTCGCGCGTGCCCTCGATCGCGGCCTTCAGCTTGGCCTTGCCAACGGCGGCGCGGTGGCTGCGGCCCAACGGCGCGTCAGACAGCTTCGACAGGTCGAATGTGGGGATTTTGGCACAAGGGCCGGAGGAAAAACGCGGATTGCCCGGCCGCGTTGCCGGTTGTTCAGTCGTCATTTTTGCTACCCTTCCAGATAAGCGCCCCTCGTTGGGGAGGGGTGTCCCACTGACGCTGTTAGCGAGGTTTGCCGGGTTTCACAACAGAAAAAATGTCGCTATAGCGCCGCTTGAATGTCCATTCACGACGTCGAGCAGCTACGATCGGAAACTCGCCATGTATATTGCCACCCTCCTGACCAACCCGGAGCAGCCGCACCTGACCGAGGCCACCGTGGCCGCACAGCGCGACGCGTGGCAGGGCGGCGATATCGTCTGGCTGGCGCCGGGCGAGGCGGCGGAATTCACGCTACCCGAGGTACCCGATGATCGCTGGCCGGCGTGGGAGGCGTGGCAACGCAAGGGGGTCGACCTGGTGATTCAGCCCGCGCAAGGCCGCCGCAAGACGATGCTCTTGGCGGATATGGACAGCACCATGATCGGGCAGGAGTGCATTGACGAACTGGCGGACGAGGCCGGGGTCGGGCCGCATGTCGCAGGCATTACCGCCCGTGCGATGAACGGCGAGCTGGACTTCGAAGAGGCGCTGGAGGCGCGCGTTTCCCTGCTCAGGGGCCTGGACGAATCGGTGATCGCCCGTGTGCTGGAAACCCGCATCACGCTGGCCCCCGGTGGGCCGGAACTGGTCGCGACGATGCGCGCGATGGGCGGTTACGCGGTTCTGGTCTCAGGCGGGTTCACGGCCTTTACCCACCATGTCGGGCGGTTGCTTGGCTTTGACGAGACGCATGCCAATGTCTTGCTGATCGAGGATGGCCGCCTCACCGGCGAGGTGGCGCACCCCATCCTTGGCCGCGCCGCCAAGATCAACGCGCTGGAGCGGGTGACAAAACACCTGGATATCCCCGAGGCTGACGTGATCGCCGTTGGCGACGGGGCCAACGATCTGGGCATGCTGGAACGCGCCGGCACCGGCGTGGCGTTGCACGCCAAACCGACGGTCGCCGCCCAATGCGACGTGCGCATCAACCACGGCGATCTGACCGCTTTGCTGTTCCTGCAAGGCTATGCGCGGGACGAATTCGCCGGCACGTGATCACGGGCGACGCGCAACGATGTAAAGCGATTCAGGCGCGCCAGTAAAACACCGCGACTGCTCCAGCACAAAACCCGCCCCAACGATCGCGGCTTCCAATTCGGGCTTTTTCATGATGCGAACATAGGGTGCGCGCCCAATCAACTGCATTGCCCGGATCAACGGCCGGAACAGCACGTTCATTTCGCCGATGCACCCCGATTTCGAGATGAACAGCCCCCCGGGCCTGATCCGCGCGTGGATCGTGGCAAGCGCCTCGTCCAGATCGGCCACCAGGTGCAACAGGTTGAAGGCCAGCACCGTATCAAAGGGCCCTTCATCGGCGCCAGCCTCCGCAAGCCCCGCGGCGACAAAGCGAACATTCTCCGCCCCTTCTGCCTGCCGTTTCTGTTCCGCGATGGCGATCATCTCGGTGGATATGTCGCTGGCGACCATGGATTTGACGTGCGGCGCAAGCTTTAGCGCGGTGGTCCCCGTGCCGCAGCCCAACTCCAGAACCCGATCATTCGCGCCCAGATGCGCGATCGTCTCTGCCAGGGTTTCCTCGTATGCGGTTGGGTTGCCAACCTTGCGCGCGGCGTATTTCGCGGCGATCTTATCCCAGAATGCGGCGTCGGTACTCATATGGGTGTCCTGTCCGTGGCTATGGATGATCGTGGTCATATGGAAATTGGTCGATCTGTCCTGAGTATGCTTTTCCTACACGTCGTTTGGAACTGCTTGAAGTGGCATCCGGACAACAGGATTGGCCCCTTGTATTGAAAACCCACCCAGGGCCGGGCCCTGGGTGGGTGGACAAGCGTGTGACAGGGAGGAGGGAAGCGCGGAAAATACCGCGCATCCCGGTCGCAAAAGCAGGCAGATCAGCCTTCCGAGTCCATTTCGGGCAGGGTGCCGTCGGCCTTCGCCACTTCGATTTCCTCGGCGCTTAGCGCGCCGTCGCCGTTGGCATCGATCGTGGCAAAGGTGTTGGGATCGGCCTCTGGGTAGGCTTGCTCGAACTCGGATGTCGTCACCATGCCATCGCCATCGGCATCCATCTTCGCTCCGGTCTCGGCCAGAACGACTCCCGGCAGGCCGAGGGCGAGGGTGAGGGTTGTGACAGTCATTTTCCTGAACATGTTTCTGCTCCTGTTAGGGTTACTGCATCGGGGGTTCAATCGCCCCCGGAAACAGACCCTGCCGGGCGTATGCGGGGCTGTCTGCCCTGTCGTCCCGCTGGGGCCTCAATCGTGCGGAAAGGGGCCGAAACGGGTGATTTGCCTCGGCGATGAACTGCCGCGACAAATGCGTGTCATCGCGGATGGCAGGACGTCGCTTGGGGCTGTGCGCGATTTGGGCGGAAATCCACCTTTGCTACGCCATCTCCGCCGATGGCCGTATCATGCCGGTCTCGATTCCCCGCCAGTTCCGGATCGGTGCGTTCATGCGCTTGCGGGTGGCGGGGTGCTCTGGCTCCAGTACGCCCAGCTTGACCAATATCGCGGCGATGGCGCATTCCGCCCCGCGTGTTCCGCCATCGGCCACCTTCAGGGCCACGCCCAGCTTTTTCTCGGGGATCATGGCGACGAAAAACGCCTCTGCCCCCGTCTTGAGGGCAACGCGCCCCCCTGCTGCGCGCATCAACTCTGTGCAGGCGCGTCCCTCGCCCGCGACCAGCTCGGGATAGGCCGCCATCGCTTCGCGCAGCCGCGCGGCGGCGCTGGCGCGGGGGGCGCTGTCGTCGGTGCGGGCTGCCGCAAAGAACGCCATCGCGCGGGCCATGCCGTTCAGCGACGTTGCGAAATTCGGGGCCGAGCACCCGTCGATCCCGTAGCCGGGGCTATCTTGCCCGGTGACATCCTCGAACGCCTCGCGCACCGCTTTCTGCACGGGGTGGTCCGGCTCGATATACTCCGGACCTGCGCCCAGATGCCTGTTCAGGGTCAGGAACCCGCTATGTTTGCCGGAACAGTTGTTGTGAAACTGGCAGGGTCGCGCATTTTCGCGGATCAGCGCATGCGCCGCGTCCGTGTCCGCGGGCACCTGCGCGCCGCAGCGGAAATCGCTGTCCCTCATGCCGATATGCTCCAGCCAGCCGCGCACCCGGCGGGTGTGGATATCCGCGCCCTGATGGCTGGCGCAGGCCAGCGCCAGATGCTCTTGCCACAAACTGGCGGCGTCGGCCGCGCCGCTTTCCACCAGCGGCAGCGCCTGTATCATCTTGGCCGATGACCGGGGCAGCACGGTCGCCGTGGGATCGCCCCAGGCATGCACCACCTCGCCGCCGGCGTCGCATACGACGGCATGACCGCTGTGCACGCTTTCCAGGAATGGGCCGCGCCATATTTCTGCCAGTGGAACGGGGTGTGTCATTGGCGGTTGGTCCTTTCGACGGGTCTGTTCTGGCGATAGCGAAAATTCGCCAATTGCTCTTTCTCTGGTGGTCTGTTTCAGGCTAATGTAGCACTGTCGAGAAGGAAATGGCCCTTGTGCAAGATGTCGGAACAGGCATGCATGGGCCCCGAGGTATTGAGGCTAGGACGGCTGGAGGCTGGACGATGATTTCACGAATTGCAGGTGGTTTGGCCGGTGTGGCGATGGCGTTTGTGGCGTCGGGCGCGCTCGCGCAGGAAGAAAGCGACAATCAGGTCGCGGCCAAAACCGACTGGAGCGTTTTCGAGGATTCCGATCCCAAGGAATGCTGGGCGGTTTCCTCGCCCAAGAAAACCGTCAACACACGCGATGGGCGCGTCGTATCCGTGCGGCGCGGCGAGATCCTGTTGATGGCGTTCTACCGCCCCGAGGCCGATGTCACCGGGCAAGTCACCTTCACCGGCGGCTACCCTTTCGATGAAGGGTCCACCGTGAACCTTGATGTCGACGGCACCGATTTCGATCTGTTTACCGAGGGCGAATGGGCTTGGCCCGCGTCATCGGACGACGATGCCAAGATCATCGCGGCGATGAAGGCCGGAACCAAGGCGACGCTCACCGCCATGTCCTCGCGCGGGACCAAGACCGAGGACGAGTTTTCGCTTCTGGGGTTCACCGCGGCGCTGGAAGAGGCCGAGAAGCGCTGCCAATAACCGGATGCGCCGCGCGCGGTGATCCGCGGAGAGGTCAAAGTTTGCTTTGGCTTTCGGGGCCGAATCCTGTAAGGGGGCGGCTTCACTTCATGGGATGAATGCGCAATGACGGCCAAGGCTCCGATAACTCAGGACGTGATGACACTCCCGCGCAAGCTGCCGCAGGAGGGGAAGGTCAACCTCGTCGCGATGACTCGCGACCAGATGCGCGAGGCACTGATCGCGATGGGCACCACTGAGCGGCAGGCCAAGATGCGTGTCGGGCAGATCTGGCAGTGGATCTACCAGTGGGGCGTGCGCGACTTTGCCGAGATGACCAACCTTTCCAAGGCGTACCGCGCCGATCTGGACGCGGCCTTCGTGATCGAAATCCCCGAGATGGTCAGCCGCCAAGTCAGCGAGGATGGAACCCGCAAGTACCTGGTTCGGATCGCCGGCGGTCACGAGGTCGAGGTCGTATATATCCCCGAGGAAGGGCGCGGCACGCTTTGCGTCTCCTCGCAGGTCGGGTGCACCCTGACCTGTTCGTTCTGCCATACCGGCACGCAAAAGCTGGTACGCAACCTGACGGCCGGTGAGATCGTCGGCCAGATCATGATGGCGCGCGACGATCTTGGTGAATGGCCCAAACCCGGCGAGCCGAAGGACGAGACGCGCCTTTTGTCCAACATCGTGCTTATGGGCATGGGCGAGCCGCTTTATAACTTCGCCAACGTGCGCGACGCGATGAAGATCGCGATGGACGGCGAGGGCATATCGCTTAGCCGGCGGCGTATCACCCTGTCCACCAGCGGCGTCGTGCCCGAGATCGCCCGCACCGCGCGCGAAATCGGCTGCCTCTTGGCGGTCAGCTTTCACGCCACCACGGACGAGGTGCGCGACAAGCTGGTGCCGATCAACAAGCGTTGGAACATTGAAACGCTTCTGGACGCGCTGCGCGAATATCCCAAGGCGTCCAACTCTGAACGGATCACGTTCGAATACGTGATGCTGGAGGGCGTCAACGATAGCGACGAAGACGCGCGCCGCCTGGTCAAGCTGATCGAGGGCATCCCGGCCAAGATCAACCTGATCCCGTTCAACGAATGGCCCGGCGCCCCCTACAAGCGGTCGTCGAACAACCGCATCCACGCCTTTGCCGACATCATCTACAAGGCCGGTTATGCCAGCCCCATCCGCACCCCGCGCGGCGAGGATATCATGGCCGCCTGCGGACAGTTGAAATCGGCCAGCGAACGCGAACGCAAATCCCGCCGCCAGATCGAGGCCGAAAGCGGCCTGGGCTAGGGGGTTATGTCCGGCAGTGGGGGTCTGGTTTCGGCCTGGCACCAATGCGCGAAATCAGGGCGCGTAGCGCCGCCGCGCAGCGCCGGGCCGCACGTCGCCCCGCGGGGGCGCCGCCCATCATCGGCACGCCTCCGGCGTGACGGCACGGCGATTTGGCTGCCACCTGCGCAATGCTCTGAGGTTTTTCGGATTTGGCGGGCATAAAGCGCACTCCACCAGCGTAGGATCGCCGCACCGCGGCCCGCCGATGCGCGGTTCCTCGGCCGGTCACCAGATGTCAGCGACAGGCCATTGGCACCTCGTGTCAGGTGTGTACACTCGCCGCAGCGTTCAGGCCGCACCGCCAAGGATACCGTCCATGCCCGACGACCCCGATTTCGCCCCCCTCCCCACGCCGCTCAATGCGGATGGGAAGCCGCGCAAAACCGGGGTCGAGATCGAGCTTGGCGGCCTGTCCGAGGCGTGCGTGGCCGAGGTCTGCACCGCCACGTTGGGCGGCATAGCCACCCAAGGGGATGGCCCCTTCTGGACCATCACGCAGAGCAGTATCGGCAAGATCGAGGTGTATCTGGACATCTTCCTGCGCAAGGCCGAGCGCAGCGCCCTGCGCGATTTCGCGCTTGAGATCGGGCGCGAGGTGATCCCGGTCGAGATCGTGACCGATCCGCTTGACATGAACGGGCTGAAGGCGCTTGTGGGGCTTTGCGACGCGCTGCGTCATGCCGGCGCACTGGGGAGTGAGGGCGGCTTGCTGTTCGGCTTCGGCCTGCACCTCAATATCGAGATTGCCTCGGATCGTGATGCCGATATCGTGCGGCCTTTGCTGGCCTATGCCCTGATCGAAGACTGGATGCGCAGCGCCAACCCGATCGACGAGTCGCGCCGCGTTCTACCGTTCTCCGACCCGTACCCAACGGATTTCGTGCGCGGGTTGATTGGGCTTGGCCCCGATGCGACGCTGACCGATGTGATCACCCTCTACCTGCAACGTACCCCGACGCGGAACCGCGGCCTCGACATGCTGCCGATCTTTGCACATCTGCGCCCCGATCTGGTCGCGCATACCTTGCCCAAGGCCACATCAGCGCGGCCCGCCTTTCATTTCCGCCTGCCCGATAGCCGCATCGACAATCCCGATTGGTCCATCGCGCAGGAATGGCAGCGCTGGATCACGGTCGAGCGGGTAGCGGCCGACACCGCGCTGCTGGGGGCGTTGGCGGATGCGTGGTTGGACGATCACGGTGCCCTGACCCTGCTGCGGCAACACTGGGCGGATCGCGCCGGTGCCATATTGCACCGGGCGCGACTGGACGATGCGGGCGGGGTGCGCCCGGCATGACGCGTCCCCTGATCGGTGTCACGGTGTCACGGCGCTCGGGATGGCGCATCTTTCCGCTGATCGCCTTCAACATCTGGATGGCCGGCGGACGCGCCCGCCGCTGGAGCCCGGGCGACCACCGCCCCGACGTCGCCGACGTGGATGGGCTGGTGATCGGCGGCGGGGACGACATATCGCCCGATCTTTATGGCGGGCGGCTGGTGACCTCGGCGCGGCTGGATCATGACCGCGACGCATTGGAGCAACGCCTTGTGCGCGACGCCACAAAGGCGGGCCTGCCGGTTCTGGGAATCTGCCGCGGCAGCCAGATGATCAACGTGGCGCTGGGCGGCACGCTGCATCAGGACGCCTATGGCACCTACACCGCCAGCGACAGGCGCTGGACCATCCTGCCGCGCAAGATCGTGCACCTTGAGGCGGGTAGCCTGTTATCCGCCCTCGCCGGGGCCGAGCCGATGACGGTCAATGCCCTCCATAGCCAATCGGTAGATAGCCTTGGCAAGGGCCTGCGCGTGGCGGCGCGCGATCGCGGCGGGATGATTCAGGCGATCGAGCGCGACAGCGATCCGTTTGCCATCGGGGTGCAGTGGCATCCCGAGCACCTGTTCTACGCTCGCCGCCAGCAGGCCCTTTTCCGCGCGCTGGTGCGCGCCGCACGTGCACATGACGAGGCGCGCGGGCAGTTACAGGCCGTGCACCGCGACGCGTGACAGGCCTGTGCCGCCATTATTGTTCACAGATCGCCGTTCAATTGCCTCAATCCGGATGAATTGTTGCCATGCTGGGCGCGCAGCGTGCCTGTATCGAAACCCAGATGCAGGAGGGCATCACAATGTTGAACGACCATATCAAGCACGACACCGAGGCCAACGAAATCCGCGATTTTGTCCTGCGCGAACGCAGCAAGGCCGTTTCCCCCCGCGAATGGAAACACCGCCTGGCCGGGTATGGCTACAAGCTCAAGGAAACCGATGCCGGGGTCTGCGTGACATCGATGCTGGGCGGCGAAGAGCTGTGCCACCTGCCAACCGCCGCCTGAGCGGGGCGATCACCCCTTGACCGGGTCCTGATCGTAGTTCCAGTTGTCGATGATATCGACCGCCTCGGCGGCGGTTTCCACGAACCGGAACAGGTCCAGATCCTCGTCGCTGATCGTGCCCGCGTCGGCCAACGCGTCCCAGTTGATGATTCGATTCCAGAATTCGTGACCGAACAGCAGAAATGGAATTCGCCGCATGCGGTTTGTCTGGATCAGCGTCAGGCTCTCGAACATCTCGTCCAGCGTGCCAAACCCGCCGGGAAAGATACAGATCGCGTTTGCGCGCATCAGGAAATGCATCTTGCGGATCGCGAAATAGTGGAAGTTGAAGCACAGATCCGGCGTGACGAAATCGTTCGGTGCCTGTTCATGCGGCAACACGATGTTGAAACCGATGGAAACGCCGCCCGCCTCATGCGCACCGCGGTTGCCCGCCTCCATCACACCCGGGCCGCCACCGGTGCAGATGACGTTCTCATGATCCCCGTTTTCCAGGGACCTGAGCGTCATCAGCCGCGAAAATTCGCGCGCCTCGTCGTAGTAGTGCGATAGATCCGCCAAGGTCTGCGTGCGCGCGGACTGCTTGTGCTCGGGCCGCGGAATACGCGAGCCACCCATGAGAACCACGGTGCTGTGGATGCCGTATTCATCCATCAGCAATTGCGGTTTCAACAGCTCAAGCTGCAACCTCACCGGGCGCAATTCATCTCTGCAAAGGAAATCGTCATCCGCAAAAGCCAGCTTGTAGGACGGCGCCCGCGTTTGCGGCGTGTCGGGCACACCGTGCGCGCTGTGGAAATCGGCTTGGGCATCGCGAAAGACGCGGCTCCTATCCTTCTTGGTCACTGTGAAACCCCGATGTTGAATACTGCCCCAGACCTATCGGCTGACAGCCTAGATTGCCAGCGAAAGCCGCAAGGCGTGCCGCCTGATGCGCCCATGTCGCGCATGCCCCGCGCAGCGCCGCATTGCAGGGCGCCCCATCAGACCTTATAGGCGAGGGTTGAGCCGCAACACGAAAAATCAGGGAGTGTGCCCGCATGTCCAACGCCCAACTCGAAACCGCCATTGAGGCCGCGTGGGAAACCCGCGATCAGATCACCCCCGCCACCAAGGGCGAGACGCGCGACGCGATCGAGGCCACGCTCGATGCGCTCGATAGCGGCAAGCTGCGCGTCGCCGAGCCTGGCGACGACGGGCAGTGGCACGTCAACCAATGGGCCAAGAAGGCGGTCCTTCTGGGGTTCCGCATCAAGGACATGGAACAGCAATCCGGCGGCCCGCAGGGCGGTGGCTGGTGGGACAAGGTCGATAGCAAGTTCAAGGGCTGGTCCGACAGCGACTGGCAAGGCGCCGGGTTCCGCGCGGTGCCCAACTGCGTCGCGCGCCGTTCGGCCTATATCGCGCCGGGTGTTGTCCTGATGCCGTCCTTCGTGAACCTTGGTGCCTATGTGGACGAGGGCACGATGGTTGATACCTGGGCTACCGTGGGAAGCTGCGCGCAGATCGGCAAGGGCGTGCACCTGTCGGGCGGCGTCGGCATCGGCGGCGTGCTGGAACCGATGCAGGCCGGTCCGACGATCATCGAGGACAACTGCTTTATCGGTGCCCGTTCCGAGGTGGTTGAGGGCTGCATCGTGCGCGAGGGATCGGTCCTTGGCATGGGGGTCTATATCGGCAAATCGACCAAGATCGTCGATCGCGAAACCGGCGAGGTGTTCATGGGCGAAGTGCCGTCCGGATCGGTCGTGGTGTCCGGATCGATGCCCACGAAGAACAACCTCAACCTTTACTGCGCGGTGATCGTCAAGCGCGTGGACGCGCAGACCCGCGCCAAGACCTCGATCAACGAATTGCTGCGGGATTGATCCAACCCCCGCCGGGGCGCGTGCGGCTGCCGTGGACGCCTCCGGCGGGAGTATTTTGAGCAAGATGAAAGCAGGCAAGATGGCCGACAAGACCGATAAACCCAACCGGCAGAAGGTTTATACCCTGTTGGTGCAACTGGGCCGCAAGGATGGCGATGGCCTGCCCAAGGGGGCCACGGGCGCGGCGCTGATGTGTTATGCCTCCGGCGTGGACGAGGCCGAAGCCGTGCGCGAGACCGTTGCCATTCTCAAGCAGGCCGACCAGGCGCCGCTGGATGTGACCGGGTACGGCACCGCAGAAGAGCGCGCCGCCCAAGGGCACGAGATGGACGAGGACGAGCGCGCCCTGATGCAGCGCGCGCTTGACGAGAATTCGGTCATCGTGGCGCAGATCACGCCGCATTACGACTGATCGCTTACGCCGCGCGCTGCGCCGCCAGGGTCATCGCCTCGTAGGGTTTCAAAACGCGGTAGGCCGATTGCGCGTGCTCGGGCAGGTAGGCGCGCGGATAGCGGTGCAGCACGCTGGCGGCCAACAGGGCACGTTTGCGCCGCAAGCGACCGATGAACAGGCTTTCAGCGGGGGCGCCTGCCGCGATCAGGACCTCGTGACCGGGCAACAGGACCTGAACGTACCGGGTGGTTGGCCCGCTGCGCTCATTCAACGCGGACGTGCCGTTCACCAGGTGCCGGGCAGGGACCAAAACCCGTTCGCGGCCAAAGGTGTATTCAACATCCGACCCCCCGATCACCAGGTGCTGATCCGGGGCCACGACGATATCGCGGCGAAGCCCGAAATAGGGCGCGCGCAGGCGCACCGGGGCAAAGCTGCCGCTGGCGGGAACGGTGCGGTGCAGCACGTCCAGCACCGGCACGCTCTGCCCGGTCATGGTGCGGACAAGATCGCCGGTGCGCAGCGATCCGGCCGGCCTGTAGCCGCCGGGGGTTGCGATCGGCACATCGGGGCGCAGCGTGGGTTGCGGGCCGATCGGCTCGGGCGTGGTGGAAACGGCCAGCAGGCTGATCTCGCCGCCCGGCTCGGTCCAGGCCGGATCGTGCACCAGTAGCCGCAGATCGGTGAGCGGAATCGGTTTGGGCGCCTCGACATCGGTCAGGAAGATGCGCCCGCTGCTTGGGTGTTCGACGCTGAGGCGGCCATGACGGGCGGGCGCGTCCCAGGCATAGGTGATGCGCACCGTCTCGCCGCGCGCAGGCAACCTGTCGGGCAGGGTGGCGTGGATCACGTCGGTGCCTTGCGTCAAAACCAGGGCAACGCCGCCGCCGGGCAGGGTATTGAGCGAGAGGCTACTACACCACGGGTGATCGCGGTTGAACCCGATCAGGGTCTGGGGCCGCCGATCCGGGGAAAGTGTCGCCTCGACAAGGATCGTGCCGCGCGCAAGCAGGCTATCGGCGCATGACAGATCGGGCGGGGCATGGCGGCCGGGCGGCGTGTCCGCCTCCAGCCCCAGAATCGAGAACAGGTGCTCATTCGGGCCCGCGATGCCGATCCACGCCATCCTAGGCGCCTCGTCCGTGGGGCGCCGTGCGGCCCATGTTCGGCGCTCTGTCGCCTTTGCAATACATCGTCATCCTGCCCCAACCCGGTTGGAGACAGCACAGCCCGCAGCGCTAAGGGGGGTGCCCCTTCTTGAATCCATGTTACTACAATGCCCCGCCGCCGTGCTTCTGTCGGCTTTGCGCGGGTCGCCTGCTCGGTCTGCCCTGCCTCGGGCTATTATTACCGAGAGCCTAGCACGCCGCTTGCGCGCCTGTTAAGTCCATTCGGACCCGCCCGTGCGGGACGGACGGGCGTCGCGCCATTTCCGCAACGCAGGCGCCCGGCGCGCAGCCACGACGCAAAAGAAGGAGCCAGCAATGCCAAACCACACGCCCACGCCAACCGACGCGGTGGAGCTGACTGCGCGGTTGATCCGCTGCCCCTCGGTGACGCCAAAGGAAGGCGGCGCGCTGGTGCTGTTGCAGGGGATGCTGGAACACGCCGGATTTGCCTGCACCCGCGTGGATCGCGGCGGGGTGGCGAACCTCTTTGCCCGCTGGGGGGCGAAAGGGCACCCGCGAACGTTCGGCTTCAACGGGCATACCGACGTGGTGCCGGTGGGCGAGCCGGCGGCGTGGTCCGTCG
Source organism: Sediminimonas qiaohouensis DSM 21189 (assembly GCF_000423645.1). GTDB lineage: Bacteria > Pseudomonadota > Alphaproteobacteria > Rhodobacterales > Rhodobacteraceae > Sediminimonas > Sediminimonas qiaohouensis. The sequence continues at coordinate 12,923 of NZ_AUIJ01000023.1, read as the reverse complement.
ATCCCTTTGGCGCCGAGTGCCGCGATGGCATGCTGTGGGGGCGCGGCGCCTGCGACATGAAATCGGGCGTGGCGGCCTTTGTTGCCGCGGCGATCGATTTCGTGCGCGACACGCCGCCCGAGGGCGCGGTGATCCTGACCATCACCGGCGACGAGGAGGGCGAGTCGATCGACGGCACCACCGCCCTGCTGGATTGGATGCAGGCCGAGGGCGAGGCGATGGCCGCCTGCGTGGTGGGAGAGCCGACTTGCCCCAACCACATGGGCGAGATGATAAAGATCGGGCGGCGCGGATCGCTGTCGGCGTGGTTCACCGTGACAGGCGTGCAGGGGCATTCGGCCTATCCGCACCGCGCCAACAATCCGCTTCCGGCGATGGCGCGGCTGATGGACCGGCTGTCATCGCACACGCTGGATACCGGCACCGATCATTTCGATCCCTCGACGCTGGCGGTGGTGACCATCGACACCGGCAACCCGGCCACCAACGTGATCCCGGCGCAGGCGCGGGCGACGGTGAACATCCGCTTCAACGACACCCATTCCGGCGCATCGCTGAGCGAGTGGCTGCGCGACGAGGCAGATCGCGTCGCCGCCGAGTTTGGCCTAAGCGTCGATGTCGATGTCAAAATCTCCGGCGAAAGCTTCCTCACCCCGCCCGGCGCCCTGTCCGATCTGGTCAGCGGCGCGGTCGAGGCCGAAACCGGCACCCGCCCGGAATTGTCCACCACCGGCGGCACGTCGGATGCGCGCTTTATCAAGGATCACTGCCCGGTGGTCGAGTTCGGCCTTGTCGGCCAAACCATGCACCAGGTCGACGAGCGGGTCGATATCGACCAGATCCAGCAGCTCAAGGCGGTCTATACCCGCGTGTTGCGTGAATTCTTCGGCTGACATGCGCCGCCGTCCGCGCCTTGTGGTGATGGTCAAGGAACCGCGCCCGGGGCGTGTGAAAACCCGGCTGGGCCGCGAGATCGGGCATGTGCCCGCGGTGTGGTGGTTCCGCCATCAGGTGGCCCGCGTGCTGCGGCGGCTGGATGATCCGCGCTGGCAGCTCGTTCTCGCGGTCTCGCCCGATCATGCCGGGTTGCATAGCCGCGCCTGGCCCGCGCACCTGCCGCGCATCGCGCAGGGCGGCGGTGATCTGGGCGCGCGGATGGCGCGTATCCTGCGCGGCCTTCCGCCCGGCCCGGCCTGCATCATCGGCGGCGATATTCCCGGCGTTCGCGCCGTCCATATCGCGCGGGCGTTTGCCGCGCTCGGGCGCAATGACGCGGTGTTCGGCCCGGCGGGCGACGGGGGGTTCTGGCTGGTGGGGATGAAACGCACCACACCGCCGCCTGCAACCCTCTTTCGTTCGGTGCGCTGGTCCAGTGAACATGCGCTTTCCGACAGCATGGGTAGCCTGCCCCGCGCGCGAATCGCGCTGGTCGATACGTTGCACGATGTGGACACCTCCGCCGATCTGGCCATGACCCGCGCGCAGGGGCATTTTCGCCAATGACGCCCGTTGGTGCCTGTGTTACTGGAACGGCATGAGCCATATCCCCACCAAGGCGGAGATCCTGCAATGGATTTCCGACAACCCGACCCTCAATTCGAAACGCGATATCGCCAAGGCCTTTGGCATCAAGGGGGCTGCGCGGATCGATCTCAAGCGCGTCCTCAAGGAGCTCGAGTCCGAGGGCCACCTCGAAAAGCGCCGCAAGACGTATCGCGACCCCGATCGCCTGCCGCCCGTCAGCGTGGTTCAGGTATCCGGCCAAAGCGATGATGGCGATTTGTTGGCGCGCCCGTTGGAGTGGCAGGGCGAGGGCGTCGAGCCCGTGATCCTGATGATCCCGCGCGCCTCTGATCCGGCGCTGGGCGAAGGCGACCGCATCCTTGCCCGCCTGCAAGAGGTCAAGGGCGAGGCGCACCATTACGAGGGGCGCCTGATCCGCCGCATCGGCGCCAATCCGCGTCGCGTTCTGGGCGTGTTCCGCACCGGCGACGAGGGCGGGCGCATCGTGCCCATCGACAAGGGTGACGGCAAGGAATGGAACGTGCCCGCAGGCGCAACCGGCGGCGCCAAGGACGGCGAGCTGGTCGAGGCCGAGCAGAGTGGCCCGCGCGCCCGCATGGGCCTGCCCCGCGCCCGCGTGGTCGAACGTTTGGGGGACCCCTCCGCGCCCAAGGCCGTCAGCCTGATCGCGATTCACCAATATGGCATTCCCGATTCCTTCCCCGACAAGGTGATATCCGAGGCGGACGCGATGAAACCCGCCGGCCTGTCGGGCCGCGAGGATCTGCGCGACAGGCCCCTGATCACCATCGACCCGTGGGATGCACGCGACCGCGACGATGCCTGCTGGGCGCATGCCGATGACGACCCCGGCAACGAGGGCGGGCACGTGATCTGGGTCGCCATTGCCGATGTCGCGCATTACGTCCGGCCCGGCTCGGCGCTGGACAACGAGGCGCGCAAGCGCGGCAATTCCAGCTACTTCCCCGACCGCGTCGTGCCGATGCTACCCGATCGCCTGTCCGGCGATTTGTGTAGCCTGCACGAGGGCGTCCCACGTGCTTGCGTCGCAGTCAGGATGAAAATTGACAGCAATGGCAACAAGTTAGGCCACACGTTCACGCGTGGGATCATGCAATCCTCGGCAGCGCTGACCTACAAACAGGCGCAGGACGCCGAGGATGGCAACCCCGACGACAAAACCGCGCCGCTGGTGGACGAGGTGATCCACCCCCTCTTCGCCGCCTACCGCGCCCTGGCCGAGGCCCGCCGCCGCCGCCAGCCGCTTGACCTGGACCTGCCCGAGCGCAAGATCGTGCTGAGCGACGCGGGCAAGGTTCTGTCGGTCAACTTCGCCGACCGCCTCGATGCCCACCGGATGATCGAGGAATTCATGGTCCTCGCGAACGTCGCCGCCGCCGAGACTCTGACCGCCAAGAAATCGCCGCTCCTCTTCCGCGTCCACGAGGAACCCGCGCCCGAAAAGCTCGATGCGCTGCGCGAGGTGGCCGAGGCCGCCGGCCTCGTTCTGGCCAAGGGGCAGGTGCTCAAGACATCGCACCTCAACGCGCTGCTGGCGCAGGCCGAGGGCACCGATCAGGACGAGCTGATCAACCTGTCCACCCTGCGCGCCATGACGCAGGCCTATTATAGCCCCGAAAACTTCGGGCATTTCGGGCTTTCCCTGCAGAAATACGCGCATTTCACGTCGCCGATACGCCGCTATTCCGACCTGGTCGTGCACCGCGCCCTGATCACCGCGCATGGCTGGGGCGACGACGGCCTGAGCCCCGCTGAGATCGAAGAGCTGGAGGCCACCGCCACCCATATCAGCGACACCGAGCGCCGCAGCATGACCGCCGAGCGCGACACCACCGACCGCTACCTCGCCGCCTTCCTGGCCGAGCGTGTCGGCAACGAATTCACCGGCCGGATCAGCGGCATTGCCAAGTTCGGGGTGTTCGTCAAGCTGGACGAAACCGGCGCCGACGGCCTCGTGCCCATTCGTACCATTGGGCAGGAGTATTTCCATTTCGACCGCGACGCCGGCACCCTGATGGGCGCCGATACCGGCCTGACCCTGTCGCTGGGCCAGCGCGTTACCGTTCGCCTGACCGAGGCCGCCCCGGTTAGCGGCGGCCTCGCGCTGGAGCTGCTGGCGATCGAGGGGGACGAGCTACCGCGCCCCGCGCCGGGCGGCGGCAGCAGGCGGCGCGGGGGGCCCAAGCGGCGTGCCGAGGTCAAGGCGAAACGAAAGACCGACAAGATCAAGCGCAAGGCCAAGCGCAAGCGCGGATAATGGCCCACGCTCCGCGCATTGCTCGGCATCAATTCGCGCGCGGTTGACAACGCTTCTTCCGAAATCGACAAAATCACGCTAGTTTACCGCAAAAGACCAAGCACAAAGCGGGGCCGAGCAATGCGATTGACATCTATCATCCCCACGGCCTTGGCCGTGGTCGCCACCACCAGCGCCTGCGCCGGACCGATCGAGCGATCCCTGCGGCCCGAGGTGCGCCCTGCATCGATGCAGATCAACCCGCAGCTCGCGCCGGCGCGTGGGGATTTCGCCCGCTGGGTGCAGGATTTCCGCGCCCGCGCGCGCGCGCAGGGTATCCGCGAGGACGTGCTGGAGCGGGCCTTCGCCGGCGTGCGCTATGATACCGAGGTGATCGAGAAAGACCGCAACCAGTCCGAGTTCACCAAGCAGATATGGGATTACCTCGATAGCGCCGCCTCGCCCACCCGCGTCTCCAACGGCAAGGCGGCCCTGCGCAAGCATTCCCGCACATTGCGCGCGATCGAGGCGCATTATGGCGTCGACAAGGAAATCGTCGCCGCCGTCTGGGGCCTCGAAAGCGCCTATGGCGCCCGCCGCGGACAGCGCGACGTGATCGCGTCGCTGGCCACGCTCGCCCATGATGGCCGTCGCGGCGCGTTCTTTGAAAAGCAACTGATCGCCGCGCTGAAGATCCTGCAATCGGGCGACGTGGCGCCGCGCGACATGCGCGGAAGCTGGGCCGGCGCCATGGGCCATACGCAGTTTATCCCCACCTCATATCTCGCCTACGCGGTGGATTTCGACGGTGACGGGCGGCGCAATATCTGGTCGGACGATCCGGGTGATGCGCTGGCCTCGACGGCGGCCTATCTCAAACGGTTCGGCTGGACCAAGGGGCAGCCATGGGGCGTCGAGGTGCGCTTGCCGCGCGGCTTCGATCATTCGCTGGCCCGGCGCGACGTGCGCCGCATGCCGTCCGAGTGGGCGTCGATGGGCGTGCGCGGGATCGACGGAAACGCAGTGCCAAACCACGGTCGCGCGTCCATCCTCTTGCCTGCCGGGGCGCAGGGGGCGGCGTTCATGATCTTTGACAATTTCGGCGTGATCGAGCGCTACAACAAGGCCGATGCCTACGTGATCGGCGTTGGCCACCTCGCCGACCGCCTCGCCGGTGGCCCGCCGATACAGGCAAGCTGGCCGCGCGGCTACAAGCCCCTGTCGTTTTCCGAGCGCAAGGACATGCAGCGCCGCCTGCGCCGCAAGGGGTTCGACGTGGAAAAGATCGACGGCATTATCGGCCCCAACACCGTCAATGCCATCCGTGCCTACCAGGTGTCGCAGGGCATGACGCCCGATGGCTACGCCAGCGAAGACCTGATGCGCCGGCTCAAGCGACGCTAAGCGGTCAGGGCACCCGCGCGCCGCCTCAAAGGCGGTGCGCGAAGGTCTCTAGTACCTCGCGGTAGACCGCGCGCTTGAACGGCACGATCTGTTCCAGCACATGATCCGCAGGTAGCCATTTCCACTGTGAGAACTCTGGATGCGCGGTGGCGATGTCGATCTGTTCATCGTGCCCCTGGAAACGGGCCAGGAACCATTTCTGCTGTTGCCCGCGAAAACGCCCGCCCCACGTATGCGGCACGATGTCGGGGGGCAGGTCATAATAGAGCCACCCATCCGTTTCCGCCTCGATGCGGACAAGATCGGGCGCGACGCCAATCTCTTCCTCCAGTTCGCGCATCGCGGTTTCGCGCGGCCCTTCGCCCGGGTCGATCCCGCCTTGCGGCATCTGCCAGGCCGGGGTGGGCGTGTCGATCCGTTGCCCGACGAACACCTCGCCCCGCGCATTGACCAGCATCACGCCCACGCATTTGCGATAGGGAAGGTTTTCGATCTCGGCATCCGTCATTCCGGCGCCCCCGCTTTGCCCGTCGGCGGCCCCCAGGGTGCACACCTTGGGGCCGCCGATCTTGTCGCCTGGATTCAGTCCTGCGGCCCGAGAGCCATCAGTCCCTTGAGGATATCCACCGCATAGGCGAGTTGGTAATCCTCATCGCGCAGCTTGGCGGATTTTTCGGCCTTTGCGCGATCCTCTTCGATCTGGCGGATCTCGTCCTCGGTCAGGCTGTCGTTGTTCAAACGCCCGCGCAGGTCCGCCTCGGAACGCGAAGGCCGCGCCGATGTGTCCTCGTCGGCCCCGTCTTCCTCGCGTTGCGGGGGCTGCTGCACCACGATGTCGGGCGACACGCCAAGCGCCTGGATCGAGCGCCCCGACGGCGTGTAGTAGCGCGCCGTGGTCAGGCGCATCGCGCCGTTGCCCCGCAGCGGCATCACCGTCTGAACCGATCCCTTGCCAAAGCTCTTGGTTCCCACAACGATGGCGCGGCGATGATCCTGGAGGGCGCCGGCGACGATCTCGGACGCGCTGGCAGAGCCGCCGTTGATCAGCACCACCATCGGCTTGCCCTCGGCCAGATCGCCGGGCGTGGCGTTATAGCGCTCTCCCTCGGCGGGGTCGCGCCCGCGGGTCGAAACGATCTCGCCCTTATCGAGGAATGCATCCGATACCCGGATCGCTTGGGTCAGAAGGCCGCCGGGGTTGTTGCGAAGGTCCAGAACCACGCCTTTGACATTCTCCATGCCGCCGATTTCCTCGACTGATTTCTTCAACTCGGATTCGAGGTTCGGATAGGTCTGGTCGTTGAACGTGGTCACACGCAGGACAACCGTGTCCTGTTCGGTGCGCGAGCGGACGGCCGTCAGGGTGATCGTGTCGCGGATGATCGAGATGTCAAAGGGCTGTTCCTTGCCCTCGCGCACGACCGTGATGATGATCTCGCTGCCGACCGGGCCGCGCATCAGGTCCACCGCCTCGTTCAGGGTCAGACCCAAAAGGCTCTCGCCGTCCACGTGGGTGATGAAATCGCCCGCCTCGACACCGGCCGCGTCGGCGGGGGTGCCGTCGATCGGCGACACCACCTTGACGAACCCGTCTTCCTGCGTGACCTCGATGCCCAGCCCGCCGAACTCGCCGCGTGTCTGCACGCGCATGTCTTCGGCGTCATCCGGCGACAGGTAGCTTGAATGCGGGTCCAGCGATGTCAGCATGCCGTTGATGGCCGCCTCGATCAGTTCGCTCTCGTCCACCTCCTCGACGTATTGCGCGCGGATACGCTCGAAAATATCCCCGAACAGGTCGAGTTGCTGATAAACGTCGGTCTTCTGCGCGCCATCCTGCGCCAGCAACGGACCGGTCAATTGCGTTGTCGCGACGATACCGGCCAGAATGCCGCTAATCGCTACCATGACGAATTTCTTCATCGTTCAATCATCCTTCCTGCGTTTGGAACCAATCCTCGGGGTCAACCGGTGAGTCGTCCTGTCTGACCTCTATATAGAGCGTTTCCGTATTGTCATTTCCAGCACCATCGCCCGATTGCGGCACAATGGCACCAATTTCCGCGTCCTGACCGGGCATCAGGCCCAGTGGGCTGTCCTCGGGCAGGACCTGTCCGGTTTCACCGTAAACCACATCCAGCCCTGCAAGCACGAAAAGAGTGCCCGCTTGCGGCTCCAGGATGATCACGTTTCCGTAGTCCAGTAGCGGCCCGGCATACCGCACCGTCGCCGCCGCCGGCGTTGTGACCAATGCCCGCGGCCGTGTCGCCAGCACCAGACCGGGGCGCGTGACCCCGCTGGCGTCGGTTTCCCCCGCACGGTGCAGGATGCGCCCCTGCACCGGCAACCGCAGCGTGCCCTTGCGCGCCTCCAGCGCCTCGTCGGCGGGCGCATCCCCGCCATCGCCGATCTCCGATAGCCCGCTTGCGAACCCTGCCAGCGTCTCGGTCGAGGCGATCAGGATACCCGTTTTCACCGGGTCGGCGGCAAACCGGCGCGGCAGGTCGGTGCGGTCGCTGATTGCCTGGCTGAGCGTCGCGCGCGCCTCTTGCGCGGTTTGCAGGCCCTTTTCCAGGGTCTCCACCGCGCTTTCCTGCAGCAGGCGCAGTGTCGCAACTTCACGCAGCGAGTCGCGCAAATCGGCCGCCCGCGCGTTGAGGGCCGGCGTCACCTCGGCCAGGATCATCCCAGACCGCGCCGTGCCCACCGGACCCGCCGGGTGCAAGATGGATACCGGCGCCGGGTCATGCCCCATCGTCAGAAGGACACCCAGCAGTTGCGCGACCTCTTCGTCGCGCGCGGCCAGATCGCGGGATAGCTGGCGCTCGCGGATCGACGCCTTGCGCAATCCCGTGCGCATCGCCTCAAGCCCGTCCTCGAACCCCCGCAGCGTCTCGGTTAGCGCCGCGATACGGTCCTGGGCATCCTGCGCGTTGTTCAGGGCGCGCGTCGCCTGCTCCAACCGCTCTGCTGCCTGCTGCGCGGCCTGCGTGGCCGACGGCTCGGCCGCCACTGCCCCACCGGACAGCACTAGGGCTATGAGCGCGGCGCGTATCATCGCAACAGGCTGTGCCCCGTCATTTCCGGGGGTTGATCAAGCTCCATGAGATCCAGCAGCGTCGGCGCCAGATCGGCCAGCCGCCCGGAATCGAGCACCGCACCCTCCGGCCCGCCAACCAGGATCAGGGGCACCGGGTTGGTCGTGTGCGCGGTGTGCGGACCGCCAGTATCAGGGTCTACCATCACCTCGCAATTGCCATGATCGGCAGTCACCAGCATCGCGCCACCCGCCGCCGTCAGCGCCTGCAACACGCGGCCAAGCCCCCGATCCACGGCTTCGCAGGCCGCGATCGCCGCGTCCAGATCGCCGGTGTGGCCCACCATGTCGGGGTTGGCGTAGTTCACCACGATCACGTCATAGCGCGCCTCGATCGCCTGAACCAGGTGATCGGTCACCTCTTCGGCCGACATTTCGGGTTGCATGTCATAGGTCGCCACCTTGGGGCTGGCGGCCATGTAGCGATCCTCGCCCTGTTCAGGCTCTTCGCGCCCGCCGGCAAGGAAGAAGGTGACATGCGGATATTTTTCCGTCTCCGCGATGTGAAACTGTGTGCGGCCCTGCTTGGCCACCCATTCCGACAGCGTATTCACGATGTCGCGGGGCGGAAATACCGTGTCGAACCATGCGTTGTGGGACTTTGAGTATTCGACCATGCCCAGCAAAGCCGCCCATTCGGGCCGCGCGCCCGTGTCAAACGCGTCGAACCCCGGTTCGGCCACCGCGCGCAGGATCTCTCGCGCGCGGTCGGCGCGGAAGTTGAGGCAGAAAACCCCGTCGCCATCGCGCGCCCCGGCGTAATCGCCGATCACCGTGGGGGCGATGAACTCGTCGGTCTCATTCCGCGCATAGGCCGCTTTGATGGCCCCTTGCGCATCCTCGGCCCGCTGATCCGCCGCACCTCCGATCATGGCGCCGTAGGCGCGCGCGACGCGGTCCCACCGATTGTCGCGGTCCATCGCGAAGTAGCGCCCCGATAGCGTGGCGATACGCGCGCCCTCCGGCAGGCCGCGTTCCAGCTCTGCAACAAAACCCTGCGCCGAGGACGGCGCCACGTCGCGCCCGTCGGTGATCGCGTGCAGGGCCACCGGCACACCCGCCCCCGCGATCTGGCGCACGGCGGCCAGCGCGTGGGTCAGGTGTCCGTGCACCCCCCCGTCCGAGATCAGCGCCATCAGATGTGCCGTCCCACCGGAGGTTGCCATCTTGTCGATGAACCGCGTCAGCGCCTCGTTCCGGCCAAAGCTGCCATCCTCGATCGCCAGGTCGATCTGGCCAAGGTCCATCGCCACCACCCGGCCCGCGCCGATATTGGTGTGCCCAACCTCGGAATTGCCCATCTGCCCGCTTGGCAGGCCCACGTCGGGGCCATGCGTGATAAGCTGGCTATTGGGGCCCTGCTGCATGATCGCGTCGAAATTCGGGGTGTCGGCCAGTGCTGGCGCATTGGCTTCGCGCTGCTCCGACAGGCCCCAGCCGTCAAGTATGCACAATACAACGGGTTTGGGGGTGTTCATCGGTCTGCTCCTGCCTTGATTGGCCCCGTCCTAGCGCGTCTGGCCCGGCAGGTGAACCGGTTTCCCCGCAAGGTGGCGCATCTGGCCGGAAATCCGCCCACTTCGCGGCTCAGGCGCGGTGATAGGGGCTACCGGCAAGAATGGACGCCGCGCGATACAATTGCTCGGCCGCCATCACCCGCACCAGCATATGCGGCCAGACCATCGCGCCGAAGGACAAGCTGAAATCGGCGCGCTTGCGCAGCTCGGGCGCGATGCCATCGGCCCCCCCGATCACCAGCGCCAGATCCTGCCGCCCTTCGTCGCGCCAGCCTTGCAGCTTGTCCGCGAATTGCGGCGAACTCAGGGTCCGCCCCCGCTCGTCCAGGGTGATCAGAAGCGCCCCCTTGGGGATCGTCCGCTCCAGCAGCGCGGCCTCGGCGCTCATGCCGCCGCCGCGATTATCCTCGACCTCGTGCTCGCGCGCGGGGCCAAGGTTCATGGCGCGTCCGGTCTTGTCGAAACGGGCCAGGTAGTCGTCAACGAGATCGCGTTCGGGCCCGGCCCGCAGCCGCCCGACTACGCACAGATGTACGCGCATTCAGCTTTCTGTGCTCGCCACTGTCGGCGCCCACATCTTTTCAAGTTGGTAGAACTCGCGCACTTCGGGCCGAAAGATGTGCACGACAACGTCGCCCGTGTCGATCAGCACCCAATCACCCGCATCCTTGCCTTCGACACGCGCCACGCGGCCCAGGTCCTGCTTGAGTCGCTTGGCCAGCTTCTCGGCGATCGCCGCCACCTGCCGCGAGGACCGCCCCGAGCAGATAACCATGTAGTCGCCAATCGCCGTTTTCCCGCGCAGGTCGATCTGCACGATGTCTTCGGCCTTGTCGTCTTGTAGGGATGCAATGATGCGATCCAGCAATTCCTCGCTCGTCGCATCTTGGGCGGAATTCCTTGCCGGTGCGCCGGTCATCGGCGCCCCCTGCGTCGCGGTCCGCGCCGCTTCGAGATTGAGAGACAGAACATCGTCCTCCTTTTTTCACGCCGCCAGTGTCCCGGCGCTGGACATAATGCCAAAATAGCAAGCGGCAGACGACATTTCAATGAAACCCCATCGCCTTGCGGCGCGCACCTGCCGAAATCAATCGCCCGCTCCGTCCAGCATGCGCACCTCGCGCTGCGGGAAGGGGATGGAGATGCCGTTGGCCTGGAATGCGTCCCACAGCGCCAGGTAGACGTTGCCGCGAATATTGGTCAGCCCCCCTGTGGGGTCCCTGATCCAGAAGCGCAAGATGTAATCGACCGAGGAGTCCCCGAACCCCACGATATGGCAGACCGGCGATTTGAAGCTCAGAACCCGGTCCACGCCCCTGGCGGCCTCGACGGCGATCCGGCGTACCTCGTGCGGATCGTCGCCGTAGGCGGTGCCGAAATATATGTCCAGTCGCACAAATTCGTTCGAATGGGACCAGTTGACGACCTGCCCGGTGATCAGGTCCTCGTTCGGGATCAGGAATTCCTTGCCGTCGCGCGTGACGACACTGACATACCGCGCGCCAAGGCTGCTGATCCAGCCGAACGTTTCGTCCAGGCTGATCACGTCGCCGGGCTTGATCGACTTGTCCAAGAGGATGATCACCCCTGAAACCAGGTTCGACACCACCTTTTGCAGGCCAAAACCAAGGCCAACGCCAATCGCCCCCGACAGAACCGCCAACCCGGTCAGGTCCACGCCAACGGTGCGCAAGCCTATGATAAAGGCCGCACCATACAAAAGCACCTGCAGCAGCTTGATCAGAAGCACCTGCATCGACGGCGATATATCGTCGTTGCGCCGGATCGAGCTTGCCGAGGATTGCGACAGGAACCGCGCCCCCACGATCAGCAGGGTCAGCAACACCGCCGCCTGCAGGATCAGCCAAAGGCTGAACCGTGTCTCGCCTATGTTCATGGCGGCGCTGTCCAGCAACGCGCGCGCCCTGTCGGTCAGGTTCAGCACCGACAGCGTCACCCAGATCCAGACCCCGACGCGTATGATCTGACGCAGGAACCGGTTCTGGATCAGGCGCGACAGCACCGCGATCACCAGCCACGCCAGCGCCAGTTTCCCGATGATGTCCAGCAGGTAAGACCGGCTTGGCCACGTCACCTCGCCCATGATCCAGACAACGGGCCAGATCAGCGCCACGAAGATCAGCACGCGCAGCCTCCGGTGAACGATCACCATCGCCCGCATCCGCCACTTGGGCCAGCCTTCGCGCCCGCGCAGCCAGTCGTGCAGCCGCGGCGCCAGTATCCGGGCGGCCACGTGTGCCACCAGCAGCAGCGCCAGCGCGATCGCGACCTGGTAGGCGTTCCACGGCCTCAGCAACCCTTCGGCAAAGGTTTGAACCTGCGTTGCAAGATCCATCACGATGTCTTGCGGCGCCGATTGGCTGTCGAGGTCTGTTGGCTCCATGGCATGCCTGTCGGTTGCTTGGCTCAAGACTCGCACGCGCGGCCCGTATTTCCAAGACAAATGCCGCCTTGGCCGCCCTGCAAAGAACGCAGCCCTTTGCAGTAAATGGTGCACGCGTGGGCGAAACCCCTTGTGACTGCGTAACCATGACGAGCAACGGCTCCCGAAGAATCTTAGGGAGCCGTGTAGGTCAGATAATAGCTATGCGGACGGATCTGCCGTTCGACATGCCTCATGCAAAGACCGCTCTCTGCGCCCGAAGCGGACGATGGCAAGGCAAATGTGTCAGTGTTTTCAGGTCCTGGGTGGGACATTTCGGCACCTAAGTATTCTGGTCCTTTAGAGCTAAGATCTCAGGCTGGATGTGCCTGATGAAACCAGATTGACCGCATTCGCACACCCAATTTAGGCGTTGGTCACTTCTCAATGCATCGTAGCGTTCTCCAGGGACCCAGAAGTCCTTCTGGCATTCGGGGCAGGTAAATGAGAGGCCCCGATGACTCTGTTGCACAAATTGGTTGAAGGCCAGACGCCCCCTTTCCCCAGACAGACTCATCCTACGGGCTCAGTTATGGGTATGCCGAGCGCGGTATAGCCGTTCATGACGAGGATGCGGACTTGGACTTCCGCAACCTGACGATCGAAGTCCCGCGCCATGAGGCGCTGGCCCAGCATTTTCACGCAGTGCATTTTGGTCTCGACGCGGCTTCGGCGGTGGTATCC
>NZ_KE384068.1:2670-43850 GCF_000423645.1 Sediminimonas qiaohouensis DSM 21189 | reverse complement strand
CCAAATGCAGCAGGCTCTCGACGAAGCCTGTGGTCTGGCGTAGCGCCATGCCGAACAACACTTTCATCGTCAAGCATGTCTGGATAGCGGTGTCGCTGTAGGTCTGCTGCCGACCGCGCTTACCGGTCGGCGCAGCCTCCCAGATCATCTCCGGGTCAAACCAGACTGTCAGCGAGCCACGGCGCTTGAGCGCTTCGTTATAGGCCGGCCAGTTCCTGGTCTTGTAGGTTGGGGGTGTGGGTCTGCTCATGTCGCCCAGCTACCACACTGGATTCGCGACATGAATCCCTCACGCGCTTTGTGCAACAGAGCCGAGCAAAGCCCAAATATCGCATCTTCCGAAAGGCTCATCCTCATGAGCGCTACGATGATTCCAGCCGTCATATACGCCCGCTATTCGACCGATATGCAATCGGCCTCCTCGGTCGAGGATCAGATCAGGCTGTGCGCTGAGCGCGCTGCCCGCGAGGGCATGGCGGTGACGCAGCACTATGCAGATCACGGCATCTCCGGCGCGAGCCTGATGCGGCCCGGTATCCAGCAGCTCTTACAAGATGCCATGGCTGGAAAGTTTCAGGTGGTTTTCGCCGAAGCGCTCGACCGGATATCCCGCGATCAGGAAGACATCGCCGCCGTCTTCAAGCGGCTAAGCTTTGCAGGCGTGCAGATCATCACACTCAGTGAAGGGGCGGTCAGCGAGCTGCATATCGGCCTGAAGGGCACGATGAATGCGCTCTTCCTCAAAGATTTGTCAGACAAGACGCGGCGTGGCCTGCGGGGCCGTGTCGAGGCAGGCAAGTCCGGTGGTGGCAATTCGTATGGGTATGATGTCGTCCGAAAGGTCAACGCTGCGGGCGAGCCTGAACGTGGGGATCGCAAGATCAACGAAGGTCAGGCTGCTATCGTGCGCCGCATCTTCAACGAGTATGCTTCGGGCACGTCCCCGCGCGTAATCGCGAAGACACTGAATGCCGAGCACGTGCCAGGGCCGACCGGCAAGACATGGGGGCCGTCCACGATCCATGGCAACAAGGATCGCGGCACCGGCATCCTGAACAACGAGCTCTACATCGGGCGGCTGGTCTGGAACCGCCTGCGCTACGTCAAGGACCCCGAGACGGGCAAGCGCCTGTCGCGCCTGAATCCAGCCGATCAGTGGATCGTGCAGGATGTGCCGCATTTGCGGATCATCGAAGATGATCTTTGGCAGAAGGTGAAAGCGCGGCAGGACGCCACGGCGCTCGGTAAACATGACAAATTAAAAGCAGAAGGTTTCTGGGACCGTCGCCGCCCGCGCTTCCTGCTTTCCGGCCTGATCAAATGCGGTTGCTGCGGCAGCACGTTCGTAAAGATCAGCCAGCAACATTTCGGTTGCGCGAGCGCCCGCAACAAGGGCACCTGTGAGAACAAGCGGACAATCCGCCGCGATGTCCTCGAAGCTTCTGTGCTCAATGGTCTTCAACATCATCTGATGGATGAAGAGCTGTTGACTGTGTTTTGCGAAGAATACACGCGTCATCTGAATGCGCTGCGCATGGCCGAGAGCGGCAACCGCGCGAAGGATGAAGCGCGGCTTGCCAAGATCATCCGTGAGCTCGACCGGATGATCGATGCCATCTGCGACGGCGTGCCTGCCGAGCGTGTGAAGGATCGCATGATTTCACTGGAAGCCGAACGAGCCGAAGTCGAAGAGCGGCTGAAGGCGGAACCCAAGGAGGAAAAGCCGCTGCTGCATCCGTCCATGGGCGCACGGTACCGTAAGGCGGTTGCCGAGTTGCGCACGACGCTTTCTGATCAGTCAGCTCAGCATGAAGCGGTAGAGATTCTGCGCAGTCTGATCGACCGGATCGTGCTGCATCCCTCTTCCGAGGAGGAGAGCGGCTTCGTCATGGATATCGAGGGCGATTTAGCAGGTATCCTAAGCCTCTGCCAGACAAGCAAAAAGGCCGCCGGGCTTTCGCCGGACGACCTCATGCAAATTAAGCTGGTTGCGGGGGTAGGATTTGAACCTACGACCTTCAGGTTATGAGCCTACTCCTTCACGTCTCGTCCAGTTCGGGAAGCCGCTATCTCCTCACAGGCCTCCTACGACTGCGTTGCTGCCGCTCGACATTGATCGGATGATTGCGCCCCAGGGCTCGGTAGAAGCCCTGGCTTTTCGTCCAGTTCAAGAACTGGCTGAAACTGTCGACCTGATCATCGTATCGCCCACGCGGGAAGCTCTGCAACTCACGTTTGAATGCCGAAAGCCAAGCTGCCTCGCGGGGGAGGTAGATGCGCCCCTCTTCAACGGGAGCGCAGGCCGCGTTGAAGCGGATTTCCTTGTCTTCATTTGGCTTGATCGGATAGCACTGCCGGTACTCGTTTCTCTGGAACTCTTGAAGCAGGGGCCTGCCGGTGGCTGCGTCCTCTATGAGCACCCGGTCCGCCGCCCAAGTGTCGCAAAGCTCGAAGGCTTTGCGCTTGAGCTCGGGAAAGTCGAGCCGATCGCGGAACACGTCAAGAAGATGCCAGCACCGATCTTTAAACCCCCAGGTAGTGCAAACGGAGAAGTCCGACCGTGGGTCCGACGACGTGCCGGTGTCCCAGCTTTGGACGATGAGCTGGTAGTCCGAGCGGTTGCCTGGCGCATCGCAGGTTTGGAAACTATCCCAACGCAAGGGAGATCCGTCCGGAGCAACGGGGTTTTGCTGGTACTGGGAATTAAACGCGGCAGGCCCCATCTCCTTGCGCAGGCGCTCGAGGGTTTCGATATTCATGTTCTCAGGGAACAGGGCTTCGCCTGTCTTGCGATGGTGAAATTTGCCGTGACCGATCGGGATCGTTTGATCCTCTTCAGCAATGGCCGGCAGGTTGAGATGGCGATAGGTGCCCTTGTCGAGCAGGTATCCAGGGGGATCGAGTTCGTGCAAGCGCTGGGCAATCGTCACGACCCGGCCTTCTGCTGGCTTGTTGAAGCGCGACAGAAGCGTGCCTTCGATAAAGTCCTGGGCGCGCTGTATCTCGGCCTCTGAAGCCGCATCCTGGGCTTTCAGAAGATCATCGATGATGATGTAGTCGGCCCCGTGGCCAGTCACGGCGCCACCGAGGGAGACGGCCTTGCGACCGCCTCCTTGCGTTGTATGGAACTCATCGACGGTGTTGCCTCGCCGGGACAGCCGTGTCTTGGGGAACGCCTGTTTGTACCAGTCGGCTTCCATCACACGGCGACAATCCTCGGAATGCTTGCGCGCCAGATCGAGCCCGTAGCTTGCCACGATGATTTTGGCCTCTGGGCGATGGCCCAGCACATAGGCGACAAAGGCCACCGCGACGGTAATCGACTTCAGATGACGAGGTGGCACGTTGACCACCAGCCGTGTGTTCTCGCCCGAGAGAAGATTCATGAGCTCAAAGCACATGGCTTCAACATGCCAGGCCGGCACGAAACTATCTTCTTGCCCCGGGTGTAGCGTGGCGAAGGTTTTCCAGACAAAAGAGAACAGGTCTTGCCGGACAACTGCGCCGCGTACCTTACGGACAAGTTCGGGATCAAATTGAGTCATGATGTTTCATCCTCAGCCGTATCCGGTCCGACGGTGTCGAGCAGCTCGGCACCACCCATCTCAATGAAATGGCGCAAGATAGCCTCATCCGTCCCATCAATCTCCGGCGTATCCGGCGCCTCATCGCTTGCCGGGCTGTCGGCCTCGACCATGTGGATGAGCTTGATCAGGCGGTCCTGCGCCCGGGGATCGCCCTCCAGACCATCTTTGAACAAGGTGCGGATCAGGGCATCAAAGATCGGGATCTGTTTGCGGCGCCCGTTCTCGGTGATCGTCACCGGACTGAAAAACCGTTCCCGAAGAATGGTCGTAACGTTCCTGGTTTCCTTGGGCCGCCCCTTGGGGTTGCCGGACTGACCCTTTTTGAACCGGGTGTGCTTCGGTGGTTTGCCGTAGCCCACCTCGTAGTCGCGATTGTCATCACTGGTCGTCATGGCGCGCCTCCTCGTCCTTGGGGGACACGACCAGTTCGCGGTCGGCGAAAGTCTCATCGGACCCGGCGAGCACGGCCTGCTCTCCGGTCTGCTGCTGCCACCGGCGGATGGCGACATCAACGTAGAGCGGGTCGAGCTCGATCGCACGAGCGCAACGGCCCGATTTCTCCGCGGCGAGCAGCGTGGCACCAGAGCCGCAAAACGGGTCGAGCACGATATCGCCGCGATGGCTGACGTCACGAACTGCGTCAGCCACCAGCGTCGTTGGCTTGACCGTCGGATGATCCAGCAGGTCCGCGTTGCGGCCCTTGCGGAACGTGTTGACGCCGGCATAGTCCCAGACATTGGTGCGATAGCGCCCATGGCGACCAAGCTCGACATTGTTGACGTGGCTGGCGTCACCCTTCTTGAAGACGCAGACCATCTCGTGCTTGGAACGGTAGAGGCTGCCCATGCCGCCATTGGTCTTGTTCCAGACGCACAGGTTAAGGAGCGACAGACCTTCCGCCTTTCCGGCGAAGACAAGGTCTGCCACGTGCCGCCAATCCATGCAGATCATGCAAACGCCACCATCCATGACCATGGCTGCGCTTTCCCGGATGAAACCGCGCAGAAAATCCTGGAACTGACCGTCGGTCATCTCGCCTACGCCCATGGCAAAATCGCGGTGACCGCTGGTCTCGCCCATACGTACGTGACCGTTGATCGGTACGTTGTAAGGCGGGTCAGTGAAGACCATGCGGGCAGGCTCGTCGCCCATGCGTTTGGTATAGGCAGCATTGTCCAAGGCATTGCCACAAAGCAGCCGGTGCCGTCCCAACATCCAGACCTCGCCGAGACGGGCGACCGGAATGGCCTGTCCATGGGACTCTTCAACGGTCTCGGAGGGATTTTCGGCCGCGTCACCACTGTTGCCATCGATAATGATATCCAGTTCAGGCGTATTGAACCCGGTGAGCGAGATCTCGAAATCAAGGTCACCGGCAACGTCCAGATCGTTGAGATCCACGATCTCGAGGCGCAACACCTCGTCGTCCCAGTCCGACAGCTCGGCAATGCGGTTGTCGGCGATGCGGTAGGCCTTGACCTGGGCCTCGGTCAGATGCTCGAGCAAGACGGTCGGAACGGTCTTGAGCTTGAGGCGCTTGGCAGCCTCATACCGTCCATGACCGGCAACGATAGCGCTATCGCGATCAATAAGTACCGGGTTGTTGAACCCGAACTCGCGGATCGAGCGTGCAATGAGATCAATCTGCTTGTCGCTGTGCTGGCGGGCATTGCGCGCATAAGGCTTGAGCCGGTCGAGAGGCAGCGGGACAATTGCCGGTGCCTCGGCCGGTTTTTGGTTGGGTTTGCGGGCAGACATGGATGTCTCCTTATTGGTTACGGCCCCGAGGGGCATTTGCGTCAAACCAGGATTCGGAGACGAGAAGGGAACACCCCAACATCGCCCCGGATCTTTCGATCCGGACCCTGGTTGAGGCTGCTCCCTATCGGCCCGTAACGGGCCAAGGCGTGCTGCCAAACTAAAAACAATCGCGTGCGCAATGTGGCGCAGCAGTAGCGTTAAAGTAGCAATTTGATCTCAACATCGCAAGAGGCGTTTTATAAAAAGTCGTTTGTTGACAAAGAATTAAGGGAATGCAACCCGGTCAGCGGCAGCCGGGATCGGGTTTTGATTTCTCCGAAATCTCGCTGGACTTCCCCGCCTCGGCAAGCGTTGCTGTCGCTACGCCCGACACATGCATCGGGCTCCTCTCGGTAGCAGGGCCGGCATAGGGCTGGCCCGCAAACGAGGAGAAACCCATGACTCAATCGAAGACGAACCCTGCCAAGGCCAAGAACCCTGCAAAGATGCCCGCAGGGCGGACGGCCAAACCGGCTACCAAACCTCCTCGCAAGACAAAGACCGCGATGGTGCTTGAAATGCTCGAGCGCTCGGGCGGCGCGAGCCTTAGTGATCTTTGCAAGGCAACCGGGTGGCAGGCGCACACCGTTCGAGCTACGCTCAGCGGGCTGCGCAAGACAGGCCACGTGATCAACCGCGAACAGGACGAGTTTGGTGTGTCGGTCTACCGGATCACCGCAAACCCCGAGGCGCAATGATGGCTGCGGTGGCAGAAATCGAGACAATGGACCGCCCTCGGCTCATCGCGCTCTGGCAGGACCTCTTTGGCGGTCCGCCGCCAAAGAGCCTGAGCCGGCAGTTCCTGCGCCGCGCTCTGGCTTTCGAAGTCCAGTCGCGTGGTCGGGGCGGATTGCCCAAGGGCTTTGCGGCAAAGCTGGAACGCGCAACAGGTTCGGATGCGCCGAGGCGCAGCCCGGCCCTCCAATCGGGCGGCCGGCTCTTGCGCGAGTGGAACGGCGTCACGCATGTCGTTGATGTCACCGAGCAGGGGTATCGCTGGCGCAACCAGACCTGGCGCTCACTCTCGGCCATCGCGCGTGAGATCACCGGGACCCATTGGTCGGGTCCGCGCTTCTTTGGCATCAACGGGAGGACAGGCTGATGAGCCAGAAGATCCGCTGCGCCATTTATACCCGCAAATCCACCGACGATGGGCTCGAGCAGGAATTCAATTCGCTCGACGCACAACATGAGGCCTGCGCTGCCTATATCGCGAGCCAGCGGGGCGAAGGCTGGACGCTCTCGTCGACCCGCTACGATGATGGCGGCGTCTCGGGCGGGACTCTGGAGCGTCCGGCCCTGCGCCGCCTGATGGAGGACGTGGATGCGGGCCGCGTCGACATGGTGGTGGTCTACAAGATCGACCGGCTAACGCGAGCGCTCTCGGACTTTGCGAAACTGGTAGACCGGTTTGAGGCGGCAGGCTGTTCCTTCGTTTCGGTTACACAGGCCTTCAACACCTCGTCGTCGATGGGTCGACTGACGCTCAACATGCTCCTGAGCTTTGCGCAGTTCGAGCGGGAAGTGACAGCCGAGCGAATCCGAGACAAGATCGCCGCCTCGAAAAAGCGCGGGCTCTGGATGGGCGGCGTGCCGCCTTTGGGATATGACGCACATCCCGATCCCAACATCCGCAGCCTGGTGATCAACGAGGCCGAACGCGAGACGGTCGTGACGCTTTTTGCGCTTTATGAGAATCTCGGTTGTCTACGGGCAGTCGAACAGGAGGCGGATCGCCGCGGGTTCCGCTCCAAGCGGCATGTCTTCTCGACAGGCCGGGTACAGGGCGGCGGGCTCCTGTCCCGGGGGCAGATCCACCATATTCTCTGCAACACGATCTACATCGGTCGGATCCGCCACAAGGAAAAGGTGTTCGACGGACAGCACGCGGCCATCATTGATGACGAGTTGTGGGACCGGGTGCAGGCCAAGCTCCAAGAGGCGAGTGCCAGACCGAGGTCGCGCGCCAAGAGATCGAACTCGGGCGGTGACGCGTGCAGTTCAGCGCCATTGACTGGCAAGTTCCGCGATCAGGCTGGCGACCGTCTGACGCCGTCGCATACCAGCAAGAGTGGTCGACGTATCCGCTACTACGTTTCGAACCGCCTGCTATCCGGGGGCGACAAGGCTTGCGGCTGGCGGTTGCCCGCTCCCAGTTTGAGGCGTCAGTGGTCAAAACAGTGGCAGATCATCTTGAACAATCCACGCGCAGGCATACGCTGCTCGCGTCTCCCGACCTGGATGCGGCCGACGAGATCAAGCGCAAGGTGGCCGATCTTGTTCAATGTCTTCGAAATGGTGACGCTCATCAAATCAATAAGCTCGTGAGGAAGGGACATCTTGGAAAGAACCGCCTCACGATGCAGCTTGACCGGAATGAAATCGCGGCCGCTCTGGAGATCGTTCCCGAAGACGTTGCCGAGACGGCCCTGTCGATTGCGGCCCCTTTCACGATGCGGCGGCGAGGTGTTGAGAGCCGAATCGTAATCGGCGACATGATGTCTGGACCGGACCGCACGCTTCTCCGTGGATTGGCAAAGGGGCACAGATGGGCGGCGGATCTCCAGGGCGGCACGCCGATTTCGCAAATCGCCCGCCGCGAAAAAGTCACCGAGGCCTATATCCGGACCCGGGCACACCTCGCATACTTGGCGCCGTCGATTCAGACTGCGATTCTCGATGGCGACCAGCCGGCCGATCTGACGTTGGAAAAGCTGGTCCGCATGCAGTTGCCGCTCGACTGGAGCGACCAGGCGCGCCTGCTGGGATTCGCCGCCAAGTAGGCATTCCCAGAAACGCATTTCACATTCCCTGATCGTCCCCCGAGATTTCCCTGCTCGCATGAAAAAATTCCCTGTTCTTTCTGCAGGGAAATCGGGGCCTAAGCTATTGTTTTACAATAACTTCGAGAGCGGCAGAATTGCCGTCACCGCAGCAATTCCCTGTAAATCGGCTGTTATCAGGGAAATCTCACGAAAACCGAACCGCCTGAAGTAGCCTACTGAGACTTCGGGGGCATTGTTGGAAAAACACGCTGATACGGAGCGTCTCACTAAGAACTCGCCATCAGCAACCCTCTGAAAACACACGGGAAAATTGGCGAAAACCGTACGGGAAAGGTGAGATCGGTGTGTGTGGCGGAGGAGGTGTCCGGCACAATGATAGGTATGAATATTCAACTCCTTGAACTATAAGGAAGAATTTTTCAACGGTAAAGCAATATGTATAGCAAGATGTATAGCAAAATAACGCTCATTTCCAGATAGATGTGCAACACTCAAAGCCGATACCGACCTGATCGTCAAGCGGCTTGAATGTGTCGTTGGTTGATCAAGTTTGCGTATCTGTGTTTGCCTCGCAACCACCATCTTCCGTCCGGCGAAGTGGTCGAACGGAGATCTGATAGAATTGTCTCATACCCACGAAGCAGACATCCCAGTCACCGTGCCGAGTTAAGTTGTCGACGGGTCTGGCAGCAACACGACAGTGGATTCCCAATTGAAAGCTCGGGTCGCGGTGTCCTGGTGGACTGGCGGCCATGAATGCAGGCATTCACTTTCTATCATAGCGCAGATCGCTGCGTTGAGCGCCGTGGGCTTCAGTCCGATCGACTTGAGGTTTTGAGTCGCCAAGAGCGCGTGCTCGTCTGCCAAAGATGGCACCAACAATTGTCACAGGGCTGTCTGTGCTAAGTCTTGGGATTTGCAGATGCCGAGAGACGCCGTCGGGGGCGTGTCAGCCTCCCCGCGTCCCCCGACAGGGTCGGACCAGTCGGACCGTGCGATCAGCTCTTGACGCCAGTGGGCTGATGGATTCGCTTCGGTTCAAGTGGTCCAACACATCATGAGCGATCCTAGCGATCAGCACCTGACACAGAATACCCGTGTGAAAGCAGGGTTTAGGACATGTCGCCAGTATCGCCAGCGAAAACTTAGGATGACGGCAGAGAACCTATGCTGACGAATGCTGAAACTAGCTCGAGCGGCAGCAATGAGCAGGGAGCCGACCCAGCAAAACTGCAAATCATGGTCGCCCTTCAAGACACGCCCGGCCCCGAGCTGCCGTTCGTGGAACAAACCTTTGCCACAGCGCAGTTTCACCAATGCGGTCTTTCCCGTCAGCTTACAGCAAAGTAGGGAAATTTTCTCCTGCGCCTGCAACATGTGTGCGGGATCAAAGAGTCAAGTCGCCTGCCCGATGTTCTGCGGCAACACGCACGGCCTGGTGATATCGCGGGAAAACAAGGTTCGAATTCCCTCGCGGAGATGCGCGAGGGAATATTCCTCACACAACCGACACCGGCTCGGGATCGTCCCGCTTGATCGCGGTGCCGCGGGCCAAGCGGATATCCTCGCTGGGGGCGCCGATGCGCCGGCCGTGTTCTCGAATGGCCTCGCGGTCGTTGGCTTCGTAGATGCAGACCGACCCGATGCGACCATCCTCCTCGGTCACCGCATAACTGCGGATCCAGCGCAGCCGGTCTTTCATTTCCTCGCCGACCTGGAGAGATTTCTCGTTGGTTGCCGCGAGTTCGTCCTCGTTCGACCAGATGCCGCGACGGCGGATGATGTAGAGATCCATCTTTGCCTCCTTTCGGTTTCGTTAATGACCAGAGAATGGCCCCGGATCGGGCGAAATGACACCGGGTGATGCTGACGGAAAGCGGGGGCTATCGTGCCAAATGCGCGTGCTACGGGTGAAATACATACGCGGAAATGGCAATATCGCAGGAATGACAGGGAGCAACGACAAGCTGGACGTCGCGGTCGTTCTCGTCAACGACGGCTACGCTTCGACGGCGATCGGCCCGATCGAGGTTTTCTCGGCCGCGGGAACGATGTGGAACGAGATGTGCGGTGATCGCCCTGAACCGAAGTTCCGGGTTACAACGGCGTCAATCGACGGCGCGCCGGTGCGAAGTGCCTATGGACTGAACATCGCGCCCGATTGTGCGATCACGGATCTGGGACTGGTCGACCTGATCATGGTCTCGGCCTCCGGCCCTGTGCCGGACGAATGGATGGCGCGACACGCCGCCATCCCGCCCTGGCTTGCGGCTCGGTATCGAGGCGGCACGCGGATCGCGGGGGTTTGTTCCGGCGTCGCGTTCCTGGCCGAGGCAGGACTGCTTGCAGGTCGCAGGGCCACGACGCATTGGGGCGTCGCACATGGATTTCGGAAGAGATACCCCGATGTCAACTGGCAGACCGACCTGCTCATCACCGAGGATGCGGGTCTCTACTGCGGAGGTGGTGTCAACGCCGCGAGCGATTTGAGTCTGCACCTCGTCGAGCGTCTCTGCAGTCGCGACGTGGCGATTGAGTGCTCAAAGGCGCTGCTTCTCGACATGCCGCGACCCAGCCAGTCCGGCTATGCCCTGCTTCCGCTGGCGCGGCCGCACGGTGACGACAAGGTCCGGGATGCCGAGCATCACCTCTCCGGGCATTTCGCCCGCGACGTTACTGTCGAGGAACTAGCGGATGTCGCCAGCATGAGCCGACGCAACCTTGTGCGCCGGTTCAAGGAGGCCACGGGCCACATGCCGGGGGTCTACCAGCAGATGCTGCGCGTCGCCGCGGCGCGAAAGATGCTCGAGGACGGCGCGCCATCGATCGAGCAGGTCGGGCTTTCAGTCGGATATGAAGATGTCGCCTTCTTCCGCCGCGTCTTCAAGCGCCATTGCGGCATCACGCCGTCCGCCTATCGCGACCGCTTTAGCCATCGTCGAGTGTGAACCCGTCGCTGCCAGTGCCTCGCCCGGACAGGTATGGCCGTCGTTTGAAGACCTTCGGCGGCATCACCACGAACAGGTAACTAACTTCCGCAAGAGAGAGCAGCATGATCGAGGGCCGAACGCCCTCTGCAGATCATCGTGACGGGACTGTTCCCTTGATCGTGACGAATTCACCGGGAATGTCCCGAACCCTGCCTGCGAGGCGATGCGACGCAGCACCGGCCGAGAATGGGCCCAAGCGGTTCACTCACATTCCGCTGTCAAGTCGGAACCGGTTTTTTCGCATCCGCTGAGAACACTGGGAGACCGTCCGCCAGATTGGAGCCACGCGAACGGCCCTGAACGGTCCTTTATCGCAAGTGCAGCGAGCGACCACTTGACCGCCTCCTTGTCGGTGGTCCGACATATCCTGCACCCTGCATGAGGGTCCGCTCTGGGGCTGACAGCGGTCATTGCATGATCTCCAGCCAACAACGGCTAAGAAAAGCACAACCGCCCAAAGGGCCATCGTCCGAGCGCTTCAAGCAGTCCGATACATTATGGTCGGTGCGTATTGCAGTCGATTGAGCCGCCCCATGCGCGCCCATTACCAAGCAATTCCAGCGCGGCACCAGACCCGGCTGATGATCTGCAAGGTATCGTGCTCCCCCGGCCGTTCCCCATCAAGTTGTCGCTATACAGAACGCATGCAGCAGACGCGCTGCGAAGTAACTTATTGAAAAAGGGAACGAAAATGCCGAAGAAACCCCATGCCGACACGCGGCTCGCCAAGTTCATCCAGAAGCGGGTCATGGAGCTGCGCCCGAGGAAATCCCAGATCGAGATAGCGACGGAAGCGGGCTTCGTTAACCCGAACATGGCGGCGATGATCAAGAACGGCACCACCAAGCTGCCGCTCGACCGGGTGCCCAGCCTTGCGCGGGCTCTGGAGTGCGACCCGGCCTACTTGCTGCGCCTGACGCTCGAGCAGGTGGCCGGCGACACCGCCGCGAATGCGATCGTCGAGATCATGGGCACGCCGGTGACGCGCAACGAGACGGGCTGGCTGCAGGAAATCCGCGAGGCGTCCGACCACGGTGATCCGCGTATGACGGCGCGCAGCCGTGCTGCCATTCGCGCGATCTTCGGGAAGTAGTGGCGATGACAATAGCGAACAGAGCGCCACCGGGTAAGCGCTTCACTACCACCCACCGGCTTACCTTCGGTCCGGGTGAGCTGACGGACAACGAGATCGCATGGGTGGAGTTCCTGCGGATGATCGGGAACGGTCGCGATCTGCGCCCCACGCTTCGCCGTGTGCAACTGCTCAGGCGGGCATGCGGGAAATCGTGATATCACAGCGCGCGGCAGGTGAGGGGCATTTGTCGCGCGCTTGGCCTATGGGTGCGAATGGCGGGGGTTGGAAAGGAGATTGGGAAGGTGCGGATCCAAAGTGACAGGTCCATGAACGCATCCGTTCTATACATTTTCAAAAGAACATGGAGCAAACTTGGGCAGGCCGCTACGTCAAGTGTCTCATTGAATATCCGCGATGTTATGCGCTTGCGCTTCCCGAAGCATCGGATTTTGCGGCGGGTAAAGTGAAGGTGAAGATGCTCCCCACACCCACTTCGCTTTCCACAGTCAATTGCCCTGCCTGCAATTCTACCAGTTGCTTCGAGACCGACAAACCCAGCCCGGTCCCCCCATATCCTCGTGTGAAAGACGGATCTATTTGACTGAATATATCGAAGATTGCCTCTAACTTTTCATCCGGAATGCCGCACCCACTGTCCTCGACATGTATAGCAATGATTTCTCCCCGCGGTTCGGATCGGATCGTCACATGGCCGTGATCGGTGAACTTCAAGGCATTTCCGGCTAGGTTCATCAGAATCTGCCACAAGCGCACCTCGTCCGCGACGACGACTTCGCCATGTGTCTCGGTCTTCAGGCTCAGTGACTTTACCCGCGCCTGTTCTGAGAGTTGATCCGCCAGAGACGCAATCACGGTGTCGAGGGAGACATCCTTCGGCTCGACCTTCAACTCTCCGGCTTCGATCTTTGCGAGATCGAGAACATCGTTGATCAGGGTCAGGAGATGCTTGCCGGCCACCTGCATTCTGCCGGCATATCCCCCGATTTCAGTTTTGACCGCCTCGATGCGTTCAATGGTGCCTTCCGTGATCAATTCACCCCGCTTGATATGGTCATCAAGCGTCTTGACGGATGGCAGGAATTCGGGCTTTGCCAGCAATGCGTTATACCCCAGAACGACGGTGAGCGGTGTGCGCAGTTCATGGCTCATCACGTTGAGGAATTCCGTCTTGGCTGCACTTGCCGCTTCGGCCTCTCGATACGCGTTGTAAACGTCGGAAATATCCGACCCGACGCCGCGATAACCTGCGAAGTCACCATTCCCATCAAATATCGGAAGCCCGCTGATACGAATCCACTGATCGCCCTCGGTTACTCCATAGGCCTGGTATATGAAGTCCCGGAACGGTTCATGGGCACGCTCTTTTTCCTCAAGCCACGCCCAGTCGGCACGTTCGAAAATCTCCGGGAAATCCTTGTAAGCTTCTCGCCGCGTCTTGCCGAGCAGGAAGGAAACATCACCGCGGGGGCCACTGTCCGAAAGGAAGGTGAAGCGAAATTCCTTGTCCATTTCCCAGATCCAGTCCCGGCTGAGTTCGGCGACATCCAAGAACCGCTTTTCGGCTCTGTCACGCT
The DNA here is from genome assembly GCF_000423645.1 of Sediminimonas qiaohouensis DSM 21189. GTDB lineage: Bacteria > Pseudomonadota > Alphaproteobacteria > Rhodobacterales > Rhodobacteraceae > Sediminimonas > Sediminimonas qiaohouensis. The sequence continues at coordinate 30,017 of NZ_KE384068.1, read as the reverse complement.
GCGCGAGGGCCTCGCGCAGACTGGCGTTCGAGGCTTCGAGATCGACCTGGTGTTGTTTCAGCTCGGTAATATCGACCCGCACGCCGACCCGACCTCCATCGGGCATCTTGCGCTCGAAGATGCGCAGCCATCTGCCGTCCTGTAGTTTCTGCTCGACCGTCGAATCCGTGGAGGCATGTGCGGTCAGCCGCTCTGCCAGCCATTTCTCCTCGCGCCCGATAGCTTCGGCATATTGTCCGCGCTCCAAGCCGAAGCGCAGGATGTCCTCGAAGCGCGCACCAGGCACCATGGCCGGAGCGCTCTCTTTGTAGATTTCCCTGTATCGCTCGTTGCAAAGGACCAGCCGATCATCGGCGTCAAAGAAGACGAATCCGTCGGGCATCGCTTCGATCGCCGTGTTGAGCTGAAGCTGCACCTTGTCGCGTTCCATTCGCTGGCGGCGCAGGAGGTGCAGCACATAGCCCGTCGCTGAGAGGATCAATATAATCCCGAGGTTGGTCAGCCAGGCAATGGTATAGTCGGCGCCCCAATACGCGACAGGGGCCACGGCAACCTTCAGGCGCGTTCCCGTCAGGGCGAAGGACACGGTAGCAGGCTCCTTGGCAAACACCTCGGCCTCGCCCACGATTTTGCCGCCGTTTTCCGCGCTGGTCAGCGCAGCCTGGAAGGCGCGGGCCGAGTCGTCGGGGGCCTTGCTCTCCTCGAGCGCATCTTCGAACACCGCGCCCCCGTCGATCACGACCGACACGACCTTTGTCGTTGCTACCTCCCCAGCGTCAGGGTCGGCCGTGGTCACCGGCATCCGGATCAACAGTCCGCGCTTGCCCTGTAACAGTTCGACCGGCCCTTGCAAGGCAATCTCACCTGTCCGCTGAACGCGTTCCAGAACCTGCCATTGCGTTGTGTCATCGCGCAGGTTGCGCCCCACAAGGTGGTTGTTTGCTTCGAATGGATGAACAAGCTCAATGGTTGCGCCCTCGACAACGGCGAGGTTGAGGATCGACGCGTCTTGTTTCATGAACCGCTCGGCCAAGAGGGAAAAGCGCTCCTGTCCGATATCGCCGCTCAGCTCGATCGCGGTGGTCAGGCCGCGCGCCCTTAGCTTGAAGTCATGCAGGGCGAGTTCGAGATTCCGCCGCAACGCCTCGGCGAACCGTTCCGCCTCGCGCCGTTCGGTATTCACAAAGCTCTTGTATCGGGCGGTCTCCAGCGCAAAAACGAGAAACCCAAGTGCCACCAAGGCGAAGAGGCCCGCGAGAATGCTCCTCTTGTTCAAAACAGGTGCTTCACCTCTCTATGACCGGCGATCGCTCATACCCTCATTTCTTCCTGCGACCGCTCATGATCACACCCTCCCATGGTCCTATGATCTAGACCGGAGCTTAGCGGGCATTGTGTTGTGTTCAATCGAAACTTGTATTCGGGGTGTCGAGTCGTTGCTGATCTTGAGAGGACCATGACGAGTCGATGATTCTGTGCCCGGGGATCAGGAATGGCTCGTGTTCTCCTCACAGGCACATCGCCGGATCCCATGGAATACGCGAAGCCCTAGGAAAATCGAAATCGCGACATGGGGATGCCTTCTGGCGCCACCAGCACCCCAAGCGCCGGAACCTTCTCTTCCAACATGGCTCTGTGATGAGCACGGCACTCTTGCTGAGATCGCCCGTGTATGCGTTGAGGTGTTCGCACCGTTGGGGCGTTGTTGCACATCTCTGACGACAGCGGATTCACTTTGCGAATCCATGCGGTTACACGGGCTGCATGAGCAAGTCACCTCCCGCCCGCTATCGCACTACGAACTGGTCCAACTACAACGCGTCGCTGCGCAAACGGGGGTCTCTGCTGATCTGGGTCGACAAGGACATGACCTGGCGCGCGCCGCGTGAAGGGTGCCCGGAGCGCCCGCCGGTGTTTTCCGATGCGGCAATCCAGTTCTGCCTGTCGTTCAAGGTTCTGTTCAAGCGCCCTCTGCGCCAGACCGCCGGGATGGTGGCGAGCCTGCTGCGGCTGGCTGGGCTGGACTGGCCAGTTCCTGATTTCTCTACTCTGTGCCGGCGACAGAAGACGCTGGCGGTCAAGAACCCGTATCGCCGAGCCGACGGTGCGCTCACTCTGCTGGTGGATAGCACCGGGATCAAGTTACTCGGCGATGGCGAATGGCAGGCCCGCAAGCATGGGACACAGTGGCGGCGCCAGTGGCGCAAGGTCCAGCTGACTATGGACCCGACGACCACCGACATCCGCGCCGTAGAGTTCACAACCGGCCGCGACGGCGACAGTTCCGTCCTGCCGGACCTGCTCGGCCAGATCGCCGAGGATGAGCCGATCGGCACGGTGACCGCCGATGGTGCCTACGACACGCGCCGCCACCACAAGGCTATCATCGAGCGCGACGCAATTCCGATCATTCCGATCCGACAGAACGGACGCCTCTGGAAAGAGGACTGCCCGGTGGCATGCGCCAGAAACGAGACCCTGTGTGCCACACGGCATTATGGTCGAGCGTTCTGGAAACGCCGGACCGGAATACCATGCCCGAACTGTCAGACCGCCGCAATCCACATCCGCATCGCCCTCATGAACCGCTTCTCGATCCTCGGCACCGCCGAGGTCGTCCGCTTGGAATGACCTAGTTGGGGAAAGGGGTAGTCACGTCTCAAGCGCGACGTTCTGCATCAATGCCCGCTCGGGGGCCAAAAATACTTGATCCAGGAGCCTCGTCAGGCAATGCTGCCGTCGAACGGCATGCCATTTGGGAAATGTCGTATCAAACGAATATACTTGCTTGGTGAGTGCGTTAATGCTGATTTTTACGGATAAAGATTCCAAGGAACGATTTCCCCGCATCATTTCCTACCTGGTCTTGGCGTTCACCATTGCGGCCCCGGTGCAAGCCGATCAGCTGCCCGAGCCATGGCAATCACAACGTGAAGAATCCATCGAGATATCGGACAGGGCGTGCAACGGTCATGACCATTACATATCCGAGGTGTTCATCCGGTTGGGCGATAGTGACCCGGCCATGATGAACAATGCGGCCTGGCTTAAGACTAATTGCAAGCCTTTTTCGGATTTGTCTAGCGATGAGGTGATAGGCTATCAGATGAAATCCGCACTCCTGGGATACCCGGTCGCCATGGATAATTACGGGGTGCGTTTGATTTACGGAGATCGCGGCGTTGAACGCGATACGTCAACCGGCGTGGCCTTGCTCGAGAGAGCCATTGAAGCCGGCTTTGGCAAGGCGGCTGTGCATCTTGCGCACGCGTATTCGAAAGGCGAGGTTATTCCGAGAGATATCGAGAGGGCGCGCGACCTTCTTGCCATAGCCGAATCCGAGAACGTTTCCCCTGACCTTCTGGACAATATCCGCAAGCTCATTTCCGCGGCACGAAAAGAAGAGAACGCTAAAACGAGCGAAGCGACCGGCAGTTCGAAAGAGACCAAATTGACAGGTGATTTGGTGGCTATCCCGGCAGGCAGCTTTAAGATGGGATGCCACGGTCTCGGTGATGTCGGAGCGAGAGGGTGTAGCCGGTTTCGCAACGATAAGCCCGTCCACCGTGTCACTCTTGAGGCCTTCAAAATGCAGGCACATGAGGTGACGTGGGACCAGTATCAGCTCTGTGTTGATGCAGGTGAATGCTCTAGTCCCTGGGGCGGAGACCGTGGTTGGGGTGAAGGTGATCGACCGGTTATCGAGATTACTTGGAATGATATCCAGAAGTATATTGAATGGCTGAATACACAAGGCGTGGGGACATTCCGCTTGCCCTCAGAAGCAGAGTGGGAATACGCAGCTCGTGCCGGTGAAGCCACAAATTACCATTGGGGTAATAGCGCAAGCACCTCAAAAGCCAATTATGAAAAGGCACACGGCAAGACCATGCCTGTGAAATCCTATGCCCCCAATGCCTGGGGTCTGTATGATATGCATGGCAATGTATCGGAAAGGGTGCAGGATTGCTGGAATGACACTTACGAGGGTGCGCCCGGCAATGGTCAGGCTTGGTTGAGCGGTAAATGCAAAGAGCGCGTGATCCGCGGCGGCTCTTGGAGCGATGCTGCAGTCAACATACGCTCTGATGCGCGTCACCGGTTTAAAATGTCGTTCAGCAACAGTCATGTCGGGTTTCGATTAGTCCAGGACCGCTGAGGGAAAAGATTTCCCTGTCTTTTCGACTATAATGCAGGGCATTGTCAGAGTAATTCGGGTTGAAGCGGGACGAACGCCTTCATATCCTGCCCAGATGAAAAAAGCGACCCTTTCAAATACTTCAAGACCAGCTCCGATTTAATCCGCCTGGCGGTGATGACGAGTTCCAATTCGTCTGACAGCACCTACTGGGCGAAAATGGCTTGATTGCTGGGAGCGCGGTTGGCAGCTTGTCCGGATTGGCATTCTGTTTAGAGAATGTCGGACATCACGAGGCCCGCATGCCCCTGCCGCCCGCATTTCCGGATAGCCACCAATGAGCGCCACCCCGGCTCGTCCGTGGCTGGTGCTGGCGGGGCTGGCTCTGGGGGTGACCGTGACGAACGGGTTCGCACGGTTTGCATATGGTCTGTTGCTGCCTGCGATGAGATCGGAGATGGGGTGGAATTTCGCGCAAGCCGGGTGGCTGAACACAGCCAACGCGCTTGGTTACATCGCCGGTGCGGTCCTGACCATACTGCTGATCCGGCGCGTTCCGCCCTCCCGCCTGTTTGCCTTCGGGCTAATCACCACCACGCTGGCGCTGCTGGCCACGGGGCTGAATGCTGCGCTGTGGTGGCAGACGGTGTGGCGCATTCTGGCTGGCATCTTTGGCGCGATGTCGTTTTCCACCGCCGGCGCGCTGACTGCCGGGTTGTTTCGGGACGATCTGCGCCGCAACGCGCTGGCGATCGCTATCTTGTTCGGCTCTGGCGGGGGACTGGGAATCGTGCTGGCGGGCGCGGCGCTGCCGCTGATGCTGGACGCGCATGGGCCTGGTGCGTGGCCGCTCGGCTGGGTCGCGATTGGCATCGTCAGCGCCATGTTTCTGCCACTGGGCCTTTGGTCCGCCGTGCAACTGCGTCCGCCCACGCAATTGCAGCCCGCTGCCATCGGGTTGCCGCTGCGCCGCATGCTGCCGGAAATCGTAGGCTATGCTGGATTCGGGCTGGGTTATATCGTCTACCTCACGTTCCTGTCGGCCTGGATGACAGAACAGGCCGCGAGCGCGGGGTTTGTTGCGCTGGTCTGGGTGATCCTGGGTCTGTGCATCTGTATCTCGCCGCTGGTTTGGCGCCCGATCCTGGCGCGCCACGCGTCGGGTGTTCCGCTGGCGCTGATCCTGGCCAGCATCGCCATCGGATCAGCCTTGCCCGTGGTATTGCCCAACAACGCTGCGCTGCTGGCTTCTGCGGTTGTGTTCGGTCTGTCGGTGTTCATGGCGCCGGGGGCGATCACAAGCTTTACCCGTCAGAACCTTCCCCCTGAAAGCTGGGGGCGCGCGATCGGTCTGTTTACCGTGGTCTTTGCCGTCGCGCAGACGTTGGGTCCCTATGGGGCGGGGTTGGTCGGGGATCTGTTCGGCAATATTGGTGTCAGTCTTGTCGCCGCCGCCGGCTTGTTGCTGGTAGGTGCGGTCTTTGCCTTGCTGCAAAAGCCGCTTTGAGGGGCCTGGCAAGTGAACAGCGGCGCTGAATGACCGTCTCAAGGCGGGTGCGTCGACCGGAGGTTTCAATGCGTGTTCCTGTTCCATGCATGTTTGGCCGAGGCGCCTTCGGCAAGGGACGCCATTCAAGTCACCCTCTGCGCATGATCGGTCTCGGACCTTTGTGAACAGTTGTTGGCGCGTCCTTCGCGAACGCCGCAACCGACACAGGTGCGGGAAGCGACCGTTCGTTGAGCGACCATTCAGAGCAATTTGTTCAGATGCCTATCGAGCCGGGCCATCGGGTTGCTTCCCACCGCGCGCGGGGTCACGGGTTCCTCCGCCGCTTTGGACTTCGGCGTTGCGCGGTGGGTGAGGTAATCACTCAGCGTATCCATGAACGAAAGTGCATTCGCCTCGGACCAGCCAAAGGGGTCGAACTGGCTCAGCGACAGGTGCGACACCAGCTTGAGGCTGCGCAAGGTCTGATCCTGCGTTACCGCGGCGGTCATTGACCAATCGGGAAACCAGCGACCGTCCAGCTTGCGCACCAGCAACAGCTTGATATCGCTGTGCCGATGATCGCTCGAGATACGCTCGAATACCGCCCTGATTTCCGTTTCTTCGCCTTCGATCCACTGCAGGAACGTGTGGTTGTCGTAGATCAGCGCCCCCGTGAGTCCGGCCTTCGCATTGTTGCGCCGCGAGGCCGTGAGTATCTGCTCGGTCTGTTCAAAAGAAAAATCAACCGGACGGGAGCAATAGGCGAGTGCAACGATTTCTGTCATTCTGAACACCTCTCCCAAGTGAGTGACCGTCACGTCACGGTGTGTCGGCGGGGCGGCCGCCATCGCTGATTACGATCTGCGAGTAGCATGCCACGCTTCCGCCTTCCAGCGAACTCGACCATGCGAAAGTGTCGTCGCGCAGCAGATAGATTTATCGATGCTTTTTTGTCATGGCGTTGATCTTGAGAGAACCATAACCTGAGCTTGCTACCGTTCGGGCAGGTTAGGGATGGCTCGAGTGACCTCCACAAACACACCGCCGGGTCCCATGGAATACGCGAAGTCCTAGGAAAATCGAGATCACGACATGGGGATGCCTTCTGGCGCCACCAGCACCCCACGGGCCGAACCCTCCCATATTGCACGATGCCCGGGCGATCTCATGTGGGGTTTGCGACCTCGCCGAACGCGGTCGTGGTGGTTTACATCTGGTTTACATTCGGCCGGATTTTGTTTCCCTTTTGGTTTACATGGCGGTGAAAAGTGCCACGGAAACCCCGGTTTTTGGTTTACATCAGTGGAAAATCCAGACGGATCTGTTTCCCTATGTAAACTCGTCGAGTCAGTAAAATATGGGATTTGCGCTCGATTTGGTTTACATGGAATGCCGAAATCGGCGTTTTTACCTGTAACGATTGCGATCCAGGCCCCGGAGTAGGCTCGTGAGATGCTCTCGTCTTGCAGAGGGAAGGGCGACTGGAAGGAGCCGGAGCGCGGTCGTGCGAGGGATGGCGTATGCGCAGCGCAAGTGCGTGATAGGCGCCATGATGATCGCAAATCCAATGCCACACCGAAAGCGCGTGCCAGATGGCGCGGCGTGATGAGCGCCAGGCGTGGTCGATTGGATCAGGGAAGCCTGGTTGGTGTGAGAGGCGTCGAGGCTGAGGTCGGCAAAGGAGGATTGGTCGCGCGGCGCCGCTGATCTTGTTCTGCGTGCCAAGAGTGAATCGTCCCAAAGCCTGGTGATCCTCACATCATGATCGAGATAGGCGGGGCCCTGGCATGCGACCGGAGTGGGCCAACCTAAGTGCCGCGCTGCCGCGTGCGGTGCGCCATGCTCAGAGACCCCAGCCGGGTTTCGCGTCACAGGCACGCTTGGTCCTCGTGTCGGCGATACCATCGAAGCTGTAGGCCGGCAGGCGCGAGAGCATCGAAACATTGTGCCTGCAGCGGTTCAATTGTTTCCACATCGGGTGCATCTGCCGCAAATGGTGGTCCAACCGTCGGCCAATTCTTGCTTAACCGGGTGGAGCGATGGGATTGATGAATTGATGTATATCTAATACTTATTATCTGTGCGGCAGGCTCATCAGCTTGTGCAAGAAAGGCTGCCAATGACTAGAATGACTAGTAGGAGTGGCGGCAACCAAAGCGACGAAATGGTTTCCCGTCGAAGCCACGATCACGAAAACGCATTCCGCGACACGTTCGATCTCGCGCCAATCGGTGTTTTTCAAGTCGCATTCGACAGCGGGAGGATCACGCATGCCAACGCGGCAATGCAGGAGCTCAGCGGCTACGCACTGCCCGATCTGCTTGCCATGCGGTTTGACGATCTTGTGGATGCGAGCGCAGAGGGAATGTCATTTGATGGCATGATATCAAACATCATACCGGAACAAGTCTTCGGACCATTTGAAATGACGTTTCTAGACTCTCTGGGCGCGCCCGTTCCAGTTGATGTGCGCGGTAGGGTTTGGCCGGATGCCCATGGGCGGCAGTTTTTGTGGTGCTTCGTGTGCGATCTCCGTGATAACGGTGAGAAAAAAGCCGACTACTGGGCGGAGATGCAGGAGGCGCAAGGACGGCTGGCCGACATCATAGACGCGGCGCTACTGGGCACTTTCGAGATAGATGTCGAAACCCGCGTGGATCACATCAATGATCGCTGGGCAGAAATGTTGGGCTACCAGCGCGCTGAACTCGAACCGCTCTACATCGAAGACTTTCGGGAGATGCTGCACCCTGATGACCGCGCCACTTTCGACGAACAGGTTGCCGCGTTCGAAAGCGGCGTGGAGGTGTTCGAGCGGGACATGCGGATGCGCCACAAGAACGGGCATTACGTGTGGATTTTCAGCCGTGGGCGCGTCACGCGGCGGGACCAGGATGGCACTCCGCTTCTGATCTCGGGGATACATCTGGATATCAGCGAACAGAAAGCGCGTGAAGAGGCCCTTCGCGTGGCGATGAAGCGGCTGGAGGACACGACCGCCGAACGCGACGATGCAGAGCAGCGGTTTTTCGATGTCACCAACGTCTCCAACATCTGGTATTGGGAGCAGGACGCCGATCAGCGCTTCACCTATGTCTCCGACAACCTTGGGCAGGTCTCGAACCTGACCCCGGAGAAGCTGCTCGGCAAGACGCGCACCGAGTTGCTGGGCGACAACATGGCCGCCCGGGACGCCGCCGATTGGGACGAGTTGGCGCGCAAGATCGCCGCACATGAGCCCTTTCGCGATTTCACCTACCTGTTGCCCGGCGGCGACGGGCAACCGGACGTTTGGTCCAGAACCTCGGGCGCGCCATTCTATGACCGCGAGGGACAGTTCGCCGGGTATCGAGGCATTGGCGCCGATGTGACCGAACTCGTCGAGGCAATAGAGCACGCAAAGGCCGCCAGTCGCAGCAAGTCACAGTTCCTGGCCAATATGAGCCATGAAATCCGCACACCGCTTAACGGGGTGCTGGGCATGGCAGAGTTGGTTGAATCCCGTATCGATGATCCGGAATTGCTTCGGATGATCCAGACGATCCGCACCTCGGGCGAGAACCTGTTGAACATCATCAACGACCTTCTGGACATGTCGAAGATCGAAGCGGGGCGTATGGAGCTGGAAAACGCGCCATTCCGCATCGACGAGATCCTGCGGCGCCTGGAAGACGTCCACCAACTCAGGGCCGAGGAAAAGGGCCTGTCCTTCGAGGTGATGCTCGGGTCAGGCTGCGAACAGCCACGCATGGGCGATGGTCACCGTGTGCAACAGGTTCTGCACAACCTTCTGAGCAACGCGATCAAGTTTACTGAAGAGGGGGCGGTCAACCTGACCGTTCTGGCGCGCAAGGATCAACCGGTGACGATAACGATCGAGGACACCGGCATCGGTATGACGCCCGAGCAGATCGCGCAGGTGTTCGATGATTTCGTGCAGGCCGACAGCTCGATCTCGCGGCGGTTCGGGGGCACCGGCTTGGGCATGCCGATCGTGCACAAGATGGTGACCATGATGGATGGACAGATCGATGTCAGCAGCACGTTTGGCCTGGGCACGACCATCACGGTGACGCTGCCACTACCGATTGGTGCGAAAAAGATCAGCGAGACCGAGCAGGCGGTGAGCGCGCCGCAGACCTTTGAGGGGTGCCGTGTTCTGGTTGCCGACGACAATCAAACCAACCGAGATTTGATGGCAGCGATGCTTCAGTCGATGGGGGCCGACTTCAAGTTGGTGAATGACGGTGTTGAGGCGGTGCAGGCCGCGCGCGACGGCAAGTTCGACCTGATCTTGATGGATATCTCGATGCCGCGTAAGGATGGCATGACCGCGCTTGCCGAGATCCGGGCGGAGGAAAATGCGGCAAACAGCGGCGAGCAGGTGCCCATTGTCGCGGTGACGGCGAATGTGATGGCGCATCAGATCGCGGAATATGTCGTCGCCGGCTTCGACAGTCACCTGAGCAAGCCCTTCAGCCGCGAGGATCTGGCGCAGATCCTGTCGGTCATGCTGGAGGTCGCGCCGCGAGATGCCAGGCAGTAGGCTGCAGCCAATCCCGTGAAGCTAGTCTGATCCCTGTCAGAGATGCCTTCCTCGCGTTGGTGCCGGGGTGCGCCAGAGCCGCTGAGAGCGTCCCTGGCGCGCGACTTGATCTGGCCGCTGTCAGGCGTTGCAAAACGTGCTCGTCGAATCCTGTGAGTCTCTCAGCGACTCTGGCGGGCATCCGGGGAGATAGGGAAGGGATGCCCCAGGACGAAGGCGCGCTACTCGACCCTGGTAACGCGGTCAGCCCCGGGCGAAGCGTAGCAGCCCGGCCCCGACGATTGTAATCATCGTGGAGGCGACCTTCGCCAGATCCAACCGCTCACCCATGACCCCCACACCGATCAGCAGGGCGAACACGATGGAGGTTTCGCGCAGCGCGGTAACGAGTGCTATGGGGGCGAGCGTGAAAGCCCATATGACGACCCCGTAGGCGACATATGACGCCGTGCCGCCGATCAACCCGGTGCGAACCAGACGCATGTCGCCCGGAAGCCGGCGCAGCAAGCCGGGTTTGGCTGCGGCGGTCCAGACACAGAACAGTATCGCATTGCCGATTACGGACCAGGTCCAGTATCCGAGCGCCGTGCCGGCTTCACGGGCGCCGATTCCGTCCACGAGCGAGTATGCGGCTATGAAGCCACCGGTTCCGAGCGCCACCGCCACCGCTCGGGAGTTGCGCGTGCCATCCGCGCGGCGCACCAGCGCGAGCGATAGGATGCCCGCCGCGATCAGGCCGATGGCCAACAGCTCGAGCCGTGTCAGGGTGATGCCGAGCAAACCCATGGAGACTGCCGCCACGATCAGTGGCGCTGAGCCGCGTGCGATGGGGTAGACTTGTGTCAGGTCGCCCACTCGGTAGCCTGAAATCAGGAACAACTGGTAGCCAAGGTGCAACGCAATGCCAGCAAAGAGCCATCGCAGCGCCGCGGCATCCGGCATCGGCACGAAGGGGAGCACCACAAGCGCGATCGGTAGGTGACCGATCACCACGACGGCCATGGAGGCATGCTTATCCCCGCCCCCTTTGACGAGTGCATTCCAAGTCGCGTGAAGCAGCGCAGCGAGAAGAACGGCAAAAAAGACAGTGATGCTCAATTTATCGGTTCCAGCATAATCGCACCTTCTTGCGGCGCGCTCCATGTCTTCGTCCATCTGTCGCGCGCTGTCAAAGGTCTCGGGCAGGCGTCATGCAGGCTTGTGTGCCGGTGACCGCCAGAGCCGCTGAGAGCGTCCGTGGCGCGCGACTTGCTCTGACCGCTGTCAGGTGCTGCGAAGCGTGCTCATCGAATCCTGTGCGCACCCCAGCCAGCCCCAGGCACTGCCTTGGTCGATAGGGTGAGCCCCCGACGGGCTGCCACCGCATCGCTGTCTTGGACCCATATCTGCCTGGATGGCGTGTCATCGACTGTGAACGGTTCCTAGGAAATGACTCAGTGCCGGATAGTTCGCGCTTCCTTGGGGGCATCGGATAGGAAACAACAGTCCCGACTCAGCTTCATATCTATATAGGTATGCAGCAATACACGCACAGAGCTACAGAAGGATGAGAACAGAGATGAGCAGGAGCAAGGCCGGCGGCGACGGCAGGATGCAGGATCTTAAGCGACTGGCGGTCGGCTATGCCCGTGTCTCCACCGCCGGCCAGGGCGACAGTGGTATCAGTCTGGATGCGCAGCGGCATGTGATCGAGGAATTCGCCGAGGCAGCAGGCTACAAGTTGATCCAGGTCTTTGAAGATGTCTCATCCGGGGTGGGCGCGAAGAGCTTTGACAAGCGTCCGGGTCTGACGTCAGCACTCGATCTTGCGTCTCGTAGCAATGCAGATCTGCTGGTGTGGGACTGGGATCGCTTGTCACGCCATGCCGGTTTCGAGAAACAGATCAGGCGGGCTCTCAAGGATGACAACCAGGTCATCTGCGTTAGAGAGGGCACCAAGCTGCGCGACGCATCACGTGCGGCCACCTTTGTTCACGCTGAGAAGGTTGCGGCGGAAATTTCCCGGACCACGAAAAAGAGCATGGACAAGATGCGTGCCGAGGGCGTCGTATTCGGGAACCCCGCTATACGCACGGATGTCCAGCCTTTGGGCACCGCTACCTGGTCCCATGCAGCCGATCACCGTGTGCGCGCGATCGCGGATGTGCTGCGTGAGTTGGACGATCCTTATGGGGGCACGTATGCACAGGTTGCGGAAATCCTGAATGACAGGGGCAGCCGGACGTTGCAGGGAAGGAAATGGACAGCCTCCCGGGCGCGCAAGCCGGTGACGAAAGCCCGTGAACTTCTCAGAAAGGAGGAGGAGGATGCGCTGCAGTCTCGTCCCGACTACGGGTTGTTCTGATCTGCTGCAAGGTATGTGTGACTTGCCGGCACGGTGGCAGGTCAGCTGCTCGCAGGGTAAGTGAAGTCCTAGGGTATCTGCGTGATCTCGATTGGGGATGCCTTCTGGCGCCACCTTGTCCGGGCCACTGGAACCTCCCCTTTCCGGCTGGGCTGCAAGAACTTGCGAGCGACGCACTGTAAACGCTCAGGGTGCGAATCTCTTTGTGATTGCTGCACACGCCTTAGATCTGATGGCGATTGCTGCCAGTGAGCGCCCCAGCCAGCCTGGTGATATGCATGGTTACATGGGCACGATCGGCAGCAGAGTGTCATGCTGTTCGAAGCAGCAGCGCTACGAATGCGCAGATGTCGATGTGGGTCGCGAGTATGCTTCGACAGATCTTGGCGCTGTGCGCATCCGGAAAACTTGTAGCTGCCGGAAAAGGTAACATCCCGTGACCAGGTGTCGTCTGCAGCGGTGCCACTGTCTCAGTCAGTTTGCATTTTGGGTTGAAGTAGGCGTTTCTTCACATTAGTGTAGGCCTACACAAATGTGAAGTATGCAAGGTGGATATGTCCGGCAAAGTCATCTGTTACGTCCTGATCACATACGGCGCGAATCCCTCCGGTTCGATCCGCACGCATCCGGCTGCCAAGGCACAGATAGGATTGTTCCAGAAGTCTCTTGAGCGTTTCCCGCAAGTAAAGGCCAAGTTCGTTGTCGACTACGCGCGACGTATCGAAGGCCTCGGGTCGTTGCCGAAGCTTCAGCGTATGCTCGTAGCGCTGAGTGACATAGATGGGCCCTCAATTTGCATCGACGACCTTTCGCGCGTGTTCCGGATCACGAACTTGCAGCAACGGCAGAACTTGATTGAAGAACTACAAGAATTTGGAAAGTATATATTCTCGATAGGGCATCAAAAGAGGCTTTCGGAATTCTCATCTGATGAAATCCGTAATCTGATCCTTTTCCCCGAGAAATCGAAGCGTCTCGCAAGGCAAGATCGCAGCCGTGACACGACGAGCGCGCGGTTGTCATCTGCGAAATCACGGGCCGAGACTTCAAAGAAGAATGCGCACCTGCTCAGGCAAGTGGAAGAAGAACTCAAAGGCACCGAAAGCCGCGTGACTCTGCAGATGATCGCTGATGGTGCCAACGCGCGCGGCATGCGGACCTCGCGTGGAAAGGAGTGGACCCCGCAAAACGTGGGTCGCATGCTGAAGTGATGAGGCGTGCACCAGAGCGGCTGAGAGCGCCCAGGGCGCACGACTTGATCTGCGCGCACATGGGATCAGAAATCGCGCTCATCGAATCCTGTGCGCACCCCAGCCAGCCCCAGGCACATCCGACGGTCTCGTCTGCGAAGTCGGTGACGCCAGGCAGCGATTTCAGTCTGGGAACCGGCCGCCTGATAGCATAACGATCCGGTCCGCGGAGGATGTGTGGCAAGAGGAGAACGACAGATGACCACACGAAACCCGGGTGAGCGAGATTTCGAGCGTGAGCCGCTGAGGGGCGGTTGTCAGTGTGGTGCGATCCGCTTTCGGATCTCCGCGCCTCTCACGATGCCGCATGTCTGCCATTGCCGCATGTGCCAGAAAGCCTCTGGTTCCGCCTTCCTGGCATTGGGGGAAGTCGGCCTCGAGAACTTCGCCTGGACCCGGGGAGAGCCATCGTGGTTCCGGTCCTCGGAAGCTGTTGAGCGTGGCTTCTGCGCTGCGTGCGGCACGTCGCTTCACTTTCGCTACGTGGGATCGGCGCGGATCGACGTTTCGCTCGCCAGCCGCCAGCATCCGGACCACGACTGATTGGAGGGCCGGCAGCCTGGTGCCCCCGGGCGGCGTTGTCATGTGTCGAGACGAGAGCCAGAGTCGCTGAGAGCGCTCAGGAATCGCGACATGGTCTGCGCGCTGGTCAGGGCCGCGAAACGTGCTCGTCGAATCCTGTGAGTCTCTCATCGACTCTGGCGGCTATCAGCGGTCGACAGGGCGGGGGATCTAGAGCGGTTCCGGCGAGATGGCGTCGGTGAATGGGCGGACGAGTGTCGCGAGAACAGGATGTCGGCGCGTCGATCCTGCGATATCCGGAGCGGCGGATTCAATTAGCTCCTATGTCGTATATCGCTACACCAATTTGTCGGCTCAAGCGGTCGAGGCGGACCCGGAAGTCGTGAACTGCGTGTGCCGGATGGTCAGTAAGCGCTGACTAAGTGCCTATTCCCCGGCGATCCGCGTGGGTCAGGCGGTGGCGCGGCCTATTCACTGGGGAACCCTCTATACATACACCATACTCCCTCCTACACCACCTCTCCCCTCTCCCTCCCACACTCAGGAGAACACCTGATAGCCTCAGGGACCGGGAAAAGCCTCCGGCCAGCGCGACGCCGCCGCCTCAGACCCCCATACCTCCCCATGCTCAGGCCGAACCGGCACCAGTTAGCTCCAGGAGAAGCCGCGCCAGCGCCGCGTCAGCTCGTCCAGCGCCTTGCCGGTCACGACGTTCATCTCCTCCCAGGCTTTCAGCCCAAGCCCTTCCCGGTCCTGGTTGCGCGGCAGCTTCTGACCTGATGCGCGCAGTTGCTCCCGTTCTTCCAGTGCGCGTGCCCGGTGTCTGAGTGCCAGGCCGTAGACGCCGCGTGTGCGCATCTGCGCCTGTGCGTCCTCCAGTAGATGCTGCCATGGCTCTGTGGTGCCCAGCTTGAACGTCAGGTATGGCCTGGTGAGCCGTCTGAACGATTTCTTTCCCAGATCGTCGATGGTGTTAAGGCCGCGCTCTTGCAACGAGGCACTGCCGGATATCGTCACTTCCACGCGTGCTCTGCGGTCATGATCCGGTAGCACCGTCATGGTGTCATTATCCGGGTTACGCTGGTCGGCGATCTTGTGCTGGATCGTGACATGATGGGCGGCGTGCTTGCCACCTTTTGCGAACGTGGCGTTCAGATACAGATCTTCGCCGGCTCTCTGTGTCAGAATGCGATCCCGGATCTCGGGTAAGTCGAGCGTGCCATCCGCGGCCCATGTATTGGACGTGTCGGCGAACAGGTATCGGGTTCTCTTCTGTTTCCCTGCAGGCCGGTTGGGATCGTCGTAGATCTGCCGGGCATCGATGTGGCGTGGTGTGCGGATGTCGGGATCGAGAAAGCAAGATTGCGGCGCCCAGTGATGCCGCTGTAGCAGGCCGACCATCTGTTCGCGTTGCTGAATGGCCTCCTGCGGATCACCGGTTGTCGGATAGAAGTCGACGGATACCTCGATCATGTGAACTGTGACGGCGCCATCAATGCCAGGACCATCCCGGATCACGTCCAGGATCGCAGATAACATCTCCGGCGCGGGATCCTGTATCAGGAGTGCGAAGTGAAACCCGGTGCGCTTGCCGGGGTCAGGCTCGCGCAGCGGTTTGCCCCAGGCATTCTCGTCCCTCTGCTTTGTCAGATCCCGGACCAGGTAAGACCTGCCGGTCTCCTTTTTGATCTGCTTGTTGAGCGTGGTGTCATCTATCTTGCGGACCGTGCTGAACAGGATCGCGATCCGGTCGATCAGGGCATCGACCTTGTAGGTGCCGCGAATGGTGACGTCTGGCGCCAGCACGATCTTGCCGTCCCGGCCCGGGTGAATCTTGCCGCTCGAGGATGTGGAGGATGGGGAAACGCACGCGTATCTCAGGGTTGATAGCGGCATGTTGTGCCCGGCCGGTCCACGATGTTCGCTTTTCTGCGCGGATGAGAAGTAACCAAGCGGGATCGTGAAGGGGGCTGGTGTCGCGGGGGTGGATGTGACCGGTGCTGTGGCCTGCGGTTGTGACGGATGCGCTTCGGGCTTGCCGGTGATGGCCTCGAGCACGGCCTGTATCTCCGGGGATTTCGTGACGGCCTTGCCGCCGTGCATCACCTTGCGCGTTTTCAGGTGGGCCAGGTAGGCGGGTAACAGGCGCCGCACCGACTTCAGCCGGGAATCGAATAACCGAGGCGGTCTCGCTTCGTTGAAGATATCCGGCCAACAGTCAGACAGATCGTGCTTGGTGATATCAGCCTTGCGGCTTTTGCGTGGGGTGCGCCTGGCCTTCAGCGGGTGCTTTTTGCGATCCTCACGTTTCGGGATCTCCACCAGGCACGCGGCGACACATTTCATGATCTCGCGATAGTCCGGCGGTTGCCCGGGTGACTTTCCCATCCCGGGGCGGCCGTCGCGGAGCAGCCAGTGACCGAACAGAACCAACTCGGCTTCCGGCTTCGCTTTCTTGTCAGACTGGATGGCATCCGCAAGATCCTTGGGCACTTTATGCGCCCCTTTGTGCCGCCTCGCGTGCACCAACGTATTGAGGCGCAGGATGAAGCTTTGATCCGTCATCTCCCCGGTGATTTCGCCGTGCTCGAACAGGGCTGATGCGGCGGCGAGTTTCCGAGCGGTATCTTCCCGCGCGATTTGCGCGCGTGTCCGTTTCGCAGATGCCACATGCCCCTCCCGTCCTCGTGCGCTGTGTGATCGCGCTGCCTTTGCTCTTCTGGTTGCGCACAGCGGATAAGGCCTCACGCGGAGAGGTCAATGGGGGGTTGGGCGGGAAAGCAGTGATCTTGGAGGAATCGCTTAGGTGACCGGATCGGTTCGAAGTCGTTGGTCATCATGCACGGAGGCGGCCTGCAGGCAACATGCGGAACGGGCTGCCCGCGGCTACTCGACGACAACGTCTTAGCGCCCAGCACGGCGGCGGCGTGGGACACGCGCACCGCGCCGATTTTCGCGCTGGAAGATGTAGGCGCCCGATCCGAGGATGATCGCGATGCCCAGCCAGGTGAGACCATCCGGGAACTCGGAAAAGACCAGGAATCCGGCCGCTGTTGCGCCGACGATTTCGAGATACTGGAACGGTGCCAGTGTCGTCACCTCGGCATTGCGGAACGCCTCGGCGATCAACACGAAGCTGGCGGCCGCGAAGGCGCCGCTACCAAGGATCGTCCCCCAGATCCAGGCGGGACGATCGAGTGGCGCCACGTCGATGATCTCGGTCGCGCCCAGAACGCCCACGACGGCACTCAGCCCGAGTGCGGCATAGATGGTCGCGCCACATTGCACCGTCAGCCCCGAGCGTGTCCTGCAGGCGCGGCGCAGGATGATCATGTTGAGCGCGTAGGCCGTCGCCGCCACCAGCGGAAGCAGTGTCGCCAGGCCGAACTCGGAAAAGCCGGGCCGGATCACGATCAGCGCCCCGACGAGGCCGATCGCCACGGCCGCGTAGCGACGTGGTCCTGCGACCTCGCCGAGCAGAGGGCCGGCCAGCAATGTCAAGATCAGCGGCTCGACAAAGAAGATCGCGATGGCGGTCGCGATCGGCATCACCGCGAACGCCGTCACGAGGCAGGACAGTGTGATCATGATAAGCATGCCGGACAGAGCGATGATCGGCGAGAACATCGCCCCGTGCAGACGCCGGCGCATCAGGAACACGACCGGCGCGAGGCAAAGCCCCTGCGCAAGCAAACGCCACATGGTCACTTCGACGGGACCGAGGACGCCAGTCAGAACCTTGGCGAAGGTGTCGCTGACCGGGAGAAGCAGCATGGCGGCGACCATGGAGATCATGCCGATATGCGCCGTCAGCCCGGCGGGTGCAGCAACACGGTTCACAGTCAGAGCGTGGGTCATGACGTCACCTCACAACGTTGGCCCCTGCAGTGCGATACAGGGGGGCACGTCCGGGCGTTCAGGACGGGGATCAGGAAATGAAGAGGTTGGTGCCGACGTGACGCCATCACATGGGCAACAAGGGCGGGTTAGTGGAGCCGGCTGCGTCTGTCAACGTGTTCTGCCGGACCACGTCTGCAAAGGGCCTCCGGGCTACCGCTTTCAGCAAGCAGGATGAATGCCTGTAGACTGACCTTCGAGGGAATGCTGACCTGCCTGAACGGCTATTCAGAGCAACTTGTCCAAGTGCCGATCAAGGCGGGTCATCGGGTTGCTTTCCACCGCACGCGGGGTCACGGGTTCCTCCGCCCCTTTGGACTTCGGCGTCGGACGGCGGTTTAGGTAATCGCTGAGCGCGTCCATGAACGAGATCGCATCCGCTTCGGACCAGCCATAGGGGTCGAACCGGCTCAGTGACAGATGCGGCACCAGCTTGAGGCTACGCAGGGTCTGATCTTGCGTTACTGCGGCCGTCATCGACCAATCGGGAAACCAGCGGTCGTCGAGCTTGCGCACCAACATGAGCTTGATATCGGTGTGCCGCGGATCGTTAGAGATACGCTCGAATACCTCCCTGATTTCCGTTGCTTCGCCTTCGATCCACTGCAGGAACGTGTGGTTGTCGTAGATCAGCGCCCCCGTGAGTCCGGCCTTCGCATTGTTGCGCCGCGAGGCCGTGAGTATCTGCTCGGTCTGTTCAAAGGAAAAATCAACCGGACGGGAGCAATAGGCGAGTGCAACGATTTCTGTCATTCTGAACACCTCTCCCAAGTGAGTGACCGTCACGTCACGGTGTGTCGGCGGGGCGGCCGCCATCGCTGATTACGATCTGCGAGTAGCATGCCACGCTTCCGCCTTCCAGCGAACTCGACCATGCGAAAGTGTCGTGGCGCGGGCAGAATGTTTTGCGGGGCTTTCTGTTGTCGCGTCGATCTTGTGATAGACATGGTGAGCCAACGATTCAGTCTCCGGCGCGAGGAATGGCTGCAAACCGGTATATATTGAGCCTGATCGGCGGATCCCTTGGCGCAGTGCGAAGTCCCATGAGTGCATCTCTATGCGTGCGCCTGGTCCCGGCAAATCCAGCCATTCGCAATACGTTCGTTTTTCCTGGGTCACGGACGCGCCGATGACCTATGACTCGTCTTCTGGCTCAGTCGGAGAGCTTAACCGTCTTCCACTTCGTCGGATTTACTGGCTATCACTGCCTCATAATGCCCCTCCAACTCGGCAGCCAGATCTCGCAACTGCATCCCAAGCCCGATGCTGAGGGCATGCATCGCAGTCAGTGAAGGTTGTCGCCGCGCTGTCTCGAGCAGTGAGACGAAGCGCGCTGAGACGTCAGCACGGGCGGCGAGCTCTTCCTGTGTCAAGCCCGCACGCTCACGTTCCGTTGACAGCGTTGTGGCAAAGGCGGCCACCAAATGTTCGTTCCGTCGCTCCATGCGGATAGCCATCCCGCATGGGTTGACAAGCCACCACGAACAGTTGTTCTAGTTGCGGTGCATGAATGAGATAAACACATCAACCAAGACGAGCAGATAATCGGAAATGATGGCAGCGACGGGGATGTTCCAGCCCTGCTGCTCCTTCCCTCCGAGACAAAACACATTTCCAGACAACGGCGTCGACCAAGCCTGGCACATGTGCCGGGAAGGGCGCGCGAAATCGACCCAGGTGACCAATGAGCTATTCAACCGTGACGATAGGAACCCTTCTCTCCGACGTGAACCGACGCTACTTCCTGCCAGCGATCCAACGCCCATATGTCTGGAATTCGGACCAGGTGGTCATGCTGATCGACTCGCTCATGAAGGGGTATCCGATCAGCTCGTTCATGTTCTGGTCCGTCGACGAGCAGATCAAGCACGAGTTGAAAATCTACAAGTTCATCGACAACTGGCAGCCGGGAATGCAGAATCCGCCTGCCTCCGCCGATGGCCGCGATATCACGCTGGTGCTTGATGGGCAGCAACGCATGACATCGCTGCAGGTGGCGCTGCGTGGCACCTTCGCGGAAAAGGTAAAATACAAGCGGCGCTCGAACCCGGATGCCTGGACCCAGAAGACGCTCTACCTTGATCTCTTGAATGACCCGGCCTCGCGTGACGAGCATGAAGAGGGCGATCTGGGGATAAGCTATGGTCTTCGGTTTCACGCACGTCCCCCGCGCAATGACTACCGGCATTACTGGTTCCGGCTGGGCAACATCCTCAACTACGAGACGCAGTCGGACCTGGAAATGCTGATCGAAGAGACCCTCTCGGGGCTGCATCACGGAGTTACGCCCTATCAGCGCGATCTCGCAGCTCGGACGCTACGCCGCCTTCACCAGGTCATATGGGTCGAGGAGGCGATAAACTATTACACCGAAACCAGCTCTTCGGTTGATCGGGTGCTGGATATTTTCGTGCGCGCCAATGACGGTGGGGTCAAGCTGTCCAAATCCGATCTCATGATGTCCATGATTACCTCGAAATGGGAGAGCGGTTCGGCCCGCGATGAGGTGTTCGGCTTTGTGGATCACATCAACAAGGGGCTTGGCCAACACAACGCGATCAACAAGGATTTTGTCCTGAAATCGTGCTTGGTGCTGTGCGATTTCGACGTCAAATACAACGTGTCGAATTTTACGTCGGAGGCGGTCGCGGATATCGAGCGCAACTGGCCAGCGATAAAGGATGCGATCGAGCGCACCTTCCGCTTCCTAAATGGACTGGGTATATCGCAGGAGAACCTGACTTCGCTTAACGCCGTTCTGCCGATTGCCTGGTATATGTTCCAAGCGCCGGGGGTGACGTTGCGTGGATCCTCGATCTTCGACCGCCACAACGCAAGGGCGATTCAGCGCTGGCTGTTGAACAGCCTTCTCATGGGGGTCTTCGCCGGCACGTCTGATCGCACGATCTCGGTTGCACGCGTCACTCTGAAAGAAGCGCAACAACATGGCCGGGACTTTCCCGAGAGGCAACTCTACCATGCCCTGGCCATCGGTGGACGGCAGACACGTCTCGACGAGAGAGCAATCGAAGAACTGCTTGAGCTCAAGTATGGAAAAGCAAAGACATTTCTCGCCCTGTCGCTTCTCTATGACGATCTCGACTGGGGCGGCACGGCCTATCACATTGACCATATCATTCCTCAGGCGCAAGCCACCCGCCGCGTCCTTATGGGAATGAACTTGCCTGAGCATCGAATTCAGGAGATCACAGCAGTCAAGGATCGCTTGGGCAACCTTCAATTGCTTCCTGGCCATGAGAATCTGGAGAAAGGAGATATTCCATTTGACGCTTGGATTACCAGTCGCAGTGATACCTATAGGGAGCGGCACATGATCAGTTACAAGCCGGATCTCTGGACTGCGCGGCAGTTGCCTGAGTTCGTCGCGGATAGGGAACGACTTATTCGCGAACGCTTGGCAAAACTGGCGACGAGCGCGCTGGCGGCATGACCCGTGAAGAGCTGAGACGCGCCTGCCTGATGCGACTGGACGAATGCGCGATGGAGCATCCGTTGGGGCATCAGGGTAACAAGGTGGCGCGATATGTCATGCGTTCCAAGACGGGAAACGCCGCGGAACTGATGTTCGAAAAGGGGCCTGGTTCGCCGCCGAACCTGTGGGTCTTGGAGCAGCGCGTCGCCGATTTGCTCGAACAGCCGGGGCTGGAGTTTCGGCATTCCCCGGCATCGACGCTGTTTGCTTCAAGGGCATCGAACGGAACACCGCGCTACGGTCGTCATTCAGCGCTCAAGCCCATGAAACAGCTCGCACATGCGGATTTGATCTGTTTCCGGATCAAAACGCTCGGCGAGCTGGATCGGATCCTTGAAGCCCTGGCAAGATAAAGTCCGCAGGAGTCGATTTCTTCCATCCTCTCGTGCCGTGACGATTGGTTGGACGAGCCATTGGCAATGCTTGATGGACGACGATGTCGTATGGCGTAGATCGACAACACGGTGACGTCGCGGATTTGCCATTAGTTTTGTGGCTTCGCCTGCGCCGGGCGAGGAATGGCTGCAAACCGGTATACTGCTTGATCGCCGAATCCCATGGCACGGTGCGATGTCCTAGAAGGGGCGAGTATCTGTGATGGGGATGCGTTCTGGCGCCGCACAGCTACTGCGATCGGAAGCTCCCATATTCGTGGCCAGATGGTCGGCGCCAAGCAAAGCCTGCGAACGGAACCACCAGGAGTTTATAGCCAGGGTAGTCTCAACAACCTGTTCCGGCGGCCCTACGCGCGGATTGAGTTCATGGAAAAGCATCAGCCAAGAAGGAGCAACTATTTCATCATTGTCTCTTCGTTTGGTTGTTCATGGATGGTGCGAATTCAGGACCCAATCAATACAACAGTTCCGGTCTGATAGAGCAATAAAAGGAAAGGCGGGCCGTAGCCCGCCTTTCGATTTGGTGCAATCGAGTGCTTGTTAACGGCTCGACCACGAATTCTGAATGACAACTGTGTATCATGATTGGAACGCGTCTGCAATTATCATCTTGCGGTTGCGTAGAGGATGACACATCGTTGCCGCATTGTTCGCGGGCTGATGGGAGAGTTCATGCGTTTAGGTCTCGATATAGGCACAAACTCCATTGGCTGGTGGCTCTATGCGACTGATGGCGAGAACATCACCGAAGTAATTGACGGCGGCGTGCGCATCTTTTCGGACGGGCGTGATCCCAAATCCAAAGCTTCGCTTGCCGTCGAACGTCGCGCAGCCCGTGCAATGCGTCGGAGGCGTGATCGCTATGTGCGCCGCCGCGCGTCGCTAATGCGAAAGCTCGCTGATTCCGGCTTGATGCCTGCCGACCCCGCTCAAGCCAAGGCCTTGGAGTTGCTTGACCCATATGCTCTTCGCGCGACAGCTCTCGACGATGCCTTACCCCTGCATCAACTCGGCCGCGCTCTCTTTCACGTGAACCAGCGGCGTGGCTTTAAATCCAACCGAAAGGCTGATCGGGGTGACAACGAAAGTGGCACAATCAAGGATGCGACCCAAAGACTTGACTTAGAAATGGCGCTAAAGGGTGCCCGGAGCTACGGTGAGTTCCTTCACATGCGCCGTATGACCGCCCCCGATCCGCGGCGGGAGCCATCAGTTCGCACTCGGCTCACCGTGGCCCAGCGTGGCGGGCCGGATGCCAAGGAGGAGGCTGGCTATGATTTCTATCCTGATCGCCGCCATCTTGAAGACGAATTCACGCAGATCTGGGAGGTCCAGCGCCACCACCATCCCGATGTGCTCACAGACGACTTGCGCGCCGCACTCTACGAGACGATCTTCTACCAGCGCCCTTTAAAGGAACCAGAGGTCGGCCTTTGTCTTTTTTCGGGGTATGGAGATGTTTCTTCGGATGAACGGCGCCTCCCCAAGGCCCATCCGCTCGCTCAGCGCCGAGTGCTTTACGAGACGGTTAACAGCCTACGCATTACGGCCGATGGCCGGCAAAGCCGTCCTCTGGTGCTGGAGGAGCGCGACGCCATCATCCATGCGCTAGACAACAAGAAGGCCACGAAAACACTGGCCTCAATGAGGCTCTCCCTTGATGCGATCGGAAAAGTCATCAAACTTGCACCGGGGGAAAAATTCACGTTGGAAACTGCCAACCGAGACTCAATCGCTTGTGATCCTGTCCGCTCTAGTCTGCGCCACGACGACCGCTTTGGTCCGACTTGGTCAATCCTCGATGCGCAAGCTCAGTGGCAAGTGATTTCTCGCATTCGCGCGGTCCAAAGCGATGCAGACTTCGCAGAGCTGATCGATTGGCTGATGCAGACCTACGGGCTAGACCGAGATCACGCCGTGGCCACCGCCAACGCTCCACTACCCGAAGGATACGGACGCATTGGCGAAACTGCTACGCGCCGCATCCTTGATGCTCTCGAATCTGATGTCCTGACCTACAGCGAGGCAGTCACAGCCTGCGGCTGGCATCATTCCGACCACCGCACGGGGGAAGTGTTGGAACAACTGCCCTACTACGGCGAAATCCTTGAACGTCACGTAATCCCGGGCTCGTTCGACCATTCAAGGCACGACCCCGTGAAGCAAGCCGCCGAATATTATGGCCGTATAACCAATCCCACGGTGCATATAGGGCTGAACCAGCTGCGGCGCCTAGTGAACCTGATCATCACCGTATATGGCAAGCCAGACCAAATTGTCGTTGAACTGGCGCGCGAATTGAAACAGTCCGAACAACAGAAGGCAGAGATCAACCGCAAGAACCGCGAAAACCGTGCCGCCGCCATGCGGCGTAGCGCCCAGCTAGCAGAATGTGGCAAGCCTGATACTGGCGCCAACCGGATGCTCCTGCGCCTCTATGAAGACCTCGGCCCCGCTATCGGCCCACGCAAGTGCCCATATACCGGTAAGCCGATCACAGCCACCATGGTTCTCAATGGCGAATGCGACGTCGACCATATTCTTCCCTATTCCCGCACGCTTGACGACAGCTTCGCCAACCGCACGATCTGCCTGCGCGAAGCCAATCGCGAGAAGGGGAACAAGACACCATGGGAAGCATGGGGTGACACGCCACAATGGGAGGCGATCAGTGCGAACCTCAACAGCCTTCCCGGCAACAAGAAATGGCGTTTTGCCCCTGACGCGATGGAACGGTTTGAGGGAGAAAACAGTTTTCTCGATCGCGCCTTAGTCGATACGAAATACTTGTCGCGCCTCGCGCGCACATATCTCGATGCGCTTTATACTAGGGGCGGGCATGTCTGGGTTGTTCCTGGTCGGCTTACCGAAATGCTGCGCCGTCACTGGGGTCTCAACTCTCTCCTTTCTGACAAGGAGGGCGCAAGTAAAGCCAAGAACCGCACTGATCACCGCCACCACGCCATCGACGCCGCCGTAGTGGCGGCCACAAGTCGCAGTCTGATCAAACAGATCGCCGACTCTGCCAAGCACGACGAACAAGACGGAAAATCCGCCGAAGATATTGCCCGCTCCATTCCTCATCCGTGGGAGGATTTCCGAAATGATATTAGTGGGCAACTTGAAAGAATCATAGTCTCCCACCGCGCCGATCATGGCTGCATTGATCCGGCATCCCGCAGGCAGGGCCGTGACACCACCACGGGCCAGCTTCACAACGACACCGCCTATGGCATCGTTGATGAGCAAACTGTCGTCAGCCGCTCACCTCTTCTTGCGCTCAAACCCGGCGATATAGAGATTACGACCAAGGGAAAGAATATCCGCGATTCCTATCTCCAGAGCAAACTCGCGCTTGTCACCAAGGGCAAAGATGGCAAGGCCTTCGAGGAAGCCTTACGCAATTTCGCCGCCAGTGACGACAAATACCGAGGCATACGTCACGTGCGCCTGATCGAAAGCCTCCAATCCTCGGCCCGGGTCGAGATTGATGGTCCGAACGGCAAGCCGATGAAGGCCTACAAGGGCGATAGCAACCATTGTTACGAAATCTGGCGCCTGCCGGACGGAAAGACCAAGGCGCAGGTCACCACAACCTTTGAGGCCCATGCCGGCAGCGCTCGCCGCCCCCACCCGGCCGCCAAACGCCTTCTGCGCTTGTTCAAGCGCGACATGGTGGCAATCGAGCGCGAGGGTGAGACCGTGATTTGCTACGTGCAGAAGTTCAACCAAGCCGGAATCTTGTTTCTCGCACCTCACACAGAAAGCAACGGCGACGCGCGCGACCGAACAGCAGGTGATCCGTTTTCGCTATTCAGAATGTCCATCAACACACTTGTGAAAGCCCATATCCGCCGCGTCTACGTCGATGAAATGGGTCGTCTACGCGATCCCGGTCCCGTCGCCTGAACCTCAGGATTCGCACGAATCGGAAAAATGTGTCAGTCTCCCAAGGGTTTGGGAGAGCGGCGCGTGGATCAGATCATTGACATCGCCACCGAAGGTCGGCATCTATCGCGGGATCGGGGCTTTCTGAAGGTTTCCGAGAACGGAACGGAAATCGGTCGCACGCCGCTCGATCAGATCGCCGGCGTCATTGTCCACGCTCATGGCACCACCTGGTCCTCCTCGCTTCTGGTCGAATTGGCTGAGCGTGGCGCGGCAGTTGTTCTCTGTGGTGCCAATCACGCGCCGCGTTCCGTGCTCTTGCCTCTCGAAGGCCATCATGCGCAAGGTGGTCGCCTGCGCGCTCAATGGCAGGCTAAACAGCCACTGATCAAACAGGCATGGAAACAGGTCATTCGCACAAAGGTTGCGATGCAGGCGTCAGCCCTCGCTGCAATGGGCGAATCCGATGCGCCCCTGCGCATGATGCTTCGCCGGATCACCTCCGGTGACGGCACCAATATCGAGGCCCAGGCCGCGCGTTATTATTGGCCTCGCATGATGGGCGAGGGATTTCGCAGAGACACAGACGCCGAAGGTGTCAATTCTCTGCTGAACTATGGCTACACTGTCCTGCGCGCGGCCACTGCCCGTGCTGTGGTCGCTTCCGGGCTGCACCCTTCAATAGGCTTGCATCACTCCAACCGCGGCAACGCCTTCGCCCTGGCTGACGATCTGATGGAGCCTTACCGCGCCCTTGTAGATTGTGCCGCGCGCCACCTTGTCACCTATAACAGTCCTCAAGTCGATCTCGCCGCGAAACAGGCGCTTGCCAGGCTAATCGCCGCGGATTTGCCTCTGGGCGATGGCCTTACGCCTGTTTCCGTTTCTCTCACCAAACTGGCAACGTCACTGGGGCAGAGCTTCGAGTCTGGCAAACTTGCCCTCGCATTGCCGCGCCCGCCTGACGGCCTGATATTCAGGGGACTCGGCCGATGACACAGCACCCGGAAATGCTTTCAGGATACCGTCTCATGTGGATACTTGTAATGTTCGATCTTCCGACCGACACCAAACCTCAGCGCAAGGCGGCAACGCGTTTCCGAAGTTTCCTGCTCGACGAAGGCTTCGAACGCAGCCAGTTTTCCGTCTATGCCCGGTTCGTAAATGGCAAAGAGGCCTTTCAGGCGCGAGTGGCCCGAATCGAAAGGAAGTTACCCGAGTCCGGGGACATCCAGATCCTTAACTTCACTGACCGGCAGTATCGTGATATTGTGCATTTCTCTGATCAGGGTCGCCGTGAGGCCCGCAAGAATCCGCAGCAACTGGTGATGTTTTGAGCGATTCGTGCTTGTTATACGCACCCGATAGCCGGGAATATCTCTGCA
>NZ_KE384068.1:0-1569 GCF_000423645.1 Sediminimonas qiaohouensis DSM 21189 | reverse complement strand
ATGCCAGTGTAGCAATTCAGAATTCGAGGTCCAAGTGCTTGAGGCTCCTCTGCAGTAGCCAACGTAATGCGGTGGTGTGAAGGATTAGCCATTCTTCTCGCGCCCCATGACGAACCCCGCCCAGTCCTCCATCATCGCTCGCCGCTTCTCGATCATGTCGCTGCGCCTGTAAGCCCGCTCGACGTCGCTGCCAACATTGTGCGCTAGGGCGATCTCGGCGGTTTCACGTGGGTAACTCGTGCGCTCGGCGGCCCAGTCCCGGAACGTGGAGCGCAGACCATGCGGCACGGCCGGGCGGCGCGACTGTGGATCGAGAAAGCCGGGACGGCCCTCTTTCACCTCGGCAGCGTGTATCCTGCGCATCACGGCCGAGATGGTCATGTCGGACATCGGCCCGTCCTTGGGCGAGGGGAAGACATATGGGCAGCCCATGTGCCTGGGAAGCTTCTTGAGCAGGTCCACCGCCGCCCTGGAAAGCGGGACACGGTGTTCCCGGCGAGAGCGAAGTCACATCGCGGAGCAAAACCCAAATTGATCGCGGCACTGGGTGAAATCGGGCAGTGACCGGAATCTGAGGAATTGCAGAAGCAGATTGACTTGCTGTCGTGAGTGTGACATAAGCGGTCACGGTCACAAAGGAGTTTCCAAATGGCAATGACACCTGCAGAGCGCAAAAAGGCGCAAAGAGAGCGAGAGCGTGAGGCAAGCCTTGTCGCGCCGGAAAGCACCAAGCCTTACCTCAAGAGGCTTTTCAGTGAGGCCTGGGAAGAGAGCGCGCAGTCTTCTGACTTTGCGTTACCATTGGAGTTGGCGGGCATTGAGCCGCCTACATTTGAAGATGAGCGCAACCCCGAAGAGGTATCTAGGGATAACGAGGCAACAGGGATCGGCTCGGAGGGCTACGAGGACGTCTTCGTTGGCTACGATGGCGCCATTGGCCGTGCTGAGGTCACGATCGGCAGCCTACTGGACGCGGCGCAAGAGCTTGCTGGTATCGTTAACCGCTATAAACGCGAAGAGATCAAAGCGCGGTTGGCTGAGCTGGAAAACTCAGAAACGATCGACCGGGCGACGATGATCAATGAGGCCGTCAAGCTCAACAAGATATTGGACCTGCTGGATAAGCGGGACCGCAGAGATCTTCCCCGGTGGAGGGTGACGGGCGTGTAACGCTCGGTAATCGCGGCGTGGCCCCAGTCGTCCAAACCTAAACCACGCCGCTCAATGCAACGTCTCGATCAAAGGAGAGACATCAATGACTATAGACTACAAACTCCTACATCTGCACGCAACTGCCGATGATCGTTACAAAAGCAATAGGGCACAGGCGTTCGCAGAATACATGTCGCCTCCATCCATCGACAGCATGGAAGACCTCCTTGACGTCATGTCCGATTGCGGTCTTCCCGTAGTAAAATCCGCAGAGGAGTTTCTCGAGGCTGAGGACGCAGAAGACGAGATGGAAACCCTTATGCAGCAGCTTGAGTGCTGGGCGATTCTGATGCAAGCCAAGCTAAGGGGTTTCCGGGCGTTGCAAGAAGAAGGTTTCGAAGCGATCAAAGCCGAGGC
>NZ_AUIJ01000020.1 GCF_000423645.1 Sediminimonas qiaohouensis DSM 21189 | reverse complement strand
CCAAAGGCTGCATCTTCCACAGCGACAGAGGCAGTCAATACTGTTCGCATGACTACCAGAAGATCCTGCGCGAACACGGCTTCCAGGTCTCGATGAGCGGAAAAGGTAATTGCTATGACAATGCGGCTGTTGAGACGTTCTTCAAAACCATCAAGGCGGAGCTGATCTGGCGGCGGGCATGGGCAACCAGGCGCCAAGCTGAGATGGCGATCTTCGAATACATCAATGGTTTCTACAATCCGCGTCGACGACACTCAGCATTGGGCTGGAAAAGCCCGGTCGCCTTCGAACGGAAAGTGGCTTAAACGAGCACTCGGAGCGGCACAAATACGTGACAGGTCCAGAACCGGAAGCATCATCAACAGGACGCGGATCCACACCTTGCTCGGAGATCTCGGACCGTCAGGGGTACGCGCCGCTCTCGCACTCTGTGCGCAACAATCCTATCGCACGTCGGAACACTACCAGGCGGAGAGCCTCGCTCGGAACCAGATGCGCGAGAGCCAGGTCCTCGTGAATGCGGCTATTCCGCTCTCCGAACAGGAACTGGAGCGTCGGCTGGAGGGGATTTAGATAGATGAGATACGAGCCAAACCTCGCAAATAATCAGGCCGGGACGACCGGCCATCGACGGCCGGCACAGATATGTGCTGGCCGTTTCAGTTTGTGCTATCGTATTTCTACCTCGGGTAAAGAGCTACCGACCTACAAGACCGAGCGATTTAGGTTAGGTGTCAAAGGACTACGCGGGATTTCCCCAGTAAGGCAGATTTGACACGAACACCCCCCGCACCTCCGAGTCAAAGGCTTTGCCGGTGTGCGTGTCAAATCCCGGATAAGGGCGGTTCCAGCCGTGTAAGAGCCTCGCAGGACGCCGCAAGCAGGATTTGCTCGATGCTCGGCTCGACGATTGCAAGATGCGGGATCAGAGCCCGATCGGGACACCCTGAGGCGTGACCCAACCGCCGCCCGGCGCGCGCCCTTGCATGAGGGCGCGCCGACCGGCGGTTGGGGGTTCTGAAAAACTGGGCGGGGACGCCTTGCGCGACGCCAATCGCCAAGCGTGGGGGGATCTCCACGATCGGAAAAACCAAGCTACACGACAAGAAACGCACCACTTCGCAGCGGGGATACTGACGCGGCCCACCCCGGGTTCGCGCATCACCAAGAGAGTGAGTATCCAGATGAAACACGAACCGAATATCAATTCCCTGCTGCGGAATACACAGATCGTCTGCGCATTCCGGCGCTGGCTCTGCCACGACGGCGACACCCTCGTCGCCGCGGCCGAGTTACTCGGCGGTCCGAAATGGGCGCGTCGCGCCAGCGCCGTCGTCACCTGCGCTCGGACCGGTGGCGACTTGCAGACCCGCCGGCGGGATTTTGCACGACTGGCACGGCTCTTGCGTCTTGAGCTCGTCGACGATCTCTCACGACCCGAAGCGGCCCGTTTCGCGGCTGTTCATCCCGACGATCCTCGGGCCTCCGAGGCCATGTACTGCGCTGAGGCGGTCTCACGCGGCAGCCGGGCGCTTGAAGCGCTCTGGCTTGCCGGACTCCCCGGTCGAGGCGTGGAGTTGGGCTGATGGAGGCAGAACAAGAACGCCGCGTCAGGACGGCCCGCCTCCAGGCGGAACTTGCCGCGCAGTGGCTGAACCTGATCCGCTTTGCCGCTCATCCCGGCGCGCCCACATTCTCCCCGAGCCTGTGTCACTACCACGCCATGCTCGATCCGGAGTCCAGCGACGTCGCCCGGCTGGAGGCGTGTCGCGCCATGCTGGCCTGCGTCCGGCAGCGTCTTCCGATCGAAGACTTTAAGGGTCTTGCGAAATTCACGGAGGAGCGACCGGTCGATCCCTATTGCAAGGCGTGGCGAACTACGCGGTCTGGCGCTGAGCTCTGGGCGATCGGGCATCTTCTCGAAATCGCGATCAAAGGGTTCGAGGAGGGCTGCCAATAAACCGTGGAAACCGGGGCCGCCATCAGGGCGGCCCCGGTTTCTAGTGTGCTGCAGTCAGCGGCGAAGGGCGACGACATTTCCCGGAAGTGACGCTGGATTGCGCCAGGGCGATACGATCTGCGAGATATCGATCTCGATCGATTGCACCCACTCATTGAATTCGGGATCGTAATGCTCCTCGGTCACGTCTCGGAGCTCATGGCCGATAAGTCCCTTGCGGATATCCAGCGGGCATTTCTTCCGTTTCAAGACTACAGTGAAATGGGTGCTCAGGGAGTGGAAGTCGTGCCGCGGTTGTAGCCGCCTTCGGTGATCCGGCAGTGCATAAAGGCCTTTGTGAAGGTGCCGGAAAGCCTGCCCTTTGCCGAGCTTCGCGGTATGTCTGGGAAAAGCCATGTCTGAGCTTTGATGGCATTGGGTACGTTGATTGGCTGCGCGTTCGGGAGGGTGTCATGTTCCGGTTCCCTGGCGTGAAATTGCCTCGCCAGGCTACCGTGTTTCGGTCGATCCTATGTACAATCCGCTGTCTCGATAGTTTTTTGGTGCCTACCGTGATTTTACAGGTCTCACGCCCTTTATGCGCCTGCGCTCCACTGTCAGGGGCTGCGCGGGCCGCAAGTTTTCGTAAACCGGTTCGGGAGAGATGTCTCCTGCGCAGCTGAGGCCTTCTTGAATCCGTAGTTGGGCGTTGTTGCCGATGCGCCCCAGACGGCGATGCAAGCGAGCGGTATCCTCCTCGGGCACAAGAAACCGTCGCCGCAAATTGAACTTCGTCGGAATGTCGAGTTTGGCCTCGGCCATCTCCACCGACCGTGAAATCGCGAGTTCATGAGGCGCGGGGCCGAAGGATTCAAGCGGACTACCCCAAGCGATATCGAGAAATCTCCGGCTACCCAGGGAGCGCGTGGCGACGACCAATCCAGGACGCGCGGTTGGCTTGGTGCCGCCGACGCGAAGATTCGGAAGCGCGCAGACCACCAGATCTCCTGCGACAAGATTGACCGGGCGGCAGTCCTGGTCCTGGATGTCCGGTTCGGCCGCAGCTGCAGGCGCGTCTCCGGTATTCTTAACCTCCGTGGCGACGCCGCGATTGGCGGCGGGAATGTAGAACGGTTTGTCGTCAACAAGGATCAGCAGATGCTCGAGTGCGGCCGTAGCCTCTTCGCTCGCGGGCATCGTGAGCGAATATTGCCGGCTGAGCGAGATGATCCGGGCGGCAACGTCGATTTCCTCGAGCTGACGGCATCCATTCCAGGGATATCCCGATGGGGCCTTGCGGCCGGAGATGCTGGCTTCGAACACGATCTCGTCTGTTTCTGCATCCCGGAGTTGAACGGCGGAGACTTCCTGGCGATCGGTCAACGCCACGTCGACATCGAGGGCCGTCTGCAGGGCGGTGCGGTTGCCGACAATAATCGGGAAGCCAAACCGTCTGTCGCTGCCGACTTCGATCCCGTAGCTGACGGCGTCGAGCAGGTCCTTCAGTTCCAGAAGGCCATGATCCGAATAGTGCCGGTCGATGGTCGTTCCCTCGAGGTGGCCGAGGATCCTTTGGCGCGTGCCGGTGTCGATGCCCAGGCCCATGAGCTTTGAGGACAGCGTGCGCCGCATGGCATAGATGTCTTCGCGCGCGTCTTGCAGCTTGAGTGTCTTGAGGAGATTCCGCAGGCGATCGCCGAAGGTCTGTGACCGCCGGCCATGGCTTTTGTCAGGCTGGATTTCAGGGAAAAGCCAGGTTTCGCCGGACTTCCTTTTCGCGACGATCCATTGCCGGAAACCGAGATCGAGAAGGATCTGCGGGATGGGCAGGACGCGCCGCGATTGTTGGTTCTTCAACACCGCGTCCTCCTCGTCTCCGACCAAGAAGCAGAGGATGCCATCGCGGCGAACGACGTCCTGCACGGCAGCCTGGAGGATTTCCTCGGGGCGGACGCCCATCGTAATCATGATGAGCGGAACCCAATAGATCGCATCCCTGATGATGTATCTCTTTCGCGCTGTCGCCTTGCGGCTGCGCTGCTTGGGTGAGGAGGTGCCCAAATAAATCGGTGAACGGAGGAGCCGTGATACGTGTTCGAGCGACCAGGACATGCGTCGCTTCGGCCGCGAGACGCGGGTGGGGAGTTTGCAGGAAGTCTTTTGGGATTTGTGCCAGGCCCGCAGCCGGTTCTTGAGTTGGGAGTGAGATGGAACGACGCGATCCTCGTCATCGACATCGCGACCGACGCGCTTTTTCCCGAGTGCTGCGCGGAAAATGCGGTTGAGCATGTCGCGCTGGACGAACAGGTATCCATCGGTGAGCCGCGGGGTCAGTTCCTGCACCAGCCGACGGCGCTTATCCGGGATCGACAGCGTGTCGAGGCTCATGATCTCCTCGACAAGTTCAGCGTCCTTCGCGTCGGCTTCGCGAATTTCTTCGAGAGGACAAAGCTCCCGACCGGCTTGGCCGTGTCGATTCCGACCGTGGGCCTTACCCCAACCTTTCGGCAGCATCCAGACGGTGAAGAGGAACTCGAAAGACCGCTCCAGCACGATCGATGACACCGGAACGTCTTCGAAGAACGCCACGGCGAGTTTGCCGACAACGCGGATCTTGCTCTCCACGTCCTGAGGGGCCTCCTCGCACGCTTTCTCGATTGCGTCTGACAACCGCATCGGCGGCTTCATGGCGTCCCGGGACGGCGGCAGTCCATTGTCGATGAGAAGATCCCGCCCGGCATTGAGGGGATCATCGAACTCTCTCTCGACGCGCGCGCCCAATTCGTTCAACCGGCGCATGAGGGAAAGGACTTGCCGGGCGACCGCGGGCGCCTCGACAGCTTCGGGATCGAGGCCATTCTGCCGTGCGATTTCTCCAGCGAACGCGGAGGCAACCGACCAGTCCCTGGCTTGCTGCGCGTTCCGGATCAGGCTTGCCTCTGCGCTGATCCGGCAGAGGCTCGCGTCGGAAGTATCCACGGGAGCATCGCTCTCCTGTCGAGCGATCATGCCGGCCATGGCCTGCCTCACGATCTCTCGCAGCATCGATTGGACCCGCGCCTCGCAGACCGGACTGTCCTGAAGTTCCTCGAGCACGTTTCTCTCTCCTGCTTCGACTGCGGACAGCAGGTCGGCCGACCGCTTTACCGCTTCGGCGAGAACGTGCGTACGAAGCGAAACCGACAGAAATGCAGGTGCGCCGAGACGCCGGATTTTTTCGGGCCAGCGCCGCCGGAAATAGAAGATCCCGTTTCTGCGAACGAGGTGAAGTCCCCATTTTCTCGACGGTTCCCGCGTTCTACACCGCGCACGATGTGAACCAGTTTGTGAACCACCGCGACGTGGAGACGGGAGGCTGGCCGCTTGATCAACGGCTATCCCATTGGGAAATATGGAGTTTTTGGAGGTCATTGGCTGGGGTGGTAGGATTCGAACCTACGATACACAGTACCAAAAACTGCTGCCTTACCACTTGGCTACACCCCAACGTGCGGGGGGCGTGATACGCCGTGGCGGCGGGGGGATCAAGACCGTTATAGGCAAATCATGCAAATTTTTGCACCATCGCGCACCGGCCGTTGCCTCACTCGTCCCCGGCCATCGCGCGCGCCACCGCGTAGCTTACCGGAAAGGCCAGGACAAACCCCGCCAGCGCCGCCCCCGCCAGCGTCCAGCCCGAGCCATAGCCCGCCACCAGAACCGCGATGAGGCCCACCCCCGACAGGGTCGCGCCGATGAACAGGTGCAGGATGATCGTCAGCCGGAACATGCCGCCTCTCTATGCGTTGACATGCATACCGTTTGCCACGCGCAAGGGGCAGGGCGCCTTGATCTGGGTCAGGCGCCCGTTGGCGTTTGCGGTCCCTTGGGCGGGCTTGTAAGAAGGTACCGGATCACAGCAGGAGAGACGCGTTATGAGATTGGTAATAATCGGGCTGGTGGCAAGCATGGGCCTTGCGGCGTGCGAGACGGTGCAAGGCGCTGGGCGCGACATCCAGAAAGCCGGGCAAACGCTGGAGAAGGCGGTCGAGTGACCAAGGCGGGGCTGATCGGTGGATCGGCCCCGGTTTTTTGTCGCCGGGGGCAATATACCCCCTAGGGGCCGCGCTGCGGCCAAGGTCGGGGTTTCCCCGGGTCCACTATATTTTCTCAGTCACATGGCGCCCCATAGGCGCGATCTCGGGCAGCAGGGGCCGCAGCACCGCGCCCCCTGCCGTGGCGTGGCCGGGTCACTCGACCCCTAGGATTTCCTTGGCCTCTGCCAGCGTCTCGACCGAGGCGGCATGATCGCCCGCCTGGTGCAGCTCCTCGCCCTCGGCGCGCAGGGCCTTCACCTCGGCCATTTGCTCTTCCGACAGGCTGGCCGTCTCAAGCGCCTCGTCGATCTTGGACATGTCCGCCGGACACTGGTTCGCCACCGCCGGACCGGCGAACAGTGCGAGTGCTGCGGTAAGTGCCAGGTATTTCATGGGTCAGATCCTCCCTTTTTGATTGGTGGATACGACGAATCTAGAGCGCCCCGACCGCTTGGCGAGCGCATCGGCAGGATGATGCCGAGAGGGCGGTGGTGCGCGTCCCCACGCCAAGCCGCGCCGCGCCACCCACGGGGTCGGGCGCGAACCTGTGTTGCACACGAAGTTCAGTGATCCGCAGTTCAATTCCACTACATCAGGACATAGCCTCAGGCGCGCCGATGAGTGTGCTCACCCGTCCATCTTCAGCGCATTGATGAACGCCGATTGCGGGATTTCCACCTTGCCGAACTGGCGCATCTTCTTCTTGCCGGCCTTTTGCTTGTCCAGCAGCTTGCGCTTGCGCGAGACGTCGCCGCCGTAGCACTTGGCGGTCACGTCCTTGCGCAGCGCGGCAAGGGTTTCGCGCGCGATCACCTTGCCGCCGATCGCCGCCTGGATCGGGATCTTGAACATGTGGCGCGGGATCAGCTCCTTGAGCTTTTCGACCATCGCGCGGCCGCGCATCTCGGCGCGGTCGCGGTGCACCATCGTCGCTAGCGCGTCCACCGGCTCGTCGTTCACGAGGATCGACATCCGCACCAGGTTATCCGTGCGGTAGCCGGTGATGTAGTAATCGAAGCTGGCATAGCCCCGCGTCACCGATTTCAGGCGGTCGTAGAAATCGAACACCACCTCGTTGAGCGGCAGATCATACACCACCATCGCGCGGCTGCCGGCATAGGTCAGGTCCTCCTGGATGCCGCGCCGATCCTGGCAGAGCTTCAGCACGTCGCCAAGGAATTCGTCCGGCACCAGGATCGTAGCCTTGATGCGCGGCTCCTCGACATGGTCCACGTGGGTCATGTCGGGCATGTCGGCGGGGTTGTGCAGCTCCACGCAGGAGCCGTCCTTCATATAGACGTGATAGATCACCGACGGCGCCGTGGTGATCAGCTCGATCCCGTATTCCCGTTCGATCCGGTCGCGGATCACCTCGAGGTGCAGCAGCCCCAGGAACCCGCAGCGGAACCCGAACCCAAGCGCGGCCGAGCTTTCCACCTCGTAGCTGAAGCTGGCATCGTTCAGCGCCAGTTTCTCGATCGCCTCGCGCAGGTCCTCGAACTCGGCCGAATCCATCGGGAACAGACCGCAGAACACCACCGGCTGACTGGGCTTGAAGCCCGGCAGCGGCTTTTCGGCGCCCTTCTTCTCGTGGGTGATGGTGTCGCCGACGCGGGTGTCGCGCACCTGCTTGATCTGGGCGGTGATATACCCGATTTCGCCCGGGCCCAGCTCATCGACCGCTTCCATCTTGGGGCGGAATACGCCGATGCGGTCTACCGTGTGCACCGATCCGTTCTGCATCATGCGGATACGGTCGCCCTTTCTCAGGACGCCATCCATGATCCGCACCAGAACGATCACGCCAAGGTAGCTGTCGTAGCGGCTATCGACCAGCATCGCCACCAACGGCGCGTCGCGCTTGCCCTCGGGCGGCGGCAGGTGCTTGACGATCGCCTCCAGCGTCTCGTGGATGCCGATGCCGGTCTTGGCGCTGACATGTATCGCGCCGCTGGCGTCGATGCCGATCACATCCTCGATCTGCTCGGCCACGCGGTCGCAATCGGCGGCCGGCAGGTCGATCTTGTTCAGCACGGGAATCAGTTCGTGATCGGCGTCGATGGCCTGATAGACATTTGCCAGCGTCTGCGCCTCCACGCCCTGCGTGCTATCCACCACCAGAAGGCTGCCCTCGACCGCCTGCATCGAGCGCGACACCTCGTACGAGAAATCCACGTGCCCCGGCGTGTCGATCAGGTTCAGAACGTAGGTTTCCCCGTCATCGGCCTTGTAATCGATGCGCACGGTGTTGGCCTTGATGGTGATTCCGCGCTCGCGCTCGATATCCATCGCGTCCAGCATCTGGGCCTTCATGTCCCGATCCTGCACCGTGCCGGTGGACTGGATCAGGCGATCGGCCAGCGTGGATTTGCCGTGGTCGATATGCGCCACGATCGAGAAATTGCGTATGTGCGATAGCTCTGTCATGCGCACCATATGCCCCGGATCGCCCCACGTAGCAAGACGCACCGTGAGCCGCGAACACGATTGCGCCGGCGGGACGCACGCGGATTGATGCAGCTGCGCGATCGGTGCATAGTCTTGGTGAATCGGCATGCCCGCCGGCGCGGCAACGAGGCACGGAAATGAAGGCAGTTGTGGTTTTGACGATGGCGGTGGCGCTGGCGGCCTGTGGCGGCGGCGACAGGCGCTCGAACGACCGCGCGCCGGTGACGCGACTATCGCCCGGGCCGATCAGTTCGGCTTGCATGGCCTCGCCCCGCAAGGCCCGCTCGCGGCAGCTTTGCGGCTGTATCCAGACGGTCGCCAATCGCACGCTCTCGCGCTCGGATCAGCACCTTGCCGCGTCGTTCTTTGCCGATCCGCACCGGGCACAGGAAATCCGGCAGTCCGACAACTTCCGGCACGAGCTGTTCTGGGAGAAATACACCGAATTCAGCGGCAACGCCGAGGCAAGCTGCGGCTGACGCTTGCGCAACGCTCATGGGGTTTTCGGGTTTGGCTGGGATAAAGTGCCCCGCACCAGCGTAGGATCGCCGCACCGCGTCCCACCGATGCGCGGCTTCTCAACGGCTCGTCCAATGTCCGCAAAAGGCCATCACCGCCCCGTACGCCGCCCTCATAC
The DNA here is from genome assembly GCF_000423645.1 of Sediminimonas qiaohouensis DSM 21189. Classification (GTDB taxonomy): domain Bacteria; phylum Pseudomonadota; class Alphaproteobacteria; order Rhodobacterales; family Rhodobacteraceae; genus Sediminimonas; species Sediminimonas qiaohouensis. The sequence goes on along the minus strand of NZ_AUIJ01000020.1, from coordinate 40,992 downwards.
CCCAACAAAAATCACCCCGGCCAAACGCCATTATACATTAAAAACAACCACGTAACATCACCATCCTACCGTGAACACCACCCAAAACAAGGCATCACGCGCCCCGGCCCGGGACGAAGGCCGAGGCGCGCTCATGCAAGGCCTATCCCCGGCTATCAGTTGCCGGAGCCCCCTTGCATGTTGCCGTGGTTCATCATGCCCTGGCCCGGCTTGCGCTCCAGGTCCACGGGCACCTCAACCTGCACATCGCCCGCCTTCTCAAACGTCAGCGTCAGCGGGATCATATCGCCCTGCTCGAACGGCTCACCGATGCCCATGAACATCACGTGATGTCCGCCGCGCTGCATCGCGATCATGCCATCCTTGGGCAGGGCAAACCCCTCCTCGACATGGATCATGCGCATCACGCCGTTCTCGTCCTCCTTGTGGGTGTGCAACTGCACGACCTCCGCCACCGGCGACGCCGCGCCGATCAGGCGGTCATCCTGCCCGGTCTCGTTCTTGATCATCATGAACGCCGCGCCCGAGGTGGACATCATCGCCGAGGCCCGCGCATAGGGATCATTGACCGTGATCCCCTCTGCCCATGCCGGCAGGGCCATTGCACATACGGCCGCAGCCGCCATTACCGTGGATTTGAAAGACATCGCGTCTCTCCCTTGTCTGTCTGTGAAACTGTCTGTTCGTGAAGTCTGTTATCGGATCACGACAGGGCAGGGGGATCGCGCGCCGACGGCACGACATACGCCGCCTGTCGCGTGGACACAGGCGCACGCACCACCGCCGCCTCGCTGCGCATCGCAGGGCGCGGCGGCATTTCGGGTGCCGCCGGCACGGCGGCAAACAAAGACATCGCGCAGTCGGGGCAGATATGCGGCGCGCCCACGGGCTGCCCGTTCTCGTCGGTCAGAACAGTGATCGGCCCGGTGCCGGTGCACAAAACCATCTGCCCCGCAGGGTCCGGTGCCGTGCGCATCAGGGCCACCGACTGCCCCGTCAGGACCAGCAGCAGCGCCAGCGCAATCGCTTGCAAGGGATGGATCATCCGCCTCATGCGCCCATCATATAGCGATGCGCAGGGCGGGGGAAAAGCGACAAAAGGAAACAGCCCCGCCACCGCTGGCAGGGCTGTTTGAACTCTACAAGGCGTCGGTGCCCGGGCCTCAGGCCTCGGCGGCGACGGATTGTGCCTTGGCAATCTCTTTCTTGACTTTCAGTGCCGCCGGCGACAGCTCGTCGTCCTTCGCCTTGGCAAGGAACTTGTCCAAACCGCCACGGTGATCCACGCTGCGCAGCGCAGATGCCGAAATCCGCAGCTTGATGCCACGGCCCAGCGTTTCCGATTGCAGCGTCACATCGTTCAGATTGGGACGAAACAGGCGGCGGGTCTTGTTGTGGGCATGGCTGACATTGTTGCCAGTCATGGGGCCTTTTCCGGTCAGTTCGCAACGGCGCGACATGGGCGTATCCTCGTCTGGGTCAGCGGGGTACATCTGACCCCATCAACAAATATGAGGGCACTGCCGATGCGCAGCGCCCGGAATTTCGTCAGCGGTCATTAGGCGGAATCGGCCCGCCCGTCAAGCGCCCGCCGGCGCATTTCCCGTATTCCCCGAAATTCGGGGCGTGACAGCGGCCGCGCGCCGCGTCAAACTCGGCCCCATGCCACATGACCACCACGATCACGATCACGCCCACGCGGTGCTGCCGCCCGATCCCGCGCTCAGGGTGCGGGCGCTGGAAACCATCCTGACGCAAAAGGGCCTGGTCGATCCCGCCGCCCTGGACGAGATCATAGATACCTACGCGCACCGCGTCGGCCCGCAAGAGGGCGCGCGCGTCGTCGCCCGCGCCTGGGCCGACCCGGCGTTCCGCGAGGCGCTGCTTGACGACGCCGATCCGGTGCTCGATTCGCTTGGCCTGACCGGGCGGCAGGGCGAACATGTCACCGTCGTCGAAAACACGCCCGCGCGGCACAACGTCATCGTCTGCACCCTGTGCTCGTGCTACCCGTGGACCCTGCTGGGCATCCCGCCGGCATGGTACAAATCCGACGAATACCGCGCCCGCGTGGTACGCGAGCCGCGCAAGGTGCTGGCCGAGTTCGGCCTGACCCTGCCGCGCGAACAGGCCGTGCGCGTCTGGGACAGCACCGCCGAGGTCCGCTACCTCGTCCTGCCGATGCGCCCCGAAGGCACAGAGGGTTGGAGCGAAGATGACCTCGCGCGCCTCGTCACCCGTGATTCGATGGTCGGCACCGGCCTGCCGCGCGCCGCCCACGAGGCGCCCGCGCCATGACCCGCCTGCACGATATGGGCGGGCGCTTCGGCGATGGCCCGGTCACGGTGGATGGCGAGGACGCCCCCGTGTTCAAGGAAGGCTGGCACGCCCACGCGCTGGCGGTGACGCTGGCGGCGGGGGCGCTGGGGCAATGGAACCTAGACAGCAGCCGCCACGCCCGCGAACGGCTCAGCCCGCGCGATTACATGCGCTTCAGCTATTACGAGAAATGGATCGCCGCGCTGGCCGATCTGCTGGTGGAGCAGGGCGTCGTGACCCGCGATGAGCTACGCGCCGGACAGGCCAGCGGCCCCGCGCCCGAGGGCCTGCGCGCCCGGCGGTTGGAGGCCGCTGCCGTCGCCCCCACCCTGCGCCGCGGCGGCCCGACGGATCGCCCCGGCCCCGCGCCGCGCTTTGCGCCAGGCGACCGCGTTCGCCTGCGCCGGGCGGGCCACGCCCACATCCCCGGCGGCCACACCCGCCTGCCGGGCTATGCCGGCGGGCACTTGGCCACGATCCTGCACAGCCACGGCGCGCATGTCTTTCCCGATAGCCACGCGCACGGCCTGGGCGAGGCGCCGCAGCCGCTCTATACCGTGGCGTTGCGTGCCGCCGATCTGTGGCTGGCCCCCGAGCACCCCGATGACGAGGTCACCCTCGACGCGTTCGAGCCCTACCTGGAGCCGCTTGAATGACCCTTTCACCCACGCCCGAGGACGCCCCCCGCTTTGACGCACCCTGGCATGCGCAGGTCTTCGCCCTCACAGTCGCTCTGTCCGAGGCGGGCGCCTTCACCTGGCCGGAGTGGACCGACACCTTCGCCGCCACCTTGCGCGCGCGCGGCGTGGATGGCCCCCTCGACGGGTCCGAGGATTACTACCTGGCATGGCTTGCCGCGCTCGAGGACATGGCCCGCGCCCGCGGTTTTGCCGGGCCGGATGCCGTGGCGGACATGGCCGAGCGGTGGCGCGCAGCCTACCTGTCGACGCCCCATGGCGACCCGGTGAAACTGTCCTGAGGGCGCTTGGGGGCGCTGCCCCCGCCGCCTGCGGCGACTCCCCCGGGATATTTCGGGCCAGAAGAAGATGCACGCGTGCAGCCCTGCGCTTCATCTTGCTGAAAATACTCCCGCCGGAGGCGGCCGCCCTTAGTGGCCGCGCATCAGGGTCAGGACCTCTTTCGCAGCGATCGCGGGTGTCACATCGCCGCGTGCCACGCGTGCGCCCAGGTCGTCCATGATGCCGCGCACCGGTTCCTTGTCGAGCTGCGCAAGCAACGCCTGGCGCACTTCCTCGCCGAACCAGTAGCGCGCTTGTTCCGCGCGGCGAGCGTCGAAATGGCCGTTGTCGCGCCGCCATTCGACGAGGTTGGTCATATCCTCCCACGCCGCCGCAAGGCCCTGTTCCTCGATCGCCGAGATGCAGGCGGCCTTGGGGAACCCTTCGGGGTCTTGCGGGCGCTTGCGCAGCAGACGAAGGGCGCCGGCGTAATCGGCGCGGGTGCGCTCGGCGGCGGGTTTCAGGTCACCGTCGGCCTTGTTGATCAGGATGATGTCGGCGATTTCCATGATGCCGCGCTTGACGCCCTGCAACTCATCGCCGCCCGCCGGGGCCAGCAGCAGCACGAACAGGTCCGACATCTCCGCCACCACGGTTTCCGATTGCCCCACGCCCACGGTCTCGATCAGCACCACGTCGAACCCCGCCGCCTCGCATAGCGCGACCGCCTCGCGGGTGCGGCGCGCCACGCCGCCCAGGTGGCTTTGCGCGGGCGAGGGGCGGATGAACGCGCGGGAATCGCGGCTGAGCCGTTCCATCCGCGTCTTGTCACCCAGGATCGAGCCGCCCGACCGCGCCGAGCTGGGATCGACCGCCAGCACCGCCACCCGCAGCCCCTGCGCGATCAGCATCATGCCGAAACTCTCAACGAAGGTGGATTTGCCCACCCCCGGCGTGCCCGACAACCCGATGCGCACCGCCTGCGGCCCGCCGCGGGTGCGCAGCGCCTCGATCAGCGCGGCGGCGCGGTCACGGTGATCCTCGCGCCCGCTTTCGATCAGGGTGATCGCGCGGGCCAACGCGCGCCGGTCGCCCGCCGCGACCCGGTCCGCCAGATCGTCGATGTCGTCGGCCATGTGCCCCCCTTGGTTGCCCTGCACCCCTTCATACCGCCCCGCGCGCCACTGTCCAGCCGCGCCGCGCTACGGCAGCTTGGGCGGCGCCCCCGCGGGGCGGCGCGCCTCTTCGACGCCGGCGCGAAACCCGCGCCCGATCCGATGCGCCAGCGCCGACCACGCCGCCGCTTGGCCCGCCGGCAACTGCCGGTGCAGCACCCCGTCGAACAGCGCCAGCCACACATCGAAATGCTCGGGCCGGACATCTCTTGCGGCCACGTGCACCGCCTGCGGGTTGCCGTCATAGCCACGCTCGCGCAGGATCGCGTTGGCCCAGAAACGGGTGATCTTCTCCTCGTGCGCGGGCCAGTCGGTGACATGCGCGGCAAACACCGGCCCAAGGCCCGGATGCGCGCGCACCAGCGCATAGAATTCCGCCACCACCGCGGCGATCTGCGCGCGGCTCACGTCGAATCTGGGGGGCTGTGCCTGTATCTCGCTCATGCCTGTCATCTAGCGCATCGCACTGCCCGCCGACAGGGGGGCAATGCGCCACTGGACGCCCCCGGTGTTGGCGCCTATAACGCGGGCCATGACGCGGATCGGCCTGATCATCATTCGAATTACGTGCCCGGCGCCCTGATCAGACGGGCGGCCGGGAAACAGGCGTATGAGCACTCGCGCCGATGACATTCCATCACAGCCACATCCGACGAAGGGACACCTTTCATGTCCACCGATACGCCCGACTACAAAGACACGCTGAACCTGCCGAAAACCGATTTCCCGATGCGCGCCGGCCTGCCCAAGCGCGAGCCATCCTGGCTTGAGCGTTGGAACCGCATCGGCATCTACGACCGCCTGCGCGAAAAGGAAGGGCGCACGCCCTTTACCCTGCATGACGGCCCCCCGTATGCCAACGGCCACCTGCATATCGGTCACGCGCTCAACAAGATCCTCAAGGACATGGTCGTGCGCAGCCAGCAGATGATGGGGCGCGACGCGCGTTACATCCCCGGCTGGGATTGTCACGGCCTGCCGATCGAGTGGAAGATCGAGGAACAGTACCGCGCCAAGGGGCAGGACAAGGATCAGGTCCCGGTCGTCGATTTCCGGCAGGAATGCCGCCGCTTCGCCGAAGGCTGGATCGATGTGCAGCGCGATGAGTTCAAGCGCCTCGGCATCACCGGCAAGTGGGAAAAGCCCTACCTGACGATGGATTTCCACGCCGAGGCGGTGATCGCGTCGGAATTCCAGAAATTCCTGATGAACGGCACGCTTTACCAAGGCTCCAAGCCGGTGATGTGGTCGCCAGTTGAAAAGACCGCACTGGCCGAGGCCGAGGTCGAGTATCACAACCGCCAGACCGACGCGATCTGGGTGAAGTTTCCGGTGGCTGCAGGAACTGTACATCTCCCTGCGGAGGCGGGTGAACGAGTTGATTTTCACACAAGGCTCGCCGAGAATATCGATCAGCTCTACGTCCTCATCTGGACAACCACCCCCTGGACCATCCCGCAGAACCGCGCGATCTGCTTTGGCCCCGATATCTCCTACGGCCTCTACAAGGTCGTGGGCACCCCCGAGGAATGCTGGGCCAAGGTGGGCGACACCTACCTGATCGCCGATGCGCTGGCCGAGGAAACCTTCACCCGCGCGCGGCTGGAAGAGGGCATGGTCACCCGCCTGCGCGACGTGACCGCCGACGAGCTGTCGGCGCTGACTTGCGCCCATCCGCTGCGCGGGGCCGAGGGCGCAGGCGGCGAATGGGACTTTGCCGTGCCGCTTTTCCCCGGCGACCACGTCACCGACGACGCCGGCACCGGGTTCGTGCATACCGCGCCCAGCCACGGCGATGACGACTACCAGATCGGCCTGAAGCATGGCCTGCCGATGACGCATAACATCCGCGACGATTCCTCGTTCCGCGATGACCTGCCGTTCTTCGGCGGCGAGCGGGTGATCCGCGAAAATGGCAAGCCGGGCGGCGCCAACAAGGCGGTGATCGACAAGCTGACCGCGCTTGGCGGGCTGCTGGCGCGGCAACGCATCACCATCTCCGACGCGCATAGCTGGCGCTCCAAGGCGCCGGTGATCCGTCTCAACCGGCCGCAATGGTTCGCCGCCATCGACCGGCAGCTTGGCGATGGACTGGACGAGGCGACGGGGCAGGGCACGATCCGGGGCCGCGCGCTTACTTCCATCGACAAGCTGGTGCAGTGGACGCCGCCCTCGGGCCGCAACCGTCTCTATTCCATGATCGAGGCGCGCCCCGACTGGGTGCTGTCGCGCCAACGTGCATGGGGCGTGCCGCTCACCTGCTTTACCAAGCGGGGGGCGAAACCGACCGATCCCGATTTCCTGTTGCGCAACGATGAGGTCAACGCCCGCATCACCGCCGCGTTCGAGGCCGAAGGCGCCGACGCATGGTACAAGGACGGCGCCAAGCAGCGGTTCCTGGACGGCATCGTTGACCCCGACGCGTGGGACAAAGTCGATGACATCCTAGACGTGTGGTTCGATAGCGGCTCGACCCACGCCTTCGTGCTGCGCGACCGCGAGGATGGCTCCGAGGACGGCATCGCCGACCTGTACCTGGAAGGCACCGATCAGCATCGCGGCTGGTTCCATTCATCGATGCTACAGGCCTGCGGCACCATCGGCCGCGCGCCGTATCGCGGCGTTCTGACCCATGGTTTCACGCTCGACGAGAAGGGCAACAAGATGTCCAAGTCGCTGGGCAACACCATCGCGCCCGAGGACGTGACCGGCCAATACGGCGCCGATATCCTGCGCCTGTGGGTGGCGCAGTCGGACTATACCGGCGATCTGCGCATCGGGCCGGAGATCCTCAAGGGCGTCGCGGACAGCTATCGCCGGCTGCGCAACACCATGCGCTTCATGCTGGGCGCGCTGGCGCATTTCGATGAGGCCGACCGCGTCGATCCTGCCGATATGCCCGAGCTGGAGCAATGGGTGCTGCACCGGCTGGCCGAGCTGGATCACCGCGTGCGCACCGGCTATGACGCCTATGACTTCCAGGGCGTGCTGCAGGCAGTGTTCAACTTCGCCACGGTCGAGCTGTCGGCGTTCTACTTCGACATCCGCAAGGACGCGCTCTATTGCGATGGCGATACCGACCGCCGCCGCGCCGCGCGCACCGTGCTGGATATCCTGTTCCATCGCTTGACCACCTGGCTGGCACCGGTGCTTGTCTTCACGATGGAGGAGGTCTGGCTCGAACGGTTCCCCGGTGATGACAGCTCCGTGCACCTTGTCGATATCCCCGACACGCCCGCCGATTGGCTGAACGAGCCGCTGGCGGCGAAATGGGCGCGCGTGCGCCGGGCCCGCCGCGTGGTCACCGCCGCGCTTGAGGTGCAGCGCACCGACAAGGTCATCGGTGCCTCGCTCGAAGCGGCGCCGGTGGTCCACGTGCGCGACGCCGAAATGCTCGACGCGCTCAAGTCCGTAGCGTTCGAGGATGTCTGCATCACCTCCGATATCGTGCTCACCGGCGATCCCAGCCCGGCCGAGGCGTACCGCCTGCCGGATGTGGAGGGCATCGGCGTGGTGTTCGAACGGGCCGATGGCGGCAAATGCGAACGCTGCTGGAAAATCCTTCCCGATGTCGGCACCCATTCCCACCCCGGCACCTGCGCCCGCTGCGACGCGGCGCTTGGCTGACGGCGCGGCCGGTTTTCACGACAAAGGCAAGGGGCGCCCGCGGGCGCCCCGGCGATGCGCGGCGGCGCTATGCGCCTGTATTCCGCGCGGGGCGCCATGTGAGATGTCACCAATATCTCGCACCACCAACCGCAAAAAAAACGGCCCGCATGCACCCTTCTCCGGCCAAACGTACGAATCGTAAGGTTCACGACCCGAAACGTCCGTTACGGGCAGTCCGTCAATCGTTACCCCGTCGTCCCGCGCGCCCTTTCGGGGATGATCTGCTGCGCGATTCCCGCGAAAACAAGGTAAACGCTGGTCAACACTAACCCCCAGTGCGCCCAGCTTTCGGGATGGAAATCCACCCATGCCGCCCAACCCGCAAAAAACGTCCACGCAAAGGCGATCGGCAATGAAATAAGCCGCCAGCGCTCGGTTCGAACGGGGTGAATGAACTTTAGCGGCAGGAACATCGCCACCGACAGCACCGTCACCAGTAGCAAGATCACCCAGATAGGCGGCGACACCGCGAACAGGACAATCACCAGCATGTTAAAGCATCCGGGAAATCCGTGAAAAGAATTGTCCTTTGTTTTCATGCTGCTATCGGCAAAATACATGGCGCTGGCATAGGTGATCACGATGATTGCCACCCATCCCGTCCACCCCGGCAACAGGTCCGAGCGGAACAGTGCAAAGGCGGGAATGAACACGTATGTCAGGTAGTCGATGATCAAGTCCATCAACACCCCGTCAAACCGCGCAGCCTTGGTTTTGACATGGTATTTGCGCGCCAAAGGCCCGTCGATCCCATCCACCGCAAAGGCCACGACCAGCCACAAGAACATCAGGTCCCATTTTTCATCTACTGCCGCCAGCATTGCCAGCATCGCGAAAACGGCACCGGTCGCAGTCAGCAGGTGAACGGTCAAGGCTTTGATTTCACTTGTCATTCGTCTCTTCCTCACGCGCGAGGTGGCCTTGCCTTGGGTGCGCTTTCTTGTATACGTCCATCAGGCGGGCCGTGTCGACCGCCGTATAGGCCTGCGTTGTCGATAGCGATGCATGCCCCAGCAGATCCTGTATCGCCCGCAGATCACCGCCCGCGTTTAGCAGATGCGTTGCAAAGCTGTGGCGCATCGCGTGCGGCGTGACGCTTGCCGGCAGGCCCAGTTGCATGCGCGCCTGTTGCGTGACCTTCTGCACCGCGCGTGGGCTTAACCGGCCGCCGCGCGCGCCCCGAAATAGCGGCGTGCCGGGGCTCAGATCATAGGGGCAGCTTCGCACATATCGCCCCACGACATCGCCCATGATCGGCAAAACGGGCACCACCCGCTCGCGCCCGCCCTTGCCGACAACCCGTAGCGCATCGCCGAGGGGAAGTTGCCCCGCATCTATGTCCAGGGCCTCGGAAATCCGCAGGCCACAGCCATAAAGCATTGTGACAACTGCCAAATCCCGGGCCGCGATCCAATCCTTGGGCGCCTGAAGTTCGACCGTCTCCATCATGGCGCGGGCGCCATCCTCGTCCAATGGGCGGGGCAGGCGGGCCTGAAATCGCGGCGCGCGCGTTGCCAGCACCGCAGTCGGGTCTATTCCCTCCCGCTCGGCCAGCCACTTGTAGAAACTCTTAACAGCCGACAGTTTGCGCGCCAGCGTCCGCGGCGAAACGCCCGTGCCCCGCACCTGCGCCATCCATGCGCGCATGTCCGATACCGTGATCCGCGAAAGCGGGCCCAGCCCCTGCGCCGCGCCGTGGTGGTGCGTGATGAATGACAGGAAATCTGATACATCGCGCTGATAGGCATTCAGGGTATTTTCAGATGCCCCGCGCAGCGCCTTGAGCGCCTCCAGCCAGCGCGCCAGCGCATCACGCGCAGCGGGCGCAATTGCCGTTGTCATGATAGCCAGCGGCGCATCGTCCTTTCGAATACGCCTGCGAAAAACGCCAGCAAATCAGTTCCTTGGCTCTGGTTGAACTGGTGCGGGTCCTCCGCCCCCATGGTCAGCATCCCGGGCAGCCGTCCAGGCCCGAAATCCAGTTTCAGACACGCCTCGGACCTGATCCAGTCAGCCGCTTCGCCGTGCACATCGGGCACCCCCGATGGCACCTGCCGCAAGGTGATCTGCCGCACCGGCGTATCGCGTCCGCCGGTCAGGTAATCGTCGATGAATCCCGGCGCGCGCACCGCCAGGACATTGCCCAACCGCTCGACCGTCGAATCGCCATCATTTTGCGCCGACTCTAGGACCAATCGGATACTGTCCACGCGCAAAATATCCGCCACAGGCCCCCCCAGATCGCGCAGGAACGTCTCGAATTCTGTCGAGTCGAGCATCCGCAGGATCGCGCGATGGACCTGGTTTGTCCCGGCAAGGTTGTCGTAGGCGGCCGCGATCACGCTGCGATGCGTGTCCTCCAGCCGGTCCAGCCGCGCCTCAAGCCGTTCCATTGCGATGCCGCGCAAATCGACGATGTTGCCGCCCATGGTGCGCTCGTTCGCGGCGATCAGGGCGCGCATAAGGTCCTGATCTTCAAGGATAACATCAGGTTGGGAAATGATGCGGTCGCGCAGGGCGTCATCGATCCGGGGCTTGGTGCTCATGTCTGCCTCGTAGCGTTTTCGCCTTTATAGCACGCGATTACAGGATTTTCTGCCCTGTTTTTTCCCAATCCTTCAAAAAGGTTTCCAAACCTTTGTCGGTCAAAGGATGCAACGCCAGCTTGTGGATCACCTCGGGCGGGGCGGTCACGATGTCGGCCCCGATGCGGGCGCAATCGGTTACGTGGTTCACGTTGCGGATCGACGCCGCCAGGATCTGGGTCTCGAACCCGTAGGTGTCGTAGATCTGCCGGATGTCCGCGATCACGTCGATGCCGTCCAGATTGATATCGTCCAGCCGGCCGATGAACGGGCTGATGAACGCCGCGCCGGCCTTGGCCGCCAAGAGCGCCTGATTGGCCGAAAAACACAGGGTCACGTTGATCATGTGCCCCTCTGACGACAGCGCCTTGCACGCCTTCAGGCCATCCCACGTGAGCGGCAGCTTGATCGCGATGTTGTCCGCGATCTTGGACAGTTTGCGCCCTTCCTCGATCATCGCATCGGCCTGCGTGGCAATAACTTCGGCGCTGACCGGGCCATCGATCAGGTCGGCGATCTGCTTGGTGACCTCGATGATGTCGCGTCCCGATTTCATGATCAGCGACGGATTGGTCGTGACGCCATCGACTATGCCCAGCTCGTTAAGCTCTGCAATGGCGTCGAACTCGGCGGTGTCTACAAAGAATTTCATGGCTCGGGCCCCCGAATGGCTTGGGTTTTGTCAGGGTTGGCTTTACCCCATAGACTGCTATCCCGAAACCCTTTTCACGGATGTGACGTGGCCGAGACGGATTTCTTTCACCATGACGATGTTGTGGCGGTGCTGACAACGCAGCCGCTGGATCGGGTGCTGGATTATCGTGCGCCCGAGGGCGGGTGCTTTGCCGGCGCGTTCGTCGAGGTGCCACTGGGGCCGCGCAAGGTGATCGGTGTTGTCTGGGGCGCAGGGCAGGGCGCGGTCGATCCGTCCCGTTTGCGCCATGTGATTCGGGTTCTGGATGCCGCGCCGATGCGCGCGGAGATGCAGGAATTCATTCACCGTGCAGCGGACTATACCCTTACACCATTGCCCGCCATGCTACGCCTTGCCACGCGCGCGCCGGGCCTCGGCGATCCGCCCGCCATGCGCCGCATCCTGCGCGCCACGCACACCCCCCCAAGCCGTTGGACCGATGCCCGTCACCGCGCGATGGAGGTGCTGAACGCGTATGGCGGCTTGGCGCTGACATTGGCGGAACTGACCGAGGCGGCAGGCGTTTCATCAAGTGTTGTCAAAGGGTTGATAAAACAAGGCTCCATTGTCGAGGAAGAAACCCCGCGCGACAGGGCATTCCCGCATCTTGATCCAGCGCGCCAGGGAAAGGCGCTTAGCGACGACCAGGCCGCGGCGGCCACAGCCTTGTGCGCGGGCCTGCAGAGCGGCGCCTATGGCACGACGCTTCTGCGCGGGGTCACCGGATCGGGCAAGACCGAGGTGTACCTCGAGGCCGTGGCGGAGTGCCTGCGGCAGGGGCGGCAGGCGCTGGTTCTCTTGCCCGAGATCGCGTTGACGGCCGAATTCCTGTCGCGGGTCGAGGCGCGGTTTGGGGCACAACCGGCGGAATGGCATTCTGGTGTCACCATGACCGAGCGTCGCCGCATCTGGAAAATGATAGGCCAGGGCGGCGCGCAACTGGTGGTGGGCGCGCGGTCTGCGTTGTTCCTGCCTTTTCAGAACCTTGGCCTGATTATCGTGGATGAGGAACACGACACGTCCTACAAGCAGGAGGATGGCGTTCTGTATAACGCGCGGGATATGGCCGTGCTGCGCGCGTCGATCTGCGATGCGCGGGTGGTGTTGGCGTCCGCGACGCCCAGCCTTGAAAGTTGGGCGAACGCCGAGGCGGGCAAGTATGACAAGCTGGTTCTGACGGATCGCTACGGCGCCGCGGTTATGCCGCGCATCGGTGTTATCGACATGCGGAGCGAGAGCCTTCCGTCTGATCGGTGGATATCGCCCAGCCTGCAACAGGCCGTGAACGAGCGGCTGAACAGGGGTGAACAGGCGATGCTGTTCATCAACAGGCGGGGCTATGCGCCGATCACCCTTTGCCGCGCGTGTGGTCATCAGATCGGGTGTGACCATTGCGATGCGCGCATGGTCGAACACAGGTTCCTCAAGCGGCTGGTCTGCCACCAATGCGGCGATAGCAAGCCGATCCCGAATGCCTGCCCCGCCTGCGACGCCGAGGATCGCCTTGCCCCGGTCGGCCCGGGTGTCGAGCGCCTGTCGGAAGAGGCCACCAGCCTGTTCCCCGACGCCCGGATTGCCACGCTGTCATCCGACATGCACGGCACCGCACGCGACCTCAAGGCCGAGATCGAAGCGATCGTCGCAGGCGGGGCCGATATTATCATCGGAACGCAATTGGTGGCCAAGGGGCACAACTTTCCGCTCCTGACGTTGGTGGGGGCGATCGATGCCGATCTGGGGCTTCAGGGCTCTGACTTGCGCGCGGCCGAGCGGACCTTTCAATTGATGCGGCAGGTCGCCGGGCGCGCGGGACGCGCGGAAAAGCAGGGTATCGCGATGCTGCAAAGCTATCAGCCCGAGCACCCGGTGATCCGCGCGATCGTGGCCGGCGACGAAGAGGGCTTCTGGCGGGCAGAGGCGGCCGAGCGACAACAAGCCGGTGTGCCGCCCTATGGCCGCATGGCTGGGATCATCCTGTCGGGGCCGGATATGCAGCAGGTGTTCGATCTGGGTAATCGGCTGGCGCGCAACGACGTTGCATTGCGGCGGATCGGGGCGCAGGTGTTTGGCCCTGCCCCCGCTCCGATCGCGCGCATTCGAGGGCGTCATCGGGTGCGCCTGCTGGTCAAGGCTGACAAGTCGGCCCCGTTGCAGGGCGCGTTGTCTCAATGGGTTGGACAGCTCAAGCTGCCCGCGCAGGTGCGGCTGGCGGTGGATATCGACCCGCAGAGCTTTTTCTGAAGTGCCTCAGGCGTGTGCCGTCGCGTGGCGCTGGTCCAGCAAGAAGTCCGTGACCATCGCCCCGATCCACATGCACAACAGCGCCAGCCATGCCGTGCCCGCGAAGACGGAGGTTCCAGTCACACCGTTACCGATCGCGCAGCCACCAGCCAGCATGCCGCCGAACCCCATGAAAGCGGCTCCAGTCAGGGCGCGCCGCATGTTGGATTCGTCAGAGAATCCTTGAAACTTGAACTCGCGCGCCAGCATGGAGGCGATGAAAGAGCCAAGAAAGACGCCCGGTATCAAGCCTATGTCGAACTCCAGAACCGCATTGTAATCGAGAAAGAACATCAGCGTGTTGGCCGACGGACCGGTGAAGGTGGCGCTTTCGATCTGGATCGGGTCGAACACGACTTGGCTAAGGGTGAACGTGCTGACCCAGCCAACAGCGACGGCAAAGCCGACCCCCGACGCAAAGACAAGCCGCCCAAACCCGATGCGGTTGCGGCGGGAAACCTCCAGCGCAACAAGCGCCGTGACTACCCCAAGCGCCAAGCCTCCCCACTCGGGCAGGCCGGACCATGCCAGCAAATCCATGTTGCGCCCACCTTGCGTTATCCACATCGCCGCCAGCCGGTCCCGTATCGGCGAAAGCCACCCAGAAAGGCTCATCTGCGCAAAGACCGCGAACACCAGCCCGGACATGAGCGACCGCAGATTGCCCGTGGCGGCCAGAACCAGAAGCCGCCCAGAGCACCCGCGCGCCAGCACCATGCCCACGCCGAACAATAGACCGCCGATGATGGCGCCCGACCAACTGCCGGTGACGGCAACGATGCGCGCATCTTCGGGGCGCATCCATCCCATGAGGCTGGCGGCCTGAACCCAGACCATTGCAGTGGAAAACGTCAAAAGCCAAACTGCGACGCTGTCATTCATGCGACCGCGTGCGAATTCGACCGTGGCCGCGCGTAGGCAGAATCGCGAGCGTTGCGCCGCGATGCCAAAGATCACGCCGGTCAACATGCCAAGCAGCGCGGCGGTCGGAGCTTCGCCGATACGTTCAACAAGCAGCAGAATATCCATAGGCGGGGTCCCTTGGTGTTTGCGGCGCTTCTTGCCACAATCATATTCCATTTTCATTGATTCAGATCAGATATCTACACATTCATCGCAAAGCGGCGTAAGGCAAATGGATGAGACAGATCCTTCCCTTGGCCCAGGCACGGCAAATGCCGCTATTGAGGCGCCCGACTGCGCTGTTGTTCCTCATGGCGGTGGCGATGCCGGTCGCGTTTGCCACGTGGTCTGCATTGCTCAACAACTTCGTCATCGAGGCGGCCGAGTTCGATGGCTCTGACATCGGGTGGCTGCACACGGTGCGCGAGATCCCCGGTTTTCTGGCCGTTGGGGTGATCGCCATCATCATGGTAATGCGCGAGCAGGTGCTTGGCGTCGTGGCGCTGGCCCTCTTGGGGGTGGCCACGGCAATGACGGCCTGGTTCCCTTCCCTCGGCGGCATTTTGACGATCACGATGCTCAGCTCGATCGGATTTCACTACTATGAAACGGTCAATCAGTCGCTGCAATTGCAGTGGCTGCCAAAGGATCGCGCGCCGCAAATGCTGGGCTGGCTACTGGCCGCGGGGTCGGGCGCGACGCTTGTGGCTTATGTGCTGGTTGTCCTGACATGGCGTGCTTTTGACCTGAATTACAACCTTGTTTACATGGTGTCGGGCGGGTTCACCGCGATCGTGGCGGTGATCGCCTATTTCGCGTACCCACAGTTCGAGGCCCCCAATCCGCAGATCAAGCGCATGGTGCTCCGGCGCCGCTATTGGCTATACTATGCGCTGCAGTTCATGTCGGGCGCCCGGCGGCAGATTTTTGTCGTGTTCGCGGGCTTCATGATGGTCGAAAAGTTCGGCTTCGAAGTGCACGAGGTGACCGGCCTTTTCTTGATCAACCTGATCGCCAACATGGTGTTCGCGCCGCTACTGGGGCGGGCCGTTTTCCGGTTTGGGGAACGCAGCGCGCTGATTTTCGAATATGTCGGCCTGATTGGCGTATTCCTGGCCTATGGGGGCGTCTACTATTTCGGCTGGGGTGTGATTCTGGCCGCAACGCTTTACGTGGTCGATCACATGTTCTTTGCCCTCGCGCTGGCGCTAAAGACGTATTTCCAGAAGATCGCCGACCCCGGGGATATCGCGCCAACGGCGGCGGTGGCCTTTACCATAAACCACATTGCGGCGGTGTTCCTGCCTGCGGCCTTGGGCTATCTGTGGCTGGTCTCGCCGGGGGGCGTGTTCGTCCTCGCGGCGGGCATGGCGGGGGTGTCGCTTGCGCTTGCGCTGCTGATCCCGCGCCATCCGGTACCCGGATATGAAACGCGGCTAAGCAATTTGGTGCCCGCAGCGGCAGAGTGAGCGTGCGCCCGACGGCCGGCAGAGCTTGACGCCGCATTCGCGGCGACATAGGCGCATCGGCATAGCAATCGGAGACGCATGATGCCCACATTCACGGCCCTGACCACCCTTCCCGGAAAAGACGCGGCCGAAGCACTCGGCGAGGCGGTCGAGGCGCTTACGCCCGAACCCAGTGGCGTTGGCGTGTTCGAGATCGAGGACGATTCCGGCCTGTGGGAAGTCGCCTGCTACTTCACCGAAGCGCCGGACGAGGCGGGTCTGGCCCTTCTGGCAACGATCCATGATGCAAAGCCGTTTGTCGTCTCGGAACTGCCGGAAACCGATTGGGTCGCCAAGGTCAGACGAGAGCTGAGCCCGGTCGAGGCCGGGCGGTTCTACGTCTATGGCAGCCATGATGCACACACCGTGCCCCGGGATTGCGAGCCGCTGCTGATCGAGGCTGCGATGGCTTTTGGCACTGGCCACCATGGCACGACGTTGGGATGTTTGCGGGCGCTTGATCGGTTGGACAAGGCCGGGATCATCGGCAAGAACGTCGCCGATATTGGCTGCGGAACGGCAGTGCTGGCAATGGCCGCGGCGCGGATCTGGCCCAACCCTGTCTTGGCGAGCGATATCGACGCAGTCGCAGTTGATGTGGCCAAGGCCAATGTCACCGCCAATGGGCTTGAGGGGCGCGTGATCTGTGTCGAAGCGGAAGGGTTCGATGCCCCCGCTCTGCGCGACGCGGCGCCCTACGACCTTATCTTCGCAAATATCCTGAAGGGGCCGCTGATTGATCTGGCTCCTGACATGGCGGCGAACCTTGCCGCCGGCGGGCACGCGATTCTGTCTGGTATTCTGACAGGGCAGGCAGACGAGGTGGTTGCCGTTTATGCACAAAATGGCATCAATCTTGATCACCGTGAGGATATTGGTGAATGGACGACGCTAACCATGGTCAAATCCGGCTGATTTTGTTCAAAATGCAGCGCAAATGGGGCAGATGCCCAAATTTTGCCACATTTACATTTCATTAAACCGCTCGGTTATTGGTGGGGGCCATTGACCAGAGGCTGCGATGGAAACCTCATCAACAACGCAACGCCGACGTTCGCGGCGCGAGTATACCACAGTTTTCAATGGCGAACGGTGGGTGGTGGTGCGCGCACGGCCACGCAGACGCACGCGCATGCCGCTTCGCGGGATCGGTGTGGCGATTATTGTCCTGTTCCTGACGAAAGGTGCGGTCCTGGCGTATCTGGGGCCCGATGGGCACAGAACGCGGATGATAACATTGGCATCCGACAGCTTTTCCCACCAGGCGCAGGCGTGGCTTATGCAGTCTGACCCGCTATCGCGCTTCGTGGCTGCGCAAATGCGCCCCCTGATGCGCTGACACACAGGCTTGTCGCAAATACCAAGGGCCGCACCGTTCCGAGGTGCGGCCCTTCTTTGCAATCTACGGTAAGGCGTGGGCTCAGCGAATGCGGGCGACGATGTCGATGTCACCGCGGCAAAGGCCGATGTCCTCAAGCTCACGATCCGACAGCTTTGACAGCGCATTGCGGGTCTCGCGGGATTCATGCCAGCCGACGAGCATGCCGTTGACCGATGCGAAAGCCTGACCGATACGGCCGATCAGACCAAGGTGGTGCGCGCGGGGGGCTTCAAATACAGCCATATCCAGTCTCCGTTTTCCAAAGGGCACATATCGAACGTGATCCGTGCTTCTGATCCGCAACTAGGCAGGGTGAGGGGGCGGCGCAAGACGTAATTTTTGCATAGGTCCCATATCAATTTCGCATAACTCGAAATCATTATTTTTTGTTGTATAGCAACAGTTTATGCACATTAAATGTGACGCTTTCAGAACAGGATTTGCCGCAAACAGGCGATGGCTGTCGCGGCGTGAATATCAATGTCGCATTCAGGACAGGCCGGATTGGGATTGGTTTTTGTTCGCGTTTCGTGCTAGTGAGTTGGAAAAGCAACACGAGCAGGAAAAGTAATGCGGATTTTGGGCATTGACCCAGGCTTGCGCAATCTGGGTTGGGGCGTGATCGAGGCGGTGCAAGGGCGGCTCACGCATGTTGCGAACGGCGTTTGTCACTCGGAAGGGACGGATCTGGCGCGGCGCCTGTTGTCCCTGCACAGCCAACTCAGCGATATCATGACGCAGTATGCGCCCGATGCGGCGGCTGTCGAGCAGACCTTTGTGAACAAAGACGGTGCCGGGACGCTCAAGCTCGGGCAGGCGCGGGCGATTGCGTTGTTGGTTCCGGCACAGTGGAACGTGCCGATTGGCGAATATTATCCCAACACAGTCAAGAAAACGGTTGTCGGGGTCGGACACGCGGCCAAGGCGCAGGTGGACCACATGGTGCGCATGCAATTGCCGGGTGTCGAGATTGCCGGCCCCGATGCGGCGGATGCACTGGCAATCGCGATTTGTCACGCGCATCATGGCGGCGCGGCTGGTGGGCTGGCTGCGGCGGTACGAAGGGCAAGCGCATGATCGGCAAACTGGCGGGGCAGGTGGATTACAAGGCCGAAGACCACGTGTTGATTGATGTGCGCGGCGTTGGCTACTTGGTGTACTGCTCGGAGCGCACCTTGTCGGCCTTGCCCGAACCGGGGGGCGCTGCGGCACTCTATACCGAACTTCTGGTGCGTGAAGACATCCTGCAACTATTTGGTTTCACGACGCTTTTGGAAAAAGAATGGCACCGTTTGTTGATGACCGTGCAGGGCGTCGGGGCCAAGGCGTCGATGGCGATCCTCGGTAGCCTTGGGGCTGAAGGTGTCGGACGGACGATCACACTGGGCGATTGGACCGCGATCAAGGCGGCCAAGGGGGTCGGCCCGAAAACGGCGCAAAGAATTGTTAATGAGCTCAAGGACAAGGCGCCTGGCGTGATGGCATTGGGCGGAACGATGCAGATGGCCATGGGGACCGTGAGCGCAGACGGGGACGCCGTGATTGACGCGCCCGCCGCAGGTGGCGCGCCCGCGCCGCAGCCACAGCCCCAGAGCACGAGCGCCGCCGCGCAGTCCGAGGCATTGTCGGCGCTTGGCAACCTGGGGTATGGCCCGGGCGAAGCGGCCAGCGCGGTTGCGCAGGCCGCGAACGATGCGCCGGAGGCGGAAACGCCCGCCCTGATACGCGCGGCGCTTAAACTGTTGGCACCAAAGGGATAATACATGACGGATCCGGACCCGACCCTGCGGCCAGATCGCCAGCCAGACGACAATGATCGCGCCCTGCGGCCCGAGGCGCTGGACGATTTCATCGGGCAGGCCGAGGCGCGCGCCAACCTGAAGGTGTTCATCCAGTCCGCCCGCCAGAGGGGCGAGTCGATGGATCACACGCTGTTCCACGGTCCGCCCGGATTGGGCAAGACGACGTTGGCGCAGATCATGGCCAAGGAGCTGGGCGTCGGGTTTCGGATGACGTCGGGGCCGGTGTTGGCGAAGGCGGGGGATCTGGCGGCGATCTTAACCAATCTTGAGGCGCGCGATGTCCTGTTCATCGACGAAATCCACCGTCTCAATCCCGCGGTGGAGGAGGTTTTGTATCCCGCGTTGGAGGATTTCGAACTTGATCTGGTGATCGGGGAAGGGCCGGCGGCACGGACAGTTCGTATTGAATTACAACCATTTACGCTGGTCGGGGCCACGACGCGCATGGGTCTTTTGACAACGCCGCTGCGCGACCGCTTTGGCATTCCGACGCGGTTGAACTTCTATAGCACGGACGAGTTGCACGAGATCGTCACCCGCAATGCAAGGTTAATGGGCGCGCCGGCCGAGGACGCGGGCGCGCGGGAAATTGCGCGTCGGTCGCGGGGGACGCCGCGCATCGCGGGGCGGCTTCTGAGGCGGGTCGTGGACTTTGCCGTGGTCGAGGGAAACGGCAAGGTCACGCAGGCGATCGCCGATCATGCCCTGACCAGGCTGGGCGTAGATGGCTTGGGCCTGGATGGCGCTGATCGGCGCTATCTCACTGTAATCGCGGAAAACTATCAGGGCGGGCCGGTTGGTATCGAGACCATGAGCGCGGCCTTGAGCGAGAGCCGCGACAGCCTGGAAGAGGTGATCGAGCCGTTCCTTTTGCAGCAGGGATTGATCCAGCGAACGCCGCGCGGGCGGATGCTGGCGCAGAAGGCCTGGGCGCATCTGGGGCTGCCCGCGCCGCAACGCCCCGAGCAGGCGCAGCTGTTCGGCGAGGGGAGTTGAGCGCCGTGTGAAACGTACGAAACGGACGTTTCGTGGCGTGAGCCGTACGTTTCGACAGGTTGCTGGACGTCGGGGGCAGAGACTGTAAAAGGGTGGCGATTGTGACCCGGGATCGGAGGCCGCGATGACACCCGATGAGATCGAGACGCTGTTCACTCGGCGCGACGACAGCTATGGCTTTGCCCGGTGGGGGCGACCCATCGTGCCGGTCGTTTTTGGCGTGGAGGATGACACCCTGCGCGTGATCAAGGGCGCCATCGAGGCGGTGGTCACCCTGGCCGGGCACAAGATGGCCGAGACCGACCCGGAGCTGGGCGCCAACCTGATGATCTTTTTCCTGCGGGAGTGGAGCGAGTTGGAGGAGGTGCCCAACCTTGACCGGCTGGTGCCCGACCTGGGGCCACTGGTGGCGCGGCTAAAGGAGGCGGGGGCCAACCAGTATCGCGCCTTTCGGTTTGACGAGGATGGCGCGATTCAGGCGGCGTTCGTGTTCTTGCGAATGGATAGCCACCTGAGCGATCTGCCGGCGCAGGACCTGGCGTTGGGGCAGGCGGCGCAGGTGATGCTGTCGTGGTCCGAGAGCGCCTTTGCCGCGCGTGCGCCGCTGGCGCGGGCGGGCGAACAGACGGTGCTGCGGCCCGATCTGGCAGACCTGATCCGCGCGGCATACGATCCTGCCATGCCGGCGTCCGCCAATGACAGGGCGCATGCACTACGCCTTTATGCGCGGATGCAGGCCGCGCCGCAGGCGAACGCGGAGTAGGGCGCGCGGGCGGTCAATACCACGCGTCGGGCATCGAATCCTTTCGGGTCTGGACGAAGTCGCGCAGCGCCGTGTCTATCGCCGGGTCGATCATCGGGGCCTGGTAGTTGGCCAGCGTCTCGCGCCAACGGGTGTTCGCGCGCTGCAACGCGTCCTCGCGCCCCTTCTCGGACCAGGTTTCCCAAGGGGTGTCATCGTTGATTGCGCTGTCCCAATAGGCGGTCTCGAAGTGGCGCATGGTGTGGGCGGTGCCGAACATGTGGGTGCCGGGGCCACCTTCGGCCAAGGCGTCGAAGGCCAGCGTTTCGTCGTTCACGTCCAACCCCTTGAGGTAGGTGTGCATCATCGAACAGATATCGGTATCGAGCACGAATTTCTCGTAGGACATGGAGAGCAGCCCATCGAGAAACCCGGCGGAGTGCAGGATGAAGTTGGCCCCGCCCTGCACCGCCGACATCATCGACATCACGGCCTGGATCATGGCTTGCCCGTCGGGCAGCTTGGAGGTCGAGAAGTTCCCCGCGCAGCGCAGTGGCAGGTTCAGCCGGCGCGCCAGTTGCCCCATCACCAGAGAGCCGAGCGCCGGTTCAGGCGTGCCGAATGTGGGCGAGCCCGAGCGCATCGACAGGGACGACAGGAAACTGCCCAGGATGGCGGGCGCGCCGGGGCGGGTTAGCTGCGTCAGGGCGCAGCCAACCATGGATTCGGCCAGGCTCTGGGCGACGGCGCCGGGCATCGTGACGGGAGACACCGCCCCGCCCAGCAGGAAGGGCAGGTGGATCGATCCCTGGCCAGCCGCGGCATAGGTGCGGATGCCTTGCGTGGTGACGCCATCCCAGACCAGCGGCGAGGTGGAGTTGAAATTGCCCATGATGACGCAGTTGTTGTCCACGAAATCGGCGCCGAACAGGATGCGGCACATTTCGATGCTGTCGGCCGCGCGCTCGGGCGCGGTGATCGAGCCGAGGAACGGGCGATCGGAGTAGCGGATATGGGCATAGACCATATCGAGGTGGCGCTTGTTCACCGGCTCGTCGGTGGGCTCGCAGATGGTGCCGCCGGAATGGTGGAGCCAGGGCGACGATTGCGCGAGCTTCACGAGGTTCTCGAAATCCGCCAGGGTGGCGTGGCGGCGGTTGCCGTCCATGTCCATGATGAAGGGCGACCCATAGGAGGGGGCGAACACCATGGCATCGCCGCCGATCTCGACCGAATTGGCGGGGTTGCGCGCGTGCTGGGTAAAGCGGGCGGGCGCGGTTTTCAGGATGTCGCGGATCAGGCCCGGCTCGAACCGGATGTTCCATGCCTCTTCGCCCGCGTCGGTGACCCGGCCACCGGCGGCGCGGAACATCTCGACGGTTTCGGGGTCTTCGCGAAACTCGATCCCGATCTCGTCAAGCAGGCGGTCGGCGCCTTGTTCGATCCGCGTCAGGCTGGCGTCGTCCAGGATGTCGTAGGTGGGCACCGTGCGGGTAATGTAGGGCACCTGAAGCGTCGGGTTCTCGCCCGGCGTGGCAGAGCGCTGCGGCTTGCGTCCGGCACGCTGTCGGCGGGCGCCGGTGGGTCGGCTGCGCGAGGTGCTGTGCATGGTGATCCTCCTGCTTTCTTTGCGTGCCGCGGTGTTTGTCGGGGCAGAAAACCATCTGGAGCAAGGAGTGTCCGCCCTGAAAGCGACACACATGTCGTAAAATGTGACGATCATGTTGGAAATTGCAGCTACCACAAAACACTGCTAGGGCACGCGGGATGGAGCGCAGTGTGAAACAGTTGAAGCCCGAGAAAACGACCGGCTGGCGCGGGTCCGAGGAATTGTGGCTGCAAGCGGCCTACGAGACGCTGATCGAGCAGGGCGTCGAAGCGGTCAAGGTGATGGAGCTTGCCAAGCGACTGGACCTGTCGCGGACAAGTTTCTATGGCCATTTCGAGAACCGCGAGGCCCTGTTGCAGGCACTGGTCGAGCGGTGGCGGCAGAAGAATACCGGCAATCTGCTGGAGCGGACGCAGGCCTATGCCGAGACGATTGCCGAGGCGTTGTTCAACCTGTTCGATTGCTGGCTGTGCGATGATCTGTTCGATGCGCGGCTTGATTTCGCGATTCGCAACTGGGCGCTGTCCGATCCCGAACTGCGCGCGGTTCTGGAGGCGTCGGACCAGGAACGGATCGACGCGATCCGCGAGATGTTCGTGCGCTTCGGTTTTGAGCCGGACGAGGCGCGGGTGCGGGCCTATACGGTCTATTATACGCAGATCGGGTATATCTCGATGATGGTGGACGAGCCGCCCGAGCCCCGGATCCGGCGCATGCCGATCTATGTAGAGACATTCACCGGCACCCATCCGACCGAGGCCGAGGTCGCGCGCTTTGCCTCGCGCCATGGCATGTCGGCGGATTTCGTGCAGCGCCGATCGGGTGGGCAGGCGGCGCTGTAACGCCACCTGCCTTGCGCAATCAGATATCCTTGACCAGCCGCAGCGCATCGTAGATCGCCGCGTGGGTATTGCGGGCCGAGATCGCATCGCCGATCCGGTAGAGGGCAAATCTGCCCTCCTCGTTGGCGCCAGCCGGTTGCGGGCGACCGGCCAAAAGCGCGTCCTGATCCACCGCGCCGAGGTTGCGCGAGTGCGGCTTGAGATCGAAATACAGATCGTCCAGCGGCATGGTGCCGTGATTGACCACGACCTGATCAAAGTCCCGCTCTTCGCGGTGGTCGGAGTAATCCGTGCCGATCACCGCGCGCAACTGGTTCCCCTCGCGCCGCACATCATGCAGCCGGTAAGTGACGGTAAAGCACACGTCGCGCGATTGCAGGTTGCGCATGTAGGGCACCAGGTTCATCGCCATCACATCGGCGGAAAAGCTGCGGTCGGGGGTCATCACTTCGACATGGTTGCCCGCTTCCGCGACGATCTCGGCGGCCTGAAGGGCGGGGTGGTCGCCCGCGTCGTCATAGACGAGGACGCGCGCGCCGGGCTTTACATCGCCGGCGATGATGTCCCACGCCGACACGACCAGGTCGTTGCCCGTCTCCAACACCTCGGTATGGGCCATGCCGCCAGTGGCGACGATGACCACATCGGGGTTTTCCGCGCTGACGTCTGCCGCTTCGGCATAGGTGTTGAAGCGAAACTCCACGTCGCGGGCGGCGCATTGGGCCATGCGCCAGTCGATGATGCCGATCATCTCGCGGCGGCGGGGGTTTTGCGCGGTCAGGCGGACCTGTCCGCCGGGGTCTGCGGCGGCCTCGAACACGGTGACTAAATGGCCGCGCTCGGCGGCGACGCGCGCGGCCTCAAGCCCGGCGGGGCCGGCGCCGACGATCACCACGCGCTTGCGCGTCGGGGCGGGGGCAATGTCGTGCGGCATCGACAGCTCGCGCCCGGTGGCGGCGTTGTGGATGCACAGCGCATCACCGGCCTGATAGATCCGATCAAGGCAATAGGTGGCGCCGACGCAGGGGCGGACGTCCTCCTCGCGGCCCTCTACGATCTTGCGCACGATATGCGGGTCGGCCATGTGCGCGCGGGTCATGCCGACGAGGTCAAGCTTGCCCTCGGCGACGGCATGGCGGGCGGTGGCCACGTCGGGGATGCGCGCGGCGTGGAAGGTTGGCATGCCGGTTTCGGCGCGGATGGTTCCGGCGAAATCAAGGTGCGGGGCCGATTTCATGCCCTGAACTGGGATCACGTCGGTCAGGCCGGCATCGGTTTCGATATGGCCGCGGATCACGTTGAGAAAATCCACCTGCCCCGTGTCCCTGAGCCGCCGGGATATCTCCAACCCTTCCTGAACCGAAATGCCGCCATCCATCGCCTCGTCGGCTGTGTAGCGAAAGCCGACGATGAACTCGGGGCCGACGCGCTGTCGGATGGCGTCCAGCACTTCGAGCGAGAACCGCATGCGGTTTTCAAGGCTCCCGCCATAGGGCGCGTCCAGCGTGTTGGTCATCGGCGACCAGAACTGATCCATCAGGTGGCCGTAGGCTTGCAATTCGATCCCGTCGAGGCCGGCCGCCTGCATGCGTTCGGCGGCATCGGCGTAATCGGTGACGATGCGCGCGATATCCCATTCCTCGATCTGCTTGGGAAAGGCGCGGTGCGCGGGTTCGCGTTCATGGCAAGACGATACCGCCGGGAGCCAATCGCCCTTGTTCCAATGCGTGCGGCGGCCAAGGTGGGTGAGCTGGATCATCACCGCGCAGCCATGGTCATGGCACGCATCGGTGAGCTGTTTCATCCACGGCACGACCTCGTCCTTGTAGGCGAGGATATTGTTGAAAACGGGCGGCGAATTGCGCGACACGGCCGCCGAACCGGCGGTCATTGTCAGGCCGACGCCCGCCCGCGCGCGTTCCTCGTGATAGGCGCGGTAGCGATCCTTTGGCATGCCATCCTCGGGGTAGGCCGGCTCGTGCGCGGTGGTCATTATGCGGTTTTTCAACGTCAGATGCTTGAGCTGGTAAGGTTGCAACAAGGGATCGCTGGACATTCTGGCACCATTGTCTTGCTGGGTTCATGCGTGGTTGCGGGGATCACTGTGCCCAGATCGCGAGGCCGGGTCAAAGAAAAACACGACAGTAGTGTCTTTAAACGCGACATTACTGACAATCATGCCGCGATGGCGACGATTGCATCTTTCAAAACGGGTGCGGTTGTGGTGACGTGCCGTTGGCGGCGCAGGCGTTGCCGCGCATGACCAGCCCGAGGAAAAACATGACCTGTGTATTCGTGCAAATCCGGTGCAAGCCGGGAACCACATATCGCGTTGCCGAAGCCATCGTTCTGCGAGAGCTGCATTCCGAGTTGTATTCCACTAGCGGCGAGTGGGATCTGTTGTGCAAGCTATACATCCCCGAGGGCGCGGATGTGGGCAAATATATCAATGACAACCTGTTGGATATCACGGGTATCGAGCGGACCTTGACCACCCCCACCTTCAAGGCGTTCTGAGCGCGGCGATTTATTAGGTCGCGGGGCTGCAGATCACGGTTTGCGTGCCCCATTCGGCGCACCGCTGCAGCAGCGCGGGCGGCAACGGCTCGTCGGTGTAAAGCGTATCGATCTGTTCCAGGGATGCGATGCGCGCGGGCGCGGTGCGTTGCAGCTTGGAATGGTCCGCGACCAGTTTGCTGCGCCGCGCCTGGCGGATGATTGTTTGGCTGACAGTGACCTCTTGCACATCGAAATCAAGGATGTCGCCACTGGTATCCATGGCGGAGCAGCCGATCACCGCGATATCGACCTTGAACTGCTCGATCACGCGGGTTGTCAGCGTGCCGATCAGCCCGCCATCGGCCCGGCGCAGCACGCCGCCCGCGACGATCACCTCGATATCGGGGTTGGCGACAAGGATGTTGGCGACGTTCATGTTGTTGGTCACCACCATCAGGTTGTGATGGTGCAGCAATTCGCGTGCGACTGCTTCGGTCGTGGTGCCGATATTGAGAAATACCGACGCGCCTTCGGGAATATCGCGTGCGCAGCACTTGGCGATATCCGTCTTGGAGGCGGCATTGAGGCGGCGGCGCTCGTCATAGCCGATATTGGTGACGCCGGACGGCAGGATCGCGCCGCCGTGGACGCGCTCAAGCTTGCCCGCCTCGGCCAGATCGGTGAGGTCGCGGCGGATTGTCTGGACCGTGACGCCAAAACGTTCGGCCAGCCCCTCGACCGTGACCTTGCCCTCGTTCCGCGCGATTTCGAGTATGTCCGGCTGCCGAAATGTCTGGCTCATGTGGCGCTCCTTTAGGGGACTATTTTTGATATTTCGCCTCAGTGCAAGCGCTTCGCCCGCCCTGGTGCCCGGTTTCGGCGGTCATGGCGGCGGGGGTTACCCAACGGAATGTTCGCCCGGGCCCAGGGGGCGAAAAGCGACGCCATAGCCTATGCATACGACATGTTGGATGGTAATTTGAGACTTGGATCAAGCCCGTTCTGTCATGAAACCTTCCAGTTTATGCTTGATACATCGGGCACAATCGGCATTGTTGACTCGCGAGTCAATGACCCGGCCATCGGGCTGCCAGTACACCGACAGGGGAGAGTATTATGCGAGATCAGATCGAACACCTGAAAAAGCGGGTTGGACAGGGCCGGATCACCCGGCGCGAATTCGTCGGCCGGTTGGGCGCCTTGGGCGTAAGTGCCGCGATGGCCAATGTCATGATGGCCGAGGCCGTACGCGCCGAAAGCCCGAAAAAGGGCGGTCACCTGAAGATGGGGTCCGTTGGCGGCGAAAGCACCAACTCCCTGGATCCGGCAGCGGCGGCCAGCCAGGTGCCCTATTACAACCTGAACCTTTTCGGCGATACGCTGGTCGAGGTGACGCCGGACGGCTCGGTGGGGAACCGCCTGGCCGAGGAGGTCAGCTCGAGCCCGGACGCGAAAACCTGGATGTTCAAAATCCGCAAGGGCGTCGAGTTCCACAACGGCAAGACACTGACCCCTGAGGACGTGCTGCGCACGATGGAGCGTCATTCAAACGAGGAGTCCAAGTCGGGTGCACTGGGCATCATGCGCGGCATCGAATCCATGAAAACCGAGGGCGACATGTTCTCGGTCACGCTCAAGACGCCGAATGCGGACCTTCCTTACCTGATGGCCGATTATCACCTGCAGATCCAGCCCGATGGCGGGTTCGACAACCCCGGCGCGGGTATCGGCACGGGGCCCTACATCCTGGAGAAGGACGAGCCGGGCGTGCGCCACCTGTGGTCGCGCAACCCCAACTACTGGGATGACAGCCGCGGCCACGTGGACAGCGTTGAGATCCTGGTCATCAACGACGCGACCGCGCGGATGGCGGCGCTTCAGTCCGGGCAGGTTCATCTGGTCAACCGGGTTGATCCGAAAGTGGCCGACCTGGTCAACCGGGCGCCGGGCGTGAGCATCAAGAGCGATTCGGGGCCGGGGCACTACGTCTTCATCATGCACGTGGACACCGAGCCGTTTTCGAGCAACGATCTGCGGCTGGCACTGAAATACGCCATCGACCGCGAGGACATGGTGGACAAGATCCTGCGCGGCTATGGATCGGTCGGGAACGACATGCCGATCAACGCGGCCTATCCGCTGTTCGACGAGACGATCCCGCAGCGCAGCTATGACCCGGATAAAGCCGCCGAACACTACAAGAAATCGGGCCATGACGGCAGCCCGATCATCCTGCGCGTGTCCGACGTGGCCTTTCCCGGCGCGATCGAGGCGGCGCAGCTATTCCAGGAAAGCGCCAAGGCCGCGGGTATCCCGCTTGAGTTGAAGCGTGAGCCGGGCGACGGGTATTGGTCGGAAGTGTGGAACAAGCAGCCCTTCTGCGCCTCGTACTGGAGCGGCCGCCCCGTGCAGGACCAGATGTATTCGACCGCGTACCTGTCCACCGCGGACTGGAACGACACGCGCTGGGACAACGAGGAGTTCGACAAGCTGCTGCTTGAGGCGCGGGCCGAGCTGGATCAGGAAAAGCGCAAGGAAATGTACTCCAAGATGGGCCGCATGATCCGGGATGAGGGCGGGCTGATCTGTCCGATGTTCAATGACTTCATCACCGGGGTCAGTGACAAGGTGCAAGGCTGGGAGGATGACCCGACCGGCGAGACGATGTCGGGGCAGTGGTCCTCGAAGCTTTGGCTGGCATGATCCGGGGCGTCTGAATGCATCCGGTTCTGATATTGGTGGTCCAGCGCATCGCGCTGGGCCTCCTGCTTCTTGTTGCGGCGTCGGTCCTGATTTTCGCGGGGACGATGATCCTGCCGGGCGATGTTGCCCAATCCATTCTGGGGCAATCGGCCACGCCCGAGGCGCTGGCCAACCTGCGCGCCGAGCTGGGTCTGAACGAGCCGCCGGTGACGCGCTATTTCAACTGGCTGTTCGGGGTGGTGCAAGGGGATCTGGGCACCGCCCTTACCAACGGGCAGGACATCGCAACGTCGATGGGGCGGCGCCTGTCCAACACGTTGTTCCTGGCGTTTTGGGCTGCGGCGGTGGCTGTGCCACTGGCAATTTTCCTGGGACTTCTGGCGGTTTTGTACCGTGATCAGTGGCCTGACAAGCTGATCTCGGGGGTGACGCTGGCGTCGATCTCGATCCCGGAGTTCCTGATCGGCTACGTGCTGATGTACTTCGTGGCGGTGCAACTGGGGTGGTTTTCGACCGTCGCGATGATCAACGATTCCATGACCTTGCTGGAAAAGCTCAGTGCCATCGCGCTGCCGGTGGCGGTGCTGACGCTGGTGGTTTTGGCGCACATGATGCGGATGACGCGCGCGGCGATCCTGAACGTGATGCAATCGGCCTATATCGAAACCGCCGAGTTGAAGGGGCTGAGTGCGTTCAAGGTGATCTTTCGCCACGCCTTTCCCAATGCCATCGCACCGATCGTGAACGTGGTGATGATCAACCTGGCATACCTGGTTGTGGGTGTCGTGGTGATCGAGGTGGTGTTCGTCTATCCCGGCATGGGGCAATACCTGGTCGATCACGTGTCCAAGCGTGATGTGCCGGTTGTGCAGGCCTGCGGCCTGGTGTTCGCCGCCGTCTATATCGGCCTGAACATGGTGGCCGATATCGTGTCGATCCTTGCCAACCCAAGATTGAGGCACCCAAAATGAGAGGAATTCCAATTTCCGCCCTCATCGGGTTGGCCTTTACCGCCGCGTATTTCCTGGCGGCGATTTTCGCGCCTTTGATCGCGCCCTATGGCCTGTCCGAGATCGTCGGCGATGTGTGGGAGCCGTCCTCGTCCAGGCATCTTCTGGGCACTGACAGTATCGGGCGCGACCTGCTGACTCGGATGATATATGGCGGGCGCACCACCATTTTCATCGCGACCATGGCAACTCTGCTCAGCTTTGTCACCGGGTCCGTTCTGGGGTTCCTGGCGGCGGTGCTGGGGGGCTGGATGGATCAGGTGATGTCGCGGCTCATTGATCTGCTGATGTCGATCCCGACGCTGATCTTCGCGCTGGTGGTCCTGTCGGTGATGCCGGTGACGATCCCAGTGCTGATCGCGGTGATGGGCCTGCTGGATTCGACGCGCGTCTACCGCCTTGCCCGGGCGGTGGCGGTGGATATCAACGTGATGGATTTCGTCGAGGCCGCCCGCCTGCGCGGCGAGGGGCGTGGATGGGTCATCTTTCGCGAGATCCTGCCCAATGCCCTATCGCCGCTGGTGGCGGAAATGGGCCTGCGGTTCATCTTTGCGGTGTTGTTCGTCTCAACTCTGTCGTTCCTGGGGCTGGGGGTGCAACCGCCCGCAGCAGACTGGGGCGGTATCGTGAAGGAAAACAAGGACGGGATCGTCTACGGCATTCCGGCGGCACTGGTTCCCGCTTTTGCCATCGCGACGCTGGCGATCTCGGTTAACCTTGTTGCGGACTGGGTTCTCAACCGCACCACGAGTTTGAAAGGGGGGCGCGGTGGCTGATCCGCTGTTGAAGGTGACCGATCTGAAGATCGAGGCGACGGCCTATCCGCCCGGAGAGCCGCCGCAGGACATCACCATCGTCGAGGGCGTTTCATTCGCGCTGGAAAAGGGGCGGGTCCTGGGCCTGATCGGCGAGTCCGGTGCCGGCAAATCCACCATCGGGCTAAGCGCCATGGCCTATGGCCGGGGCGGGGTGCGGATCACGGGCGGGCAGGTGCAGGTGAACGGCCGCGATATCCTGAAACTGGGCACATCGGGCCTCAGGCGACTGCGAGGGGCCGAGGTGACCTATGTCGCGCAATCGGCGGCGGCGGCGTTCAACCCGGCGCGCAAGATCATGGAGCAGGTGACCGAGGCAACGCTGGCCCATGGCCGCGCCAGCAAACGCGAGGCCGAGACGCGCGCGGTGGCCCTGTTTGACAAGCTCGGCCTGCCCGATCCCGAGACGTTCGGAAACCGCTACCCGCACCAGGTATCGGGCGGGCAGTTGCAGCGCGCGATGACCGCGCTGGCGCTATGCCCCGAGCCCGAGCTGGTGATTTTCGATGAGCCGACGACGGCGCTGGACGTGACAACGCAGATCGACGTTCTGGCCGCGATCAAGGATGCGATCCGCGATACCGGGGTGGCGGCGTTGTATATAACGCATGACCTGGCCGTTGTGGCGCAGGTCAGCGACGACATCATGGTGCTGCAAAACGGCCACCGCGTGGAATACGGCGCCACCGACCAGATCATCAACGCCCCGCGCGAGGATTACACCCGCGCACTGGTGTCCGTGCGCTCGATCGTGCACGAGGAAAAGCAACCCGGCGACGATCCCGTGTTACAGGCGAGCCACGTCACCGCGCGCTACAAGGGAACGAAATTCGACGTTCTGCACGATATAAACGTGGCCCTGGACGCCGGTCAGACGCTGGCGGTTGTCGGCGAAAGCGGCTCGGGGAAATCGACGCTGGCGCGGGTGATCACCGGGCTGCTTCCGCCCTCAAAGGGGCAGATCACCTTTGCCGGGCGGCGGTTGTCGTCGGACCTTGCGGGGCGCTCGCGCGAGGATCTGCGCGAATTGCAAATGATCTACCAGATGGCCGACGTCGCGATGAACCCGCGCCAGACCGTGGGCACGATCATCGGCCGGCCCTTGGAGTTCTATTTCGGCCATCGCGGTGCAGAGAAACAGCGCCGGGTGATCGAGCTGCTGGACAAGATTGAAATGGGCGCCGGCTATATCGACCGCTATCCGGCGGAATTGTCAGGCGGCCAGAAACAGCGCGTCTGCATCGCCCGCGCGCTGGCGGCGGAACCGCGGTTGATCATCTGCGACGAGGTGACCTCGGCGCTGGACCCCCTCGTCGCCGATGGCATCCTCAAACTTCTGCTGAACCTCCAGAAGGCGGAAAACGTGGCCTACCTGTTCATCACGCATGACCTAGCCACCGTGCGGGCCATCGCGGACAGTATCGCGGTGATGTACCAGGGCCGCGTCGTGCGCTACGGGACAAAATCGCAGGTGCTGGCGCCGCCCTATGACGACTATACCGACCTGCTGTTGTCATCGGTGCCCGAGATGAAACTGGGTTGGCTGGAAGAGGTGATCGCGCATCGCAAGATGGAAAGCGCGGGTCACTGAGATATGCCTCCGGCAGGAGTATTTAGAGCAAGATGAAGCCCTTGGTGTACCAGTCTTCATCTTGCCGGAAATACTCCCCCGCCGGAGGCGTCCGCGGATGAAGCCCGGGGCATTGGCCAGTGATGGGGAAGACATGGATCGCAAGCTGTTATTGATCATTCTGGACGGGGTGCCGCTGCGCAATTGGCGCCGCCTTTTCGGTAACCTTGAAGGGTGGGTCGATTCGGGCGACGCGCAGAGCTGGACCATCCGCTCGGTCTTGCCGTCGATCTCGGCCAGTTGCTATGCCTCGATCCACACCGGGGTGAGCCCGCAGGAGCATGGCTGCACCGGCAACGGCAACGTGTTCCGCCTGTCGCAGCCGGATGTCTTCGGTCAGGTGCGCAAGGTGGGCGGCGTGACCGGGGCTGTGGCGCATTCGTTCTGGTCGGAGTTTTTCAACCGCGCGCCATTTGACCGGGTGCGCGACATTGAATACGACGAGCCGGGCAGCGACAGCATCAACCACGGTCGGCTCCACACGATGACCGGCTATGGCCTGATCAACCAGATGACGCCGAGCGACGTGGACCTGTTTGCAACGCTGAGCAACCTGTGCGCCCGGTTTTCGTTGAATTACGGTATGCTGCACACTTGCACGCTGGATAGCATGGGGCACAGGTTTTTCCACGATTGCCAGGAAATGGATCATGCCTGCGTAGTGATGGATGAAATGCTGGCGCCGTTCATTCCGCGTTGGCGGGCCATGGGGTACGAGGTGATCGTGACCGCCGATCACGGGCAGGACGCGCGCGGACATCACGGGGGGCGCGATCCGTTGCAGCAGGAGGCGGCGCTTTACTATTTCGGTCCGGGGCAGGGGCCGCCAGGCGACACCGTTCTGGACCAATTGCAACTGGCGCCGACGATCCTGAGCCGGCTGGGCGCGCCGATTGCCGATACCATGCGCGGCGAGGTGTTCTTGCGTTAGGGCGGCGCGGCGTCAGGACGCGCGCGGTGGCAGCTCGTCGAGCACGGCGCGCGCGGCGGCGCGCGGGTCTGCGGCGGAGTGGATGGGCCGGCCCACGACGATATGGTCCGCGCCGTCCAACACCGCGCGTTCCGGGGTTGCGATGCGCTTTTGATCGCCGGGCGCGGCGCCGGCCGGGCGCACGCCGGGGGTGACGATCAGGCGTCCGGCAGCATTGGGAAGCGCGCGGATGGCAGCGGCCTCTTGCGGGGAGGCGATGACGCCATCGGCGCCGGCCGAAAAGGCGCGCGCGGCGCGTTCGACCACCAGTTCGGACACATCACCGGCCTGCATCAACCCGTCGTCCAGGTCGGACCGGTCCAGCGAGGTAAGGATCGTCACGGCAAGTATCTGCAGGTTGGAGCCCGCCGCGCCCTGCTTGGCGGCGCGCACGACATGCGGATCGCCATGCACGGTCAGGAAATCGATATCGAACTGCGCCAGGCCGCGCACGGCGGCCTCTATCGTGGCACCGATATCGAACAGTTTGAGATCGAGGAAGATGCGTTTGCCGTGCTCTTGCTTCAGCTCGTTGGCCAGCGCCAGCCCGCCCCCCGTCAGCATGCCCAGCCCGACCTTGTAGAAGGACACGGCATCGCCAAGTGCCTCAGTGAGTTTCAGCCCTGCGAGTGCATCAGGCACATCGAGGGCTACGATCAGTCGGTCATCTGGCTGCATGGGGCGCTCCGGCTGCGGTTTGCCCCTTATTCTACCGCCGCGCGGGGCGGGTCAAGCTCCTGTCGGTGCGCCAAGCCCGGGCGCGACGTCGATGCGGCGGCGGCCGGTGCGGTATTCGGGCATGCGGCGCAACTGGCGCAGGGCCTCGGCGACAAAGGCGGTGCGGCGATTGGCGGGGTCGGGTTCGCTGGCGGAGCAGGACAGGTTGACGCAGCGGTTGCCGCTGAACAGGGCGACAAGCCCCTGCCACGGCTGCCCCGGTGCCGAGGGGGTGGATTCGGCGATGTTGATCTGGGTGATATACATGGCATACCTCGTTGTCCGGCTTGGCCGCGGCGGATGGGCTCGGGGCAAGCTATACAGTTCGAATCCGGCGAAAAATGTGGATGAATGCGACTTTTTCGCGGCTTGCCACTCTTGAACGGGCGCTGTGTGATCACAATCTGTTGTTCGAGGCCCGCAGAGGGGACGTGCCGCGATGGCGGGCGTTTTCGGCGACGGGCGCTTGGCAGAAAAGGAGAGATACCCATGGACTTGAACAAGTTCACGGAACGGTCGCGCGGCTTTATTCAGGCGGCGCAGACGATCGCGATGCGCGAGAACCATCAGCGGCTCTCGCCGGAGCATGTGCTCAAGGCATTGATGGATGACGAAGAGGGGCTGGCCAGCAACCTGATCCGCCGCGCGGGCGGTGCGCCCGAGCAGGTGGCGCAGGCGGTTGATGTGGCCCTTGGAAAAATCCCGCAAGTCAGCGGAGATGCCGGGCAGGTGTATCTGGACAGCGCCACCGGCAAGGTCATGGACGAGGCCGAGAAGATCGCGAAAAAGGCCGGCGACAGCTATGTGCCGGTCGAGCGTATCCTGATGGCCCTGGTCATGGTGAAATCCCCGGCGAAAGAGGCGCTGGAGGCAGGCGCGGTCAGCGCGCAGGCGCTGAACGAGGCGATCAACGATCTGCGCAAGGGGCGTACCGCCGACAGCGCCAATGCCGAGGAAGGCTATGAAGCGCTGAAAAAATACGCGCGCGATCTGACCGAGGCGGCGCGCGAGGGCAAGATCGATCCGATCATCGGGCGCGACGAGGAAATCCGCCGCTCGATGCAGGTGCTGAGCCGCCGGACCAAGAACAACCCGGTCCTGATCGGTGAGCCGGGCGTGGGCAAGACCGCCATCGCCGAGGGGCTGGCCCTGCGGATCGTCAATGGTGACGTGCCCGAATCTCTGCGCGACAAGCGTCTTATGGCGCTGGACATGGGCGCGCTGGTTGCAGGCGCCAAGTATCGCGGCGAGTTCGAGGAGCGCCTGAAGGCGATCCTGAGCGAGATCACCGCCGCGGCGGGCGAGATCATTCTGTTTATCGACGAGATGCACCAACTGGTCGGGGCCGGTAAGACCGAGGGCGCAATGGACGCGGCCAACCTGATCAAGCCGGCGCTGGCGCGGGGTGAATTGCACTGCGTGGGCGCGACGACGCTGGATGAATACCGCAAATACGTGGAAAAGGACGCGGCCCTTGCCCGCCGGTTCCAGCCGGTGACGGTGGAAGAGCCGACCGTCGAGGACACGGTCAGCATCCTGCGCGGTATCAAGGAGAAATACGAGCTGCACCACGGTGTGCGCATCAGCGACAACGCACTGGTAGCTGCGGCGACGCTGTCGAACCGATACATTACCGACAGGTTCCTGCCCGACAAGGCGATCGATTTGGTGGACGAGGCGGCTTCGCGGCTGCGGATGGAAGTGGACAGCAAGCCCGAGGAGTTGGATGCACTGGACCGCGACATTTTGCAAAAGCAGATCGAGGCTGAGGCGCTGCGCAAGGAAGACGACCAGGCCAGCAAGGATCGCTTGGAAAAGCTGGAGCGGGAGTTGGCCGAGTTGCAGGAGCGCGCGTCGGAGATGTCGGCGCAATGGCAGGCCGAGCGCGACAAGCTGGCCTCGGCCCGCGACCTGAAAGAGCAACTTGACCGGGCGCGTGCCGATCTGGATATCGCCAAGCGCGAGGGCGATCTGGCCAAGGCGGGGGAGCTGTCTTATGGCGTGATCCCACAGCTTGAAAAGCAACTGGCCGATGCCGAGGCGCAGGGCGAGGACGACGTGATGGTCGAAGAGGCCGTGCGCACCGAGCAGATCGCCAGCGTTGTCGAGCGCTGGACCGGCATACCGATGTCGAGGATGCTGGAAGGAGAACGCGACAAGCTGCTGCGCATGGAGGACGGGCTGCACAAGCGCGTCATCGGTCAGGACACGGCCGTGCAGGCGGTTTCAAACGCGGTACGCCGTGCGCGCGCCGGCTTGCAGGACGAAAACCGCCCGCTTGGCAGTTTCCTGTTTCTCGGGCCAACCGGCGTGGGCAAGACCGAGCTGACCAAGGCGCTGGCCGAGTTCCTGTTCGATGATGAGCACGCAATGGTGCGGATCGATATGTCGGAGTTCATGGAGAAGCATTCGGTCGCGCGGCTGATCGGCGCGCCTCCGGGCTACGTGGGCTATGACGAGGGCGGTGTCCTGACCGAAGCGGTGCGGCGCCGGCCCTACCAGGTGATCCTGTTCGACGAGGTCGAAAAGGCGCATCCGGACGTGTTCAACGTGTTGTTGCAGGTGCTGGACGATGGCGTGCTGACTGATGGACATGGCCGTACCGTTGACTTCAAGCAGACGCTGATCGTGCTGACATCGAACCTTGGCAGCCAGGCGCTGAGCCAACTGCCCGAAGGATCCGATTCCGGTCAGGCCAAGGCCGAGGTGATGGAAGCCGTGCGCGCCCATTTCCGGCCCGAGTTCCTGAACCGTCTGGACGAAACGGTGATCTTCGATCGCCTGGGGCGTCAGGATATGGGCGGTATCGTCGAGATTCAGCTTGGCCTGCTGGCCAAGCGTCTGGCCGGGCGCAACATCCGGCTGGAGTTGGACGACGCGGCACGCCAGTGGCTGGCCAACGAGGGCTATGACCCGGTGTTCGGTGCGCGCCCGCTCAAGCGGGTGATCCAGCGTAGCCTGCAGGACCCGCTGGCCGAGATGCTGTTGTCTGGCGATGTGATGGATGGCGCGGTGATCCCGGTGACGGCAGGGGCCGATGGCCTGATCATCGGCGACCGCGAAGGCGAATCCAACCGCCGCCCGCCGCAAGATGCGGTCGTGCACTGACGCGGTGCGCCAAACCAAGAGAACGGGCCGGGGCACATGCGCCCCGGCCCTTTTGTATTGTCGGTGTGGCGGCACTCACTTGGGCATGATCACGCCGTCGATCACGTGAATCACGCCGTTCGATGCCTTGATATCGGCGGTGACAACGTTCGCGCCGTCCACGGATACGCCGCCCATGGTGCCGATGGTCACCTCGTCGCCCTGCACGGTGGCGGCCATCATGCCGTCGCTCAGGTCCGAGGACATTACCTTGCCCGGCACGACATGGTAGGTAAGGATAGCGGTCAACTGATCCTTGTTCTCGGGTTCCAGCAAGGCATCGACCGTGCCCTTGGGCAGGGCGGCAAAGGCCTCGTCAGTGGGGGCGAACACGGTGAACGGCCCGTCGCCCTTGAGCGTTTCAACCAGGTCTGCGGCCTTGAGCGCGGCCACCAGCGTGGTAAAGCTACCGGCATCCACGGCGGTCTCCACGATATCCTTGGAGTGCCCATCGGCCAGCGCCGGACCGGCCATCAGCGTTGCAGCGGTCAGCGCGAGATAAGTTCTGCGGAACATGTTTGGTCTCCTTGCGTTTCCAAAGCGTCCAACCCCCGTTATCGGGTGTTGTGCGAAGGCCTACGCAAGAATCGGCGGTCCGGTTCACCGGCGAAATCCGCCTACGCGATTTGACGAAAGCGGGCGCCGCCCTAAGCCACGCCCGCCTGGGATTTCCACTAACTTTCTTGTGACCGCGCGTGAAAAAGGGCGGCGTTATTCCATCCCGATGGCATTGCGCGCGATCCGGTCCAGCAGCGTCTGGATCTTCTGCATCTCCCCGTCGGGGAAGCTGCGATAGCCGATCATCGTGCTGTCGTCGCCGGGTTGGCGCGCGACGAAGATGTCATAGGGGCAGAACACGATGTTCATCGGGTCGGCCTCCATCACCTCGCGCGACAGTTGGGCCGAGCAGAAGCTGTAGACATCGGCGGCCTCGAACAAGACCACGTCCGAGCCGACATCGGCGCGGGTGCGTTCCAGCATCGCGCCAACATGGCTGGTACTGTCGATCACCAACCCCTCGTCGAGGATGGCATTCTCAAGCCCGAACACGACATCCTCATAGCTTTGATCGGTGGTGTAGCTGATCATTTCTTCCGCCGCGGCTGGCGCGGCCATGGCAGCGCAGGTGAGCGCGGCGGTCAAAAGGCGTTTCATGGAGATCCTCCCATTGTGATCCATAGGGCAATGCTGACGCATAGGCCAATCTGGCGCAAGATTCGGCGCCGAAGATGTGGTATGGTGCATAAAATGCGGCAGGATCGCGTTGATTCACATCAATCGTCATCGCTCGTACCATGGCCGAGGGAGCCAATGCGCGTGATGCCGCCCAGACGGCGCAATAATCTTGCATGTTGCATGGGGCGTGTTGAAACGCGATTTCTCTAACAGGTTGTAAACACGTGAATTTCGGGTCTGATGAAGAAAAAATGACATAACTGCGAAAAAGGGGTTGCGGGTTTTGGTTTGTAGCAGTAGATACCCCTTCACCGGCGGCACAGAGGTGCGGTTGGCGGCCTGGAGGGCGGCGGGACTTGGGTCCCGGGGAAGTTTTCCGGGTTGATTGCAGAGGCAGGATTGAGGCGGGGTTGCGCTGGTTGAGGTTGGCGCGTCCTTGTTGTTTTGTCTCTCACGCTGTTTGACATTGCTGGTATCTGAAGAGATATGTGGGCGGTTTGGTTCATGTCGATGGATCAACGTCTGTATATCGCGCTCCTAGGGGTTTTCCCTGATTATGGAGTGTCAGCTTCACTGTTTGAGCGTGCAACGTTTCTTTGGAAGCGATGTACATCAGACAGATGACTTCTAATGCAGATCGCGCCTAGCCGGGCCGATCATGCTGCAGTCGGTTGTGCTGGGCGCTTATCGCGCTCAAGTAGCCGAAGGCGGTAGCGCATTAGAGATGTGCAGAGGTTCGACGTCAAGGATAGCGCCGCAAGGTGCTTTCAACTTGAGAGTTTGATCCTGGCTCAGAACGAACGCTGGCGGCAGGCTTAACACATGCAAGTCGAGCGATCCCTTCGGGGATAGCGGCGGACGGGTGAGTAACGCGTGGGAACGTGCCCTTCACTACGGAATAGCCCATGGAAACGTGGATTAATACCGTATACGCCCTTTGGGGGAAAGAATTTCGGTGAAGGATCGGCCCGCGTCTGATTAGGTAGTTGGTGGGGTAATGGCCTACCAAGCCGACGATCAGTAGCTGGTTTTAGAGGATGATCAGCCACACTGGGACTGAGACACGGCCCAGACTCCTACGGGAGGCAGCAGTGGGGAATCTTAGACAATGGGGGCAACCCTGATCTAGCCATGCCGCGTGAGTGATGAAGGTCTTAGGATCGTAAAGCTCTTTCGCCTGTGATGATAATGACAGTAGCAGGTAAAGAAACCCCGGCTAACTCCGTGCCAGCAGCCGCGGTAATACGGAGGGGGTTAGCGTTGTTCGGAATTACTGGGCGTAAAGCGCGCGTAGGCGGACTGGAAAGTTGGGGGTGAAATCCCGGGGCTCAACCCCGGAACTGCCTT
The DNA here is from genome assembly GCF_000423645.1 of Sediminimonas qiaohouensis DSM 21189. Taxonomy (GTDB): domain Bacteria; phylum Pseudomonadota; class Alphaproteobacteria; order Rhodobacterales; family Rhodobacteraceae; genus Sediminimonas; species Sediminimonas qiaohouensis. The sequence goes on along the minus strand of NZ_AUIJ01000020.1, from coordinate 1,514 downwards.
CAAAACTATCAGTCTAGAGTTCGAGAGAGGTGAGTGGAATTGCGAGTGTAGAGGTGAAATTCGTAGATATTCGCAGGAACACCAGTGGCGAAGGCGGCTCACTGGCTCGATACTGACGCTGAGGTGCGAAAGTGTGGGGAGCAAACAGGATTAGATACCCTGGTAGTCCACACCGTAAACGATGAATGCCAGTCGTCGGGTTGCATGCAATTCGGTGACACACCTAACGGATTAAGCATTCCGCCTGGGGAGTACGGCCGCAAGGTTAAAACTCAAAGGAATTGACGGGGGCCCGCACAAGCGGTGGAGCATGTGGTTTAATTCGAAGCAACGCGCAGAACCTTACCAACCCTTGACATCCCGGGACCGCCAGAGAGATCTGGTTTCCACTTCGGTGGCTCGGTGACAGGTGCTGCATGGCTGTCGTCAGCTCGTGTCGTGAGATGTTCGGTTAAGTCCGGCAACGAGCGCAACCCACGTCCTTAGTTGCCAGCAGTTCGGCTGGGCACTCTAGGGAAACTGCCCGTGATAAGCGGGAGGAAGGTGTGGATGACGTCAAGTCCTCATGGCCCTTACGGGTTGGGCTACACACGTGCTACAATGGCAGTGACAATGGGTTAATCCCCAAAAACTGTCTCAGTTCGGATTGGGGTCTGCAACTCGACCCCATGAAGTCGGAATCGCTAGTAATCGTGGAACAGCATGCCACGGTGAATACGTTCCCGGGCCTTGTACACACCGCCCGTCACACCATGGGAGTTGGGCCTACCCGACGGCCGTGCGCTAACCTTTTCGAAGGAGGCAGCGGACCACGGTAAGCTCAGCGACTGGGGTGAAGTCGTAACAAGGTAGCCGTAGGGGAACCTGCGGCTGGATCACCTCCTTTCTAAGGATGATCGTAGTTGGCCGGCTTGCCGGTCACGTCGATCACTTAGCAGACCGATCAGTCAGATCGGTCATATATGCCAGGTCCTTTCGGGGGCACTGGCCGGGCCAGGCCGTCCTCATATCTCTTCAGACACGTACGGGTTGCCGCCCGTGATCTTGGGTCGGTAGCTCAGGTGGTTAGAGCGCACGCCTGATAAGCGTGAGGTCGGAGGTTCAAGTCCTCCTCGACCCACCACTCCCCTTCGGTCGTGTTGGGGCTTGTCGGATTTATGACTTGTGCGTCCTCGGGTCTTGCGACCCTGCGGGCGACACGGGCCTCGACCCACCACTCGCCCGCAAGGGTCATTTGGCCTCAAGTAGCCGAATAGGCGGTAGGCCGGATATAATGGCCTCAAGTAGCCGAATAGGCGGTAGGCCACCCAAGATGGGGCCTTAGCTCAGCTGGGAGAGCGCCTGATTTGCATTCAGGAGGTCAGGAGTTCGATCCTCCTAGGCTCCACCATTTCCGATTTGACCGCCAAGCGCTGTAGTCAGTGTTTGGCCGTCCAATCGGACGAAACGTCCTCAAGTAGCCGCAAGGCGGTAGGACACGATCATGTCCTCAAGTAGCCGCAAGGCGGTAGGAC
>NZ_AUIJ01000019.1 GCF_000423645.1 Sediminimonas qiaohouensis DSM 21189 | reverse complement strand
CCAGGTCGACCAAATGCAGCAGGCTCTCGACGAAGCCTGTGGTCTGGCGTAGCGCCATGCCGAACAACACTTTCATCGTCAAGCATGTCTGGATAGCGGTGTCGCTGTAGGTCTGCTGCCGACCGCGCTTACCGGTCGGCGCAGCCTCCCAGATCATCTCCGGGTCAAACCAGACTGTCAGCGAGCCACGGCGCTTGAGCGCTTCGTTATAGGCCGGCCAGTTCCTGGTCTTGTAGGTTGGGGGTGTGGGTCTGCTCATGTCGCCCAGCTACCACACTGGATTCGCGACATGAATCCCTCACGCGCTTTGTGCAACAGAGCCCAACTGGTGCTTTTACTGTGTTGGCTTAAATGTTTAGCCACGTCCGCGGCTTTGCAAACTTCGCTCCCTGCACCATACCTGCCGTTCGACTACAGTGCAGCATTGGTCACTCTGGCCTCGGAGCGGTCGTTGCCACTCCGCGCCTCGGGATCGGCTGTCTGCACCATTTGCTGCAAAGGGCCCCGCAAACAACCTGCGCCCTTGATAGACGGGCCCGCGCGATGTATCTGGCAGGGATGACACGGATTTTCGACATCGATGATCGCGCCCGCCTGCGAGAGCGGTTTTTCGGCGCGTCGCTGACGGTACTGGCGCGCCTATAAGGCGGATGCGCCCCAAAATCCCTGTCGCTTCGGCGATGCCCTGCTAACAGAATTCGAACGGGAGAGGACCAATGTCCCCCAAGACCCTCTATGACAAGATCTGGGATGCTCACCTCGTGGACGAGGCCGAGGATGGCTCGAGCCTGCTGTATATCGACCGGCACCTGGTGCACGAAGTGACCAGCCCGCAGGCCTTCGAGGGCCTGCGCATGACCGGCCGCAAGGTGCGCAACCCGCAAAACACCATCGCCGTGCCCGATCACAACGTGCCCACCACGCCCGACCGCGTCGATGGCATCAAGAACGAAGAAAGCCGCATCCAGGTCGAGGCGCTGGATCGCAACGCGCAGGACTTCGGCGTGAACTACTACCCCGTGTCGGACATCCGGCAGGGCATCGTGCACATCGTCGGCCCCGAACAGGGCTGGACCCTGCCGGGCATGACGGTGGTCTGCGGCGACAGCCACACCGCCACCCACGGCGCATTCGGGGCGCTGGCCCACGGTATCGGCACGTCCGAGGTTGAGCACGTCCTGGCCACCCAGACCCTGATTCAGCAGAAATCGAAGAACATGAAGGTCGAGATCACCGGCAAGCTGCGCCCCGGTGTCACGGCCAAGGACATCACCATGGCGGTGATTGGCGCCACCGGCACCGCAGGCGGCACCGGCCACGTGATCGAGTATTGCGGCGAGGCGATCCGTGAGCTGTCGATGGAAGGGCGCATGACCGTCTGCAACATGGCGATCGAAGGCGGCGCGCGCGCCGGCCTGATCGCACCGGACGAGAAAACCTTTGACTACGTCAAGGGCCGCCCCCACGCCCCCAAGGGCGCCCAGTGGGAAGCCGCACTCGCGTGGTGGAAGACGCTTTATTCCGACCCGGACGCGCATTGGGACAAGGTCGTTACCATCCGCGGCGAGGACATCGCGCCGCTGGTGACATGGGGCACCTCGCCCGAGGACGTGCTGCCCATCACCGCCAACGTTCCCGCGCCCGAGGATTTCACCGGCGGCAAGGTCGACGCGGCGCGCCGCGCGCTGGAATACATGGGCCTGACGGCCGGCCAACCCCTTAGCGACGTGGAAATTGACACCGTCTTTATCGGCTCGTGCACCAATGGCCGGATCGAGGATCTGCGCGCCGCGGCCAAGGTCCTCAAGGGCAAGAAGGTCAAGGAAGGGCTGCGCGCCATGATCGTGCCCGGCTCGGGCCTCGTGCGCGCCCAGGCCGAAGAAGAAGGCCTTGCCGAGATTTTCACCGAGGCGGGATTTGAATGGCGCCTCGCGGGGTGTTCCATGTGCCTTGCCATGAACCCCGATCAACTCGCCCCCGGCGAGCGCTGCGCGGCCACCTCGAACCGCAATTTTGAGGGCCGCCAGGGCCGCGGCGGGCGCACCCACCTGATGAGCCCGGCGATGGCCGCCGCCGCGGCGGTAACCGGCAAACTGACCGATGTGCGGGAGATGATGTAATGCAAAAATTCGACAAACTCACCGGCATCGCCGCGCCCATGCCGCTCATCAATGTCGATACCGACATGATCATCCCCAAGCAGTTCCTCAAGACGATCAAGCGCTCGGGCCTTGGCGTGAATCTGTTTGACGAGATGCGCTATGACGGCGATGGCGCCGAGATCCCCGATTTCGTGCTCAACAAGCCGCAGTATCGCGAGGCGGAAATCCTGGTGACGGGTGATAATTTCGGCTGTGGCTCGTCGCGCGAACACGCGCCTTGGGCGCTGCTGGATTTCGGCATTCGTTGTGTCATCGCGCCCAGTTTTGCCGATATTTTCTACAACAACTGCTTCAAGAACGGCATCCTGCCCATTGCCCTGCCGCAAGAGCAGGTCGATATCCTGATGAAGGACGCCGAGAAGGGCGCGAACGCGCGCATGGATATCGACCTCGAGGCGCAGACGATCACCACCTCGGATGGCGAGGTGGTCCGCTTTGACATCGACCCGTTCCGCAAGCATTGCCTGATCAACGGGCTGGACGATATCGCGCTGACGCTGGAAAAGGCGCCCGCCATCGACGCGTTCGAGGCCCGCGCCGCCGCCGCGCGCCCTTGGGTCTGAGGGGCGACGTTTTCGCATGACAGGGCCCCGGCGCAACCGCCGGGGTATTTGTATTATTGGCCCTGATGGCCACAATATGTTGTATCATTTTGATTTTTAGACGTTTTTGTCGCCCCGAATGGTGCATTGTGGCACCACTTCCCCACGTATTGCGCCTCCAAGCCTTTGACATGCTTGAGTGACCCGTCGAAACAAGGCAAAAATCAGGCGATAATGAGGCAAGCCGCATAACGTAAATGCGGGTCAAGTTGGAAACAGGGCGCGGCAATGAATCGCGTTCGGCCAGTTTGAAGGGATCGGGCAGTGATCGTATCTCTGACAGGCGCGCTGATGCGCGCTATTGCCGTTGCGGTGCTCGTTGTGCTGCCAACGGTGCTGTTGCCCGCCAAGGCGGGCGGCGCCGACCAGATCATCGTTCTGGTCGCGCTTTTGGCGTCGTTATTGACCTTCCTGGAATACAACACGACCTATCCCAGCATGATCGAGTTCCGCTACGCGCCGCCCTATAACCGGCTGCGGTTTGCGGCTCTTGCGCTGACGGTCATCGCGCTGACGCTTATCTTGCGACAGCCTGCCACCCCGTCGATTGGCGGCGCTCTCTTGCGCGAGTTGGCATCGCTGCTGGGCCGGTTCATGGATTTCCCCTATTCCCCGGTGCGCCTCGTGCTGCACTTGCTGCCGGACGGGACCGCGGCCAGGCACGTCGCCCTGATGCGCGACATGGCGGCGCTGTCCTACACGGCCTCGATCCTGATGGCGGTCGTGTTCATCTGGGTGCTCAGGGCGCTTGGCTGGCCCGCGCGCAGCGGCGCCTTCAATGTCTGGATCAATCTGCCGATGCTCAGCCAGACAACCAACAGCGATATCGTGCCACGCATGCAGCTTCATGCGCTTCTTAACATGTTGTTAGGGATGTTCCTGCCATTCTTTGTGCCCGGCGTGGCGATGACCATGTCGGCCCTGACCGGCGCGATCACGCCGTTGGGGCCTCAAACCATGATCTGGGCGCTGACGCTATGGGCCTTTCTGCCTGCCGGGCTTGTGATGCGCGGCATTGCCATCAACCGGATCGCTGTGATGATCCTGCGCAAGCGTCATCGCGGCAGTACCGCCGCCAGTGCCGTCACCGCCGCCTGACCCCGTGGCGGCGCGCCGTGGCGGGCGCGCTGTTGCTGACGCTGCTATGTGCCGCGCCTGCGCGCGCGGACGTGCTGCGCATCGCCACCTACAACACCGATCTTGAGCGCGATGGCCCCGGCCTTTTGCTGCGCGATATCCTGCGCGGGCAGGACGCGCAGGTTGATGCCGTTGCCCGCGTGATCGCGGCGGCCGCGCCCGATATCATCGCCCTGCAAGGGGTGGATTTCGATTACCACGGGCTGTCGCTCCGGGCGCTTCGGGGGCGCCTTGCGCAATCGGGTTGGCCAATGCCGCATCAGTTTGCCCTGCCGCCCAATACCGGGCTGCCCACTGGCCTTGATATGGATGGCGACGGGCGGCGCGGCACACCGCGCGATGCGCAAGGCTATGGCCGTTTCGCGGGGCAAGGGGGCATGGCGATCCTGTCGCGCCACCGGATCCTTGCGGACAAGGCGCGCGATTTCTCGTCGCTGCTTTGGCGCGACCTGCCCGGCGCGCTCTTGCCGCTCAAGAACGGCCGCCCGTTCCCCTCGGTCGCCGCGCAGGCGGTGCAGCGGCTGTCGTCGGTGGGGCACTGGGCGGTGCCCGTGCGGGTGCGGGGCCGCGATCTATGGCTGCTGAGCTATCACGCCGGCCCGCCCGTGTTCGACGGCCCCGAGGATCGGAACGGCCGCCGCAACCATGACGAAACGCGCTTCTGGTCGCTATTCCTTGATGGCCAGTTCGGCGCGCCGCCCGATGGCGCCTTTGTCCTCATGGGCGGTACCAACACCGACCCGGCCGATGGGCAGGGGCGGGCCGGTGCGCTCAATACGCTGCTGTCCGACCCGCGCCTGCGCGATCCCCGCCCAAAGGGGCGCGGCGATACCGCTTCTGATGCCGCCCATACCGGCGATCCGGCGCTGGACACGGTCGATTGGCCCGGCCCCGTTCCCGGCAATCAGCGGGTCGATTACGTGCTGCCTTCGGCCGAATTGGCCGTGCGTGGCGCGGGCGTCTTCTGGCCCGCGCCGGGTGATCCGATGGCCGAGCCCGCCGCAACCGCCAGCCCGCACCGCCTTGTCTGGATCGATGTGGAGTGGCCCTAGGCTTATCCCGCCGCAGCTCGCGCCGCGCCGCCCGCCGCGTGAACCGCCCCCGGCAAATGCGCCGTTGCTGCGCGCAGGGCGCCGTCCGCTGGCGTGACCCGGAAATCGGGCAGCAATGCCTTGAACTTCGCATCATTCAGCCGGTGCGGCGTGTCCCACAGGTAGCGCATTTCGAACAGGTGCTTGGCCATCGGCATGAATGGCCACGCCAGCCTGAATGGCCACCACGCCAATGCCCTGACATGCACGTCATGCCCCCGCACGCGGGTCAACGCCTGCGCCATCTCGTGCCCGGTCATCGTGATCCCGGCAAATGGCACATCCTCGAACCGGCGCAGGCTATCGCGCCGCTCGGCCAGGGCCACCGCCGCCCGACCCAGATCGGGCAGGTACGCCCACGCATGCGGAATGTCGGGGTTACCCGGATACCGCAGCACCCCGCGCGGCACCTTGGTGGCCATCATCAAATCGAACCAGTTGCCAGACGCCTCGGTATCCAGGAAATCGCCCGCCCTCAGAATGATCGTGCGCACGCCGTCAGTGCGATAGGCGGCCTCCATGTCGATCCGCAACCGGCCCAGAAGGTTGGTCGCGCGGTGCGGTGTCGTCTCGTCCCACGGCATCCCCTGATCGGGGCCGAAAACATAAACGTTGCCGGGCACGATGACCGTGGCGTCATTGGCCAATGCTGCGCGCCGTACCTGCGCGTGCATGCCCGCAAGCTGCGCGGCCCAGTGATGATAGGGCGGGTTCCACCCCATTACGATCACGTCGGCGCCGCGTGCGGCCTTGTTCAGATCGTCCTGCCCGCGCGTGAACCCGCGCACCTGCCATCCCGCTTTTGCAAAGGCCTCGGACGCCGTGCGCCCGAACCGGCCGCTTTGGCCCAGTATCAAAACCGTCTTTCCCATTTTCGCGTCCTTTCATCGTGTTTGGCATTGAAGGTGCCGCCAAAACTACGCCGCAAATATTTGAACGGTAATTGCCAAAAATTTCCTATCTGCTATTCATAATTGAATGGAAAAAGCCCTCAGAACCCTTGATTGGTCCCTTGTCCAAGGCTTCCTCGCCGTGGCCGAGGCCGGCTCGCTTTCCGGCGCGGCGCGACGACTTGGGCGAAGCCAACCAACCCTTGGTCGGCAGATCCGCCAGATCGAGGCGCAGCTTGGCGTGGATCTGTTCAAACGCCACCCGCGCGGCCTTGCGCTTAGCGATGGCGGCGAGGCCCTGCTGCCCGCCGCGCAGCGCATGCGCGACGCCATCGCCGATATTACCCTGACGGCGGCGGGCCGTGATCGTGCCCTCGAAGGCGCCGTGCGCATCACTGCAAGCGAGGTCGTGGCGTTCCACCTTCTGCCGCCGATTATCGCCAATATCCGCCAGGCGCTGCCGCGCCTGCGAATTGATCTTGTCGCCTCGGATACCAGCGACAACCTGCTGTACCGCGATGCCGATATCGCCGTGCGCATGTATCGCCCGCAGCAGCTTGATATCGTCGCACGCCAGATCGGCGAGATGCCCATCGGGATCTATGCCGCCCATAGCTACCTGAATCGCGCCGGTGCGCCCAAGAGCATTGATGCGCTGCCCAACTTCGATCTGGTCGGTTTTGACCGCAGCGATTTGATCTTGCGGCGCATGCGCGACATGGGCTGGCCCGCCACGCGCGATTGGTTCACCACCCGGTGCGACAATCAATTGGTGTCCTGGAGCCTTTTGTGCGCCGGCTGTGGCATCGGGTTCGCGCCGCTTGCCTTGGGCCAAGGCGAGCCGCGCGTGCGCCGCCTGCTGCCCGATCTGGACCTGCCCGCGTTGCCGGTCTGGCTGGCTGCGCCGCAGGCCACTCGCCGCACGCCGCGTATCGCGCGGGTCTGGGACATGCTGGCGGCCGGGTTGGGCGACGTGCTTTCTTGACCCTCCGCGCGCCAACGGCTACCCCATGCGCAACCGTTTCCCAGACAAAGGATACCGCTCATGACGACCGCCTCGCTTCTTATTCTGCCCGGTGACGGGATCGGCCCCGAAGTCATGGCCGAAGTGCGCAAGATCATCGGTTGGTTCGGCGACAAGCGCGGCATCGATTTCGACGTAAGCGAGGATCTCGTCGGCGGAGCGGCCTATGACGCGCATGGCACCCCCCTGCACGATGACACGATGGCCAAGGCGCAAGAGGTGGACGCCGTCCTTCTGGGCGCCGTGGGCGGGCCGAAATACGACGCGCTCGATTTCAGCGTCAAGCCCGAGCGCGGCCTGCTGCGCCTGCGCAAGGAGATGGACCTGTTTTCCAACCTCCGCCCCGCGCAATGCTTCGATGCGCTGGCGGATTTCTCGTCGTTGAAAAAGGACGTGGTTGCCGGGCTCGACATCATGATCGTGCGCGAACTGACATCGGGCGTCTATTTCGGCGAGCCGCGCGGCATCTTCGAGGAAGGCAACGAGCGTGTCGGCATCAACACGCAGCGCTACACCGAATCCGAGATCGCCCGCGTCGCGCGCTCGGCGTTCGAGCTGGCCCGCAAGCGTGGTAACAAGGTCTGTTCGATGGAAAAGGCCAACGTGATGGAATCGGGGATCCTGTGGCGCGACGTGGTGCAGGAAATCCACGATGCCGAATACCCCGATGTCGAGCTGAGCCACATGTATGCGGATGCCGGCGCGATGCAGCTGACCCGCTGGCCCAAGCAGTTTGACGTGATCGTCACCGACAACCTGTTCGGCGATCTGCTGTCGGATCTGGCCGCGATGCTGACCGGCTCGCTTGGCATGCTGCCCTCGGCCTCGCTGGGTCTGCCGATGGCCAATGGCCGGCCCAAGGCGCTGTACGAGCCGGTGCACGGCTCGGCCCCGGATATCGCGGGGCAGGGCAAGGCGAACCCGATCGCCTGCATCCTCAGCTTTGCAATGGCGCTGCGCTATTCGTTCGACCTTGGCGATGAGGCGACCCGCCTTGAAAACGCCGTGGAAAAGGTGCTGGCCGATGGCCTGCGCACGGCGGACCTTCTGGGCGAAGAGGGGGTCACCCCCGTCTCGACCAGCGAAATGGGCGATGCCATCGTCGCCGCGCTCGACGCCGGGCTTTAATCCTCGCTCTGGGCCAAGGACGGTGCGGCATTGCTTGCCGTGCCGTCGTAGTTGGCGATGCGTTCGGCATGATCCACCGTGCGGTGCAGCCAGCGCATCGCGTCGGTCCGCTCGAACATGTCCGCCACGCTGATCGTGCCGACATGCTCGCGCAGCAACGTCGCGCGCCGGTGCCGGTTCGCGCGCCGGGCCACGTAGCCCGACAGCCACGCCAGCCGCGACGCCTGTGCCGCCGGCTGACCCTCGGACGCCGCCCGCGCCAGCGTTGCGCCAAAGAGGCGCGCCGCCCGCGCCACGCCCGGATCGTCCAGCAGCACCGCGATCATTGCGCGCCGTTCCATGCGCCGCAGCATCCGCGTCAGGTGATCGGCCTGGTGCAGCAGTGCGGCGTGCCGCTCACGCGCATGGGCGTGGTCCGGGGCGATCTGTATCCGCGCGGCATAGGCCTCGGCTCGCTCCAGCGCCGGCCGCACCCGCGCATCGACTGCCGCCAGCGCCCGCATGTCCGGCGACGGCGACAGGGCCTTTCCCAACGCGCTGAACGCCTCGCAGGCCAATTTACTCAGAACCGTGTGCAGCGCATCCATCGCCGCGCTTTCATCGGATAGAAGGGCGGGGTCCAATGCCTCGGCCGGGTCGCCCGGCCGTTGCTCGGGGATCAGGCGTTGCACCAGCCGCCCGAACCGCGCGGTGATTGGCAGAAAGATCATCGCGCCTACCACGTTGAACGTGGTGTGAAACGCCACCAGCGCCGTTTGCGCGCCCGCGCCCGCCGCCACCTGCGCGAACAGCGGCGCACTCAGCCCTAGTAGCGGAAACGCCACAACCGCCGTACCTGCATTGAACATCAGGTTCGCCACCGCCGTTTGCCGCATCGCGCGCGATCCCCCCAGCGTCGCCAGCATCGCGGTGAACGTGGTGCCCAGGTTCATCCCGATCACCATCGCCGCGGCCTGCGCGAACGCGATCGCCCCGCTACCAAGGAAAACCAGAACCACCGCCAGTGCCGCGCTTGATGATTGCATGACCAGCGTCATCGCCAGCCCGATCGCCAGCAATTGCACCTGCGCCCACATACCGGCCCCCGGCAGGCTCTGCGGGGTGACGGCGTCGCCGAACCGCGCCGCGCCGTCCTGCATAAGGTCCAGCCCGATAAACAACAGGCACAGCCCTGCCGCCACCCGCCCGATCCGCGCGCGCCGCCCCGTGGTCAATAGCGCCACCAGGCTGGCCACGAACAACGCCGGCATCGCGACGCTCCCGAGGTGTAGCTTGAACCCAAGCAGCGTCACCATCCACCCGGTTGCGGTGGTGCCGATATTGGCGCCGTAGAGGATACCCAGCGATTGCGGCAGGCTCAGTAGCCCGGCGCCGACAAACCCCACCGTCATCACCGTTGTCGCACTGGACGATTGCACCGCCGCGGTGGCCGCCGCCCCCGTCGCCACCCCCGATAGCGGCGTCCGGGTCGACCGCGCCAGCAATACCCGTAGCCGCCGCCCCGATGCCTCGCGCAGGGCCTCGGTCATGATTTTCATTCCGAACAGGAACATCCCAATCCCGCCCAGAACCAGATAGATATCGCCTGCCATGCACTGCCCTCCGCGGCCATACTGGTCCGTGCGTCATGCGCTGGCAAGCGGTCGCCGCGCCTTAGCGGCGAAAGGTGATCGGCAAGCTGAATTTGTAACCAGACAGCGACAGCGCCTCGGGCGCGGCCGGCAGGCGCGCGCGCCGCACCGCCGCCACCGCGGCCGCGTCCAGTGCCGCCACCCCGGACGAGGCCGCGACGCGCACCGCGCTCAATGCGCCGCTGCGGCTGACGGTCAGGTGCACGGTCACCGTGCCGCTTTGACGGGCGCCGCGCGGATAGCGCTTGCCGCGCTCGATGCTGCGCCGGATGCCCGCGCCCCAATGCGCCAGTTGCGCGCGCCGTGCTGCGGTGTCGCCGGTGCTGACATCGGCTTTGCCCTGTTTGCCGCGCGCGGTCTTGCCCCCCGTGCCTGCGGCCTGCTGCGCCGGGGCGGCGCGGCTGTCCACGCTGGCCTTTTGCACCGGCTTTGGCGGCTCGGGGCGTTGCTTTGGGCGTGCGGACCGTTCCGGCGCGGCGCGCGGCGTTGGCGGTGCGGCGCTGGCGGTGTCGATCTTGGGGGCTTGCGCGCGCGGCGCGGGCGCGGTGGGGCGGGGGGCCTCGGCGCGCTCAGGCGCGTCGGGGCTGGCGGTCGGCACTGGCGGCTCAAGGTCCGGCGATTGCGGCGGCGCGGATAGGGTGGTCATCTTCGCCAAGGCATCGGGCACCGGCAGCGGCAGGGGCGGCGCGCTTGCCGTATCCGGCAGCGGCGGCGTCGCGCCCTCTGTCGCATCCGGCTGCGCGGGGGATTTGCCACGGTGCGGTGCATCGCTTACCTGCGGCAACGCGACCATCCGGCGATCAGGCTCTGCCGCCTCGGGCGCATCAAGCGCCTCGGCCACCTCCGGCGGGCGTTCCCACACCGTCACCATCTGCGCGATGCTGTCATTCGAGGCCTCCAGCGATGTCAGCGCCGCGCCCTGCGCGCCCGACGAGGTAACGCCGCTACCCGGTGACAGCACCCATAGCCCCACATGCGCCGCCGCCGCGACGCACAGGCAGGATATGAACTCCACCCCCCGGATCATCGCGGCACCGTGACCAATTCGATACCGCGCAGATCCAGCGTCGAAAGCCGCGCCATGATCCGCGCCAGGTCTTGCGCCGGGGCGTCCGCATCGGCCCGTATCAGCACCGGCGCGCGCGGGTCTGCGCGCGCCTCGATAGCGGCGCGCACCGCATCAAACCCGCGCGCCTTGGCAAAGGCCACGGTGCCGCGCGCATCCAGATAAATCGCATCGTGCGTCCCCGCCTGCGCGCCTTCGCCCGCCTCGGGCGGGCTCACCTCCACCGGGTCGGGCGGGGCGATCTGCGCTGTCATCAGGAAAAAGATCAGCAGCAGGAAAACCACGTTAATCATCGGCACGATGCTGGCGTCAAAGTTGCGCGTTCTGCGGGGGGTGTCGAACTGCATCACTGTCCCTCCACCACGATCAACCGGCTTAGCCCCGCCGCGCGCAGGGTGTCGGCCACGCGCACCAACTCCTGCACCGTCGCCGCCCCCTTGGGGCGCAGCACCACCATGTCATCGGGCGCGTCCATCAACGGCGCCAGCCGCGCCGCCAGATCCTCCAGCGCCACCGCCCGCCCGTTCAGCGTCAGCGCCCCCTCGGCCTTCACCGACACCAGGCGCGGCGGCCCGTCATAGCCCGCCGCATCCCCGCCCGCCGCCGCCAGCGGTAGCGCCATGTCGCCGCCGAACCGCGCCGCCAGCATGAAGAACACCAGCAGCAGGAACACCACGTCGATCATAGGTGTCAGGCTGGGCTTGCGCGCGCGGCGGGGTTGGGCAAAAGCGAACATTACCGCGCCTCCTCGGGGCCCGGGGCGGCGCGGGTAAAGATGCGCGTGGCGGCATCCTCCATGTCGGCCTGCACGCGGTCGGCGACGCTCTCGAACCACGTCAGGGCCATCGACGCCGGGATCGCCACCGCCATGCCTGCGGCGGTGGTCAACAGCGCCTCCCATATCCCGCCGGCCAGTGCGGCAGGGTCTGCGCGGCTACCGGTTTCCTGCAACGCCTGGAACGCCTCGATCATGCCCAGAACCGTGCCCAACAGGCCGATCAGCGGCGCGATCGTCGCGATCAGCTCAAGCGGCCTAAGCCCGGCGCGCGCCTCGGCCAGCAGGGCGCGTGCCACGCGGGTGGTTTCCTCGCGCGCGTGCGCCTCGTCCCGGCCGGGCGCGCCTGCCACCCGCATCGCCGCCAACGCCAGCCGCGCACGCAATCCCCCGCGCCCGGCCAACGCCTCTTGCGCGGCGGCATCCTCGTGCCGGGCCCACAGCGCCACCGCCCGCGCCGTGGCCTGCCCGGCCCACGCACCCAGCCGCAGCAACCGCAGCACCTTCCACAAGATCAGTGTCAGTGTCAGAACCGACAGCACGGCAATCACCCAAAGGGCCGGACCGCCCTTTTGCAGGAACCCGATCAGTGCACCCGTCTCCATCATCTCGTCCTTTCGCCTTGCGCCGTCGCCGCCTTGGGGCGGCGCACATGCAGCATCCAGTCCCGCGTGCCCGCCAGAACCGCGTCGTAAACGGCGCGGCCCACGGCCTCGCCTATCTCAGTATGCAGGCCGGCGTAGTCCATGGGGCCAGTCGGCGCAGCCACGGCAATGCAATCGGTGCCGGTGCCCGTTGCCCGCCCGCCGGGCAGGTCCGGCCCCGCCTCGATCACTGCCGTGGTGCGGGCCTGCGCCGTGATGCTCATCGCCTCCAGCAGCGCCGCCTCGCTTAAACCGCCCGCGGCCGCGTCGATCACCACGGCGATGTTAATGGTGCCCCAGTCATGGCCGCTGCGGTCCATCCGGGTGCCGACGCGCTCGGCGTTAGACAGGCCCACCGTCGCCACCACCCGCGCGCGCACCGCGCCCACCTGCGCGCTGCGATCCACGTAGGCGCCCACGTCGCGCGATGTCAGGAACGCCACCGCGTCGCCCGCCCCGCGCGCCGCCAGTTGCGCACCATACCACTCGGTCACGTCCAGATCCCGGGGCAGGTCGGCGTTGCGCACCTCGCGCCACAGGATCTGTTGCGCCGTGACGATGCCGGGCCGGTTCACCGCCCAGCTCAGCACGCGCATCGCCCTGCCCAGATCAAGGCATAGCCACGGGCGCTCAAGGCTCAGACCGGCCGTCATTCGATCACCTCCAGCGGTTGAAACACCGGCCCGTGCGGCGTGTCCGCGAACCACGCGTTCACATGAAACACCCGCGCAAGGTTGTCGGGCGTCAGAACGTCGCCCGGCGGTCCGTCGGCGACAATCCCGCCTTCGCCCAGCAATAGCAGCCGCGTGCAATGCCGCGCCGCCAGCCCCAGATCATGCAGCGACGCGATCACCGCGCGCCCGTCGCGCGCCAGCCCGGCGAATACCTGCATCGTGGCGATCTGATGCGCGGGGTCGAGCCCTGCAATCGGCTCGTCCGCCATCAGAAGCGGCGTATCCTGCGCCAGCGCCCGCGCGATTAGGACGCGCGCCTGTTCGCCGCCCGACAGCCGCGTCGCGGTGCGGTGGCGCATGCCCTCCAGACCCATCGCCGCCAGCGCCGCATCGACATGCGCCTGATCCTCCGCCGACAGGCGCCGGCCCGTCGGCAGGTGCGGCACCCGGCCAAGGGCCACCAGCGCCTCGACGCTGACCGGCCACGCGATATCGCGCGCCTGCGGCATCCACGCCGCGTGCCGCGCCCGGTCCACCGCCCGGTGATCCAATAGCGAAGAGTGCCCCCGCGCCGCCACCAACCCAAGCGCCGCGCGCATCAGCGTCGTCTTGCCCGCGCCGTTCGGCCCGATCAGGCCGACGAACTCGCCCGCCTCGATGCGCGCGCTTACCCCGGCAAAGATGGCCCGCCCGCGCAGGTCGACCGCCAGATCATCAAGCGCCAGCAGGGTCATGGCAGTTCCCTCCGCGTCTTGTAGATCAGGTGCAAAAACAGCGGCGCCCCAACCAGCGCCGTCAGCACGCCCAGCTTCAGGTCGCGCTCGGGCAGGATCAGGCGCACCGCCAGATCTGCCGCCAGAACCATCACCGCGCCGCCCAGTGCCGATGCCCACAACAGGCGCGATGGCCGCGCCCCCACCAGCGGCCGCAGGATATGCGGCACCACCAGCCCGACAAACCCGATCGCGCCCGCCACCGCCGTTGCCGCGCCCACCACGCAGGCCGTGCCGACAACCAGCACCAGCCGCATCCGCGTGAGGCGCACGCCCATCGACGCCGCCGCATCCTCGCCCAGCGTCAGCGCATCCAACCCCCGCCCCAGCGGCAGCAGCATCGCCCAACCGACCACCATCAGCGGTAGCGCCAGGCCCACATGCATCATTGATCGGTCCGCCAGCGATCCCATCATCCAGAACACGATCTCGTTCGCCGCGAACGGGTTCGATGACAGGTTCAAGACCAGCGACGTCAGCGCCGCTGCCATCGCTGAAATCGCGATCCCCGCCAGGATCAGCGTCAGGGACGACCCCCGCGGCCCCGCCAGCGCGATCACCAGCGCGACGCCGGCCAACGCCCCTGCCAGCGCCGATAGCGGCAGACCATAGGCCCACGCCGCCGAAAACCCGGTATGGATCGCCACCACCGCGCCCAAGGCGGCCGATCCCGACACCCCGATCAACCCCGGCTCGGCCAGCGGGTTGCGCAGGTAGCCCTGCATCGCCGCCCCCGACAGGCCCAGGCTCAGCCCGATCATCACCGCCAGCAGGGCGCGCGGCAGGCGGATCTCCTGCATCACCAGCGGCGCCGGCCCCTCGCCCCCCAGGATCAGCGCGCGCAGCCCCTCGATCGCGCCGATCTGCGCCGGGCCGACCAGCAGCGCCGCGATGAACAGCGCCGCGCACAAGATAGCAAGAGCCGCGAACACCCGGATCATCCTTCGCCCTCCAACGCCTTGCGGCGCAAATCGCCCAACCCTTCGACCGCGCGCAATACCTGCGGCGTGCCGCAGATCCAATCGCGATCGCGCACCTCGGCCGATGGCCGGCTACGCCTGAGCAGTTCCACCGCCGGATGATCCAGGATCGCCTCGGATCGCGTCTCGCCGGAATAGGAGGTGCCGGAAATCAGCGCCTCGGGCGCGTACATCACCAACTGTTCCAACGGCATCACCCGCCCGCCGGTGATGCCGGCCTTGGCGGCGGTGTTGGAAAACCCAGCCGTCAGCAGGATCTGCCCCGCCAGCGTCTTGTCGCCCAACGTGTAGCCGTTGGCGTAATACAGCGCCGCCTCGGGCCGCCGCTCCACCTCGGCGCGCAACGCGGACAGCCGTTCCTCGAACCGCGCGGCGGCACGCTTGCCCGCCTCCTCGCGGCCCAGCAGCGCGCCCATCCGCTCCAGCGCCGCACCGATATCGTCCATCGACCGGGCCGGCGCGAATGTCTCTACCCGGATGCCCAGCCGCCGCAGCATCCCGACGCTGGCGCGCGACGAATACTGCCCCGCCAGCACCAAATCGGGCCGCAGCGCGTGCACCTCCTCGGCGCGGGCGTGGTTGATCGTGTAGCCCCGCGCCTGTTCCACCATCGCCGAGGCGCGCGGGTCCACCGCCAGGTCGGACACCGACACAAGCTGCCCCTTTGCGGCCAGCAGCATCGCCAACTGGTCGGTGCACAGGTTCATCGAAACCACCCGGCGCGGGGCCGGGTCGGCCATGGCCGTCTCCCCCGCGAAAGCGAGGGCCAAGCCGAACGATATGAGCCTAGAAAGAAGCACGAACACCGAAATACGCCGCGCGGCCCGAGGTGCCGTAGCCGCGGATCGTCTGGTAATCCTCATCAAACAGGTTGTCCACGCGCAGATAGGCCTCAGTCTGGTCAGACAGTTGGTGCGTCACACTCATTCCGACGACCGTATAATCGGGCATCGGTCCCTGCCTGTCGATCCGGTCGGCCACGTGCTGCAACGATAGTCTTGCGGTGGTTTGCGCGCCGGTATCTACGCTCAAGCCCAGGCTGAGGTCATGGCGCGGCAGGCCAGTCAGCCGATCGCCCTGAGGGTCGGCCGTATCCAGCAAGGTATAGCTGCCATCCAGCGTGAGGCGCTGGGACAGCGGCACCGTCGCCGCCAGTTCGAGCCCCTGGCGCAGGGTCTTGCCACTCTCGTTTTCATAGGTCGACTGAGTGCCTGGCTGGCACCCGGAAAAGTTGGCAGTCAGTGGGCAGGAACTGTACCGGATCTCGTTGTCGAACTCCTGGTGGAAAACGGTGGCCGACAGCTTGCCACCGCGACCGAAAAAGCGATCCACACCGATCTCGACAGCGTCGTTGGTTTCGGGCTGCAGGTTCGGGTTGCCGCGCGTCGGATAATTGCCCGGATAAAAAGCGAACAACTCATTCGTCGAGGGCGGGCGATACCCGCTCGAGATCATGCCGCGCAACACCGTTTCAGTATCGGGGCGATAGGCGACGGTCAGCCGGCCGGTATTGAAGCCGCCAAAGCTGCTGTGTTGGTCATGCCGCAGGGTGCCCGTGACATCCAGCCGGTCGGACGGGCTGTAGATGAGTTCGGCAAACACCCCATGCTGGTCAAGTGTCGCGCTGCCACCGGGAATCGTAGTGGAGCGAACTTTGTCGCGTGTGGCATCCGCCCCGAGAGAAAGTTTCCAGGCCGCACCGAAATCGCGGCTGAGTGTATAGTTGAACTGCGTCCGCTCGCCCCGAAATGCCGACTCGAATGTCTCGGCAAAACCGCTGACCGTGGGGGATACCGACGCCCGGTCGATCTGGTAATAGGACAATTGCCCGGCGTTGCGCCATGCGCCGATATCGGAATTCAGGAAAATCCGTGCGCCCGTCTCGGCAGCGGCAGAGGTTTCGTCGGGCGTTCCATCCTGGGGTGTGGCACCATATTCATCGAATTCGCTTTCGCTCAAACGGCGGAAGGCGTTGGCGCCGATGGTCAGACCTGGCGCCAGGTCATAGGCCGCGCCCAGTGCCAACCGTTCGCGGCTGAACCCGTCGGCCTCGGTATTGCCCGCGCTTTCATCGGCGGCCGAAAAGCCCGCCGAGCGTACCTTGCTGATCGCCATCGCAAGGGTCAGCGGGCCTTCGCTCTGTGTCATGTTGAACCCCGCCGACGCGGTGTCGTGGCTGCCGGCCTCAAGCGCGACGTCATAGCGCAGCCCTTCGGGCGCTGTTTCCAACCCGAGCGTCTCAAGCGTCAGAACCCCGGCTGCGGCCGTGCCCCCATACAAGGCCGACTGCGCGCCGCGCAGCAGTTCGGCGCGATTGAACACCATCCCCGACAGGCCGCCGAAGTCATTGAAGCCCGCCTGTGTCGCAGAAGGGTCGGAGACGTCGATTCCATCTATCCGCACCGCGATGTACTCGCTCCCCAGCCCACGCACGTTGACCGTCGCTGAAGTGCCCATGGGCCCGTTCTGAACCACGCTGACGCCCGGCAAACTGTCCAGCGTTCCCAGCAAGCTGGGCGAGGTCGCATCATGCAGGTCGTCCGCTTCGAGCGTGCTCACCGCCGACCCGCTGCGGCTGATCTCGGTCGGGGTGAGGTTGGCGCTCACCGTGATCTCGTCCAGATCCAGAACCTGCGCGCCGGCCATCATGGGCGCGGTGCTCAGCCAGAGAATCGCAAGGGGGGAAAGCGGATGCTTCATCGTCTCGTGTCCTTTCCTTCATGGCCCGTTTCTCGGGTCCATGCTGGGGTGTGATTGCCCGGAAAGGTGTCTGCGGCCTTCCCGGACGGTTCGGGTGCCACCACGACGGAAAGACCGTTATCCACGGCGCGCCCCGCGCCCGGATAGGGTGATCGCTCTGGCAGGTCTCCTGACTTGCGGGTCGTCGCTCCACCGGGCCTTCCCGTCATGTCGCCATGACAGTGGCAGATGCCGATGTCGCTCACCGCTCACAGTTGCGGGGGCAGTCGCGGTATTGAACCGCGTTCCCTTTTCACCGGGTGCGTGAACACCCGGACCAAAGCCCCTTCGCACTAGCGCGCAGCCCCGCATCGGTCAAGGCCCGAGGCCGCAGAGGCCGCGATTTTCAAATCGCCTAAATTTTACCGTTTGATAAAAAATAGAATTGTGAAATACTGACCCCAGCAAAAAAGCACTGAAACAGTGGAGGTAGCCATGACAGACAAAACCCTCGAGCCGGGGGTCGTGCCCGGCCGGCTTGATGCGTCAGCCTATGACGCGCATTTCTCGGACCTGCATCCGCCGCTAGAAGGGCACGAGGCCCTCGTAGCCGCGGATCGCTGCTATTTCTGCCACGACGCGCCCTGCGTCACGGCCTGCCCGACCGATATCGACATTCCCCTGTTCATCCGGCAAATCGCCACCGGCACCCCGGAATCGGCCGCGCGCACCATCTTCAACCAGAACATCCTCGGCGGCATGTGCGCCCGCGTGTGCCCGACCGAGACCCTGTGCGAAGAGGCCTGCGTGCGCGAGCTGGCCGAGGGCAAGCCGGTCGAGATCGGCCGCCTGCAACGCTACGCCACCGATACGCTTATGGATCAGGACGTGCACCCGTTCACCCGCGCCGCGCCCACGGGCAAGTCGCTTGCCGTCGTTGGTGCCGGGCCGGCGGGCCTTGCCTGCGCGCACCGCGCCGCGATGCTGGGCCATGACGTGACGATCTACGACGCGCGACCCAAGCCCGGCGGGCTCAATGAATTCGGCATTGCCGCCTATAAATCCACCGATGATTTCGCCGCGCGCGAGGTGGATTGGCTGATGCAGATCGGCGGCATCACCCTGCGCCACGGACAGGCGCTTGGCCGTGACATCACCCTTGATGCCCTGCAAAAACAGCACGACGCGGTGTTCCTTGGCCTCGGCCTTGGCGCGGTCAATGCGCTTGGCCTTGAGGGCGAGGACAAGGGCGGTCTCGAAGACGCCGTCGATTTCATCGCCGAGCTGCGGCAGGCATCGGACCTGTCCAAGCTGCCTATCGGGCGCGACGTGGTGGTGATCGGCGGCGGTATGACGGCCATCGACGCCGCCGTCCAGGCCAAGCTGCTTGGCGCGCTCAACGTCAGCCTGGTCTACCGCCGCGGCCGCGAGCGCATGAACGCCAGCGCGTTCGAACAGGATCTCGCCGCGTCCAAGGGCGTGCGCATCATAACCAACGCCACGCCCAAGGCGATTCACGGCAACGGCGCCGTGCGCGAGATCGAGTTCGAATACACCGACGACGACCTGACGCCGACCGGCCAGACCGTGCGCCTGCCCGCCGACCAGGTGTTCAAGGCCATCGGGCAAAAGCTCGAAGGCGCGGGCCTTCCTGCGCTGGACGGCGGCAAGATCGCCGTGCAAGGGGCCGGGCGCACCTCGGTCGATGGCGTCTGGGCCGGTGGCGATTGCGCCGCTGGCGGCGATGACCTGACCGTGACGGCAGTGGCCGAGGGCCGCGACGCCGCCGAAGACATCCATTCACACCTGACTGCGGAGGGCTGAGCCATGGCAGACCTGACAAGCGATTTCGTTGGCATCAAATCCCCCAACCCATTCTGGCTGGCCTCTGCGCCGCCCACCGACAAGGAATACAACGTCCGCCGCGCCTTCGAGGCCGGCTGGGGCGGCGTCGTGTGGAAAACGCTGGGCGAGGACCCGCCGATCGTCAACGTCAACGGCCCGCGCTACGGCGCGATCTGGGGCGCTGACCGGCGGCTTCTGGGCCTCAACAACATCGAACTGATCACCGATCGCACGCTCGAGGTAAACCTGCGCGAGATCAAGCAGGTCAAGCGCGACTACCCCAACCATGCGGTCGTCGTCTCGCTGATGGTCCCCTGCGTCGAGGAATCGTGGAAACACATCCTGCCGCTGGTCGAAGATACCGGCGCCGACGGGATCGAGTTGAACTTCGGTTGCCCGCACGGCATGTCCGAACGCGGCATGGGCTCGGCCGTGGGGCAGGTGCCTGAGTATATCGAGATGGTTACCCGCTGGTGCAAGCAAAACACCCGCATGCCTGTGATCGTTAAACTCACGCCCAACATCACCGACATCCGCAAACCCGCCATCGCCGCGCAACAGGGCGGCGCCGACGCGGTCAGCCTGATCAACACGATCAACTCCATCGTGTCGGTTGACCTCGATAGCTTCGCCCCCGAACCCGTGATCGACGGCAAGGGCGCGCATGGTGGCTATTGCGGCCCGGCGGTGAAGCCGATCGCGCTCAACATGGTGGCCGAGATCGCCCGCAACCCCGAAACCGCCGATCTGCCCATCTCGGGGATCGGCGGCGTGACCACGTGGCGCGACGCGGCCGAGTTCATGACCCTGGGCGCCGGCAACGTGCAGGTGTGCACCGCCGCCATGACCTATGGCTTCAAGGTGGTGCAGGAGATGATCTCGGGCCTGTCGCAGTGGATGGACGAAAAGGGCTTCACCTCAACCGATCAGATCGTGCGCCGCGCGGTGCCCAACTGCTCGGACTGGCAGCACCTGAACCTCAATTACGTGGCCAAGGCCGTGATCGATCAGGATGCCTGTATCAAATGCGGCCGCTGCTACGCCGCCTGCGAGGATACCAGCCACCAGGCCATCGCCATGTCCGAGGATCGCGTGTTCACCGTCAAGGACGAGGAATGCGTCGCCTGCAACCTGTGCGTCAACGTCTGCCCGGTCGAAGGCTGCATCACCATGGAGCCGATGGAGCCCGGCACCATCGACCCCCGCACCGGCCGCAAGGTCGAGGCGGAATATGCCAACTGGACGACCCACCCCAACAACCCCGGCGCCTGCGCCGCGGAATAATCGGTGCGCGCCCGCCCGTCCGTGGGGCGGGCGCGTTTCATTGCGTCCCCGGCGGGGGTGAGCGAACGCCCTGTTAAACACGCAAATTTCGGCCAAGCGTACGTGGCGTACGCTTGCGGCATCGAAACGTCCGTTTTGGACGATTCGCGCCTGACCCCTTTTCACCTTGGTACGATTCGGGCACAAAGGGGTTAATCGAATGCAAAACCAACGTCCGCCGCTTCTGGCCGTTCTGATCGATGCCGACAACACATCGCCGAAGTGGACCAAGGCCGTGTTCGACGAGATCGCCGCCGTCGGCGAAGCAAGCGTGCGCCGCTGCTACGGCGACTTTTCCTCGCAGCAGATGAGCGGCTGGAACAAGGTGCAGGCCGAGTTCGGCCTCGTGCCGCATCACCAGCCCGCCAATACCGTGGGCAAGAACGCCAGCGACATCGCCTTGGTGATCGACGCGATGGACCTGATGCATTCGGGCCGCTTCGACGGGTTCGTCCTTGTCAGCTCTGACAGCGACTTCACCCGACTGGCCAGCCGCATCCGCGAACAGGGGCTGGATGTCTACGGCATCGGCGCCAAGAAAACGCCCGAGGCGTTTCGAAAAGCATGTAAGCGGTTCATTTTCCTTGAAAATCTGGAAGGCGCTCCAGCCACGGACAAGCCCGCCACCAAGACCACCAAGCAGGCAACCGGGGATTTGAACGAGGCGCGCGATCTGATCCTCAAGGCGATGGACAGCATCGATCAAGAAGATGACTGGTACGCGCTCGGCCCGCTTGGGCAGTTCATCACCGCCGCAAATCCCGATTTCGACACGCGCAGTTATGGCAAGAAAAAGCTCAGCGACCTGATCTCGGATCTGAAGATTTTCGAAACCCGGCGGGGGTCGGGAAACCAACTGCTTGTGCGGCGCCTCGACTGATCGCGTTCAGGCACCGTAGCGGGCAAGAAAGGTCTTGCTCGCCTCACCGGCGATGCGGTCGATCTCGGCCTCGTCAAATTCGCTCTGAATGCCAAAAACCGCACGGGACCAAAGGGTTGCCTTGCACAGCTCGGCAAACTGATCCGCTGCCAGATCGAAATCATCAATAGCCAATTCGCCCCGCGCCTCGGCCGCGCGCAAGTATTCGCACAGGCGTCTGCGGCCCAATACCGGGCCACTTTCATAGAACGCGCGCCCCAGTTCGGGAAAGCGGTCCGCCTCGGCCACGCAAATGCGAAACACCCGCTGCGAGAAATCAGACAGGACAATGCCAAGCAACTGGCGCGCCGCCTCGGTCAACACCTCTTGCGGCGGGCGGTCCTTATCGATCAGCTTCAGCGCCAATTCGGCCTGACGGTTGCATTCGCTGCGCACGACCTCGGTGAACATCTGGCGCTTGTCGGCGAAGTAGCTATAGATCGTGGCCTTGGAAACCCTTGAAACGCGGGCGATTTCGTCCACTGACGCGCCCTCGAACCCGTCTGACAGAAACACCTGCCGCGCCCCATCAAGTACCTGGTCGAACTTGCGGCCCCGATGGATTTGCATGTCGCGCGCGGTCATTCGGTCCCCTTTGCCGTATACAGCATTACGCATCCGGCCCGGTTGCGGCAAGGCACCTTTGGTGTTTCCTTGTTGCTGCCCATTCAAAAAGAAATATATTGGAACTGTTCCAAGGTGAGGGTCTCATGCGCTTCTTTACACAACGCCGACATTTCAAGGACTTGAGCGAACAAGAGGTTCTCGCCCTCGCCATCTCCTCCGAAGAGGATGACGCCCGCATCTACCGCAGCTATGCCGAGATGCTGCGCGCCGATTATCCCGACACCGCCAAGATGTTCGAGGGCATGGCGCGCGAGGAGGACGATCACCGCCAGAGCCTGATCGAGCTTCACAAAGAGCGTTTCGGCGAAACCATCCCTTTGATTCGACGCGAACACGTCGCCGGCTACTACGCCCGGCGGCCTGTTTGGTTAATGGAAAACTTGGGCATCGACCGCATCCGCGCTGAGGCCGAAGCCATGGAACGCGACGCCGAACATTTCTACCTAACCGCCGCCGCCCACACCTCCCACGCCCCCACCCGCAAGTTGTTGGGTGATCTGGCAGCCGCCGAGGCAGGGCACCAAGCCACCGCCGAGAAGCTGGAAAACAAGCATTTGCAAGAGGATGCGCGCGCCGCCGAAGACCGCAAATCGCATCGCCAGTTCGTGCTGACTTGGGTGCAGCCGGGTCTTGCGGGGTTGATGGATGGCTCTGTTTCGACCCTTGCGCCGATCTTTGCCACGGCGTTCGCGACGCAAGATACCTGGACGACATTTCTGGTCGGGCTCGCAGCATCCGTCGGCGCAGGTATCTCGATGGGCTTTACCGAGGCCGCCTCTGACGACGGCGAGCTATCGGGCCGTGGCTCGCCGGTCAAACGCGGGTTCGCATCGGGCATCATGACGACGTTGGGCGGTTTGGGGCATGCTTTGCCTTATCTCATCCCGGATTTCTGGACCGCCACGACCATCGCCTTCGCCATTGTTTTCATTGAGCTTTGGGCGATTGTCTGGATTCAGAACCGGTTCATGCAGACGCCATTCTTGCGCGCGACGTTCCAGGTTGTGCTGGGCGGGGCGTTGGTGTTTGCCGCCGGTGTGTTGATCGGCAGCGGATAGCGCCCCGGTGCAATCAGGCGACAGGACATGCCTTGAGGTGGTGTTGGCAATTGACCTCCGCTGGCGGCATGGTAACTGCTAGCGGATGATCGAAATTCTGCTCAAGACGTTGCCGTTCTTCGCGGTCATAGGCCTGGGGTACGGGGCCGGGCGCACGGGGTTCTTTACCGAAGCGGCGACAGCTTGGCTAACCAAGTTTGTTTTCTATTTTGCGCTCTCGGCGATGCTGTTCCGGTTCTCGGCCAACCTGTCGCTGACCGAGGTATTCGATCTGCGCTTTGTGGTGGCTTATCTCTGGGGCACCGCGTTCGTTTACGCGATCGCAACCATCGTGGCCTTTGTGCGCGGCCTTGATGTCGAGGAGTCGGCGGTCGAGGCGCAATGTGCGGTGGTTGGCAATGTCGGCTTTCTGGGTGTGCCGATGCTGGTGATGCTCTTGGGCGATGCCGCGATAGGCCCGGTGATGCTGGTGTTGGCCGTTGACCTGATCGTGTTCGGCAGCCTCATTGTGATTCTGGTTACCGGATCGCGCGATGGTCGGGTGTCCGTGCGGATCCTGCGCACTGTTGGCCTCGGCCTACTCAGGAACCCGATGATCGTCTCGATCACGGTGGGCCTGACTTGGTCCGCGCTGAGCATCCCAATTCCCGGGCCGCTCAACGAGTTTGTCATTCTGCTAGGCGCCGCGGCGACGCCCGGTGCGTTGTTTGCCATCGGTGCATCGCTGGCGTCGAAATCGGCCGAGCGCGTGGCGGTGGCAGGGTGGCTTTCGTTCTCCAAGCTGGTCCTGCACCCCGCCTTCGTGGCGTTCGCTGCGCTGGTGTTGTTCCCGGTCGAGCCCTATGCCGCTGGCGTAATGATCGCTGCAGCCAGCCTGCCGGTGGCGGGCAACGTTTATATCCTGGCGCAGCATTACGGGATAGCGCCGCATCGCGTGTCTGCCTCCATCCTGATATCGACGGCGTTTAGCATATTGACCGTCTCGGTTGTGATCGGCTGGGTTTCCATGCTCTGATCTTGCCGGGCGCGCCGCCCTGCGATAGCGATGATCCGAACGCAGTCAGCGGGGATAAAATGGGACAGGACAAACCAGTGTACGAGGCGGTACCGCTGCCCGATCGGCGCGAGATCAGCGATGATGAGATGCTGCAGGAGGCGGAGGAGTTTCTTGCCCGAGCGAAGACCCGTCATAGTATCCGTGAGTACTCTGATCGGCCCGTTCAGCGCGCAGTGATTGACGCCTGTATCGCCGCGGCGGGCACTGCGCCCTCGGGCGCAAATCAACAGCCCTGGCATTTCGTCGCTATCTCGGATCCGGAAATGAAAGCGCGCGTTCGCGAGGCGGCCGAGCAGGAAGAAGAAAAGTTCTACGCCGGCGGCGGCGGGGATGAATGGCTTTCCGCGCTAGAGCCAATTGGCACCGACGCCGCCAAGCCGCACCTGACGATAGCGCCATGGTTGATCGTGATCTTCGCGCAACGCTGGGGCTGGCGCGATGGCGAAAAGGTCAAGCACTACTACGTTCCCGAAAGCGTTGGCATCGCCACGGGTATGTTGATCACCGCGCTGCACCATGCCGGGCTATCGTGCCTGACACACACGCCTAACCCGATGCGCTTTCTCAATGATCTTTGTGGTCGTCCCGACAACGAGAAACCCGTGATGATCCTGGCCGTGGGGCACCCGGCCGAGGATGCCACCGTGCCCGCCGTCGCCAAGAAAAAGAAGCCGCTGAACGAGATTATGACTGCCTTCGAAGGAGAGACCTGATGGAAACCCTATCCGAGAACCGCTGCTTTGGTGGTGTGCAAGGCGTCTACAAACACGCCTCGGACTCGACAGATTGCGACATGACCTTTGGTCTTTTCCTGCCGGAAGAGGCGCAAGACGGACCGGTGCCGGTGCTGTGGTATCTGTCGGGGCTGACCTGCACGCATGAGAACGCAATGGTCAAAGCCGGTGCACAAGGGTGGGCGGCCGAGCAGGGTATCGCGCTTGTGTTTCCAGACACCTCGCCGCGCGGCGAGGGGGTCGCAGATGACGATGCCTATGATCTGGGGCAGGGCGCGGGGTTTTACGTGAATGCCACGCAAACACCGTGGGCGCCGCATTTTCGTATGTGGGATTACGTGGCTGACGAGTTGCCTGCCCTTCTGGCGCGCGATTTCCCCATTGATGCCGATCGCCAATCGATCACCGGCCATTCCATGGGCGGACATGGGGCGCTGACACTCGCCATGGGCCTGCCGGGGCAATACCGCTCGGTTTCGGCGTTCGCACCCATCTGCAACCCGTCCGCAGCGGATTGGGGACGCAAGCAACTGGCTGCTTACCTGGGCGAGGATCAAGATGCATGGGCCCCGCATGATGCGACGCTGATGATGCGCGAGAAAGGGCTGGATATCCCCCTATTGACGGATACCGGCACCGCCGATCAGTTCGTTGAGATGCTGCGCCCCGAGGCGCTGGCCGAGGCAACCGCCGCGCGCAGGGTGCCGGCCACGCTGAGGCTGCAGCCGGGCTATGACCATAGCTATTTTTTCGTGTCCACCTTCATGGAGGATCACGTGACCTTTCATGCCGAGGCGCTCTACGCGTGATCTACCTTGATGCCGATGCCTGTCCTGTCAAAGCCGAGGCCGAGCGCGTGGCTACGCGCCACGGGGTACGCCTGTTCGTGGTGTCCAATGGCGGGCTGCGCCCTTCGGCCAATCCGCTGATCGAAACGGTGATTGTACCCGATGGCCCGGACGTGGCGGACATGTGGATCGCCGATCGCGCCGGGGTGGGTGATGTTGTCGTGACGGGGGATATTCCCCTGGCCGCAAAATGCGTGGCGGCAGGTGCGCGCGTCCTCAAGCACAATGGCGAGGCCCTGACCGAGGCGAATATCGGCGATGTGCTGGCGACGCGCGACCTGATGACCGATATGCGTGCAGCCGACCCGTTTCGCCAAGGCGGGGGCAAGGCGTTTACCAAGGCAGACCGTTCGCGGTTCCTCGATGCGTTGGAGCGCGAATTGCGCGCGGCCGCCCGGAACGCCGCAGGAGGTCCGCGATGACAGCCAAAGCCGTGGTGTTTGATATCGGCAACGTGCTGATCGAATGGCAACCAGAGCGGTTCTTTGATCGCCATATCGGCCCCGAGCGGCGGCGCCTCTTGTTCGCAGAGGTGGATTTGCACGGTGCCAACGACAAGGTCGATAGAGGCGCGTCCCTGGCCGAAACGATTGCTGAGCTGGCTGCGGTCACGCCCCATTTGGCCGACGAGATCCAGATGTGGCACGATCACTGGATCGATATCGCGGGTCCTACGATCTCGCGCTCGGTGCGCTTGCTGCGCGCGTTGCGCCGAAGGGGGGTGCCGGTCATGGCGCTGTCAAACTTCGGTATTGAGACGTTTCGCCTTGCGCAGGCGCGATATCCCTTCCTGGACGAGTTCGACCGCCGGTTCATCTCGGGTCATCTTGGGGTGATAAAGCCGGCGGAGGAAATATACCGCATCGTCGAGCGCGATTGCGAACATGCGCCCAATGAGTTGTTGTTCACTGACGACAGGCGCGACAACATTGACACCGCCGCGGCAAGGGGCTGGAACGTTCATCTGTTTGACGGGGCGGACGGGCTGGCGCAGGTTTTGGTGGCGCACGGATTGCTGCCGGAGGAGGAGACACAATGACAATTACCATTATCCCATTCACCGAGGGGCAGGAGCTTCTGGATTGGATCGCGCTTACGGATGCGATGAAACAGGGGCACACAATGCCCCGCGCGGAAATCGCCGACAGTTTGCTTTATCGCGATTCCGACACCCTGCTTTCGCGGGCGGCCTGGATCGATGGGCTGGGCCTTGCGGTGAAGTCGGCTACCATTTTCCCGGGCAATCCCGCCAAGGGGAAACCAACGGTTAATGGCGGTGTCAGTCTCTACTCGGACAGTGATGGCACGCTTGAAGCGATTGTGGATTTTCATCTGGTTACCAAGTGGAAAACCGCCGGAGACAGCTTGCTTGCAGCGCGCATGCTGGCGCGCCCTGATAGCCGTGAGATCCTGATCGTGGGCGCCGGCACTGTCGGTCGCTCCCTGCGTGAGGCCTATGGCGCGGCGTTTCCCGAGGCGCGTTTTACCGTCTGGAACCGCACCCACGCCAATGCCGAGGCGATGGCCGCCGAATACCCCGGAATGGCGGTGGCTGACGATCTGGAAACGGCGGTGCGCGCGGCTGATATCGTGACGTCCGCGACAATGAGCACCGAGCCGGTCTTGAAGGGGGCTTGGCTGCAACCGGGGCAACATATCGACCTGATTGGCGCGTATCGCCCGGACATGCGGGAAATGGACGACGAAGGCCTGAAGCGGGCACGCCTGTTCGTGGACAGTTTTGACACGACAGTGGGCCATATCGGCGAGGTGAAGATCCCGATGGAAGCCGGGACAATCGCGCGCGATGATCTAATTGCCGACTACTACAGCCCGGACACCTTTGCCCGCACATCAGATGACGAGATCACCCTGTTCAAGAACGGTGGCGGCGCGCATCTGGACCTGATGACAAGCCGCTATATCCTTGATGCGTGGCGCGCGGCGCAATGATCTGGGCCATCGCGGGGATGGTCGCGTTGGCCGTGCTGGCGGCGTGGCCGTTCGTGATGGAATGGCGCAAGCAATCCGTAGAGGCCGTCCGCCGCGCGGGTGCGCCCGGGCAGATTGCGCACCTTCCGCAGGGTGATACGCACTACAATTGGGCCGGGCCGCAGGACGGGCCGGTGGCGGTTTGCGTGCACGGCCTGACGACGCCGTCCCAGGCGTGGATCGGTGTCGCGGACGGGTTGGCCGAAATGGGCTACCGTGTGCTTAGCTATGATCTATATGGGCGCGGCTATTCCGACAGGCCCGGCGGCATTCAGGACAGGGCGCATTTCTTGCGCCAGTTGGACGATTTGCTTTCGAATCAGGGCGTTGGGGACGACATCACGCTGCTGGGCTATTCCATGGGGGGCGCTATCGCATCGGCGTTCGCGGCGACTGAGCCGGGACGCCTGCGGCACCTGATCTTGGTTGCCCCTGCTGGTATGGGACATGACCTTGGCCCGATGGCGCGGATCACACGTGATGTGCCCGGGCTGGGCGATTGGCTGTTCCGAGTGGCGTTTGCACGTGGCCATCGCAATGCGACCGAAGCAGAGCGGCACGCGCCCGCGACACCGTCCGACATCGTTGATATCCAGCAGGCCGAGCTTGGCCGGCGCGGCTTTGTTCCTGCGATCCTTGCTTCGCTGCGCGGGATGCTGAAGGGCAATTCTGAGGCGGAGCATCGCCGGATTGCCGCCGCTGGCATTCCAGTTTTGGCGATATGGGGGCGCGAGGATACGGTGATCCCGCTATCGGCGCGCGATGTTCTTGCGGCGTGGAACCCGCAGGCGCGCCATGCAATCATCGATGGGGCGGGGCATGGCCTGCCGTACACGCACAGCACCAAGGTGATCGCGGCGATCCGGGCCGAAGTGACCGACAGCGCGTGAACTCAGATCGCCGGTGCTCGCACCGTGCGCTCCTTGACCGGCAGGTGCACGATGGCGGAAAACGCGCCGACGCCCACACCGACCCACCAGACGAACGTGTAGTCGCCATAGATGTCATACAGGCGCCCGCCCAACCACACGCCAAGAAAACTACCCAGTTGGTGGCTAAAGAACACGATCCCGTATAGCGTGCCCATATAGCGCAGCCCGTACAGATGTGCGACCAGCCCACTGGTTAGCGGCACGGTGGCCAGCCACAGCGCGCCCATAGAAACCGAAAACAATAGAACAGTTTCCGGCGTGATCGGTGTCAGGATGAATGCCGCCGCGATGAACGTTCGTCCGGTATAGATGCCCGCCAGCAGGTATTTCTTGGAATATCGCTTGCCGGCCCATCCGGCCGCCAGCGTTCCCGCTATGTTGGCCAACCCGATGAGCGAGATCGCCACCGCCCCGAGCGCCGATGTCGAGGTTATGCCAACGCTGTGAAGCACGCCGCCCGGCAGGATCGGGCCGCACATTTCGGTGACAAGGGCGGGAAAATGGGCCGTGATAAAGGCCAACTGATAGCCGCAGCTGAAGAACCCCAGGAAAATCAACGTGTATGACGGATCGCGAAACGCGCGAATTAGGATAGTTCCCATGCTTTCCTGCAGTTCCGCGCGTCCCGCTGGTGGCGCAGGCGCCCGCATGAGCGGCAGAAAGGCCAGCACAGCCAAAATAGCCACGGCAAACGTGATGAACACCGATTGCCAGGACATGAACGACAGAAGCCACTCGGCCACGGGCGCGCCGAATACCTGTCCGGCGCTACCCGCTGCCGTGGCGATTGCAAGGCTCATCGAGCGGTTCTCGTCAGAGCTGGCGCGTCCGACCACCGCGAGGATCACGCCGAATCCGGTGCCTGCGATGCCGAACCCGACCAGCACCTCGTACATCTGATGCGCCGCCGGGCTGACCGCAAAGGACGACAATACCAGCCCCGCCGCGTAAACCAGTGCGCCAAGGATGATCGCGCGCCGGTCGCCCATCCGCTCGGCAACGGCGCCGAACAAGGGTTGCCCGATCCCCCATGCGAGGTTCTGTATAGCGATGGCCAGGCTGAATTCCGTTCTGAGCCAGCCGAATTCCTCGGCAATGGGGATCTGAAACACGCCAAAGCTCGCTCGGATGGCAAAGCTGACCAGCATGATGATGCACCCCACGATCAGAACCGGGGTAAATAGCGGGGTGGCGGTCTTGTCTGTCATGGGCTCTTCCTGTTGCGCGAGGCGCGAGGTTAGCCGCTTTAGCGGGGGCGTCAATCACTCCGCTACGGGTGGCCGCCCGGCTTGTGCTGTCCGGTTTTTGCCTCGTACGGCTTTTCAACATGCGGCGCCCGCGCTATTCGGATTCGGATGACGCGCACGATGCCCCAGATTTATGCGGCCCATGTTAACCAGGGTGACCTGCACGCCGATCCTGCCCAGGAAGCGGCCTTGCCTGAGTTCGAGCGTATTCGGGCCGAGTTGCACCGCCCCGCCCGCACATCGCTTTTCCGCCGTACGCCCAAGCCGCCAAAGGGGCTATACCTGTGGGGCGGGGTGGGGCGCGGCAAATCAATGTTGATGGACATGTTCGTGGAAAGCCTTGAAGGCTTGCCCGTGCGGCGCGTCCACTTTCACGCGTTCATGCAAGACGTGCACACCGCCCTTCATCAAGCGCGGGCGCGGGGCGAGGCGGACGCGATCACGCCGGTCGCGAAAGGCATGGCCAAGGGTTTGCGTTTGCTTGCGTTGGACGAAATGCAGATCACCGATATCACCGACGCGATGATCGTGGGGCGTTTGTTCGAGGCGCTATTTGATGCTGGTGTCGTGGTGGTGACGACCGGAAACCGCCATCCGGAGGACCTATACAAGGACGGATTGAACCGGCAGATATTCCTGCCTTTCATAGACCTGTTAAAGGATCGTATGGTCGTGCATGAACTGGTCAGTCCGCGCGATTACCGGCAGGGTCTGCTAGAGGGTAGCCCCGTTTACTTTTCCCCCGCTGATGCAACGGCCCGTGCGGAAATTGAGCGGATCTGGCAGGATCTAACCGGCGGCGAGGGGGCGCCTCTAACCCTTCATGTGAAGGGCCGCGAGGTCGAGGTGCCGGCGTTTTGCAATGGCGTCGCGCGCGCCTCTTTTCATGAGTTGTGCGGCCGTATGCTGGGCGCTGCCGATTATCTTGCGATCGCCGATGCCGTGCGGGTTCTTCTGCTTGAGGATATTCCGTGCCTGGGCCGGTCGAATTTCAACGAGGCCAAGCGGTTCGTGACATTGATCGATGCGCTTTACGAGGCTCGGGTGCGGCTTGTTTGCTCGGCCGCGGCGCCGCCTGAAATGCTGTATCTTGAGGGCGAAGGCAGTTTTGAGTTTGAGCGAACCGCGAGCCGGCTACGCGAGATGCAGGCCGAGGATTGGGGCCTGCGGGACGCCTCGTGAATAGGCGGCAATCCGCGCTCCTCTCGGCTAATCATTTGCGCCGCCCTCGTCCGCGAGTATCAAGGGCTGGAATTGAGGAGCCAAACAATGCCCGCTACCTGCCTTTCCCGCCGCGCTGTTCTGATCGCTCTCCTTATGGCGCCCGCTGCCTGTAGTGTCCGCGAACCTCAAGGGGCGGTGAGCAGCACCCGGTCAACGCCGCTGTATCCCAACGAGACCCCCGAGCTGCGCGCATTGATCAAGAAATACGCGCGCAAGTACGACGTGCCCGTGTCGTTGGTGCAGCGCGTCGTCGTGCGCGAAAGCACCCACCGTCCCCATGCGCGCAACGGTCCCTATTACGGGCTTATGCAGATCCTGCCGCAAACGGCGCGAACGATGGGCTATCGCGGATCGCCCGAGGGGTTGCTTGATGCGGAAACCAACCTGAAATATGCGGTGAAATACTTGCGCGGCGCGTGGCTGGTGTCGGACGGGGACCAGGACGCCGCGGTTATGTGGTACGCGCGCGGCTACTACTACGAGGCCAAAAAGCGCGGCATGTTGCGCGAAACCGGGCTGCGTGGGTGAGCGGCTGTCGGTAGGCCAAAGAAAGGGGGCCGTTGGATCGGCCCCTCAATCGTTTCCTGCCTGCCTTACCGGTTATTCGAATCATAGTCAGAATGATTCGAATCAGTCAATAGCCAGTGATTCGCTCTAGGCCCCGCGCGCGCCTGAATCTAGCCGTTGTCGCGCAAGACGCGCCCGGCCAAATATAGTGACCCGCAGATCAGAACGCGCGCATGAGGCGTGTGTGCGATGATCGCGGCGAGGGCATCCTCGACGCTGTCGGCCGTGTCCGCCGTCATGCCCGCAGCCTGTGCCGCTGTGGCTGTTTCACTTGCTGGAAGGGTGTTGGCCTCTCCCGGTATTGGCACCGCCGTCAGGTTTTCGGTCTTTGCCGCGAGCGGCCGCAGGTAACCGCCAATGTCCTTGGTATTCAGCATACCGCAAATCAAATGCGTCGGCCGCCGCTGAAGGCTGGCAAGGTGAGCGGCCAGTGCCTGACCGGCGGCAGGGTTGTGGCCGCCGTCCAACCACAGCTCGGCCTGCGGTGCGATTTGCGCCAACGGACCGTGGTGCAGCCTTTGCATGCGCGCGGGCCAATGCGCGCGCGTCATGGCCGCGTCATAGGCATCAAAGCCTTTTTGCAAATGGCGAAGCGCGGCAAGTGCGGCGCCCGCGTTTTGTATCTGGTGTGCGCCCGGCAGGTTTGGCAACGGCAAGTCCAGCAGCCCGGTCTCGTCCTGGTACACCATGCGCCCGCGCTCTTCCCACGCGTGCCAGTGCTGTCCATGCGTCATCAACGGCGCACCGAGCCGGGCCGCGGTATCTTCGATCACCGCCAGCGCAGCATCGGGTTGCGGCCCGACGACACAGGGAACGCCGCGCTTAATGATGCCGGCCTTCTCGGCGGCGATCTTTTCCAGAGTATCGCCAAGAAACGATTCATGGTCGATCGATACAGGGGTGATGACGCAAAGTGCGGGGTGCTCGACAACGTTGGTCGCATCGAGTCGTCCGCCCAGCCCCACCTCAAGCAATGTGTAATCCGCAGCGGTACGCGCAAAGGCCACGATTGCGGCGCATGTGGTGATTTCGAAATACGTGATCGGTTGATCGCCATTGGCGGCGTGACATTCGTCCAGAACCGCGCTCAGGGCGTCCTCGGAAATCAGGTTGCCGGCAAGGCGGATGCGCTCGTGAAAGCGGGCCAGATGCGGGGACGTGTAGGCATGGACGCGGTTGCCGGCGGCCTCCAGCCCGGCCCGCAGCATCGCCAATGTGCTGCCCTTACCATTTGTTCCTGCGATGTGAATCACCGGCGGCAAGGCTTGTTCGGGATGATCCAGCGCAGCCAGCAGTCGCCAAACGCGGTCCAGTGTCAGGTCTATGACCTTGGGGTGCAGTGCCATCATCCGTTCCAGGATGACGTCCGATGTCTGCGCCGTCATTTCTTTGGCGTCTCGGTGGCGGGGTTTTCGGCCTTGGTGTTCTCATCCTCGGTCGCTGCCTCCGCACCCGGCGCAGGGGCGGGCAGGTCGCCGCGCACCGCGGGCGGCAGTCCCATCAGCATGCGGGTGATCGTGATCAGTTCTTCACGCATCTCCGTGCGCGGCGTGACCCGATCCAGCATGCCGTGATCCAGAAGATATTCGGCGCGCTGAAACCCTTCGGGCAGCTTTTCCCGGATCGTCTGCTCGATCACGCGCGGACCGGCAAAGCAAATAAGCGCGTTCGGTTCGGCGATATGGACATCGCCCAGCATGGCGTAGGATGCAGTGACGCCGCCGGTGGTGGGATGGGTCAGCACCACGATATAGGGCAAACCCGCCTCCTTGAGCATCTGAACTGCGACCGTCGTGCGCGGCATTTGCATCAGGCTCAGGATGCCTTCCTGCATCCGCGCTCCACCGGCTGCGGAGAACAGGATCAGCGGGCGTTTGAGTTTAACGGCCTGTTCGGCGGCGGCAATGATCGCGTTGCCGACATACATTCCCATCGACCCGCCCATGAAGCTGAAGTCCTGCGCCGCTGCGACGATGGGCGTGCGGCCAATTTCGCCCGTCGCGACCAGCATCGCCTCTTTCTCGCCGGTGGTCTTTTGCGCGGCGCGCAGACGGTCGGGGTACTTCTTCTGATCGCGAAAGTGGAGCGGATCGGCCATCGGCTCGGGCACCTTGACCGTGGCGAATGCGCCGCCATCGAAGAGTGCTGCAAACCGGGCACGGGGCGTGATCGCCATGTGATGACCGCAATTCGTGCAGACGTTCAGATTGTCTTTCAACTCGCGGTGAAACAGCATCGTGCCGCATTCGTCGCATTTCGACCAAAGGTTTTCCGGCACCTCGCGGCGCGAGAATATCGAGTTGATCCGGGGGCGGACGTAGTTGGAAATCCAGTTCATTGGCGCCGGGCCTTTTCGGTGTTCGCTGCTGCCCCATCAGATAAGCGGACAGCGAATGAATTGCAATCAACGCCGCAAAGCCAGTCGCGCAACCAGCCACGCGAGAACGAGCATTCCCAGGTCAACGCTCATCACCGACCACAGAATGGATGGATCCGACAGATCAAGCTGTAGCCTCCAAAGGGCAAGGCCGGTCAGGTCCGGATCGCCCGACACGACAAGAATCGCGGCAGTATTCGATGCGAAATGTAGCGCGATCGCCGGGCCGAGGGTGCCAGCGCGCGCAGTAATGTCCGATGCTATGACCGAGAATAGCCCGGCCCAGATCATGAACAGCCACCCGGCCGAGCCGATATCCGGCCGATAGTGCAACGCGGCAAACAATACCGCCGGTCCGGTAATCCATATGATCGGATGGTTGAAGCGGGCTGCAAGCTGCTGCTGCAAATAGCCGCGAAATACGATCTCTTCTGCCGAGGTTTGAATGAAGACGGTCAAAAGCGACAGCGGCAGGAGTTGCAACCATGTCGCCAGCGGTGTGGCTTGCTCCAGCGCAACGGGGAACTCTGATGGCGGGAGTATCCAGACGATGGCGTAAAGAGCCACAAGATAGGCCAAGACCCTGCGGAACTGCTTCATCGCGCGCGGTATCGGGCCTATCAGGCTAAGCAGGCCGCGACCGTGCAATTGGTTGGCGACCATCGCGGCGGCAATTATCAGAAGCCCGAGTGACATCAGCAGGTATAGTGCACCAGCGGGATTGCGCGCCGATGTAATTGCGCTTCGGAAATCCAAGTAGGCTTGATCCCCAAGGATCGCCATCGCGAATGCCTGGATGGCCCATCCGAGGCCAAAGACGATCACCGCCATAAGTACCAGCCCAAGACAAAGCCGCCAAACCTCGGATCGGGGGCGGGCGGGCGCGACGAACGCGTCGTGTGCGCGGTATGACATGGACGGCAACCTTTGGCATTTGACAGCAGATAGCTTCTGGTTCGCCAGACGTAGTGGGGCGCAAGCAGTTTGAACAGTACCGGGGGGGGTGCGGCGCAATCTCCCTTGTGCCTTTCAGGTACGTTCATTATCCCTGATCGCAACTATCTTTCCCGGGAGGCCGTGATGACGAAATTCGACAAATCCAAACTGCCCAGCCGCTATGTCACGGAAGGGCCCGCGCGCGCGCCGCATCGGTCGTACCTTTATGCCATGGGCATCAGCGAGCAGGAGATCCATCAACCGCTCGTCGGTGTGGCGACTTGCTGGAACGAAGCCGCGCCGTGCAATATCGCGCTTAGCCGTCAGGCGCAGGCGGTCAAATCGGGTGTCAAAGAGTCTCATGGCACCCCGCGTGAGTTCACGACCATCACGGTGACCGACGGCATCGCCATGGGGCACGAGGGGATGCGCTCTTCGCTTGCATCGCGCGAGGCGATCGCGGACACGGTTGAGCTTACGATGCGTGGCCATTGCTACGACGCCATTGTCGGGCTGGCGGGCTGCGATAAATCACTGCCGGGTATGATGATGGCGATGGTGCGGTTGAATACGCCCTCCGTCTTTATTTACGGCGGCTCCATCCTGCCGGGCCGGGCCCCCCAGATCGATGAGATCCCCGAGGATTTCCGCACGCGCGATTTAACGGTGCAGGACATGTTCGAGGCGGTCGGCCGACACCAGAACGGCACGATGTCCGACAAGGCGCTGGACGTGCTCGAGCGCGTGGCCTGCCCATCCTCGGGTGCCTGCGGCGGGCAGTTCACCGCCAACACCATG
The DNA here is from genome assembly GCF_000423645.1 of Sediminimonas qiaohouensis DSM 21189. Classification (GTDB taxonomy): domain Bacteria; phylum Pseudomonadota; class Alphaproteobacteria; order Rhodobacterales; family Rhodobacteraceae; genus Sediminimonas; species Sediminimonas qiaohouensis. The sequence goes on along the minus strand of NZ_AUIJ01000019.1, from coordinate 15,470 downwards.
GCATGCGTATCCGAGGCGATCGGGCTTGCCCTGATGAATAGCTCGGGCATGCCCGCGCCCTATGAAAGCCGCGACCAATACGGCGAGGCCTCGGGCCGCGCCGTGATGAACCTGATCGAGCAGAACATTCGCGCGCGCGACGTGGTCACACGCAAGTCGCTTGAAAACGCGGCGCGCGTCGTGGCGTGCACGGGTGGATCCACCAATGCCGGCCTTCATTTGCCCGCGATCGCGCACGAGGCCGGGATCGAGTTCTACCTTGAGGATGTCTGCGACATCTTCCGTGACACGCCCTATTTCGTTGATCTGAAGCCGGGTGGGCAGTTCGTCGCCAAAGATCTTTACGAGGCAGGCGGCGTGCCTGTTGTCATGAAGGAGTTGCGAAAGGCCGGATTGATCCACGAGGATTGCATGACCGCAAGCGGCCGGAGCATTGGCGAGGAACTGGCGCTGATCGACCGTGAGGCGGATGGCAAAGTGATTTATCCCATCGACAACCCGATCACGAAAACCGGGGGGGTCGTCGGTCTGAAGGGCAATCTTGCGCCAACGGGGGCCATCGTCAAAGTCGCAGGTATCGCCGAGGAAAACCAGGTATTCACCGGCCCGGCTCGTGTGTTCGAGAATGAGGAAGAAGCCTTTGCCGCCGTGCAGGCACGCGAATACGAAGAGGGCGAAGTCATCGTGATCCGCAACGAAGGCCCCGCTGGCGGACCCGGCATGCGCGAAATGCTGGCAACGACCGCCGCCCTGTCGGGGCAGGGCATGGGCAAGAAGGTGGCGCTTATCACCGATGGCCGCTTTTCCGGTGCGACGCGGGGTTTCTGCGTGGGCCATGTCGGACCCGAGGCGGCGCATGGCGGCCCGATTGCCCTTCTCAAGAATGGCGACGTGATCACGATCAATGCCATCACCGGCGAATTGAGCGTGGACCTTTCCGATGATGAGCTTGGCGCACGCAAGGCCGAGTGGCCGGGGCCGCGCCCCACGATGTATGCGAGCGGTGCGCTGTGGAAATATGCGCAGCAAGTTGGTGAGACATACAAGGGCGCGGTCACTCACCCGGGTGGCAAGGCCGAAAAGCATGTCTACATGGACCTCTGATGCGCCACGGCAGGGTTGGAGTTGGGGCACGCGCTGCGGCGCTGTCCGCATCGCGGCCCTGTGCCTGATATTGGTGGCGGTGGCTGGCTGCTTGAGCCTTGGCAGTGAAAAGCCAGCACCGGCCATACGGCAGGCGCAATTGGTGAATGGCGCCGTGATTGTGCCTGCGCCGGTAGGGTATTGCATCGAGCCAAGCAGCATCGAGGATGAGGGACGCGATGCCTTCATTCTGATTGGTCGGTGTGATCTGCTGACTGGGCAAGAGGCGGGGCTGCCGGTTGCGCCGGCGATCATGACCGTATCGGTTTCGGGGACTGACGCACCGGAGGGGCAGCCCAAGGGCGATGAACTTGTCCAATCACTTGGCGCCGAGCGTGTTCTATCGCGCATCGAAGAGCCGAACCTCAGCTTGTTCCAGGTCGAAAGTGCGAAGCGCCTGACGCGCAGCGGTGACAGCCGCCACTGGCGCGGCATCATGACGGTCAACGGACACATTGTTGGCTTGGCCGCCTATGGTGCGCGAGATAGCAATGTCAGCGGCGAAGGTGGCGAGGCCCTGATCCGGGCCTTGGCCCGCCGGATACGAGATGCCAGCCCCGAGCAGCCGCCCGCCGATGATGCGCTCGCCCCCCCGACAAATTCAGCGGACAATCCGCCCGTCCCCGCAAGTGAACAAGAAAGTGCCGAAACGGGCGGTTTGAAAAAGTTGATTGGGCGTTTGTTCAATTGATCATTCTTGAGGTATGACTAAGGCCAAGCAGGCAAGCGGGATCGTATCGCAATGAAAAAACTGGGCAGTGATGTCTTCAGAAGGATTGCCCACGTCCGGGCGTTACGTCGCTGGACCCGCGCCGCCGAGATCGCCGCGACAGCCGACTTGCCGTATTTGCGCGCGCAGCGAAACCGTGCGCGCCAATTGCGGCATCGTCTCAATGAGTTGATTCACGTCGCCGACGACAGGTTGGCATTGCCGCTGATCGGATCGAATGCTTTTCGCCGTCCGCCGGGAACGGATTGGTCGTGGCGGCCACAGCTTTGGCGTGGGCCGCTGCCGATTCCCGGGATGTCTTCGGTTCAGAGCAAATCCATGCTGGGCGACGAGGTGACGCTTTTCCATGATTGTGAGCGGTCCGAGCTGACCCTGCGACAGCTTCGCAACAGGCGCGAATCCGATCTGGCGCCGTATGGTGTGCGAATGGACGTGTTCAAGTTCGATGGCTCGTTCTTGTCGCTTGTTGTGGATTTGCCCCATGCGGCTGTGGATGGCCTGCGGCGTAAGCATCTTCTGCGCCTGGATGTCATCGTGGAAATGGAGAGCCCGCTCGAGATTTTCGCGCGTCTCAACATCAAGCACGGCCCCAATACCGAGCAGGTCGTCAGGGAGCTGCCGCTCAACGAAGAAGAAATCATGGTAGAGTTCGATCTTGCCTATACCAACCTAAACGAGAAGCGAGTCGAGAGGGCCTGGGTCGATCTGATCTTTGAAGGGCCGGAAATGAACCAGGTGGTTTTGCGGGATCTGACATTCTGCCGCTACCCACGAGCCGAGTTGTGATGCCGACCATGACAGGCAGACATTCGATCGCGACAGGGAGACGATTCGATGAGTGATCTCAGAGTAACCGCAACGCGGCTGTTCGAGGGCGTTTGGGAGGCGATGATAACCACGTCTGATCCAACCTCTGAGGCGCCGAACATCGGGGTTACGCACCTTGATCGCCGGGTGGAGGGCGTTGAGGTGATGCGCTCGGCCGATGCGACGCACTGGGCATTGCGCGTACCTGTCCCCCGCGAAGCGATCAGCGATGGTGTGCAAACCTTCGTCGTTCGTGACCTGAATGACGATGCGGTATTGGGGAGCTTCACCATCATTGCGGGCGAGGCCCTTGCCGATGACATTCGCGCAGAGGTGAACCTGCTGCGCGAAGAGTTGGATATGCTCAAATCAGCGTTTAGGCGGCACTGTCTGGAAACCACTTAGGCGCAGAGTTGTTTCGTGGTTGACGCCATGTCCTTCGTGACAAGCCGCCGAGTCGCCGACAGACTGGGCAAGGCAACCGGAGGCATATAATGACAGAGTATCCAAATCTTCTCGCTCCGTTGGACTTGGGCCATGTAACGCTTAAGAACCGTGTTTTGATGGGCTCGATGCACACGGGGCTGGAAGAAACGAAAGACTGGAACCGCGTCGCCGAATTCTACGCGGCGCGCGCTCGAGGCGGCGTTGGATTGATGGTGACGGGCGGGATGGCACCGAATGCCGAGGGCGGTGTGTTTCCGGGCGCTGCGGGATTGTTCAACGATCAGGACATTGAGAACCACCGCGTTGTTACCGACCGCGTGCATGAGGCAGGGGGCCTCATCGCGATGCAGGTCCTGCACGCGGGTCGATATGCCTATTCGCCCGATTGCGTATCAGCCTCCGCTGTCAAATCGCCCATCTCGCCCTTTCCGCCCAAGGAACTGGACGAGGAGGGGATACAAAAGCAGCTCGACGATATCGCGACAGCGGCGGCCCGGGCCCGCAAGGCCGGATATGATGGCGTCGAGATCATGGGGTCCGAGGGCTATTTCATAAATCAATTCCTAGTTCGTCACACCAACAAGCGTACGGATGATTGGGGCGGATCCTACGAAAACCGCATGCGCGTTGCGATCGAAGCGGTAAAGCGGGCCCGCGCGGCCGCCGGGGATGATTTCATCATCATCTACCGGCTAAGCATGATCGACTTGGTCCCGGATGGCTCTACCTTTGACGAAGTCCTGCAGCTCGCGCGGGAGGTCGAAAAGGCGGGGGCGAGCATCATCAACACCGGCATCGGTTGGCACGAGGCGCGCATTCCCACCATCGCCACGTCAGTCCCGCGCGCGGCGTTTGCCTGGGTTACGAAAAAACTGATGGGCAAGGTGGGAATTCCGATTGTCACCTCAAACCGGATCAACACGCCGCAGGTCGCCGAGCAGGTGTTGGCCGATGGATGCGCGGATATGGTTTCGATGGCGCGGCCACTTCTGGCCGACGCCGATTTCGTAGCCAAGGCAGAGGCCGGGCGCGCAGACCGGATTGCGCCTTGTATTGCCTGCAATCAGGCCTGCTTGGACCACACGTTCAGCGGCAAGATTTCCACATGTTTGGTCAATCCGCGTGCGTGCCACGAAACCGAACTGCTAATCGAGAAAACCCTCGATCCCAAGCGTGTTGCCGTGGTGGGTGCAGGGCCGGCCGGCTTGTCCGCGGCGATAACAGCAGCACAGCGCGGGCACGACGTGACCCTTTTTGACAAGGCTGATCGCATCGGCGGGCAACTCAACATGGCGCGTGTCATTCCCGGGAAGGAGGAATTTCATGGTCTTGTTGAGTGGTTCGAGACGATGCTGGCGGATCATGACGTCGAAACGCGGTTGGGACGCGCGGTTGGCGAAGATGAGCTGAAGCCGTTCGACGACGTGGTGATTGCGTCCGGTGTGCTGCCACGTGATCCGGGCATTCCCGGGCAAGACAACAAAAATGTCCTGTCCTATCTCGACGTTCTGTCGGGTCAGGCGCAAGTTGGTGCGCGGGTCGCGATTGTCGGGGCCGGTGGAATCGGATTCGATGTTGCCGAGTACCTTACCCAAGAGCGACCCAGCCCCACTGAGAACCTGACCGAATGGATGCGCGAATGGGGCGTGACCGATACCGCAGAAGCCCGCAGCGGGCTGGCCCCCGAAGGGCCTCACCCTGAGCCCTCTCCGAGACAAGTGACCCTGTTGCAGCGCAAGGCAGAGCGACCGGGCAAGCGACTTGGCAAGACCACTGGCTGGATTCATCGCGCTGCGCTCAAGATGAAAGGGGTGGAAATGGTCAGTGGCGTCAACTACGACCGAATCGATGATCAGGGCCTGCATGTCAGCACCGGAGAGGCCCGCGAAAACACGCGACTGATCAACGCGGATACCGTGGTGCTTTGTACGGGGCAGGTCAGCGAGCGAAGCCTTGCCGATGCAATGGCTGATCATGGTGTTAATGTTCATGTGATTGGCGGTGCAGACGTGGCTGCAGAACTGGATGCGAAGCGCGCAATTAACCAAGGCACACGGGTTGCGGCGGCGCTTTAGAGGCCCCAGAACGCTGTTTCCCATGGTGTGACGATTCATGGAATACCGCGATATTGTCTGCCTCATGCCGCAGTGCTGCCCGATTTTCCGGAGATGAAGGGGGAAACCGGAAAGGCAAAGGGTAGTGCGTAATGGATCGACTGACGGAAATGGAAGCCTTCGCAACGGTTGTTGACCAAGGAGGGTTTACAGATGCCGCGAAGAAAATGGGGATTTCCAAGTCTGCCGTGTCAAAGCATGTGTCCAGCCTTGAGGCCCGTCTGGGTGCGCGCCTGCTGAACCGAACCACCCGGAGGGTTAGCCCGACAGAAATCGGCCTTGCCTATTATGATCGCGCGCGGCGCGTTCTCAATGACGCCGGTGAGGCGGACGCCTTGGTCAGTTCGATGCAATCCGACCCGTCGGGGCAGCTTCGGATCAGCGTCGCGACCGACTTCGGGGTCAACCACCTGTCGCCAGTTCTGGGTGAGTTCCTGGCAGAGTTCCCTGAAATCACGGTCAACATGGTATTGAACAATCGATATGTGGAGCTGATCAGCGAAGGCTTTGATATGGCTGTGCGAATCGGTGAGCTGGAAGACAGCAGCCTGCGCGCGCGCAAGCTGACCGAGACGAACAAGCGAATGATCGCAAGCCCGGCTTATCTCGAAAAATTCGGTCGCCCGGAAAAGATCGATGATCTGAACGATCACAAGCTTCTGCATTATTCCAACCAGTCCACGGGAAACCTGTGGAAGCTGACCGCGCCATCGGGCGAGAAGCGTCAAGTGCGGACTGCGGGATGGCTGAGCGTCAATGACGGCCAATCGCTTCTCAATGCTTGCATTGCGGGGTTGGGAATCGCTTATTTGCCAAGCTTCCTGTTTTCCGACGCTATGCGCGACGGCTTGGTCGAGGATGCGATACCCGATCTTCCGGTTGAAACCCAGGGGATCTACGCGGTCTATCCGCCGGGACGCTTCACGCAACCCAAGGTGCGCGCGTTTATAGACTTCCTTGCGCACGCCTTCTCTGAGAAGGGGCAAAATACCTGGTAACCGGAGCAGGGTTTGCACGTATTCGATTTGTCAAATGTGGCTGCAGTGTGGCAACCGTAAGGCGCCTGGGCGTAGTGCATTTACAACGACTGATCGCCGATCCCCTTGTTATTTTGGGGCCGAAGGTGGGGTGGTAATTGAAAAAGGTTGACCGCGTCACATTTGAGTGACAATAGTCTTGCCACAAAAATATACAATAAGTTTCGTATTTACATATCGCCTTGAAAGTTCTGTTCGTGGGGGAGCCTGAGGCGCTGTGTAGCCGTATGGGCCGGGGATGGTTTAATGAATATGAGTTTGGCGGCCAACAATCAGGAACCGCGTCGGCGCGTCCTTATTGCCGAGGACGATGAGATTACTTGTGAATTGTTTACAAATCTCTTGAACGGCCTTGATGGCGTAGAAATCGTGTTGGTTGGCGATGGCCGAGAAGCTCTGATGCAGGCACTCACCCAGCACTTTGATCTGATCGTGACGGATCAGAATCTCCCTGAATTGACGGGTGACAAGCTGATTCGGCATTTGCGCGCCTCGCGCAACATAAATTCCGCGACCAAGATAATGCTCATGTCTGCGTCCACCTTTGATGAGTTGGAAGGCCAAGGCGTGCGCGTGCCCCGAGATTGCTATATGGCCAAACCCATTCAACCTGCAGCCTTCATAGATGCAGTGATGCCGTTTTTGGTCTGAGAATAGGTCGATTTGACCTAAGATTTGCCCAAAAATTGACCTACTGTATGTTTAGGATCAACCCATGGTAGCATACTAACGTGCTCCGAGTATTGTTGGAATGAGGCAGGTATGAGAATTCTCGCGGTAGATGACGAACCGCTTTTGCTGGAAGTCGTGAAAACGTCTTTGAGCCAGCTTGGATACCAGGACGTCACACTTGCGAATTCCGGCGCGGAGGCGCTGGTCGCGATGGACAAGGCCTCGGTTCCGTTTGATTGCTGCCTGTTCGATATTCAGATGCCTGAAATGGATGGCATCACGCTGATAGGCGCTGTTCGCGAGAAGCCGGCCTACAAGCGCACGCCGATCCTGATGCTAACGCGCGTTTCAGAACGCGAATCGATTGATGCCGCCTTTTCGGCCGGCGCGACGGACTATATCAACAAGCCCCTCGACAGGATCGACCTCAAGGCGCGTATGGGGATGGTCGAACGTCTCGTCGAAGAGCGCCGCCGGGCCAACGCGGTTTCTGTCGTTGCCCATGCTGCGGAGAGCCAAGAGCCGGCCCCATTTGAAACCCCTTTGTTCATGGACGGTATCGGGGGTTTGGTCGAATACCTCGCCTTGGAAAACTACGTTCTGACACTGGGTCGCAAGCAGATGTTTTCGATCGCGGCGCTTGGGTTCAGTGTTGAAAATGCCGCCGCGATATACCGGCGTGCGCCTGGTTTGCAATTCGAGTACATGTTGGGTGACGTCGCCACCGTGATATTTGAGGTGATGAAAGCCAACAACCTGATGTTCGCGCATGCGGGCGGCGGCGATTTCATTTGTCTGCTGCCGCGAATGAACGAGATTGATACCGAGCAGATCGAGGATGAGCTGCGCCTCGCATTGTCGGATTTCTCGGGGCTCTACGCCGCCGATGGCATGCCCGTGCCGCGCGTGCGGGTTGGTCAGCCTGTCAGAAGCAACGTCTTTTCACTGACGCGAGCGGATCAGATCCTGACGCGCGCGCTTGCCGACGCCCAACCCAAGGATCCAATGCCAGAACCGGCATGGAAACGAGCATTGAAGTAATATGGTACAAAAAAAACCTGACATCACTGCCGAGCAAGATGCGATCCTGGAGCGTGCGCTGGCTCCTGTGCGCGCCCGATTTATCGAAGCGATTGAAGGCCACATCTTGTCATTCGAAGCGCTAAGGCGCGAGGCCAGGAATGGGCATTCCTCAAAGGAATCCTTGAAGGAAATTGGCCAATTGGCCCACAAGATCGCGGGTATTGCGGGGTCTGTAGGTTATGAAGAAATTGGCGAAGCGGCCAGCACGGTCGAGCGTCGAGTCTTGGAATGCGAGGCGTCAGCGTTAGATGATGGTGATCGCCTGGCTTCGGTCGATGAGGTTCTGGAACCACTTCTGGAACTGCTCGAAATGAAGCTCGACGACTGAGCTTTCTGGGCCGGATCAGGTCGCAAGCAGTGCCGAGAGGGCTTGCTTCAGGTCCTTGAGGCCAAATGGCTTTGGAACATGAGAGTCGAAGCCAGCTATCACGTATTCGGCAATCTGATGCGCCATGGCGTTGGCCGTTACGGCGATGATCGGCGTGGGTGGTTTCCCCGCCGCCTCTTCAATGTCTCTGATTTCGTGCAATGCCGTCATCCCGTCCTTCACCGGCATCGAAATGTCGAGCAGAATAAGGTCATAGTCGGAGGAACGCGCCTCATTGATGGCCTCCTGTCCGTCCGTGACGATGGTTGCATTTACACCTAGCCGTTTCAGCATCGCAGACAGGATTTCACGATTGGCAGCGTTATCATCCGCAGCCAGAATACGGCGCCCCTCAAATGAGCAGGCCTCGTCATTTGCCAGCCCGGGAGAAGGCTCTAGCTCTTGCGTGGCTATGTCCAGTGGGAGCTCGACAGTTATCGTTGTCCCTTCTCCTGGATGGCTCTGAACCTTGATATCGCCTTCCATCAGCAGAACGAGCTGGCGCACGATCGACATGCCCAGTCCGGTGCCTCCAAATCGGCGCGTGATCGAGCTGTCGGCTTGCGTGAAATCCTCGAACAAGCGCGCGGCCTGCTCATCGGTCATCCCGATTCCGGTGTCAGAGACGGTGATCTTGAGTGGCCGCCCTGCTCGGCCTGAAACAGTGAGGGTGATGCCGCCAGTCTCGGTAAACTTGATCGCGTTGCTCAAGAGGTTGTGCAGGATCTGCTGGACACGATGAGAATCGCCAATTCGGGGTAACTCACTCCCTGATCCGATTAGAACATCAAGTGTCAGGCCTTTTTCGTCGGCCTTGAGGGTGTGAATATCTTCTAGGCGGCGGGCAAGATTATCCACTCTGAATGGCGCATATTCCAGTTCCAGGCGTCCCGCCTCGATCTTGGACATGTCCAGAAGATCATTGAGAATGTTCAGCAGCGCCTCGCCCGACTGGCGGATCAAGGCAATCATGCGATGCTGTTCGGGGTCGGTGATTGACGATTCCAGGAGCTCGGCCATCCCTAGCACCCCGTTGAGAGGTGTGCGGATTTCGTGGCTCATGTTGGCGAGGAATTGCGATTTCGCCTGGTTGGCCGCTTCGGCGCGTTCCGTTGCCTCCACCAATTCGGTGACATCTGCACCCACTCCGCGGTAGCCAGTGAATTCACCGTCATTGTCGAAGACCGGAGCCCCCGATATGCGGAACCACCTGTCGCCACCAGACCCCTGCTTGGGCATGAGATAGGTGAAATCCCGGAATGGCTCCCTGGCTTCAATGGTCTTGTTCAAGCTGTCCCAGTCGGCCGCAGCGACCGCTGCAGGATTCACGCTGACTACTTCATTGCGAGTCTTGCCATAGAACACCTCGGGTTCAGTCCCGGTTGCGCCGCGGACGCTTTCGGATATGAAAGTAAAGCGCAGGTCCGGTCCCTGTTCCCAGTACCAGTTGTTCGAAACGCTTGAAATATCGTAAAATCTCTGCTCTGCCAGATCGCGTTCTTCGATAGTGGCTTCAAGCTCGGCTTTTGCTTCTGCGATGGCTGCTTCGCGCGCCTTTTGCTCACTGATGTTGATATGAACCCCTGACATCATCAGCGCACGGCCATCTGGCGCACGGCGGGTAACGCGCCCGCGGCTCAGCACCCATATGTAGTGCCCGTCTTTGTGGCGCAGGCGTAGTTCGTTCTCGAATACCCGTCGCCCTTCGGTGAGGTGAGTGTCCTCTTGCGCCAGTTTTTCAACATCGTCCGGGTGCACGAAGTCCCGGAACCGCGATAATGTCATCGGCTCCAATTCCGCACGGTCATAGCCGATCATGTTGGCCCAACGGTCGTTAATGTTGTTTGTGCCGTTTCTCAAATCGGCTTGGAATGTGCCAACTTGTGCGCCGCTGATAATATCGGCCAAGCGGCGCTCTGCTTCGACGATTTCCGTCACGTCGATCCTGAGTCCTACGCGTCCGCCGTTGGGTGTTGTCTGCTCAAGCAGGCGGATGGTGCGCCCGTCCGCAAGGTGTAATAGCGTGTCACGTTTTTCGTTCTCGGCATCGGCACGCATTTCGTCCAACCAGGCTTGCGCATCGTAATCGGCATCCGCATAGATGCCGTGCTCAATGCCAGCGCGCTGAATATCAGAGATCTTCCGTCCTACCGAAATCTCGTTCGAGATCTCGGGATATAGATCGCGATAGGTGCTATTGAAGAGGATGAGGCGGTCATCCGCATCCACCAATACAAAGCCATCTGGCAATGCTTCGATCGCAGTTGTCAGTGTTTCGTGCGCGGCGCGCGCGGACTCGGCTGCCGCCATGCGCTCGCGTTCTCTTTCGATCCGGTCGGACAAGTCAATGACAAAGCACCAGACCGTTTTGCGTCCTCTAGGATCTTCTCCTACCGCGCCGCGCACCTCAACGGGCACATGCGCGCCGGATTTGTGCCTGTACTTGACTTCGATCGGTGCAAACCCACCCGTCTCTCGCATCTCGAGGATGAAATGGCGCACCGGCGGCATGTCGTCTGTTTCGGCCATAAGGTCCGTAAAAGACATGCGGCGCAATTCGTCGCGGGAATGCCCGGTGATCTGCTCCATCGTGGCGTTCGAATGGAGAATGGCGCCGGATTCAAAATCAAGCTGCATGATCCCGCTTGGCGCGATGTCGTAGATATGGCGGAAAAGCGCCTCGCGCCGCTCCAGCCGATCACGTGCCGCTCGTTCGGCGGAAACATCAAGGTGTATACCGGCCAGCAATAGCGCCTTGCCTTGCGCATCCCGCCTCAGAACCTGGCCACGGGATTGAATCCAGGTCCAGTGACCAAACTTGTGACGCATCCTGAAGTCCAAGGTGAAGTCGTTGGCCTCGCCCTCGATGCATTTGTCTAGCGCGGCCTTGACGCGATCACGATCGTCTTCGTGACAAAGATCCCAGAAGCCCAACATCGTAGATGGTTCAAGCTCATGGAGCGAGTATCCCAGAATCTCGGCCCATCGTTGGTTTATCGTGTTCTTGCCTGTTGGTACGTCCAACTCCCAGGATCCTACGCGTGCGCCGGTAATAACGTTTTCAAAACGCTCCTCGGCCTCACGCATCTCTGTTATGTCGGTGTGAACTGCAATCAGGCCGCCATCAACTGTGCGCCGCTCGCGCACCCGCGTGATGCGCCCGTTCGATAGCGTTTGAACGGTGTCCTTTTTGGCGTGCTTGCGATCCCACAGCCGCTCCTTGATCCACTCGTCCTCGCGGCCATTCGCGTCGGTGAGTTGACCGTGCTGGACGGCATAGCGCTCGATTTCCTCAAACGTGACACCGGGCTTCATGGCCGGCGCAGTCAGGGAATAGATTTCCCTGTAGCGCTCGTTGCACATGACCAGGCGGTCATTCTTGTCGAATAGGGCAAAGGCGTCGTCGATCGTTTCCAGGGCTTGCAATAGCTCGGCACTAGGGGGGCGCATGGCATCGTGAGGCTCCTGCTCGCTCGCCTTGCTGCGGGTCCAGGCGTTCACCATTCCCTCCGCTACAGCAGAGAGCGCGCCTGTGCAGTCTTGCGGGAATTCTGCGCCGAGCAGCGCTAGAACTCCTACCAACTCGTTCTGAATAACTACCGGAACAAGAAGCGGGCGTTTGTGATCCCGGTCACCTTTTGCGGCAGTATCCTCTGCATGCACAACACTGCCTTGCGAAAGCGTCTTTTTCCATGGCTTGATGAAGCGTGCGATTGCGTCTTCAGGGCAGACAGATCCATGCGATGCAAACCCCTCTCCATCCTGAAGAACAAGAAATGCCTTGCATTTCAGGTCCGTGCCCAACTCGGTCAATACGTTGCAAAGTGTGGCGTCTGTCTCCTGCGGGGGGGCGCGAAGCAGCATACCCATCAGTCGGGTAGACAGCATGTCGTAGGAGTGAACCATAAATCTGACGCCTCAGCCTGCTCAATCCGGCGCTGCGCGCTCGGGTGATCGGATTTTCCCGTTTTTACGCATAATGTATTCACAACTCGTCAAGGTAAATGCAATTCTTGCGCGCATTCACTTGACGCACTGTACCTGGCAGGCGCGTTTTTACAACAGATGCTATTCCAAGACCCCGAGGTAGTAGTGGTAGATGCCGCTAATGTGCCAAGGTCACCATGGGAGAGGTGCCGCAGGTTCAGTCGCTACTGTCTTGGCCGATTATCTTGGCTTGCTCGCGCGCGCTCGGGTGTTCGGATGCGACGAAAGGTACCTCGCTCACTATGGCGTCAACGGGCTGGCCTGCGATCTCGCAATAGCTTTCGGGCAGTTCTACATGCAGTCGCGTTCCAATGGCCGTTTTCCCCCACGGAACGTAGCCAAGCGCAATGTTCGTTTCCAATTCCGGCGACCACCAGGGTGATGTGACATACCCGCAACGAATGCCGCTTTCGTCGCAGATCAGCCAGAAATCAGGCGCATAGTCGATGATTGGCTGCCCCCCCATTTTCAGCCCGACCAGCTTGAGGCTGAATGGGTAGTCTCCCGCCTCGATCTGCTCTCGCTGCTTCTCCAGGGCCGCCTTGCCGATGTAGTCCGCGGTTTTCTTGCGTGGCACCTGGTAGGCAAGGTTCACCTGAAACGGCGAGGTCTCTGCATCCATGTCTTGCCCCCAACTCAGGATACCGGCAGCGATGCGGCGATGGTGCGCCGGTGCGATCACCCGCAGGCCGTACCGCGCGCCGACACCGCGCAACCCGTACCAGACCGCTTCGGCCGTCCGGCTCGCATCACGGACATACACCTCGTAACCCTTTTCGCCCGAGAAACCGGTCTGGCTCACCACCACGGGGCACCCTTCAATCTCGGTTTCCATCAACCCGTAGTAGGGAATGTCGCGCAGTTCCTCTCCTATCAGATCAGCCATCAGGTCTTCTGAAAGCGGCCCCTGGACTTGCAAGGGGGCCACGTCGATCTCTTCAATCTCGACATTCCAGCGGCGCGGCGTATTCACCCCCTGCAGCCACAACAGGAGATCGCTATCTGACACGGAGAACCAGAATTCGTCCCTTCCAAGCCGTAGCAACACCGGGTCATTCAGGATACCGCCCTTGTCATTGCACAAGATGCAGTATTTCCCGCGCATCGGCTTGATCCGGGTGGCATCGCGCGTAATGACTGTGTTGACGAAATCCTCGGCATCGGGGCCTTTTACGCGGATCTGGCGCTCGACCGCGACGTTCCAAAGCGTCACCCCATTGACCAAGGCCCGGTACTCGGCCATCGCGCCACCGTCTTCCGGTTTTACGTACCCGCGCGGGTGATACATGCGATTGTAAACCGTGGCGCGCCAGGCGCCGGCCTCGATCGAAAGGTGCCAGAACGGCGATTTGCGTACCCGGGTAGAGATAAGCAGTTGGACCGGAGTCGGACCCGACTGCCGCAGGTTGGTCGGTACGATCCGATCCGATTGATCAACACCCGGTACGTTCGGATGGGAGCGGTTTTGTTGTACCATCCCCCCAAAATGTCGCTCATGCCGCCGAATTTCAAGATTCGGTCGCGTCACCGTGAGATGGCTGCCGCGGCCCCGAACCCTCCAACATGATCCGTTCGGATCGGTGTGAAACTCCGATCGAGCGGCATGGTGGGCATGACAGCATCCATCAGAGTAAGCCAGGTACAAGCAATTGCCCCGCACGCGACCATATGTGTTGCCACGTGATCATACCTCGATGAGGTGGTGAACCGTGCAGGATTGGAATCTGCGACCTACCAATTGAACGCTTGGCTGAAGCTCAGCGATTGCCGCGTCGGGCCTCTATCCGTTGAAAAGCGCGGCGCCATGGAGCGCGGCGCGTGATGCGTAACCCCAAGCTATAGGTGGTTACAAAAATTGCGCCAAACATGGCAAGGCTGAGTAGCGCCCAGAGCGGATCGTTCCTTAGAAAGACTGCCATCACGATCGGCGCACCGGCCATGGGAAGCACCACCACTGTGCTGAGAGGGTTTGACAAACCTCGACGCGATGCCCCCAGAACGCGGATTTCCAGCCCTCGCATCACGAGTTGGTGGAAATGCAGCCGGTCCGGTTGATCGGCGCGGCGCCCGGCCCGTCTGCGGCGGTAAATTGCGAGAAAGGTATCAGCGACTGGCCAGAAGAACATCAGCCCTACAGAAACCCCCGCGACCTGCTCGGAGCGGACCACCAGGAAAATGCCGAGCCAGGCAAGCACATGACCAACCGCGTAGGCGCCAGCATCTCCCATGAAGACGTGCCCACGGGGGAAATTGAACACAAGAAACCCTGATAGCGCCGCGGCGACTACAAGCGCGGCCATCATCACCGCCCGATCATCCACTTGCCACGCTATCGTGGCGATACCCAGTGCGATCAGAACTCCCAGTCCTCCGGCCAGTCCGTTCACCCCGTCTATCAGGTTGAACGAATGGCACAAGCCGGTGGTCCAGAGCAGCGTGACTGCAATGGCGAAGGGCGCGAAAGTCAAAGCCGCATCAAGACCGGGGATGCCGCTTTGGGTGATCCAGGTATCGAGAAACATTATGACGAGAACTGAGGAGAAAGCCGCCGCCAGCAACCGAATGTTGGGGCGGACAGGATAGCCGGTATCCTCTACAAGGCCCGCTACGAATACCGGCGTGAGGCTGAGACTGAACCACGCGGCAGAGTCGTGCGGAATACTAGGCAGGGCAAAAAGTAGCGCCCCAACCGTTACCAAGACCACGCCAACGCCGCCAATCCTTGGTGTGGGACGATCATGCGCCGCCTGTACGGCATTGGTATCAGAGCTATGCCCGAAAGTTGGTGACGGCGTGATCAGGCGGCGGCTTGAAGTTGCTTGATCCCGTCCTTGAAGGCAATCCCCTGGACGATTTCCGGCAGCCGATTGGCACCGTCGAGTTTTCGCCATTTCGCCTGGGCTGACATCATCAGCCTGAAGGCCATGGCGAGGCCGGTTTTCCGGCTCAGGCAGCCCTTGGTCTTGCCGGTCCGGTGGCGGACGGTGGCGAAGGTGCTCTCGATCGGATTTGATGTGCGGATGTGCTTCCAGTGCTCGGCCGGGAAGTCGTAAAAACTGAGCAGCACTTCGCGGTCCTTGACC
>NZ_AUIJ01000018.1 GCF_000423645.1 Sediminimonas qiaohouensis DSM 21189 | reverse complement strand
CGGCGCGACAGCGTGCTGAAGTCGGGCACCTGCCAGTCCAGGTCGACCAAATGCAGCAGGCTCTCGACGAAGCCTGTGGTCTGGCGTAGCGCCATGCCGAACAACACTTTCATCGTCAAGCATGTCTGGATAGCGGTGTCGCTGTAGGTCTGCTGCCGCCCGCGCTTCCCGGTCGGCGCAGCCTCCCAGATCATCTCCGGGTCAAACCAGACTGTCAGCGAGCCACGGCGCTTGAGCGCTTCGTTATAGGCCGGCCAGTTCCTGGTCTTGTAGGTTGGGGGTGTGGGTCTGCTCATGTCGCCCAGCTACCACACTGGATTCGCGACATGAATCCCTCACGCGCTTTGTGCAACAGAGCCACCCCAAATAAAAGACATTCAAAAACAGGTATTTGTGTCCACAGTTGTCAACTGGTTCGGAGAGGTTGTCAACTTTCGCTCCTGCAGTGATCTTCTGCGCGGTGCGCCGCCGACAGCCGTCTCGCCGTCCTTGTCATTCGGATTGCTGCCACCATATCGCACGAGAAGGTAGGAAAAGAGGAGGAGAGGACGATGAACGATCGCAGCGAATACGTAGAGAAGATGAAGGCGAAGCTGGACGAGTGGAACGCTGAAATCGACAAGTTGCAGGCCAAAGTCAAGGCTGCAGAGACCGATGCCAAGGCGGATTACGAAAAGCAGCTTGAGGACATGCGCAAACAGCGTGACCGGGCGCAGGAAAAGCTCAAGGAAGCGCAGGACGCCAGCGATGCTGCGTGGTCGGACATGCGCAAGGGGATGGAAAGCGCCTGGGAGAGTATTTCAAGCTCGTTCCAGAACGCCATCAAACGCTTCAGGTAACTTGATCCGGGCGATTCGATTGTTCGGGCTTGGCGCCTTGGCCACGCGCCGTTCGAGGCGTGCGGCGCCGTCTCGCGTGTCGATGACGCCTGCAAGAGCGACATGAGCCAACCCACCGATCGGGGCTGTGAAGACGGGTCGCCGTCTGCGCTGCCCGCAGGGCGAACGCCCTGTGTATCGAGCGGTCGGCCAGAAAACCCACACAACTTACTTGCTTTCGAAGCGGCGGCTTTCGGTGGGCCGCCCATAGCGCATGGTCCAGCAATCGTTTCGAGCGCGCGGTGCGCAAGAAATCGGCGCGGGAAAAGGGGGGCCGGGTGGACGCGCCCCCAAATCGGCGAAAAGCGATAGAGAATCGCATCGTTTCTGTGCGATACAAATGAGTTGGGGGGACTGCGCGCTGCCGCGTGTTCCTGTTCGGGTGCGTGTATTTCACGCGATGTCTGTTTGGACGGACCTGCGTCACATCCGCTGTGTCGTGCGCCGCGCCGTCCAACGCATGGAGGGGAACGTTGTATTTAGTATTCAGGACTTTTTTAGTTCATCTGCGCCGTCTGACAGGTGCGGGCATCATCGCAATGGCCACCGGGGCAGGGGCGCAGGCCACCGACGCGAGCGCCGATCGCGAGGCGCGGTTGGAGCGCCAGTGGGAGCAATACGAGGTGGACGCCGCCAAGTCGGTGATCGAGTTGCAGCCGTTCCGCAGCCAGCAGCGCGTGAACGGCCCCGATGGCCTGTCGGCCGAGTTGATCACGTTGAACCCGGCGGTGAACGCGTGGTTCGTCCTCAATGTCACCGCGCCGGGTGGGGGATTGCAGGGGCAGAGTTTTCATCTTGAGAACGCGGACCCCGACGCGTGGCAAATCACGCTTGGCGGCGGAGACGATCCCGCGCTGGTGTTCGAGGACGACGGCGCGCGGCACCTGTGCCGCCCATGGGACGGCGCGCAGCCCGA
Source organism: Sediminimonas qiaohouensis DSM 21189 (assembly GCF_000423645.1). Classification (GTDB taxonomy): domain Bacteria; phylum Pseudomonadota; class Alphaproteobacteria; order Rhodobacterales; family Rhodobacteraceae; genus Sediminimonas; species Sediminimonas qiaohouensis. Next base: position 50,337 of record NZ_AUIJ01000018.1, on the reverse strand, counting down.
GTTACTGGAGGCGCAGCGCAGCGGATTGCCCTATGCGCCGATCTGTGAGCAGCGCGCCTATCTGCGCAACCGCGTGTCGGGCTCGCGTACCAACCGCGAGGCGGTGGCGGAGTTCCTGCGCGACAACGTGGTTTTCGGCGAAAGCATCGTGGGGATGATCAAGGGGGCATTCTACGAGGATGCCTTCATGCAATCGAGCGAGACCATTGAGGGTGGCGATTCAGGGCGGATCGCCGACAGCCTGGGCCGGGCGCGGGTGGCCAATGATCCGGTCATGCAGATCTATTCGGGGTTTGACCTGAGCGGCACGGCGGGCGGCCGGATGGAGGCCGGTAGCTGGTACGCCGTGGAGGACGCGCCGGGCATCTATGCCAGCGCGATACAGCCGGGCATGATCCATCCCGATATCCTGAACCGGCGGGGGGAGACGAACAACCTCGACTATGTAGAGCGACGCGCCGATGTCTACCTGGTGGGCTTCGACTTGAGCCGGTTCGAGATTGGCTACGAGGTGGGCACCGATCATCCGCGCCTTGGCTGGTCGTCGCGTCCGCATGGGGGCGGGCGCAACTGGAACACGCCGGGCCCCGACGGGATCGACCGGGCCGACCCCTTGGTGCGGGTGGGAATGCTCAGCCCGTCATTGACCGATCGGGTGGCGGCGACGTTCACCGGCGGGTTCAAGCGTGACCACGGCGCGTTCAAATACGATGCCTATGCCACCTACAACCACGGCCACCACTACGGTTTCATCAGCAATGGCGTGGTTCTGAGCAAGTTGCAGCCCAACCTTTCGACGCTTTATGTGCTGGATGACGGCACCATCGGCATGAAAACCTGGACCGAAGAGGACCAGGGGATGCTGCCGCATATCCGCTTTGCCCGGCAAAACGGTGTGGCGTTGGTTCATCCGGACCCGGAAACCGGCGTCGGCGTGCCCGGCCCGCGCGTGCGCAGTTGGGGGGGCGGCAACTGGTCCGGGTCGGCCAACGCCGATCTGCGTACCCTGCGCGCGGGGGCCTGCATGCGAACGGTCGAGGGGCGGAAGTTCCTGATCTACGCCTATTTCTCGACGGCGACGCCCTCGGCGATGGCGCGCACGTTCCAGGCCTATGGCTGTGACTATGCGATGCTCCTCGACATGAACTCGCAAGAGCATACCTACATGGCGCTTTACACCAAGTCCGAGGATGGCTTGGTGCCGCATCACCTGGTCAGCCGCATGTCGAGCATCGATCACCGCCGCCGCGACGGCACGCCGATCCCGCGTTTCGTGGGGTTCTCGGACAATCGCGATTTCTTTTATCTGGTGCGCAAGGACTAACAGGGAGGAATTGGGATGAAGCGGATTGCGACGGGCGCCTTGGCGCTATGGGTGATGGCGGTGGCGGGGCCAAGCGTGGCGCAGACATTGCAGGAAAACAACGAGCGGATGTTCCGCCAGATGCAAAGCGAGCGTGGCCTGAGCAACGCCACGATGAAGCGCGTGCGCCAGATTTTCGCCGGCTCGTCCTATATCGGGCAGGGCAACCCGGCGGTGACGCGCCACCCGATGACGCCGCAGGAGGCGCGCGCGCGTCTGCCCGCGCCGCCAGAACGCCTGTATCGCAATGCGCGGTTCGAGCGCATCTGCGGCGGTAAGTACATGGCGCCGCTTTACGATCCAAAGACCGAAGCGCCTGAAGATGCCGAGGTCTGTGTGGATATGTTCGAGTATCCCAACATCCCGATGGTTTATCCCGTGACTTGGGTGAAGGCCTCGGAGGCGGCAAAGCTATGCGCGGCCGAGGGCAAGCGCATGGGCGACGCGCATGAATGGGAGGGTGCGTCGGCCGGCCGGCTTCTGGAGCCTGACTATTTCTTTAACATGGGGCATGGCGGCGCGCGGGCGGCGCATAACCGCAAATACGCCCCGACCCGGCGCTACAGCATCGGCCAGCAATGGCAACGCGGCGTTTGCGCGACGGGCAGCTTCAAGAGCGGCAGTTGCAATGGCGGCAGTTTCCGCGGCTGCGGCTCGAACACCTATCCGGCGGGCAGTTTCCCCGAATGCAAGAGCCCGCTTGGCGTTTACGACCTGGACGGCAACGCGGCCGAGCACATGAACCTGCCGATGTCGCCCGATCAGATGGCCAGCCGCGGCAGCCGCAAGCTGGGCGTGACCGAGATGAAGGGGAGCTGGTTCATCTGGGACCAGGTGCGCGCGCACAAGCACTGGAGCCGCTGGCGCGCGCCTTATTGGCATGGCTCGCGGGTGATGTCGTCGGGCAGCCACCGCAACTATCACCTCGGGTTCCGCTGCTTCAAGGATGTGAAATAGAGATCGGGCGCCCGCCGTGCGAACCGCGGCGGGCGTGAATCAGTTTCCGGCCAGCGACGCCATCAACAGGCGGGGCCCGGCGATCGGGCCTTCCTTGCTGACAAGGCTGGCATAGCGGGGATCGGCCAGCATATCGCGCAGGTTCACGGCGCGCCCGTTGACATAGGCGGTTTTGCTGACAAGGCGGATGCCGTGGCTGTAATCGGCGTATTCGGCGCCATGCACGGTGCTGAGCGGCTGGATCGGGTTGCCGCTGGGACGGTGCCAGCCGTAGATCGCCACGCGCCCTTGCCGCTTCGTGATGCGGTTGGTCAGCACGAGGTCTTTCTTGTGGCCGGAAATCAGGGTGCCCGCGGGGGCGCCGGCGCTGTTGCGCTGTTTCTCGATCGTGGCGTTGTGGCGCAGCAGGTAGGTCGTCGACGTCATCTGCGGCCCCGGGTCCATCGGGCGGGGGGGCAGGCGCAGTTGCGCGTTGCGATAGATTGCATCGACCATGCGCGACGTCGGCAGCAGCATATCGAACCGCTCAGCAATGCGGGTGGCCGCGCGCAGGCCAAGCGGCACGCGGACGAAATCGCGCTCGCTTCCGAGGGCGAGGTAATCGGGCGTCACGCAGATCATGACCTGCGCGGCGGTGCCATCGGCCATGCGGCCGTTGAACTTGACCGGTGTCAGGTCATGCAAGAAGCCGGGCATGTTCCCCGATAGCACCTCGTTCATGACAACCTGGTCGCGGCGGGTGCCTTCCAGCCCGGTCAGGCGCGCCATAACGGCGCTGCCGTCGTTTGCGCCAAAACCGCGGCGCGGCATGGCGCGGGCCAGCTTGCGGGCGCAACCATCGCCGCGTTTGCCCAGGCGCAGAGACGTAGAGGGCGAGGGCGTGGCCACGGCGGCAACCTTTTGCGGCTTGGGCTGTTGCTGTTGCTGCGGGGCGGTTTCGGCGGGGGAGGCCGAGGCCACGGCGCGGGGGCTGTCGCGGCGGGCAACCGCGCGCGCAGCCAGTTTCACCGGGCGCTTTTGCGGGCGCAGCGACGCGCTCAGGGTATCGGCCGCGCCAGTCGTGTTGGTGCCGTTCTCGCGGTCGGAAAGACGTGCCACAAGCGCCTGCGGACGGGCCTGCGGGCGTGTGGTTGCGGCCGCGGTTGGCTTGGGGCGCGCGACGCTTTCGGCCTCTGCCATTTGCGGCGGTGCCTGCCGCGCAGGCGGATGCGGCGATAGGGTGGCGCTGCGCGTGCCGTGCCACGGGCGGTAGGGGGCCAGAATCAGGCGCCCGAGCCCCGGCAGGGTATCGGGCTGCAGCGCGGCAAAAGCCGCTGGGTGCGCGGCGCGCGCAGGCCCTTGATCGGTGCGCAGGATGGGCGCCACCGACATGGGCATGGTTGCGGTCGGCAGACCCGGCGCGTGCGCCTGCATCGGCTTGGGCGGCATTGGCGGCGGCGTGACACCAACGGCAAGCGCAACAACCGCAATGGCCGTCAACGACGCCACGACGCCCCCCGTGATCGCGTGGCGCGGCCGCGCGATGAGCGTGCGGCCTGCGCCCGTCAGGGCAGCGGCGGTTGGGGTGAAGGATCTGAGTCGCATTGCAACCGGCGTATCGTTGAAATCTGAACGCCGCAACACAGCGACATGCTGCGCTGCGGAAACATGGGCTCAATTGGCAGAAAACCGCCGCTTTACGCCCGCCTAGGTGCTGTTTTGCCGCTCAAAGCAGGGCCGCGCCCGCAATCAGGGCGCCGCTTAGCAACAGGCAGGTGCGGCTGACCGGGTCGGTGATGGCAAAGACCAGCGGATCATCATGCATGCGGCCGCGATGCGTGATCAGGACGATCCGGCTGATCCAGTAGAGCAGGATCAGGCATACGCCCCACAGCATCGCGGGTTGATCGTACTGCGCCTGGACCTGCGGCGTGTTGAGGTAGAGCGCGAGCACCAGCACCGACACGAACCCCGATGCCGTGGCCATTTGCGCCACCAGAGGCATGTCATCGACACGGTAGCCGCGCCCGGTGGTGTTGGTCTCGCCACGTTCGGCGGTATCGACAAGCTCGGCCTGTCGTTTCACCGCGGCAAGCGCGAAGAACAGAAAGATCGAAAACGCCAGAAGCCACACCGACAGCGGTATGCCAGTCGCAACCCCGCCAGCGACGATGCGCAGCGTATAAAGCCCCGCGAGCGTCGCGATATCGGCGACGATCCGGCGTTTGAGCCAAAGCGAGTAACTGGTCGTGGCGGCGAAATAGGCCACGATCACCAGCATGAAATTCATGCCCAACAGGGATGAGACCCCAAGCCCGGCCAGCAACAGCACCGGCACCATCAGCGTGGCCTGCGTGATCGGCAGCGCTCCCGAGGCCAGCGGCCGGTTGCATTTGCGCGGGTGGGCGCGATCCGGGGCCAGATCCAGCAGGTCGTTGAGGACATAGACACCGGACGCCACCAGCCCGAAGGCGACGAAGGCCAGCGCGCTTTGCATCAGGGCCAGCGCGGTGAACTGGTGCGCGGCGATCATCGGCGCGAAAATCAGCACATTCTTGAGCCATTGATGCGGCCGGATTTCGCGCAAGGCCGGCCCGATCCCCGAGGCGGGCGCGTTCAGGTGCTCGGCCGGGGTGCGGGCGTCGTTGGTGGCGCGCTCGGCACGGCGGCGCAGGGGCGCGGGGGCATTGACGGTGATCACCTTGGCCGCGCCTTGCCAGACGGGCATGTCGGCGTGGCTGTCGCCGATATAGGCGTATCCGCGAGGGCCGAACCGTTCGGTGAGAAAACCCGCCTTGGCCGCGCCCTTGAGATTGCGCTTGCCGTCCGAGCCGTGCACCTCGTCGAATAGGCCCGGGTGGTGATCGGCCACCGCCTGCGCGATGGTTTGATCCGACGCGGTGACCAGCGCCGTGCGCCCGCCCGCCGCGCGCCATGCGGCGGCGTGATCCAGCACCTCCTGGGTCCAGGGGAGCGCGTCAATGGCGTGCATCTGTCGGGCGGCAACACGTTCCTTGAGATGCGCGCGGCCCCGTAGCAGCCAACCCGCCGCACGAAAGGGCAGGGTCCAGTCGTAGGCGACGGCGGCCCAAAACCCCTCAAGCAGCATGTCGGAGCGGATCAGCGTGCCGTCCAGATCGACCGCGAGGATGACATCGCGGGCCATGGACATGTCCGGGGTGGGGCCGGGTGAGTCGTCGTGCTGAGGTGTTGCTGCATCCACGCGGCTGGCCCCTGTTTTTCCGTTGCTTTAATCCGTGGTCAGGCCGCAAATTTGGCACAGTCATGCTGTCTTGACCAGCCTTGCGGGCGGCGGGCGATGATGCGCGCGAAGGTATCGACGCCCGGCGGGGCGTTTGCTAGCGTTTTGCGGAATTGATTTTAGAAAAGGCTGCCCAGACATGGTAATTCGTAAGCTTCCCGCATTCAGGATTTGTACGGCTCTGGCGCTGGCGGCCCTGCCCGTGGGGGCATTGGCCGAGGACGAGGCCGAGGCGGCATTGGATCGGTGCACCGAGATCGCCGGCGCGCCCGATGCCGGCGTGCCGGTCAGCCGCGCGGCGATGGCCGACTATTTGAACGCCCTGTCGCGGGCGCGGCCCCACTGCAAAAGCGCGACGCAGGCCGATCCGCCCCCGCAGGCGGCGCTGTTCAACCTGGCCGCCGCGCAGCAGCGATCGGGCGATCATGAGCGCGCCATCGCGAATTTCGAGGCCGCGGCCGAGGCCGGGCTAGCCGCCGCGCGCACCAAGCTGGGTGATTACTACAATTTCGGGATCGGCCCGGTGAAGGAGGATCACGAGCGCGCGGTCGGCTATTACCGGAAAGCGGCCGACGCGGGCGATCTGCCGGCGATGACGACGCTGGCGCTGATGTACCGGCTGGGCCGGGGGGTGACACAGGATCACGCGCAGATGATCGAGTGGATGGAGCGCGCGGCCGACGGTGGCTATCACTTTGCACAGGTGCGGCTGGCGGAGCTGAGCCTTGATCCCAAGGGGATCGGGCGCGATGACGCGGCGGCGCTCGGCCTGCCCGACCCGGCGCGCGCGGCCGATCTTTATGCCCGTGCGGGGGCGCAGGGGAACCTGTCGGCGATGCTAGAGCTGGCGGGGCTTTACGCGGATGATGGCAAGGGGGTTGCAGCCGATCCGCAGCGGCACGCCGAATGGATCAATCGAGCCGCGGGCACCGGCATGCCGCAGGCGCAGGGGGCGCTTGGCCTGCTCTATGAGCAGGGGCGCGGCGTGGAGCGGGACCCGGCGCGGGCGGCGCAGCTCTATGTCAAGGCGTTGGAGAGCGGCGATCTGTCCCTTGCCAAGCTGCGCAGCATTGGCGGCGCGGGGGCGCCGCGGTGGGACCGGGAAACCGCCGTGGAGTTCCAGAAAATCCTGCGCGAGCGGGGGCTCTATCGCGGGGCACTTGACGGGGTGGTCGGACCGGGAACCAGCGCGGCGGCGCGCGCATTGGGTGGCGGCTGAGGCCGGGATTTCCTGTGAAGCGGTATGTCTAAGTTTTTGATATGGCGGTGTAATAGGAAGTCGCGAGGCGCCCACAGGCAGCGGCGTAGGGGGCGCTGCCCCCCTTGGCCTGCGGCCAATTCACCCCGGGATATTTTTGGCCAGAAGAAGCCGGGGCGCGTTTAGTCCTCGCGTTTTCCGGCGAAGCGCTCTTGCCAGCCGGCGCGGGCGTCGTCGGTGATCTTGGCGAACAGAACGTCGGGCACCTCAAAGGCGTGGCCGGCGGGCAGGGCGCGCAGGGCGTCTTCGACGTTGTCGGGCCAGCCGGCATCCGTGGCCTTCATCGAGGATAGCATCCGGGACGAGGCGCCGGGGATGAAGGGGGCGGACAGCACCGCGTAGAGGCGGATGAGGTTGAGAGCCAGGCGGATCTGCATCGCGGCGCGATCGGGGTCTTGCTTGAAGGTGGCCCAGGGTGCCGCCTCTTGCAGGTACTCGTTGCCGGCGACCCAGATGGCGCGCAGCTCGGTCGCGGATTTGCGGATGTCCATCGCCTCCATGTGGCGCTCGTAGCTGCGAATGCGGGTGGCGAGCGTGTCGATGAGCGCCGCCTCTTCTGGGCCTTGCGCGCCGCCTTCGGGGACCGCCTCGCCGAACTTGGAGCGGCAGAACTTGGTGACGCGGGAGATGAAATTGCCCAGCACATCGGCCAGGTCCTTGTTCACGTTCATCTGGAAGTTCTCCCAGGTGAATTCGGCGTCGGACCCTTCGGGGGCGTGGGACAGCAGCCACCAGCGCCAGTAGTCGGCGGGCAGGATATCGAGCGCCTGATCCATGAACACGCCGCGCCCCTGGCTGGTGGAGAACTGACCGCCGTCATAGTTGAGGTAGTTGAACGACTTGATGTAATCGACCAGCTTCCACGGCTCGCCCGAGCCCATCAGCGTGGCGGGAAACGACAGCGTGTGGAAAGGCACGTTGTCCTTGCCCATGAACTGCGTATAGCGGACGTCGTCGGCGCCCTTGTCGGTGTGCCACCATCGCTGCCACGCGGCATCGTCGAGGCCGTTCGCCTCGGCCCATTCGGCGGCGCAGGCGATGTATTCGATCGGCGCGTCGAACCAGACGTAGAACACCTTGCCTTCCATGCCGGGCCAGTCGCTGCCGTCCTCGTGGCGTACGGGAATGCCCCAATCCAGGTCGCGGGTGATGCCGCGATCGCGCAGGCCGTCGCCATCGTTCAGCCATTTCTTGGCGATCGAGGTGGTCAGGATCGGCCAGTCGGTTTTGGAGTCAATCCAGTCCTCAAGCGTTTGGCGCATTTGGCTTTGGCGCAGGTAGAGGTGCTTGGTCTCGCGCACCTCGAGGTCGGTGCTGCCGGAAATGGCGCTGCGCGGGTCGATCAGGTCGGTCGGATCAAGCTGCTTGGTGCAGTTTTCGCACTGATCGCCGCGGGCCTTCTCGTAGCCGCAATTGGGGCAGGTGCCCTCGATATAGCGGTCGGGCAGGAAGCGGCCATCGGCGTTGGAATAGACCTGCCGTTCGGTCACTTCCTCGATCAGGCCGTTGCGATAGAGGGTTTCGGCGAAGTGCTGCGTCAGGCGGTGATTTTGCGGGCTGGAGGAGCGGCCGAAATAATCGAAGCTCAGGCCGAAGCCGCGCGCGATCTCGGCCTGGACGGCGTGCATTTCGGTGCAGTAGTCGGCGACCGGCTTACCGGCCTTGGCTGCGGCCAGCTCGGCAGGCGTGCCGTGTTCGTCGGTGGAGCACAGGAACAGCACCTCGTGCCCGCGCCCGCGCATGTAGCGCGCGAACAGGTCGGCGGGGAGCTGGCTCCCCACCAGGTTGCCCAGATGCTTGATCCCGTTGATGTAGGGAATCGCCGATGTGATCAGATGCCGTGCCATGTGCCCTTGCCCTTCGATCCGGTTTGGCCCCCTTTAGACCATGCCGGGCGGCGGTTCCAGCGTAAGAACGCGTCGTGGGCGGGTTGCTGGTGTTTGCCACGTGGCTCAGGTTTCCCAATGGCGGCCTTGCCTGCCACGCACAGGGAGCGTGAATGGCCTTGAGCTGTCATTGGGCGACCGGTTGAGGAGCCGCGCAGCGCCTTGAAACCGCGCATTGGTGCAAGGCTTCAACGACAGCAACAGGTCACAATTGCTCCCCACAACCGGAAGGTGGGCGGGTGCTATTGGTCGTCGCGGGTTTGTCCGGTCAGCCGCCCGATCAGGAACGAGGTGCGCGGCGACCAGATATAGCGCGTGCGCTTGTCCGCCGGGCCGCGCACGCGCATGCGCAAGATACCGAACACCACGAGGACGGCATGCCCAACTGCGATCATCACGAACATGGCGGGCGGGCCGAACGCGGCGATCAGCCATGACGCCATCAGCGGCGCCGCGATGGCCCCGATCGCGAAGAAGAACATCAGTGCGGCGGACAGTTCGACCCGTTCCGAGGTCTCGGCGTAGTCATGCGCATGCGCCGCCGCGACCGAGTAGATGGGGAATGTCGTGAGCCCGAACAGCCCCGCCGTCAGCAGGATCTGCACGGTGCTCAGATCATGGGTCAGCGCGGTCAGGGTGCAACTGCCGATTGCGGCCACCGACAGCCAGATGAGGACAAGCCGGCGATCATAGCGATCCGCCAGCCACCCCACCGGGATCTGCGCCAGCGCCCCGCCGGCGACGAATGCGGCCAGGAAATAGGCAATCTGGTCGGCGGCAAGGCCCACGCCCTGACCATAGAGCGGGCCAACCATGCGGAACGATGCGCTGGACAACGCCGCCACGATCACCGCCGCCCCCGCCAGCGGCGAGCGCGTGATCGCCAGCATAGGGCGCAGGCGCGGGGTTTGGGGCGTTTCGGGCTGCTCGGTGCGGGTCAGGGTGACGGGCAGAAGCGCCGCGCAACACAGCAGCGCCAGCAGGTTGTAGGACACGTAGGAGGCCGGCTCGAGCACGGAGATCAGCATTTGCGCGACCAGTGACGCGCCCATGTCCACCACGCGGTAGCTGCCCATCGTGCGCCCGCGCGTGGCATTGGTGACGCGTGATTGCAGCCATGCCTCGATCACCGTGTAGCAGCCGGCCACGCACAGCCCCGAGGCGACGCGCATCGCGGTCCAAGCCCACGGGTCGATCACCAGCATGTGCGAAATCAGGCCGATCGCCCCCGCCGAGGTGAAGGCGGCAAAGGCGCGGCTGTGCCCGATCGAGCCCATAAGCCGCGGCGCCCACCAGCAGCCGATGAAGAACCCCACGTAATGGGCCGAGCCCAGAAGGCCGATCTCGGCGGTTGTGAAGTCCAGCACGACGCCGGACAGCGCATCGAGCGGCCCCACGCCCCCGGTGGAAAGCTGTAGCAAGATGACGGACAGGAACAGGGCGGCGAAAGAGATGATCAGGCGCATAGTGCGGCTACCATCGCATGACGGGCACCGATTACCACCCCGGATGCGACAGTTGCGGCGTCGTTTTTTCCGCGCGGCGGGGAAATGCGAAATGGCGCGCACGAAAATGATTTCGTGAATATGAATGGCCGGGAAACTGTGGCAAGCTGTCGCAGGAGCCCTGTCGCGGGAGGCGGCAGGGGGAGGGCGCAAAAGCGCCGAAAAACAGGGAGGAAAAGCACTATGTTCAGATTCGCAGCAATCCTGGCCGTGATCGTGTCGTTGGGGGGGCTGATGGGCCCCGCGCAGGCGGGCGAGAAACACAAGGTGGTCTACCACGTCTCGGAAATCGACAAGGTCGGGTTCGCACTGGGCAATATCGCCAACCACATCAAGGGCGTTGGCGGCCCCGAGAATGTCGAGATCGTGCTGGTCGCGCATGGCCCCGCGCTCAAGTCGTTCCACGAGATGCAGGCCAGCGCGCAGGTGATGTCGCGCGTCGAGGCGTTGCAGGAGGACGGCGTGCGCTTCGAGGCGTGCGGCAACACCATGAATGCGCAGGCGGTGTCGCTGAGCGATCTGCTGTCGGATTTCGTGCGCCGCGACGAGGGCGGCGTCGTGCGCATCGCGCAACTGCAATCCGAAGGGTATCTGTATATCCGGCCCTAAGCGGGGCTGGCGCACCATACCGCGCGGAAGGCCCCTTGCCATTCGGCAGGGGGCCTTTCATCTTGCGCGTGCGAACAACACGGAGATTGGCGATGAAATCCAACCCCCTTGGCCGGACTGGCCTGTCGGTCAGCGAATTGTGCCTGGGCACGATGACATGGGGCACGCAAACCCCCGAGCGCGATGCCCATGCACAGATGGACATGGCGCTGGAGCGCGGGATTGACTTCGTCGATACGGCGGAAATGTACCCAGTGAACCCGGTGGCGGCGGAAACCATTGGCCGCACCGAGGAGGTGATCGGCACCTGGAACGCCGCCAACCCGGGGCGGCGGGGCGATTATGTGCTGGCCACCAAGCATTCGGGCGAGGGGATGATGCACGCCCGGGGCGGAGCGCCGATCACCTCGGCCACGATCCCGCAGGCGATCGAGGGATCGCTCAGGCGCCTGCAAACAGATTGCATAGATCTGTACCAGTTCCACTGGCCCAATCGCGGGTCTTACATGTTTCGGCAGAACTGGAGCTATGACCCGTCGGGGCAGGACCGTGCAGATACGATCGCCCATATGGAGGACACGCTGGAGGCGCTGCAAAGGCAGGTGGACAAGGGCAACATCCGCCACTTTGGCCTGTCGAACGAGACCGCCTGGGGCACGACGATGTGGGCGACATTGGCGCATGCGCGGGGCTGGCCAAGGGTGGCGTCGATCCAGAACGAATATTCGCTGCTGTGCCGCATGTTCGATACCGACCTGGCCGAGGTGGCGGTGAACGAGGACGTTGGCCTGTTGGCGTTTTCGCCGCTGGCGGCGGGGTTGCTCACGGGCAAGTACCAGGATGGCGCGGTGCCTGACGGATCGCGCATGACGTTCAACGAGACACTGGGCGGGCGCAAGACCGCGCGCGCCTTTCATGCGGTTGCGGCCTACCTTGAGCTGGCGCGTGATCACGGGCTGGACCCGGTGCAAATGGCGCTGGCGTGGGCGGCGGGGCGGCCCTTCATGACCTCGGTCATTTTCGGGGCAACGAAGCTGTCGCAGCTTGATCATGCGCTTGGCGCGGCGGACCTGGTGCTATCGCCCGTGGTGCTTGAGGAAATCGACGCGCTGCACCGGGCGCATCCCATGCCTTATTGATCCAGACAGGAGGCGCGCCATGCCACTGACCATGACCCGGGACGTGTTCGTCACCTGCGCCGTGACCGGATCGGGGGGCACGCAGGACCGTAGCCCGCACGTGCCATGCAGCCCCGCGCAGATCGCCGAGAGCGCGATCGAGGCGGCGAAGGCCGGCGCGGCGGTGGTGCATTGCCACGTGCGCGACCCGGACACCGGCGCGCCGGCGCGAGATGTGGCGCTTTACCGCGAGGTGACAGAGCGTATCCGCGCGGCGGAGGTGGACGTGGTTTTGAACCTGACGGCGGGGATGGGCGGGGACATGGTGTTTTCCGGCCCTGATGCGCCGCTGCCACTGGCCCAGGGGACGGACATGATCGGCGCCGAGGCGCGGTTGGCGCATGTTGTTGATTGCCTTCCGGAAATTTGCACGTTGGATTGTGGCACGATGAACTTTGCCGAGGCCGATTACGTGATGACCAACACCCCCGGCATGTTGCAGGAGATGGGCCGCCGCATCACCGCGCTTGGCGTTGTGCCCGAGATCGAGGCCTTCGATACCGGGCAACTGTGGCATGCGCGGCAACTGGTGGCCGACGGGGTGCTGGAGGCGCCTGCGCTGGTGCAGCTTTGCATGGGGGTGCCGTGGGGGGCGCCCAACGATCTGAACACCTTCATGGCGATGGTGAACAACGTGCCAACCGATTGGCATTTCAGCGCTTTTTCACTGGGTCGCGACCAGATGGCCTATGTCGCCGCCAGCGTTCTGGCGGGGGGACATGTGCGCGTCGGGCTTGAGGATAACCTGTACCTGGACAAGGGCGTTCTGGCGACCAACGCGCAACTGGTGGAGCGCGCGGTTGGCATTATTGAGCGGATGGGCGCCCGCGTCATCGGCCCCGAGGACGTGCGCAAGAAGCTGGGCCTGACCAAGCGGGCACCGGTGTGAAAGGCGTGCGGTATCACGTCGGTAACGCGTCGGTATTGCGTCGGTATGAAATCACCCCCGCAGGACGCGGCATTGGAAGCAGTTGTTCGTGGCGCTGCGTATATCCACGAACGCGATTTGCGGGTTCTTCAGAAGGTCGCGCGCATGGGCGGGGATGTCCGGGGTCGGCACGATCTGGCCGGTTCCGTAGAGGATGCGCTCATCCTCGGTATAGCCGCGCAGGATATAGGACGGCGCGCGCAGCATGGCGGGCACCTGCGATGACGGTTTCGCCGCGTGGCACTCATCCGCGCACAGAAAGATCGGGCCGGTTTCAGCATAGGGATTGGTCGAGCGAAACGGGCGCCATGCGAGGATCAGGTAATCGTGCCCTTCCGGCGTGTTGCCGAGGCAATGGCGGCACGGGTATGCGCCACCTTGTGCGCGGTGCACCTCGACCGGGTTGCCATAGGCATCCAGACGGTCCTTGCGGATGCGGGCGACCTGCGCGGTGGGAAGGCCGATGAACTGAATCTCCATCCTTTGTCTCCTGTCATTCGGGATGAATTGGGATGGGCCGAAATTGACACCCGGGGGCGCGGTCCGGCGACCCGAAAGATGCGGAAACGACCACATGACGCAAAAGACAGCAGCGATTATCGGCGGCGGCGTGATCGGCGGCGGGTGGGCCGCGCGGTTCTTGCTTAATGGTTGGGACGTGCGCGTGTTCGATCCGGACCCGGAGGCCGAGCGCAAGCTGTCCGAGGTTTTGGAAAACGCCCGCCTTGCCCTGCCGGGGCTGGGGCGCGTGGCGCTGCCGCCCGAGGGGCGATTGACGTGGCACGCGACGATCCCCGAGGCCGTCGACGGGGCCGAGTGGATACAGGAAAGCGTGCCCGAGCGCCTCGCGCTCAAGCGCAAGGTGTACCAGGCGGTGCAGGCCCATTGCGACGCGGGTGCGGTGATCGGCTCGTCCACGTCGGGGTTCCGCCCGTCACAGTTGCAGGGTTGCGCCACGCGGCCCGAACAGATCGTCGTGACGCACCCGTTCAACCCGGTCTACCTTCTACCGCTGGTCGAGCTGGTGGCCAGCCCGCAAAACCCGGCGGACATGGTCGCGCGGGCGGCGGAGACCCTGCGCGGGCTGGGCATGCATCCGCTGCAACCGCGCGACGAGATCGACGCGCATATCGCTGATCGCCTGCTTGAGGCGGTGTGGCGCGAGGCGCTGTGGCTGGTGCGCGACGGCGTTGCCACCACGGAAGAGATCGACGATGCGATTCGGCTTGGCTTTGGGCTGAGATGGGCGCAGATGGGTTTGTTCGAGACCTACCGCATCGCGGGGGGCGAGGCAGGGATGAAGCATTTCATCGCGCAGTTCGGTCCGGCGCTCAAATGGCCATGGACGCGGCTGATGGATGTGCCCGAGATGACAGAGGAACTGGCCGAGATGATCGCGGCGCAATCGGATGCGCAATCGGGGCACATGTGCTTGCGCGCGCTGGAGCAGCAGCGCGACGTGAACCTGTCGGGCATGATCCGGATGCTGGCCGATCAGGGGTGGGGCGCGGGCGCGGTCCAAAACGCGCACGACGCCGCGCGCGCGGCAGATGCAGGGTTGGTGCGGCGGCTGGAGGATGTGGCGGACCTGTCGCGCCCGATCCTGACGGTGAACCGGGCGGTGCCGCCCGATTGGCTTGATTTCAACGGTCACATGACCGAGGCGCGCTATCTTGAGGCGTTCGGCCATGCGACCGACCGGATGATGGAGCTGATTGGGTGCGACCGGGGCTATGTCGCGGCGGGGCATAGCTTTTTCACCGCTGAAAGCCATCTGTGCCACGTGTCCGAGGCGCGCCTTGGCACGCCGATCACGGTGACAAGCCGGGTGTTGATGGCGGGGCCGCGCAAGATGCATCTGTGGCACGAGATGAAGTCAGACGAGCGCCTTTTGGCGACGGGAGAGCACATGTTGATCCATGTCGCGCTTGATACGCGGCAGGCGTGTGAGGTGCCGCCTGCGATGCAGGGGGCGCTGTCGCGGATCGCGGCGGCGCAGGCCGATCTGCCGGCGCCCGGGCGGGGCGGGCGCGCGGTGGGGCACGCGCCGCAGCCGGGGTGATCAGGCGATCGTGGCGCGCAGGGCCTGCAAGTGATCGCTTAGCCCGCGCGCGGTGATCGATGCCTCGCGCACCAGCCCGTCGAAATGGGCGGTAAAGGCTTGCACCCGTTCGCTATCGCGGAAGGCGACGTAGTTGCGCCCGACATAGAGCACCGCCAAGAGCGGCCCGAAGATCGTCACCGGCGAGGAGAACACCCGCCGCGCATCAAAGAGGTAGACACGCAGGCGTGGATAGAACTGCTCGTGCAGCTCGAGAAAGCGGTCGATCTGCTCAAGCCGCAAGTCGCGCGACAGCCCGGCGTAGTAGCCCGTTGCGCTGACGAAGCCTTCCATCTCGTGCAGGGGCAGGGCGATCTCGTAATCCGAGGACGAGCCGCGCATCCATGTCAGGCGGTCCTGGCTGGCGCCGACGGCCTGGCTGGCGGTGCGGCCAAGGTGGGGCGAGTATTCCCATTCCAGCATGGATTGCGTCTTGAGCATGTCGGGCAGGGCGGCGGGGACGTGCCGGATCTTGTAGCCGGCCGCCTCCTTGTGCCAATCGAAGATCTGCTGATCGACAAGGGCGCGCGGTGCCTCGGTCAGTTTGAGCGTGCTGGCCAGCATGTCCGCCGCGCTTTCGGGTCTGTCCGACAGCGACAGCAGCCAATCGGCCGAGACGCCGAGGGCGGCGGCGCATTCGCCCACCACCTGCGCATTGGGCAGGCGCGCTCCGGTTCCCTTGAGGAGCTGCGATATGGTCGAGCGATCCACGCCGATCACGCGGGCGAGGTGGCTTTGGCTGGTGCCCTTGTCGCGCATCGCGGTGGCGAGGCGTTGGCGGAATTGCGAGGCACGCAAACGTTTGTCGATAATTTCTCTCATATGGTGATAAATATCACGTTTGCAGAGAATTGTTAATCATTTTCAGAATTCACGCGCGGTGCAGGTCGGGGGTATCGTTTCCGTGACCCAAAGCAAATTGGAGGTGTCATGGAAACGCGAGCGCGTACGCTTGTGAAAGCCCTTGTATGGAACGCCATCGGTTTGATCACGATGGGCCTCGTGGGGCTCATTCTGACCGGATCGGCGGCTGTCGGGGGGGCCATGGCGGTGGTCAACACCGGCGTCGGGCTAACCATGTACGTGATCTACGAGCGGGTCTGGACGCGGATTGACTGGGGACGCTGGCATGGCTGATCCCCGGCGCACGCCCAGGGGGATCGAATGGCCCACATTGGGCCTATTGGTGCTGTGCTATGGCTTGTGGGCGCTGGCCACGACGTGGGTGGCGGCGTGGTTCCTGCCGATCGGTATCGCGCTCACGATGGTGGCGGTGGCGCTGCATTCCTCGCTTAGCCACGAGGTGATCCACGGGCACCCGTTCGGGTCACAGCGGTTGAACGCGGCGCTGGTGTTTCCCGCGCTGACGCTGTTCGTGCCGTACCTGCGGTTTCGCGACACGCACCTGGCGCATCATGTCGATGCGATCCTGACGGACCCCTATGATGACCCCGAAAGCAACTACCTTGACCCCGAGGTGTGGGCCGGGCTGCGCCGGCCCATGCAGGCGGTACTGGCGGTCAACAACACGCTGGCGGGTCGGTTGCTGCTGGGGCCGCTGGTGGGGCAGGTCGCGTTCATGGCGTCGGACTGGCGGGCGATCCGCGCGGGCGACCGGCGGGTGCTGGCGGGATGGCTGTGGCATATTCCGGCGCTGCTGCCGGTGCTGTGGTGGCTGTGGGCAGTGGCGCAGATGCCGGTCTGGGCCTATGTCCTGGGCGCTTATGGGGGCTTGTCGATCCTGAAGATCCGCACCTTCCTTGAGCACCAGGCGCATGAGCGCGCGCGCGGCCGCACCGTGATCATCGAGGATCGCGGGCCGCTGGCGCTGATTTTTCTCAACAACAACCTGCACGTGGTCCACCACATGCATCCGCGAGTGCCGTGGTATCGTTTGCCCGCGCTCTATTTCGGGAACCGGGCGCGCTACCTGTCGCGCAACGAGGGGTACGCCTATCGGTCCTACGGCGAGGTGTTCCGGCGCTATTTCTGGCGGTCCAAGGACCCGGTGCCGCATCCGCTCTGGCGCAGGCGCTGATTTGGCGCGATAAGCGCGCCCATGGCTTGGATTTTCCTATCTATCGCGGCTGCCGCGTTCCAGACGCTGCGCTTTGTCCTGCAAAAGCGGTTGAGCATGGGGGCGCTGTCGGCGGGCGGCGCGACGTTTGCGCGGTTCGTCTACTCGGCGCCCTTTGTGGCGGGGCTGGCGGTGCTGGCGCTTGGCGGCGCGGCGATGCCAGCGCTGGGGCCGGGGTTCTGGGCCTATGCGCTGATCGGGGGCGGCGCGCAGATCGGGGCGACGTGGTGCGTCGTGGCTCTTTTTGCGCGGCGCAACTTCGCGGTCGGGATCACCCTCAAGAAAACCGAGGTCGTGCAAACCGCCCTCGTGGGGTTGCTGGTGTTGGGCGACCGGGTGTCGGCGCCGGCGGTCGGCGCGATCGTGCTGGGCCTTATCGGGGTGCTGGCCCTGTCGGAGCTGCCATCGGGCACCGGCGGGCGCCTGCGCAAGCTATTGAACCCAAGCGCGGGTCTTGGCCTGTTGTCGGGGGCGCTGTTTGCGGTGTCGGCGGTGTGCTACCGCGGCGCGACCTTGCAGGTGGACAGCGACGACGCGCTGCTGCGCGCGGTGCTGACGCTGGCGGCGGTGACGCTGTCGCAGACGGTTGCGATGTCGGCCTGGCTGATGTGGCGCGAGCCGGGGCAGTTGGCGCGGGTGGCGAGCGCGTGGCGCGGCGCGGTCTGGATCGGGTTGGCGGGGCTGGCGGGCAGCCTGTGCTGGTTCACCGCGTTCACGCTACAAAACGCCGCGCTGGTCTTTGCCGTGGGGCAGGTCGAAGTGATCTTTTCGCTTATCGCCTCAATGCTGATATTCCGCGAACGGGTGACACCGCGCGAGGCGGTCGGCATCGCCCTTTTGACCGGCAGCATCGTCGCGCTGGTTTGGCTGGGCTAAGGCGCGGGGATCAGTCGGTGGGGCGATAGCCCTTGAGGCGCAAGAACAGGCTTTCTTCGTCGTCGTTGCGAAAGAACGGCACGTTTTCGGGCGGGCGCGGGTCATGGGCGCGCGCGGCGACCTCGGCCAGGACCACTTCGGTGATGAACGGCAGATCGAACTCGCGCACGCGGGGCAGGGCGATCCATTGCAGGTGCGAAAGCTCATCGCAGGCGGCATCGAAATCATCGAGGTCGCTGGCCACTTCATCGGCGTCCACCAGGAAAAACCGCGCGTCGAACCGGCGCGGACGCCCCGGCGGGGTGATCGCGCGGAACACGAACTGCAGGGGATGTGCGGCGGGCAAATGGCCGGTGGCGGCAAAGCTGCGCCAATCCTCGGGCGGGGGCGCGGACCATTCGCCGGGCGTTCCCAGCACCAGGCCCGTTTCCTCCCACAGCTCGCGGATCGCGGCGCAGGCCAGGGCATGCGCCAGGTCGGGCGCCGATGCCTCGGCCAGGCGATCGCGGCACACCTGCGGCAGGGGCGTGGCCAGCGGCACGTCGGTGTCGCCCGCATCCACCGCGCCGCCGGGAAAGACGAACTTGTTGGGCATGAACGCGGCGCCCGCGCCGCGCTGCCCCATCAGGACATGCGGATCGCGCATCCGGTCGCGCAGGACGATCACCGTGGCGGCGTTGCGGATGGCGCTTTTGTCAGGTGTCATCGGGGCCTCTGCGATACCGGGCTCATGCGGAATTTGCGAACCCGTGCATGCGCTTGGCCCATTGCAACCCGATCATCGCCCCTTTCAGTCGCGGCAAAAGGTAAAGCGACAGCGCAACCGTGCCAATAGCGAAGATGGTAAAGAGGACCATCGGCTCGGGGCGCCACGCCTCGAACACGATCAGCAGGAGCGGCGCCATCAGGTGTCCCACGATCAGGATCGTAAGGTACGCGGGGCCATCATCTGCGCGTTGATGGTGCAGTTCCTCGCGGCACACGGGGCAGGTGTCGCGCACGCTCAGGTATCCGCTTAGAAGGGGGCCATTGCCGCAGTTGGGGCATTTACGGCGCCAGCCGTTCCACATCGCGGGTTTGACGGCACGCGTTTGCGCATCGTGCTGTTGATCGGTCATGTCGGGGCCTCTTAACATGTGCAGGGCCACGTTATCGGCCAAATCAGCCCCGAGAGAAACCCCCCTGCGCTGTCTTGCGTCGTGATGTCGCGAGGCGCGGCGGGCGCGGGGCCGATCACGGATGCGTGAGCGTGTGGCACGGCGTGCGACGGAAACCCCGGCCTGCCGCGTTTAACCCTTCACAAGCCACCGATCAGGGGCTTGGGTCCGCGCCGCGGGCCGGACGATGAAATTACAGGAGATAACGCAGATGACACGCGCACTGACACTGACCGCGATTGCCGCACTGGCCCTTGGTGGCACCGCCGTTTGGGCCGCCGGGCAAGGGTATGGCACGATGAAGGGGGCACACGCGCCGATGATGCAGTTCGACGAGATCGACGCGAACGGCGATGGCAGCGTCACCCGCGACGAGATCACCGCCGGCATCAAGGCGCGCTTTGCCAAGGCCGACACCGACGGCGACGGCACCCTGAGCGCCGAGGAAGTGACCGCGCAGATGGCCGAGCGGATGCAGGCCCGCATGCAGGCCCGCGCGGAACGCATGATCACGGCGCGCGACGCCGATGGCGACGGCGTCTTGTCGGCGGACGAGATGGGGCCGCCCACCCCCGAGGGGCGGATGATGGCCCGGTTCGACACTGACGGCGACGGGGCCATTTCCAAGGAAGAGTTCGACAGCGCCCCGATGTCGCGCGGCGGCTATGGTGGCAAGGGTCACCACGGCATGGGCAGCAAGACGGGCGGCGGCATGTGGAGCGGCTGCGACCGGTGACGCCCCTTGCCCCCGGCCGAGCCGCAAACGCGCGCGGGCCGGGGGCGCACGCAGCACGATTGCCAGCCCCGCGGCGAAAGGATACGGCAAAAGGACGATGGATATGCCCTTTGATGCCCTTGGCGAGGTGTCCGATGATGCCCTGCTGATCCTGTTTGCCGGCGGTGATGCCGACGCGGCGCGCGTGCTGACGCAGCGGCTTACGCCGGTGGTGTACGGCCATGCGCTGCGCCTTCTGGGCGGGGACCGGGCCGAGGCGGAGGATGTCGCGCAGGAGGCGATGCTGCGCCTGTGGCGCATCGCACCCGAGTGGCGGCAGGGCGAGGCGCGGGTGACGACGTGGCTATACCGCGTGGTGGCGAACCTATGCATGGACCGGCAGCGCAAGGCGCGGGCGGTGGCCCTGGACGACGTGGCCGAGCCGCCGGATGAGGCGCCCGGTGCGTTGAGCGGGATCGAGGACCGCCAGCGGGTGGCGGCATTGCACGCGGCGCTGGCGGCCTTGCCGGATCGGCAGCGGCAGGCGGTGGTGCTGCGTCATATCGAGGGTCTGGGCAATCCCGAGATTGCCGGGATCATGGACATCAGCACCGAGGCGGTCGAAAGTCTAACCGCCCGGGGCAAGAGAGCGCTAAGCGCGGCCTTGGCCGGCAGGCGCGCGGAATTGGGGTTTGGCGATGACTGAACATGACGACGACAAGACCGGGCTGGAGGCCTATTTCGAGGCGGCCCGCAAGCAATCGCCGGCCCCATCGGACGCGTTGATGGCGCGCGTGCTTGACGATGCCCGCGCCGCGCAGGAGCAGGGCGCAGCGGCCGCTGCCGCGCAGCCGCGCCGGGCGCGGGGCCGGCTCACATGGGCGCGCGCATTGGCGGCGATTGGCGGCTGGCCCGCGGGCGCGAGCCTGGCGGCGGCGACGCTGGCGGGGGTGTGGCTGGGCGCGTACCCGCCTGCCGCGCTCGGCACATTCGGCGCCGAGGTTCTGGGCGGTGGGAAACAGGCCTATGTGGTGGATCTGATGCCGGATTTCGCGCTCGACGAGGGATTGGTGGACGAGGAAGGATTGAACGATGTCTGACGCCGAGAATGGCCCAAAGCGGGGCGCGCCGCGCTGGATGAAAGCCGCGCTGGTGGTGTCGCTTGCCGTGAACCTGGCGGTGGCGGGCATGGTGGCGGGCGCGGTGCTGCGCCACGGTCCATGGGGGGGCGCGCGCCCGCACTCAATGGCTACTGAGCGCCCCGGCAGCGCCTATGTGCGCGCCCTGAGCCGCGAGGACCGGCGCGCGATCTGGCGGGCCATGCACGCCGAGCGAAAGCCCGAGACGCGCGCCCGGCGTGCAGAGCGGATGCGCGCGGATTTCGATGCGATGCTGCGCGCCCTGCGGGCCAAGCCCTATGATCCGCAACAGGTGCAAGAGATCATGACGCGCCAGATGCAGGCCGGGCTTGCGCGGCAAAAGCTGGGCCAGCGGTTCATGCAGGACCGCCTTGCCCGGATGACCCCGCAGGAGCGCGCGGCCTATGCCGACCGCCTGCAAGAGGTGCTGTCGATCGAAAACGGCGGCGCGGCGGCGCGGCGTTGATCGGCGATGCCTGCCCCGCCCGGTAATGTCACGCGGCGGTCTGGCTGAGCGTGACCTGGTTGCGGCCGCAGGCCTTGGCGCCGTAAAGCGCGCGATCGGCCTGTTCCAACAGCGCCTCGACCGGCGTTCCCGGGGCGGTGCGGGGGCCAACGGCCACGCCGACGGACATGGTGACCGGCAATGCCACGCCGGTGCCGGGGGCGGCGAAGGGCCGCGTTCCAACCACGCGGCACAGGCGGCTTGCGGTTGCCTGCGCCTGCTGTTTGTCGGTGTCCGGCATCGCGATCAGGAACTCCTCGCCGCCGATCCGGGCCACCAGGTCATTCGGCCTGACATTGTCGCGCAGGCGCTGCGCCACTTCCATCAAAACCGCATCGCCGGCGGCGTGGCCATGCCTGTCATTGATCGTTTTGAAATGGTCCAGATCGGCCACCATGACGGCGAAGCCGCGCCCGCTGCTGACGGCGATGTCGGCCATCCGGCCTAGGTGCGGCATCGCGTAGCGGCGGTTGTAAAGGCCCGTCAGCGGATCGGTCAGCGCCGCGCGCAGGCCGCTTTCAACGCTTTGGCGCACCCTGTCCGCCATGTTCTTTCGCGCGATCAGCCTGTCCAACCGCAGGATCATCTCCTGCCGGTCGGCGTCTTCATCGATCAGATCGTTCGCCCCCAGGTCCAGCGCGTCGGCGCCGCATTGCGGATTTGACCCTTCCACCGCCGCAAGGATCGCCGCGTGGCGCGTGCCCGGCAGGGACCGCAGCCCGGCCAGCAGGCGCAACCCCTTGGTGGGCGCGCGCGCATCTATCGTCACCACGCAGACATCCGGCGCGGGGCCGTCGTCAACCGAACTCCAGAAGCTTGCGCCCGTGTGACAGCATGCCTTTGCGCGCCAGCGTTTGGGAAGGCCGCTTCGCACCGCCTCTGCCTTGCTGAAGCTCGACGAGATAAAGGCAATTCGCGCAGCCAGCGCATAGGGGCGCGCGGCGTCGGCAAAACACAGGGCCCGGGTGGTTTCGTCGCGCAGATACTGCTCTTCCGTGGTATCGCGACTGCGCATCAGGCCGCGCAACCGCGCCTGCAACATCACATCGTCGATGGGAAGCGCCAGAACATCCACCGCGCCCGCTTGCAGGGCGGCAATACGCAGGGCCGCATCCATCCGCCGCGCGGTCATCAGGATCGGCAAGCGGCGCCCCAGTGTGCGCGCCGCGATCTTGCTGCATAGCTCCAGCCCGGTCATGTCGGGCAGGTGGCTGGCGACGAAGACGAGGTCGGGCTGATGGGTTTTCAGATACGTCAACGCCTGCTGACCGCTTTGCACCTGGGTGACTTGATAGAATGCCGCGGCCAGCTTGACCCGCAGGATGATCCTGTTGGTTGCTATGTCGTCCACGATCAGAACATTCCCGGGCATTTTGCGCGGACTCCGTTTCGGTCACTGCGATCTTGTGCCTCCCAATTTTCATGCGATAGGTTAAGAATTCCTTTCTGAAATAGGTAAAATAT
Organism: Sediminimonas qiaohouensis DSM 21189; assembly: GCF_000423645.1. Taxonomy (GTDB): domain Bacteria; phylum Pseudomonadota; class Alphaproteobacteria; order Rhodobacterales; family Rhodobacteraceae; genus Sediminimonas; species Sediminimonas qiaohouensis. Next base: position 27,378 of record NZ_AUIJ01000018.1, on the reverse strand, counting down.
GACGCTTTCTGTGGAACAGGCCGAAATCTTTGCGCTTGAAGCGCTTGGCTGGCTGCTGGGGAACGAGGAATTGCTGCCGGTTTTCATGGGCTCGACGGGGGTCGGGGCAGATGAATTGCGCGGCAACGCGGGCGACCCGGCGTTCCTGGCGTCGGTGCTGGATTTCCTGATGCTTGACGATGCCTGGGTGGTGGGGTTTTGCGACAGTGTCGGGGCGCCATATGACCGGCCCATGGCCGCGCGGATGGCGTTGCCGGGCGGGGCGCAGGTGAACTGGACCTGAGTGTGAATTGGCGCTCTAGAGGGTTTTGAGGACGACATCCTCGGCGCGCTGCAATTTGCATAGAAGGCGCATCAATTCGGCCTCTTCGCCCTCGGCCAGGGCGGAGGAGAGCTTGCGGGCGTTTTCGCGGGCGTAGGGCGTGGCCTTGGCGATCCGGTCGCGGCCGAGATCCGTCAGCTCGACCCGGCGGGTGCGCCGGTCGTCGGTGCCCGATTTGCGGGCGAGGAGGCCCTGCGCCTCCATCTGCCGGAGCGCGCGCGAGGTTGCGGTGCGGTCCACGCCGACGAAACTGGCGATATCCGAGGGCTGGCACAGCCCCTCGTTGCCGACGGCCAGCAGGATACACCAACTGGTTCGGGTCAAGCCCAGCGTTCTGAGCTGCTCATCAAGCCGGCGCTCTTGCAGGCGGGCGGCGAGCGAGAGGTGATAGCCGAGTGAGGCGTGTAGCCGATATGGACCCGTGGTTGTCATGACCATACGCCACAGGATTGCGCGGGCAAAGTCAACTGAAAGTCGCTTGCAAAGGGGCTGTCGCCACGTCAGTTTGCTGGCTTCGGGAAATGGGTGCGGATGGAGTGGCAGGCGATGAAAGTGGATGGAGTTCTGTTTGACAAGGATGGCACCTTGTTCGATTTCCGGGCCACCTGGGATGTCTGGGTCGCGGACGTGATCGAGACGCTGTCGGGTGGCGATGCGGCGCTGGCGGGTGCGATCGCGGGGGCGGCGCGGTATGATCTGGAGACGCGGCGGTTCGATCCCGAAAGCCCGATTATCGCCGGCACCAACCGGGAGGCGGCGGAGCTGCTGTGCTCCGTCCTTCCGGGGCGGAATGTGGACGAGGTCGAGCAGTACCTGATGATCACCGCGGCGCGCGCGCCGCTGGCGCCGGCGGTGCCCTTGGCGCCGTTTCTGAGCGGGCTGACGGGGCGGGGCCTGCGGTTGGGCGTGATGACGAACGATACCGAGTTTGGCGCCCATGCCCATTTGGAAAGCGCGGGCGTGGCGGCGCATTTCGAGTTTATCGCCGGCTTCGATAGCGGCCACGGGGCCAAGCCGGAGCCGGGGCCGCTGCTGGCTTTCGCGGCGGCCACGGGGCTGCGGCCGGGGCGGGTGGTGATGGTGGGGGACAGCCCCCACGATTTGATCGCCGGGCGGGCGGCGGGGATGCAGACGGTGGGGGTTCTGACCGGCCCCGCGGGCCATGAGGACCTGACGCCGTGGGCCGATATGGTGCTGCCCGATATCGGGCATCTGAGTGCGTGGGTTGAGGTTTAGGCGGGGAGCCTGCGCCCGAATAGCGCCCGCCGGGCGCCGGGCGAGCGGTCATGCCAGAGGCATGCTTTCAGCATGACCCGTTCCGGCGGGCTGGCGCTTTGGCGGCCGGGCGCTGCCGTGGATAGGGTGGAGGTGTGCGGCCGGTATAAAGTGCCTCGCTCAGTCGTTGCGGCGCCCCCCCCACGGGCAGGCGCGCGCCCGGCTTCGGGCTGTGGTCCGCGCGCGAATAGCGCCGAAGGCGCCGCGCGATCGCCGCCCCAGGGGGCGGGTCGGCGATCGCGCGGCTTGCCACGGCCCACCGCCCGCAAACGAAAAACGCGGCCCCACTTGGGGGCCGCGTTCAAACTCTCGAAGCTTCGAAAAGCTTATGCCAGCGCGAGGTTGACTGCCGACTCGCGGCCGTCACGGCCTGCTTCGACGTCGAACGTCACTTTCTGGTCGTCTGCGAGGCCGGTCAGGCCCGAACGCTCGACTGCCGAGATGTGCACGAACACATCTTTGCCGCCGCTTTCCGGTGCGATGAAGCCGAAGCCTTTGGTCGAGTTGAACCACTTTACGGTGCCATTGGCCATATCCGTAATCTCCTGTTTTGATCGCTGCCCGCGGTAGTGCGGCAGCCCGGCGTTGTTGGTCTAGCTCGAGAGACTGAACGCCGAAGATCGGGAGACAGTGGTCGAAAAAGAATAACGTTAGCCCACGTTACATGGGAGGTTCCGGTGCATCTTGCAAGGGTAAACTTCGATAGGGTTACGTTTTTTTCCGGTTGGGGTGGGGGCGGGCCCGGTGTTCTGGCATTTGAAATGGGCGCTATTGAGGCTGGGCACACCGTCAGGGTCGCGCCCGGCCCCGAGGGTGGGCTCGGCTGTGCGGAGATGTCCCGCCCGGCGGCACCGCCGGGTAGCGCCTGCCTGCCCCCCGGCAGGCGCTTTCAACGTGGTAACCTGTTGAAACGTATCGGTTTACGCGATGGTATCGCCTTTGGCACCGGGGCGCATTAGCGCCTACCCAGGCAGGCGCTGCCCTCTTTTCGCACCACGAGCGGGGCCATGCAGAGGCCTATTGGGCAAGGAGGCCACAGCGCAGCGCCCGCGACATCACACCTTCTGGGTCAGGAACACACCCGCCGCCATCAGCGCGATACCGCCTGCGCGGCTGAGGGTCAGGGCGCTGGGCTGTGCGCCGAAGAGGCCGTAATGGTCGATCAGCGCGGCGCTGAGGAGCTGCCCCAGCAGCACGAAGAACACCGCGTTGCCGACCCCGAAATGCGGCGCGACAAAGGTGATCGACAGCACGTAAAAGGCCACCAACAGCCCGGCCAGGAACAAATGCCGCGGCGCGCCCGCCGCGCGGGCCAGGGCCTGCGGCCCCGAGGTGGCGAACAGCACCACGATGGTGGCGCCAAGGGCCACGACGAACAGGATCGCGGCGGCGGCGGCCGGTGCGGCCATGCGGGTGCCAAGGGCTGCGTTGAGGGCGGCCAGAACGGGAATGCCGATACCGGCGGCCAGCATTGTCAGGGCATAGATCGTGGTGGCGGGCATCGCGGGGGTCCTTTCTATGGGATCGGTCAGGAGGATTGCGGCGGCACAAAGAAGGTGGCGGTTGCCGAGGCGATCAGCTTGTCATCGGGCAGGGCGTGCATGTCGGCTTGCGCGAACAGCATCGCCTTGCCTGCGCGGCGCACGCGCGCGGTGCAGCGCACGCGCGTGCCGCTGCCGGGGCGCAGGAACTGCGTGTCGAGGTTGGTCGTGGCCACCGGGCGGGGCTGCCCGTAATGGCCGGCGCTGGCGATGACCATGGCGGTGTCGGCCATGGTGGCCAGCGATTGACCGCAGACAATCCCGCCGATGCGCGCGATGTCGTCGGTGATCGGCATCGACAGTATCGCCTCGTCCTGGCCGATCTCGTCCACGGTGAGGTTTAGCGCCTGCACCCATGGGGCAAAGGCGTGAGCCAGGAATTCCTGTGCGGCGGCGGTGTCAAAGCTCATTGAGGGGGTCTCCTTGGCTAGTGTCGCAGGCCAACATGGCGCGGCGCGCGCGGCTTGTCACCCGTCTTGATGCGGGGTGCGCGCGCCTGGCGTCTGATCGGGATCAAGGCGCGGGGCGGCGGGCTCTGGCATGGTGGGAGGAGTGCAGCAGCAGCAGGAGGGCCGATCATGACATGGCAAATATCCAAGGCAGGCCGGGCGGCGGCGATCGCGTTGGCGGCGCTTGCGGGCGGCGCAGGCGTGGGCGCGGCCGACAGCGTGGAGCCGCCGGGCGACGCGGGTGAGGGGCGCGAACTTTACCTCGAGTTTTGCGCGACGTGCCACGGGATCGAGGCCAAGGGCGGCGGCCCGATGGCGACGGTTCTGGTGTTGCAGCCCACCGATCTGACGGCGCTGTCGGCGGGCGGGGAGGGGCGGTTTCCCCGTGCCCGTGTGGTGCAGCGCATCGACGGGCGCGATCCGCTGGTCAGCCACGGCAGCCCGATGCCGGTTTACGGCGGGTTTTTCGAGGGCCAGGACATCGCCCTGCGCACCGATAGCGGGCAGCCGATCATGACCAGCAAGCCGATCGCCGATCTTGTATCCTACCTGGAAACGCTGCAGGATTAGGGCAAACGGGGCAAGGCAGCGCGAGGAGCATATCATGCGGATTTGGACGATGAGCGCCGTGGCGGCAGGGGTTATCGCGGCCTGCGCCGCCCCCGAGATGCCGCTGCCGCCCGAGGGGGCGGCGCTTTATGCAAAGAATTGCGCGCTGTGCCACGGGCCGGCGGGGCGCGGGGACGGGCCGATGGCGGCGGGGCTGTCGCCCGCGCCGGCCGACCTGACGCGGATAGCGGCGCGTGCGGGTGGCGAATTCCCGCGGGCCGATGTCCTGTCCACGATCGACGGCTATACGCGGATGGACATGGACCAGGCGCAGGATATGCCCGAGTTTGGCCTGCTGTTGCGCGGGGAAACCGTGCCGGTGGACGTGGGCGACGGGCAGTTCACGCCGGTTCCGCGTCCGCTGGCGGCGCTGCTGGTTTACCTGGAGAGCATCCAGGAGGGGTAAGCGCCGGCGCCAGGCGGCCGGGAAGATCGGCCAGGCTGCGCGCGCCAAGCTGTCCCATGTTGGCGTGCAGATCGCGGGTGAGCAGATCGGCCAGATGCGCCGGCCCCGCCGCGCCCAGCGCGCCCAGCGCGTAGTGCCATGCGCGCCCCAGCATCACGAAATCGGCCCCCAGCGCGAGCGCGCGCAGGATGTCCAAACCGCCCTCGATGCCGCTATCGAAGATCAGCGGCAGGCGCGTCGCAGAGCAGATCGCGGGCAGGGCCTCGATGCTGGCGGGGGCGGCGTCGAACTGCCGGCCTGCGTGGTTGCTGACCCACAGCGCATCGACGCCCGCCGCCTCAAGCGCGGGCACGTCGCGCGGATCGAGCACCCCCTTGACGATCAGCGGCCCATCCCACGCCGCGCGCAGGGCATGCAGGTATTCCATGTCCGGCGAGGTGCGCAGCAGGTAGCCCGCGTGTTCGGTCGAGCCGAGGCCGGTGACGGCACCGGCGTAGTCGTCGATCAGCCGCATCCGCGGCATGCCCAGCCGCGCCGTGCCCAGCGCCCAGGCCGGGCAGCGCGCCACCTGTGCCATCAGGCGCGGCGTCAGGCGCGGCGGGCTGGTCAGGCCCGAGCGGGTCTGGCGTTCGCGGCGGCTGGCCACCGGGACATCGGCGGTCAGTACCAGCGCGGAGAACCCCGCATCGCGCGCCCGCGCCAGCATGTCGGCGCGAATGTCCGCATCGCGCGGCGGATACATCTGGAACCAGCCGTTGCCATCGAGGTCCGGCGCGACATCCTCGGGGCGGCGGCTGGCGACGGTAGACAGGCCGTAGGGCAGCCCCGCGGCGGTGGCGGCGCGGGCCAGCAGCCGTTCGGCATCGGGCCAGAAGAGGCCGGACATGCCCACCGGGCTAATCCCGAAGGGCAGGGCGTAGTCGCGACCCAGAAGGCGCGTGCGCAGATCGGCGGTGAACTCGCCATGCAGGATCGAGGGCATCAGCAACACCTCGTCCAGCATGCGGCGGTTGCGGGTTTGCGTGGCCTCGGTTCCGGTCGCGCTATCGAGGTATTCGAAGGCGAACCACGGGATGCGTCGGCGCGCGCGGGCCTTGAGGTCGGCGATGGCGGGATATCGTTGATGCAGGTCCATGCGGCACAATGGGGCGCGCCGGTGAGAAATGGCAAGAGCGAGGCGCCCGGCTTGGGGCGCGCGCGCGCCCGAATAGCGCCCGCAGGGCGCCGGCGAGTGGTCATGCCAGAGGCATGCTTTCAGCATGACCCGTCCCGGCGGGCTGGCGCTTTGGCGGCCGGGCGCTGCCGTGGATAGGTTGGAGGTATGTGGTGGGATGAAGTGCCCAGCACAGTCGTTGCAGCGCCATCCCACGGGCAGGCGCTTGCCCGGCTTGCACTCCGCCCCGGGCCATATTTTTCGCGCGAACGCATGGGGAACACGCCTTTCGCCCTCCGCCGTTTCGCGCTAGTGTTCCGGGCATGAGTGATTTCGACGAACAGGACGCCTTTGAGGGCGCATCATTGTCGGCACGGGCGATGGCCGCGCGTCCGGCGCCGTACCTGGAGGGCCTCAACCCCGCGCAGCGCGCGGCGGTCGAGGCGTTGGATGGCCCGGTTCTGATGCTGGCGGGGGCGGGCACCGGCAAGACCCGCGCCCTGACGGCGCGAATCGCGCATCTGCTGGCCACCGGGCGGGCGCGCGCCGATGAGGTGCTGGCGGTGACCTTCACCAACAAGGCCGCGCGCGAGATGAAAGAGCGTGTCGGCACGTTGATGGGGCGCAGCATCGAGGGGATGCCGTGGCTGGGCACGTTCCACGCGATCTGTGTCAAGCTGCTGCGCCGGCATGCGGAGTTGGCGGGGCTGAAATCCGGGTTCACGATCCTGGACCGCGACGACCAGATCCGCCTGATGAAGCAGGTGATCTCGGCTGCGGGGGTGGATGAGAAACGATGGCCCGCGCGGGCGCTGGCGGCGTTGATCGACGGGTGGAAGAACCGCGCCTGGACGCCCGAGGCGGTGCCGGCGGCGGAAGCGGGGGCGTTCGATGGCAAAGGGCCCGCGCTTTATGCTGCGTATCAGCAGCGGCTGCGCGATCTGAACGCGGTGGATTTCGGAGATCTGCTGCTGCACGTGGTGGGGATCTTGCAGGCGCATCCCGATGTGCTTGAGCAATACCGCCGGCGGTTCAAATACATCCTCGTGGACGAGTACCAGGATACCAACGTGGCGCAATACCTGTGGCTGCGGCTGCTGGCGGGGGGGCATCACAATATCTGTTGCGTGGGCGACGATGATCAGTCGATCTATGGCTGGCGCGGCGCCGAGGTGGGCAACATCCTCAAGTTCGAGAAGGATTTTCCGGGCGCGCATGTGGTGCGGCTTGAGCAGAATTATCGCTCGACGCCGCATATCCTGGCTGCGGCGGGGGCGGTGATCGCCGGCAACGAGGGGCGGCTGGGCAAGACCCTGTGGACCGACGCGCAAGACGGCGAGAAGGTGCGCCTGATCGGCCATTGGGACGGCGAGGAGGAGGCGCGCTGGATCGGGGAAGAGATCGAGGCGATGCAGCGCGGCACCCGTGGCATGCGCCCATTTTCGCTGGACGATATGGCGATTTTGGTGCGCGCCAGCCACCAGATGCGCGCGTTCGAGGATCGGTTCCTGACCATCGGCCTGCCCTACCGGGTGATCGGCGGGCCGCGCTTCTATGAGCGGATGGAGATTCGCGACGCGATGGCCTATTTCCGGCTGGTGGTCAGCCCCTCGGACGACCTGGCGTTCGAGCGGATCGTGAATACGCCCAAGCGGGGGCTGGGCGACAAGGCGCAGCAGAAGATCCAGGTCAGCGCGCGAACGCATGGCGTGCCGCTACTGGAGGGGGCGCGGCGGCTGTTGGCCGAAGGCGGGTTGAGCGGCAAGGGCGCCAAGGAGCTGTCTAAGCTAGTCGATGGCCTGGACCGTTGGGGCCGGATGGCCGGGGCGGGCGATGTCGCGCATGAGGAACTGGCCGGGATCATCCTGGACGAATCGGGTTATACGGGCATGTGGCAGGCCGACAAGACGCCCGAGGCGCCGGGGCGGCTTGAAAATCTCAAGGAACTGGTCAAGGCGCTGGAGGGGTTCGAGAACCTGTCGGGGTTCCTGGAGCATGTCAGCTTGATCATGGATAACGAGAGTGGCGAAGGCGAGCCGAAGGTCAGCATCATGACCTTGCACGCGGCCAAGGGTCTGGAATTTCCCGCCGTGTTCCTGCCGGGATGGGAGGACGGCCTGTTCCCCTCGCAGCGCTCGATGGACGAGACCGGGCTGAAGGGTCTGGAGGAAGAGCGCCGCCTTGCCTATGTCGGCATCACCCGCGCCGAGGAGGTTTGCACCATCTCGTTCGCGGGCAACCGGCGGGTGTTCGGGCAGTGGCAATCGCAGATGCCCTCGCGGTTCGTGGATGAGTTGCCGCCCGAGCATGTCGATGTCCTGACGCCGCCGGGCCTTTATGGCGGGGGCGGCGCGCCCGAGGAGGACGCGGGCAGCGGTCTGCACGATCGCGCGGCGCGGGCGGATGTCTACAACTCGCCCGGCTGGCGCCGCTTGCAAGAGCGCGGCGGCCGCAGGCCCTTGGCGCAGGCGCGTGAGGCGCGCGCGCCGGTGATCGACGCCGCCGCCAGCAGTGCCCACACCGTCGGAGAGCGGGTGTTTCACCAGAAATTCGGTTATGGCGCGGTGACCGGGATCGAGGGTGACAAGCTGGAGATCGCGTTCGAGAAGGCGGGCACCAAGAAGGTGGTGGCGCGGTTCGTGACCGGCGCGGATGACGTGCCGTTCTAGGCGGGGCGATGCCGCTCAGCGCGCATGGGGCGGCGCGTTTCGCCTTGCGCGGGCAGCGGGTGCGCGGCTAGGGTGATCGGGCAAGGTGCCGCAAAGGGGGCGATCCCCCGGCGCGGAGAATTGGGAAGCCGGTGAGATTCCGGCGCTGCCCCCGCAACGGTAGGGGCGGGATGCATGACGGCAGAAGCCACTGGGGCAAGGCGCGCCCCGGGAAGGCGCCGGATGCACGGGCCATCCGACCACCGGCCCACCCGCCCAAGCCCGGAAACCAGCCTTGCGCAAACGTCGAACCGCGGGGGGCGGTGGGGACGGCTTGCGTTGGGCTGGCGCCAATGGCGCGTGTCTGGCGCCGGCATTTCCCGCATCACACCCTGTGCAGCAAAGGCCACGGGGCGTGGCGGAAAGGATTAGCATGACGATCGACACCATCGCCGCACGGTTGCGCGGCACACCGGGCGCAGGGCCGCAGGCGGCGCGGGCGCAGTTCATGGCTTGGTTGATGGCGGTACCCGAGGGCGAAAGCGCCGCGCACGCGGCCGGGCAGGCCCTGTCGCGGCTTGGCCCGGTGGACGAGGAAAGCGAGGCGCTGCGCACGCTGGCCGAGTGCCTTGAACAGACGCAGCGGCAGGGCGATGTCGCCCCGGCAAGGCGGCGGCGGGCGCGCGCGGTGAACTGACGGGGCGGCACGGGTTTCGCCCGGGATGGGGCTATGGCCCCGCCCGAATAGCGCCAAAGGCGCCGGGCGAGCGCCTGCCCGTCCGGGCGGGCTGGCGCTTTGGTGGCCGGGCGCTGCCGTTGATAGGGTAGATGTGTGTGGCCGGGATAACGTGCGCTGCCAAACCGTTGCTGCGCCACCCCACGGGCAGGCGCTCGCCCGGCTTTGGGTTCGCCCGTAAACGGCGCATCGCGGCTCGCATCGAGGGCTAGGAAATGAAACCGGGGAGGGGAAAATGGAAACGGCGGCGCCCAGGGAGGAGGAGAGGGAGCCGCCGTTTCTTTTCTACGACCCAAGCCCAGGGAGGAGGAGGGGCATGCGCCGTATTCTGTGTGGCCCGAAATACGGGCCGGTATTCAACGCGGCGGCGTCAGGGAGGAGGAAGACGCCGCCGCCTTGATTTCAGGGTTCCCAGGGAGGAGGAGAGGAAACCCTGATCCGGTGCATCAGGCGCGCGGCCCGTATGCGTGTTCGTATGCCACCGAGCGGATCTGCGAGCGGGACATGCCGATGTCGCTCAACTCGCGGTTGGACAGGCTTGCCAGCTCGTTCAGCGTCTCGCGGTAGATGCGGTAGCGTGCATAGCGTTCGCCAAGGCCCTTGAGCACCTGTGCGGCGCGGTCGAAAAGGCCGTGATGGGCAGCGGTATGGATATGAGTTACGTGTGCCATCTTCGTTTCTCTTTCGTCTATATTCGTTGGCGCGGCGTTTTGCTGCGCTGTTGAGATCGAATATACGTCCTTTCTGCGGCTGCACAATGGATAGATCGGCAATGCTGCTATGCGGCAAATGCATACGAAAGGTTGACCTAAAATTTGAGCGATATACGCCGATCCTGCGCATTTTTTCGGCGGGGGTTGCCTGTGCGGGAAAACCTGCCACCAATTGCGGCGGCAACGATGGGAGAAGAGGCATGAGTGTGACGCGCAAGATGGTTGAGCAGGCCCTGCGGCACATAACGCTGCCCGGCGGGGGCGATCCTGTCTCGCGCGATATGGTGCGCGCGCTGAGCATTGAGGGGGGCGCCGAGGGGGACGTCGTGCGATTCGTTCTGGAGGCGCCCAGCGTGGACGCGGCGCGCGGAATGGAGACGCTGCGCGCCGCGGCCGAACAGGCGGTGGCGCAGATCGACGGGGTCGAGGCGGTGAGCGTGGCGTTGACGGCGCATGGCCCCGACAAGGGCACAGAGGCACCGACCATCGGGCAGCACCCGCAGCCGCAGAAGGGCCCGATCAAGCCCGAGGGCGTGGCGCGCATCCTGGCGGTCGCGTCGGGCAAGGGGGGCGTCGGCAAATCCACGGTGTCGGCCAACCTTGCGGTGGCGCTGGCGCGGCAGGGGCGGCGCGTGGGGCTGCTGGATGCCGATATCTACGGGCCGTCGCAGGCGCGCATGATGGGCGCCACGGCCCGCCCCGCCAGCCCCGATGGCCAAAGCATCATCCCACTGCGCCTGCACGGGGTGACGATGATGTCGATCGGGCTGCTGGTGGAAGAGGACAAGGCGATCGTCTGGCGCGGTCCGATGCTGATGGGCGCGTTGCAGCAGCTTATCGGGCAGGTGCAATGGGGGGAGCTGGATGATCTGATCATCGATCTGCCGCCGGGCACGGGGGATGTGCAACTGACGCTGTGCCAGAAGACCGAGCTGAGCGGCGCGCTGATCGTGTCGACGCCGCAGGACGTGGCGCTATTGGATGCGCGCAAGGCGATCGACATGTTCCGCACCCTTGGCACGCCGGTGCTGGGCCTGATCGAGAACATGTCGACCTTTCATTGCCCTCAATGCGGGGCCGAGACGCAGATATTCGGCCATGGCGGCGTCGCCGCCGAGGCGGAGCGGATGGGCGCGCCGCTATTGGCGGCGCTGCCGATTGACCTGGACACGCGCCTTGCCGGGGACGCGGGCACGCCGGTGGCGGCCGGGGATGGCGCGGTGGCCGAGGCCTATGCCGCGCTGGCGGCGCGGCTGGTGGCGGACGGCCTCGCCTGACGCGCTACTTGCGGCGCTTGGGCGCCGCGTTGGGGCCGCGCGCCGCGCGGGTGCCGGGTTTGCCGCCCTTGCCCGGTTTGCCGCGCGACCCCAGGCGGGCCGAGGCATCGGCGGCGCCCTTGCGGTACTTGGGCGCCGGTTTGGCGGCGTCGGCGGGTTTTTTATCGCTTTTCTTGTCAGCGGCCGGCGCGGCGGGCTTTGCAGCGGGTTTGCCCGCTGGCTTCCCGGCGGGGGGCTTGCCCGGTGCGCCCTTGCCCGGGGCGCCCTTGGGGGCGCGGGCCGGGGGCTTTTTGTAGGCCGAATGCACGGCCTCGTCGCGGGGCTCGGGCTTGGCCGGTTTGGGGGGCTTGGGTTTGGCGGGCGCGTCTGTTGGCGGCTTGCCCTTGGCGCGGGGTTTGCGCGGCGGGGTCTGTGCCCCATCGGCGGGGGCCTGTCCGCGATGGGGCTTTTTCGGGCCGCGGGGGGCGCGCGATGGCGCGCGCGGGGGGCGGCCGGTATCGGTGGGGGCGTCCGCGACGGTGGCGGTGACGCCATCCTCCAGCACCCCATCGGGGCCGATCGCGGACAGGAACGCGGGCAGGCGCGGCGCGGCCAACTCCACATGGGTGGCGGTGTCGCTGACGCGGATCGCGCCGATGTCGCCCTTGCTCAACCCGCCAGCGCGGCACAGCATCGGTAGCAGCCACCGCGCCTCGGCCCGGTCATTTGCGCCGATCGACAGCTTGATCCAGGCCGAAGGGCCAAAAGCGGCGCGGGTCTCCTCGCGCTTTTGCGGGCGCTCTTCGGGCATCGACAGGTCCTCGGGCGCGGAATGCTGCGCGGTAAAGAGGCGCAGGCAGGCAGCGGCGATCTGTTCGGGGGAATGCGCGGCGGTGATGCGGGCGACCATGTCTGCCTCGCCTTCAGTAACCGGCGCGGACCAGAGCGGATCGGCAAGCAAGCGGTCCTCGTCGCGGGCGCGGACCTCTTCTGCGGAGGGCGGAAGGCCCCATTCGGCGGTGATGCGGGCGGTGCGCAAGAGGCGCTCGGCCTTGCCGCGGGCGCGGGGCGGCACGATCAGCGCGCTAAGGCCCTTGTTGCCGGCGCGCCCGGTGCGCCCCGAGCGGTGCAGCAGCGTGTCGGCGTTCGAGGGCAGGTCGGCGTGGATCACCAGCTCGAGCCCGGGCAGGTCGATCCCGCGCGCGGCTACATCGGTGGCCACGCACACACGCGCGCGTCCGTCGCGCATGGCTTGCAAGGCATGGCTCCGCTCGGTTTGGGTCAGCTCGCCCGAGAGGGCCACCACGGCAAAGCCGCGATTGTGGAACCGCGCGGTCAGGCGGTTGACGGTGGCGCGGGTGTTGCAAAACACGATGGCGTTGCGGGCGTCACTGTGGCGGAGCAGGTTGATGATCGCGCCCTCGGTGCCGTCATGGGCCACGCGCAGGGCGCGGTAGGCGATATCGGCGTGCTGGCTGGCGCCGCCGGTGGTGGTGACGCGCTGCGCATCAGCACTGAGGTAGTCGCGCGACAGGGCCACGATGCCGGGCGGCACGGTGGCCGAGAACATCAGCGTGCGCCGCGTGTCGGGGGCGGCGGCGAGGATGAACTCGAGATCCTCGCGAAAGCCCAGGTCGAGCATCTCGTCGGCCTCGTCCAGCACCACGGCGCGGATCGCCGACATGTCGAGCGAGCCGCGCTTGATATGATCGACGAGGCGGCCGGGGGTGGCAACGACGACATGCGCGCCGCGATCAAGCGCGCGGCGCTCGTCGCGCATGTCCATGCCGCCGACGCAAGAGGCGATCACCGCGCCGCAATCGGCATAGAGCCACTGGAACTCGCGCCGGACCTGCAGCGCCAGCTCGCGCGTGGGGGCGATGATCAGGGCCAGCGGCGTGCCGGCGGCGGGCAGGGCGCCGCCGTCGTCAAGCAGCGTGGGCGCGATGGCCAGGCCAAAGCCCACGGTCTTGCCCGAGCCGGTTTGCGCCGAGACCAGCAGATCGGTGCCGATCAGGTCGGGGCGGGTCATCTCGGTCTGGACGGGGGTCAGGATGTCATAGCCCTGACGCGCCAGCGCCTCGGCCAGCGGTTTCATCATCGGTGTTGTCAGGGGCATATGTGTCTCGGGGCTGCGGCAGGGGGTGGCGCCGCGCGGCGTGGGGTGGCGGGCCGGGCGGCTGAGGCGAGGGGCATATACCGCGCGGGGGCGGATGTATAGGGGGGGGGATTTGCGGGGGCACCCGTCACGCCCGGCGCCGCCGGGCGGCGCCCGATCCGCCCCCCACGGGGCGGGCGCCGCCCTTGTGTTGGCTTTGTGACACCCTTCGCCCGTACCGCCCGGCCCCGCCGGGCCGCGACCGACCTCCCCCAGGAGGTCGCGTTTGGCGATGGTGTGCATAACCTGTTCGTCATCGGGGCTTTGAAGTGCCGCCGCGCACCACTGTTGCGAACGCGCCCTCCAGGTCGGTCGTGGCCCTATGTTCTGGATATGAAATTTGCCAACCGCGTCGCCCTTGCGCACAATCCATCAACCGAGCGCGAGCGCGGCGGTGCCGCCCAGTGTCAGGCCACCGGCGAGGACGATGCCGTAGCCGGCCAGCATCAGCAGCCCGTCGCGCACGAAGATGCCCAGCCCGAAGAGCGCCATCGCGGTGGCCACGATCGAGGTCAGGAACGGCACGAACTCGATCATCGGCATGAAAAAGGCGATCACGCAGCACAGCAACAGTGCGGCAAGGTTGCCGGGCCGGTCGGTGAGGAAGGTCAGGCGCTCGTTGATATAGGGGTCGAGCCGGCGCAGCAGCGGACGCAGCGCCTCGAGCCCCTGTTGCAGGCGCCCGTTCGCCAGCTGCCGCCGCAGCAGCACGCCGGGCATCCACAGGGCGGGCCGGTCCAGGATGATCTGCGCCGCGACAAGGCCGATCATTGCCGCCAGGATGGTCGGCACGGTGGGAATCGCCGATAGCGGTGAGACGATCGCCAGCGACGGCACCAGCAGCAACGCCCCGAAAGAGCGCGGGCCGAGCGCCGCGACGATGTCGGCGAGGCTGATCATGTCGGTCTTGGAACGTCCCTGGCCGAGCTGCTCGAGCTGGTCGAGCAGGCGTTCAAGGTTGTCTGTGCCGTCTGTTGAGCGGCCGATCCGTGGCTTTGGCAATGTTGGCATGGCTCCGTCCGGGCACATCCGTCCCGTCCTTGGTCGATGTGGTAAGGATATTGCCACTGGCGGGAACTGCAAGCACTCAGGTGCGCCCTCGGGAATTCGTGGGACGCGCGCGGCGCGTCGTGGGTTTGGGCGCGAATCACGCGGGTGACGCGCCGCGCTTTGTGGGAAAAGCAGCTGTTTTCCGGGGCGGCGGGAGGTGATAAGAAAGGTTGTGAGCAAGAATTCCGGGAATTCATGGGAAGAATTTTGGGGTAAGAGAATTCACTATATATTGTGCGGAGAATTCGAGTGACCGCAACCAAAGGTGTTTTCAGGGCGATTTTTGGCCTCAATATGTAGGATTACAGGGGTGTCTCGGGCATGATTTCCTAGATATAGATGCAAAAATCCATTGATTTCCATGAAATCCCATGTCATCCCTATTAACACGATGAGACGGGAATAAGGGGCACCAAACGACCCCGAACAAAAAACTCCCAAGTCAGGTTTCATACAGGCCCCGCTCTCATCGAGACGACAGATCCGGCGCGCGGGCGAGCAGACATCCCCCCAGGTGGCGCGCGCAGTCGGACACCCCCGCGAGTAGCGGGACGAGGGCGGCGGATTGGGCAGTGGCAGCAGCTCAATCCGCCGTTTCGTTTCCAAGGGGTGAAATTTGTCCAGGGGCGGAAATGGAAGGATCACGAGGCAGTGGTTCGCAGGTTCAGAGGCGAGAGCCATCACAAGGTGGACGGCAAGGGGCGGGTCTCGATTCCGGCCTCGTTTCGCCGTGTGCTGGAGGCGGGCGATCCGAACTGGACCGAGGGGCTGAGCCCCGAATTGGTGATCGTCTACGGGGATCACCGCCGCAATTACCTGGAATGCTACACGATCGATGCGATCACCGAGGTCGACGAGAAGATCGACGCCCTGCCGCGCGGGTCGATGGAGCGCAAGATGCTGCAGCGTCTGTTTCACGGCCAATCCTACCCGACCAACGTGGATGAAACCGGGCGGCTGGTGCTGCCGGCGAAGCTTCGGGCGAAGATCGGGCTGGAGGGCGAGGCGTTCTTTATCGCGGCGGGCGACACGTTCCAGATATGGAAGCCCGAGACCTACGAGTCCGAGGAGCTGTCGAAAACCGAGGACTGGCTGGACGAGCTGCCCGACGATTTCGACCCGCTGATATTCCTGGATCGCGCCAAGGGGGAGTGAGCGTTGCCCGACATGGCCCCCGACAACGGAAACCCCCCCCATGTTCCGGTTCTTTTGCGCGCGCTGTTGCGGGCGGTGGCGCCGGTGCGCGGCGTGTGGCTGGACGGCACGTTTGGCGCCGGGGGATACACGCGCGGGCTGCTTGATGCGGGGGCGGACAAGGTGATCGCGGTGGACCGCGACCCGCTGGCCTTCGAGATGGCGCAGGACTGGATCGGCGAGTACGAGGGCCGGATCGAGCCCGTCGAGGGCGTGTTTTCCAAGATGGACGAGTATGCGCAGGATCTGGATGGCGTGGTTCTGGATCTTGGCGTGTCGTCGATGCAACTGGACCGGGCCGAGCGGGGGTTTTCCTTTGGCAAGGACGGACCGTTGGACATGCGGATGAGCCAGAGTGGTCGCAGCGCCGCCGACCTGGTGGCAGAGCTGAGTGAGGCGGAGTTGGCCGAGATCCTGTATTTGTACGGCGAAGAGCGCGCCAGCCGCCGGATCGCGCGGGCCATCGTGCGGGCACGGGCCGAGGCGCCGATCACCACGACGATGCAGTTGTCGGCGATCATCGAGAAGTGCCTGCCCCGGCAGCGCCCCGGCCAATCGCACCCCGCAACCCGCAGTTTCCAGGCGCTGCGGATCGCGGTGAACGACGAATACGCGGAATTGCTGGCCGGGCTGGAAGCGGCGGAGCGCGCCTTGCGCCCCGGCGGGCAGCTGGCGGTGGTCACGTTCCATTCGGTCGAGGACCGGATGGTCAAGCGGTTCTTGCAAGCGCGCAGCGACAGCGGCGGCGGCGGCAGCCGCCACGCGCCCGACCGGCCCGAGCGCGAGCCGCAGTTCACGCAGCCCACGCGCAAGGCGATCGGCCCCGACGCGGACGAGATCGCCGAGAACCCGCGCGCCCGCAGTGCCCGGCTGCGCGTGGCGGTGCGCACCGAAGCCCCGCCGGGGCAAAGCGATGCGCGCGCGATGGGAATGCCGATGCTGAGGGGGAGCTGAGATATGCGCGGTGTGATCTATGTATTGACCACCCTTGCGGTGATCGGGTTGGCCTTTTGGGCCTATCATGAGAATTACAAGACACAGCTTGCGATCAAGCAAAGCGAGACGTTGCAGCGCCAGATCGGGCAGGCACGGGCGCGTTTGGCAGTGCTGCGCGGCGAGTGGGCCTATCTGAACCGGCCCGACCGCCTGCGCGAGTTGGCCGAGCTGAACTATGACCGGCTGGGTTTGTTGCCGCTGGCGCCCGAGCAATTCGGCAAGGTGGATCAGGTGCCATACCCCTCGCAAAAGGCGTTGCGCCTGCCCGTGGGGCAGCCGGTAGACGTGATGGCGACGGAGGACCGGCCATGATCCGCACACCGCTAAGGCCGCTGGCGCGTATCCTGGATGCGCGGCGCAAGGGCGAGAACCCCGACGCGATTGAGCGCGAAAACATGCACAGGCGCCACGAGGAAATGCGCGGGCGGGCCCGTGTGCAGGCCGAGGGGCGGCTGTTGATCCTTGGGGCGACGTTTTTGATGGTGTTCGTGCTGGTGGGCGGGCGCATGGCGCTGATCGCCGGGTCCGAGCCGAGCGAGCCGCGCGCCAGTGCCGCCGGGGCAAGCATTCGGGCGCAGCGGGCCGATATCCTTGACAGGCGAGGGCGTATCCTGGCCACCAACATGGAGACCTATTCGCTATATGCGCAGCCGCCGCAGATGATCGACCCGGGGCACGCGGCGGATAGACTGGCCGCGATATTCCCGGACCTGGAGCGCGAGGCGCTGATCGAAAAGTTCACCGGCAAGCGCAAGTTCCTGTGGATAAAGCGAAAAATAAGTCCCGAGCAGCGGCAGGCGGTGCATGATATCGGCGATCCCGGTTTGCTGTTCGGTCCGCGCGAGATGCGCCTTTATCCCAATGGCGCGCTGGCGTCGCACGTGCTGGGCGGCGCGCGGTTCGGGCGCGAGGGGGTGCATGCCGCCGAGGTGGTCGGTGTGGCCGGTGTCGAGAAGAAGCTGGACAGCATGATGCGCGACCCGGCGCGCGGCGGCGAGCCGGTGCGCCTGTCGCTGGACCTGACGGTGCAGGCGGCGGTGGAGCGGGTCCTGGCGGGGGGCATGACCCTGATGAACGCCAAGGGCGCGTCGGCGGTGGTGATGGATGTGCAGACGGGCGAGCTGGTTTCGATCGCGTCGCTGCCCGATTTCGACCCCAACGACCGACCGGGTGTGTCCGGCGGTGCCGACAGCCCGCTGTTCAACCGCGCGGTTCAGGGGGTTTACGAGCTTGGCTCGACTTTCAAGATCTTCGCGGTGGCGCAGGCGATGGATTTGGGCCTGATCACGCCCGAGAGCATGATCGACACCAAGGGGCCGCTGAAATGGGGCAAGTTCCTGATTCGCGATTTCCACGATTACGGAGCCGAGATGACGACCAGCGAGGTGATCGTCAAATCGTCGAATATCGGCGCGGCGCGCATCGCGCAGCAGATCGGGGTAGAGCGGCAGCAGGCGTTCCTGCGCGATCTGGGGCTGCTTGATCCCGTGCCTTTGGAGATCATCGAGGCGGGCGGCAGCCAGCCGCTGTTGCCGCATCGTTGGTCCGAGCTGTCGGCGATGACGATTTCCTATGGTCACGGCCTGTCGGTGTCGCCGCTGCACCTGGCCACGGCCTATAGCATCATCGCCAATGGTGGGCGCCAGGTGCGTCCGACGCTGCTGCCGCATCAGGGTGGGCCGGGGGGCAAGCGCGTTATGTCGCGCGAAACCTCGGCCGCCGCGCGCCGGATGCTGCGCCGAGTGGTGACCGATGGCACCGCCAGCTTTGGCGAGGTGTCCGGCTATGCGGTGGGGGGTAAGACCGGCACCGCCGACAAGCCCGATCCGCAGGGCGGTTATTACGAGGACAAGACGATCACCACCTTCGCCAGCATGTTCCCCGCCGACAAGCCGCAATACGTGCTGGTGGTGATGCTGGACGAGCCGGTCGAGACTACGGGCCCCGAGCCGCGCCGCACGGCGGGGTGGACGGCGGTGCCGGTCGCGGCCGAGATCATCCGCCGCATTGCGCCGCTTCTGGGGGTGCGTCCCGAGATTGAACCGGCGCCGTTGGCTGATATAACGCTGACATCTTCCAACTAGGTTGGGTCATGAAAGCGCGCGCGGGGGACGACAGGTGGGGCAGGCAACATCACTGAGGGATCTGGGCCTGACAGCCCGCGGGGGCCGCGAGGCCGAAATCGCAGGCCTGTCGGTGGACAGCCGAGAGGTGCGCGCGGGCCATCTGTTTGCCGCGCTGCCGGGCGTTCACGTGCACGGGGGCAAGTTCATCGAGGCGGCGCTTGAGGCGGGCGCGGCGGCGATTCTGACCGATGCCGAGGGCGCGCGCCTCGCGGCGGATGCGCTGGACGCGTCATCGGCGGCGCTGATCGTGGCGGAAGATCCGCGGCAGGTGCTGGCCTATACCTGCGCGCTGTGGTTTGGGCAGCAGCCCGCCTGCATGGTGGCGGTGACCGGCACCAACGGCAAGACCAGCGTCGCCAGCTTTGCCCGCCAGATATGGGAGGAGATGGGCAAACACGCCGTCAACCTGGGCACCACCGGGGTCGAGGGCGCCTACGAGGCGCCGCTGGCGCATACCACGCCCGAGCCGATCACCCTGCACCGGGTGCTGCGCGAGTGCGCGCGCGCCGGTGTCACCCACGCCGCGATGGAGGCGTCGAGCCATGGGCTTGCGCAGCGGCGGTTGGATGGGGTGCACCTGTGCGCGGCGGCGTTCAGCAACTTCACGCAGGACCATCTGGATTATCACAGCAGCTTTGAGGAGTATTTCAAGGCCAAGGCGGGACTGTTCACGCGGGTGTTGCCGCAGGACGGGGTGGCGGTGATCAACACCGACGATCCGCGCGGCGACGAGATGGCCGAGATCGCCGGGATGCGCGCGCGCAGCGTGATCCGGGTGGGGCGCGCAGGCGATGCCGATCTGCGCATCACCGGCCAGCGGTTCGATGCGACGGGGCAGGATCTGCGGCTGGAATGGGCCGGGCGGGCCAGCCAGGTGCGCCTGCCGCTGATCGGGGGGTTCCAGGCGGAAAACGCGGTGCTGGCGGCGGGACTGGTCATTGCGTGTGGCGGCGACCCCGACCGCGTGATCGAGACATTGCCGCATCTTGGCACCGTGCGCGGGCGCATGCAACTGGCCGCGACGCGGGTCAACGGATCGGCGGTGTTCGTGGATTACGCCCACACGCCCGGTGCGGTGGCGACGGCGTTGCAGGCGCTGCGCCCGCACGTGATGGGGCGGCTTATCGCCATCGTGGGGGCCGGGGGCGACCGGGATACCACCAAGCGCCCGCTGATGGGGCGCGCGGCGGCGGAACATGCCGATGCGGTGATCGTGACCGACGACAACCCGCGCAGCGAGGAGCCCGGCACGATCCGCCGCGCGGTTCTGGACGGGGCGCGGGGCACCGGCGCGCATGCGCTGGAGGTGGCCGACCGCGCCGAGGCGATCCTGCGCGGGGTTGATATGCTTGGACCCGGTGACGCGCTACTGGTCGCGGGCAAGGGGCATGAGACCGGGCAGGTCGTCGGCGACACGGTATTTCCCTTCGATGATGTGGAGCAGGCCAGCGTCGCGGTTTCGGCGCTGGATGAGGGGATGGCATGACGCTGTGGACGGCAAGCGATACGGCGCAGGCCACCGGCGGGCAGGCCCGGGGCGCATGGGCGGCGACGGGCGTGTCGATCGACACCCGCAGCATTCAGCCCGGCGATCTGTTCGTGGCGCTGAGCGCGGCGCGCGACGGGCATGATTTCGTGGCGCAGGCCCTGCAAAAGGGCGCCGCTGCCGCCATGGTCAGCCGCCGCCCCGAAGGCGTGGCCGAGGATGCGCCGCTATTGATCGTCGAGGACGTTCAGCGCGCGCTTGAGGATCTGGGCCGCGCCGGGCGGGCGCGCAGCGCGGCGCGGGTGATCGCGGTGACCGGATCGGTCGGCAAGACATCGACCAAGGAAATGCTGCGCACGGTTCTGGCCGGGCAGGGGCGCACCCATGCCGCCGAGGCCAGCTATAACAACCACTGGGGCGTGCCGCTGACGCTGGCGCGATTGCCGAAGGACGCGGATTTTGCCGTGATCGAGATCGGCATGAACCACCCCGGCGAGATCGCGCCGCTGTCGCGCATGACGCGCCCGCATGTGGCGATGATCACGTGCGTCGCCGCCGCGCACCTTGAGGCATTCGGCGGCATCGACGATATCGCGCGCGAGAAGGCGGCGATCCTCAAAGGGCTGGAACCGGGCGGCGTGGCCGTGATCAACGGCGATCAGGACGTGACGCCGATCCTTGAGCAGGCGGCGCAGGCCGCAGGCGCGCGCATCCGGCGCTTTGGCGAGCAGGCCGGCAACGATTTCGCGCTGAGTGGTGTCACGCTGGGCGACAACGTCACCGTGGCGCAGGGGCGCGCGGGCGAGGCGGAGCTGCTGTTCAAGGTGAGGACGCCGGGGCGGCATTTCGCCGTCAACGCCATTGGGGTGCTGGCGGTGGTCGAGGCTTTGGGCTTGGACATCGGGCTGGCGATTACCGATCTGGGGGCATGGCGCGCGCCCGGCGGGCGTGGCGCGCGCGAGCGGATCGCGCTGGACCCCGCGCATGAGGATCTGACGCTGGACCTGATCGATGACGCGTTCAACGCCAATCCCGCTTCGATGGCGGCGGCGCTGGAGGTTCTGGCGGCGGCGGCCCCGCGCGACAACACCGGGCGGGTCTCGCGGGGGCGACGGATTGCCGTTTTGGGTGATATGCTGGAGCTGGGCGAGGACGAGGCGCGCCTGCATGCCGATCTGGCGGCGCTGCCAGAGATGGCGGCGCTGGACCGGGTGCATTGCGTCGGCTCGCGCATGGGGGCGCTGTGGCGCGCCCTTCCGGCCGAGCAGCGCGGCGAGTGGACCGCCGAGGCCGAGACGATGGCGGCGCGGGCGCATCACCTGATCGATGCGGGCGACGTGGTGTTGGTCAAGGGGTCCAAGGGCAGCCGCGTGAGCCTTGTCGTTGACGCGATCAGAAAACTGGGCCATGGCACCCGTCACTCAGACAAGGAAGCGAACTAGATGCTGTTTTGGTTGACCGAGCTTTCGGATGGCGGGGATGTCTTCAACCTGTTCCGCTATATCACGTTCCGTGCCGGCGGCGCGTTCATGACGGCGCTGGTGTTCGGCTTTATCTTTGGCCTGCCCCTGATCGGGGTGCTGCGCAAGCGGCAGGGCAAGGGGCAGCCGATCCGCGGCGACGGGCCCGAGGGGCATTTCACCAAGGCGGGCACGCCGACGATGGGCGGTCTGTTGATCGTGGGGGCGCTGCTGTTTTCGACGCTGTTATGGGCGCGGCTGGACAATGCTTATGTCTGGCTGGTGCTGTTTGTGACCGTGGCCTTTGGCGCGATCGGGTTCGCCGATGATTACGCCAAGGTATCGAGCAACAACGTCGCCGGGGTGCCGGGGCGGGTGCGGTTCGGTCTGGGCCTGATCATTGCGGCGGTGGCGGGATACTGGGCTGCGCAATACCACCCTGTCGAGCTGCAGTCGCAACTGGCGTTGCCGGTGTTCAAGAACACGCTGATCAACCTTGGCATTTTCTTCGTTCCGTTCTCGATGATCGTGATCGTGGGATCAGCCAACGCCGTGAACCTGACCGATGGCCTGGACGGGTTGGCAATCATGCCGGTGATGATCGCCAGTGCCACGCTGGGCGTGATCGCCTACGCGGTCGGGCGCGTCGATTTCACCGAGTATTTGGATGTGCATTACGTGCCCGGCACCGGCGAGTTGCTGATTTTCGTGGCCGGCCTGATCGGCGGGGGGTTGGGGTTCCTGTGGTACAACGCGCCGCCAGCGGCGGTGTTCATGGGCGACACCGGATCGCTGGCGCTGGGCGGTGCATTGGGCGCGATCGCGGTGGCCACCAAGCACGAGATCGTGCTGGCGATCGTTGGCGGGCTGTTCGTGGTCGAGGCGCTGAGCGTGATCATCCAGGTGATCTATTTCAAGCGCACCGGTAAGCGCGTGTTCCTGATGGCGCCGATCCATCACCACTACGAGAAGAAGGGATGGGCGGAATCGACCATCGTGATCCGGTTCTGGATCATCGCGCTGATCCTGGCGATGATCGGGCTGGCGACGCTGAAGGTGCGGTAGGTATGGCGGTTTAGGGGCACCGCGACCGGCGGCACGCCAGGCAGCCCCCATGGGCGGGGGCTGCCCTTGGTAGTGGGCGCAGTTTTGCAAGCCTCGCGCGCGCGGTGGCGATTGGCTGTCTTGCCCCCGCACCCCGCTTCCGGTAGAGGCTGGCGCAAGTTTACCGGCAAGGACCAGCAGCGATGGCCAAGCAGAAAAAAGCCCCCCGTCCCAAGGCGGAAACGCCCAAGGGATTCCGCGACTATTTCGGCACGCAAGTGACCGAGCGCGAGCAGATGCTGCGCAAGATCGCGGGGGTTTACCATCGCTACGGGTTTGACGCGCTGGAAAGCAGCGCCGTCGAGACGGTCGAGGCATTGGGCAAGTACCTTCCCGACGTGGACCGCCCCAACGAGGGGGTGTTCGCGTGGCAGGAAGACGACGAGGACGGCAAGGGCGATTGGCTGGCGCTGCGCTATGACCTGACGGCGCCGCTGGCTCGGGTCTATGCCCAGCACCGCCACGATCTGCCCACGCCCTATCGCCGCTATGCCATGGGCCCCGTTTGGCGCAACGAAAAGCCGGGGCCGGGGCGCTACCGGCAGTTCTACCAGTGCGACGCGGATACGGTGGGCAGCGCCAACATGGCCGCCGACGCCGAGATCTGCGCGATGCTGGCCGACACACTGGAAGAGGTGGGCATCCCGCGCGGCGATTACATCATCCGGGTGAACAACCGGAAGGTGCTGAATGGGGTGTTGGAGGTTGCAGGGCTACTTGATTTGTCTGACGAGGAGCGTTTCGCCCATGAGCGCGGGATTGTTCTTCGTGCGATAGACAAGCTGGACCGGCTGGGACTGGACGGAGTGCGCGCCCTACTTGGAGAAGGACGAAAAGACGACAGCGGCGATTTCACGAAGGGTGCGGGGCTTACTTCGTTTCAAGCGGACAAGGTTATGGCCTTCGTCAAAGCGAACGAGGTGGTCGATAACGCAATTGCGAATGCAAATGCTGGCAAATCGGCTTCGTCGAGCGGCGGCCGTGACAAAGGTGCCATTCTTTGTGAGTTTCTGCGCGAGATCGTTGATTGGTCGAATGTTGGTCGCGAAGGCGTCGCCGAACTAGAACAGATCGCCGGCCTCCTCTCCGCCCAAGGCTACGGCCCCGACCGCATCGTCATCGACCCCTCGGTAGTGCGCGGCCTCGGTTACTACACCGGGCCGGTTTACGAGGCGGAGCTGACCTTTGACATTCTCGACGACAAGGGCCGCAAGCGGCAGTTCGGCTCGGTCGCGGGCGGCGGGCGCTACGACGATCTGGTTAAACGGTTCACCGGGCAGGCGGTGCCGGCGACGGGGATCAGCATCGGGGTGGATCGCCTGCTGGCCGCGCTGCGCGAGAAGGGGCGCATTGGCTCGGTTGCCGACGGGCCGGTCGTCGTCACCGTGATGGACCGGGACCGCATGGCCGATTATCAGCGAATGGTGGCCGAGCTGCGCGGCGCAGGCATCCGCGCCGAGGTGTACCTGGGCAATCCCAAGAACTTTGGCAACCAGCTCAAGTATGCCGACAGGCGCGGCGCGCCGGTTGCGGTGATCGAGGGCGGCGATGAAAAGGCGGCGGGCGTGGTGCAGGTCAAGGACCTGATCCTTGGGTCGCAGATCGCGCAGACCGCGACGCTGGAGGAATGGAAGGACCGGCCCAGCCAGTTCGAGGTGCCGCGCGATGATCTGGTTGCCAAGGTGCGCGAGATCCTGGCCGCGCATGGCCGCGATACCGGTGCGGAGGCGCCCTGATGCCGACGATCGCGGCGACACGCGCCAAGGCGGCGCATCTGCGCGCGCAGTTCGAGGCGGCGGGCGCGGTGCCGGTGGAAACGCCGGTGTTGCAGCCGGCGGCGGCGCTGCTGGACCTCTATGGCGAAGATATCCGCGGGCGGGCCTATGTCACCAGTGACGCGCTGAGGGGGGAGCAGATGCTGCGCCCCGATTTCACGGTGCCGGTGGTGCAGATGCACATGGAGCACGGCGCAACGCCGGCGCGCTATACCTATGCCGGCGCGGTGTTCCGCCGGCAAGAGGACGACCCGGACCGGCCCAATGAATACTGGCAGGCCGGCTACGAGGTGTTCGACGGGCAAGACCCGGCCGCCGCCGATGCCGAGGTGTTCTGCCTGATGCGCGATGCGCTGCAGGGGCTGAACCTGCGGGCGGCGACGGGCGATATCGGGCTGCTGATGGCGGCCGTTGCGGGCCTGCGCACGACCGCGCCGCGCAAGGCGGCGCTGGCGCGTCACATCTGGCGGCCGCGCCGGTTTAGGGCGCTGCTGGACCGGTTCTCGGGGCGCACGCCGATGCCCGCCTCGCGCCGCGCGCTGCTGGCGGCGGACGACCCGATGCACGGCGCGCCGCCGCTGTTGGGCCTGCGCAGCCGGGCCGAGATCGAGGCGCGCATCGCCGCCCTGCGCGAGGATGCCGCCGCCGCTCCGATCAGCGCCGAAGAGGTGGCCCTGATCGACGCGATTCTCGAGGTTCGCGAGACCGCGCCGAACGCGCTGGAGCATCTGCGCGATATCGCGGTGGACCTGCCCGCGATCGAGCGCGCGGTCGAGCGGCTGCGCACGCGGATGGGGGCGCTGGCGGCGCGGGGTGTGGATGTGGATGCGTTGGATTTCGAGGCCAGCTATGGCCGCGCCTCGATGGAGTATTACGACGGGTTCGTATTCGGCTTCTACGCCGAGGGGCGGCCCGATCTGCCGCCGGTCGCATCGGGGGGGCGTTATGACGCGCTGACCCGTGTGCTGGGCCGCGGCGCCGAGATCCCTGCCGTGGGCGGGGTCATCCGGCCGGGCCTGATGCTGGAACTGGAGGGCGCGCGATGACGGTCAAGCTGGGCGTGCCGTCCAAGGGGCGGCTGATGGAAAAGACGTTCCAGTGGTTCGGCGCGCGGGGCATCGGCCTGAGCCGGGCGGGATCGGACCGCGAATATGCCGGGGCGGTTGACGGGATCGACGGCGTCGAGCTGGTGCTGCTGTCGGCGGGGGAGATCCCGCGCGAACTGGAGGCCGGGCGCATCCACCTGGGCGTGACCGGCACCGACCTGGTGCGCGAAAAGCTGGCCCGCTGGGAACAGAGCGTCGCAGAGGTGACCGAGATGGGGTTCGGGCAGGCGGACCTGATCATCGCGGTGCCGGGGGCCTGGGTGGACGTGAACACGCTGGACGATCTGGACGCGGCGGCGGCGGCGTTCCGGGCTAGACACGGCTTTCGTCTGCGAATCGCGACCAAGTATCACCGATTGGTGCGGGATTTCCTGCGCAGTCATGGCGTGGCCGATTATCAACTGGTCGATAGCCAGGGCGCGACCGAGGGCACCATCCGCAACGAGACCGCCGAGGCGGTGGCCGACATCACCTCGACCGGCGAGACGCTGCGCGCCAATCACCTCAAGCTGTTGGAGGATGGGTTGATCCTGCGCTCGCAGGCGACGCTGTTCCGCGCCCGCCGGGCGCCCGCCGAGGACGGCGAGCGCGCCACGCTGGCGGCGCTGTTGAACAAACTGGGCGTGGATTGATCCGCGACGGGAACGGGGAGGACGCAGATGAAACGCATTGCCGGTCTTGTCACCCTGCGCCACAAGGTGATCGCCGTGGTGTTGGTGCTGGCGGGCGTTCTGGCGCTGACCGAGCGCGAGGTTGAGCGCTATGGCGACAACCTGCAGATCGCGCTGCCGCTGCTGGCGCTGTCGTGCGAGGCGGTGAACGGGCGCGGGCTGGAGTATCTCGGGCGCTACGCGATCATGTTCACGGGCCTGCATGGCACCAAGTACGCCATGGGCGAGACAGAGCTGAACACCCGCCCGCGTGGCGGATACAAGGGCTTTCCGTCGGGGCACACCGCGACGGCCAGTTTCGGCGCCGCGACGCTGGTGCAGCGCTGTGTCACCGGCAGCCCCGCGGTGCAGGCGGGCGTGATCCTGGCGGCGGCGCTGACGGGCACGTCGCGGGTGGATGCCGGGGCGCATACGACGTTGCAGGTGGTAGCCGGGGCGATCTGGGGTTTGCTGTGCTCGATGGCGTTCCACGACACGCGCCGCCCGCGCAGGTGGCTAGGCCATATCGCGGCGTTCTGGCGTCGGTTGCGCGGGCAGCGGCGCTAATTTTTCCCTCCTTGAAACGGTGACACGTGTGGCGTGAATGGCGCATGCGCGCGGGGTGTGCGAAAAACAGACATTAAAAATGGAATATTTGCTATGGATCAAAGTGGTGTGTTAACCAATACGGATATTGGTTTCATATGCGATCGACGCGTGGTGCGTGATCTGCTTTGTAGAAAAGGGAATGAGTATGTCTTCGATAATCCTTAAGACTGTGTTGAACACAACGTCGGCGATCGCGATCGGCGCTGCATTGTCCCTCGGCGCGGGGAGCATTTTCTCGGGAGCTATGCCCGAAAGTTGGTGACGGCGTGATCAGGCGGCGGCTTGAAGTTGCTTGATCCCGTCCTTGAAGGCAATCCCCTGGACGATTTCCGGCAGCCGATTGGCACCGTCGAGTTTTCGCCATTTCGCCTGGGCTGACATCATCAGCCTGAAGGCCATGGCGAGGCCGGTTTTCCGGCTCAGGCAGCCCTTGGTCTTGCCGGTCCGGTGGCGGACGGTGGCGAAGGTGCTCTCGATCGGATTTGATGTGCGGATGTGCTTCCAGTGCTCGGCCGGGAAGTCGTAAAAACTGAGCAGCACTTCGCGGTCCTTGACC
>NZ_AUIJ01000017.1 GCF_000423645.1 Sediminimonas qiaohouensis DSM 21189 | reverse complement strand
GATCCCGGTCATGACCTCGCGCTCCGGCAGATAGCCATGGCGCACGAGGCGGGACCGGCCATCTTCGGTCTTGTCATCGGCATGGGAGGCAAGCAGAGCGGCCAGTTCCGCTTCCACCGCCTGCTCGATCAGGCGACGCGCGCCGGAGCGCAGGATATCCGTCAGCGGATCGGGCGAAAATCCCGATGGATCAGGCAATGGCGTGATGGTAGACTTCGTCATGTGGCATATCCCTTTCTCTTCGGAGAATTGACGGCGCGTGAACACCGCCATGATATGCCGCCCCTCAGGGGCCATCACCAACTTTCAGCTATATCTCTTGGTATCATGATCACGGGTGCTGAGTCCGATATGCATAGGACGCGTGGCCACCACTAGCGCCGTGACTGCGCAAGAGGTGGCGAACACAGCAAAGAAAACCTCTAACTCGTAGGGCACGGCCTACCTCAATCAAATCACACGTTGCACGGAAGGAACACGCGCAAGAAATCAATAGCGCCAGGGCGATAACCCCAATGCGGCGAAAATTTTCAACCGATAATAGATGTGAAAAGTATTAACAAATGGTAAAGATGTAAAGCCTTGGTTGTGTTGTCGAAATCTTCAATGCGGCTGAACAAAAGGGCCCCGGAAGACCTTGGGAGCCAATCTGACTGAGGTCATGCCGACATATGGGTAGTTAATGCCAGGACAAGGTCACGGGACGTTGGAAAGCTGCGCGCCAGTGGTTCCAGTGATCGAAGCCCTCTGGACAATCAAATCTGATAATAGTCCCGATACCACTCCACGAACCGCCGCACGCCTTCGCGGAACGGGGTTTGCGGGCGGTAGCCGGTCAAGGATTGCAACAATTGCGCATCGGCCCAGGTGGCGGGCACGTCGCCGGTCTGCATTGGCATGTAGTTGCGGATCGCCTTTTGGCCCAGCTCATCCTCGATCGCCTCGACGAAATCCAGCAGGCGCACCTTGTCGGAGTTGCCGATATTGACCACGCGGAACGGGGCGACGGGGCTGAGGCTGTCGCCCGGTGCGATATCTTCGACGCTGTCGGGGCGCACGGGCACAGCATCGAACAGTAGCCGGATGCCGCGTACCAGGTCATCGACATAGGTGAAGTCGCGCCACATCTCGCCGTTGTTGTAGATGTCGATTGGGGTGCGCTCGATAATGCCCTTGGTGAACTTGAACAGCGCCATGTCGGGCCGCCCCCAGGGGCCATAGACGGTGAAGAAACGGAACATCGTGGTGGGCAGATCATAGAGATGGGCATAGGAATGGCCCATGGCCTCGGTCGCCTTTTTCGTGGCGGCATAGATGGTCAGTGGCGTGTCAGCCTTTTCTACCTCGGTGAAGGGCATGTCCGTGTTCGCGCCATAGACCGACGAGGTCGAGGCCATCAGCAGGTGCCGCACCGCGTGGGCGCGCGCGCATTCCATGACGTTGAACGTGCCCACGACATTGGCATCGATATAGGCGCGGGGGTTCTCCAGGCTGTAGCGCACGCCCGCTTGCGCCGCGAGGTGGACGATCACGTCGGGCGCGAAGGCGTCGGTGGCGGCGCGGAGGGTGTCCATGTCCTCGAGCATCGCCTCGGTCGCCGTGAACCGCTGGTTCTGGCGCAACATCGCATGACGGCGCTGTTTCAGGCGCACGTCGTAGTAATCAGTCATCCCATCATATCCATGGACGGTGAACCCCTCGGCCAGCAGAAGCCGCGCAAGGTGAAACCCGATGAACCCGGCCGTGCCGGTGATGAGGACGCGTGTCGTTTTGGGATCAATCACCTTCGAGGCCTCATCGGTTTTGTCTGGATCATTCACATACAATGGGCCGAAGCCATAAGAGGTTGCTACATCTGGCACAAGTCATGGGCAGGCCCGTCCGGAGTTACAACGACAGGGCCGGCGGCCATTCGGTCTGGGTATCGGAAATCCACGCCAGTGTGGGACAGCGTCGACGTCAAGTCAGGGGTCACCCCTAAAGTCTTCTTGTTCCATAGGGACACCATATGTCGCCCAGTCTCAAAGCAGGGAAAAATCGCCAGATCCTGTCCAATCGAAGGGGAGTAGCTCATCTGCCCCCCTGTCCCGCACTTTGCCTGCGCCCGCTGACACGCCTTGAGGATGCACCGATGGCGTGTCATCGTGAGCCAACCTGCCTTACGCATCGCGCCATTAGCACTTCATGTCGCAGGCAGGGTCGCGCCGCGCGTGGCGAAACCCACCAACCAGGAGAATTCGCTTTATGAAAACTCCCATCATTCACACCGCCGCAACCCTCGCAGTATTCCTTTCTCTCTTCGTGGTGTTCGGAGGCACCCAAGCCGCGGCGCATCCGGCTGGCGCCTGCCAGCCGGTCCTTAAGGTCCCAAACGAAGGACAGGCCGTCACCCCCGAGTTCGATATCAAGGTGTTTGGAAACCTCGTGCCCGACAATTGCCAGATCGACCGCATGACGCTTCATGTTTTCGACAAGGACCGGGGCACGAACGTGTTTTCGCGCGACATCGACTGCTGCGACGTCATCACCAACTACAAACCGCTGATCGACATGACGGTGCCGGCCGGAGAGCTCCAGCCTGATACCAATTACCAAGTCGTGGTGCGATTCTACGACAAGCATATCGGGTTCTCGCCGGGCTCCGATCCCGCCATTGTCAACGTAAAGACCACCGTCCCGCAATACCGCACCAAGCGCCAAGCCCAACAGTTCGATCCGATGGCCTTCGCGCTCGACAAGAAGGGTCGCTTTGGCCATGGCCGCGGCAAGACCGAGAAGAAGGCCCGTGATGTCGCTCTGGGGTTCTGTGACGCACCGGGGTGCACGATCGTGTCAGAGCCGGTGCGCGCCCGTTGTCACGCGCTTGCGCAACGCACTCAAGGCGGCTTTTGGTGGGGGGTCGGCGCCGCAGACACCCAAGCCAAGGCACAACAGCGGGCCGAACGGTTCTGTGAGCAAAACCAGTCCGGTCAGTGCCGGATCGACTATACCTACTGCCAGTAAACTGACACGCCTAGGTGATGCGCCTTCCGGCGACGCCGGCGGGGGGCAGAAGGACATCACCCGACAATATGGCGTCGGCATCCGGCGGCAGAGAAGCGCCGCACCCTGTCGGACGGGGTGCGTCGCGCGGCCGGCATGGCCGAACCATGCCGCCGCAAAGAGCCGCGCCGCGCTCATACTATAGCCGACCGAAGGCCTTCCTCGTGGCGGGCCACTCGGGGAAGCCCGCTCCGAGAGCCATCTCGGTCACGAATCAAACAGATATGCTATGGTGCCTTTATCAGCATGGGAGGATCAAAATGGCCCTGAGCGAGAGACAAATTGCGGAACACTATGCGGCCGAAAACATACTCGAAAAAATCGACTCGGCTCTTCGGGAGCTGGGCCATGACCCGGAAAACATTTCGGCGGAAACCCTGAAGCCTGTGGATGAATTCCATAGTGCCGGGGTTGAAGCAACGAAGGCACTTCTGGGGCAACTCGAAGTGACACCCGAAATGCAGGTTCTGGATATCGGCTGCGGCATCGGCGGTCCGGCTCGTAGCATCGCTTCACGCCACAACTGCCGGGTGCAAGGGATTGATCTGACACCAGAGTATGTGCAGACGGCCCGACATTTGAGTGCACGAGTGGGGCTTGATGACCTCACCGATTTTGAGGAAGGAAGTGCGACAGAGATACCGCTAGAGGCGGACACGGCCGACATGGCCTGGATGTTGCATGTGGGTATGAACATCCCGGACAAGCAGGCCCTCTTCGCCGAGGCTGCCAGGGTCTTGCGCCCGGGCGGACATTTCGTTGTCTTTGACGTGATGGAGGGCCCTGTAGCGAAGCCGCCAGAGTTCCCGGTTCCTTGGGCCAGCTCCCCTGAAATGTCGCACGTGATGCATGCTGACGGGTATCGAAATGCAGCCTCGGAAGCAGGCTTCACACAGCTATCCGAAAAAGACCTGAGCGCCTTCACTCTGGACGATTTCGAGGACAAGCTTGCGGCGATGGAGACCGAAGGAAGGCCACCTTTGGGGCTGCACATCCTGATGGGCGAAAGAGCGCCGGACAAGATGGGCAACTACGTCGCCGCCCTACGCGAGCAACGCATTGCCCCCGTCGAGATGATCTTCAGGGCTGCCGCCTGACGCATATCCCAGGGCTTCTGCCTCCCTTGGACAAAAAAGGCCGGCAAAATGCGAAAAGTGAAGCCGCTAAACCAGGATAACTGGGGGCGACGCGCTCAAGGGGCGCGGCTCTTTCAACCGTAGCAATCCCCGGTGTGTTCGTGGTGACGGCGATGCCGGTTGCCCTGTGGTTCATCGGGATGATGGACGCGAGTGTCGACGCAGTCACCGACGCGAAAAGCCTCGGGGCGACCCCTGTGCACTCAGCATGCCAGTGTCTCGACAATGATCCGCTATTCAATGAGCCGACGTGAGGGTGCGAACCAGATTGCCCAACTGTACCACAAGAAGTAGTTGGATTAAGTCGGGAACATCGTCGTTCCAACACGTTCCAACCACGTTCCAACATGTCAGGCACGAAGGTGCCAAGTCCTTGAAACAGTGGTGAGCCGTGCAGGATTCGAACCTGCGACCCACTGATTAAAAGTCAGTTGCTCTACCAACTGAGCTAACGGCCCACTGGAAGCGGTGTCTAGAAAGCCCGGCGAGTATGGTCAACCCCAAAATCCATGTTTGTTTCGCTTAGGCTGGATTCATGTGATGACGAGGTTTATATCGCCGCCATGAGCGACGCGATACGCATAGGGCTGCCATTCATGAAGATGCATGGGCTGGGCAACGATTTCGTTGTCGTGGATGCGCGTGCGCGGTCGGTGGAGTTGCCTGTGACGCTGGTCCGGGCGATTGCGGATCGGCGCAGGGGCGTCGGCTTTGATCAGTTGGCGGTGATCACAGTCGGGCAGGCTGATGCTCATCTTGTATTTTACAATTCTGACGGATCGGAGTCCGCGGCCTGCGGGAACGCGACGCGTTGTATTGCGCGGTACCTGATGGACGAGACAGGCAAGACGGACCTGACGCTTACCACCAGGCGCGGCACCCTGCGCGCGCGCGACGCGGGCGCAGGGCTTACATCGGTCAACATGGGGCAGCCTCAGCTTGATTGGTGCGATATCCCCCTCGCGCATGAGGTTGATACTCTGGCACTGCCGATCGATGGCGCGCCGGTGGCTACCGGCATGGGTAATCCGCATTGCACGTTTTTTGTCGAGGATGCCGATGAAATCGACCTGGCCGGGCGCGGAGCGGCGATCGAGACGCACGCGCTGTTTCCCGAGCGCACCAATGTTCAGTTTGCATCCCTTATGGGGCCGGATCACGTGCGCCTGCGCGTGTGGGAGCGGGGCGCGGGCATAACGCTGGCGTCCGGGTCATCATCTTGCGCCGTGGCCGTTGCCGCAGTACGGCGGGGCTTGACGGGCCGCGAGGTTCGGATCGATCTGGACGGCGGCACCCTGGATGTTGCATGGCGTGATGATGGGGTGTGGATGACCGGCCCGACAATGCATGTGGCCGATGGTCAACTTACCCCCGAGTTCATGAAGGCTGTGACATGACGCTTGCGCCGCCGAAATTCTCCACCTTGGGGTGTCGCTTGAATGCCTACGAGACGCAGGCGATGCAGGATCTTGCCGCGAAGGCCGGGGTCGGCGATGCGGTCGTGATCAATACATGCGCCGTCACCGCGCAAGCCGTGCGCAAGGCCCGGCAGGAAATTCGCCGTCTGCGCCGCGAGAACCCCGATGCGCGCCTCATCGTCACCGGCTGTGCTGCTCAAACAGAGCCCGAGACATTTGCCGCGATGGACGAGGTCGATCATGTCATCGGCAACGCGGAAAAGATGCAAGCCGATACGTGGGCGCGCCTGGCGCCGGATTTCACCGGCGAAACAGAGCGCGTTCAGGTCGATGATATCATGAGCGTGCGCGAGACTGCGGGCCACTTGATCGACGGGTTCGGCACGCGTAGCCGCGCCTACGTGCAGGTGCAGAACGGGTGCGATCATCGCTGCACATTTTGCATCATCCCCTATGGCAGGGGAAATTCACGCAGCGTGCCCGCCGGGGTCGTGGTCGATCAGATCAAGCGCCTTACAGGGCGCGGATACAACGAGGTCGTTCTGACCGGCGTTGACCTGACCAGCTGGGGCGCCGACCTGCCGGGTCAGCCGCGGTTGGGTGATTTGGTGATGCGGATTCTGAAATTGGTGCCTGACCTACCGCGCCTGCGCATCAGCAGTATCGATTCCATCGAGGCGGACGAGAGCCTCATGCAGGCCATCGCAAGCGAACAGCGCCTGATGCCGCATCTGCACCTGTCGTTGCAGCACGGCGATGACCTGATCCTCAAGCGGATGAAGCGCCGCCACCTGCGCGACGATGCCATTCGTTTTTGCGAAGAGGCACGTCGCTTGCGGCCAGACATGACGTTCGGGGCTGATATCATCGCCGGTTTTCCCACTGAGACAGAAGCGATGTTCGACAACTCGCTAAGGCTGGTCGAGGAGTGCGGCTTGACCTGGCTGCACGTTTTTCCGTTCTCGCCCCGGCAGGGGACGCCGGCGGCGCGCATGCCCCAGGTGGATGGCGCGAGGGTCAAGGACCGCGCCGCGAGGTTGCGCGCGGAAGGCGCGCGGCAGGTGGCGCAGCATCTGACCGCGCAGGTGGGGCGGCGGCATCGGGTCCTGATGGAAAACCCGCATATGGGGCGGACCGAGCAATTTACAGAGGTTGACGTTGCCGCGGCGCAGGACGAAGGCGCTATTGTCGAGGTGATGATCGGCGGGCGGACCCAGGACCGCCTGACGGCCTGACCCAGATACCGGAGCGGATACATGCACCCGAACCCGAAATTTCGCAAAACATCGCGCGCGCAAAACATCGATTTCGTAGCGAGTATGGGCTTTGGAACCCTGGCCTTGGCCGATGGGCAGGGTGCCCCGCTACTGAGCCATATCCCCTTCGTACTGGATGGCGACGAGGTGCTTTTCCACTTGGTGCGTTCAAATCCGATGGTGCGGCTTCTGTCCGAGCCCCGCGTTGCGCGGCTGGCCGTCAATGGGCCACACGGGTACATTTCGCCCGATTGGTACGGCATTTCCGAACAGGTGCCGACGTGGAACTACATCGCCGTCCACCTGACCGGCGCCTGCGAATTGCTACCGCAAGAGCGGCTGCGCGAGATCCTCGAGGCCACCTCTGATCGGTTCGAAGCGCCGCTGGCGCCCAAGCCTGTCTGGAAGATGGACAAGATGCCCGATGATGTGGCGACGCGAATGATGCGGCAGATCGTTCCGTGCCAACTGAGGATCGAGGCGGTCGATGGCACTTGGAAGCTGAGCCAGAACAAGCCAAACGAGGTGCGGCTGGCCGCCGCCGGAGGGGTGGCGGGGTCCGCTGATGGCTCTGAGCTGACCGCGCTGGCGCGTTGGATGCGGTCGCCGCCGGAAGAGACCTGACAAAGCCCACTTGCACGCGGCGATCTGGGCAGTAGTCTGGCGGCGACTGCAGAAAGGACCGCGCATGAAACTCGTATACTCTCCCGCCTCGCCTTATGTCCGCAAGGTACTGGTCTGCCTGCATGAGACGGGGCAGATCGACGATATCGAGATGGCGCAGGTCAAGACCTCGCCGGTGGCGACGGCAGACGATGTGGCTGCGGCCAACCCGCTGGGAAAGATCCCCGCGCTGGTCCGGCCAAACGGGCCCGCGATCTATGACAGCCGGGTCATTACCCGGTTTCTGGATGCCCGCGCCGAGGCGGGCCTGTACCCCGAGGCGCACATCTGGGAGACGCTGACGCTGGAGGCGACGGCGGATGGCATCATGGATGCGGCCGTGGGCATGATCTACGAGGTGCGCCTGCGCCCCGAGGACAAGGTTTTCGATGGCTGGCTGGATGCGCAGTGGGCGAAGGTGAGCCGTGCGCTGGATGCGCTGGAAGGCCGCTGGATGAGTCACCTGTCGGGGCGGCTTGATATGGGGCAGATCGCGGTCGCCTGTGCCCTGGGGTACCTGGATTTCCGGCACGGTGCCCGAGATTGGCGGAAGGGGCGCGATGCGCTGGCTGATTGGTATGACGAATTTTCTGAACGCCCGGCGATGGTGGCGACGCAGCCGCGGGATTGATGGGGCCACCTGATGCGAGGGCCGCGCGGAGAGGTAACGAGGAGCCGCGCAGCACCCGCCGGTCACGCCGGAGGCGTGCCGAGGATAAGCGGCGCACCTCTGGTGCGACGGGGGCGGTCTGACGCTGCGCGGCGGGCTTCGCCCTTGATGCCGCGCATTGGAGCCAAGTCTTAACGGCGGAAACAGGCGCGTTCAGAACTTGTAGGACAGGCCGAAGTTCAGCGCGTTGGTGATCAGCGTGGTCTTCATCGAGCCGCCACCGTTCAGATCGACATCGTTGTCGGAATAGGTGAACTGGTACTCGCCGAACACCGCCCATTTGTCGTTCAGGTCGTACTTCGCCCCCGCCGTCAGCCGCGCGGCCGGGCCGGTCAGTTGATAGCCATAGGTGCGCGATCCGCCGGTTGTCGTGGCATCCACATGGGGTACGGCAACCCCGAGGCCCGCGCCGGCATAGGGGGTGAAGCCGCCCCACCGATCGGGCCAGCGTTTCATGACGTTGACCGTGATCA
Source organism: Sediminimonas qiaohouensis DSM 21189 (assembly GCF_000423645.1). Taxonomy (GTDB): domain Bacteria; phylum Pseudomonadota; class Alphaproteobacteria; order Rhodobacterales; family Rhodobacteraceae; genus Sediminimonas; species Sediminimonas qiaohouensis. Next base: position 44,160 of record NZ_AUIJ01000017.1, on the reverse strand, counting down.
GGTTGTGACCGTCGGTAAATTCCAGGCTGGAGAACCCAAGCGCATTCATGTCCGCGTCCGAGGCATAGGCCTTGGCGTGGGTGAACTCGACCCCCCAGCCGATGTTGCTGGGCCGCCACCACATCGCGCGCGCGCCGTAATAGGGCGGCGCGGCAAAAGATTTGCCGTTCCATTTGACGTGGCGGGAAAACGAGCCGCCAGCGGGATAGGTGCCGGACAAGTTGCTGTGCGGCAATGTCTGCACGCCTGAATAGAGGCTGAGCTCCATCTCGGCGGCGGCTGGTCCGGCGAGCGCGGCGGTCAGGGTGGCCGCGGCGATCCGGAACTTGAACGATTTCATGGCATATTCCCGACATGTCCCAAGGTTTCGCCGTCACCTTAGCCGTGCTGATATCGCGACTCAAGCGCGACAGATGGGCATCTTCGGCGGATGATACCCGTCTGCGTGGCATTGACCGCTGGACCTGAGCGGAATCCCCCGCTAAATAGCAGCCAGATAGGTCGTGTTCGCACGGACATCAAATGCACGGGCCATCACCGGCCGAAGAATGGAGAAACCCTCGTGTCCCACGCAGAAGATCACGAAGGCACCCGCAGAGATTTCCTCTACTACGCCACGGCTGGCGCAGGTGCCGTAACCGCAGGTGCCGCTGTCTGGCCACTTGTGAATCAGATGAACCCATCCGCAGACGTTCAGGCGCTGTCGTCCATCCGTGTCGATGTGGGCGGCGTTGAGCCCGGCACGCAATTGACCGTGAAATGGCTGGGCAAGCCTGTGTTCATTCGGCGCCGTACCGATGCCGAGATCGAAGCGGCGCGCGAGGTCGAGATGTCGGAACTGGTCGACACGAACGCGCAGAACCGTAACGACATGTCGCTGAAGGCCACCGATCAGAACCGTACGCTTGACGAGGCGGGCGAATGGTTGGTGATGATCGGGGTGTGCACGCATCTGGGCTGCGTTCCGATCGGGAACGGCTCGGGCGATTTCGGCGGCTGGTTCTGCCCCTGCCACGGCTCGCACTACGACACTGCTGGGCGTATCCGCAAAGGCCCCGCGCCAGAGAACCTCTGGATTCCCGTGGCTGAATTCGTCGACGAGTCGACGATCAAACTGGGCTGAGGAGACGCATCATGGCTGGAATTCCACACGATCACTATGAGCCGAAGACCCGGGGCGAGAAATGGCTGCATAGCCGTCTGCCCATTGTCGGACTTCTTTACGACACGATCATGATCCCCACGCCCAAGAACCTGAACTGGATGTGGATCTGGGGTATTGTCCTGACGTTCTGTCTTGTGCTGCAGATCGTGACCGGCATCGTTTTGGCGATGCATTACACGCCGCATGTCGACATGGCCTTCGCCAGCATCGAGCATATCATGCGCAACGTGAATGGCGGGCACATGCTGCGGTATTTGCACATGAATGGCGCGTCGCTGTTCTTCCTTGCGGTGTATCTGCATATTTTCCGCGGTCTTTACTACGGGTCGTACAAGGCCCCGCGTGAGATCACGTGGATCATCGGCATGCTGATTTACCTGCTGATGATGGGCACGGCCTTCATGGGGTACGTGCTGCCTTGGGGGCAGATGTCGTTCTGGGGCGCCACGGTGATTACGGGGCTGTTCGGCGCGATCCCGTTCATCGGCGAGCCGATCCAGACGTGGCTTTTGGGCGGGCCGGCGGTTGGCAATGCCACGCTGAACCGCTTCTTCAGCCTGCACTACCTGCTGCCCTTCGTAATCGCGGCGCTGGTGGCGATCCACATCTGGGCCTTCCACACCACGGGCAACAACAACCCCACGGGCGTTGATGTGCGTCGCGGCTCCAAGGCGGAGGCGGAAAAGGACACGGTTCCGTTCTGGCCCTACTTCGTCATCAAGGACCTGTTCGCGCTGGCCGTGATCCTTGTGGTATTCTTTGCGATCGTCGGGTTCATGCCGAACTACCTGGGCCACCCCGACAATTACATCGAGGCGAACCCGCTGGTCACGCCGTCGCACATCGTGCCCGAATGGTATTTCCTGCCCTTCTACGCGATCCTGCGGGCGTTCACCTCGGACGTGTGGGTGGTGATGTTCGCAAGCTGGATCACCGGCGGCATCGTTGACGCCAAGTTCTTTGGCGTGCTGGCCATGTTCGGTGCGATCGCGGTTATGTTCGTGGCGCCGTGGCTGGATACTTCCAGCGTTCGTTCGGGGCGTTACCGGCCGATGTTCAAGTGGTGGTTCGCGCTTCTGTGCCTCGATTTCGTGGTGCTGATGTGGGCCGGGGCGATGCCGGCCGAGCCGCCCTACTCGACGATCTCGCTGATTGGGTCGGCGTATTGGTTCGCCTACTTCCTTGTCATTCTGCCGCTTCTGGGTGTCATCGAGAAGCCAAGCGCAGAGCCGGCGACGATCGAGGAAGATTTCGACTCCCATTACGGCAAAGCTTCTGGCACGCCTGCCGAATAAGAAAGGAAACGGGACAATGCTCAAGAAACTAAGCCTTGCCGCAGTTGCCGCCCTGACCCTTTCGGGTGGGGCAGCCGTGGCCGCAGGGGGCGAGGGCCATATCGAGGATGTGGCGTTTTCCTTCGAAGGGCCGTTCGGCACGTTCGATCAGAACCAGCTTCAGCGCGGCCTGAAGGTCTATACCCAGGTCTGCGCTTCGTGCCACGGCATGAAATACGTGCCCATTCGCACTATTGGCGACGAGGGCGGGCCGCACCTGCCGGAAGATCAGGTGCGCGCCTATGCCGAGAACTTCGAGGTGTTCGATCCGGAGCTGGACGATTACCGCGCGGCCAAGCCGACGGATCACTTCCCCGAAGTGACCGCTGCCGGGGCGCCGGACCTGTCGTTGATGGCGAAGAAGCGGGCCGGGTTCCACGGGCCGTACGGCACCGGGCTGAGCCAGCTATTCAACGGTATGGGCGGGCCGGAATACATCACCGCGATCCTGACCAGCTATACCGGCGAGGACAAGATGGAGGCGGGCACGATGTTCTATGAGAACACAGCCTTCCCCGGTGGTTGGATTTCCATGGCGCCGCCGCTCTATGGCGAGGATGTGGAGTTTGATGACGGGGCGCCCAACGACATCCACAGCGAAGCCGAGGATGTCGCCGCGTTCCTGATGTGGGCGGCCGAGCCCAAGATGATGGCGCGCCAGCATGCCGGGTTCGTCGGGGTGCTGTTCCTAACGGTTCTTTCGGTGCTACTGTACCTGACGAACAAACGGTTGTGGGCGCCGATCAAGGGCAAGAAAACGGCCTGATCGGGCGCGCACCGCGCCGCAATTGTAGCCCCGTCCGTTCATTCGGGCGGGGTTTCTCATGGTCGGCGATCAGGTGCCCAGGTAGCGGCGCAAGGCCTCGGGAGGGGTGGCGAGCAGGGTTTTGGTGTCGCACGGGGCGCTGGCGCGGCCATCCGCGACAAGGATCGTCTCAGGGGCGATCCGCTGCGCGTCCAGGGGATCGTGGCTGACCATCAGCAGGGTTGCGCCGGTCTCGGTCATGAGGGCCTGAACCAGATCCAGCATCTCGGCCTTGAGGGCGGGGCCGAGGGCGGCGAAAGGCTCGTCCAGAAGGACCAGCGGCTTGCGCTGCACGAGGACACGGGCCAGGGCGACGCGGACCTGTTGGCCGCCCGAAAGCTGCGCCGGCTTGCGGCCCCCAAGGCCGGTGAGGCCGACGCGATCAAGGGCGCGGGCGACCTCTTGATGATCCTCGGCCGAGAGGCGCAGATCGGGGCGAATGCCCAGTCCGACGTTGCGCTTCGCTGTGAAATGCGGGAACAAGTTGTTGTCTTGGAACAATATTCCGCACTTGCGCTGCGCAGGCGGCAGGTTCGTGATGTCCTGCCCATCCCATAGAACGCGGCCCGAAACCGGCGGGAAAAATCCCGCGATGACATTCAACAGCGTGGACTTGCCCGCGCCGCTGGGCCCGATCAGGGCCACGCGTGCGCCGTCCGCGACCGACAAATCGGCGCTAAGGTGAAAATCGCCTTGCCGGATCTCGATGGCTTCAAGCGTCAGAATCGGCGCGCCCCCCTTGATCGAGCAGCCAGAATACAGACAGCGACAGCACCAGCAAGAGCAGCCCCGCGCCGGCGGCGTCGGCCATCCGGTAGGCGCCCATCAGGCGCAGGATCTGAAGGGGGAGCGTCGCGATTTCGGGGTCGGCGAATAGGGCGATCACCCCCAGGTCGCCTATCGACAGGGCGGCGGCCAGACCGGCGGCAAAGCCAAGCTGCCGGCGCAGGCGCGGCAGGACGACAAGGCGCAGCCGGTCGCGCGGCGACATCCCGAGGCTATCGCAGAGGTTCCCGAACTCGGAATTAATATCAATAAGTTGCGGCGTCATTACTCGCAGGGCAAAGGGCAGGGCCATGACCGCGTTGACCAGCGCCGTGACCGGCAGGGCAAGCAGCATCGGGTTGGTCCACGGGTTGATCAGCACGAATAGCCCGACGCCGATAACCAGCGGAGAGGCGGCGATGCCAAGAAGGCCGACCGCCTCGATCATGGGGCGCTTCAGGGCGGCCAGCGCCATCGGCAGTGCGAGCGCCAGCGTCAGCGCCATGGACGCGCCCGCCACAGCCAGCGATATGCCCGCCGCGCGCCAGACGGCGCCGGGCAAATCCAGCAGCGCAGCGCCGCCGCGCATCACGATGGCGGCCATCGGCGTCAGCAGGAACAGCGCCACCAGTAGTAGCACGCCCGCATCCAAAAGGCGCAGCGCGGGGGTTTCGGCATCGAACCGGCGCAAGCTACGGTCCAGCCCGGCGCCAAAGCCGCCGGATTGCGCCACCCGCAGCGCGAGGATCGCCGCGACGGTGACGATTGAGAGCTGTATGCAGGCCAGCACGGCGGCGCGGCCCAGGTCAAAGTCAAAGCGGAACGCCTGGTAAATGGCCAGCTCGACCGTGGTAGCACTTGGCCCGCCACCTAGCGTCAGCGCCACGGCAAAGCTGCTGAGGCAAATGGCGAAGATCACCATCAGCGCGCCGGGGATCACCGCGCGCAGCATCGGCCATTCAAGGTGGCGCATGACCTGGCCCGCGTTCATGCCAAGGCTGGCGGTCAGGCGGAACCGCTCGGCCGGGATGGATTGCCAGCCTTGCAAGATGATGCGCGTGGCCAGAGGCAGGTTGAAGAACACATGCGCCAGCACGACGCCGTGCAACCCGTAGATCTGCATGGTTGGTAGGCCGGCGGCGTACAGCACGGTATTGAGCGCACCAGAGCGCCCGAACACCGCCAGCAGGCCCAGCACCGCAACGATCACCGGCAGGATAAAGGGCGCGCCAAGCGCCGTGATCAGAATGCGCCGCCCAGCAAAGCGCCGCCGCGCCAGCGCGCGGGCGGCGGGGATCGCCAGTGCGACGCTGATCAGGGCCGAAAGGGTGGCCTGCGTCAGGGTAAAGCGCAGCGCTGCCCAATCGGCGGGGCCGGGCCAACCGCCCCCGCCCGCGCGCCACAGCACGGCGGCGACCGGACCAAGGATCACCGCGGCGACGAACGCCGCCGCGATCAGGCCAGGGCCGCCGCCGCCCGCGCGGTTTATCGCGACAGCGCGCGCAGCCACTCTTCAAGCGCGCGGTCGCGCACCTCATCGGCCTCGTCCGCAGGGACTAGCAGGGATTTCTCGGGCTTGATCAGGGTGCCAAACGCATCGGGCAAGCCGCCCTGCGGCATCACGGCGGGATACATCCAGTTGGTCGTGGGCACGATCGACTGGAACTCCTCGCCGGTTACGAACGAGAGGAACTTGTCCGCCAATTCGGGCTGATCCGTACCGGCGAGTTTGCCGGCAACCTCGATCTGCATGTAGTGGCCTTCGTCGAAGGGCACGGCGGCCTTGCTGTCGTCGTCTTCGGCGATGATGTGATAGGCGGGCGAGGTGGTGTAGGACAGGGCCATGTCGGCCTCGCCCTCAAGGAACAGGCCATACGCCTCGGACCAGCCCTTGGTGACGGTTACGATGTTGTCCGAGAGGCCAGCCCAGATGTCTTTGGCCTCGTCGCCATAGGCGGTTTTCACCCACATCAGCAGGCCAAGCCCCGGCGTGGACGAGCGGGGATCCTGGATCACGATGGTGGTGTCGCTGGCGGCCAGATCGCGAAAGTTGGTGGGCGCATCAAAGCCGGCCTCCGCGACAAAAGCGAAATAGCCCCAGTCGAACGGTACGAAAAGCGGATCATCCCATGCAATCGGCAGGTCATACTCGGCGCTGACGGAATGGGGCGCGAACAGCCCGGTCTCAGAGGCGGCCGCCGTCAGCCCGGTATCGAGGCCCAGCACGATATCGGCGTCGGTGTTCGCTCCTTCGAGGCGCAGCCGCGCCAGAAGCGACGCGCCATCGCCGGTGCCGACGAATTTCAGATCGCATTCGCAGGTTTTCTCGAATGCCTCTTCGACGGCGGGGCCTGGGCCCCAATCGCTTACGAAGCTGTCATAGGTGTAGATGGTCAGCGTGGGTGTTTCGGCCACCGCGGTGGTGGCGGCAAACAATCCCGTGGCAAGTGCAAGATACTTCATGGCATCCTCCTGTCTGCGACGGGCGGAGCAAGTCAGGAGGCGTATCCAAACCTTCCCTCCGCCGGTCTTAACCGGTTCAGGTTCAACGGGTTCGCAGCGGTCGCATCTCAGCCCTGCGCATGGCGGGGCACCCCGAGGTGACCCAGAACCTAAGCCGCCCAAGGGGGCGCATCAAGGCAAAACCGCTTGAGCGGGCCCCGCGCGGCGGCTAATGGGGTGGGCAAAGGAGAGCGCCCATGAGCATCAACACGTTCGGCCATCTTTTCCGCGTGACCACCTGGGGCGAAAGCCACGGGCCGGCCCTGGGGGCGACGGTGGATGGCTGCCCGCCCGGTGTGCCGATCACCGAGGACGCGATACAGCACTGGCTGGACCGGCGCAAACCGGGGCAAAGCAAATACACCACGCAGCGGCGCGAGGCGGACGCGGTGCGCATTCTGTCGGGGGTGTTCGAGGGGCAGACAACCGGCACGCCGGTTCAATTGATGATCGAGAACACCGATCAGCGATCCAAGGATTACGGCGACATCGCCGAGAAATTCCGCCCCGGCCACGCCGATATCACCTATTGGCAGAAATACGGCATCCGCGACTATCGCGGCGGCGGCCGGTCCAGCGCGCGAGAGACCGCCGCGCGGGTGGCGGCCGGTGGCCTGGCGCGGGCGGCGGTTGCGGCGCTGGCGCCCGATGTCGAGATCAAGGGCTACATGACGCGCATAGGCGCGCACGAGATCGACCGCGAGCGGTTCGATTGGGCCCAGATCGACGAGAACCCGTTCTGGACCCCGGATGCGCACGCCGCGCAAACATGGGCGGGGTACCTCGACGGGCTGCGCAAATCCGGCAACTCGGTGGGCGCGGTCGTCGAAGTGGTGGCGCGGGGCCTGCCTGCGGGGCTGGGCGCGCCTGTCTACGGCAAGCTGGACACAGACCTGGCCGCCGCGATGATGAGCATAAACGCGGTTAAGGGCGTGGAGATCGGCGAAGGCATGGCGGCGGCCACCCTTACGGGCGAGGACAACGCCGACGAGATTTTCATGGGCAATGACGGGCAGCCGGTCTATTCCAGCAACCACTCGGGCGGCATCCTCGGCGGGATCTCGACCGGGCAGGACGTGGTGGTGCGCTTTGCCGTGAAGCCGACCAGCTCGATCCTGAAGACGCGGCAGACGATCACCAAGGCGGGCAAGGCGACCGACATCGTCACCAAGGGCCGCCACGACCCCTGTGTCGGTATCCGCGCGGTGCCGGTGGGCGAGGCGATGATGGCCTGCGTGATCCTGGACCACCTGCTACTGCATCGCGGGCAGGTGGGCGAAAACCGCGGCGCCATCGGCTGAGCGTGCGCGGGGATCTGGGGGCGCTGCCCCCGTCGCCGCACGCGGCGACTCCCCCGGAGTACTTTGGGCAAGATGAAGAGCCCGGCGTTTGGGATGGGGGCGTGTGGGGTTTTCTTCTGGCCCTAAAATATCCCAGCCGGAGGCTCCTGCCCTATCAGGCTGCGCGGCGTTGGAAGGTTATCATCACGAGGGCCAGCAGGCTGGAGCCCAGCATCAGCAAGAGCGACACGGCGTTGAGCAGGGGGGTGGAGCCCTCTTTCAGCCTGTCGAACATGGCAATGGTCAGCGGCGCGTCGGAGCCGACCAGCATCAGCGTGGTGTTGAAGTTCTCGAAGCTCATCAAAAAAGCCACGACGAAGGCCCCCACCAGCGCGGGGGCGAGGAACGGGATGGTGATGGTGCGCACAGCCGTGAGGCGGCCGGCGCCGAGGTTCATGGCGGCTTCTTCGAGGGTGCGGTCGAACTTCTGGAGCCGGGCGGAGATGACCAGCGTGGCAATCGTGGCGATGAACGAGAATTGGCCGAGCACCACCAGCGTCAGGCCGGGCCGCAGCGCCGTGATATCCCATTTCATGCCGTCCCACGCCGCGTTGGCCAGGGTCGAGGAGAACACCAGGATCGAGATGCCCAGCACGATGCCGGGGATCACCAGCGGCATCAGCATCAGCACGTAGAGAAGGCCGCGGCCGCGGAACTGGTACCGGTTGAACAGGAACGCGTTGGAGGTGCCCACGGCCACCGACAGGGCCGAAACGCAGATGCCGACGAAGGCCGATGTGCCGATCGCGCGCAGAATGGCGCGGTCGTGAAAGACGCCGATCATGGGGTCCTTGTCGCCGAAGAACCAGTTCCATGTGAAGCCCTCCCACGGGAGGGAGGGGAACTGGCTATCGTTGAAGGCGAACACGGCAACCACGGTGAGCGGCAGCGCGAGGTAGATGAAGAACAGCACGATATAGGCGGTATAAGCGGCCCGGATCGCGCGGGGCTGTGGAATGGTGGGGATCATCGCGCGGTCCTTTCCTAGCCCATTGTCTTTTCAAGGGTTTGACCCGTCAGGCGCAGCATGGCCCAGACGATCACCGACGACAGGATCAGCAGCATGAACCCAAACGCGGCGCCCAGTTCCCAGTTGAAGCGCACGATGAACTGCGAGTAGATCAGCTCGGTGAACCAGAGGCTATCCTTGCCGCCCAGCATGGTCGGAGTCAGGTAGTTGCCCAGCGATAGCATGAACACGACGATGCTGCCCGACACGATGCCGGGGGTGGCGTGGGGGATGATGATCTCGCGCAGGATTGAGGGGCCGGAGCCGCCGAGGTCGTAGCCTGCCTCGATCACGGAATCATCGAGGCTTTCGAGGGTGGTGACCAGGGGCACCACCATGAACAGCATCGAGGTGTAGACGAGCCCGACCATGATCGCGGCGTCGTTATAGAGCATCTCTACCGGGCCGGAGGCAAGGCCGGACCATTGCAGCAGGTTGGAAAACAGGCCCGTCTCGCGCAGCAGGATCATCCAGCCGAAGGTGCGCACCAGTTCGGACACCCAAAACGGCACAAGGCACATCAGGAACAGCGCCGATTGCAGGCGGCCCTTGATCATCTTGGCGATGTAGTAGCTGACCGGGAAGGCGATCAGCAGGGTGATGAAGGTGGCCGTGACGGCCATGATCGCGGTGCGTGCGAAGGTGACCAGGTAGAGCGGCTCTCCCAGGAACGTGCGGTAGTTGGCGGTGCTGGTAGCATATTCGCCGACGCCGACGCGTTCGCGCAGGGAGATCAGGAACATGTCGATATGCGGGATCACGATCAGCGCCGTTAGCCACAGAAGGATCGGCATCAGCAGCAGGATGAAGCCCAATCTCGCCTGTGCGCGCATCGCTCAGGCCCCCGCCGCCGCGGTGGTCGCGGCAAAGCAGTTGCCATGTGCGCCCGACCAGCCGATATGCACGCGGGCGCCCTTTTCCAGCATGGCAAACTCGCCCGATTGCGGCAGGGTTACCTCGATCTCCTCATGCCCGGCGTCGTCGCGGAACAGGATACGACTGGCAGCGCCGTTGAACAGGATCGAGGTGACCTGCCCCGAGAGTCGGTTGTCGAACTGGGACAGCTCATCGGCGGTGTGGGCGACGCGGATCGCCTCGGGGCGGACATAGACATCGGCGCGGTCGCCGCGCGACAGGGCCCGCCCGTGCGAGGCGCCGTGCAGGGTCAGGCCGCTATCGGTACGCAGCTGCAGCGCGCCACCCTCGACCCGGTCCACTTTGGCGGGCCAGCGGTTGGTATCGCCGACGAACCCCGCCACGAAGGCGGTTTCGGGCCGGTAATAGAGATCACGCGCTGCGCCAAGCTGTTCAAACCGGCCGTTGTTCATGACGGCGATCTGGTCGGACATGACCAGCGCCTCGGATTGGTCGTGGGTGATGTAGACGAAGGTGGTGTCGAACGCGGCCTGAAGCGCCTTCAGTTCGATCTTCATATGCTCGCGCAGCTTCAGGTCGAGCGCGCCGAGCGGCTCGTCCAGCAGCAGCACGTCAGGCTCAAGCACCATGCAGCGGGCGATGGCGATGCGCTGTTTCTGGCCGCCCGACAGCTCGGACACCTTGCGTTTGCCCACGCCGGGCAGGCCGATACGTTCGAGTACCTCGCCGACCTTGCGGGTGATCTCGGGTTTTGGCAGGCCGGCGCGGCGCAGGCCGTAGCCGATGTTGTCCTCGATGTTCATCATGGGAAACAGCGCGAGGTGCTGGAACACCATGTTCACCGGGCGCTTGTTGGGCGGCACGTTCAGCATCGAACGGCCCTTGATACAGATGTCGCCGCTGGTGGGGGGCAGGAAGCCCGCGATCATGCGCATGATCGTGGTCTTGCCGCAGCCCGATGGGCCGAGGATGGAAAAGAAAGACCCCTGGGGGACGGCAAAGCTCACATTGTCCACTGCGGCCTCGTCGTTGAACCGCTTGGTCAGGGCGGTGCATTCCAGATCGGGGGTCATCGGGTATCCTGCGTCAGGTGAAACGGAATGCGGCACCCACGCGCGAGGGCGGGTGCCGCGTATGGTCATGTGCGCGCGTGCGCGCCGCGGATCAGTTGGCCGCTTTGACCCGGTCCAGGACGCCGCCTTCGATCGCTTCGAGGCCGGCGGGGACGGGCGGATACCACTTGATGTTATCCACGTCCTCGGGCGGGAAGCTGTTTTGGTACTTGGCCTTAAGTTCGTCCGAGGCGTAGGCATCGGCGCCCTTTGAGGCAGTGAAGTTCCCGGCCGAGGCGGTGATCATGGCCGATACCTCGGGCTGCATCACGAAGTTGATCCAGTCATAGGCGGCCTGATCGGCGCGGCCCTTGGCAGGCAGAACAAAGGTGTCGATCCAGCCAAGCGCGCCAGAATCGGGCGCGACGAAGGTGATGTCGGCGTTGTCATCGTTCAGCTTCCAGCCGCCGGTATCCCATGCCATGGCCGCGATCACCTCGCCCGAGCGGACAAGGTTCATCAGTTCATCGCCGCCGCCCCAGTAGGTTTTGACGTTGGGCTTGCAGTCTTTCAGCTTGGCCTCGACCTTTTGCATGATCTCGGTATAGGCGTCCTCGTCGCCATAGGCGGCGAAGGGATCAAGCCCCATGGAGAACGCGAACCCGATCAGCGTCGGGCGCTTGAGCCGGTAGGATACCTGCCCGGCGACATCGTCGTTGCACAGGTCGGTGTAGTCGGTGACGGTGGATGCCTTGGATGTGTCCAGAACCAGGCCACTGGTGCCCCAGACATGCGGCACGCCGTACACGTCGCCGCCGACGGTGGTGTTTTTCTTGGTCGCTTCCAGCATCGAAGGGATGAACAGGCTGCTGTCGATCTGGGACAGGTCGATGGGCTTGTAAATGCCGAACTCGGCCTGCGGACCGGCGATGCGGTCCTGGCTGGGCTGGGCAAGGTCGAAGCCGCCGCCGCCGGTGGCGCGCAGCTTGGCGATCATTTCCTCGTTGTTGGACTTGGTCACCTCGACGGTGTGGCCGGTTTCGGCCTCGAATTTCTCGATGACGTCCTGGGGTGCGTAGCCGCCCCACGTCAGCAGGCGCAGCGTTTCGGCGCTGGTGCCCTGGGCCATGGCGATCAGGCCGATCACCCCGGCCGAGCGGGCGAGGTTGATCGTGAAGGAATTACGTTTCATTTCAGTCCCCTGTTTTCAGGTATGGTAAGCACTCGCTGACCTGCCAGTTTTATGAAACAGATTTGCGACATTGTCGGTCATTCCGTTTTCGTTTTTTATCGGATAGTAAAATAAAGACAGGCAGATTTCGTGAAAGTCAACATCGACGATCATAATTCGCGCGTGATCGCGCCGCGCCACGCAAATGTTGGCTCTGACGATGCGCGGGCAAAAGGGGCGCAACTGGCAATATGCCACCCGGCTGCTGCGCGCCCGGACCGGGAATGCAAGGAGCAATGACATGAGAGACCTCAGCGACCTGATAGACCAGGGGCGCGGCATCGCGCCCGCCGATACGGTGCTGCGCGGTGGGCGGGTGTTTGACCTGACCACCGGCGAGATGATCGCGGGCGACGTGGCGATTTGCGGCGAGACCATCGTCGGCGTCGGCGAGGCCTACGAGGGGCACAAGGTGATCGACGTGAGCGGCCAGATCCTTGTGCCGGGGTTCATCGACACGCATCTGCATATTGAAAGCTCGCTGGTGACGCCGTTCGAGTTTGACCGCTGCGTCGGGCCGCGCGGGGTGACGACGGCGATCTGCGATCCGCACGAGATAGCCAATGTGATCGGGGTCGATGGCATCCGCTATTTCCAGCGCGCGTCGGAACATACCCTGATGGATATCCGGGTGCAGCTAAGCTCTTGCGTGCCATCCACCGAGATGGAGACATCGGGCGCGCGGATCGAGGCGGACGCGCTGGCAGAATTACGCGGGCATGCGTCGGGGATCGGGCTGGCGGAGTTCATGAACTACCCCGGCGTTCTGGCCAAGGACGCGGGCGCGCTGGCCAAGCTGGAGCTGTTTCGCGGCGGGCATATCGACGGGCACGCGCCGATGCTGTCGGGGCGGGACCTGTGTGCCTATGTCGCCGCCGGTATCCGCACCGAGCACGAGGCGACCACAGCCGATGAGGCGCGCGAGAAGCTGCGCAAGGGGATGCGGGTGCTTATCCGCGAGGGATCGGTTTCCAAGGACATGCACGCGCTGGCGCCGGTTCTGAGCGATGTGACCGCGCCCTACATGGCACTATGCACCGATGACCGCAATCCGCTGGACATCGCCGAGCATGGGCACCTGGATTACATGATCCGTAGCCTGATCGCGCTAGGCTGTTCGCCGCTGGCGGTGTACCGCGCCGCCAGCCTGTCGGCGGCCGAGGCGTTCGGCCTGCGCGACCGGGGCCTGATCGCGCCGGGGCGGCGGGCCGATATCGTGGTGCTGGACAGCCTGGAAGAGTGCCGCGCGGCGCGGGTGCTGTGCGCCGGGCAGGAGATGACCGAGGCGGCATTCGCCGCGCGCGGGGACGTGGCGCCGGTGGGGCGCGGATCGGTCGATGCGCCGGTTGTCACGGCGACCAGCTTTCGCACTGGGGGCAACCGCGAAGAAACGGATGTGATCGGGATACTGGACGGCAAGATCATCACCGAGCACCTGCACGAGGTGATCACGATCGAGGAGGGCGACAAGCGCCCCGATGTTGCGCGCGATCTGGTCAAGATCGCGGTGGTGGAACGGCACGGGCGCAACGGCAACATCGCCACCGGGTTCGTGCGTGGCTTTGGCCTCAAGGCGGGGGCGATCGCATCGACGGTGTGCCACGACCATCACAACATCGTGGTGGTCGGCGCGGATTACGACGACATGGCCCGCGCCGTGACCCGCCTTGGCGAGACCGAGGGCGGGTTCGTCGTGGTGCGCGGCGGCGAGGTTCTGGCCGAGCTGGCATTGCCGGTGGCCGGACTGATGAGTCTTGAGCCGTTCGAGAAGGTGCGCGACCGGCTGTCGGATCTGCGCGCGGCGGCGACATCGCTGGGTGTCACGTTGGAGGAGCCGTTTCTGCAGCTGGCGTTCCTGGCGCTGCCGGTGATTCCGGCGCTCAAGATCACCGATCGGGGGCTGGTCGATGTGACCCGGTTCGAGATCATCGGCTAGCATGCATTCTGCACTGCGAAACGAATTTCCATTTATTGACGAGGTTCCCCGAAGGCTCTACCGTGCGGCGTCGAACGGGTGAGGGAACGGGCGCGTGCGCCGTGCCCGATAGGTGCCCGACGATCTAATATAGAAAGGCCGCACATGTCCGATATCCATCAGGTGAATGATCTGATCTCGATCGAAGTGGATGGCGATATCGCCCTGATCTGCATTGATAATCCGCCGGTGAACGCCACCGGGCAGGCGGTTCGGCAGGGTCTGAATGATGCCGTTGCCCGGCTGGCCTCCGAGGGCGGCGTCAAGGCGATTGCCATCTACGGCGCCGGGCGCACATTTGTGGCGGGGGCGGACATCAAGGAGTTTGGCAAACCGCCGCAGCCGCCGGCCCTGCCCGACGTGTATAACCGGATCGAGGCGAGCGAGATCCCGGTCGTGGCCATCATGCACGGCACCGCCCTGGGCGGTGGGTTCGAGCTGGGCCTGGCGGCGCATGCGCGTGTCGGGATCGAGGGGCTGCGCGTGGGCCTGCCCGAGGTGGCACTTGGCCTGTTGCCCGGCGCGGGCGGCACGCAGCGCCTACCGCGTCTGAGCGGTATCCCCTTTGCGCTGGATATGTGCCTGTCGGGGCGGCATGTGCCCGCGCAGGAGGCGCTTGAGGCAGGGGCGATTGACCGGCTGGAGGCTGGCGAGCCGCGCGACGTGGCGATCCGGGCGGCGCAGGACGCGGCTGCCGGCACGTTGAAGACGCGGCGCACCTGCGATCTGCAGGTCGCGCCGGATGACGACGCGCTTGAGCGAACGGCCGAGAAGCTGCGCAAGACCCAGGCGCTGCTATTCGCGCCGCACAAGATCGTGGAGTGTATCCATACCGCGACCAAAACCCCGCTGAGCGAGGGCCTGCAGTTTGAGCGCGAGGCGTTCATGGAGTGCATGGACACGCCGCAGCGGGCCGGGCTGATCCACGCCTTTTTCGGCGAACGCGCGGTCAGCAACATCCCCGAGGCCAAGGGCGAGGCGCGCCCCATCGGCAAGGTCGGCATCATCGGTGGCGGCACGATGGGATCGGGTATCGCCACGTCCTGCCTGCTGGCCGGGTTGCCGGTGCGCCTGATCGAGGTGGCGCAGGAAGGGCTGGATCGCGGGGTGGCGACGATCACCGGCAATATCGACGGCGCCGTCAAGCGTGGCAAACTTCCCGCAGACAAGCGCGACGCGACGCTGGCGATGCTTGAGCCGTCGCTGGCGATGGAGGATTTGGCCGATGTCGACCTGGTGGTCGAGGCGGTGTTCGAGGACATGGGCGTAAAGACCGAAATCTTCGGCAAGCTCGACACCATTTGCAAGCCGGGGGCGATCATGGCGTCGAACACCTCGTACCTGGATGTGAACGAGATCGCCGCCGCCACCAGCCGCCCCGCCGATGTTCTGGGGCTGCATTTCTTTAGCCCCGCGCACGTGATGCGCTTGCTGGAAATCGTGGTGGCGGACAAGACCGCGCCGGACGTGGTGGCGACCGGCTTTGCGCTGGCCAAGCGGCTGAAGAAGGTGGGCGTGCGCGCTGGGGTGTGCGACGGGTTCATCGGCAATCGTATCCTGTCGCATTACGGCAAGGAGGCGGCGTATCTGGTGCTGGACGGCGCCACGCCGCAACAGGTGGATGCGGCGCTTGAAGGGTTCGGATTTGCCATGGGCCCGCACAAGGTGGGCGATCTGGCGGGTCTGGATATCGGCTGGGCCACGCGCAAGCGCAAGGCAGGCACGCGCGATCCGAATGAGCGGTACTCCGGCGCGGTGGCCGACCGCATCTGCGAAGAGGGCTGGTTCGGGCGCAAGACCGGCAAGGGGTATTACATCTACGAGGGCAAGGACATCCGCCCCAACCCCGATGTCGCCCGCATCATCGAAGAGGAACGCGAAAAGGCCGGGATCACGCCGCGCGAGTTCACCGATCAGGATATCGTGGATCGCTACATGACGGCGATGATTTCCGAGGCCGCCCGCGTTGTCGAGGATGGCATCGCCAAGCGGCCGCTGGACGTGGATATGGTGCTGTTGTTCGGCTACGGGTTTCCGCGGTTCCGGGGTGGGCCGCTGCATTATGCCGACACGATTGGCGCCGCGGAACTGGTGCGCCGGATCGAGACCTACGCAAAAGAGGATGCGCATTACTGGCAGGTGCCCGATATCCTGCGGCGCATGGCCGAGGACGGCACGACATTTGCCGACATGAACAAGGGGACTTGATATGGACCTAAGTTATTCACCCGAGGAACGCGCGTTCCAGGAAGAGGTGCGCGGCTGGCTGGCCGATAACCTGCCCGCCCATATCGCCGACGCAGTGCGTGCGGGCGGGGAACTGAGCAAGGAGATGATGGAGGAGTGGCACGCGCTGCTCAATTCCAAGGGATGGCTGGCGACGACATGGCCGGTCGAGTTCGGCGGGCCCGGCTGGACCCCGGTGCAAAAGCACATCTTCGAGGAGGAATGCTGCCGCGCATACGCGCCGCGGATCGTGCCGTTCGGGTTGAATATGCTGGGTCCGGTCCTGATCAAGTTCGGGACCGAGGCGCAGCAGCAAGAGGTCCTGCCGCGTATCCTTGATGGGTCCGACTGGTGGTGCCAGGGCTATTCCGAGCCGGGGGCGGGCAGCGACCTTGCCAGCCTGAAAACCCACGCAGTTCGCGACGGCGACGAGTATGTCATCAACGGGCAAAAGACGTGGACGACCCTAGGCCAGCACGCCAACAAGATCTTCTGCCTGGTGCGCACGGACCCGGATGCCAAGCCGCAAGAGGGCATTTCCTTTGTGCTGGTCGATCTGGATACGCCGGGAATCGAGATGCGCCCGATCCGCCTGATCGAGGGGGGGCACGAGGTGAACGAGGTATTTTTCACCGACGTGCGCGTGCCGGTTGCCAACCTCGTGGGAGAGGAAAACAAGGGCTGGACCATCGCGAAATACCTGCTGAGCCATGAGCGCACCGGCATTGCCGGCGTGGGCTTTTCGATGCAGGCGCTGGAAGAGGTCAAGGCGCTGGCGCGCAAGGTGCGGCGCGGTGCGGCGCGGTTGATCGATGATCCGCTGTTCGCGGCGCGCATCGCGCAGGCCGAGATCGACCTGGAGGCGATGAAGATCACCAACCTGCGGATGCTGTTCAAGGCGCAGGAACAGGGGGCGCCCGGGCCCGAGACATCTATCCTCAAGATCAAGGGAACGGTCATCCACCAAGAGTTGAAAGACCTGGCGCGCCGGGCGCTTGGCCCGGCGGCGGCACCGTTTCCCGGCCATGTCAGCGATGGCAACATCCTGTTTGGTCCCGAGGACGCGGCAAACAACGCGGCGCGCTATTTCAACAACCGCAAGACATCGATCTTCGGTGGGTCGAACGAGATCCAGCGCAACATCCTGACCAAGACAATGCTGGAGCTGTAAGCGATGGATTTCAACCTGACTGATGATCGGCGCATGCTGGCTGATACACTGGCGCGCTACCTGGGTGACAAGTACACGATCGAGCATCGCAATGCGGTGGCGTATGAGCTGCCGTGCCATGACCCGGCGAAATGGGACGAGATGGCCGAGCTAGGTGCGCTCTATGCGCTGGCGTCCGAGGACGCAGGCGGGTTTGGCGGCACTGGCTTCGACATCTCGGTGGTGTTCGAGGCTTTAGGCCGGGCGCTGTGCCCCGAGCCGGTATTGGCGGCGCTGCTGTCGTCGCGCCTGCTGACGGCGGCGGGGGCGGACCAGGAGGGGCTGCTGACGGGCGCGATGAGATATGCCGCCGCGCTGTCGGAGTTGGATGCGCCCTATGACATCGCCGATGTGGCCTGCGCCGCCGAAGTGCGCGGGGATGGGCACGTGCTGTCGGGGCGCAAAAGCGCCGTTTATGGCGGGCAGGTGGCCGATGTGCTGCTGGTTGCGGCGCGGCTGGAGGGCAAAGTCGCGCTGTTCGAGGTGCAGGCGCGCGACGCACAGGTGATCGGCTATGCCATGATCGACGGTGGCGGCGCGGCCGAGGTGTTGTTGGACGACACGGCGGCGCGTCTGTTGATCGCAGATGCCAGCGACGCCATTGAGGCGGCGCAGAACGCCGGGATCGTGGCCCTGTGCGCCGAGGCCGTGGGCGCGATGCAGCTAGCCCATGACACGACCGTGGACTACATGCGCCAGCGCAAGCAATTCGGCGTGCCGATCGGCAAGTTCCAGGTGCTACAGCACCGCGCGGTGGACATGCTGACCGAGATAGAGCAGGCGCGATCGATCACCATCAAGGCGGCGGCGGAGCTGGATGGGGATCAGGCCAGCCGCTATGCGTCGATGGCCAAGAACATGATCGGACGCGCGGCGCGGCTTGTGGCCGAGGAGGCGATCCAGATGCATGGCGGTATCGCGATGACGTGGGAATACCCGGTGTCGCATTACGCCAAGCGGCTGGTGATGCTGGATCATCAGCTTGGCGATACCGACTACCATCTGTCGCGGGTCATGTCCGGCAACATGAGCGCATGATCCGGGCGGGGGTGGGGGCGCTGCCCCCGTCGCCTTTGGCGACTCCCCCCGGAGTATTGTTGGCAAGATGAAGCTCGGAGAGGCGCAAGGCGCCTGGTTTATTCGGCGTCGTTGGCGGCGCTGGCGTTGAGAAGGCCGTAGCGTTCGGCGCCGAGGGTGTCATAGAGATCGAGCTGCGTTTCGAGGAAGTCGATATGCCCTTCCTCGTCGGCGATCAGTTCCTCGAACAGGTTCTTGGAGACGTAATCGCCCACGGATTCGCAGTGGTCGCGCGCCTTGATATAGAGCGTGCGCGCGTCCTGTTCGGCGGCGAGATCCGCCTCTAGAGTTTCCTTGAGGTTCTCTCCGATCCTGAGGCTGTCGAGCTTTTGCAGGTTGGGGTGCCCTTCGAGGAAAATGATCCGCTCGATCAGTTTGTCGGCGTGGTGCATCTCTTCGATGCTTTCCTCGCGCGATTTGGCGGCGTTCTTGCCGTATCCCCAATCTTCTTGCAGACGGTAATGCAGCCAATACTGGCTGACGGCGGTCAGTTCACTGCGCAGCGCCTGATTCAGGTAGTCGATGACTGTCTTGTCGCCTTTCATGTGCGTCTCCTGTGTTTGCGGCGCGGCGCGCACGGGCGCCGCGCGATAGGATGGGCACCTCAAGACTATCGCATGATTGCATCGTGTCGAGGAAAAGTGGCAGGCAGCCGCCGCAATCGGCCTTTTTCCCCAGGGCGTGATAGATTTTGCCGGGGGTGATCAGGGCATGCGAATCAGATTTGCGCATCCAGTCCACCGCGGCGCGGATGTCGTGATCGGTGATCGACATGCAATGACAGACTATCATTGACGAACTCCTGCAAGGGTTGGCCGTAGGGGCGGCTGATGCGTCTCATATAATTGACAAAAAACATCAGATAAAGGGGAAATGCCGTGTGGCGGGGGGGGCTGCGGCGAAAAATCGCTCCAGTGGGGGTGCGCTACGCGCCTTGAACCCGCGCGGACCTCTCAAGGCCATAGATTGCAAACGCCCGGCAGCGGGGCCGGGCATTTGGGAAGTTTTGGTTGCTTGGTGGGGGTCAGGTGATCTTTACGATCTGCTTGCCGAAGTTGCGGCCCTTGAGCATTCCCATGAACGCCTCGGGCGCGTTTTCCAGGCCCTCGGCGATGTCTTCCTGAATGCCGATTTCGCCCGCGGCGACCTTGGGGCCGATTTCCGACAGGAACCTGGGGTAGTGGTCGAACTGATCGGAGATGATGAAGCCGTGCACGTGCAGGCGGTTCACGAGGATGGTGCGCCACAGCTTGGGCAGGTTGTCCTTGTCGCCGCTGGCATTGGCGCCCAGGCCGCCGGCGTTGTACCAGCTTATCATGCCACAGACGGGAATGCGCCCGCCAACGTTCATCAGCGGCAGCACGCCCTCAAGAACCTTGCCGCCGACATTTTCGAAATAGATGTCGATGCCATCGGGGCAGGCCTTGGCCAGCGCGTCGCGCATTTTCTTGCCGTCCGCGTAGGCGCGGTGATCGAGGCAGGCGTCGAAGCCGAACTTGTCGGTCGCCAGCGCGCATTTCTCGGGGCCGCCCGCGATGCCGACCACGCGGCAGCCGCGCGCCTTGGCCACTTGTCCGACCATCGAGCCGACCGGGCCGGTGGCTGCCGCTACGACGACGGTTTCGCCCTTTTTCGGCTTGCCGTATTCGGTCAGGCCGAACCAGCCGGTAAAGCCCGGCATGCCCAGCACGCCAAGGGCGGCGGTAAGGGGGCCGTGCGCGGGATCCAGCTTGCGCAACTCGCGCGCGGGCAGGCAGCCGTGGCTGGCCCAGCCGAACATGCCGAACGCGTAGTCGCCCGGGGCGAAGGCATCGGATTTCGACGCGATCACCTCGCCCACGGCGCCGCCTTCCATGGTGCCGCCCACGGGCACCGGGGTGGCGTAGGATTTGGCGTCGTCCATACGCCCCCGCATGTAAGGGTCTAGTGACATGTAGTGCACCTTGACCAGGACTTCGCCATCGGCGGGATCGGGCACTGGGATGTCCTCGAGGCGGAAATCCTCGGGCACCGGCTCTCCGTCGGGGCGGCGGGCCAGGGCGATCCGTTGCATCGTGTCGGTCATGTCGTTTCCTTTCCTGTTTCGGTCTCGTTGTCACGCCCGGTAGCGGAAGACGCCCGTGCCGGTTGCGATGACGGTTCCGTGCTCATCGGTGATCTTGCCATCGGCGAAGAAGGTCTTGCGCCCGCCGCCGGTGCGGTGCCCTTCTGCGAGTAGGGTGCCGCCGCGCGCCTGCCCAAGGTAGTTGACGTTGAGCGACAGCGTCATCGCAAGGCGCGGCGCATCCTTGTCGCCGGTGTAGCAGCCGGCGAACCCCATGGCGGAATCCAGCATCGCGGCGTGCACGCCGCCGTGGGGGATACCGTAGCGGTTCATCAATGCGGGGGTGAGGGGCAACTCAAGTCGGCAGTAATCCGTGCTCCAGGCCGCGAAGGAAAAGCCGAGGTGACTTTGGAACGGGTAAGGCGCCTCGACGATATCGGGATCAAGCTCGGGCGTGGTCATGGGTGCCTCTTCATACCGTCTTGGCCGCTTTCAGGCCGGCCTCTGCAAAGCGGGGCACGAAACTGCCGAGTTTGCGGGCGCGGTCCGGGTTCGAGGCGTTGCCATCAAGCGCGCGTTTCAGGACGCCTTGCAGGATGCCGCCCATGCGGAAGAACGCAAAGGCGAGGTAGAAGCCGAAGCCGTCGATGCCGGGGATCCCGCGCCGGGCGCAGTAGGCTTCGATAAATTCCTGGTCGGTCATCAGGCCCTCGGCGGCGCGATCGACACCGGCAAGGCCGCGCCCCTCGGCGCCGGGCGGCATCGCCCACTGCATGAGGACGGCGGCCAGGTCGGCATAGGGGTGACCGGTGGTCGAAAGTTCCCAATCCAGCACGGCGGCGCAGTGGGGGCCGTCGTGGGAAAATAGCATGTTGTCGATGCGGTAATCGCCATGGACCAGCGTGCGCTGTCCGTCATCGGCGGGCACGTTGGCGTCAAGCCAGGTGATCAGCTCTTCCATCGCCTCGATATGCTGTGTCTCGCTGGCGCGATATTGCTTGGTCCAGCGGTCGATCTGGCGGCGGTAGTAGTTGCCGCCCGGCCCGTAATCATCAAGCCCCGTGGTGACCAGATCGACATCGTGAATGGCGCACAGCACGCGGTTCATCTCGTCCATGATGGGGCGGCGATCGGGCAGGGGCAGATCGGGTAGGCGCGGATCGTCGAAATGACGGCCCGGCACCTCGTCCATGACGTAGAAGGCCGAGCCGATCACGCTGTCATCCTCGCACAGGATGTGCATGCGCGGCACCGGAACGCCGGTGTCATAGAGGGCCTTTTGCACGCGGAATTCGCGGTCGACCGCGTGCGCGGATTTCAAAAGCACCCCCGGCGGTTTGCGCCGCAGCACGTAGCGGCCCGAGGGGGTTATCATCCGGTAGGTGGGGTTGGATTGGCCGACCTCGAACTTCTCGGCCTCGATGGGGCCGGAAAAGCCGGGCATGTTCCGCTGCAGCCAGTCGGCCACCGCGTTGGTATCAAGCTGGGCAGAGGTGCTATTGGTCATGGCGTGCCCTTCAACTGTATGTGAGCAACGCGTCGGTGTTCGACGCGTCGATATGCGGGGTTTCATTGAAGCCGTGCAGGTAGAAGCTGCGCGGGGAGTGGACGAACCGGTTCACCGCGCAGTTTTTCATTTGCAGTTGCAGGCGGATCTGCTGTTCGGGCGGCGCACCGAGCGCGGCGGCAAGCATCTGGCCGATGGCGCCACCCGAACTGATGGCGAGCACATCGCCGCCATCACAGGCCATGGCGCGGCGGGCATCCTCGACCCGGGCGGTGAACTCTGCCCATGTCTCGGGCGGGTTTGGTACCTCGTCTCGTTGCCAGGCAAGGACGGTGTCGCGCAGGGTGCGGAAATGCGTCTTGCGGTCGCCGTGCAGGTTGTCGGGCGGCGTGCCGCCGCGGAAACGCGCATCGAGCAGCGCCTTGAAGTCGAACTCATTAAGGCCCGGGTGCACCTGCGCGGCGCGCGGGGGGGCGCCCATGCCATCGAGGATACCCTCAAGGGTTTCGCGGTGGCGCCGCTGTGCGCCGGTGAACAGCGCCTCGGGCCGCACCCCTTGCCGCGCCAGCGCCCGGCCAAGCGCGCGGGATTGTTCGTGCCCGGTGTCCGACAGAACGTCGTAATCGGCCGCCCCGAAAGAGGCCTGCGCGTGGCGGATGAGAAACAGCGTGCCCATGCTCACCCCCGTCCGATCAGCTTGGCCGTCTCGTCCTTGGCGGCGTCGTATTCGCGCGCGAGGCGCTCAACGAGATCGGCGGCGGGGGTTATTTCGTGCACGGCGCCGACGCCCTGACCGGCGCCCCAGATTTCCTTCCACGATTTGGGTTTTTGCCGGCTTTCGCCGAAGTTCATCGCCGATGGATCGGAGTCGGGCAGGTTGTCGGGATCAAGGCCGGCGCGGCTGATCGAGGGTTTGAGGTAGTTGCCGTGCACCCCGGTAAACAGCGAGGAATAAACGATATCCTCGGCCCCGGCATCGACGATCATCTGCTTGTATTCGGGTTGGGCGTTGGCTTCATCGGTGGCGATGAAGGGCGATCCGACATAGCCCAGGTCGGCGCCCATGACCTGCGCCGCCAGAAGGGCGCGGCCGGTGGCGATGGACCCGGACAACAGGAGCGGACCATCGAACCATTCGCGGATTTCCTGCACCAGTGCGAAGGGCGATTGCGATCCGGCATGCCCGCCAGCCCCGGCAGCCACCGCGATCAAACCATCGGCGCCCTTCTCGATCGCCTTGCGGGCGAAGCGGTTGTTGATGATGTCGTGCAGGGCGATGCCGCCGCACTCGTGGGCGGCGGCATTGACCTCGGTGCGCGCGCCAAGCGAGGTGATCCAGATCGGCACGCGCCACTTGTGGCAAATCTCAAGGTCGCGATCCAGCCGCGCGTTGGAGCGGTGCACGATCTGGTTGACCGCGAAGGGCGCGGCGGGGCTGTCGGGGTTGGCCTGATTGTGCCGGTCGAGCTCTTCAGTAATGCGCGTGAGCCATGCCTCGAGCATGATCGGCTCACCCTCGGCCTCGCGGGCATTGAGCGCGGGGAATGACCCGACGATCCCGGCCTTGCATTGGGCGATTACCAGATCGGGGTTCGAGATGATGAACAGTGGCGAGCCCACGGCGGGAATGCGCAGGTTCTGCAATTGTCTGGGTAGGGTCATCGGGTCTTCCGTTCGGGTTGGACGTGGCGAGCCGCGCCCGCCGCCGCGCAAGGCGAGGGCGGGCGCGGAGAATTGGCAGGGATCACAGCACTTCGAACAGGCCTGCCGCGCCCATGCCGCCGCCCACGCACATGGTGCAGACCACGTAGCGCGCGCCGCGGCGCTTGCCCTCAATGAGGGCGTGACCGACCATGCGGGCACCCGACATGCCATAGGGGTGGCCGACCGAGATCGCGCCGCCATCGACGTTCAGTAGCTCGTTCGGGATGCCCAGCTTGTCGCGGCAATAGAGAACCTGCACGGCGAAGGCCTCGTTGAGTTCCCACAGGCCGATATCGTCCATGCCCAGCCCGTGCTTTTCCAGCAGCTTGGGCACCGCGAACACCGGGCCGATGCCCATTTCATCGGGCTCGCACCCCGACGCCATCATGCCCACGTAGCGCCCCAGCGGTTGCAGGCCGCGGCGCTCGGCCTCCTGGGCCTCCATAACGACGGAGGCGGAGGCGCCATCGGACAATTGCGAGGCGTTGCCGGCGGTGATGAAGCCGCCTTCGGCAATCTCTAGTCCGCCCTTGTGCACCGGCTGCAACGATTGCAGGCCCTCCAGCGTGGTCGAGGGGCGGTTGCCCTCGTCGTGCTCGAGTGTCACTTCGCGGCGGCTGATTTCCTTCGTCTCGCGGTCCTGCACCAGCATGGTGGTGGGCAGCGGCACGATCTCGGTGTCAAAGCGCCCGGCCTCTTGCGCGGCGGCGGTGCGCTGTTGCGATTGCAGGGCGTATTCGTCCTGGGCATCGCGGCCGACGCCATAGCGCTGCGCCACCATTTCGGCGGTTTCCAACATCGACATATACAGCGCCGGCTTGTGCTCCTTGATCCATGGGTCGGCAAGGCGGTCGGTGCGCATCTTGTCGTTCTGCACGAGGCTGATGGATTCCACGCCGCCGCCAATGGCAACATCCATGCCGTCATGGATGACCTGCTTGGCAGCGGTGGCGATGGCCATCATGCCCGAGGCGCATTGCCGGTCCAGCGACATGCCCGCCACCGATACGGGCAGGCCGGCGCGGATGACGCCCTGCCGGGCGATGTTGCTCCCGGTCGAGCCCTGCTGCAGTGCCGCGCCGACGATGCAATCTTCGACGTCGTGGCCCTCAAGCCCGGCGCGGTCCACGGCGTGGCGGATGGCGTGGCCGATCAGCTCTTGCGCCGGGGTGTCGTTGAAGGCACCGCGATAGGCCTTGCCGATCGGGGTGCGGGCGGTTGATACGATGACGGCGTCACGCATTGGTCTGATCCTTCCTGAGTTCAATCTTGCCACGGCTGCGGCAGGCCACGGGCCTCGGCCGCCATTCGGGCATATTTTCGGGTCTGGGCAAAGGCGTTTTCCACCTGCGCCTGCCCTGACGGGTCGCGGATGCGGTCCATGGCCGCCAGCACGCCTTCGGGACTGAGCTCGCTGCCCTGCAAGGCGACGCCGGCGGTCTCGTAGACCTTGGTCTCGGCAAAGCAACCCGCGCCCGCCCCCAGTATCATTTGGGTCGGGGCGGCGTCACTGACCAGGGCCAAGAGGCCCGGCGTGATCGTATCGGGCGCGAGCAGATCCAGCGCCTCGGGCGGGAGCAGGTTTTCGGTCATCCGGGTGGCGGCGGTAGGGGCCAGCGTGTTGACGCGGATGTCGTGCCTTGCGCCCTCTTGTGCCAGCACGTTCATCAAGCCCAGCATCGCCGCCTTGGCCGCGCCGTAGTTGGATTGCCCAAAATTGCCGTAAAGGCCGCTGGCGGAGGTGGTGAACGCGATGCGGCCATAGCCGCGCTCGATCATGTGGGGCCAGAGCGCGTGGGTGCAGTTGACGGTGCCCATCAGGTGCACGTCGAGCACGGTGAGGAAATCGGCCAGCGACATCTTGGCAAATGTCTTGTCGCGCAAGATGCCGGCGTTGTTCACCAGGATATCAACGTGGCCAAACTCGGCGATGGCGTCATTGACCATCTGCTGCACTTGGCCGGTGTCGGTGACGTTGGCGCCGTTCGCGATTGCGCGGCCGCCTTGCGCGCGGATATGCTCTGCCACGGTGCGCGCGGCGTCCGAGCTACCGCCGGTGCCATCGGTGTCGGCGCCTAGGTCGTTGACGACCACATGTGCGCCGCGTCTAGCAAGGCCAAGCGCGTGGCTACGGCCCAGCCCAACACCGGCGCCGGTCACGATGGCGACGCGGCCCTTGAAATCGACGGTCATTTTTCGCCTCCGAAATATCTGCGGCCCAGCCAGCGCGCGACGAGCGCGGGTTTGTCGGTGCCCTCAATCTCGACCTCAACGTCGAGGGTTGTCTGCACCTCGTCCGGGCCCGGCTCGTCGAACGCGGCGAGGGTGAAGTGCCCGCGCACGCGCGCGTTCACCATGACCGGACTGACGAAGCGAACCCGGTCAAAGCCGTAGTTCACGCCCATGGTGACTCCCTCCATCGTGGGCACTGCATCGTAGACCATCGCCGACAGCAGCGACAGCGTTAGAAACCCATGCGCGATGGTGCCGCCAAACGGCGTTTGTGCGGCTGCGGCGGGATCGACATGGATGAACTGGTGGTCGTGGGTGATGTCGGCAAAGCCGTCGATCATAGACTGGTCCACGGTGAACCAGCGCGACGAGCCAAGCGATTGCCCCACGCGGGCGGCCATGTCGGCGCGGGTGATGGTTTCGGGCATGGCCTACAGATCCTCGTTGAAGAGGTTGCCGGGCGCGTTCGACTGCATGCCCCCCGACAGCGGCAGGATCGCGCCCGACACGTAGGCACCGCCGCGCCCGCACAGGTAGAGAAGCGCCCCGGCGATATCCTCGGGCTGGCCGACGCGGCCAAGGGGCACGCCCTTGGCGGCCTTGTCCTGGCCTTCCTCGGTGCCGATGGCGAAGGCCGTCATGTTCGACACGAAAGGCCCCGGCGCGATGGCGTTGACGGTGATCCCCTCGGGCGCCAGATCGTTCGACAGGACGCGCGTCAGGTGGTGCACCGCGCCCTTGGAGGTGGCGTAGGAATAGGTCATCGTGCCCTTGGGAATGTCCCCCATGACGCTGCCGACGTTGACGACGCGCGCCGGATCGCCCGGGGCGCTGGCGGCGCGTAAGAGCGGCAGCAGCGTCTGCGTGAGGTGGAACATGCCGGTGACGTTGACCGACAGCAGCTTTTCCCACGCCTTGTAGGGGTGCTGCCCCAGCGGATCGCCCCATGTGCGGCCGGCGTTGTTCATCAGGATATGAAGCTTGTCGGTGCGCGCCGCGACCTCGGCGGCGAGGGCCTCCACCCCCTCTTCGGTGCCGACGTCGCCGCCGAACCCTTCGGCCTTGCCCTTGAGGCCCAGTGCGTTCAGCTCTTGCGCGACGGCCTCGCAGGCGTCGGCCTTGCGGCTGGCGATCAGGACGCGGGCGCCAGCGCCCATCAGCCCCTCGGCGGCCATGCGGCCAATGCCGGTGGCCCCGCCCGTTACCAGTGCGACCTTGCCGGTCAGATCAAACAGCGTTTCCGGTGTCATTTTCATCTTGGTGTATCCTCCCTCAGAATCCGCGTGCGGCGGCGACGCGCGCGGCGTGGTAGCCGTAATCGCCCAGCCATTCCGCCCCGACGCGGGCGCGTTTCATGTAAAACCCGGCATCGTGATCGTCGGTCATGCCGATACCGCCATGCATCTGTACGCCCTCTCGCACCGCCAGATTGGCGGTATGTGTGGCACGCGCCTTGGCCAAAGACACCGCCAACGTTGCGTCATCCGGTGTTTCATCCAGCACCCGGCCCGCGTTGGCGATCGCCGAGGCGGTGACCTCGATCTCGGCCCACAGGTGCGCGGCGCGGTGTTGCAGGGCCTGGAAGCTGCCGATGGTGCGGTCGAACTGGCGGCGTTCCTTGAGATAGCCCAGTGTCATGTCCGTGACCCCGGTGGCCAGCCCGGTCAATTCCGCCGCCAGCGCGGCCTGACCGGCATCAAGCGCGGGGCGCAGCAGGTGCATGGCATTGTCGGTCTCGCCCAGCAGGTCATCGCCGGTGGCCTCGACCCCGTTGAACTCAAGGCGCGCATGATCGCGCGCGTCCACGGTATCAAGGCGGGCGCGGGTCAGGCCGGCGCGATCAGTGTCGATGTCGAACAGGCTAAGGCCCGCCGCCTCGCCGGGGATGCCGCCCGTGCGTGCCAGCACAAGCACCCTTGTGGCGCTGGCGCCATCCGCGACAAATGTCTTGGACCCCGACAGGCGGTATCCGTTGCCCGCGGGTTCGGCGCGAAGTGCGCATTGTTCGGGGGCGTGTTTGGCTGCTTCGTCGATCGCCAGGGCGTATGTCTCATCGCCCGCGGCGATGTGCGACAGGGCGTCATTGGCGCGGTCCGATGCGGCGCTGCGCAGGGCCGTGGCCGCGATCACGGCCGAGGACAGGAACGGCGAGGCGGTCAGGGTAACGCCCATTTCCTGTGCCAGGATACCGGCGGCGCGGTGGCCCATGTCGGCGCCGCCCAAGGGTTCGGGGATCAGGACGCCGGCCCAGCCCATCTGCGCCATTTCCCGCCATAGGCCGGGGTCGTGGGGTCGACCGGCATCGCGGTTGGTGCGCAGGGCCGAAACCGGCGCGGCGCTGTCCAGAAATCCACGCGCGGCGTCGCGCAGCATGACCTCTTCTTCAGTGTCCAGAAGGCTTGTCATTGTTGTCCTCATGCGCTTGGCAATTCAAGTACCCGCTTGGCGATGATGTCGAGCATCACCTCGGATGTGCCGCCTTCGATCGAATTGGCCTTGGTGCGCAGCCATTCCGGCGCCAGCGCCCCGTGCGCCCCGTCCCATTCCAGCGCACCGCTGCCGGCGGCGGACATCAGCAGCTCGTAGCGGCGCTTGTTCAATTCGGTGCCGTAGTATTTCAACATCGCGCTGGCATTGCCGACGCCGCCGCCCGCCTCGGCGTGGTCCTTGTAGCGCTCCATCGTCATGGCGAAGGCGAGGGTGTCCACCTCGGCCGCCATCGCCTCGGCGCGAATCACGGGATCGCTCAGGACGTTGTCGTCGAGACCATCGAGGAACGCGCCCAGGGACCGGCCGCCAAGTAGCCCGCGCGCCCCGCCGCCGATCATTTCGCGCTCGTGCGTGAGTAGGTATTTCGCGATGTCCCAGCCGCGATTCACCTCGCCCACGAGGTTTTCCTTGGGCACCTTGACGTTGTCGAAGAACGTCTCGCAGAAGGGCGATTTGCCCGAAATCAGGCGGATCGGACGGGTGGTGATGCCGGGGGTTTCCATGTCCATCAGCAGGAATGAAATGCCCTTATGCTTGGGCGCGTCGCGGTCAGTGCGCACCAGCGCAAAGATCCAATCGGCGCGATCGGCGTAGGAGGTCCAGACCTTTTGCCCGTTGACGAGGTAATGATCGCCCATGTCCTCGGCCCGGGTTTGCACATTGGCCAGGTCGCTGCCGGCTCCGGGCTCGGAATAGCCCTGGCACCAGCGGATTTCGCCGCGCGTGATGGGCGGCAGGTGCTGCGCCTTCTGCGTCTCGTTGCCAAAGGCCATAAGCGCGGGGCCCAGCATCCACAAGCCAAAGCTCTCCAATGGTGGAGGCGCGCCGAGGCGGGACATTTCCTCGCGCAGGATCTTTTCCTGCTCGCGCGTCATGCCGCCGCCGCCATACTCGGTTGGCCAACGCGGTGCGGTCAGGCCCTTTGCAATGGCGCGGTCCAGCCAGATGCGTTGATCATCGTCGCGAAACGTCCACCGCCGGCCGCCCCAGACGATGCTGTCTTCGCTCATGGGTTGATCGCGCAGGCCTTCGGGGCAATTGGCGATGATCCATTCGCAAATTTCGCGTCGGAACTGCGCGGGATCTATGGCTGCGTCAGGCATGGCGTCTCCGGTATTTCGCTTTGCGGAATAGTATTTCACAACTCTTGACATGCAAGCAATATCATCTTTTCATCCGGGTCAAGGAGGGCGTGCCGGCTTGGCCGCTTTTCGATACGGGAGGAAAAAATGAAACTAGTGAAATCCGCTGCACTCGCGGCAGCAATGGGATTCGCCGCAATGGGCGCATCCGCAGAAACCGTCAAAATCGCGTTTATCGATCCGCTTTCGGGGCCTTTCGGGCCGTCGGGCGATGCGGGGTTCAAGCAATGGTCGCATGCCGTGTCCGAGGTGAACGAGGCCGGCGGCATGAACGGTGCCGACTTGGAAATGGTGCCGTTCGACAACAAGGTCAGCCCCAAGGAATCGCTCGTGCAGCTTCAAAAGGCGATCGACCGCGGCATTCGGTTCATCGCGCAGGGCAACGGCTCTTCGGTGGCGTCGGCGATCATCGACGCGGTCAACAAGCATAACAAGCGTAACCCCGGCGACGAGATCCTGTTCCTGAACTATGCCGCGGTGGACCCGGCGTTCACGAACGAGAAATGCTCGTTCTGGCATTTCCGTTTCGACAGCCACGTGGACATGAAGATGTCCGCCGCGACCGACTGGATCGCCGAGCGCGACGAAATCGAGAAGGTCTATGTCATCGGGCAGGACTACTCGTTCGGCAAGGCCGTGGCATCCGCCGCCGTCGGGCAGCTGGAGGAGAAGCGCCCCGATATCGAGATCGTGGGCAACGAATTGCACCCGTTGGGCCGGGTCAAGGACTTCACCCCGTACATCCAGAAGATCATCAGCTCGGATGCCGATGCCGTCATCACCGGGAACTGGGGCGCGGACATGGTCCTGCTGGTCAAGGCCGCGATCGATTCCGGCCTCGAGGCGCCGATCTTGACGTATTATGGCGGCTCGCTCGGGGCGGCGACGGCTATGGGCGAGGCTGCAGTCGGGCAGGTGATGCAAATCTCGGAATTCGTGGAAAACTATCCCACGACCGACGAGCAGATCGCGCGTATCGAGGATTTCGAGGAAACCTACTCAGAGAACGACTACTACTATCATCGGGCCTATAACGCGGTGCATTTCCTCGATATGGCGGCCGAAAAGGCCGGGAGCAACGATCCGGTGGATATCGCCTTTGCCATGGAGGGGATGACCTATGAAGGCCCCTACGGCACGGTGACGATGCGCGCCGAGGATCACCAGGTGTTACAGGACCTGTTCGTTTCGACCTTCTCGGCGGATGTCGAGCGCGATGTCGAGGATACCGGCCTTGGCTGGACGGCAAGCGACGAGGCCCGCATCCCGGCCAGCGCAACCGCTCCGCCGACGAGCTGCGAGATGGAGCGGCCGTCGCGCTGATCTGTCGGCACGTCTGAGCGGGCGGCTTCGGCCGCCCGTTTCCTCCCGCGCAGTTTTGGGTGCAGAGGTGCGGAACCCCTTCTGAAAAGAGGTCCTGATGGAAACGATCGTATTCTCGCTCCTGAACGGGGTGATTTACGGGCTGCTGCTGTTCATGTTGTCCAGCGGCCTGACGCTTATCTTCAGCATGATGGGCGTGCTGAACTTCGCGCATGCCAGTTTTTACATGCTGGGGGCGTACTTCGCATATTCGATTGCGGGGGTCACGAACTTCTGGATCGCGTTGATCCTGGCGCCCGTTCTGGTGGGGCTGGTTGGCGCCGCGGTCGAGAAATGGGGCCTGCGAAGCGTGCATGCCAATGGCCACGTGGCGGAGCTGTTGTTCACCTTCGGGCTGGCCTACCTGATCGACGAGGTGGTCAAGATCATCTGGGGCCGCAACGCGGTGGATTACCGCGTGCCCGAGTTGCTGGATTTCCCGATGTTCGAGCTGTTCGGGGCGCAGTACCCGGCTTACCGCGTGTTCATCCTGCTTGTGTCAGTCGGCATGCTGGCGGCACTCTGGTTTATCCTCAACCGGACACGTGCGGGGCTTATCATCCAGGCGGCGCTGACGCATCCGCACATGGTGGGGCACCTGGGGCATAACGTGCCGCGCATCTTCATGTCGGTGTTTGGCGCGGGTTGTGCACTGGCTGGTCTGGCCGGCGTCATTGGCGGCAATTACCTGGTGACGGACCCGGCAATGGCCGTTCAGATGGGTCCGATCGTTTTCGTCGTGGTCGTCGTCGGCGGCCTTGGGAGCCTGACCGGCGCCTTTCTTGCCGCGATGCTGCTGGGGCTGATGCAGACCTTTGCCGTTGGCATCGACGCCTCATTTGCCGATATCTTCGGCTGGCTTGGCCTGAGTGCAACCTCGGAGTTGGGAGGTATCACGATCGCGTCGCTGGCGCCGATGATCCCGTTCCTGATGCTGGTGCTGATCTTGATGGTGCGCCCGCGAGGCCTGATGGGGGATCGTGAGCTGTGAGTGATAATTCAATGCAAAGCAATTCGGTGCAAAGCTATGAGCACCTGGCCCCCTCGCGGGCGGTGAAAATCCGTCAGCGGTTCGTGCCATTCGTTGTCATGGCTGTCGTGCTGCTGCTGATCCCGTTCTTCGATCCGTCGCGCACGATGTATTCGCTGACGGCGGCGATGGGGATCAACATCGTCTTCGCGCTGTCTTACAACATGCTGCTGGGGCGCGGCGGGCTGCTGTCCTTTGGCCATGCGGTGTATTTCGGCCTCGGAGGGTATGCGGCCCTGCATGCCATGAATGCCATCGACGCGGGCAACTCAGCGTTCTGGAGCAACTACCCCGTTTTCATGCTGCCGGTCGTCGGCTTTGCCATCGGGGCGCTGGCGGGGGCGGTTATCGGCTGGCCGTCTTGCAAGCGCTCGGGCGTGCCGTTCGCGATGATCTCGCTCGGCGTGGCCGAGTTGGTGGCGGCGGCGGGCTATATGTTCGGGTCGATCTTTGGCGGCGAAATGGGCGTGACGGGCGACCGGATGGTTGGGCCGCAGGCGTTTGGCCTGTCGATGGGGCCGGTCGAGGATGTCTATTGGTTCATCGCGTTCTGGACGTTCGTCGGCACCCTTGGCATCTACGCCTTCACCCGCACGCCGCTTGGCAAGATGTCAGAGGCGACGCGCGACAACCCCGAGCGGGTGCAATTTGTCGGTTATGACCCGAACCGCGTGCGGTACCTGGTGTTCATCTTCGCGGGGGCGTTTGCAGGGCTCGCGGGTGGCATGTCGGCGGTGAACTACGAGATATTCACCCCTGAATCCCTGTCGCTGGTGCCGTCGGGACTGGTGCTGCTGATGGCGTATATCGGGGGGATTCGGTATTTCACCGGGCCGATCATGGGGGCGATCCTGCTGACTTACATGCAATCGATGCTGTCGGATTATTCCGAGGCATGGTTGCTGTATCTGGGTCTGCTGTTCATCGCCATCGTGATGTATGCCCCCGGCGGTGTTGCCGGGATGGTGTTTGGCCTGTTGGAGATTTTCCGCCACGGCGGCGCCCGCGAGATGCTGATCCGGCGGGTGCAGCAGGCTGTTGGCGTCGCGCTGGCGTTTACCGGGCTTGTCATCCTGATCGAGGTCGCCGTGCGCTGGTCCAATGGTTATGGCGAAGTGTTCGAGCCGTTCGGTTTGCATCTGGGAATCGATACGCCGCTGAGCTGGATCCTGATCCTTGGGTTCTTCGGGGCCGGGTTTGTCACGCTGCGGCTGGCCCGCAACAATGAGGAGGGCCACGCATGAGCACGCCCGCGCTTTCAATCAAGGGCCTCAAGAAGAACTTTGGCCCCGCCGAGATCATCTGTGGCGTCGATCTGGACCTGGAGCCGGGTGAGCGGCACGCCATCATCGGCCCGAACGGTGCGGGCAAGTCCACGTTGTTCAACCTGATATCGGGGCTGTATCACCCGACAGAGGGCAGCGTGAAACTCAAGGGCGAAGAGATCACCGGCCTGCCGCCGCATGTGATCAACCGTATGGGCCTGTCGCGCAGTTTCCAGGTGTCCAACATTTTCGCCAACATGACCGTGCGCGAGAACGTGCGCTGCGGCGTGCTCTATTCGCTTGGGCATGGCTACAGCTTTTGGCGCAACGTGGGGAACCTGCGCGAGGTGCAGCAGAAGACCGGCGAGGTGCTGGAGCGGGTCGGCCTTCTGGACAAGGCGCATTTGCCCGCGGCCCTGCTGCCTTATGCCGATCAGCGCACGCTCGAGATCGCCATTACGATCGCGGGGGGCGCCGATGTTGTCTTGCTGGACGAGCCGACGGCGGGGATGAGCCATTCGGAAACCGACAGGGCCGTGGCCCTGATCGAGCAGGCGACAGCGGGCAAGACCCTGATCATCGTCGAGCATGACATGGGCGTCGTTTTCAACCTTGCCGACCGTATTTCGGTTCTGGTGTATGGCCAGATCATTGCTACCGGCACGCCCGAGGAAATCCGCGGCGATCCCCGTGTGCGCGAGGCGTATCTGGGCGACGAGGACGAACAGCAGGTACTGGCGGGAGGTGCGCAATGACCGAACCGATGCTGACGGTGAAGGACCTGCATGCCTTTTACGGCAAGAGCCACGTCCTGCGCGGTGTACACATGGAAATCATGCCGGGCGAGGTTATCGCGCTCTTGGGGCGCAACGGCGTGGGGCGGTCGACCACCGCCAAGGCGATCATGGGCGAGGTGCCGCCCAAGGGCGAGATCACCTTCAAGGGGCAGCGTATCGATGGGCTGGAGAGCTACCGCATCGCGCATCTGGGTTTGGGCTATGTGCCTGAAAGCCGGGATATCTTTCCCATGATGACGGTGCGCGAGAACCTGATCCTAGGGATCAAAGACATGAAAAAGCCCGGCCGCTGGACCATCGAGGAGATGCTCGAGATGTTCCCCAACCTCAAGGAGCGGGCGGATAACCTTGCCGGTGTACTGTCGGGCGGGGAAAAGCAGATGCTGACCATGTGCCGCACCTTGATGGGGAACCCGGACCTGATCATCATCGACGAGCCGACCGAGGGGTTGGCGCCCAAGATCGTGCAGCAGGTCGGCGACATGATCGCTGATATCGCGCGCGCGGGGGTGGCGATCCTGCTGGTCGAGCAGAAGCTGTCGATCGCCCTGCGCATCGCCGCGCGGGTGTATGTCATGGGCCACGGCGAGATCGTCTACGAGGGCACCCCCGAGGACTTCAAGACCCGCGCCGATATCCGCAAGGAGTGGTTGGAGGTCTGAACGCCCGCCGGCCCCGTGATAGCAAAACGCGCGTCCCGGTCGGTGCGCGCGTTCTCATTCGGTCGGCTGTGGTTCGTTGTCAAATGGTGCGTTCGATCAGGTTCTCGCGTTGCCCAATGAAAATACTGCCTGCTACGCAGGGTGGGGCGAAACAAGATGGCCTTGAGCGGACATTGCACAACCGGCTTGGAAGCCGCGCATCGCCGTGCCGGGGGAGCGGCCCGGCGATGCGCGGCGGCGCTACGCGCCTCTATTCCGCGCATTGGTGCCATGCCCCAACGGCAGCAACCAGGCCATCATGCCCCCGCATTCGTGACGGGCAAACTCATTAAGATTGCAACTTGTACCGCGTAGGAAACACTCGAGCGTGCCGCGATCAATCTGGGATCAGCACGATCTTGCCAACCGCCCCGCGGTTGAGGATACGCTCAAGCACCTGCGCGGCCTCGGCAAGCGGATAGCGCCCCTCGATCAGCGGGCGCACCTTGCCCGCCTGGTACCATTGCAGCAGCTCCGCCATGTTGTCCGCGTAGGCTTGCGGCTCAAACCGGGTGAAATTCCCCCAGAACACGCCGATCACCGCGTATTCCTTCACCAGCGCAAGGTTCACGGGGAACCTCGGGATATCGCCGCTTGCGAACCCGACGACCAACAACCGTCCGCCGCGCGCCATGGCCCGCGCGCAAGCGTCAAAGGCCGCGCCGCCCACGGTATCGAACACCACGTCGGCGCCTCGGCCATCGGTCAGCCCCTTGATCTCGGTCTTCAGGTCGTCATAGCCGATCGCCTCGTCGGCGCCGTTGTCGCGTGCCAATTGGCGCTTTTCATCGCTTGATGCCACGGCGATCACGCGCGCGCCCATGAGCTTGCCGATTTGGATCGCCGCGATCCCGGTTGCCCCCGCCGCGCCCAGCACGACAAGCGTCTCACCCGGTGCAAGCTGCGCCCGCTGCTTGAGCGCGTGATGCGATGTGCCAAACGCCACCAGAAGCGCACAGGCATCTGCCGCATCCATATCCCCAATCGGGAAAACCCGGCCCTCCTCGCTCAGCACCTTCTCGGCGTAGCCACCGAGCGAACAGATCGTCGCCACCCTGTCGCCGGGGCGCACGGTGCCTACCTCGGGGCCCACGCTTTCGACAACGCCCGCAGCCTCCATTCCGGGCACAAACGGGTGCTCGGGGCGCATCTGGTACAACCCCTGCACCAACAGCCCGTCAGGGTAGTTCACGCCGGATGCCTCGACCCGGATCACGACCTGCCGCCCACTTGGCGCGGGGTCGTCCATGTCCCCGTATACCAGTTGATCCAACGACGCGAATTCATTGCAGATAATTGCCTTCATGGGGGTCTCCGTTTTGCTGCCATCAGCCTAGGTGCACGGCCCGCCTGGGGCAACAGAAACAGGGGATTCCGTGACGTCTGGGCACCCCCTCGCCCGCATCGCGGAACATTGCGGGCCACGCACGCGGCAGGCGTGATTCTGACGCGGCGGAAAACCGGCATAAGGGGTGAATTTGACTTGGGAAATCGTCCCTCAGCGGCTAAGTTCGCGCCAAGCGAAGACACGATAATGGGAGGGGATCATGCAAGGCATGATGATGCATCGACCGCTGCGGATCAGCGATATTCTAAGCTACGCGGCAGAGGTTCATCCCACGGGGGAAATCGTCTCGGCCCGGACCGAAGGCGACATTCACCGCCAGACATACCCCCAAACGCTTTCGCGGGTATCGCAACTGGCCCACGCCCTGCGCGCGCGGGGGATCGGAATGGGGGACCGTGTCGCCACGCTGGCATGGAACGGCTATCGCCACTTCGAGCTGTATTACGCCGTCTCAGGTATCGGCGCGGTTTGCCACACTATCAACCCGCGCCTGTCGGCCGAGCAACTGATCTACATCGTGAACCACGCGGAAGACCGGATGATCTTTGTCGACACCACCTTCGTGCCGATCCTCGAGGCGGTGAAGGATCACCTGCCGTCCGACATGACCTACGTGGTCATGACCGACCGCGCGCATATGCCCGAAAACAGCCTTGATGCGCTCTGCTACGAAGAATTGCTCGATGGTCAGCCGACCGAGATGGACTGGCCAGAATTCCCCGAGGATACCGCCGCCGGCCTGTGCTATACCTCGGGCACCACCGGCAACCCGAAAGGCGCGCTTTATACGCACCGCTCGACCGTGCTGCACGCGCTGATGATCGCGCTGGTCCAAGGGTCGGTCTTTGAGGAAGGCGTCAAGGTGCTGCCGGTCGTGCCGCTGTTTCACGTAAACGCTTGGGGCCTTCCCTATTCCGCACCGCTGATCGGGCTGACGCTGGTCATGCCGGGGCCGGCGCTGGACGGGCCCAGCTTGTTCAAGCTGATGGATCAGGAAGGGGTTTATTCGGCCTGGGGCGTGCCAACCGTCTGGCTGGGCCTGCTGGCCGAAATCAAGGAGCAGGGCCGCCTGCCCAACGGCTTTGGCGACGTGGTCGTCGGCGGCTCGGCCGCTCCGCGCAGCATGATCGAGACATTTGAAAAGCACGGGGTCAATGTCGGCCACGCCTGGGGCATGACGGAAATGAGCCCCATAGGCACCCACGGCAACATGCCGCCGGACGTGCAGGCGCTTCCGTTCGATCAGATGATCGACATGAAGTCCAAGCAGGGCCGCCGCGCCTTTGGCGTGGACCTCAAGATCGTGGACGATGATGGCAATCGCCTGCCCCATGACGGGCAGGCCGTGGGCGAGCTGTATGTGCGCGGCAATACCATCGTTTCGGGCTACTATCACAACGACGACGCCACCGAAAAGGCGATGGACGCCGAGGGCTGGTTCGGCACCGGCGACATCGCCTCGATCACACCCAATGGCATTCTGTCGATCCAGGACCGCTCGAAGGACCTGATCAAGTCGGGCGGCGAATGGATCAGCTCGATCGACCTTGAAAACGCGGCCATGTCGCACCCGGCTATCGCCAGCTGCGCTGCCATCGCGATGCCCCACCCCAAGTGGGACGAACGACCGGTTCTGGTCGCCGTTGCGGCGGGCGAGGAACGCCCCGGCCTCGAAGAGATGCATGCCCACATGGCCGAGCATTTCGCCAAGTGGCAGCTTCCCGATGATCTGGTCTGGGTTGACGACCTACCGCTCACCGCGACGGGCAAGGTGTCCAAGCTGACCCTGCGCCAGCAGTTCGCCGATTATACCCTGCCCGATCTGCGTTAGAGGTGGCATGCGCGACCCTGGGTGCGCAGCATCGATTTTCGGAGTGACGGCAGGGCCCCGCGCCGCATACGGTTGTGGCCTGGAGAGGACCTTCGGGCGAGCAGATGAGGAGCCGCGCATTGTTGGGCCGCGGTGCAGCGATCCTACGCTGGTGCGCTGGCGCTTTATTCCCGCCAAATCCGAAGAACCTTAGTGCGTTGCGCCCAGCCCAGCCAAATCGCCGTGCCGTCACGCCAGAGGCGTGCCGATTATAGGCGGCGCCCCTTTGGGACGACGGGCGGCACGGCGATGCGCGGCGCCCTGCGGGCGCTATTCCGCGCGGGGCGCTATATCGAACGGCAGCAACAGGCCAAAACCGGAAGGGACGCGGAACCCTTTGGCCGGGTGGCGAACACTGGAGTGTGTTGCATCGGACCGGATTAGCCCGCCCGCCGCGCCCACCCGTGCGGGTGTGTGCCCGGCCTTGAAGCGTTTCCAATTGAACGCGGTGCGCTTTAGGCCCCGGTGCGTTTGACCGCCGCGACCATTTCCAGAAGGCGGGGGCCAAGTTCTTCTTCCAGCCGCTCGCGCGGCAGGATGTAGGCCGGACCGCCCAAGTTGAACGCAAGCATCGGTGCGTCCCCTTGGGGGGACCGGTAGGGCACCGATACCGCGTTCACGTCCGATTGCCATTTACCGATACTTGCGTAGAAACCGCGCGTGCGGATCTGCTCGGCGGCGTCCGCGATCTCGTCTCTGATGCGGGGCCAATCCTCGGGCGGGGTGGCCTCTTCTAGCCGCTCCATGATCTGGGCGCGTTCGGTTTCGGGGGCACCGGCGATATAGGCACGCCCCATGGCCGAGCGCTTGAGCGATATGCGCGAGCCGACGCTGAGTTGTAACGAGATCATGCTGCGCGCCGCGCGGGCGCAGGCGATGTAGGTCATCGCCAG
The DNA here is from genome assembly GCF_000423645.1 of Sediminimonas qiaohouensis DSM 21189. Lineage (GTDB taxonomy): Bacteria > Pseudomonadota > Alphaproteobacteria > Rhodobacterales > Rhodobacteraceae > Sediminimonas > Sediminimonas qiaohouensis. Next base: position 5,208 of record NZ_AUIJ01000017.1, on the reverse strand, counting down.
GTCGTCGCGCCCGCCAAGCGCGACAAGCACGCCATCGCCGCTATTGTCGGCAAGCTGTTGCATCAGCGGTTGCGCGGTTTCGCGCACCTTGAGCCCGCCAAGGCATGCGTACCCAAGGCCCAGAACGGGCACGCCCATCCGGTAGCGCCCGGTATCGTCGTCATAGACCAGGTAGCCCAGCTTCATCAGGGTGTAGGTGAGCCGTGAAACCGTCGAGTTGGGCAAGCCCGTTCGCCCGGCCAGTTCGCGGTTGCCCAACCCCGCCTTGTCCGATGGCCGGTAGGCGCGCAACAGCTCAAGACCGCGGTGCAATGCGGTGACGAACTGCCGGTCGCCACTGTCCTTGGCGGTGTCCTCGGCGGTAATTTGTGTGTTTCTTTTTCTCATTGTTCCGATCCTGATACAGGAAAGCGACGTTGCGTCAATTCCCGTGTGCGGCGGCGCGTTCGGCGTCCGCCAGTTGACGCCAGAGTACTTTGCCGGCGCCCGATTTCGGCAGGCTGTCCACGAAGGCCACGGCGCGGGGGCATTTGTAGGCGGCCATTTCGGCGTGGCACCATTCGATGATGTCCTTCTCTGAAACGGTGCCTTGTGCGGCGGGGGAGGGCACGACATAGGCCTTGACGGTTTCGCCGCGGCGTGGGTCTTGCGCCCCGATCACGCAGACCTCGGCGATGTCGGGATTGTGGTGCATCAATGCTTCGACTTCGGCTGGCCACACCTTGAAGCCGGAGGCGTTGATCATCCGCTTGACCCGGTCGACCATGTAGAAATAGCCGTCCTCGTCGTAGTAGCCCAGATCGCCGGTGCGAAAGAAGGCTTTGCCATCAAGCTCGAGAAACGCTTTTTCTGTTTCCTCGGGCCGGTTCCAGTAGCCCAGGAATACCTGCGGTGCGTGGGTGATAATCTCGCCGACCTCACCGGGGCCCAGCTCGTGCCCGTTGTCGGTTGATATGACCCGGCTGTCTACGTCGAAAACGGGAATCCCTAGGCATTGCTGCCGGGGCGCGGTGACAGGGTTGATATGCGTGGCCGCCATGGTTTCGGACAGGCCATAGCCCTCAATATAATCCAGGCCGGTCATGCCGCGCAGGCGTTTGGCGATGGCCTCGGGCATGGCGGCGCCGCCACCGCCGATCGCTTCGAGGCTGGACAGGTCGTAGCTGTCGAAATCGGGGTCGTTCACCAGATCGATCGCCATCGTCGAAATCGACCGCCAGCGCGTTACCCTGTGCCGCGCGATCAGCGCCGCCGCCGTGGCGCGATCCCAGCGGGTCATCACGACGATCGTGCCGCCCACCATGATGGGGCCATTCATGCAGGCCTGCATTCCGGTGACGTGGAAAAGCGGCAGCGTCGCGAGGTTCACGCTGTTTTCGTCTATGGGGTTCCACACCACGCTACCAAGCGCGGTTACCATCACGGTGCGGTGGCTGTGCATGCAGCCCTTCGGTTGTCCCGTGGTGCCGGAGCTGTATGGAATCACGGCCAGGTCATCCGGCCCCGCGCAATGCGGCGCGGGCGCGTGCCCCCCGCTCAGGGCATCCGTCCACCGGATCACGCCGGGCCCGCGCGTGTGCATGTCCGACATGGAATCCAGAGGATCGGGCAAGGGGATATCACGCGCCACATCTGCCATGTCGGCATAGGCGGCGGCGATGACATGGTCCAGTCCGCCCGCCTTGATCAACGGCGTGATGTGGTCCAGCAATTCGCTGCCGGCAAGGGCCACGCGGGCGCCAGTGTCGCGGGCAAGATGCTCCAGCTCGGCATGCCGGTTCATCGGGTTGACCGGGATCACAACCGCATCGGCGCGCAGGATCGCGTAGTAGCCGATGATGAACTGCGGGCTGTTCTGCATATAGAGCAGCACCCTGTCCCCGCGCCTAACGCCCAGGTTTTGCAGGGTGCCTGCCAGTGCCTCGACGCGCGCCAGAAGGTCCGAGTAATTCAATGTCGCGCCATGAAAGATCAACGCCGGGCGTTGCGGATGGCATGCTGCCGTGCGCGCAAGGTTCTCATGGATGCTATGATCCGGAAGGCTCAGGTGATGCGGCACCCCGTCGGGCCAGTGCCGCAAGTGACGGGCTAGCGCAGGCATCAGTATTTCATCCCCGGCAGGTTGAGCGATGCGGTATTGCCCCCATCCACCGGCAGGGCCTGTCCGGTTACAAAGCTGGCGTCGTCGCTGGCGAGAAAGGCGATGGCCGCGGCAATTTCCTCGGGCCGGCCATAGCGGCGCAGCTCGCACCGCGCGCCAAGGCGGTCCTCCTTGCCCGAGGCGCGGGCATAGTCGAATACCTGCTTGGTCATCCCCGTCTCGATCAGGCCGGGACACACTGCGTTGACGCGGATGCCATAGCTGCCCAAATCGCAGGCGGTGGTCATGGTCAGGTTGATCACCCCCGCCTTGGATGCTGAGTAGATGTTGCCCCCGGCGCCCGACCGGATGCCGGCGACGGACGCCGTGTTGACGATGGCCCCGCCATCCCCCTGCTCGATCATCACCGGCGCCACGTGTTTTATGAAATGGGCCACGCCGAACAGGTTCACCCCCATCACGCGCTGCCATTCGCTGCTGTCGATTTCCGTTATGGGCGCGGGCGTGCAGATGATGCCGGCGTTGTTGCACAGCAGGTCGATACGCCCGAACCGTTCCTTCACGGCCGAGACGCAGTCGCGCACCGCGTTTTCATCAGAAACGTCGCAGGCATAAGTCATGTGCGCGCCGCCACCTGCAGGGACCGCCGCGGTCAGCGCATCGGTGTTGATATCCACCAGCGCGACGCGGGCGCCTTCGGCCGCAAGGCGGGCGGCCGTGGCACGGCCGATGCCGCTGGATGCTCCGGTAACGATGGCGACCCTGCCGTCAAATCGCATGTCTCAATACCCTCCCGTTTTGCGGGACGGTTGCACAATCCCGCCCCGGGATCAATATTTCGAAATATTTTTCCGCACGGCGGGATGAGGATGCCTATGCATGCCGATCAAGGCGACTGACATCGCGAGTTTGCACAAAGGCATTCTCTTTACCTGCCGAATCTGAGATAGCAGGCATACCAGATTTCGCGCGCCAGCCTTGAAAGGATGACCATGACATTGCAACGCCCCGTGATCGACAATCCTCGGGTTCCCGCATCGCTGTCCGGGATCATCAACGCGCTCTGCACGGCGGCGATCGAGGTGAACGCGATCATCGGGCGCGGCCCGATGGGGCAGACACTGGGCGCGCAGGTGGGCGAGAATACCGACGGCGACACGCAAAAGGCGCTCGATGTGCAAGCGGACGAGATGTTTGCCGATGCCTTGGCGCAAACCGATGTGCGGTGGTACGCGTCGGAGGAGCAGGATGCTGCGCTCGAGCTCAACAAAGACGGGGCGCACGCGGTGGCGATCGATCCGTTGGATGGCTCTTCGAACATCGATGTAAACGTCTCTATCGGGACGATCTTTTCGATTTTCGACGCCAAAGACGACGCCGAGGCATCGTTCCTGCGCCCCGCATCCGATCAGTTGGCCGGCGGCTACGTGATTTACGGCCCGCATTGCGCCCTGGTGGTGACGTTTGGCGATGGAGCTTTGATGTTCGTGCTGGACCGGGATACCGGCACGTTCGAACTGGCCGATCCGGCGCTCAGCATTCCCGAGCGCACCAGCGAGTTCGCGATCAACGCCTCGAACCAGCGTCACTGGCAGGCGCCGGTGCGCGGTTATATCGATGCCTGCCTCGCCGGGGCCGATGGGCCGCGCGGGCGCGATTTCAACATGCGGTGGGTCGGCTCGCTGGTGGCGGAAACGCACCGCATCCTTAGCCGCGGCGGGGTCTTTCTGTATCCCGGCGATGCGCGCAAGGGATATGCGCAAGGCCGGTTGCGCATGGTTTACGAGTGCGCGCCGATCGCGTTCGTGGCCGAGCAGGCAGGCGGGATGGCCACAGACGGGAAAACCCCGATCATGGCGCAGCGGGCACCGGGCCTGCATGCGCGGATTCCGCTGGTTTTCGGCAGCGCGGAAGAGGTGCGCGAGGTTGCCCAAGCCCATGCCGCCATCGCCGAGCCGTCCGAGGCGTAACGGACACTGGAACTGCGCTGCGCGCCGCGTTATGAAGGGCGCGACAACCCAATGCCGACCTATCGATGCGCGCTGAAAGGATAGCGAGAGATGTCACTAATCACCCTTCGTCAATTGCTGGATGACGCGGCGGAGCACGGGTACGGTGTGCCTGCGTTCAACATCAACGACATGGAGCAGGGTCTTGCGATCTTGCGGGCGGCGGCGGCGGTGGATGCGCCGGTGATCGTGCAGGCCAGCCGCGGGGCGCGCTCCTATGCGGGCGACGTGATGCTGCGGCACATGGTTCAGGCACTGGCCGAGATGCACCCCTCGGTGCCGATCTGCCTGCACCAGGACCACGGCAACAACGAGGCGACGTGTCTTTCGGCCATTCGCCACGGCTTCACCAGCGTGATGATGGATGGCAGCCTCGAGGCGGACATGAAGACGCCAGCGAGCTTTGAGTACAACGTCGACATCACCGCGCGGGTGGCGCAGACGGCGCATTGGGTCGGCGCCAGCGTCGAGGGCGAGCTGGGCGTTCTGGGCAGCCTCGAGACCGGCGAGGCGGCCAAGGAGGACGGCTCGGGCGCCGAGGGCAAGCTTGGCCGCGAGGACCTGCTGACCAACCCCGACCAGGCCGCCGATTTCGTGGCGCGCACGGGGGTGGACGCGCTGGCGATCGCCTGCGGCACCAGCCACGGCGCCTACAAGTTCTCGCGCCGGCCCGACGGCGAGATCCTGGCGATGGACCGCATCGCCGAGATCCACGCCCGCATTCCCGGCGTGCACCTGGTGATGCACGGATCCAGTAGCGTGCCGCAATACCTGCAGGACCTGATCAACGCGCATGGCGGCGAGATGCCCCAGACCTACGGCGTGCCGGTCGAAGAGATCGAGCGCGGCATCGCCTCGGGCGTGCGCAAGGTCAATATCGACACCGATTGCCGCATGGCGATGACCGGGCAGTTCCGCAAAGTGGCCGCCGAAGCCCCGCGCGAGTTCGACCCGCGCAAGTTCATGATCCCCGCGATGGCGGAGCTGGAGGCGCTGTGCCGCGACCGGTTCGAACGCTTCGGCGCCGCCGGCCAGGCCAGCCGCATCAAACCCATCCCCCTCGACGACATGGCCGAGCGATACGCAAAGGGCACGTTG
>NZ_AUIJ01000016.1 GCF_000423645.1 Sediminimonas qiaohouensis DSM 21189 | reverse complement strand
AATCTCGCGTTGATCCTTCGTCATGAACATCTCCTTCTTCCCAAACCTGGGAGATTAAAGGAAATGTCCCGCGAGTAACGGCATATCTACACTCGGGCCTGGGCATTACCGAGGCGTCGTTGGTCATGCAGGAGATCGGTCGCTACGGCGCGGCGGCCGGTTCCTCGGTGCATATCAATATCTTCGGGCTGCAACCGGTGGTTGGCTTCGGCACCGACGAGCAAAAGGCCCGGATGCAGCCGCCTCTGATCCGGGGCGAGCACCGCTCCTGCTTCGGCGTGACTGAACCGGACGCGGGCCTTGACACCACATATATCTCCACCTTCGCGCGCCGCCGCGAAGGCGGGGGATATGTGGTCAACGGGCGCAAGGTCTGGACCTCGACGGCACAGCGCGCAGATCACATCCTGTTGGTTACCAGGACCAGCCGATCGAGGAATGCAAGCGACCGACCGACGGCATGTCGGTATTCTACACAGATTTCGACCGCAGCAAGATCGACGTGCATGAAATTGCTGAGATGGGACGCAAGGCAGTCGATTCCAACGCCATCTTCATTGACGGGCTGGAGGTTCCGGAGGAAAATCAGATCGGAGCAGAAGGGAGGGTTTCAAGGTTCTGCTGCACGGGCTGAACGCCGAGCGGATTATTGTCGCCGCGGCTGCGGTCGGGTTCGGGATGCATGTTCTGGAGAAGGCGGCGGCCTATGCGCGCGAACGTGTCGTCTTCGGCCGTCCGATCGGTCAGAACCAGGCGATCCAGCACCCGTTGGCTTCGGTCTGGATGCGCCTTCAGGCGGTGGAACTGATGACCTACAAAGCCGCCGCGCTTTACGATCAGGGCAGGCCCTGTGGGCTGGAGGCCAATACCGCGCGCAACCTCGCAGGCTCGGTAGCCTACGAAGCGGCGTTCCGGGCGGTGCGCACCCATGGCGGCTTTGGCTTCGCGCAGGAATACCACGTCGAGCGCTACTTCCGCGAAAGCGTGCTGAACTTCATCGCACCGGTCAGCGAGGAGCTGATCCTCTCCTACGTGGCCGAAAAGGCACTGGGGATGCCCAAGTCCTACTGACCCTTCGCCCGTATCGCGATTCCGCCTAGTCGTGCCCACCCTCGACGCTGACGAGCGCCGACGGTGGGGCGGCCAAGGCCCTTTTCAGAACGCGTTCAACCCGGTCAGGTTTCGCCCGATCACCAGCTTCTGAATTTCGGTGGTGCCATCCGGGATCGGCATGACCTTCGCATTGCGGAAGTGCCGTTCAACGGGGAACTCCTTGGTGATGCCGTTGCCGCCGTGGATTTGCACCGCTTTGCCGGCGATTTCGACGGCCATCTCGGTCGCATACCATTTTGCCATCGAGGTCTGGGTGTCGCAGCGCACGCCCAGATCCAGAAGTTGCAGCCCGCGCTGGCACAAAAGCCGCCCGGCATCGAGATGGGTGGCCATGTCGGCCAGATAGCCCTGGATCAACTGATGCCCGCCAATCGGCTTGCCATGCTGCTCGCGTTCCTGCGCATATTCGACCGCACATTCCAGCGCCGCCTGGGCGATGCCGATGCTGGTCAGGCCAACAAATACTCGCGCGCTTTCAAACAGCTTCAAGGTCTGGAACAGTCCGCCGCCGGAGTTGCCCAGAACATGCGCCTCCGTGGTTTCGGCCTGATCAAAGAACAATTCGCAGGTCGAGGCACCGACAAGCCCCATCTTGCGCAACTCGCGGCTTTCATAACCGCCGGTGTCGCGGTCGACGATGACCATGGAAATCCCGTCGTCCAGATTGCAGACCACGATGGCAAAGTCCGACTGCGCCCCATTAGAAATCCAGAGCTTCTGTCCGGTGACGAAAATTTTGCCCCCCTTGCGTTCCGCGCGGGTCTTGACCTCGCGCACGTTCGAGCCGACTTCCGGCTCGGAAATGCAGGTGGCGCAAATGCGCTCGCTGCGCAGGAGCGGCTTCAGATAGGCTTCTTTTTGCGCGGCGTCGCCCAGAAGGTTGACCGCGAATACGGCGTGACCCTGGATCAGCACCGCAATCGCCAGATCGGCCCAGATGCGAGCCAGTTCCTCGTAGAGGATGCCATAGGTCATCCGGTCGATCCCGGTGCCGCCGTCCTCTTCGGGAATCAGGCCGCTGATCAGCCCGAATTCCTCGACCTTGGCGAACAGGGATTTCAGCGTTTCCGCATCGGGCGGGTGCCCGAGATCCTCGTATTTCTCGGCCAGCGGCGCGAACTCCGCCTCGGCCATCTTGCGGAAGTTTTCCAGCAACATGCTTTGCTCTTCTGTATAAATTGCCTGAGCGGCGGCGATCACATTTTCCATTTTCTTTTCCTTGTTTCAGCGGCCCAGAATGGTGACGCAAGCGACGGCTTCCTCGACGCCGTGCAGGCCGCCGCCGTTTTCGGCAATGGCGTTTTGCGCGCCGTCAACCTGGCGTGCGCCAGCCTCGCCGCGCAGCTGCGTGACCAGTTCAAAAACCTGGCCGATCCCGGTGGCACCGACCGGGTGTCCCTTGGATTCCAGCCCGCCCGAGGGGTTCACCGGGATCCGTCCGCCGATTTTGGTTTCACCGCGCAGGCTGGCCGGGCCGCCTTCGCCGAATTCGACAAAGCCGAGGTTTTCGATCTGAATCACCTCGCCCACGGCGGTGGCGTCGTGCACTTCCGCCACCGACATATCCTTGGGGCCAAGCCCGGCCTGTTCATAGGCCTGAAGCGCGGCAAGGCGGGTCAGGTGATTTTCGTAGTCTTCCGGCGGACGGTCGGTGCCGGAACGCAGGATCGCGGCCTTGACCTTGATCGCTCGGGCGGGAACGAGCCCCAGCCGCTTCAGCCCCTCACCAGTGCAGAGCACCGCTGCCGCCGCGCCATCGGAGATCGGCGCGCACATCGGCAGGGTCAGCGGGTAGGTGATGGGCGGCGCGTGCAGAACCTGTTCGATGGTCATCGCATCGCGGTATTGCGCCAGTGGATTATGCGCCGAATGCGCGTGGTTCTTGGCAGAAACGGCGGCGAACTGTTCCTGCGTGGTGCCGAAGGTCTTCATGTGGAGCCGCGCGAAGCCTGCATAGACATCCATGAACACGCTATAGGGTTTGGGCGATTTCGACCCTTCGGCTTCCTCGACCCCTGCGCCCAGATCGGCCAGACGCTGCGCGACCTCCTCGACGTTGCTGACGTCCCAGCCGCTGTCGAAGGCCGAGAACATCAGCACGCGGTCGTCGGAATACATTTTCTCGGCGCCTGCGGCCAGGCAGAAATCGCCGTTGCCCGCCTTGAGGAAATCCACCGCCAGCTTGAACCCGGTCGAGGCGCTGGCACAGGCATTTTCGACATTGACCACCGGAATGCCCTGAATGCCCATCCCGCGCAGCGCGATTTCGCCCCGGATCATGTGCTGGCCTTCCATATGGCCCTGCACGGCGTTCGAGAAGAACGCGCCGTCGATGCGATCAGAGGTCAGCCCGGCATCGGTCAGTGCGGCGGCGACGGCCTCGCCTGTCATGTCCTTGATGGATTTGTTCCGGTATTTCCCGAACCGCGTCATCCCGACGCCAACAACGTAGATATCCTGCATCTTGCAGTCTCCCTATTCAGTAGCCGCGAAACCGCGGTTTGCGCTTTTCATTGAAAGCCGCCAGCCCTTCGCGCATGTCCCAGGAACGCATATGCGCGCGCAGGTTCAGCATCTCTTCGGCCAGGGCGGCGGCTTCGTCCACGTTCAGCGACCGGTTCGCGACGGCCTTCATGCGGCGCAGCACGGTCGGGCTTTTGTCGGCCAGCCGGTCGGTGAAGGCCTGCACGGCGTCGCGCAACTCTGCGTCCGGCACGACCTTGTTCACCAACCCCCAGTCCATCATGTCCTGGGCCGAAATGTTCTCGCCCGAGAATAACAGGTATTTCGCGCGGTTCAGCCCGACCCGCCGTGGCAGGATCGCCGCGCCCCCCGCGCCCGGAAAGACGCCGAAATTGGAGTGAGCATCACCCAGTTGCGCGCTTTCGGCGGCAAAGACCAGATCGCAGGCCATCACCATTTCCAGACCGCCCGCCATGGCCAGCCCGTTCACGGCGGCGATCACTGGCTTGGGACCGTGACGCATCAGCCCGAAGGTGTGTTCGACGAGATCGAGAAGGTCGGGTTCGCCGGGTTCGTGCTTGGCACCGACCACCTCCTTGAGGTCCGCACCGGCGCAGAACGCCCGCCCCGAGCCGGTCAGGACGATGGCGCGCACCGCGTCGTCGGCAATTGCCGATTCCAGTGCAGCGGTCATCTCGCGCAGCATCTGCATCGACATGGCGTTCAACTGGTCGGTCCGCTGGAAGGTGATCCATTCGGTTCTCTCCACCCGTTCGACGGACAGGGTTTTTGGTGCTTCAGTCATGCTATCCTCCTGAAGAACAATAATAATTTTCAACTTCGGCTTGCTTTTTCCGACGGATCGAGTTGCTATGGACGGGACCCGCACGCGGGAAAAACGAGACATGGAGCCCGATATGAGCACTGCACCCCTGGCCGACCTGAAAATCCTCAGCCTCGCCGAACAATTCCCCGGTCCCTATGCGACGATGCTGCTGTCGGACATGGGGGCTGAGGTGATCATGATCGAACGACCGGGTGTCGGCGATCCGGCCCGTCAGTTTCCGCCCCTGTTTAGCGCCCTGAACCGCGGCAAGCGCAGCGTGGCGCTCGACCTGAAATCCGCCGAGGGGCCGGCGCGGTTTCGCGATTTGGCGAAAAGTGCCGATGTCATTGTCGAAGGGTTCCGCCCCGGCAAACTCGCGGCGCTCGGCATCGGCTTCGAGGACATGCGCAGGGTCAATCCGCGCCTCGTTTACGTGTCGATCTCGGGATACGGGCAGGACGGGCCTTATCGCGACAGGGCGGGGCACGATCTGAGTTATGAAGGCGTCAGTGGCCTGCTGGCCGATCAGGCGGACGCCGGACGCCCCGGACAGTTGCCCGCCATTCCCCTCGCGGATATTGGCGCGGCGCTGTTTGCGGCCATCGCGATTCTGTCGGCGGTCGTTTCCAGCCAGCGCACGGGGCAGGGGCGGTACGTGGACGTCTCGATGTCGGACGCGGTGGTCTCCATGCTCACGGCCTTCCTCGTTCCGGCGGCCAATGGTACGCCGCTCGGCGAGTTCATCTCCGAACCGGCCTATGGCGTTTTCACCTGCAAGGACGGCAAGCTGATGACGCTGTCCATCGCGCATGAGGACTGGTTCTGGAAGCCGTTCTGCGGAGTGATCGGCAAGCCGGACCTTGTCGGGTTGAAAGGCCGCGATCGTGTGGCGCAAAAGGACGCGCTGCGCGAAGAGATTGCGGCGGTGCTGGTCAGCAAGTCGCGCGCCGACTGGGGCGATCTGTTCGACAAGGCGGGCGTGCCTTGGGGACCGCTCAATTCGTTGGTCGAAACGCTGGAGGACCCGCATGTGCGCGCCCGCCGGTTGTTGCGCACCATCGCGCATGACAGCGGCAAGACAGAGACTTTCCTGGTCCAGCCGCTGAAGTTCGACGATTTTGACTCCGAGATTTCGGGCCTGCCGCCGGAGATCGGCGCCGACAATGAAAGCGTATTTGCGGGCGGCTCCGATTGATGGCCACCCTCCGCATTTGGCTCTAGCAGGCAAAGGAATACCCGCCATTCACCGGATAGGTCTGTCCGGTGATCCAGCTGGCGGCATCCGAGCAGAGAAACAGGATCATGCCAGCCGGGTCTTCCGGCTCGCCCAGCCGTCGAATCACATATTGCGACAGCGCCCGCTTCTCGGTTTCCGCATCGGGGATCAAATCGGCGACCGCCGGAGTTCTCGTGCCGCCCAGGGCGACGCAATTCGCGGTGATCCCGAACCGGCCACCTGCCTTTGCAATGGCGCGCATGAAACCCGCCGCACCGGCCTTGGCACCGGAGTACACCGCCAGATGCGGCTCGCCCACGCGGCCCGCGTCCGAGATGACCGTCACGATACGCCCATAGCCGCCCTTGACCATCAGCGGCATGGCGTGGCGGGTGCAATTCAGCACACCGTCGAAATTGGTGTCCATCCAGCGGCGCCATTCGGCGGGGTCGGATTCCCAGAACGGAACAAGATCGTCAAGCCGCGACGTCGGACCAGCGTTGCCCGCGTTGTTGACGAGGATATCCACGCTGCCGAAGGTTTCCTGTGCCTTGGCAAAGGCCGCGCCGACCGCTTCGAAATCGGACACGTCGAAAGCGAGCGGAAGCGCCTTTGCGCCCGCCGCTTTCACTTCCGCGGCGACGCTTTCGGCGCGCTCGGCGTGGAAATCGTTGACCACAACGGCGCCCGCGCCGTGCTGGGCCAGATACAGCGCAACCTGACGGCCCACGCCTTGCCCGGCCCCGGTTACAAATGCGGTGCGGCCCTTGATGTCGAGCAGTTCACTCATTGTCTTTCCTTTTCTATCCCAGCCACCTTTTGCGGCGCCGATAGTGTTTGATCTCGCGATAGCTTTTGCGTTCACCGGAGGCGGTGACACCGAGATAGAATTCCTTGATGTCCTCGTTATCGGCGAGCTTGTCGGCCGCGCCGTCCATCACGATACGCCCGTTCTCCATCACATAGGCATAATCCGCGATCGACAGCGCAGCGGCGCTGTTCTGTTCGACAAGGAAGAACGTCGTGCCTTCCGATTTGAGTCGCTTGAGCACCTCGTAGACATCCCGGATCATCATCGGGGCGAGCCCCAGAGACGGTTCGTCGATGGCGATGATTTTAGGGTTCGCCATCATGGCCCGGCCGATCAGAAGCAATTGCTGTTCGCCGCCGGACATGAAGCCGGCGGTGCGGCTGCGCAGCTCGGTCAGGCGCGGCATTAGTGTATAGACATGATCCAGCCGGCTTTTCAGCTCGGTGGAGTTGGACACCATATGCCCGCCGACGATCAGATTCTGCTCAGAGGTGAGATGCCGCAAAACGCGCCGACCTTCCATCACATGGATCAGACCGTTCTTGACCACGTTCGAGGCTTCCATGTTCTGAATCGAGGTGCCGTTCAGCATGATGGACCCCGCCGAAACGGTTCCGTCTTCGGACTTCAGCGTCCCGGAAATGGCTTTGAGCGTCGTGCTTTTTCCCGCGCCATTGCCGCCAAGCAGCGCAACACATTGACCGGCCTGGACAGACATCGACACGCCTTTGAGCGCCAGGATGACGTCGGAATAGGTCACTTCTACGTTGTTGAGTTCCAGCATGGTACTGCGCCCGGAGCTAAGGATCTGGACGGGCGCCGCAATTGCGGCGCCCGGTTGTGTTCACCACTTTTGAACGTCGGGAACATCGACACCGGTTGCTTCGATGGCGATCTTGCCGTCCCTGACGGTGCCGACATTCACCTTGAGACCCTCCAGAGGGAAGGGCGCTTCGGGGGTGAACGTCAGGGTCGGCAGGAACCCGTGCGTTTCCTCGGTGGTGATAGGCTCGGCAAAGAGCGCCTCGCGCACCTTCTCGCCGGTCAGACCATCGGCGCCGTACTCCTTGATCGCGTGCTCGATCACGGCCACGGTGTACAGACCTTGGGAAATGCCCATCGCGGTGACGACGTTCCACGGCGCTTCGAGGCCATAATTCGTAACCAGTGTTTCATAGAATTGCCGCGCGGGAGTTTCCTGGTCGGCCGCAACGGCCATACCGTAGGCTTCGTAATCGCCTTCGAGCTGCTCGAGTCCGCCAAGCGCACCGCCGGAGGCGGGCAGCCCGTTATGCGAACTCATCATGATCGGGATGTCGGCGCCGTTGGCCTGCAATCCACGTTTCGCCGCAACCACGATCGAGGTGTTTGTCTGGATGACCAAAGCCTCGGCTCCGGCCCGCGCGACGCGGCGCATTTGCGCTGTCAGATCGGTCGGTTGCACTTCGGTATAGATGACCTCGACCAGGTCGAGTTCGTCCGGATGCTCCTCGGCATAAAGTTCGAGACCTTTTGCCATGTCGACATAGGCAGGCGATGCTTCGGAGGCCAGGATCGCAACCTTGAGCGGTTCGTCTCCGCCCCGCTGTTCGCGCATCCAGCTCAGGAAGCCCGCGCTCTCGTGCGAATAGGTCGGACGCGGATTGAAAATCCAGGCATCGGGCTGCCAGGCATAGCCGTATGCGGCTGTCGCCATGAACATCGGGATCTTGTCTTCCGGAAGGCGTTCGGACAGGGCGGCAACGTCCGGTCCGCCAAGGCCGACAACAGCAATCGGGTCCAGTTCCGATTTGATCCCCGGCCAAAGGCTCGCGACCTGTGCCGCGTCATAGCGGGTTTCGTAGTTCTTGTAGTTCAGTGTCACGCCATGGCCCTGGCCGCTGGTTTCATTCCACCAGTCGAAAATGGCTTCCCGGCTTGCCGCCAGAATTGGCATGATATCGGCATACGGGCCCGAAAAGTCCGAAAGCAGAGCCAGATTGTATGTCGTTTCCGCCTGCGCCTTGAGCGGCATGGCTGCCGTGACTGCTAGGGCACCGGCTGCCAGCAGGCTGCGGAGCCCGTGTCTTGCCTTGTAGGTCATAGTTTTTTCCTCCCAGGTTGAAAGCCGCCCTGTTTATCAGTAGGGGAACGGCCAGATACGGTAAGATGATTTCAGGATATTCCAGCGGTGCATCAGCCCCTTGGGTTCAAGGATCATGAACAAGGCGATCACGCCGCCGAGAATGACATTCATGCCGGCGAACACGATGTCGCCTCCCAGAAAGGAGACCGAGTCGGCGATATAGGGGCCGACCGTGGCGATGATTTCCTGAATGATACGGATGACGAAGACACCGACCAAAGCGCCCACGATTGACCCCATTCCGCCGACGATGATCATTGCCACGAAAAAGATCGAGTGAAAGAGGGTGAATTGATCCACGCCGACAAAGCGGATCAGATAGGCCCAAAGCGCCCCACCGACACCGGCATAGAAAGCGCCGATCAGGAAGGCATTTGCCTTGGTCGCCGCGACATTAATCCCCATGATCCCCGCCGCCACGTCATCGTCCCTGACGGCCACGAAGGCACGGCCAAAACGCGACCGCACGATCCCGAAAGCGCCGGCGATCATGATCGAAGTAACCACGAGATTCATGTAAAATTGCGCTGTTTCGCCGACAATGCGCAGTCCGAAAAGTTCCGCAGGGGGAACTGTGATGCCGTTTGACCCACCCATCCAGGCCGATGGCAGGTTCAGGACCGCAAAGTGAAAGATGAACTGGGCCGCGATGGTAGTCAGGGCCAGGTAGAACCCCTTGATCCGTGCCGCAGTCAGGCCAAAGAGAAACCCGAACAACGCCGCCGAGCACCCGGCCAGCGGTATCGTCAGCAATAATGTAAGGCCGGTTTTCGAGGCCAGAATGGAGGCGGTATAGGCACCGACCCCCATAAACGCGGCTTGGCCGAGATTGATCTGCCCGGCATAGCCTGTGCAAATCTGAAGCCCGACGGCGATGACCGCACTGATCATCATCATGTTCAGCACCGCAATAGTGCGCCCGCTGAACATATAGGGCGCCAGCAGTATGAAAACGGCGAACAAGGCAAGCGCCAGCAGTTGCCAGCGGGTACGGACAATGCGTCTGTCGGCGCGATAGCTTGTCGGGAAAATGCCGGAAGGATCCATGGTTTACACCCGCTCGATTGTGCGCCAGCCGAACAGACCCGTGGGACGGATCAGCAAAATGGCAAGCATGATGATGTAAGGCACGACACTGCCCAGAGAGCCGCCGATCAGCGGATCAAGGTAGTTGGTGGTCAGGCTCTGGGCGACGCCGATGATCACCCCGGCCAGAATCAGCCCGCCGATAGACTCCAACCCGGCAAACAGCGCCACCGGCAGCGCCGCAAACCCGATGTCCGAGGCCAGGAAGGTCAGCGACTTGCCGCTGAGAAAGATCATCGCGCCGATGGTGGACAGGATCGCACCGAGCACCCAGGCGAAGGCAATCGAGCCCGTCACGGAAATCCCCATCGAGGAAGCGACAACATGATCCTCTGCCACTGCGGTCATTCGCAAGCCGGACCGGGTCCGGTTGAAGAACCACGACAGGCCGACGGCGGCGACAATGGTGATGATGCCGCCAATCAGCAGGTTCATCGGGATCAGCATATCGCCGAGGAACAGCGGCTTGAGCGGGAAAATGATCGGGAAGGGTCGGACGGCCGGGCCAAACAGCAGCAGTACAACCCCGCGCAACAGGATCAGCAGGCCAATCGTGACCATGACCATCGAAAACACCGATTCACCGATCAGCTTCGTCAGGAAAATCCGCTCGATCGCATAACCCACCAAACCGGCCAGAACCAGCGACAGCGGTACCGACAACCACAGGCTGAGTCCGAGCTGCATGGTCGTGAACCAGACGATAAAACCGCCGATAATGACGAGCTCGCCCTGCGCGAAATTGAAGACCTTACTGGCCCGGTAGATCACGACGAACCCCATGGCGACCAATGCGTAGAGCAGGCCGATCAAAGCCCCGGTTATGATGTCATTGATGAAATAAACCATTGTCGCCGGCCTCCTTCAAGTTTTGGACTGCCTGTTGGCAGCCTTCGATGCGTTTTCAACATCCGATACATGAACCGTGGCCTTGAGCACGCCCTGGCGGCCATCCTGATAGGTCACGGCGATTTCAAGGTCGGTCTTGTCATTGCCGGCATAAATCGCCTCGACAAGTTTCGCATATCGTTCTTCCAGAAAGGCGCGCCTGAGTTTCCGGCTGCGGGTCAGCTCGCCTTCGTCCGGGTCGAGTTCCTTTGGAAAGTTCGCAAACCGCGCCACGCGCGAACCCTCGGGCAGAAGCGCATTGATGCGTGCCACTTCGTCCTTGATGAGTTCGAGAATCTCGGGCTTTTGCGACAGATCGGTATAGGTCGAGAAACTGATCTTGTTCTCTTCCGCCCAACGGCCGAGAACTTCCATGTCGATATTGATCAGCGCGCTGACAAAGTCCCGGGTTTCGTCGCCCAGGGTCATGAGATCCTTGATGAAGGGGCTATAGCGCAGCCGCGTCTCGATGAACTGCGGCGGGTAGCTGTGCCCGTTTGCCAGTTGGCGCATGTCCTTGACCCGATCGAAGAACACGAGCTCTCCGTCGTCGGTCATCGAAACAGCGTCGCCGGTTGCGTACCAGCCGTCTTCGGTCAGCGCCTCGGAGGTCTTTTCGGCTTTGCCGTGATAGCCGCCGAAACCCGATCCGCCGCGGACCTGAAGTTCCCCTTCCGGCGAAACCCGGTATTCAAGCGGGTCGCCATAGGCGGGGTTGCTTTGCATCCAGCTGCCGCTTGTTTCAAGCTGATAGCTTTCACCTACATGGGCGGTCAGAAGCCCGATCTCGGTGGCCCCGTAAACGTTGCGCAGCTTGACGCCCATCGCGTGGAACATGCGAAAGACATCCGGCGCCATCAGGGCACCGCCGCTCAGGGCGTTCCTGGCCTTGCCGAGTCCGAGATTGTCGCGCAGGTGATGCAGGACCAGCGCCTCGGCAAAGGGGAGTTGCAGGCGCGCGGCAAGGCTTGGCTTGCGCCCTTCCAGCCGTTCGACATAGACGCCGCGGCCGACCTTCATACCCCAGTTGTACATCGCCTTGCGGATCTTGCCGGCCCCCAGCATCCGGGCCTGAACGATGGAGGCGAGATTTTCCCACTGGCGCGGGCTGAACACCAAGGCGTCAACCGCCAGTTCGCGGATGTTGTCCAGCACTTCCTCGGGACCTTCGGGAAAGTTCACGACCATCGGCCCGATCAGCCCGATCGACAGGCCGAAGATCTGTTCGGTCACCCAGGCCGGTGAAATATAGGTCAGGTATTCCGTGCCAGGCGCGATTTTGATCGCGCCCATCACCCGCGAGCAGTTGTCGAACAGATAGCGATGGCTGATGACGACGCCCTTGGGTTTTCCGGTGGTCCCGGACGTGTAGGACAGCAAAGCCGTGTCTCCGGCACGACCACGTTTCACATAATCTTCGAACCGGGAGGGGTTTTCAGCGTGTATTCGACGCCCCGCCTCGATCAAGCTTTCGAAGGAATGCAACAGCGGGTGATCATAGCCCCACAGACCCGAACTGTCCCAGTAAACGATAGCCAGCGCGCCCTGGAACCGATCCGCGATCTCGATGCATTTATCGACCTGTTCCTGATCCTGCGCCAGAAATACCCGAGTCTGGGAATCTTCTGCCAGATAGAGAATTTCCTCAGCGGTCTGATCGGGATAGACAGACAGGACCTTCCCGCCCAGTGACTGTACTGCGTATTCGGACCAGAAATGCTCGGGCTCGTTCTCTCCAATCATCATCACGGAGTCGCCGGCTTTCAGGCCTTTGCCCTCCAGCCCGAGCGCCAGAGCCCGGACCTTGTCAAGCACATCGGCCCAGGTGAATTCGCGCCAGATACCAAGGCGCTTGTGGCGCTGGGCAAGCGCGTCGGGCTCCGAAAGCGCGCGCGCCAGCAAGACCTGGGGCAGGGTTTCGCTCTGCGTGACGGCCGAGTCGGAATAGACCATTGCTGTTCGTTGTTTGACCATTCCGCTACCCCAGATATGCCTTGATCACAGCCGGGTTTTTCTGGATTTCCTCGGGCGTGCCTTCGGCGATCACCCTCCCGAAATCCAGCACCACGATCCGGTCGGCAAGATCCATCACAACGCCCATGTCGTGCTCCACCAGAACCACCGGCATCTTGCGCGCCTCGCGCACATCGAGAACGAAGCGCGCCAGGTCTTCCTTCTCTTCCGAGTTCATGCCAGCCATCGGCTCGTCCATCAGCAGGATCGACGGTTCCTGCGCCAGCGCCCGCCCCAGATCGACCCGCTTGCGCAACCCGTAGCCCAATGTGCCCACGGGCCTGCTCCGGATCGCCTCGATTTCCAGAAAATCAATGATTTCCTCTGCCGCTTCGCGATGCTCCGACTCTTCGCGCATCACAGGGCCAAACTGGAAAAAGGCCTGAATCACATTCGATTTCATCAGCATGTGTCGGCCGATCATGATGTTTTCCACCACGGTCTGCCCGGCGAACAGATGGGTGCCCTGAAAGGTACGCGCCAGACCTCGTCGGGCGATCTGGTCGACACGCAGTCCCGTGACGTTCTTGCCGGACAGTTCGACACGTCCCTTCTGCGGGCGATAAAACCCTGCGGTAACGTTCAGAAGAGACGTTTTCCCGGCACCGTTCGGGCCTATGATCGCAAGCAATTCGTCGTCATTCACGGTGATGCTCACATCGTCGAGCGCAGTCACACCGCCGAATTTCAATGTCGCGCCACGAACCGCCAGCGGCGCCAATCCTGAAGCTGTGGTCATGACGTGATCCATGCCTGGTCTTGGCATGCTGTGCGGTCAATCACCGCGGCACGGACTGCCACCCGATTGACGTCGAGGTCTCCCCGCATCAACGCTCCTCCCCGCGATCTTCACAGAATTTGCCTGGCCCCTTTTTTCCAGGCCCTTCTCTGAAACTAACACACGTTAGAAAAATAAATCAACAACTGACTCCCGTGCCCTCACAGAAATATTCAGGTCGCAGAGTAGTCGGCGGAAAAACAGCACAGGCCGGTTTCGTCCTGACACCAGACTGTCCCCGTGGCACCATCTTGGCGGCAGTTCAGCTGCATCTCGCAGGGCAGCGTCAACGGAGCGAGGCCCCGGAAGGAAAATCCATGAGGGGTCTCGTTCAAGGCATCTGCCGCAAGATTTAAAAGCAGCGTCGCCTGCAAGGGGCCATGCACGACAAGCCCAGGATAGGCTTCGGCCTCGGTCGCGTAGATGTGGTCATAGTGGATGCGATGTGCGTTGAACGTCAGCGCCGAATAGCGAAACAACAGCACCGAATCCGGGGTAAGGCGCGATCTGAACGCCGTCGGGTCCGGCGCGACGGGCGTGCGCATTTCAGATTGGGATCGGGTGATGTCCCGATAAACAATGGTCTGCTTTTCCCGAATGCAGACCTTATTGCCATTCGAATACTCGTGATTTACGACAACAAAGACCAACGCTCCACTGCGGCCTTGCTTGGGCGTTATGTCCCCGATTGTCGAACGGCGAGTGACGGTTTGCCCGACCGCGAGCGGCGCGAAATACGTGAGGTCGCCACCGGCCCACATCCGGGCGGGGAGCGGGACAGGCGGCAGAAACCCGCCCCGTGCGGCATGGCCATCCTCCGAGAGAGAGGAACCTGGCGCGGCATAAAGCGTCAGACACCAATGGATCCCCAGCGGGACATCGCCCGCCCCGTCCCAAAGATGCGCGCCGAACGTGGCACGGAACCTGTCGATCAGGCCTGGCGTCAGGATGTCTTCCCTGGTCTCGGTCCGTCCCAGCCAAGGCTTGAGCGACTCAAGATCGACTTGTATCACGGTCGCTCCTCAGAAAGATCGCGGCATACCCAGGATATGCTCGCCGACATAAGACAGGATCAGGTTGGTCGAGATCGGAGCCACCTGATACAGCCGCGCCTCGCGGAACTTGCGCTCGACGTCGTATTCGCGCGCGAAACCAAAGCCACCGTGGGTCTGGATACAGGCATTTGCCGCTTCCCAACTGGCCTCGGACGCCAGAAGCTTGGCCATATTCGCCTGGGCCCCGCAATCCTGCCCCGCATCATAGCGCTTGCAGGCCTCGAAGCGCATCAGGTTGGCGGCCTCGACATTCACGAAGGCCTTGGCGATGGGAAACTGCACACCCTGATTCTGCCCGATGGGGCGGTCGAAAACGATGCGCTCACCGGCATAGGCGCGGGCCTTGTCCACGAACCAATAGCCGTCGCCGATACATTCCGCCGCGATCAGCGTCCGCTCGGCGTTCAGACCGTCAAGGATATGATAGAAACCGCTCCCCTCGGTGCCAATCAGATTCTCGGCGGGGATTTCGAGGTTGTCGAAGAACACTTCGTTGGTCTCGTGGCCGGGCATGTTGGCGATGGGGCGGATTTCCATGCCATTGCCGATGGCCTCTTTCAGATCGACCATGAAGATGGACAAGCCCTGGGATTTCTTCTTGACCTCTTTCAGCGGCGTGGTGCGCGCCAGCAGGATCATCAGGTCCGAATGCTGGATACGGCTGATCCAGACCTTCTGACCGTTGATCATGTAACGGTCGCCCTTCTTGACCCCCGTGGTCTTGAGCTTGGTGGTGTCCGTTCCGGTCGTCGGTTCGGTCACGGCCATGGATTGCAGGCGCAAGGCGCCACTGGCGATGCCGGGCAGATATTTCTGCTTCTGTTCGTCCGAGCCGTGCCGCAAAAGCGTGCCCATGTTATACATTTGACCGTGGAAGTGACCGGCATTTGCGCCACAGCGATTTGCCTCTTCCATGATGATCGAGGCCTCGGTCAGGCCAAGGCCCGAACCGCCATATTCCTCGGGGATCATCGCCGCTAGCCAGCCTTCGCGGGTCAGCGCATCGACGAACTCTTCGGGATAGGTTTCATCCTCGCCGAACTTGCGATGATACTCCGGCGGGAACTGCGCGCAAAGCGCACGCAGCGCGTCGCGCAGATCGTTATGGGTGTCGGGTGCGGATGTCTGCATCGCTCATGCCGCTCCGGGGCCGGAGGTTTCGAGGATTTCCTCTTCGGTGCGCTGCCACAGTTCATAGGAAATCGGGTTCTCGCTTTCCTCGAGGATATGACCGACCAGCCCGATGGCGCGCGCCATGACGCCAAAACCGCGCACGATCTTCCAGGGAAAGCCGAACTCGCAGCAGATCGCGCCGATGGCGCCGGTGGCGTTGATCGGCAGCATCTTGCCCGACTTTTCCTCGGCGACGGCCTGGATCTTCTGGATCAGTGCGATGTATTCACCGGACTTGCCATTCTCGGCCGCGATTTCGAACAGGCGCGGGGCGCGCGGATCGACCGGCTTGTGCACCGGATGGCCCAGGCCGGGCACGATGGCCTTTCCGGCGCGGCACTTCTCGACCGTCTCTAGCGCGATGGCGTCCAGATCGGCGCCGGTGCCCAGCTTGTCCTCGGGAAGCGCTTCGTAGAGCATCTTCGACGCGCCTTCCATCGAGCCGACAAACACCGTGCCCAGCCCGCAAAGCCCGGCCGCGACAGCCGCCTGAAGCGATTCCGGCGCGCCCATATAGGTCATCCGCGCGGCCAGGGCCGACGGCGTGATGCCATGTTCGACCAGGGTGATGATGATGGCGTTGAAGACATGGCTTTCCTCGGGCGTGGCCTTGCGGCCCGTCAGTTGCAGAAAGGCAAGATCGCCGAGGTTCATGTGCCCCAGTATCTCGTTGGGCAGGTCGAGCCCGCGTACGCTGATCTTGTCGGGGGTGCTCCAGCCGATGTCGGAGCTGATTTTCTTCTTGCGCTTGGCCATCAGACCGGATCCCAGGAAAAGACATCCGCCGAAACTTCGAGCGGTGTGAATTGCGACTTGAGCGCGGGAATGGCGCGCTCGGCGATTTCATCGGCGGTCCAGCCCTCGCCGGAGTGGACGGAACGCAGCGGGCGGGGCTGGTTGAACAGGAAAATCTCGTTCTTGCGCACCGCGAAGATCTGCCCCGACACATCCGCCGCGCGGTCGCTCATCAGGAAACAGGCCATTGGCGCGACCTTGGCCGGGGTCATCTCCTTGATCTTCTCGACGCGGGCCTGCTGTTCCGGCGTGTCGGTCTTGATCGACGAGATCATCCGGCTCCAGGCGAAGGGCGCGATGCAGTTCGACCGCACGTTCCAGCGCTTGAGGTCGAGCGCCACCGATTTCGAGAAGGCGGCGATGCCCAGCTTGGCGGCGGAGTAATTCGCCTGGGCGAAATTGCCGATCAGCCCCGAGGTCGAGGTCATGTGCACCAGCGCGCCGCTTTCCTGTTCGCGGAAATGGTCGGCGGCGGCGCGGCTGGTGTTGAAGGCGCCGTAAAGATGGACCTTCACCACCGCGTCGAAATCCTCGAAAGACATCTTGTGGAAGAAGCAGTCGCGCAGGATGCCGGCGTTGTTTACCACGGCGTCGATGCGACCGAACTCCTTCACCCCGGCCTCGATCATCGCGCGCGCGGCGTCGGGATCGGTGACGCTGCCGCCATCGGCAATCGCATCGCCGCCAGCGGCTCTGATTTCCTCGACCACCTTCTGCGCTGCGGTCTCAGTCTGGCCGGTGCCCTTCAGCGATGCGCCCAGATCGTTAACCACCACGGCGGCGCCTTCGGACGCGGCCATCAGCGCGATATCGCGACCGATTCCGCCGCCCGCGCCGGTGACCAGAACCACCTTTCCATCAAGTGCCTTTGCCATCTTCATCCTCCCTCAGCTTGCCTTGCGGTACTTGTCGAGCCCGCCTGTGTGCATGACGCGACCCATGAGCGGCGCGCCGATGATCTCTTCCGCCTTGAGGGCCGCCGCGATCAGCTTGTCCAGATCGATGCCGGTCTCGATGCCCAACTCGTGACACAGGAACACGGCGTCCTCGGTGCAGACATTGCCGGCGGCGCGCGCGTGGCCGTGGCCCGCGAAAGGACAGCCGCCAAGTCCGGCGACCGAACTTTCGAACATGTCCACGCCCATTGACAGGGCAGCATGGACATTGGCGATGCCCAGCCCGCGCGTGTCGTGAATGTGCATGCCTACGCGGGCCTCTGGTGCCAGGTCGCGCAGCGCGCCGATCATCCGCTTGACCGCCTCCGGGTTGCCCCAGCCCATCGTGTCGGCGACCACGAGGATCGGCACCGGAATCTCCTCTTCCTCGCAAAGTTGCAGGATGAAGCGGAAATCGTCCAGGATGCGCTCTTGCGGGATGGGGCCTTCGAAATTGCAGCCGAAGGCCGTCATCACATAGGCGGCGTCCACGGTGTAACCTTCTTCCTTGTAAAGCCGGACCCATTCGCGCTGTTTCTCGCGCATTTCGGCGGAGGAACAATTGTTGTTGGATTGCGCAAAGGCCTCGGAGGGGTAGAACAGCAGGCGCGGGTCGATATCGACCTCATGCGCCGTCAGCGCCTTGCGAAAGCCCTTGTCGTTCAGCCAGAGCGACGTGTAGTTGACGCCGGGCTTGCGCTTGATGCGCTGGAACAGTTCACCGGTGTCGGCCATTTGCGGCACGTATTTCGGGCTGACGAAGCTGCCGACCTGAATGCGTTTCAATCCGGTCTCGCTGAGCATGTCGATCAGTTCGATCCGCTCCTCGATCGGATAGATCTTCTTTTCGATCTGGAAGCCCTCGCGCGGGCCTTCTTCGCGAAACTCGACGAATTTGGGAAAGTCGTTCATCTCATCACTCCTCGGGTGGCAGGATCTCGGCGATGACCTGGCCGCGATCGACCATGTCTCCGTTCGAGACGGATATGTTGCTGCTGATCCCGGTCGCGGCCGCGCGGATCGAGATCTCAAGTTTCATCGATTCCATGACCGCAATCACGTCGCCTTCGGTGACGGGCTGACCCTCGGTCACCTTGATCTCGACGATCATCCCGGTCAGCGGAGAGGCCACGGCACGGTCCGCCGCAGCATCGCCGCCGGCGTAATCCAGAGGCGCGGCCGGATGGAAGATCAGGCGGCCCTCGGGCGTGTCCAGCTCGATCACGCCCGCATGAAGCCGCGCGTCGATGAGGTGGACCGTGTCACCCTCGCTCACACGCCAGCGGCCCGGCGTGGTTTCACGCACCGACAGGGTCGCCGCGTCGCGGTTTTCCGCCAGGACGGTGTATCGGTCTCCGTGCTTGACGGGTCCGACCAGCAACTCCTCGGAGGCCCCGGCGGAATCGGTCAGCGTCACAGGCTGTCCCGCTTCGATTTGATCGCCCCCCAGTCCAAGCCGCCAGCCGGTGAAGGTGTCGCGGTTGGTCCAGGGGTCGGCATCGGTATCGCGGCGCGACGTGGCCACGAAAAGGATGGCGGCAGCGGCCTTCCATAACTCGGGGCGGGCAAGGGGGCCTGCCTGTGTCAGCGCGTCAAGCCTGCCGTCGATCCAGCGTGTGTGAACCTGCATCCGCTCGAATTCAGGATTGCGCGCCAGCGCGGTTAGAAAGGCGCGGTTGGTTTGCACCCCCTCCACCGCGACGTGATCCAGCGCCGTGGCCAGCCGCGCCAGCGCGGTTTCCCGGTCGGGCGCGTGAACGATCAGCTTGGCGATCATGGGATCGTAATAGGGCGTGACCACGTCGCCTTCTTCGACGCCGCTGTCAATGCGCAGACCACCCGGCAGGCTGAGCGTGGTCAAAGTGCCGGTCGAGGGGGCGAACTGCATCGCGGGGTCTTCGGCATAGAGACGCGCCTCGACCGCGTGGCCGCTGATCTTTAGATCCTCCTGCACCAGGCCAAGGCCCACGCCTTCGGCAATGCGCAGATGCAGCGCAACGAGGTCCAGGCCGGTGATCACCTCGGTGACGGGGTGCTCGACCTGAATGCGGGGGTTCACCTCAAGAAAGAAGTAGTCCTCGCCCGCGACCAGAAATTCCACCGTGCCGAGGCCGCGATAATCGAGCGTCTCGCCCAGACGCACCGCATCCTGCGCAATTTGGTCCAACAGCGTGCGGGGCAGGCCCCAGGCCGGGGCTTCTTCGATAACCTTCTGGTGACGGCGCTGAAGCGTGCAGTCACGCTCGAAGAGGTGCACCACATGCCCCTTGCCGTCGCCGGCGATCTGCACTTCGACATGGCGCGCCTCGGGCAGGAACTTTTCCAGCAAAAGCCCTTCGGAGCCAAAGGTGGATTTTGCCTCGCGTAGCGCGCCTTCGATGTCTTCGACAAGCGTGGTCTCGTCGGTCACCAGACGTTGACCACGTCCGCCACCGCCGCCGATCGCCTTGAGCAGGACGGGCAGGCACATTTCGCGCACCACGTCTGCGATTTCCTGCGGATCGGACCGCGCGCCTTCCGCGCCCGAGATCACCGGGACGCCGGCGGCCACGGCGGCCTCCTTGGCGCTGGCCTTGTCACCGAAACTTTCGAGCGTTTCCGGCGTCGGCCCCATGAAGATCATGCCGGCGGCCTCGACCGCGCGGACGAAATCAGGGTTCTCGGCCAGAAAGCCGTAGCCGGGATGGATTGCATCCGCGCCGACCGACCTTGCGGCGGCAATCACAGCGGCGATATTCAGATAGCTTTCCGCAGCAGGGCCGGCACCGATGCAGACGGAGTGACCGATCTCGCGGACATGAAGGGCATTGGCGTCGGCCTGGGAATGCACGCCGACAGGGGTAATGCCACTGGCCCGCGCGGTGCGCGCGATCCGGCAGGCTATTTCGCCGCGATTGGCGATGAGAAGCGTTTTGATTTTCATGACTCGCGCCTCACATCCTGAACACGCCGAAATGGGTTTCGACCTTGGGCCTGCGCGACGTCACATCCAGCATGAGCGCCATGACATCGCGCGTCTCGCAAGGCTCGATCACGCTGTCGATCCAGAGATTCGAGGCAAAATTGTAGGCCCCTTGGAAATCTTCGTATTCCTTGCGGATCGGGGCCTTGAAGGCGTCCTCCTCCTCGGGCGTCCAGCTCTTGCCTTCGCGTTCGTTGATCTGGGCGCGGACCTGCGCCAGCACGCTGGCGGCCTGCTCGGGGCCCATGATGGCGGCGCGGCCCGTGGGCCAGGCAAAGGTCGCATCCGGCTGGAACGGACGGCCCAGCATGGCCAAGTATCCCGCGCCGTAGGACCCGCCGGTGATGATGGTGAACTTGGGCACCCGGGCCGAGGACATGGCGGTGATCATCTTGGCCCCGGCCTTGGCGATGCCCATCTGCTCGACCTCGCGGCCCACCATGAAGCCGTTCACATCGGCCAAAAACAGCAGCGGAGTATCGCGCTGGACGCAGAGATTGATGAAATGGGAGGCCTTCAGCGCTGCCTCCACGAACAGCACGCCGGTATTGGCCAGAATGCCTACTTCGTGTCCGTGCATACGGCCCCAGCCGGTCATGATGGTGTCGCCATAAAGCGGCTTGAACTCGTGAAAATCGCTGTCATCTACCAGTCGCGCTACGATCTCGCGGTTGTCGGTCGGCACCTTGGGGTCGCGGCTGACAATGCCGTAGATTTCTTCGACTGGATAGGCTGGCGTGCGCGGTGCGGCAGGCGTCTTGCGGGGCAGTGGCTTTTCGCCCAGATGACTGACAATCTCGCGGGTGATGGCCAGGGCGTGCGCGTCATCCTCGGCCAGATGGTCGGTCACGCCGGACACCGACGAATGCATCTTTCCGCCACCCAGCGTCTCGGCATCGACCTTTTCGCCTGTCGCCGCGAAGGTCAACTCAGGCCCACCCAGATACATGAAGCCCTGACCGCGCACGATCACCACCTCGTCGCAGAGCGCAGGAATATAGGCGCCCCCCGCCGTGCAGGGCCCCATGACCACGGCGATCTGCGGCACGCCGTCGCCCGACATGCCGACCTGCTGATGGAAGATCGAGCCGAACTGGCCCTCGTCGGGGAAGATATTCTCCTGATCGGGCAGGAACGCGCCGCCGGAATCGACCAGTGTGATCACCGGAAGACGGTTCTTCCAGGCGATTTTCTGGGCGCGCACATGCTTGCGCGAGGTCAAGCCGAAATAGGTGCCGCCCTTCACCGTGGCATCGTTGGCGATGATCATGCACTGACGACCCTCGATCACACCGATGCCGGTGATAATGCCTGCACCCGGCGGCACGCCATCATATTTGTTCAACCCGGCAAGCTCGCCGAGTTCGAGAAAGGGCGTGCCTGGGTCAATCAACCGTTCAATTCGCTCACGTGGCAGGATCTTGCCTTTTGATTTGTGGCGTTCGCGCGCGTTTTCAGGGCCACCAACGCGCTGCGTCAGCCGAAGGGCATGCAGTTCGTTGATTTTCTCGCGATACAGCGCATCGTTTTCCCGGAAGTCGTCGGACCCGGTGTCGAGGAGGGACTTAAGTTTTGTCATGGCAGATATGGATATTCTCTCAGAACAAAGGCGACCTTGGCGGCGCCGGGTTTTTCAAAGGTGTCGGGGGCCACCAGCTGAACGTCGGCCTTGAAAACAAGCGCGTCGCGCAAGCGCTGTTCGATTTTCCTCTTGAGGGCATCGTCATCGGCTGGATCGCGGTCGGGGCCGCGTTCCACGATCACCTTCAGCGCGCCCTGCGTGGTATGGCCTTCGAAATCGGCCACGATGCGCATGATGCCGTTGGTGTCCGGCACCATTTCGGCGATCACGCTGTTGATCGCGGAGGGGAATACATTGGCCCCGCGCACGATCAGCATGTCGTCGGTCCGGCCGGTGCAGCGGATTTTCGGCCCGGTGCGCCCGCAAGTGCAGTCGGTGTCGAGGACCTCGATATAATCGCCAGACCGGAAGCGCACGACCGGGCTCGCCTGACGGCCAATCGCGGTATAGATCATCTCGCCCTCGGCACCCCTTTCCCAGGGAATGATTTCGCCGCTTTCAGGATCCAGCAGTTCGGTGATGATATAATCCATGTTGACCATATGCATCCCCGACTGTGCATCGCATTCGGCCCAGTAGGTCACGCCCAGATCGGTGCCGCCCAGCATTTCACAGCATTTCGCACCCCAGGCCGCTTCGATCTTGGCACGAATGGCCGGGATGCCGCCACCAGGCTCGCCACCGACGACGACCTGTTCAACGCCCAGTTCGGTGGCCTCGCAGCCAAGCACTTCCGGCGCTTTCTCCGCTAGGTGCAGAACGAAGTTCGGAGCTCCCACGATACATCGCGGGCGCGTGTCGGCACAGGCCCGGAGCAGCCGTTCCGCGCCGCCATCCGCCCCCACAGGCACGTCGATCGCGCCCATGTACTGCAGCCCCTGCATCACCGGGATGCCGCCGACAAAGCCCTTGGCCAGCGAAAACGCGTGCAGCACAATATCGCCGGGACGTACCCCATTGGCAAAGAAACAGCGCGCCGTCATCTCGTGCCACATCTCCGTATCCGCTTCGGTCAGCGCCACATAGGACGGGCTGCCGGTCGTGCCCGATGAGGCCTGCATCTGGATAATGTCCGCCATCGCCGCCGCCCGGTGCTTGCCAAAGGGCGGCTCTGCCGCGAGGCTTTCGCGGATCTCTGTTTTGTAGGTGAAGGGCAGTTTTTGCAGATCTTCGATGCTGCGGATGTCGTCGAAATCGACACCCGCCTCGGCCAGCTTCTCCTGATAGAAGGTCGAGTTCCCCTTTAGATAGGCCATCTGATTGCGCAGCCGCTCTTCCTGAATGCAGCGCACCTCGTCGAGCGGCAGGCCCTCGATCTCGTGCCAGAAGCGATCATTCGCCTTGCCAGCGGCGTCCTGACGCCGGAAGCGCATTCCAAATTGCATGTCGTCCTCCCTTCCGGGCCGCGCGATCAGTAGGATCGCGGCAGGCCCATGACCTTTTCGCCGATAAAGCTGAGGCACAGTTCGCGGTTCACGGGTGCTGTGCGCAGCAGTCGTACCAGCGGATACATTTCGTAGAGCCCCGTATCTTCGGTAAAGCCCGACCCGCCATGGGCCTGAAGCGCCGCGTCCACGGCGTCGATCCCGGCCTCGGCAGCGGCGTATTTGGCCATGTTCGAAGACGCCCCTGCCGGCAGCTTGTTGTCGAACTCCCATGCCGCGCGACGGGTCATCAGACTGGCCATCTCTACCGCCGTATGGGCCTTGGCCATCGGATGCTGCACGCCCTGATGCGCCCCGATCGGCTGGCCGAAGACGTTGCGCTCGGAGGCATAGGCCACGCCCTTGTTCAGGGCGAACCGGCCGATGCCGCAGCACAGCGCGGCGAGGATGATCCGCTCGGGGTTGAGGCTGTCGAACAGGATCGAGAATCCTTCGTCCACCTCGCCGACAATATCCTCGGGGCCCAGGTCCACCTCGTCGAAGAACAGCGTCCATTGCTCCTCTGGCAGGGGGATCGAGATCTTCACCCGCTGCTTGTCGACGCCCTTTTTCTTCAGGTCGACAGCAAAGAGGGTGAAGCCGTCGGTCTTGCGGCTGACCTCGGTATGCGGCTTGGTCCGTGCCACCACCAGGCAATAATCCGACACCTCGGCGCCGGTGATGAAGGTCTTTTCGCCCGACAGGCTGAACCGGTTGCCCCTGCGTTTGGCCAGCGTGGTGGCCTTCATCGTGTTCGATCCGGCCCCCGGTTCGGTGATCGCGAAGCAGAACTGGATATCGCCCCGGCAGGCGGCCGGCAGCAGCTCTTTCTTTTGGAACTCGGTGCCGTGGCTGGCGATATGGGCCAGCGACATGGTCGGACCGACCACCATCATCAGCAGCGGGATGCCGTGATTGGCGGTGCCTTCCATGAACAGCGCCATTTCGGTCATGCCAAGACCGGCACCGCCGTATTCCACGGGCACCATGATCCCCAGAAAACCGTCATCGGCAATCTTCCGGAACATCTCTTGCGGGAATTCATGCCTGCGGGCGTGATCCAGCCAATAGGCATTGTCGAATTTCTGCGCCAGCTGGCCGCCATAGTCGTAAATCTGGCGTTGTTCGTCGTTCAGAATGAAATCCATGGTGTCTTCTCAGCCCTTGAAAGCGGGGGTCCGGCGGTTTTCGAAAGCATCAAGCCCTTCGGCGACATCATCGCCGGGCAGGGCGCGCACGGCGGCGTCGCGCTCAAGCCGCATCTGCTGGTCGATGCCAAGGTCTGTCCCTTCCCGTGCCAGACGCTTCATCTCGGCGATACCGGGGCGCGACCGGGTGGCGATCTTCTGGCAATACTCCAGCGCGGCCTGATGCAGATCCGCATCCGGTACGACATAGTTGACCAGGCCGGCCTCCCTGGCCTCGTCCGCCTTGAGCCAGCGGGCCGAGAACATCAGATCGAGCGCCCAGCGCTGACCCATCAATCGTGTCAGCCGCTGCGAGCCGCCCCAGCCGGGGATCAGACCGAATTGCGCATGCTGATCGCCGAATTGCGCGGTCTCGGCCCCGAAGCACACGTCGCATGCCAACATCAGTTCGATCCCGCCGGCCAGACACAACCCCTGCACCGCCACGACGACAGGGAGGGAGGAGGTTTCGAGCGCGCGCAGGTTATTCATGCCGAAAGCAATGAAATGGTCCAGCGCGGCGGGATCGTTCAGTTTGCCTTTCACCTCGGTCAGGTCGGCGCCGGTGCAGAAGTGCTTTCCTTGCGCCCGGATCAGAATCGACCGGATGTCCCAATCGGCCTCGAACCTTTCGCGCGCGGCAGCGATGCACTCATGCACTTGCAGGGACAGGCAATTAAATTTCTCGGGGCGCGCCAGCTCTATAATGCCGACGTTGCCTTCGGTAGTTACTGCGACCGGATCACTCACTTCGCCGCTCCCTTCGCCTTCTTATCGTATTGCAGTGCCATCCGTCCGGCTTTTTCGCGGGCAATCACCAGCTTCTGGATCTGCGCGGTGCCGTCGCCTATTTGCAGCCCGAGAACGTCGTTGTAGCGCTGATGGTGCGGCAGGTCGGTGGTATAGCCATAATGCCCGTGCAGGATCAGGCACTGGTGCAGGATCTCGCAGGCAGTTTTGGGCAGGTACCATTTGCACATCGCCGCCTCGGAGGTGTGGGGCAGGCCGCGGTCGCGCAAATCCAGCGTATAATAGCAAAGCTGGCGCATCATGGTCAGCTGGGTTTCGGCCTCGGCCAGCGGAAAGCTGACGCCCTGATACTGCACGATGGGCGCGCCGAACGCCTCGCGTTCCTGGACATAGGCCCAGGTCTCGTCCACCGACGCCTGCGCCGCGCCAAGGCATTCCAGCCCGATCAGCGCGCGGGAATAGTCGAACCCCGCCATGATCGTGCCGAAGGCGCGGTCCTGTTCGGCCATCATGTTTTCGGCCGGCACGAAGACATCGTCGAAGAACACCGATCCGCGCCCGACGGGCTTGGTGCCGATGTCGTCGAAATGGGTGCGCCTGATGCTGTCCTGATTCAGGTCGACGAAAAAGGCGCTGACCCCGCGCGCCCCGCCGTCAGGGTTGCCGGTGCGTGCGAACACCACGGCGGCATCGGCCTGACTGGCAAAGCTCATGGAGGTCTTCTCGCCATTCAGCCGCCAGCCGTTTCCGGACTTTTCCGCCTTCAGGATCAGGTTCGCCGCATCCGATCCGCCGCGCGGTTCGGTCAGGCCCAAGCCGATGACGGCGTCCCCCGAAACAACCTTGGGCACCCATTCCGAAGCGATGTCCTTGGAGGCGTGCTCGGCAACCATCCCGCCCATCAGAGAGCCCAGAAGCTGGATATAGCTTGCGTTGAAATCCGCGTAGGCGATCTCTTCGACGATCAACCCGGAGGTGACCGATGTTTCGCCAAGCCCGCCGAATTCTTCGGGCAAATCGGCGCCGATCAGACCCAGTGCACCCATCTCCTTGATCAGCGCACGATCAAAATTGTGGCCGCTTGCGCGCTCCTGATAGCTTGGTGCCAGTTTCTCGGTGGCAAAGCGCTTCGCGGTTTCGCGAAACGCCTTTTGATCTTCTGCTGGCTGGAATTGCATCGGCACCACTCCCCATGACCGAAATTTTGTTCTTCCCATAAATCTAACAAGTGTTAGAATGCAGATCAAGCGAATTTGTGAGGAGGATGTTCATAATGACAGACACTCAAGAGGAAAGCTTCGGGACCATGCTTTCGCCGATCCGCGCGGGCCAGCGCATGTTGCGAAACCGGGTTATCATGGGATCGATGCATACCCGGCTGGAGTCCGAGCCTGACGGCATTGCCAAGCAGATCGCCTTTTACGCCGAACGGGCGCGGGGAGAGGCGGCCATTCTGGTCACGGGCGGGTTTTCTCCTAATGCCGACGGCATATTCGATCCCGAAGGTCCACGTATCGACGATCCGGAGGAGGCGGAAAGCCTGCGCCCGATCTGCGAGGCGGTCCAGGCCGAAGGCAGCCTGCTCTGCGCGCAGATTTTACATGCAGGGCGCTATGCCAAGATCGAAGACTGCGTCGCCCCAAGCCCGATTCGCGCGCCGATCAACCGTTTTGTCCCACGAGAAATGACCGATGCCGACATCCGCCGCACCATCGAAGATTTCGCTAATGCGGCCGCCAATGCGCAGGCAGCGGGGTTCGATGGCGTCGAAATCATGGGCTCCGAGGGCTATCTGATCAACGAATTCACCGTCACCCATACCAACAAGCGTGACGACGACTGGGGTGGCAGCGCCGAGAACCGCCACCGCTTTCCGGTCGAGATCGTCCGCGCGGTGCGCGAACGCTGCGGGCGCGACTTTCTCATCATCTACCGGATTTCGGCCGCCGATCTGGTCGAGGGCGGCGCGCCCGCCGGTGAAATCGCAGACCTGGCCCGCAAGATCGAGGCAGCGGGCGCGGATATTCTGAACACCGGGATCGGCTGGCACGAGGCGCGCGTGCCGACCATCGCCTATCCGGTTCCGCGCGGCGCCTGGCGTCAGGCGGCGGCCAACGTAAAGGCTGCGGTGTCCATCCCGGTGGTCGCCTCAAACCGAATCAACACGCCCGCGCTTGCAGAGGATATCCTTGCCTCTGGCGAGGCCGACATGATCTCAATGGCCCGGCCCTTTCTGGCCGATCCGCATTTCGTGAGAAAGACACGCGAGGGCGGCGCCGACGAGATCAATACCTGTATCGCCTGCAATCAAGCCTGTCTGGACTTCATCTTTTCGGATCGGCCGGTCAGCTGTTTGGTCAACCCGCGGGCCGGGCGCGAAACCGAATTCCGCGACACGCCGACAGACTCTCCGCAGAAGGTCGCCGTGGTCGGCGGCGGAGCCGCTGGCATGGCCACGGCCGCCGAGGCCGCCAGGCTGGGCCATGACGTTACCCTGTTCGAAGCGCAAGACAAGCTGGGCGGTCAGTTGACGCTGGCGCGCGCGGCACCGGGCAAGGACGAATTCGACGAAACCCTGCGGTATTATTTCGGCCAGATGGAAAAGCACAGCGTCAAGCTGCGCCTAGGGCAGCGGGCCGGGCCGGACGATCTGACCGGCTTTGACCATGTCGTCATCTCCACCGGGGTCACGCCGCGTATTCCCGATCTGCCGGGCGTCGATCATCCCAGTGTGGCGACCTACGCCGAGATTCTGTCCGGCGCGCACCCGGCGGGCGACACCGTCGCGGTGATGGGGGCAGGGGGCATCGGCCATGACGTGGCCGAGTTCTTGGTGACCAAACCGGCCGAGGCCCACGACACCGACGCGTTCTGCAAGACATGGGGCGTGGACCCGGAGTTCGCCACGTCGGGCGCTCTGGCGGGCGATCCGCTGGCCCCGAAATCATCGCGTCGCAAGGTTGTGATGCTTCAGCGAAAAACCTCGAAACCGGGCGCGGGGCTTGGCGTCTCCACGGGCTGGATCCTGCGCAACGCACTGCGCAAGCATGGAGTCGCGGCTCTGGGCGGCGTGGTTTATGAACGCATCGACGACGCAGGGCTGCATATTCTGATGGACGGAGAACCGAAGATCATTGCCGCCGATACGATCGTGCTCTGCACCGGGCAGGAACCGGAGCGCGCCCTGGCCGACGAACTTGGCGCGCGCGGCGTCACCGTCACGATGATCGGCGGGGCGAAGGAGGCCGCCGAACTCGACGCGCTGCGCGCGATCGATGAAGGGGTGCGTCTGGCGCAAAGTCTCTGAAACATCAGAGCGAGGGAGGATGCGATACCGCCCGAGGCCATGCGGGCTGGGCGCGCCATCTTCAGAACGATATGGCCGGGCGACAGTTCGGCAATGCCGATCCCCAGGATGTGCATCACCCTCTGGCGGTTGAAACTGACGCGCGCGCGTCAAAGTCGGGGTTCTTGGGCTCGAATTGCGTCACGGCGTGATGTCATTTCTTGAGTCGGAACCCCGGAACCCGAATGGATAATCGCCCAGGGCGCCTGCATTCGCAGACCGGGCAGGTTCGCGGTATCGCGGCGCCGCCGTTAGGTCACTGGACGAAAGCATCCCGATTCTCGGCGACGAATTCGCGCAACCGGAGCGCCGGGCGTCCGAGCACGTCGCTGACCGTGGTCTCGATGCTCCCGAGGTAGCCTTTGGGCGCGATGGAAGCCAGTTCCACCATGGCCGCGGCGACCTCGTCCTGCATCCGGTTCGCGACCATCGCTGCTTTGGCGTCCTCAGGCGCGAGAGGCGCAGAGGTGATGGATCGGCCTGTCACTTCGGACAGGACAGCGGCGATATCCTCGCCGGTCAGGGCTTCGGGGCCGGTCAGGCCATAGCCCTTGCCCACGTGGCCCGCGCAGGTCAGCGCCTCGGCGGCGACATCGGCTATGTCGCGGGCGTCGATCCAGGCCACGGGTCCGCCCAGATCGTCGTAATACACCCCGTCCCTTGCGATGCTGTCGGCCTGCCACAGCAGGTTCTGCATGAAATAGGTCGGCTGGATGAAGGTCCAGTCAAGGCCGCTTTCCTTCAGCAATTCCTGGGTTTCGGAATGCCACTTGCCGAAGGTCAGCCCCGCCTTGGGCGACGCCCCAAGCCCGGTGGCCAGAACGACATGGCGAACGCCTGCGGCCTTGGCTGCAGCGATCGCATTGGCTTTCCAGCGGCGCATGTCCAGATGCGCGGGCGTCACCAGATAGATCCTGTCCGCCCCGGCACAGGCCCGTTCCAGCGCAGCGGGGTCGGTGAAATTCGCTAGGACGGCCTCGCATCCCTTGGCCTTGAGTTTTTCGAGCTTGGACGGATCGCTGGTGACGGCACGCGTTTTCCCGCCCTTTTCCAGTAGCCTATCGACAAGGGGGGCACCGGTGGTGCCGGTGGCTCCGAAGACAGTAATCATTCCGTTTCCTTTCCAAGAGCAGCGATGGCAACCATCGTCTCGGGATTGCTCACCGCTGACAGATTACCCGGGTCTTCACCCAGGAAGGCCGCGCGCACGATCCGGCGCATCGTTTTCATGGTGCGGGTTTTCGGCAGCGCGTCGACAAAATGGATCTCGCGCGGGCGGAAGGGCTTGGAGACGACCTCTCCGACCCGGTCCTTGAGCTGTTCGACGAGGGCAGCGTCGGGCGACACACCCGGAGCCGCCACACAGATACAGATCACGGCCACGCCCTTGATCTCGTCGGGCGCGGCAATGGCGGCGGCATCCACCACCCGTCCCGTCCCGGTCAGGGCCGCCTCGATCTCGGGCGGGCCGATGCGTTTGCCGGCGATGTTCAGCGTGTCGTCGGAACGCCCCAAGATATACCATGTGCCGTCCGCATCGCGGCGCACCCAGTCGCCGTGCCGCCAGATGCCGGGGAAGGTGGACCAGTAGGTCTCGATATACCGCTCGCGGTCGCCCCGGATGGCCGGGGTCAGGCCCAAGGGCGGCTGCGTCACCACCAGTTCGCCCACTTCGCCCGGCGCGGCTTCGCTGCCGTCCTCGCGCAGCACTTTCGCTCCGACACCCAGCGCCTCGGCGGAGAACCCGCCGGGTTTGATTTCGTGCAGCACGGTCGAGGTCAGGATCGCGCCGAAAAGCTCGGTCCCGCCGGAGATATTCAGCGGCACCGCGCGGCGGCGGCAAATATGGTCAAGTTGCCAAAGCCAGGCGTCATCGGTCCAGGGCTCGCCGGTCGAGCCGACAATGCGCAGCGCCGACAGGTCATAGTCAGCCAGCGGTGCGCGATCCTGCGTCATGAACTGCCGCACCAGGGTCGGGGCGACGCCCATGTGGGTCACCTCCATATCCGAGGCGAGCCGCAACAACCGAAACGGATCGCCGGGCATCGACGGCGCGCCCTCGGCCAGCACCAGCGTCGCGCCCGACAGCAGCACGGACAAAAGGGTAAGCGGCCCCATCACCCAGCCCATGTCGGTCATCCAGAGGTGCCGGTCATCCTGTTTCATGTCGAGACACAGCAGGAAATCGGCCGTGGCCTTGGCCTGCACACCCAAATGGGTATGCACGACGCCCTTGGGCCGACCCGTCGTACCCGAGGTATAGGTGATCAGGAAGATGTCTTCGGACGCGACGGGAACAGCCGCAAAATCCGGGCTGGCAGCCCCCACGGTTTCGGTCCAGTCGAGATCGCGGGCAGGATCGGCCACGGCACCGCCGAACCGGCGCAGGCTGAACACCGTATGAACCGAAGGCACCTCTCTCAACGCCTCGGTCAGCCTGGCCTCCATCCAGACCGGCTTGCCCCGTCTGGGGGTTGCATCCGTCGTCAACACCGCCACCGCCCCGGCATCGTTCAGACGCGACACGATGGCGGGGGGCGAGAAGCCGGAAAACAGCGGCACGGCGATGGCGCCAAGCCGCGCGATGCCCAGAAGCGCGGCCTGAATCTCGGGGATCATCGACATGTAGATACCCACCGCCTGACCCGGCCCTACCCCCCGCGCGGCAAGGGCTGAAGCGACGCGCGCGGCTTCGGCGGCGAGTTCGGCATAAGTCCAGCGGCGGCGGCTTCCATCCTCGCCGACCCAGTCGATCGCGGTCTTGTCGCCCAGACCTGTCTCGATGCGGGCATCGAGACAGGTCTCCGTCAAGTTCAGGGCAGCGCCGACGGCCCATCGGATCGATTCCGGCCCCTCGGACATATCCCGTAACCGCGTGTAGGGGCGATTGAACCGGATGCCGGTAAAGTCGATGATCCGGCCCCAGAACCAGTCCGGGTCGGTGTTGGCCCGGCTGGCAAGATCCTCGTAACTGTCCGTATGACAATCTTTCAGGAAAGCGGCCAGTGTGCTTGAACGCCGAATGTCAGTGTCTGGTCGAAACATTCATCACCTTTCTTCACCGCAAAAAGGGCCGCACCTTGGGCACGGCCAGTCAGGGAGGTAACTTCTGGCCGGCCTGGCGGCGGCGCCTTGTGACAGACGCTGCCACCAGCGTTCAACCGTGCATCGACAGGCCACCCGAAACCGAAATAACCTGGCCGGTAATGAACCCGGCGTCGTCAGACGACAGGAAGCAGATGATACCAGGGTAATCCGTTGGCTGTGCCAGGCGCTTCATCGGAATGGCCCGCTTGAGGCCCTCGGCGATCTTTTCACCGGCGTCACCCTGGGCCACCTGGGCAAACAGCGGCGTATCGGTCGGTCCGGGCGCCACAGCGTTCAACTGAACGCCCTTGCGCGCCAGTTCCCGCGCCACGGTCTTGGTGAACGAGATGATGCCGCCCTTGCAGGCCGAATAGACCGCTTCGCCGGATGACCCGACACGCCCGGCATCGGAGGCGATGTTGACCACCCGGCCTCCACCGTTCTCGACCATGCCCGGAAGCACCGCGTGATGCATGTTCAGCGGGCCGTAAAGGTTGATGTCGATGACCTTTTTCCACAGATCGGCATCGGTATCGAGGAACGGCTTGATCACGTCCCAGCCGGCATTGTTCACCAGTACGTCGACCGGACCCCAAGCCTCGAACTCGGCGACAGCCTTGTCGACCTGGGCACGGTCGGTGATGTCCACCTTGAAGGCCTGCGCCTTGCCGCCGGCCTCGGTGATCAGGCGAACCGCTTCCTTCGCCCCGTCTTCGCTCATGTCAAAGATCGCAACCTCGGCGCCTTCTTCGCCGAACCGTTCGCAAACCGCGCGCCCGATGCCGCTGCCGCCGCCGGTCACGATCACGCGTTTTCCACTCAACCCTCGCATATGGAGGACCTCCTCTTCCGCTATCATCTTGGCAAAGATCTTGATTCGACGCCTTCGATGGACTCTTCTAACATTTGTTAGATTTATTGCAATAGACAGTCTCGGTGCTTACAGGTAACAAAGTTCATGATGAGACAATCCGACGCCATCAAGCAATCCGACGATGATTTGAGCAAGTCGGAGAGGACCCGCCGCAGCATCCTCGCTACGGCCGCTCGCCTGTTCCGGTATGAAGGATATTACGCGACGACGATGCGCGACATAGCGCAGGAATCCGGCATCGAAGCGGGGAGCATTTATTACCATTTTCAATCCAAAGACCAGATTCTGAGCGAAGTTCTCGATCTTGGTGTGAGGCAACTTTACGAGAAGGTTCGTGAAATTGTTCGGATGGCAAAGACAAATCCAGAGGATTTCCGCAAGACCTTCGCATTGCTCATTGAAACGCATCTGACCTATCTGTTGACCGAGAGCGACTTTACATCGGCCAATATCCGCAACTATCCGATGTTGCCGGATGAGGCACGCGCGCCGCACCGCGATTTGCGGGCGTCCTATGCGGGCGTCTGGAGCGATTTTCTGAACGAGGCGAAACGTTCCGGCCAACTTCGAAGTGACATTTCGGTAACCGTGATCCGCCAGTTCATACTGAGTGCCATGAACTGGACCGTGGAATGGTATGATGTGGACCGGTATTCGGTGAGCATCCTCGCGGAACGGATGAGCAAACTGATCCTCGACGGGATGTGCTCGCGGTACGTCGTTGATACGGAAGGCCTGAAGGCCGTTGCCACCATTTCCGTCAAGACCCCCGAATCTTTCGGCAAGGCCGAAAAAACCCGCGCGGAGATATTGAGGGCTGCAGCCTACATGCTCAGGGAGAATGGTTACAAGGCTACGACGCTGAGACAGATCGCGGAACAAGCGGATATGAAGGCGGGCAGCGTCTATTACCACTTCAAGTCCAAAGAGACGATCGTGGACGAGGTCCTGAACGCCGGGTTGCACGACCTGCTATCGGGTGTCAGCGCCGCGGTCCAGGAATTCAAAGCCCCGTATGATCACCATACGAGGATCGCGACGGCAATCTGGACGCATCTGGACTTTCTTTTCAAGGCAAGTGAATTCACGTCCGCGAACATCAGAAGCTACGGAATGCTGCCCAATCACTTCAGGAAGAGACACGGGCGTATTCGTCACGAGTACGGCAGGCTCTGGGACAGAATCCTGCGCGAAGCGCAGGAAGACGATGCCATAAGATCGGATATCAAGATTGTGCCGTTGCGTCAGGTCATGTTGGGTGCCCTGAATTGGACGGTGGAATGGTTTGACCCGAACAAAGCGGGCGACGAGGGGTATCTTTCCCTGCCCGAATTCTCCGGCATGCTTGTCAAGTTGCTTTTCGAAGGGATTTGCGACAGGCAGAATGCCACCTGCGCCGAACGTGCCGAGGCTTGCTGATCGCAGCCACCATCACGATCAAACCAACAGGAAATGATACAGCCCTTCCGCAACCGGTTTCTCGCGGGCGGTCTGCCAGGACATCACGCTGACGCTCGCGATGCGTTTTCCCTTGCGCGTTACATTTGCGCAGGCAAACAACGGTCCCCTGGTGGCGGGTCTGAGGTAATCCACTGTCAGATTGACCGGCTTGGCCGGGACTTCTGCGAATTCGGGATGAACCGCGATGGCGGCCGTGGCTTCCATGAAGCTTGCAATGATGCCGCCATGATAAAGCTCCATGACAGGGTTTCCGATATGGCGTGATTCGAAGGTCATCTCCGTGTTGGCACGGAGGCTATCCACGCCCTGAACCTCGAAGTTTAGAAATCGAAAGAACGGCACCCGGGATACGTTGGCATTGACGGTTTGCAAGTCCATCACGAGGCGACTCCTGTCCATCACGAGGCGTCTCCTTCTGTCATCGCGCCAAACAGGCCGGTCTCGCCGCGCGTCAATGCAAACGAGGCGGTTCCGCGGGCGATTTCCGCTTCTTCATGACCATCGAACCAGATGCTGCCGGCATTGAAGGCAATGTGGCGGGTTTGCCGAAAGCAATGCGCGCGCACGATGACATCCGCGCGCGACCGTGCCGCGCGCAGATAGTCAACGCGGAGGTCAAGGGTCGCCATGGTGCTGATCCCCTCTATGGCCACGAAGTTCGCCAAACCGAAAACACTGTCCAGAAGGGCGGTCAGGATACCGCCATGAAGCAGGGTCTGGTCTTCATCGATGCAGAAGTCCGGATTGAACGGCATCCGGACCCGCACGCCGTCGCGCGATACGTCTTCGATATCAAGTGCCATGTGGGTAATCAGACCCTTGCCGCGCGCATTCCACAGCCGCGCGATCTGCGCCATCTCCTGTTTGGTGACTTCTGCCATGCGTTCTTTTCCTCAGCGCCCCGTAAAGTTGGGTTTTCGCTTCTCGATGAACGCAGCGACCGCCTCGTGGTGGTCTTCGGTCTGATGCATCAGGGCCTGATAGGCCGCCGCGGAATTCAGGAAATCCGGCAGATCCATCCGCTCGGCGTTGCGCATCAGGCGCTTGGCGACGCGCACCGCGCGCGGTGCTTTCGCGGCGATCACAGCTGCCCGTTCCCGCGCCCGTTCCATCAACCTGTCATCGGGCACGACCTCGAGCACCATGCCAAGTTCCAGCGCCTCGTTTGCCTCGACCATGCGGCCGGTAAAGGTCAGATCGGCGGCCTTCTGATGGCCCAGACGGCGCAGCAGGAACCAGCTGCCCGCATCGCCCGGGATGATGCCGAGGTTCAGGAATACCTCGCCGAACTTCGCCTTCTCCGACGCGATGCGCATGTCGCACATCATGGTCAGATCACATCCCGCGCCGACCGCCGGGCCGTTGACCGCCGCGATGGTCGGGATGTCGAGGTTGTAAAGCGCCAGTGGCAGACGCTGCACGCCGTCGACATAGCTCTGCGCCGCCGCCAGTGGCTCCTTGCGGAAGATGCTCTCGGGGTCGTGCATTTCCTTGATGTCGCCGCCGGCACAAAAGGCCGTGCCGGCACCTGTCAGGATCATGACGCTGACCTCCGGGTCCGCCTGCACCTTGGCGAAGGTGTCCAGAAGGGCGGCGATCATGTCGTTGCCGGTGATCGGGTTGCGGCGTTCCGGATCGTTCAGCGTAACCGTGGCGATGCGATCGGAGATATCCAGAAGGACATGTGGCTCACTCATTTATACCGTCTCCGCGTTCGCGTTTGTCGAACATGTCGGGATTGATCATGTCACGGGCATCGTGGCCCATATGCAGGGTTTCCCCGCCGTCTACATAGATGTCTTCGCCGGTTATGAAATCTCCCAGATCGGATGCAAGGAAAATAATCGTGCCGGCGATGTCTTCGGCCAGGCCCATCCGGTTCAGGACAGAGCGGTTCAGTTCTTTCCACCGTTCCGGGGGAATGGGATAGCGGCCAAGCGCCTCGGTCTTGATCGTTCCCGGCGCAACGCAGTTCAGACGGATGCCGTATTCGCCCCATTCGGCGGCCAGCGTTTTCATCATCCCGGTCACCCCCGCCCGCGCGGCAACGGTGTGGGCAAAGCCGGTCAGCGCCGTCCGCCCCGAAATGGCGGTGACGAAGACCACCGAACCGCCATTGTCATACATGAAATGATCCGCCGCCGCGCGGGTCATCTGCCATGATCCGACCAGGTTGTTGCGGATCACCGCCTCGAAGCCCTTGTTGGTGATGTCACGCGCAGCGGCGATATACTGGCCACCCGCATTGTTCACCAGAACGTCAAGCTGCCCGTAATGGTCCTTGATGCGGCCCATCGCGGCTTCGATGCTGTCCTCGTCACGGGTGTCGCCGGGCACGACGAACGCCTCGCCCCCAGCCGCGCGGATCATTTCGGCGGTTTCTTCCAACGGCTCTTCGCGGCGCGCGAACAGCGCCAGCCTGGCCCCGCAAGACGCCATTTCAAGCGCCGTCGCCCGCCCCATTCCCGAACCGGATCCGGTCACAAGGGCCACCTGGCCCGCCATCAGATCCGGAGCATAACGCGATGTTCTTTTCTCGCTCATGGTTCCCCCCTCAGTTTTTCAGAAGTTCGCCGGAGATGATCAGCTTGCGCACCTCCTGAGTGCCCGCACCGACCTCGAGCACACGGCCGGTCCGGTAAAGCCGGTTCACTTCCGTGTCGCGCATGTACCCCGACCCGCCGTGGATCTGGACGGCTTTGTCCAGCACGAATGAGGTCACCTCGGCGGCCTTGAAGATCGCCGCCGCCGTCAGCTTGTGAATTTCGCCGCGCCCGCCTTCGCCCTCTTCCAGACCCTCGCACATGGCGACCGTCTTGAGCGACAGGCTGCGCGCCGCCTCGATCCGCGTGTACATGTCGGCCAGCATCGCCTGCACCATCTGGAAGCTGGCGATGGGCTTGCCGAACTGCTGGCGCGTCTTGGCGTAATCGACGGAGATATCCAGCGCGCGCTGCGCAATGCCGAGCGCGTTGAAGCAGACGATGGCCCGTTCAAGGTCGAGCCCCGACATCGTGACCGCCACGCCGCCGTCCAGCTTGCCGACCATGTTCCTGGCGGGCACGCGGCAATCCTCGAACACCAATTCGCCGGTTGGCGAGCCGCGGAATCCCATCTTGTTGAGCTTCTGCGCCACCTTGAAGCCGGGCGTGTCGGTTTCCACTATGAAGGCGGAAATGCCCTTGGCGCCTTTTTCCGGCGAGGTCTTGGCATAGACCAGCACCAGATCGGCAATCGGCCCGTTGGTGATATAGATCTTGGGGCCGTTCAGGATGTAATCGTCGCCATCCTTTTTCGCCGTGGTCCGCATCGAGCCAAGCGCATCGGACCCCGCGCCGGGTTCGGTAAGACCCAGAGCCCCCACCAGCGTGCCGTTGCACAGGCCCGGCAGATACTTGCGGCGCAACGCGTCATTGGCGTTGCGATAGATGTTGTTGACGCAGAGGTTGTCGTGGGCCACATGGGTCAGCCCGATCGCGGCGGATGACCGCGACAACTGTTCGGTGATGATGCAGGCCGAGGTGAAGTCGAGCCCCGCACCGCCGAATTCCGGCGGCACGTTCAGGCCGAGATAGCCCATTTCTCCCAGCTTGGGAAAAACCGACGGCGGAAGGTCGTCGGTGTCGTCCATTTCCGCGTTCAGATGGTGGAACTCGGACATGAAGAACTTGCCGGCCTGATCGGCCAGAGCCTGCTGTTCATCCGTCATGAAATGTGTCGGAAGGTCGATGTCGTTGCGCAATTGTTTGTTCATGGTCTTGCCCCCCTCAGGCGCGCAGCAGTTCTTCAGCGATGATGATCTTGCGCACCTCGCTGGTGCCCGCGCCGATCTCCAGAAGCTTGTTGGCGCGGAACAGCCGGTTGATCTCGGTGTCCTGCATGTAGCCGGAGCCGCCGTGGATGTGGCAGGCTTCGGTCACGGCCTTGTTGAAGGCCTCACCCGCATAAAGGCAAGCCGCCGCGGTCAGCTTGTGGATTTCG
Organism: Sediminimonas qiaohouensis DSM 21189; assembly: GCF_000423645.1. Taxonomy (GTDB): domain Bacteria; phylum Pseudomonadota; class Alphaproteobacteria; order Rhodobacterales; family Rhodobacteraceae; genus Sediminimonas; species Sediminimonas qiaohouensis. The sequence goes on along the minus strand of NZ_AUIJ01000016.1, from coordinate 18,368 downwards.
CCGCGCCCCCCGGCCCCCTTGGGCAGGCCGACACAGGCGGCCAGCGCGCGATAGCTGAAGGCGCGGGCGGTTTCGACCTCGGTATAGATCTCGGCCAGTTTCGACTGCACCATCTGGAAACTTGCGATCGGCTTGCCAAATTGTTCGCGGATCTTGGCGTATTCCAGACCCAGTTCCAGCGCGCGGTCGGCAATGCCCACGCAGACCGAGGCGACCATCGCCCGTTCCAGATCCAGCCCGCTCATCACCACCGATACGCCGCTGTTTTCGGCACCCATCATGGCCGACGCCGGCACCCGGCACTCCTCGAACACCAACTCCCCCGTGGGCGAGCCGCGAAAGCCCATCTTGTCGAGCTTCTGCGCCACCTTGAAACCCGGATTGTCGGTTTCGATGAGGAAGGCCGAAATGCCCTTGGCCCCTCTGGACTTGTCGGTCTTGGCATAAAGCAGGATCAGATCGGCGATCGGCCCGTTGGTGATGTAGATCTTGGAACCGTTGATCACGTAGTCGTCGCCATCCCGGCGCGCCGTGGTGGCCATGGACCCAAGCGCATCCGACCCGGCGCCGGGCTCGGTCAGCCCCAGGGCCCCGACCAGCTCGCCGGAACACAGCCCCGGCACATATTTCCTGACCTGTTCTTCGGAGCCATTGCGCAGCAGGTTGTTCAGACACAGGTTGTCATGCGCCCCGTGCGACAGGCCCACCGCCGGGTTCCATTTCGAGATCACCTCGGACACCAGCGCTTGGGTGAATTCGTTCTGGCCCGATCCGCCCAGCTCTTCGGGCGCGGTGATGCCCAGAAGGCCCAGCTCGCCCATCTGCCGGAACAGATCGTCGGGCCACCAGTCCTCCGCGTCCATGCGCGCCTGAAGCGGATGAAGCACCTCGCGCGACACCCGATCGACATGATCAACGATCTGGCGCTGTTCATCAGTCAGCGAATAGTTTGCCCTTGTGGCGTCCACATCGGCCATCCTCGTACTGTCTTGACTGTTCATGGTGTTCCTCCTGAGCAGAATGTGAGACCGAGCTATTGACCAAAATCAAACACATGTTAGAAAACTTTGCAAGACGCGCTTTTTGCGATTTGACGTTGTTGATTGCGTCGTGAAGAAGGGGGGATTTCGGAAGTGTTCTTAGGAATGGTTCTTTCGGGGGGTTCTGCGGATACGAGCGTTGCTTACGGCTGTTCGGGCCGAACGGTGGCGCTTCGTGATACAAGACGCGCGCCGAGATGGACGGGCAGATAGGGAGGGGGATATGACTAGGGAGGTGGATATGACGGATCGACAATTGCGGCTCGGGTGCGCCTCGGGTTTCTGGGGTGATACGCCCGAAGCCATTGGCCAGTTGGTATCCAAGGGCGATATCGACTACCTGGTGTTCGATTATCTGGCGGAAGTGACGATGTCTTTGATGGCCCGCGCGCGGGCCAAGACGCCGGAAGCGGGCTTTGCGCCGGACTTCGTCAAGGCGCTGGAGCCGTGGTTGCCCGAGATCAAGGCGAGGGGGATCAAGGTTGTGGCCAATGCCGGCGGGGTGAACCCGCGCGGCTGCAGCGATGCGCTTGCCAGGGCGGCAGAGGAGGCCGGGATCGACCTGTCCATCGGTGTCGTGCTGGGCGACGACCTGCTGGACCGCGCGGACGAGATCCGCGCCCGCGGCGTGACGGAAATGTTCTCTGGCGCCGATTTCCCGGACGATATCTGGAGCATGAATGCCTATCTGGGCGCCCGCCCCATCGCCACGGCGCTGGACGGCGGCGCCGAGATCGTGATCACCGGGCGCTGCGCCGACAGCGCCGTGGCGCTTGGCCCCTTGATGCACGAGTTTGGCTGGGGCGATGACGATTGGGACAAGCTCAGCCAGGGATCGCTGGCGGGCCATCTGATCGAATGCGGCCCGCAGGGAACGGGGGGCAATTTCACCGACTGGCAGGACGTCCTGGGCTGGGACGACATGGGCATGCCCATCGTCGAAGTCTCGGCAGACGGCAGTTTCGTCATGACCAAGACGCCCGATACCGGCGGGCTGGTTGTGCCGGGCTCGGTCGGCGAACAGATGCTGTATGAAATCGGCGATCCGCGCGCCTACCTGCTGCCGGATGTGATCTGCGACTGGTCCGGCGTCACGCTGGAACAGGTCGGCCCGGACCGGGTTCTGGTCAAGGGTGGCAGGGGGCTGGGGCGCACCAGCAGCTACAAGGTCTCGGCGACCCATGCTGACGGTTGGCGTGCGGTCACCACGCTGACGCTGGCCGCCATCGACGCGCCAGCCAAGGCCAAGCGTGTGGCCGAGGCGATCCTGACCCGCAGCCGGCGGATTTTCCGCGACAGGAACCTGGGCGACTTTCGGCAGGTCAGCGTCGAGGTTCTGGGGGCCGAGGCCGCCTATGGCGCCAACGCCCGCGCCCGGACGCGCGAAGTGGTGCTCAAGATCGGCGCGGTGCATGACGACCGGGGCGCGCTGAATATCTTCGCCGGAGAAATCGCGCCGATGGCCATTTCCACCGCGCAGGGTCTGACCGGGTTCTTTGCCGGGCGGCCCAAGGTGCAGCCGGTCGTGCGGCTGTTCTCGTTCCTGCAGGACAAGGCCGACACCCCCGTCGCGGTCGAGGTGGATGGCACCGATGTGCCGGTCACCGTTGCCACCAAAGAGCTGCGTCTGGATCCGCCCGCCGCGCCGCCAGTGGAAAGCCGCGAGGCAGGTCCCGAAGCGGTCAAGGTTCGGCTGGTCGATCTGGCCTGGGGGCGCTCCGGCGACAAGGGCGACATCGCCAATATCGGTATACTGGCACGCAAGCCGGACTACCTGCCCTATATCCGTTCCGCCCTCACCGAAGACAGGGTGAAGGCCTATTTCACGCATCTGTGCGACGGCCCGGTCGAACGTTTCGACCTGCCCGGAAGCCATGCGCTGAACTTCCTGCTGCATGAATCGCTGGGCGGCGGCGGCATCGCCTCGGTCCGCATCGACCCGCAGGGCAAAGGCTTTGCGCAGATGCTGCTCGACATTGAAATCCCCGTGCCGGCCGATTTGGCGGCGCAAGACGGGCTGCACTCCGCCGAGAGAGCATGAAAGGAAGGATGATGGGTATTTCCAAACTTCTGGTCGCCAACCGGGGCGAGATCGCGGCCCGCGTCCTGCGCACAGCCAGGGCGCGCGGCCTTGCGACCGCCGTGCTGCGACATAGCTCCGAACAGGAGGGGCCGGCGCATCTGATTGCCGACGAGGTGGTGACCATCGAGGGTCCGACGCCCGTGGCCGCCTATCTCGACATCCCGCAAATCGTCGAGGCGGCGCAACGGATCGGCGCGGACGCTGTGCATCCGGGCTATGGCTTCCTGTCGGAAAACGCGGGCTTCGTGGCCGTGCTGGACAAGGCCGGCGTGACGTTTGTCGGCCCCACATCCGAGGTTATCGACCTGATGGGCGACAAGGTCCGCGCCCGCGCCTTTGTCGAGGAGCGCGGCTTTCCGGTTGCCCCCTCGGCCATCGAGGATGACGACCCCGCGAGTTTTGTCGAACGCGCCCGCGCGGTGGGCTACCCGCTGCTAATCAAGCCCTCGGCGGGCGGCGGCGGCAAGGGGATGCGCGTCGTGCCCGAGGGCGGCGCGCTGGAGTCCGAAATCGAGACCGCCCGCCGCGAGGGCGAGCGCTATTTCGGCGACGGGCGGCTGTTCGTCGAACGCTATATCGAGCGCCCGCGCCATATCGAGGTACAGGTGATGGGCGACGGTCAGGGCAATGTGGTGCATTTCTGGGAACGCGAATGCTCGATCCAGCGCCGGTTCCAGAAGATCATCGAGGAAACGCCGTCCCCCGCGCTGACCCCCGAACAGCGGGGCGAGATTTGCGAAACCGCCGCCGGGATCGCCCGCGCCGTCAATTATCGCGGCGCCGGCACGGTCGAGTTCATCTATGCCCAGAACGGGGCCTTCTACTTCCTGGAGATGAACACCCGGCTTCAGGTTGAACATCCGGTGACCGAAATGGTGACCGGCTTCGACCTTGTCGCCGAACAGCTGCGCATCGCGGCGGGCGAGGGGCTGAGCGCGGCGCAGGCCGACATTCCGCAGAATGGTCATTCGATCGAGCTGCGCATCTGCGCCGAGGATGCGAGGGAAGATTTCCGCCCCGCCATCGGCGACATCCTTCTGCTGGACGAGCCGCGGGGCGAAGGGGTGCGTGTCGACAGCGGCATTCTGGACGGCGGCGAGGTGACGACCGATTTCGACGCGATGCTGTCAAAGCTGATCGTGCATGGGCCGGACCGGGCAGAAGCCATCGCCCGCGCGCGTCAGGCGGTGCAGAACTATGTGATCCTCGGGTTGACGACCAATACCGGCTATCTGGATGCGATCCTTGCGCATCCCGATTTCGCGTCTGGGGATGTCTCCACCGGATTTCTGGCCGAGCAGGCCGATACACTGACCGCGCCGACCGAGGATGTGAGCGACATGCTGTTGGCGGTCGCGGCCCTGTCGGACGAACGGCTGGTGGATGAGGTGATGCAGGTACCCCAGATGCACCGCAAGATGGGCGGATGGAGAAACTGATGCGAAGGATATTCCAGATCAACGGCGAAGAGACCGAATGCTGGCTGTCCCACGATGGCAACCGCTTTATCCTCAACACCCCCGATGGCGCGCATCCCTGCCGGTTGGACCCCGCCGGTGCGCCGGGTGGTCATGTGCTTCGGACGAGGGGGCGTGTGCAGGATTTGCGGCTGGCCGTCGGGCCCGATGCGACGTTCGTGCATATGAATGGCCGGACCTATGCGATCGGGCGGGTCGATCCCGCCGAGCGGCTGGCCGGACGCGATGGCGGGGCCGCCGATGACCGTATCGTCGCGCCGATGCCCGGAACGGTTGTGTCCGTGAACGCCAAACCCGGCGATCACGTCAGGGAAGGCCAGCCGTTGCTCGACATTGAAAGCATGAAACTCGAAACCAGCCTGACCGCGCCGCGCGACGGGGTGGTCGCCGAAATACCATTTGCCGCGGGCGACAGTTTCGGGCTGAAGGCCACGCTCGCCCTGCTGGCTCCGGAGGAGGACTGACCATGCGCCGGATCGAAAGTCAGATCGACACCAATTCGCCCGACTTCAAGGCCAACCATGCGGCCATGTCCGAGCGGCTGGAAGAGTTCCACGCCCGCCAGCACGCGGCACGTTTCGAGCGGCCCCAACGCGACATCGACCGGCTGGCGCGCCAGAACAAGCTGGGCGTGCGCGAGCGGCTGAATCTGCTGCTGGACCCCGGCACGCCGTTTCTGGAGTTCTCGACGCTCGCCGCTTGTCGCGAATATGACGGCGCGGTGCCCGGTGCCGCGGTGGTGACGGGCATCGGCATCGTGCAGGGCCGCGAGGTTGCCATTCATGCCAACGATGCCAGCGTCAAGGGCGGCGCTTGGTATCCTCATACCGTCAAGAAGATCGTGCGGCTTCTGGATGTCGCGCTGGAAAACCGCCTGCCGGTCATCCACATCTGTGACAGCGCCGGCGGCTTCCTGCCGTTGCAGCACGGCGTCTTTCCCGACCGCTATCTCGGCGGGCGGGTCTTTCGCAATCAGGTCAAGCTGAGCCAGGCCAACATCCCGCAGATCGCGGTGGTCGGCGGGCATTGTACGGCCGGCGGCGCCTATGTGCCGACGCTAAGCGACTATAACATCATCATCGAAGGCACCGGTGCGATTTTCCTTGGCGGTCCGCCGCTGGTCAAGGCGGCCACCGGCGAAGAAGTCGGCGTTCAGGAGCTGGGCGGGGCGGTGATGCACACCTCGGTCTCGGGCACCGGCGATTACCGCGCCGCCACCGAAGAACAGGCCTTTTCACTGGCGCGCGAAATTGTCAGCCAATGGACGCGCCCGCCGAAGACGATCATCGAAACCGCCGCCTTTGAAGAGCCTTACTACGACCCCAAGGAACTCTATGGAATCATCCCCAAGGACCGGAAAACCCAGTTCGACATGCGCGAAGTTCTGGCCCGGATCGTGGATGGCTCGCGCTTTCACGAATATCAGCCCGATTACGGCACCACGATGGTCTGCGGCTTTGCCCATATCTGGGGCTACAAGGTCGGGATCCTCGCCAACAATGGGGTACTGTTCAACGACAGTTCGCTCAAGGCGGCGCATTTCATGCAGCTGTGCAACCAGAACGGCACGCCTCTGATCTTTTTCCAGAACATCACCGGCTACATGGTGGGCCGCGAATACGAGGAACGCGGCATCGCCAAGGACGGCGCCAAGATGCTGATGGCGCAGGGCGGCTCGGTCGTGCCAAAATTCACCGTGATCGCCAATGCCTCTTACGGCGCGGGCAATTACGGCATGTGCGGGCGGGCCTGGGATGCCCGCACGCTGTTCATGTGGCCGCAGGCCGAAATAGGGGTGATGGGGGCGGATCAGGCCGCCAACACCATGGCCGACGTCAAGATCCGGCAGCTTGAACGCGAGGGCAAGAAACTGAGCGAAGAGGAAACCGCCGCGATCCGCGATCCGGTGCTGGAGAAATTCCGGCGTGATGTCGAAGCCTATACCTCGACCTCGGAATTGTGGGACGACGGCATCCTCGACCCGGCGGATACACGCAATGCGCTTGGCATGTCGATTTCCGCCTCGCTGAACGCGCCGATCGACGATCCGCATTACGGGATATTCCGGCTGTGACCGTCCAGGATCCGGCGCGGCCTCCATGATCGGGCCGCATCCGAGTCCGGCGCATCAGGTCGTCTGCTGCCGCGCCTCCTGAATGGACACCACATCAGAGGCCGCCATCTCGGGCCGGTCGGCCTCGACCGCTTTCAGCGGGTTGGCGGGTCTCAGCCCGGCCAGACAGTCGCGCGCCAGTTGCTGATATTCGGCCGTTCCGCGGGTTTTCCATGCAACTTCCTTCTCGGTGACCTCGCGGATCACCCTTGCCGGCGCCCCGACCACCATAGAACGCGGCGGGATCACGGTTTCGCCCCGCACAAATGCCTGCGCGCCGACAATGGATTCCGCGCCAAGCTCCACGCCGTCCATGATGACGGCATTCATCCCGACCAGCACATTCCGGCCGACGGTGCACCCGTGCAGAATCGCGCCGTGGCCAATATGACCGTCGGTTTCGACCACCGCATCGCGGCCCGGGAAGGAATGGATGATGCAATTGTCCTGAACATTGGCCCCGTCGCCGATCACGATCCTGCCGAAATCACCTCGCAGGCTTGCGCCGGGTCCGATATAGCACCCCTGACCGAGTATGACGTTTCCGATCAGCACCGCCTGGGGATGAACGAATGTCCCCTCGGGAACAACGGGAACGAAGCCTTTGAATTCATAGTAATTCGCCATGTGTTTCTTCCTTTCTTTCATAGGCGAGAGGTCTTTTAACGCCGACCCAGGGCCCCGATGTTCAATAACCGCGCGCCCATTCCCGACCCGACTCGCAAGCCGGATTTAGACTAACAACCAAGACCACGCCGCAGAATATTCAAACATATGTTAGAAAATTCGGCAAGCACAGCCGCGACGTGTCGTTGTTGACACTGCCTTCCCACGGGATGTAAAATCTAACAAATGGTAGAAAATGCATTGGCGCTCGACTCATGGCGTCCGGATCGAATCTGGGAGAGAGAAATGAAAGACAAAGCCTATGTCGTCGGCGTCGGGATGGTCCCGTTCCAGAAGCCGGGAAAATCCGAAAGCTATGATGTCATGGCTTCCACGGCCACCTGCTCCGCCCTGGCGGACGCGGGACTGGACTATGACAAGGTTCAGCAGGCCTATGTGGGCTATGTCTACGGCGATAGCACCTGCGGCCAGCGCGCCCTGTACCAGGTCGGCATGACCGGCATTCCGGTCGTGAACGTCAACAACAACTGCTCGACAGGGTCGTCTGCCCTGTTCCTGGCCCGCCAGGCCGTCGAAAGCGGCGCGGCAGACTGCGCTCTGGCTCTCGGGTTCGAGCAGATGCAGCCCGGCGCAATCGGCGCGATGTTCAACGACCGGGTCAGCCCGTTTGCGTCCTTCGACGAGGAAACCGAGGAACTGGTCGGCAACTCGGAGATCCCGCTGGCGCTTCGGTATTTCGGCGGCGCGGGCCAGGCGCATATGGAGGAATTCGGGACACCGCTGGAAACCTTCGCGAAAATCCGCGCCAAGGCCAGCCGGCATGCGGCTAGGAACCCGGTTGCCTTGTTCCGGCAGGAGATGACGCCCGAAGAGGTCATGGCGGCTCCGGTCGTCTGGCCCGGCGTCATGACCAGGCTGATGGCCTGCCCGCCGACCTGCGGCGCCGCCGCGGCAATCGTCTGTTCCAAGGAATTCGCAGACAAGCACGGCCTCGACAGTTCGGTCCGGATTTCGGCTCAGGCCATGACAACGGACGGCCCGGAAACCTTCGAAGCGCACGACATGCGCGAGGTTGTCGGCTTCTCGATGGCCAAGAACGCCGCCGATCAGGTTTACGAGGCCGCGGGCATCGGACCCGAAGATGTCGACGTGGTCGAATTGCACGACTGTTTCGCCCAAAACGAGCTGATCACCTATGAGGCGCTTGGCCTGTGCGGGCGCGGCGAGGCGGCGAAATTCGTCGACGACGGCGACAATACCTATGGCGGCAAATACGTGACCAACTCGTCGGGCGGTCTGTTGTCCAAGGGCCATCCGCTCGGGGCGACCGGGCTTGCGCAATGCACCGAGCTTGTTCAGCAGCTGCGCGGCCAGGCCGATGCGCGTCAGGTCGACGGTGCGCGCCTGACGCTTCAGCATAACCTGGGCCTCGGCGGGGCCTGTGTGACCACACTTTACGAAAAAGTTTGACAGCGCCATTCGGAAGGATAGACCATGACTGACAAACTCGATGGGCGCGTCGCGCTGGTCTCCGGTTCAGGCCGGGGCATCGGACGTGAAATCGCACTGAAGCTGGCCTCGGAAGGGGCCCGGCTGGTGATCAACGATCTGGATGCCGACCCGGCCAATGAAACCGCCGAGGCCATCCGCGCCGCCGGCGGCGAAGCGGTGGTCTGCGCCGGCAGCGTGACCGAAGACGGCTTTGCCGAACGGTTCATCAGGACCGGCGTCGACAGCTTTGGAGGGCTGGACATCATCGTGAACAACGCCGGCTACACCTGGGACAGTGTCATTCAGAAGATGACCGACGAACAGTGGCAGGCGATCATCGACGTTCACATGACAGCGCCCTTCAAGATCCTGCGCGCCGCCCAGCCGGTGATCAGCGCCAGGGCCAAGGAAGAAGCCGCCGCCGGACAGGAAGTGTTCCGCAAGGTTGTGAACATTTCGTCCATCTCCGGGACCGGCGGTAATGCCGGCCAGATCAACTATTCCGCTGCCAAGGCCGGGATTCTCGGGGTCACCCGGACGATGGCCAAGGAATGGGGCCGCTACAAGGTCAATGTCAATGCCGTGGCCTTCGGCCCGATCCGCACCCGCCTGACCGAAGGCAGCGCCGACGGAGACAGCACGATCAAGGTCGAGGAAAAAGAGATCAAAGTCGGCGTGAACCCCGATCTTCTGTCCCAGATGGAACGGATGATCCCGCTGGGCCGGGTCGGCACCCCGCAAGAGGCCGCCGACGCGGTCTATCTGTTTTGTGCGCCTGAATCGAACTTCATCTCGGGCCAGTACGTCATCTGCGGCGGCGGCTTCGTGATCTAGCACTGGCCGCCTTGGCCGCGAAGTGGGGTCCTGGCTGGCAACTGACATTTCCGGGCAGCCGCATGACGGTTGCCCGGATGGCAACAGGATATCCATTCCATGGCGCGTCTTGAAACGACAGTACTGACCGCATCCGACACCTACGCCCGCAACCACGCGGCGCAAAGCGACCGCGTCGAGACCTTGCGCGCACGGATTGCCGAGGCCACCTCGGGCGGGCGCCCCGACATGGTCGAACGTCACCGCAAGCGGGGCAAACTTCTGGTCAGCGAGCGGATCGACCTGCTGGTCGACCCGGGCACCGCGTTTCTGGAGCTGTCCTCGCTGGCGGCATATGGCCAGTACGGCGGCGAGGTTCCCGGCTCCGGGATCGTGACCGGCATCGGCATCGTCCACGGGCTGCCCTGCGTCGTGATCGCCAATGATGCGACGGTAAAGGGTGGGTCCTTCTATCACGAGACGGTGCAGAAACACATCCGCGCCCAGGAAATCGCGGCGGAAAACCGGATGCCCTGCCTTTATCTGGTGGATTGCGGCGGGGCCTATCTGCCCGAACAGGATAGGGTCTTTCCCGATGCGCGTCATTTCGGCAATTCCTTCTATCGCCAGACCAACATGTCGGCCAGCGGCTTGCCGCAGATCTCGGCCGTATTCGGCGGCTGCACGGCGGGCGGGGCCTATATCCCCGCGCTGTCGGACGAGGTCATCATGGTGCGCGGCAATGCCCGCATCCATCTGGGCGGACCCTCGATCGTCAAGGTGGCGATCAACGAAGAGGTCGATGGCGAAACGCTGGGCGGGGCCGAGATGCACGCCCGTGTCTCGGGCGTCTGCGACCATCTGGCCGAGGACGAATACCATGCTCTGGCGCTGATGCGCGACATTGTGGCCGAGTTAGGTCTATCGCGCCCGATGCAGCCCGACGCAGCCCCTGCGCCGCCCGCGCATGACCCCGAAGAACTGCTCGGCGTCATCAGCGCCGACCGCAAGGAACCCTACGACATGCGCGAGGTTCTGCTGCGCATGATCGACGCTGGCGAGTTCCGCGAATTCAGGCCCGGCTGGGGCGAAACCCTGGTCTGCGGCACAGCCCGCATCCACGGCTATCGCGTCGGTATCCTCGCCAACAACGGTGCGCTTCTGTCGGACAGTTCGCTGAAGGGCGCGCAGTTCGTCTCGATGTGCGATCAGCGCAAACTCCCGCTTCTGTTCCTGCACAACATTTCGGGCTTCATGGTCGGGACCGAGGCCGAACGCGGCGGCATCGCCAAGGACAGCGCCAAGCTGGTCTATGCCATGTCGGTGGCAAAGGTGCCGCGCCTGTCGGTCCTTCTGGGCGGCTCTTACGGGGCGGGCAATTACGGCATGTGCGGGCGCGGGTTCGCGCCGAACTTCCTGTTTGCCTGGCCCACGGCGGAACTGGCCACCATGTCCGCCGACATCGCCACCAACGTGATGCTAGAGCTGCGCCGCCAGAAGGGCGGCGAGCCTGCGAAGCTGGAGGCCGACCTGGCGCAGATCGAGACGCAGGTGCGCACGCAGTACGGCGAACAGTCCGACCCCTATTATGCCACCTCGCGCCTCTGGGATGACGGGCTGATCGAGCCCGGCCAGACCCGCGATATTCTTGGCCTGTGCCTGGCCATTGTCTCATCGGTGCCCGGGGCAGGCCGCCACACGCCGGTTTTCAGAATGTGAGGCCCTTGATATGACAACCTATGAAAGCATCCTGCTTGAGACCGACGCGCGCGGTGTCGCCACCGTCACGCTGAACCGACCCGACAAGCACAATGCGCTGAACGGCGGTTTGATCGCCGAGTTGATGGACGCCGCCGAAAAGCTGGCCGCCGACGACAAGGTGCGCATCGTGGTTCTCACCGGCAACGGCAAGAGCTTCTGCGCTGGGGGGGATTTCAACTGGTTCTCGTCGAACATCAACAAGCCCCGTGCCGAGCGGGTCGACCAGAGCGCCACCCTGGCGCATTTGCTGCGCCGCCTCGACACGCTGCCCAAACCGCTGATCGGGCGGATCAACGGTCCGGCCTATGGCGGCGGGGTCGGCATGATTTCGGTCTGCGACTACACGATCGGCGCCGAAGGCGCGCGCTTTGGCCTGACGGAGGTGAAACTGGGCCTGCTGCCGGCCAATATCTCGCCCTATGTCGTGGCCCGTATCGGCAAGGTGCATGCGCGCGAAACCATGCTGTCGGGGGCGCTGTTCGACACAGTGCGCGCCGAACGGATCGGCCTCTTGAGCGAGGTCGTCGCCGCCGATGATCTGGACGCGGCCATCGAGCGCGTCGTGCATAATCACCTTCAGGCCGCGCCGGGTGCTGTGGCCGACACAAAGGCGCTGATCGCCTATGTCGCATCCCACGATCTGGAAACCAACATGATCTACACCGCCGACCGACTGGCCGACGCCTGGGAAACCGAGGAAGGCGTCGAAGGCATCGACAGCTTCCTGAAGAAAACCACGCCATCATGGCGGGTGAAATGAGCTTTGCCCGCGTCCTGATCGCCAACCGGGGCGAAATCGCCCGGCGCATCCAGCGCGGGTGCCGCAAGCTGGGGCTGGAAACGGTCGCGGTCTTTTCCGAGGCCGACCGAAATGCGCCCTTCGTGGGCGAGGCCGATCACGCCGTCTGCATCGGCCGGGCCGCGCCCTCGGAAAGCTACCTGAACATCGACGCCATTCTGGGCGCCGCCCGCGCGACCGGCGCCGGCGCGGTGCATCCCGGCTATGGCTTCCTGTCGGAAAACGCCGGTTTCGCGGCGGCGGTCGAGGCGGCGGGCCTCGTGTTCATAGGGCCCGAACCCGGCGCCATGGCCATGATGGGATCGAAGATCGAGGCCAACGCCGCCGCAGAAGCCGCGGGCGTGCCCGTGCTGCCCGGCTATCGCGGCGAAGACCAGTCCGACGCGCGACTGCTCGAAGAGGCGCGGGCGCTTGGCACGCCGTTTCTGGTCAAGGCCAGCGCAGGCGGCGGCGGGCGCGGCATGCGCCTTGTCACCGATCTGGCCGACGCGCCCGAGGCCATCGCCTCTGCCCGGTCCGAGGCGAAGGGTGCCTTTGGCGATGCGGCGGTCTTTCTCGAACGCTACGCGCCGTGTGCGCGTCACGTCGAGGTGCAGGTGCTGGGCGACAGTCACGGCACGGTGTTGCATCTGGGCGACCGCGACTGTTCGTTGCAACGCAACCACCAGAAGCTGATCGAGGAGGCGCCTGCCGCCGATCTGCCCGAGGCCCTGCGCGATGACATGCGCTCGGCGGCGGTGCGGCTGGCACAATCCATCCACTATCGCTCGGCGGGGACGGTGGAATACCTTTATGATCCGGCGCGTGGCGAATATTACTTTCTCGAAATGAACACACGCCTTCAGGTGGAACATACCGTGACCGAGGCCATCACCGGCATCGATCTGGTGGAATGGCAGTTGCGTATCGCGCGGGGCGAGGCGCTGTCGCAATCCGATGTGCAGTTCGACGGACATGCCATCGAGGTTCGCATCGCCGCCGAGAGCCCTGCCGAGAACTTCCGTCCCGAGACAGGCCGGATCACCCTTTGGGCCCCACCCGCAGGCGTCCGGCTGGACAGCGGTGTCGCGGCGGGCTCAATCGTCGGCCACCACTACGATTCCATGCTGGCCAAGCTGATCGTCCATGCGCCCGACCGGGCCGGGGCGATCCGGCAAGCCGTGGCCGCGATTGATGCCTTCGCCGTCGGCGGTGTGGGGCTGAACCTGTCCTATCAACGCGCGCTGCTGACCCATCCCGAATTTCAAGCGTTCCGGCACCATACCTCAGGACTTGCCGAACTGTTTCCCGATGGCTGGGCAAAACCCACCCCAGCGGCGCAGGACATGGCCCTTACCGCCGTGGCGCTGCATCAACATCTCAGCCCCTCGGGCGCATCGCCTTGGGAAAGGCTCGGGTCTTGGCGGCTCACGGATCCTGCCGGACGGCCCGGCGCGGCCTCCTATTGGAACTCCTCCGAGGACGAGCCGATCCGTGTGACCGGGGCAGGGGCGCTCCTTTCTACCATACTGCCGGACGGTCAGAGTATCGAAACCGAGGCTGCCGCCCTGACCGGCGACCGCCTGAGCGGACGCATCGAAGGCGTTCCTTTCTCGCGCGTCGCCCACATCGAACGCGCCGGTGATCATTGGCGGGTGCATTTGCAGACCCCTGCGGGAATGACTGTGACAGACCTGCGCACTCTGGAAGATCAGCACCTTGCCCGCGCCGGCGTCGGCGCCGGCGGCGCCGACCTGCTGACGGCCCCGATGCCGGGCGCCGTTGCCGAGGTACGCGTCACCCCCGGCGACCGCATCGCCGCCGGTGATACGCTGGTGGTGCTGGAAGCCATGAAGCTCCTGCAAAGCCTGCCCGCGCCTTGTGCGGGCGTAGTAACCGAGATTTTTTGCGCGCCGGGCGATACAGTCGCCGGCCATGCCCCACTCGTCAAACTCGACCCGGAGGAACAGACATGACCAGACAGGACACAATCGCCGCGGCCAACGGACCGTTCAACAAAGACCTCGACATGGTCCGCGACCAACTGCGCCGGTTCATCGAATCCGAGGTGACCACCAAGGCCGACGCCTGGGAAGAGGCGGGCATGGTGCCCCGCGACGTGCTGCGCAGGATGGGCGATCTGGGCGTGCTGGGCATGCGCTATGACGAGCAATACGGCGGCGCCGGGCTGGATGTGATGTCCAGCGTGGTTCTGGCCGAAGAGGTCGGGCGCTCCACCTTTGGCGGGTTCTCGGCCACGGTGCTGGTGCATACCGACATGGCCTCGCCGCATCTTGAAAATGCCGGCACACCGGAACAGAAGGCCCGCTGGATGCCCTCGATCACCTCGGGCGAAAAGATCGCCGCCGTCGCGGTGACCGAACCCGGCGCCGGGTCGGACGTGGCGGGCATGCGCACCCACGCGGTGCAGGACGGGTCGGACTGGGTGCTGAACGGCACCAAGATGTTCATCACCAACGGCGTGCATGGCGATATCTATTTCGTCGGCGCCAAGACCGATCCCGATGCCAAGGGATCGCGCGGGATCACCATGTTTGCGATCGAAAAGGGCACGCCGGGATTCTCGGTCGGGCGGGCGCTGAACAAGACCGGCTGGCTGTGCTCGGACACCGCCGAGCTGATCTTCGAGGATGTGCGCGTCCCCGCCGGCGACGTGCTGGGCGAGGTCAACAAGGGCTTCTACTCGGTGATGAAGAACTTCCAGAACGAACGCATCGTCCTGGGCGCGATGGCCTGCGCCGAGGCGCAGACCGCGTTGGACATGACCGTGGACTACGTCAAGCAGCGCAAGGCTTTCGGCGGTGTGCTCTGGGACAAGCAGGCGATCCGCCAGCGGCTGGCCGATTGCCAGACCCGGATCGAGGCAGGTCGCCAGCTTGTCTATCATGCGGCCAGGCTGGACGCCGCGGGCCACGACTGCGTGAAAGAGGTCTCCATGGTCAAGGCCTATTGCGGCGAGCTGGTGAACTCTGTGCTCTACGATTGTGTGCAGTTCCACGGCGGTATGGGCTATATGCGCGAAACGCCCGTGGAACGCATGTCGCGCGATGCCCGCGTGCAGGCCATTGGCGGCGGGGCGAGCGAGGTCATGCTTGAAGAAGTTGCCAAGCGTATGTGAGCCAGTACTCTAGGAAAGTCGAAAATCTGCTGACACGAGGACCAACGACATGAATATGGAAACCACCCAACGTCGACCAATCGCAAGATCGACCCGAGAGTTCTCTATAATACTCATTGGCACAATTCTTCTGACACTCTCGGCGAAAGTCGCGGTGCCTTTCTACCCGGTCCCGATGTCGACCCAAACGCTGGTGGTTCTGAGCCTCGGGCTGTTTCTGGGGCCGGTACGCAGTGGTCTTGTCGTTACTGCTTATCTTCTGGAAGGCCTGCTTGGCCTTCCGGTTTTCGCGGGCGCGCCGCCCGCACCGGCAGGACTGGCCTATATCATGGGCCCTACCGGCGGCTTCCTGATTGGGTTCGCGCTCGCAGCGGTCGCGGCAGGCTGGGTGGTTCAAAATCTGGGCGCGGTTCAGCCATTAGTTAGAGCCACTGTCGCTGTATGTCTCGGGTCGATACTCATGTATGGTACCGGGCTCCTCTGGTTGGGTGGTTTTGTCGGGTATGGCCAGGAATTGCTGAGCGCGGGGCTCTACCCGTTCCTGCTCGGGGACCTTGCGAAGGCGGCTATCGCAGTTGTGCTGTTCACACGTTTCCACAATCGCTGCGCTATGTGACGACTGGGCGCTTGGCTTCCATTTCCGAGCTGCGGGCTTGACCGGCACTGGATCCTGTCTTGAGGTGATTAGATCGATGCGAAATCCAAAAGCAGAGAAACATATCTTCTTGTTTCGTCGGACACGTATCCGTTCAGCGGAACTTATTCCACATCTTGCTGCGACAGGGGCGATGTCTTTTCTGCAGGCCGCGGATCGGTCGCTGTCAAAAAGTGGTGATAGCCAATGACGAAGAGCAGCATGTTTTTCACAGAGTCGGAACCTCCCCGCGCGCAATGCATACAGGTGTCCGAGGGCATGCAGAGGATTGTCGCGAACAATCCCGGAAAGATGACCTATCATGGTACGAATACCTATATCGTCGATACATCCGAGGGTCGGTTCGTTATCGACCCTGGTCCGGTAGAAGACAGCCATCATCTCGACACGATTATCGGGAATCTGGGAGCCAACCCAACCGGGATTCTCGTCACCCATCACCATTCCGATCACTTCGGCGCGGCCCCGGTATTGCGCGAAAAGACAGGTCTGCCCGTTTATGTCTCACGGGCATTTCCGGATGACGCGTTTCAACCTGACGGGTTCTTGGAGGACGGAGAGGTAATCGCAGGTCTTACTGTCCTGCACACACCGGGTCATGCGAGCGATCACCTCTGCTTTGCGCGTCAGGGCGGGATTCTATTTACCGGCGATCATATAATGAGTTGGAACAGCTCGATCGTGAGCCCGCCCGACGGCAACATGCACGATTACTGTGCCCAGCTTCAGCGGCTGATCGAGCGTGACGACAAGATTTGCTTGCCGGGTCACGGTCCGGTTCTCCGGGATCCGCAACCCTATGCCGAACGGCTGCTCGCCAACCGGATGCGTCGGGAAGCGGAGATTCTTGCGCACCTGAGGAACACCCCGGATACAGTCAAGAATATTGCCGCTTCGGTCTACAAGAAGTCCGATCCGCATATTGCAATGGCCGCCGAACGAAATGTTACGGCACATCTCGAGAAGCTTCTCTCGGAATCGAGAGTGGTCCAGGATGGAAAAATTTGGACATATATCTGAGAGGCTGGTCGGAAATGAGTTGAGTGAATTCAGCAGGTTGTGATTCTGTTCGGTTGCGAAACAGAACGGAGATCACGATGGCCTGGAGTGTAGATATGCCGTTACTCGCGGGACATTTCCTTTAATCTCCCAGGTTTGGGAAGAAGGAGATGTTCATGACGAAGGATCAACGCGAGATTCAACGCAAGTTGCGGATACTGCGGCATGCGGAGGAGAGTAAGCGCAAGCTGGACGGCACGTCGCTTTTAGCTTGACGGCTGGAAGTTCCATGGCAGCAGGTCGTCGATGCGGTTCTGGGGGTGACCGGCTGCGATGGCCTCGAGGGTAGCCTTTAGATAGGCGAACGGTTCGACGCTGTTGATCTTGGCGGTCCCGATCAGCGACGCGATGCGGCCCCAGGCCTTGCCACCCTCGTCGTGGCCCGCGAATAAGGCGTTTTTTCGGTTCAGCGCGATCGGGCGGATCAGGTTCTCGACGCTGTTGGAATCGATCTCGACGCGGCCGTCATGGAGAAAGGTCTGCAACCCGTCCCAGTGGCGGTGGATATAGGCAAGCTTCTCCCCGAGCCGGGATTTTGCCGATACGCGCAGGCGCTGCTTCTGCAACCATTCGCCAAAGGCGGCGACCAGGGGTGCCGTTCGCGCTTGTCGGGCCGAGAGCCGTTGCCCAGGGGCACAGCCGCAGATGTCAGCCTCGACCTTGTAGATCTCGGCGATGCGGCGCAGGCCCTCGGCGGCGATCTCGGAACCGTCGCGGTCGAAGACTTCCTTCAGCTTGCGTCGGGCGTGCGCCCAGCAATGGGCCACGCGGATGGGGTCGCCGCCCTTGCGGGAGGGGCGCGTCAGGCGATTGTAGCCCGTATATCCGTCGAGCTGGAGGATCCCGTCGAAGCCGCGCAGGAACGTCTCAGCGTTCTGCCCGCTCCGGTCCGGGGCGTAGAAGAACACCACCCCTGGCGGGTCGGCGCCGCCCCACCTGCGGTCATCACGGGCCAGCGCCCAGAGATAGCCGGTCTTGGTTCGACCGCGTCCAGGATCGAGCACCGGTGCCGTGGTCTCGTCCATGAACAGCTTGGTGGATGCCTTCAGGTGCTCGGCCAGTCGATCAACGACGGGCCGCAAGTGGAACGCTGCAACGCCAACCCAGTCGGCCAGGGTGCCACGGTTGATCTCAACACCCGACCGGGCCAGCATCTGGCTCTGGCGGTATAACGGCAGGTGGTCGGCATACTTGCTGACCAGCACGTGGGCGATGGCGCCCTCGGTTGGCAGGCCGTGACCTGCCCCTTTTTTCAGGGCCACCCTTAAGTCGAGCCTGTTCTCCTTCTGTTTGCCATCATTCGGCGGCGTGAGCAATGGGCGCAGGCGCGG
>NZ_AUIJ01000015.1 GCF_000423645.1 Sediminimonas qiaohouensis DSM 21189 | reverse complement strand
CGGCTAATGGGATGTGTCGGCTGCTTCCCCACCGTTGGGTTATCCTGAAGAGGGATCAACCGTGCAAAAAGGAGAAGTAGCCATGTGTGCAAACAAGACAGGAAGCATCGAAGACCTCGCCGTCGTTGGGATCGACATCGGAAAGGATACGTTTCACCTGGTCGGGTTCGACCGGTCCGGCCAACTGGTCATGCGCAAGCAGATCAAGCGCTTGGCCCTGAATGCCACTTTTGAGCAACTCCCACGCTGCATCGTGGGAATGGAGGCTTGCCTCAGCGCCCATTTTGTCAGCCGAACGCTGCGGGGCATGGGGTTCGAGTCGCGGATCATACCGGCGATTTTCGTGAAGCCGTTCAACAAGGGCCAGAAGAACGATTACAATGACGCCGAGGCGATCGCAGAAGCCGCGTTGCGGCCCAACCTTCGGACCGTTTCGGAGAAAGACCAAGATCAGCTCGACCTTCAGGCCCTTCACCGGGTCCGGGCACGGCTGGTTTCGCGGCGCACCGCCACCATCAACCAGATCCGGGCCTTCCTGATCGAACAGGGCATCACCGTCAGGCCGGGACTACGGGCGCTGAAGAATTCCTTCGAGACGATCCTCGAACAGCGGCGGGACGAGATCTCGCCCCGGATGCGCGGCATCCTGATCGGGCTCTACGGCGACTGGCTTTGGCTGGACAAACGGATCGAGGATGTCTCGGGTGAGATCGAAGAGATCAGCCGAACCGAAGAGAACTGCGCCAACATCATGACGATACCTGGCATCGGACCGATGATTTCGACGGCGATGGTCGCGGCCGTCGGCCAAGGCGAGGCCTTCGGCCGGGGGCGCGATTTCGCGGCATGGGTTGGCCTGGTGCCTCGACAATTCAGCACCGGCGGACGCACTATTCTCGGCCGGATCACCAAGCGCGGCAGCCGCTACCTCAGGATGCTGTTCGTTCAGGCGGCGAAAGTGATCATGATGCGGCCACACCGATGGTCCGACTTCAGCTTTGGTCCGTGGCTGACCGAAGCGGTCGCACGCATGCCCCGAAACAAAGCGGCCGTAGCGCTCGCCAACAAGCTCGCCCGAACCGCCTGGAGCCTTCTGCGCCACGGCACCCGGTTCGACGCCCCACGAGACGCGGCCATGGAAGCGATCTGACGCCTACCACGGCCACCACAGAGTTCGCGAAAGAGAGGGCAGCATGGAACGGAGAAAATACGCGCCCAGAGTCTGACGGCCCACTGGGTCATCATCGACCTTGCGGCTAATGAGACCACGGCGCGTGCGTAACCCCATCAAGGCCACGGCCCGCGAGCCGATCAACAGGCCGGATACATATGAGCGATTTCCGAAATCGTGCCAATTTCTCAATTGCGAACAGCAGCCGACACATACAAAATGGGCCGGACGTGATCCGGGGCGGGGCCGGACATGACCAGATCGGCGGCGGGCACGGCGCCGATGACCTGCACGGCGGCGGCGGCGGCGACGACATGCGCGGCGGCGAGGGGCACGACCGGCTTGATGGCGAGGAGGGGGAAGACACCCTTCACGGCGAGGATGGCGATGATCACCTGTACGGCGGCGCGGCGGATGACGACCTGTTCGGATACACGGGCGACGATACGCTGGACGGGGGCGATGGCGACGACGCGCTGCATGGCGGGTCTGGCGATGACCTGCTGCAAGGCGGCGCCGGCAAGGATTCCCTGCATGGCGGATGGGGCGACGACACCCTTGCCGGGGGCGCGGGCGGCGATGCCTTGTTCGGCGGGCAAGGCGATGACGTGCTTGACGGCCACGATGACAACGACACCGAAACCGCGCCCGATTTCCTTAACGGCGGCGCGGGCGACGACACGATCACCGCGGGCAATGGCGATATCGTGAGCGGCGGCGCGGGGGCCGACACCCTGATATTGGGCGACTGGATCAATGATCCGGCGCAGGTGCAGGATTACGACCCGGACGAGGACCGCCTTGTCGTCGTGTATGACGATTCCGAGACCGGCGCAGGCATTCCCACCCTGTCGCTATCGCAGGAACCGGATGCAGACGGGACAACAAGCTTGCTTCTGGACGGTGTGCAGATCGCCAGCTTTGCCGGCGCGGGCGTGCCAACGCTGAACCAAATCGCGTTGGTCGGGCAATCCACACTGGCCTGACGGTGGCGTGCCCAGCCGATGCCGCGCGGGCACGCGCCTTTTCCCTTGTGTTGACGCCAAAATTCCCCTAAACGCGCGCAATGCCCGCCCCGTGCGTGCATACCCTTCTCCGGACCCTGCTGGACGACATCCCGGCTTGTGCCCACAACCTTCAATTCAAAGGAGACCCCGATGTCGATTACTGTCGAAGAAAAAGCACGCGTGATGAAAGATTTCGCCACCAAGGAAGGCGACACCGGTTCGCCCGAGGTGCAGATCGCCATCCTCACCACGCGCATCAGCACGCTGACCGAACACTTCAAGACCCACAAGAAGGACAACCACGGCCGCCGTGGCCTTCTCAAGATGGTTGCGCAGCGCCGCAAGCTGCTGGACTACCTCAAGGGCAAGGACGAGGGCCGCTATCGCGACCTCATCAAACGCCTCGGCATTCGCCGCTGACTTGAGAAACCGCGCCCAACCGGGCGCGGTTTTGCTATTATCCGCATGAAGCCGGCGCCCGATCCCTGCGTCGGTTTCTGGACAAGAAAGACAGGGATCATGGGGCAATGCGGCCCCGGATGAAACGGCCAAAGGGGATGCGCCCCGGCGGCCAAGTTAGGATACGAGATGTTCAACGTAACGACGAAATCGATGCAATGGGGGGAAGAGACCCTCACACTGGAAACGGGCAAGGTTGCCCGTCAGGCGGATGGCTCTGTCATCGCCACGCTTGGCGAAACCAGCGTCATGGCCAACGTGACCTTCGCCAAGGAACCCAAGCCGGGAATGGATTTCTTTCCGCTGACGGTTCACTATCAGGAAAAATACTATGCCGCGGGCAAGGTGCCCGGCGGTTTCTTCAAGCGCGAAGCGCGCCCCACCGAAAAGGAAACGCTGACCGCGCGCCTGATCGACCGGCCGATTCGCCCGCTGTTTGTGCCGGGCTTCAAGAACGAAACGCTGGTCATGTGCACCGTGCTTAGCCACGACCTGGTCAATGATCCCGACATCGTCGCGATGATCGCCGCCAGCGCCGCGCTGACCATTTCGGGCGCGCCGTTCATGGGCCCGATCGCAGGCTGCCGCGTGGGGTATTCGGATGGCGAATACATCCTCAACCCCGAGATCGACGATATGCACGATCTGCGCAACAACCCCGAGCAGCGCCTTGACCTGATTGTCGCGGGCACCAAGGACGCCGTGATGATGGTCGAATCCGAGGCGTATGAGCTGTCGGAGGCCGAGATGCTTGGCGCGGTGAACTTCGCCCACGAGCAGATCCAGCCGGTTGTCGACCTGATCGTGGACCTGGCCGAGGATTGCGCGAAAGAGCCGTTCGATTTCCAGCCGCCCGAGTATTCCGAGCTGTATGAGGCAGTGAAGGCCGCCGGCGAGGACGCCATGCGCGCCGCATTCGCCATTCGCGACAAGCAGGAGCGCACCGCCGCGATCTCGGCCGCGAAACAGGCGATCAAGGAGCAACTCAGCGAAGAGCAGCTTGAGGATGCAAACCTTGGCGCCGCCATGAAGAAGCTGGAATCGACCGTTCTGCGCGGTGATGTCGTCAAGAACGGCAACCGGATCGATGGTCGCAAGTTGGATGAAATCCGCGAGATCAACTGCGAAACCGGCCTGCTGCCGCGCACGCATGGCTCGGCCCTGTTCACCCGCGGTGAGACCCAGGGCCTGGTTGTGACGACGCTGGGCACCGGCGACGACGAGCAGTTCATCGATGCGCTGCACGGCAACTTCAAATCCAACTTCCTGCTGCACTACAACTTCCCGCCCTACTCGGTCGGCGAAGCGGGCCGTGTGGGCCCTCCTGGCCGCCGCGAGATCGGTCACGGCAAACTGGCGTGGCGCGCGTTGCAGGCGGTTCTGCCCGCGGCGACGGATTTCCCCTACACCATTCGCCTGGTGTCCGAGATCACGGAATCCAACGGCTCGTCGTCGATGGCGTCGGTCTGTGGCGGGTCGCTGTCGATGATGGATGCGGGCGTTCCGCTCAAGTCGTCGGTGGCTGGTGTGGCCATGGGTTTGGTTCTTGAGGACGACGGCGAATATGCCATCCTGTCGGACATCCTCGGGGACGAGGACCACCTTGGCGACATGGATTTCAAAGTGGCCGGCACGGCCGAGGGCATCACCTCGTTGCAGATGGACATCAAGGTTGCCGGCATTACGCCCGCAATCATGGAAAAGGCGCTGGATCAGGCCAAGGCAGGCCGGATGCATATCCTTGGCGAGATGGACAAGGCCCTTTCGGGCGCCGCCGAGTTCAGCGTTCACGCCCCGCGCATCGAGACCATGCAAATCCCCACCGACAAGATCCGCGAAGTGATCGGGTCGGGCGGCAAGGTGATCCGCGAGATCGTCGAAGTGTCGGGCGCCAAGGTCGATATCAACGACGAAGGCATCATCAAGATCGCCAGCCCCAACGGCGAAGCCATCCAGAAGGCCTATGACATGATCCATTCGATCGTGGCCGAGCCGGAAGAAGGCAAGATCTACAAGGGCACCGTCGTCAAGATCGTCGATTTCGGCGCGTTCGTGAACTTCTTTGGAAAGCGCGACGGGCTGGTCCATGTCAGCCAGATCGAGAACCGCCGCCTGAACCACCCCTCCGACGTTCTCAAGGAAGGTCAGGAAGTGTGGGTCAAGCTGCTGGGCTTTGACGATCGCGGCAAGGTGCGCCTGTCGATGAAGGTCGTCGATCAGGAGACCGGCGAAGAGATGACGAAAGAAGACGCGGCCGACTGATCCGCGCGCGCGAGCGTCACAGATATTGCAAATGAAATGCCCGGGCGGAGACGTCCGGGCATTTTGCGTTGCTGCGCCGCGGCGGATCGGGTGCTTGGTCAATGGCGGGGGTGCGGACATACTGCACCGATGACGTGACCCGTCGAAGGAGGGCAAGATGAACCTTTTGACACTGGAGAACCCGGTTTTTTCCACTTACGCGATCGCCGCCGCGCTCATGGTGCTCAAGATCATGGGGCAGGGTTGGATGACGGTCTATCGTATGACGCGCTGCAACGCCGGGTTTGCCAGCCCCGAGGATTTGCGCGCCGGGCCGCTCAACAAATCGCCGCGCCCGGATCAGATCGGGCCGAACGATTATGTCGATCGCTCACGCCGGATGCATCGTAATGACTTGGAAAATATCCCCGCTTTCCTGGTGGCGGGGTTGTTGTTCGTGACCGCCGATCCGTCTCTTATCCTGGCGCAGGTTCTGATGTATGGCTTTGTTATCGCGCGGATTTTCCATTTCATTGCCTATGCCACGCAACGCAGTCACGAGACGCGCGCCACCTTCTACACCATAGGGTCGGTCGTCGTGATCATCATGGCGCTTTATGCGTTGGGGGCCGCGCTTATATGATCTCGTCCTCGTCAAACAGCGGCGCCGCCTCCATCTGCGCGGCGATGCCTTCCATCGCGGCCTCGGCGTGGGCGGGTTTGCCTATGTCTGCGACGTGAAACAGGGCGTCGCCCTCGTTGACGACGGGCATGTTGCTACGGCCCACGATGATGCCCGGGCGGCTTGCCGTCAGTTCGACCTCCCGCTCGCCGAACGGGTCCGAGATGGCGCCCAGAACGGTGCCCGATTCGATCAGGTCGCCCGCCGCGCGATAGGCCCGCAGCAACCCGCCCGCCGGCGCCCGGTACCAGACCGAGGTATCGCATATCACCGGCTTGGCGCGCGGTTTGGGCACGCCTTTCGCGCCCAGCATACCCATCCGCCGCATCACCCGCAGGATGCCGGCAACACCACTGCGCGCGCCCAACTCATCGAACCTGAGCGCCTCGCCCGCCTCGTAAAGCAGCACGTCGATCCCCGCCTCTTCGGCGGCCATGCGCAGGGACCCGTCGCGCAGTTTCGAATGCAGGATCACGGGCGCACCAAAGGCACGGCCCAGATCCTCAAGCCGGTCGTTTCCGGCGCTGAGGCGAATCTGCGGCAGGTTGCTACGGTGAATCGCGGCGGAATGCAGGTCGATCCCCAAATCGGCGCGCGCCACGACCTGCGTCATGAAAATATGCGCCAACCGCGCCGCGAGCGATCCTTGCGCCGAGCCGGGAAAACTGCGGTTCAAATCGCGCCGGTCCGGCAGGTAGCGCGATTGGTTCAGGAACCCGAAGGTGTTCACGATAGGCACGGCCATCAGCGTGCCCGCCATCGACCCGAGCGGCGAGGCGCGCAAGAGGCGGCGAACGATTTCCACCCCGATCACCTCGTCGCCATGCACCGCCGCGCTGACGAACAGGACGGGACCGGGGCGGCGTCCGTGCACGACATGCACGGACATCGTGACCGGTGTATGATCGGACAGGGTTGATACCGGCAAATCCACCGTGCGCCGCGTGCCCGGTGCGATCTTTTCGCCGCCTATCTCAAACGGCTGCGCCTTGACCATCAGCCCCGGCCCTTTGTCCGCGTCTTGCCATCGCGCGCCTTGCGCCCGATGAAGTCGATGATCATGCCGGCAATGTCCTTGCCGGTGGCCTTTTCGACGCCTTCCAGCCCGGGGGAGGAGTTGACCTCCATCACCACCGGCCCGTGGTTCGAGCGCAGCATATCCACCCCGCACACATTGAGGCCCATGGCCTTGGCCGCGCGCAGCGCGGTCGAGCGTTCCTCGGGCGACACCTTGATCGGCTTGGCCGATCCGCCCCGGTGCAGGTTCGATCGAAACTCGCCCTCGGCGCCGCTGCGCTGCATGGCGGCGACAACCTTGCCGCCGATGACGAAGGCGCGGATGTCGGTGCCGCCGGCCTCTTTGATGAACTCCTGCGCCAGGATGTTAACCCCCGCGCCGCGGAACGCCTCGATCACCGATTTCGCGGATCGGTTGGTGTCGGCCAGAACCACGCCGATCCCCTGCGTTCCCTCGATCAGCTTGATCACCAGCGGCGCACCGCCGGCAAGGTTGACCACCTCTTCGGCCTTCTTGGGGTCGTGGGCAAACGTCGTCACCGGCAGGCCGATGCCATCGCGCGCCAATAGCTGCATCGAGCGCAGCTTGTCGCGCGAGCGCCCGATCGCCACGGATTCGTTGACGGGGAACACGCCCTGCATCTCGAACTGCCTGAGCACCGCAAGGCCGTAATAGGTGATCGAGGCGCCGATGCGCGGGATCACCGCGTCGTATTTCGGCAGGCGCTCCCCATCAAGGTAGATCTCGGGTCGGCGCGACGCGATGTTCACGCTACAGCGCAGGGTGTTGATCATGTCCATTTCGTGCCCGCGCAATTCTGCCGCCTCTTTCATCCGCTTGTGGGAATAGAGGTTCGGGCTGCGCGTCATCATCGCGATTTTCATTGATGAAGTCCTTTCACGAATCGGAAGTTTCAGCAGCGGAAGCACGTTTTTGCGCAGCCCCGTGCGGAGGTTTACCCAACAGGAATGACCGGCCCGGGTCCACCAGCATCTTGTGCCTCCGGATCGCCGTGCGGCCCAGGATGATCGGCAGGGCCATGCGCGTGCGATTGGCCAGCGACACCTCGATCCTCCAGCGGCGGCGGCCCAGCACAAGCGCGGTTTCGATGACCAGCCGGTCCTCGTGGATGCCGCTGGTGTTCTTGATCGGCCGCTCGCCCAGAAGCGGCGCCTCGACATCGCGCGCGCGCAGGCCGCTGGAATGCGGTATGTGAAAGCGCACCCAATCCGCGCCCTCGCGCACGAACGGCACGACATGGGTGGCATGAATGGCCGAGGTGCGCGCGCCGGTGTCGATCTTGGCCACGACATCGGAAATGCCCAGCTCGGGCAGGCTGATCACTTCGCGCCAGCCGATCGTCGTCTTTTCCCTGGCCGGTCGCGTTTTACTGGGGGTTTCTTTCACCGTCGGGGCCCTCGCCTCATGGGGTCAAACCATCCGAGCGTAGCAGCGGAGAAAGGTTTGCAAAAACACTTTTGTTGCGCATCCGCGCAAGCAGGGTCGCCAAATGCAAACCCCCGCGATCACGGTCGCGGGGGCAGCAGTTTCAGTGGCCGGTACCGGCCGGTCGCGGCCGACGGATCAGGCCGGGCGCTTGATCGTGCGCAGGTAGGGCAGCTTGGCGTCGAACTCGCCGAACTTGTCGCGCGCCTGCTCGTCGTTCAACGACAGCGCTACGATCACGTCCTCGCCGCTGGTCCAGTTGGCCGGCGTCGCGATCGGCGTTTCATACGTGGCCTGCAACGCGTCCAGCGCGCGCAGCACCTCGGCAAAGTTGCGGCCGACCGACATCGGGTAGGTCATCGCCAGTTGCAATTTCTTGTCCGGGCTGATGATGAACACGGACCGCACCGATGCGCTATCGGCCGCCGTGCTCCCGTCGGGCAGATATGCCTCGGCCGGCAGCATGTCGAACGCCTTGGACACCTTGAGGTCCTCGTCCGCGATGATCGGGAACCCGGCCTTGGTGTCGGCATAGCTTTCGATGTCGGACTTCCACTTGACGTGATCGTCGGCGGCATCCACCGACAGGCCGATCACCTTGGTGTTGCGTTTGGCCCATTCATCGGCCAGTTGCGCCACGGCGCCGAACTCGGTCGTGCAGACTGGCGTGAAATCCTTGGGGTGAGAGAACAGGATTGCCCAGCTATCGCCGATCCAGTCGTGGAACTTGATCGGTCCCTGGTCTGTGTCGGCGGCGAAGTCAGGCACGATATCGTTGAGGCGAATGCCCATGGGAAAATCCTTTCGGTTGCATCGGGGGTTGGCTGATTGCCGTATATTCACACTACAAGATAAGTTTCCAGCCAGAGATTTGAACCCCTCTGACTTGCAGCCGGTCGGCGGCAGTGACAGAGTGTCGCGAATCCAGCGCGACGGCCGTCTTCAACGGTGGAGCGGCACGCTGTTCAAGGCACAATACGGAGGTCTGAAATGATCGAAAAACGCCAGTTCTATATCAACGGTGCCTGGGTTGATCCCGCCCAGCCTTCCGATCTGAATGTCATCGATCCATCGACCGAAGACCCCTGCGCGGTTATCTCCTTGGGTGGCCAGGCCGATACCGACGCAGCCGTCGCCGCCGCGCGCGCCGCGTTTCCCACATGGATGCGCACCCCGGTCGAAGAGCGGATCGCGTTGGTGGAAAAGCTGCTTGAGGTTTACACCGCCCGGAGCGAGGAAATGGCGCAGGCCATCAGCCTTGAGATGGGTGCCCCCATCGACCTGGCACGCCAGGCACAGGTTGGTGCCGGTGCCGGACACATGAAGAATTTCATCCGCGCGGCCAAGGATTTCGAGTTTATCCGCCCCTTGGGCGATCACGCCCCCAACGACCGTATCATTCACGAGCCGATCGGCGTTTGCGCCATGATCACGCCGTGGAACTGGCCGATGAACCAGATCACGCTCAAGGTGATCGCGGCCGCGATCGCGGGCTGCACCATGGTGCTCAAGCCGTCCGAGGAATCGCCGCTGGACGCGATCCTGTTCGCGGAAATGATCCACGAGGCGGGCTTCCCGCCCGGCGTGTTCAACCTGGTCAACGGTGACGGCGCTGGCGTTGGTAGCCAATTGTCGTCCCATGTCGATGTCGACATGGTCAGCTTCACCGGCTCGACCCGTGCCGGAATCCAGATCTCCAAGGCCGCCGCCGATACCCTCAAGCGCGTGCACCTTGAGCTGGGCGGCAAGGGCGCCAACGTGATCTTTGACGATGCCGACGAAAAGGCGGTCAAGCGCGGCGTGCTGCACATGATGAACAACTCCGGCCAGTCGTGCAACGCGCCGTCGCGGATGCTGGTGCAACAAAGCGTCTATGACCAAACCGTCGATGCCGCCGCCGAGATCGCCAAGGGGATAGAGGTCGGCAGTAGCCACGACGAAGGGCGCCACATCGGCCCCGTCGTGAACGAGACGCAGTGGAGCAAGATCCAGGGCCTGATCCAGAAGGGCATCGACGAAGGCGCGCGCCTTGTTGCCGGTGGCCCCGGCCGGCCCGAGGGCTTTAACAAGGGCTTTTACGTGCGGCCAACGGTGTTTGCCGATGTCACCAACGACATGACCATCGCGCGCGAGGAAATCTTTGGCCCGGTCCTGTCGATCATCCCGTTCGAGACCGAGGAAGACGCGATCAGGATCGCCAACGACACGCCCTATGGCCTGACCAACTATGTGCAGACCCAAGACGGCGCCAAGGCCAACCGCATGGCGATGAACCTGCGCTCGGGCATGGTCGAGATGAACGGCCAGGGCCGCGGCGCCGGGGCCCCGTTCGGCGGCATGAAGCAATCCGGCAACGGCCGCGAAGGCGGCGTCTGGGGCATCGAGGATTTCCTCGAGGTCAAGGCCGTCTCGGGCTGGACCGCCGAGTAACAGGCACGATCACGCCCGCGCCGACAGTTGCGGCGGCGCGGGCGCGGCCCCTTTTCCGGATTGCCGCACGCTAGCAGGGTCATATCCATGACCACCCCGACGACACCTGATCATCCTCCCGACTGCGCCGATTTCGTGCCGCTGACGGTCCTCAAGCGGGATATGTTCTCGGAAACGTGGCTGGGCCATGCGCCGGGTGACCCGCAGGACAAGCGCGTGCTGCGCCGTCTCGATACCGTTCCATGGTATGCGCGACCGATCTCGCGGGCGCTTGCCCGGCGCGAGGTGCGCGGCCTTGCCGCCGTCAGCGGCATTCAGGGTTGCCCCACCCTGATCCGCGCAGACGCGCAGGGCCTGTTGCGCGATTGGGCCGCCGGCACGCCCTTGCAACTGGCGCGCCCCGGCGACCGCACCTGGTACGACGATGCCAAGCGCATCCTGCGCGACATGCGCCGCCGCGGCGTGACCCACAATGATATCGCCAAGCCGCAGAACTGGCTGATGACGCCCGATGGGCGCGCCGCCGTGATCGATTTTCAACTGGCCTCGGTGCATCGCCGCCGGGGGCTGCTGTTTCGCCTGATGGCGCGCGAGGATTTGCGCCACCTGCTCAAGCAAAAGCGCAGCTTCGCGCGGCACCTGCTAACCCCGTCGGAATGGCGGATGCTGCACCACAAGGCCCTGCCGACACGGATCTGGCTCGCCACGGGCAAGCGGCTTTACAAGTTCATCACCCGGCGGCTGATGCACTGGTCCGATAGCGAAGGCGACGAGAACCGCATTGCGCAGGATGGCCCCGCGATCCGCAAGGCGTTGCAGGCGCAACCGGGGGTCGGGGCGGTTGCCCTGTGCCCGTTTTCGCAACCCGGCCGCACCGTGGGCATCTATGCGTTCGTGGAAACCACCCGCGACGCCAGCGCGGTCGAGGCGGATCTTGCCGCGGCCACGCGGCCCGATCTGTTGCAAACGGCGACGCGCCTGCCACGCGACGCCGAGGGGCAGGTGCGCACCGACCTTCTGCACCTTGTCGCGGGCAACCGGCTGGACGAACTGGCGCAACTCATGGACGGCGACGCCGACCTTACCACCCTGATGCAGCCGATCATCGCCGCGCGCCGCAACCTCACCGACCGCGTGCTGCGCCAGTAGCGGCGCGCGCCGCCGGGGCGCTCAGAACGGCGCCGCCGCGCGAAACCGCATGCCCCGGCCGCTATCAGGGTGCTTGAGGCGCAATTCCTCGGAATGCAGCATCAGGCGCGGATGCGCGGCGGCGGCGCCCTCGGCATAGATCGGATCGCCCAGGATCACGTGCCCCAAGGACAGCATATGCACCCGCAACTGATGGCTGCGGCCCGTTTTGGGCATCAGGCGAACGCGCGTTTCATCCCCCTCGTGGCGCATCACGCGCCATTCGGTCAGGGCCGGTTTGCCCGTCTCGGCGCAGACCTTCTGCCGCGGGCGGCGCTCCCAATCCACGATCAGGGGCAGATCGACACTGCCCTGCGCGGGCTCCAGCAGCCCGGCAAGGCGCGCGACATATGCCTTGCGGGTCTTGCGCGCCTCGAACTGCGCCGAAAGGTGCCGCTGCGCGTGGGGCGTCATCGCAAACACCATCACGCCCGACGTGTCGCGATCCAGCCGGTGCACCAACAGGGCCTGTGGAAACGCGGCCTGCAAACGGCTTAGCAGGCAATCGGCCAGGTGTTCGCCCCGCCCCGGCACCGACAATAGGCCGGCGGGCTTGTTCACGACGATAAGCGCCTCATCCTCGTGCAGGATGTCCAGCGGGTCTTGGGGCGGGTCATAGGGTGTCTGCATCGCCCTGCGATAGCGCGCCCTGACCTGTATTGTCCATGCCCCGCGGGGCGGGCAGCGGCGCCAGCGCCAACAGCACCCCGTAGATGATGAAACACAGCGCCAGCCCCCGCTTGAGCCACAGGTTCGCCAGCACCCCTAGCGCCGCCCGCCCCAACCACGCGCCAAGGGCGGTATAGCTGGTATAGCTGATCGCCGTGATGGTCAGGGCAGTGGGGTAGATTACCCACATCTGCGCCCCGATGGGCAGGTCCGGCTGCACGAACTGCGTGAACGCGGCAAGGTAGCCGGCCACGCTTTTGGCGTTGATCGTTGCGATGGCAAAGGCCCGCCCATAGATCGAGGCGGCCGGCCTGTTCCCCGCCTCGACCACGATATGCGCCCTTAGCCAGCCGCGAACGCCCAGCACAATCAACACCGCCGCCCCAGCCAGTTGCAGGATGCGAAACGCCTCGGGCGCCGTCGCCAGAAACGCGGTGATGCCCAGTGCCGACAGCGTCAGAAACAGCGCCGCCTGCGTCAGGATCGCCGCCACCCCCCACAGCGCCCGCGCGAACCCCACGGTGAACCCGTTCATGATGCAATTGGCAGCATTGGGGCCGGGCGATGTCACGAACACGACCCAGAACAGCGCGAAGATGCTCCAGCCTTCCCAGCTCATGCAGCGGCTGCGTTGGCGAAAACCTGTCCCAGGATCGCCGACAGGTGATCGGCGTCCTCCTGGCCAAACGCGCCGGGCTGATCGCTATCGATATCCAGCACGCCCAACAGCCGCCCGGCCCCGTCAACGACCGGCAGGACCAGTTCCGATCGCGTCGATGCGTTGCACGCGATATGGCCCGGAAACGCCTCGACATCCTCGACGATCTGCGCCTGCCGCGTGCGCGCCGCCGCACCGCACACCCCGCGCGAGAACGGGATGACGAGACACCCGTGCCCGCCCTGGTACGGCCCGATCTTGAGGGTTTCGGGCCCCGTCACGCGGTAAAACCCGGTCCAGTCGAAGCGATCATCGGCATGGTGCACCTCGCACGCGACCGTCGCCATCAGGGCGACTGTGTCGGTCTCGCCCTCGGTCAGGGCCGCGATGGTTTTCGCAAGGGTTGTGTAGTCAACGCGCATCAGAACCTCATGACAGCGCCGCCTTCAGCCAGGCCGCGATCTTTTGGAGCGCGTCATTGCCCTGCGGCACCACCCGCGTCAAGGACACGAAGGCATGCACCTGCCCGGGATAATTCATGAGGTCCACGGCCACGCCCGCCTGCTCCAACGCCCGCGCGTGCGATTGCGCGTCGTCCCATAGCGGATCGTGCCCGCCCGCGACGATGATCGCGCGCGGCTGCCCGAACAGATGATCGGACAACACCGGCGACACACGCGGATCGTTCCGGTCTTGCCCCTCGGGCAGGTAGAGGCTTAGGTACCATTCGATGCGCTTGGCCGGCAAAACCGGCTGGTCCTGCAGATCATGCATGGATTTCGTATTCAGCCGCCCATCGGTGCCCGGATAAATCAGAACCTGCGCCGCCGGCATCGGCAATCCGCCCGCGCCAAGATCATGCATCAGGCACGCCGTCAGGTTGCCGCCCGCGCTATCGCCGCCCACGGCCAGTTGATCGGCCCGCACCTGCAGGCCCCCGGCCCCGTCCAGCAGCACACGGTAACACGCCAGCACATCATCGGGCGCGGCGGGAAACGGATGTTCGGGCGCAAGGCGATAGTCCAGCGAGATCACCCTGACCCCCGATAATTGCGACAGGTGCCCGCACATGCCGTCATGCGTGTCCAAGCCCCCCTGCACCCAACCGCCGCCATGCAAAAACAGCAGCGTCGGCTGCGCCGCCTGTGGATCGGCCCCTTGCGGTGAATACACGCGCGCGTGGCGCGGGCCATCGGCGCCCGGCAGGGTGATCTCGGTTTTCTGCACTTGCGCCGGGCAGGGGCGCTCGAACTTGGCTGCCATCTGCGCGATCTGCGCGCGGCTCTGCTCCAACGTCGGCGGCGCGTTCGGGTCGCGCAGTTGCGCCACCAGATCGGTCACCGCCTGTGCCTTGGGATCGATGCGCCGCCCGTCCACAACGGGCAGGCGCCCACCATAGATCGCCCTGACGATACCTTCGGGCAGGAAAACCTTTCCCAAGGCCCATAGAAGTTTCAACTTGCTCACGCTCATTCCTCCCGTTTGCAGTGATCAAACGGAGGATTGATGCGCAAATCAATGGTCCGGGGGAAATAAACCCGGGTCCCGAGGGCCGCGCGCGGCTTTAGTCCCGCTCGATCGCGATGGCGGTGCCTTCTCCGCCGCCAATGCAGATCGCGGCGACCCCGCGCTTGAGCCCCTGCTTTTCCATCGCATTGAGAAGCGTCACCATGATCCGCGCGCCCGATGCCCCGATGGGATGGCCCAAGGCGCAGGCGCCGCCGTTCACGTTCACCTTTTCGCGGGGGATGTTCATTTCCTGCATAAACGCCATGGGCACCACGGCGAACGCCTCGTTCACCTCCCACAACTCGACGCTATCGACGTCCCAGCCGATCCGCTCCAGCAGCTTTTGCGCCGCGGGCACCGGCGCGGTGGTGAACCACCCGGGCGCCTGTGCGTGGCTGGCATGGCCCACGATGCGCGCGCGCACATTCAGGCCTTGCGCCTTTGCGGCCTCCTCGGACGCGAGGACCAGCGCCGCCGCGCCATCGGAAATCGAAGACGAGTTCGCCGCCGTCACGGTGCCCCCCTCGCGGAACGCGGGCTTGAGCTGCGGGATCTTGTCGGGGCGCGCGTTGGCGGGTTGCTCATCGGTGCTGATCGTCACATCGCCCTTGCGCGAGGGCAGCACGACCTGCGTGATCTCACCGTCGAACGCGCCGGATTTCTCGGCCTCCAACGCATTGGAAAGGGACCGCAGCGCGTATTCGTCCTGCGCCTCGCGGGTGAACTGATACTTCTCGGCGCAATCCTCGGCGAAGGTGCCCATCAGGCGGCCTTTGTCATAGGCATCCTCCAGACCGTCCAGGAACATGTGATCGATCACCTGCCCGTGCCCGATCCGCGCGCCGCCGCGCATCTTGGGCAGCAGGTAAGGCGCGTTCGACATGCTTTCCATGCCGCCCGCGATCATCGTGCCGGTGTGGCCCAGTGCGATCTGGTCAAACGCCATCATCGCCGCCTTCATGCCTGAGCCGCACATCTTGTTCAGCGTGGTCGCCGGCACCTCTTCGCCCAGCCCTGCGGCGAAACCGGCCTGGCGCGCGGGCGCCTGCCCCTGCCCGGCGGGCAGGACGCAGCCCATCAGAACCTCGTCAACCGATGCCGCGCCCGCGCCCTCCAGTGCGGCGCGAATCGCCGCGCCGCCCAGTTCTGACGCCTCGACACCGTTGAACACACCCTGGAAACCGCCCATGGGCGTACGCGATGCGCCTGCGATGACTACCTTGTTCATTCCGATTCCCCCTTTTTACCGATTCCTGAATACCGAATGGTAAGAAACTCGGTCTAGCCTGTAGTTCTACGCATAACCTGTGAGGCACCCATATGGAAATCCACAGTCACGACACCGGCAATGTCCGGCTCCTTTCGGTCAAAGGGGGGCGCATTGATGCCGCTGTCGCGATCGCCTTCAAGGATCGCATGCGCGCACTGACCGAAGGCGCGCCCGCGACCGTTATCCTTGACCTCTCCGACGTCTCGTTCATCGATTCCAGTGGCCTTGGCTCGATCGTCGCCGCGATGAAACAGATGGGCACGCAGCGCAAACTGCACCTTGCGGGGCTGACGCCCAACGTGGACCGCGTGTTTCGCCTGACGCGCATGGACAAGGTGTTCACCATTCACGAAACGACGGATGAGGGGCTGCAATACAATGCCGGCTAAGGCCGATCCCCGCCACACCCGCCCTCCGATGCAGTCCGGAAACAACCTGCGCCTGCGCCTCAATAGCGATGAATACGAGATCCGCCGCAGCCTTGAACAGATCAAGGCGCACGCCACCCGGCATAACGCGGATCACGTGATGCTGGGCACGATCGAGATCGTTCTTGCCGAAGTGCTGAACAATATTGCCGAACACGCCTATGCCAGCCAGCCGCGCGGCGGCCCGATCGATATCACCTGCACCGCCACCCCCGTTGCATTTCGCTTTGCCGTGCTGGATGAGGGGACGCCATTGCCTAGGGGCGTGTTGCAGGCCCGTTCGATGCCAAGGCAATACCCCCCCGAGGGCCCCCTGCCCGAAGGTGGCTTTGGTTGGGATCTGATCCGGATGCTCAGCGTCAGGCTGAGCTTCACGCGCAAGCACGGCCGCAATTGCCTAAGCTTTGCCGTGCCCATCCTCAAGGGCGCGATGTGCCCAAAGGATGGCAGATAGCGGCGCGGCGCCCCTAATTTGCCCCAATGCAATCCTATTGCGGTCGGATTCCTTCTTCATACACAATACTGTAGCTGGATATGGCTTCCCTCGGCGCCGCGGTTTTCACAGCCCCCACCCAGTGCGCGGCGTCGAGGTTCTCTTTCCCCCATGATCACGGCCATGCTGCCATTCGATATAGCGCCCGGCGCGGAATCAAAGCCGCGGGCCGCCCCGTCGCCCCAAAGGGGCGCCGTCCATCATAGGCACGGCGATGCGCGGCTTCTCAACCGATCGCCCTATGCCCGCAACAAGCTATTCATACCCCATGTGTTTGGCCCCGGCCCGCTCCAAGCTGCTGATATCTTGTAGTTCTGGCGCCAGTGATGCAGGATCGACGCGCCAAACCCCAAAGGAATACCCATGCGCGATTTTCATCTTCCCGGCCGCTCTCCCGTTCTGGCGACGGGTGGCATGTGCGCCACCTCTCATCCGCTGGCGGCGAAGGTCGCCGTTGATACGCTTGAGCGCGGCGGAAACGCCATGGATGCGGCCATCGCCGGCGCCGTCCTTCTGGGCATATGCGAGCCGCACATGACCGGCATTGGCGGCGATTGCTTTGTCCTGTTTTCCACTCCCGGCAGCCAGGATATCCATGCCTGGAACGGCTCCGGCCGCGCGCCTGCCAGCGCCGATGCAGACGCGCTGCGCGGGGCCGGCCACGATGCGGTGCCGCTCAACAGTGCCGAGGCGGTCACCATCCCCGGCGCCGTTGATGCGTTCTGCCAACTGTCTGACAAGCACGGCAAACTTGGCCTCGACGCGCTGCTGGCCCCGGCCATTCACTATGCCGATGCCGGCGTTCCGGTGGCGCCGCGTGTCGCGATGGATTGGACGGCAACCAGCGGCGCGCTGGACGATACCGCGCGCAAGCATTTCATGTTCGATGGCAAACCCGGCCAGATCGGGCAGGTCTTCCGCTCCCCCGGTCAGGCCGAGGTGCTGCGCCGTATCGCGCGCGACGGACGCGATGCGTTCTACACCGGCGAAGTGGCCGACGACATGCTTGCCGCGCTGCACCGCCATGGCGGTGGCCACGACGCGCAGGATTTCGCCGCCGCGGCAAGCAACGCGACCACGCCCGTGGACGGCACCTACAAGGGCACCGATTTGCTGGAGCATCCGCCCAACGGCCAAGGCGCAACCGCGATATTGCTGCTCAATATCCTGTCGCATTTCGACATCGCCAGCATGGACCCGTTCGGCAGTGCCCGCGCCCATATCGAGGCCGAGGCGACCAAGCTGGCCTATGACGCGCGCAACCGTTTCATCGCCGACCCGGACCACACCACCGCGCTGGATCACATGCTATCGCCGGAAACGGCGGCGCGGTTGGCCGCGCTGATCGATCCGGCCCGCGCGATGGGGCCGCCCGCCCCCCTGACCGAGGCGGTGCACCGCGACACCGTCTATATCACGGTCGTGGACAAGGACCGGATGGCGGTCTCGCTGATTTACTCGATCTTCCACCCGTTCGGATCGGGCATCGCGTCGGACAAGTTCGGCATCTTGCTGCAAAACCGCGGCGCCGGGTTCACCCTGTCGAAGGGGCACCCGAATGAATATGGCCCCGGCAAGCGCCCCATGCACACGATCATTCCCGGCATGCTCCGCCGCCAAGGGCGCCTGATCATGCCGTTCGGCGTGATGGGCGGCCAGTATCAGTCAACCGGGCACGCGCGCTTCGTGTCGAACCTGGTCGATTTCGGCATGGCGCCGCAAGACGCCGTCGATGCGCCGCGCGCCTTTGCCGATGGCGGTGTGCTCAAGCTTGAAAAAGGCTACAACGCGAAAACCCGGCAGGAGCTGGCCGACCTGGGCCACCGGATCGAGGTGCCTGACGCCCCCATCGGCGGCGCGCAAAACATCCTGATTCGCGAGGATGGCGTTCTCGAAGGCGCCTCAGACCCGCGCAAGGACGGGTGCGCGTTGGGGTACTGACCCCATGCCGCCCGGCGCGCCGTGCCGTTCTGTTCAGTTCAGTTGGAAATCCAGCGGATAGTGCCCATCCTCGAACGGGCCGAACAGGTCCGGGATATCGGGGTGATCCACCGGCTCGCCGGAATAGTCGGCGACAAGGTTCTGCTCGGACACATAAGCGACGTAATAGCTCTGCTCGTTTTCCGCCAGAAGGTGGTAAAACGGCTGCTCGCGCCGCGGGCGGCTATCCTCGGGGATGGCATCGTACCATTCCTCGGAATTGCTGAATTCCGGGTCCACATCGAACACGACCCCGCGAAACGGGTGCTTCTTGTGGCGAACGACCTGGCCAAGATGATATTTCGCGCGCGTTTTCAACATATCAGACGTGCCCCTACCTGCCATGAATAGCCGCAACAAGGGGTATTTGTCCAACGATAGGACAAATTTCAACGGAAACACTCTGTCTCGGCGATCACGAAAATAAGAGCCAACACGCGCTCAAATCCAAACCGCCAAGCGCGCAAGCAGGGAATACCCGTTTCCTCGCGGGCCTGTTTCAGCTAACATGG
Source organism: Sediminimonas qiaohouensis DSM 21189 (assembly GCF_000423645.1). Taxonomy (GTDB): domain Bacteria; phylum Pseudomonadota; class Alphaproteobacteria; order Rhodobacterales; family Rhodobacteraceae; genus Sediminimonas; species Sediminimonas qiaohouensis. Next base: position 52,423 of record NZ_AUIJ01000015.1, on the reverse strand, counting down.
CAAAAAAAGAAGACATACGAGGCGAGAGGCAGATGAGCAGAACTCTTCGCGCTATGGTGATCATACTTGTGCTGGCGTCATGCGGCGGCGGCGACAGGTCTGCGCCGCGCAACCTTGACGATGCCTGTGCAATCGTGAAGGACAGGCCGGTTTACGGCCGTGCCTTCAAGAAGGCGCAAAGCAAATGGGGCGTCCCCGTCGCGGTGCAGATGGCCTTCATCCACCAGGAAAGCAAATTCGACGCCCGCGCGCGCACGCCGCTGCGCTACGCCCTTGGCATCCTGCCGATGGGGCGGCAAAGCTCGGCCTACGGCTACGCGCAGGCACTCGATGGCACGTGGCGGGATTATCAACGCGATCAGAACCGTTATGGCGCGCGCCGAGACAGGATATTCGACGCCACCGATTTCATCGGCTGGTACATGAACAAGACGCGTGAACGAAACAGCATCCCGCTATCGGACGCCCGCAATCAATACCTGGCTTACCACGAGGGGCATAACGGGTTCTCGCGCGGTACCTATCGGCGCAAAAGCTGGCTGATGCGCATCTCGGGCGAGGTGGCATCGCGCGCGATGACCTACGACGCGCAACTTGCCACCTGCGGGCGGCGCTGGCGCTAGGGCACAAGTTGCCGGGATGGGACTGGCCTGCTGTTGAGGCGGACGGTTGAGAAGCCGCGCTGACCCGCCGCAAGGGCCTCCTGATCTTCATCGGGTGTCTTGTGTCAGGCGGTAAACGCTAGCTCGCCGCGCCTCAATCCGCGCGGGGTAGCATCCGGCCAAGGCGGCGCCCGCCGAGGATGTGCACATGCAGGTGCGGCACCTCTTGAATTCCGGCCTCGCCCGCGTTGGAGATCATGCGAAAGCCGCCCCCCTCGCCCGGTTGCACGCCCATCATCTTGCAGACCTCGCCGATGGCGCGGGTGTAATCCACGATCTCGGCCTCGGACGCGGTCAGCGCGAAATGGTCGTAGCTGATATACGGGCCCTTGGGGATCACCAGAACGTGCACCGGTGCCTGTTCGGATATGTCATGGAAGGCAAGGCTGTGTTCGGTTTCCAGAACCGTCTTGCTGGGAATTTCGCCGCGCAGGATCTTGGCGAAAATGTTCTGGTCGTCGTAGCGTTCGGTCATCATGCACCTCAATCGGCAAAAATGTAGTGGATCGCGAGTATTTCATGCGCTTTCTGTTCGGAAACGGCAAGGAAGCGCGCCAGGTTTCGCGCGTTCACATCGACCGAGTCCACCTCGCGGATGCGGCTGTAATTGTCGTACCCGGCATCGCGGATGTTTTCGCTTTCGTTGGCGATGTCCTGCCGGATCGTGGGCAGCAGACGCTCTAGCGTGCGCGTCGGCGTTTGCTCGCCGGCCAGGCCGACGCGTTTGGCGTGACCCTTCAGGTAGATGTCGGAAAACAGGCAATCGACCTCAAGCAGGCGGGTGGTCGAGCGGTCGCCGCCGAAATCGTTCAGCAGCTCGATATTGGACGGATCTATGCAGATGATCAGGCGGTTGGTGTCGTGGTATTCGAACAGCATCCGCATCAGGGCGCGGCGGTGGCGCGTCCGTTTGCCCAAGGTCGCCTGGATGCCGCCCAGATCGGGCAGGTCGGTGTCGGCTTCGTTGAACAGGTATTCGATCGCCGGGATGTCCGTCGCCGCGCGGATACGGCCGACGAGGCGCTTGGCGATGTGCCATTTCTTGCAGATGATGATCATCAGCTCGCGCTCGCGGCCCAGGGTGCTTTCGGTTTCCCAAAACCGGGTGCCAAAGCGCCGCCCGATGCGGCCGCGCCCCGCCAGGAACTGATAGAGGCTGCGCCCCTCGTTCGAGATTTGGAAGTCGACGCCGGTGGCTGAATACAGCACCCCCAGCCGCGATTTCAGCTCCAGCGCCTCGGGGCTGATCTTGCGGGCAAAGAGGTAGTCCTGCGCCAGCAGTAGATCGTAGTGATCATTGTAGAACGTCACCGGCATGCCGTAATCCGAAAACATCAGGAAGGTCAGCGTCCGGGAACGGATCTCGGGGGCGGGGATCAGGTGCCTCACGAGGGTCTGAAAGAAGGTTTCATCGGGGATCCACGTGGTGCGGAAAAACCGCATCACATCGGGGCGCTCACGCGTGAAGGCGAGGATCTTTTCGATGGTGCGGCGGCGCAGGCACCACCATTGGCTACCGATCTGGACATCGATATCGTGCGGAATGGGCCGCGACAGGTGCAGCTTTTGTTGCAGCGCCATCGAGGCATAGAACAGCCGCTTGTGTTTGCGTTCGTTGAAATAGTGGCGGTAAATCAGGCGCTCTTGCTTGATGCCGGTCTTGATCCAGTCGCTTTTGAAGAAATCGAAGCTTTCGATATAATCAACGTCTTCGGCATCGAGGAAATCGTGGGCGTATTCGGCGGACTTGATCGCCATGCAATCGCCCGACACCATGTAGAAATGCGTGGCGCGGGGAAAGGCGGCTTCGGCCGCTTCGACGGCGTTGAGGGTGGCCTGCACCAGGGACCATTCGCCCCAGCCGCACTTGATCCGCTTGCGCGCGAAAGTGATGTTGGGATTGTCCGCCAGGGCGGACCTGATACGATCGAAATCGGCGTTGGCGGCGCGGGCATCAAAGTGGATCGCCATGCAATCGCCCATGGCGGTAAGCTGCTCTGCCTGCCTGATTATGGCGTCGGGGTCCTTGTGGCACAGCAGTATGAAGGCGATTTTTGCCATTACGGAAACGAAAGCCCCTGTTCAATGTCTTTGTAGGGATAGATAAAGGGCAAAAGTCGTTGAATAAACATTATTTATTTTGTTTTTTCGACAATGGTAGCTCCGGCGCGTTGTGGCGCGTTGGCAAAGGAGGGCGTGTTCATGGGATTTCCCGGAACCTGGATGACGACAAGCGAAAGCGTGGTGTATCGCGTGGTGCCGAAATGCGCCTGCTCGACCATTGGGCAGATCATGTATTATTCCGACCATGGCGAATTTTTCGACGGCGATATTCATGACGCCCGCAGCGGCATCCACAAATGGGCGCTCGAGGACAGTCAGAAGGCCATTTCGGACAACGTGAAAGGGCACAAATCCTATGCGTTCACATGTGTGCGCAACCCTTACACGCGCATATTGAGTTCGTTCTTCGACAAGGTCTGCGGGATACAGCGCAATGGCAAGCGGTATCGCGGCAACCTGGTGCCGCTGCTGGTGCAGAAATACGGCATCGAGGTGGGGGGCGAGGACGGAACAGAAGAGTTCGACCAGATCAAAAGCTTTCGGCGTTTCCTTCTGTTTGCGCGCGATACGATCCGCTGGCGCCGGCCGATGGACCCTGACATTCACTGGTCGGCGATGTCGGGGCATGTGTCTACCTTCATCCTGAACGGGGGAACGTATGACAGCATCTTCTGGACCGAGCGGTTCAACGAGGGGATGCAACAGGTGCTGAACGGGATCGAAACGCCGCATGCCGTCGATTTGGAACAGGTGCCGCGCTTCAACGAATCCGAGGGGCACGGGCCCAAGCGGGCGCACCCCGTCGAGGATTATTTCGACGATCTGTCGATGCACCTGGTTTACGAGATCTACAAGCGCGATTTCCGGCTGTTCAAATACGATTTCGAGGACCCGTCGAACAAGATGCCCACGGGCGAGATCGACCTCGACGAGGTGCATGCCAAGCTGGGCGATTGATTTCGCCCATTTGCACATTTGCCGCAGCCGCAGGAATGCGTGGGCGTGTGCCACTGTTGTTCTGGACGCAACGGCCCCGTTTCGGTAGTTTGGGGCAAAACGGGGCGTCAATGATCCCGAACCTTGAGGCAGTTGAATATGTTTCCCGAGCGGTTTTCGAACCTTCCGGCATATGCGTTCCCGCGTTTGCGGGCGCTTTTGGATGAGCACGCGCCCGGCGGCGACGTGATTCACATGTCGATTGGAGAGCCAAAGCACCCGTTTCCCGATTGGGTGGGCGAGGTTTTGGCGGCCAATACGGCGGGCTTCGGGCGCTATCCACCGAACGAGGGCAGCGAGACGCTGCGCGCCGCGATCAGCGATTGGCTGCGCCGCCGCTATGGCGTGTCGGTGGACCCGGAAACCGAGGTGATGGCCCTGAACGGCACGCGCGAGGGGCTTTATAACATATGCATGGCATTGGTGCCCGAGGCCAAGGCGGGCGGCCGCCCGGTGGTCGCGATGCCGAACCCGTTTTACCAGGTTTACATGGTTGGCGCGCTATCCGTCGGGGCAGAGCCGCATTTCGTTCCGGCCACGCAGGAAACGGGTCATCTACCTGATTTTACGTCACTTTCCAAGGATGTGCTTAACCGGATGGCGGCGGCTTACATCTGCTCGCCGTCGAACCCGCAAGGCGCGGTGGCAAGCCGTGCCTATTGGACCGATCTGATCAAGCTGGCCGAGCAATACGATTTCCGCATCTTCGCCGACGAATGCTATTCCGAGATATACCGCACCGATCCGCCGGTAGGCGCGATGCAGGTCGCGCAGGAGATGGGCGCGGACCCGGAGCGGGTGGTGATTTTCCATTCGCTGTCGAAACGATCGAACCTGCCGGGGCTGCGATCGGGGTTCATCGCGGGCGGCGCGCAAAGTATAGCAAAGGCGCGGCAACTGCGGGCTTATGGCGGTGCACCGCTTCCTCTGCCGCTGCAGGCCGTGGCAGAGCGGGCGTGGACCGATGAAGCGCATGTGGTTGAAAACAGGCGCCTTTACCAAGAGAAATTCAAGCTGGCCGACGAGATTTTCGGCGATGTCGCGGGCTACGAGGGGCCGGAGGCGGGATTTTTCCTGTGGCTCCCGGTGGCGGATGGCGAGGATGCGGCGCTTCGGCTATGGCGGGAAACCGGGGTTCGGGTTCTGCCCGGCGCATACCTCAGCCGCGACGTGCGGGGCGAGAACCCCGGCAAGGCATATATAAGGGTCGCATTGGTGGCCCCAAAGCAAGAGATGCAGGCAGGGCTGATCGCGCTGCGCAACTGCATATACAATTGAGGGGACGAGGGCAGGAATGGCATATCAGAGTAGGGGACGTGATCCATTGTTCGACAGCGACGTTCAGGCCGCGATTGAAAAGCGCGGCAAGGAGTTGCTGGGCATCGCGCTGATCCTGTTGGCGGCTGCGGCTGCCGCGATGACGCTGTCCTACCACCCCGATGATCCGTCGTTCCTGTCGGCCACGGACGCGCCGGTGCGCAACTGGACCGGCGCGATTGGCGCCAGTATCGCGGCGCCGCTGTTCATGATCGTGGGCTGGGGCACGTGGGGCATTCCCATTATTCTTGGCGGCTGGGGACTGCGGTTTACCCTGCACCAGGGCGAGAGCCGCGCCCTGAGCCGCCTGATCTTCGGGCCGATCGCGGTTGCGCTGGCGTCGGTCTATGCCGCGTCGCTGGTCCCGGGCCCCGAATGGAGCCACAGCTTTGGGCTGGGCGGGCTGTTCGGCGATACGGTTCTGGGCACGGTTCTGGGTATCTTGCCAGTCAGCGCCAGCATCGGGCTCAAGCTGCTGTCGCTATTGCTGGGCCTGGTGATGCTGGGCTGCGGGGCGTTCGTGCTTGGGTTCACGTGGTCCGAGCTGCGAAGGGTTGCCCGGTTCCTGGTTGTCGGGCTGATCGTGGCCTATGCGGGCATGGTCAGGTTGCTGGCGTATGGCGGGCGCGGCGCCGTGGCCGGGGTTCAGGCGGTGAACGCCCGCAAGCAGGCGCAGCGCGACCAGCACCCACAAGAAGAGCCGCGCATGGGCGCGCCCGCCGCCGATTGGCGCGTGGATCGCGGGCCGGAGGCGGCGCCGGCGGATGGCCCCCGGGCAGAACAAGCGCCCGCCGCGAAGGGCGGTTTCCTGTCGCGTATGCCCGCGCTGGTGCGGCGGCCTGATCCGCTGCCGGAGCCGGAACTGATAGAGCGCGCGCCGGCGGCGCAGGTTGACGAGATGCCCGGCGATGACCGCATCAAGGCCAAGATCGCCGACGTGATCCGAAACCGCGTGCGCGCGGCCCCGGAGGTGAGCGCGGAGCGCGGCCCGGCGGACCCGGCGCATATGCCGCCCGAGCCGCCGCTGACATCCTTTGCAGCCGCCCAACCGGACGATGACGCGGTTCTGGACGACGACGCACGCGAGGACATGGAAACGCCCGAGTGGCCCGCCGCCGCGCCCCACAGCATCCCCGTTGCCGAGCCGCGCAAGGTGGTGCAGCACGCCGCGCGCAAGCCGGTACAGCCCTCAACCCGCGCCAAGGCCGAAGCGCAGCCCGCCCTGCAATTCGAGGAAACGGGCGCGGAGTTCGAATTGCCGCCCCTGAACCTGTTGTCGAACCCCGCGACGATCCAGCGGCACCATCTGAGCGATGAGGCGCTGGAGGAAAACGCGCGGATGCTTGAGACGGTTCTGGACGACTACGGCGTGAAGGGCGAGATCGTCAGCGTCCGCCCCGGCCCCGTCGTGACGATGTACGAGCTGGAGCCGGCGCCGGGCCTGAAGGCGAGCCGCGTTATCGGGCTGGCCGATGATATCGCGCGGTCGATGTCGGCCCTGTCGGCGCGTGTGTCCACGGTGCCGGGGCGGTCTGTCATCGGGATCGAGCTGCCGAACGAGAACCGCGAAAAGGTGGTTCTGCGCGAGATCCTGAGCGCGCGCGATTACGGCGACAGCAACATGAAGCTGCCGCTGGCGCTGGGCAAGGATATCGGCGGCGATCCGATCGTGGCGAACCTGTCGAAAATGCCCCACCTGTTGATCGCGGGCACGACCGGGTCGGGTAAATCGGTGGCGATCAACACGATGATCCTGTCGCTGCTGTATCGGCTGACGCCGGATGAATGCCGGTTGATCATGATCGACCCCAAGATGCTGGAACTGTCGGTGTATGACGGCATTCCGCATCTTCTCAGCCCCGTCGTGACCGACCCCAAGAAGGCGGTTGTCGCCCTGAAATGGGTGGTCGGCGAGATGGAAGAGCGGTATCGCAAGATGTCAAAGATGGGCGTGCGCAATATCGACGGCTACAACAGCCGCGTCGCCGATGCGCTGGCCAAGGGCGAGATGTTCTCGCGCACGGTGCAGACGGGCTTTGACGACGAAACCGGTGAGCCGGTGTTCGAGACCGAGGAATTCGCGCCCGAGAAGATGCCCTATATCGTCGTCATCGTCGACGAGATGGCCGACCTGATGATGGTCGCCGGCAAAGAGATCGAGGCTTGCATCCAGCGCCTTGCGCAAATGGCGCGGGCCAGCGGCATTCACCTGATCATGGCGACGCAGCGCCCCTCGGTGGATGTGATCACGGGCACCATCAAGGCAAACTTCCCGACGCGGATTTCCTTCCAGGTTACCAGCAAGATCGACAGCCGCACGATCCTGGGCGAGATGGGCGCCGAGCAGCTTCTGGGGATGGGCGACATGCTCTATATGGCCGGCGGCGCGCGCATCACGCGGTGCCACGGGCCGTTCGTCAGCGACGAAGAGGTCGAGGAAATCGTGCGGTACCTCAAGTCGTTCGGCCCGCCCGATTACGTGGGCGGCGTTGTGGAAGGCCCGGACGAGGACCGCGAGGGCAACATCGACCAGGTGCTTGGCCTTGGCGGCAACACCGATACCGAGGATGCGCTATACGATACCGCCGTGGCGATCGTGGTGAAGGATCGCAAATGCTCGACCTCGTATATACAGCGCAAGCTGGCGATCGGGTACAACAAGGCCGCGCGCCTTGTCGAGCAGATGGAGGAACAGGGCGTTGTCAGCGGCGCCAACCATGTCGGCAAGCGCGAGATCCTGGTGCCTGAGCAATAATGCGCGCATCGCGTTTTCGTGAAGCGCGGGCGGGGTGAAACGCACCGGGCGAGTATATAGGTGGGTGTCATGACATTTGTTCGATCCCTGTTGCTATCCGGGGTGGCCATGGCCCTGATCGCGCCCGCATCGGCCGAGGCGGAAGAGGCGCAGCCGCTGCCGCTGTCGGAGATTTCCGATTACCTGAACGATCTGCGCCTGGCGCGCAGCCCGTTCACGCAGATCAACGACGATGGCAGCGTCACCACCGGCACCCTTTACATGAACCGCCCGGGCCGGATGCGGTTCGCCTATGACGAGCCGGAGGATACCGTCGTGATCGCCGGCGGTAGCGCGGTGGCCATTTTCGACCCCAAGAGCAACCAGGGGCCGCAGACCTATCCGCTGGACCGCACGCCCTTGTCGCTGATCCTGGCGGAGGATGTGGACCTGTCGAGGAACGGCATGGTCGTGGGCCACGAACGCCGCGGCCCCGCAACGGTGGTAACGGCGCAAGACCCCGAACACCCGGAATACGGCAATATCGAGCTGGTCTTTTCGCACGAGCCGCTGGAACTGCGGCAGTGGGTCATCAACGACGACAGCGGATCAAGCACGACCGTATCTCTGGGCGCGCTAAGCGAGCCGGAGGAGTTGGACGCGTCGTTGTTCAGCATCCAAGTAGAGCAAAGCCGCCGCGAACGGACGCGGTGAACGTTTGATGGTCGCGGCGTGATACTGGCGCGGAATTGTGCCCGCAGGGTGCCGCGGCCCGCCAACGCGCGGCTCCTCATCCCGTTCGCCGACGTCAGCAACACCCCCCTACCCCAATAACCGCGCGACCATGTCGCTGTTCGGATCGGCCAGTGCGTCGATCACGTCGAAATGGTGCCGCTTGGGTACCTCCTCGCACGGTGCGCCCCACGCCTGCGACAGCCACCCCGCCTGATCCAGGAACGCGGGCCGCTCGTCGCCGCCGACCCACACGCTCACCGGCACGCCCTTGCGCGGCTGCATCAACACCGGGCTTTCCGCCTCGGCGCTTTGCTGGTCCAGGTGCAGCGGCTCGGCCATCGATGTTCTCAGAAGCGGCCGCAGGTCCGCCACAGGCGAGATCGGCATCACATGGCTCAGCCGCGCCGCCACCGCGTCCGGCAGGACACCGGGCACCGTCATCCGCGCCACCAAATGCCCGCCCGCCGAATGCCCCGCCAGGGCAATCGGCCCGCCGACCATGCCCGCCGCCACCTCCACCGCGCGCGCGATCTGCGCGGCGATGTCGGCAATCGTCACGTCCGGGCACAGGTCATAAGACGGCATCGCCACCGCCCACCCCCGGCTAAGCGCGCCACCAGCCAGGTGCGACCAAGTGGATTTGTCGAACCTGAGCCAATACCCCCCATGCACGAAAATCATCAATCCGTGCGCCTTTTCCATCGGCAGGAACAGGTCGAACCGCTGGCGCGGACTATCGCCATAGGGAACGTCCAGATCGGCCAACCCCTGTTCCAACAGCCCCTCGCGAAACGCCGCCGCCTCCCGCGCCCAGCGCGGCGGATACGCGTCCGCCCCCTCGATATGGGCGGCATTTGCATAGGCATCATCCAGTTCCACGGCGTGTTCCCCTCCATCTGGTGCTAGACAATGGTAACGCCAGATGGTTTCCCTTTAACAGACCAAAATCAACGGAGTCCCGCCATGACCCAATCCAAAACCGATCTGAAATCACTGCTCAAGGATCCCTCACTTCTGGCCGAGCAGGCATATCTGGCCGGGGACTGGACCGATGGCGCGGGCGGCGCCACCTTTCCGGTCACCAACCCCGCGCGCGGCGACGTGATCGCCAATGTCGCCGACCTGTCGCGCGAACAGGTCGCGCAGGCCATCGCCAAGGCCGAGGCGGCGCAAAAGGAATGGGCGAAATACACCGGCAAGGAACGCAGCGTGATCTTGCGCCGCTGGTACGACCTGATGATGGAAAACCAGGACGACCTGGCCACCATCCTGACCGCCGAACAAGGCAAACCCCACGCCGAGGCCAAGGGCGAGATCGCCTATGGCGCCTCGTTCATCGAGTTCTTCGCCGAAGAGGCCAAGCGCATCTACGGCGAAACCATCCCCGGCCACCAGCGCGACAAGCGCATCACCGTCATCAAGCAGCCGATCGGCGTCGCCGCCTCGATCACGCCATGGAACTTTCCCAACGCGATGATCACCCGCAAGGCCGGTCCGGCGCTTGCGGCGGGCTGTGCCTTTGTAGGGCGCCCCGCGTCCGAGACGCCGCTATCGGCCACGGTGCTGGGCGTTCTGGCCGATCGCGCCGGCATCCCCAAGGGCGTGCTTAGCATCGTGCCTTCCTCGCATGCCTCCGACATCGGCCGCGAATTTTGCGAAAACCCCGCGGTGCGCAAGCTCACCTTCACCGGCTCGACCGAGGTGGGCCGCATCCTGCTGCGGCAAGCCGCCGACAGCGTCATGAAATGCTCGATGGAGCTGGGCGGCAACGCGCCCTTCATCGTGTTCGACGACGCCGATGTCGATGCCGCCGTCGAAGGCGCGATCATGTGCAAGTTCCGCAACAACGGCCAAACCTGCGTCTGCGCCAACCGCCTTTACGTGCAGGACGGCATCTATGACGCCTTCGCCGAAAAGCTGGCCAAACGCGTGTCCGAGATGAAAGTGGGCGATGGCCTGGAAACCGGGACCGAGCTGGGCCCGCTGATCACCCCCGACGCCATCACCAAGGTGCAAGAGCACATCGCCGACGCCACCGCCAAGGGCGCCAAGGTGATCCTCGGCGGCGAGGGCAGCCAGATGCAGGGCAACTTCTTTGGCCCCACCATCGTCACCGACGCCACCCGCGACATGGCCTTTGCGACCGAGGAAACCTTCGGCCCCCTCGCGCCGCTGTTCCGGTTCCATGACGAGGACGAGGTGATCGAGCTGGCCAACGACACGATCTTCGGCCTTGCCAGCTATTTCTACGCCAACGACCTTTCCCGCGTCACCAAGGTGGCCGAGGCGCTGGAATACGGGATCGTCGGCGTCAACACCGGCATCATCTCGACCGAGGTCGCGCCGTTCGGCGGGGTCAAGCAATCGGGGCTGGGGCGCGAAGGCTCGCATCACGGCATCGATGAGTTCATGGAGATGAAATACATCTGCACCTCGGTCTGAGGGTCGGTCTGACTGGCCATTTCCACCCGAAAAACGCAAAGGCGCCGGACCCGCTCGGCGCCTTTGTGCCTTTGCGGCGGCCATAAGGCGGCACGCCGCATTGCCACGGGGCCGGGTCATGGGATAAGCCGTGCCCAACCATAGCTGCCCCCGGATACCGCACCCATGAAAATGACCGACACGTTCATCAAGCCGATGCACCCCGAGGGGCGCCGTTTCGTGGCGATATTCGCCGCCATCGCGGTGGTGCTGTTCCTGATATGGGAACCGCTGGGTTGGCTGGGCGTTGGCGCGACGGTCTGGTGCTACTACTTCTTCCGCGACCCCGTGCGCGCCACCCCTACCGAGGACGGCCTGATCGTCAGCCCCGCCGACGGCGTCGTGTCCCTGATCGAGCCGGCCGTGCCCCCGGCCGAGCTGGGCCTCGGGCCCGAGGCCCTGACCCGCGTCAGCGTATTCATGAACGTGTTCAACTGCCACGTGAACCGCGCCCCGGTCGAAGGCACCGTCACGGCGGTATCCTACCGGCCCGGCAAGTTCCTGAACGCCTCGCTCGACAAGGCCAGCACCGATAACGAGCGCAACAGCCTGGCCATCCAGATGGCAGATGGCCGCCACATCGCAGTGGTGCAGATCGCCGGGCTTGTCGCGCGCCGCATCATGTGCTGGACAGACAAGGGCGCCCACCTGCGCACCGGCGAGCGGTTCGGCCTGATCCGCTTTGGCTCGCGGTTGGACGTGTACCTGCCCGATGGCGTGGCGCCGCTGGTGGCTGTGGGGCAAACCATGATCGCGGGCGAAACCGTGCTGGCCGATCTTGGCCGCGACACCGCCCCGCGCACCGCCCGGATGGAGTAGGCAAATGACAACCGCCCGCCCCAAACGCGAACTCAGGATCGTGCAGCTTTTGCCGAACATGATGACGGTGGCCGCGATCTGTGCCGGCCTGACGGCGATCCGCTTCGCATCGCAGGGCAATTTCAAACTCGCGGTGCAGCTAATTCTGCTCGCCGCCATCCTCGATGGCCTCGACGGTCGCCTTGCGCGCCTTTTGAAAAGCGAAAGCCCGATGGGCGCGGAGCTGGATTCGCTGGCCGATTTCCAGAACTTCGGCATCGCCACCGGCTTGCTGATCTATTTCTGGGCGTTCCAGGACATGCACAACCTGGGCTGGATCGCCGTTGTCGTCTATGCCCTGTGCTGCGTGCTGCGGCTGGCGCGGTTCAACGTGTCCAACAAATCCGATGAACCCGCGCCCGCGCATTTCATCGGCGTGCCCGCCCCAGCCGGGGCGTTCCTTGCGCTGCTGCCGGTGTTCGCCTCGCTCGCGATGGCAAATGACGCGCTGTTTCCGGCGCCCGTCGTCGGTGCGTGGATCATCGCCATCGGTTTTCTCATGATCAGCCGCGTGCCGACCCTTTCGCTCAAGGCGCTGATGATCCGGCGCGGGCAGGTGCGCTATGCCTACGTGGCGTTCATCTGTTTCCTCGGCGCCTTGATCGGCTTTCCCTGGCTCACGCTGACAGGGCTGGGTTTTGCCTATATGATATCGGTGGCGTGGACATGGCGCCGGCACTCACCCACTGCTGAAGACGAACAGGACATCTGACATGGACTTGAACGCGGTCAAATCCTCATACGCCCGTTGGGCGCCCGTCTATGACAAGACCTTCGGCGCCATTACTGAGGGCGGGCGGCGCCGCGCGGTCGCCCATGTCAACACCCGCGGCGGCACCGTGCTTGAGGTTGGCGTCGGCACCGGCCTATCGCTTGAGCATTACGATCCCGCCATCACCGTGACCGGCATCGACTTCAGCGATGAAATGCTTGCCAAGGCCCGGCACAAGGTCGCGCGCCGTGCGCTCGACAATGTCGCATCGCTCAGGCAGATGGACGCGCGCACCCTCGATTTCCCCGATAACAGCTTTGATACAGTGGTGGCGATGCACATCGTGTCGGTGGTGCCCGACCCCGAACAGGTGATGGCCGAGATGGCCCGCGTCTGCAAACCCGGGGGGCAGGTGGTGATCACCAACCATTTCGCCCGCGAAAAGGGCGTCATGGCCGTGATCGAACGCCTGATGGCGCCGTTCGAGAAAACCCTCGGCTGGCATTCCGATTTCCCGCTGACCCGCGTCACCGGCGAATCCAGCCTTCAAATCGTCACCAAGCGGCCGATCCCGCCACTGGGCATGATGACATTCCTGGTCATGGAAAAGGCACCGGCGGGGTAACGTATGTTGCGCCGGGCCGGACAAGGGGGTTTGCCTATTGCTGCCATTAGACATAAAACCCTGCGCGAAATAGCGCCCGCAGGGCGCCGCGCATCGCCGGGCCGCCCCCCGGCACGGCGATTTGGCTGATACCTGCGCAACGCTCTGCGGTTTTTCGGATTTGGCGGGCATAAAATGCCCCGCACAAGCGGTGGATCGCCGCACCGCGGCCCAGCGATGCGCGCTACTGCTGCCCCCTGACTAACACTAGCCCGCCCCGCGCAGCCTGCTCTGGTAATCATGCGCGCGCCAGTCCGCGCGCGCCTGCCATTGCTCCCACGGTTGCCGGCGCGCCAGCTCGGGCGTGATCTCGACCTCGTCGAACCCGGCGCGGCGGGCCATCGCGTATTGATCCGCGATCACGTGACCGGCGGCGCGCAAGCGGCCCGTGAACCCCATCATGCGCAAACGCCGCGCCATGGTGAACCCGCGCCCGTCGGAAAACGCCGGGAACGCGATGCGTATCGCCTCGACACCCTCCAGGCGCCCGATCAGCGCGCTCACATCGGCATCGGACCCCAGGTCCAGCGCCGCCGCACCCGTCTCCTCGGGCGGCTGGAATTCCTCGCCCCGGTCATCTGCGGCAAACCCGGTATCGGTGACGATCACGTTCATCGGCGGCTCCTTGTGTTCTTGCGGCCTGTCATCCGCCACCGGCCCGCGCACCAGCTTGCCGTCGACGAAGTGAATGCCGCATTCTTCCTTGTCCTGCCCACGCCACCGGCCCGCGCGCGGATCTTCTCCGTCCTTCACGCGGCTGGTGCACGGCGCGCACCCGATCGACGGGTACCCCTTCGCCACCAGCGGATGCCGGGGCAGGCGGTTGTTGATCATGTAGTCCTGCACATCGTCCGGCCGCCAATGCGCCAGAGGATTGACCTTGAGGCGCTTGTCGCCCTCGTTCTCAAAGAAATCCAGGTGCGAGCGCGTCTGTCCCTGAAACCGCTTGCGCCCGGTGATCCACGCGTCGAACGGCTCCAGCGCGCGCTCAAGCGGCTCGGTCTTGCGCAGGGCGCAGCAGGCGTCGGTGTCGGCCTTGTGCAGCAGCCTGTCAGGGTCATGCGCGGCCAACGCCTCGGGCCGTGCCCGGATCGTGCGCACGTCGCTCAGACCCAGTTGCGCCGCCACCTCGGCCTGGTAGGCCAGCGTCTCGGCAAACAACATCTGCGTGTCGATGAACAAAACCGGCGTTGACCGGTCCAGCACCGAAATCATGTGCAACAGCACCACCGATTCCGCCCCGAACGACGACACCAGCGCAATGCGCCCCACCGCCGGATCGCTTAGCGCGCGGCGCAACACGGCGATCGCCGCGTGGTTGCGGTAGCCGTCGTTCAGCGCCTCGGCCCGCGCCGCCACTGGCCCTAGTATCGTGTCATGCTGCATCTCGCCGCCTCTGTGCCTGCTCGGGATAGAGCGCATCCTTGAACGGCTGCGCCCCAAGACGCCGGAACACCTGCAAGAATGTCTCGCCCGCATCCTCGCGCAGGTCCAGGTAGGCCAGCACCAGCCGCTCGACCGCCGGCACGATCTCGTCCGCGGAGAACCCCGGCCCGGCGCGCTGCCCGATCACGGTGGTCTCGCTGCCGTCCCCGCCCAGCGTCACCTGGTAGTTCTCGACCCCCGCGCGATCCAGGCCCAGAATGCCGATATGGCCGACATGGTGATGCCCGCACGCGTTGATGCAGCCCGAGATCTTGATCTTTAGCGGCCCCACCTCGTGCTCAAGCTTCAACTCCTCGAACCGCGTCGCGATCTCCTGCGCGATCGGGATCGACCGCGCCGTCGCGAGCGAGCAGTAATCCATGCCCGGGCACGCAATGATATCCGACACCAGCCCCACGTTCGCCGTCGCCAGCCCCGCCTGCTTTAGCGCGGCATGTACCGCCGGCAGGTCGGCCCGGTGCACATGCGACAAGATCACGTTCTGCTCGTGGCTGATGCGCAGCTCGTCATGGCCGTACCGCTCGGCCAAATCGGCCATCACGCGCATCTGCGCTGCGGTGGCATCGCCCGGCGTCGCGCCCTGAGGCTTGAGCGATATCGTCACGATCGCATGGCCCGCATCCGCATGCGCCGCAAGATTGGTATCCGCCCAGGCCCGGAACACCGGGTCGGCGTCGCGCGCGGCAACGAAGGGCGCAATATCGCGCGGCGACAGGTCGGGGCGTTTGAA
The DNA here is from genome assembly GCF_000423645.1 of Sediminimonas qiaohouensis DSM 21189. Taxonomy (GTDB): domain Bacteria; phylum Pseudomonadota; class Alphaproteobacteria; order Rhodobacterales; family Rhodobacteraceae; genus Sediminimonas; species Sediminimonas qiaohouensis. Next base: position 37,024 of record NZ_AUIJ01000015.1, on the reverse strand, counting down.
CTGCGCCCTGATATCGGTCAGAAGCGCCTGATCGGCGCCGCTGAACAGCGCGCGCCGCTCGGCAAACGCCTCATTCACAAGCGCGCGGATCGTGTCGATGCCATGCTCGTGCACGGCAATCTTGATGCGCGCCTTGTACTTGTTGTCGCGCCGGCCCAGCAGGTTGTAAACGCTCAGGATCGCCTCGACATAGGGCAGCAGGTCGCGCTCGGGGATGAACGCGGCCAACTCCTGCGCCACCATCGGCGTGCGGCCCAAACCGCCCCCCACGAACACCCGAAAGCCCAGCGCGCCGGCACCGTCCCGGCGCACCTCCAACCCGATATCGTGCGAGCGGATCACCGCGCGGTCATTCGGCGCGCCCGTCACCCCGATCTTGAACTTGCGCGGCAGGAACTGGAACTCGGGGTGGTCGGTGGACCACTGGCGCAGCAATTCGGCATAGGGGCGCGGGTCGGCCACCTCGTCGGCGCTTGCCCCGGCGAAATGGTCGGCGGTCACGTTGCGCACGGTGTTGCCGCTGGTCTGGATGGCGTGCATCCCGACATCGGCCAGCGCCTCAAGGATATCGGGCACATCGCGCAGCTTGGGCCAGTTGTACTGGATGTTCTGCCGCGTCGTGAAATGGCCATAGCCCTTGTCCCACCGATCGGCAATATGGGCCAGTTGCCGCATCTGCCCGCTGTTCAGCGTGCCATAAGGGATCGCCACCCGCAGCATGTAGGCGTGCAACTGCAAATACAGCCCGTTCATCAGGCGCAGCGGGCGAAACTCTTCCTCGGTCAGGGACCCGTCAAGCCGCCGCTCAACCTGCGCGCGGAACTGCTCTACGCGGCCGCGTACATAGGCGTCATCGAATTCGCTGTAATCATACATCGACCAACTCCGTCTGCTTGCCATGCGGATAGTTCGACGGCCCGCGCGCGCGGAACGCCTCGCGGAAATGCACCGGCTCGGGTCCGTTCGGCCCCGGCCGCACATCCGCCAGGTACGCGCCCACGACCTCGCCGGTCTGCCGCTCGGCGTCCAGCAAGCGCACCTGCGCGTGCGCCTCGTCCTCGATCAGTTCCGCCTCGTGCAGGGCGCGCGTCCAACGGTCATCCGCCGTCAGGTATATTACATCGCCTTCGACCAGCGCATTCGCGGTCACGACCTTGGGGGTAAACGCTTTTGTCATGATGCCACCTCTTTCGCACCGGTGATTTCACTAGGCGCCGCCCACGCATCGCGCGGGCGCAATCCATAAAATGTCAGGACAGGCCCCGAAAACGCGGTGCCCTCCACCGTGTCGGCCAGATCGGCCAGCCGCGCCCCTATAACCCGCTGATCGGGGCGCGAGGCGTTCTCGATCAATGTCACCGCGGTATCGGGATCGGCGCCATGCATCATCAGCCGCCCCTGCACGAACCGCGCCGACCGCGTGCCCATGTAGATCGCGGCGACTTCGCCCTCGCGCGCCAAGGCGCGCCAGTCATGTTCGGCAAAGCCGGCCATGTCGTGCCCGGTGATCATTCGCACCGACGAATTGCGCGACCGCTTGGTCAGGCTCTGACCGATCGCCGCCACCCCGGCCGAGGCCGCCGTGATCCCCGGCACGATGCGCCACGCAACGCCCGCCGCGTCGCAGGCGTCGATCTCTTCGTCCAGGCGGCCGAACACCGTCGGATCGCCGGACTTGAGGCGCACCACCCGCGCCCCGCGCAGGGCGTGATCGGTGATCATGCCGTTGATGTCGCCCTGCGCCACCGATGGGCCAAAGCCCTTTTTGCCGGCGCTGATCCGCGTGGCCCGTGCCGGGCACAGCGCCAGCACCTGCGCACTGATCAGCCGGTCGTGGATCACCACATCGGCCGCCTCCAGCGCGCGCAACGCCCCCAGTGTCAGCAAATCCGCATCGCCGGGCCCCGCGCCCACGAAATCGACCCGGCCAGCCGTGGCACCGCGCCCGCCTGCGGCAAACAGGCCACGCAAGATGCGGCTAAGGTATCCAATTGGTCCAGGCATGGGCGACTCCTTCAGCATGCCCATAATATGGGATACTTTCCCGATATTTGCCTAGTATCTCGCGCCAATAAGAACATCTTTCCGCACGTTTCGCGCGTGAAAAACACCTGCCCGGAATCTTCGCGCCCCGCAGTCCGAGCATCCACGGAACGCCCCCACACCGGAACAATCGCGGGCCGCTTTTCCCGCCCCCGGCCCGCAAATGTGGGCTCCGAGACGAAAAAAGGCCCGCAACCCATGGCTGCGGACCTCGATTTCGCTTGAATGATATCCGGTCAGTCGTTGGTCAGTTGACCGGCTTTGCCTCGACCATGTCCTGCTCTTGGCCGGTCTCGGATGTCACCTCGATCCGGCGCGGTTTCAGTGCCTCGGGCACCTCGCGGACCAGGTCGATATGAAGCATCCCATCGGCATGCTTGGCGCCGGTCACGCGCACATGGTCGGCAAGATGGAACCGACGCTCAAACGCCCGCGCCGCGATCCCGCGGTGCAGGAATGTGCGGTCTTCGTCTTCCTCGGCTTTGCGCGCAGTCACGATCAGCGCGTTTTCCTTCACCTCGACATTCAGGTCGTTCATCGAAAACCCCGCCACCGCGATTGAAATGCGATAGGCGTTCTCGTCGATCTTTTCGATGTTGTAGGGCGGATAGGTCGATTGCCCCATGTCGCTGGCAAAGACGCGGTCCATCATGTCGGCGATCTGGTCAAAGCCAACCGATGCCCGGTAGAGCGGTGCAAGGTCAAAGTGTTGCATTGGTCATCCTCCTCTTGAGCGATACCGTTGATATGGCCTTCCCATGTCAGGGACAGGCCGCTTGGTCCGGCCCCTTTTTGGCGACCGGTACCGGAAATTTGGGAATATGCCGGCAGCGTTTCAAGACCTTTATCCGGGCCGGATTTCGGGCCGTCTTGGGCGACTGCATTGCAATGTACGAATCGCACGTTTCAAGCCGCGATGCGTCCGTTTCGGGCAATACGCCGTTCGTGACCCCGCCGCGCGGGGCGCTCACGCGCCGCTCATCAATGCCTGCTCGGCGGCACTGGCAAGGCGCAAAAGCCGCTCTTCGCTGCCCGTTCCACAGATCATGATGCCGCAACTTGGCACCCCTGTGGGCAGTGTCACGGCGCATCCGCCCATCAGGTTCACCACCCGCGTATTGCGCAAAACCCTAAGGTTTTCAGTGACATAATAGTCCGTATCGCTTTGCAGGCGGTCAATCTCGGGCGGCACTGACGGGCAGGTCGGCAGCAGGACGCCATCATACCCGGCCACCCGCGCCGCCCATTGCGCCCGGTATTTCCGCAGCGCGATCCATCCCTCAACATATTCCGGCCCCGTATGCCGCCCCCCAGACCGAAACCGATCCCTGATTCGATGGTCCATCGCCTCGGGATTCGCCTCGATCACGTCGCGCCAGTAGCCGTATGCATCTACCGTAAACAGAACGCCCGACAGCCCCATCGCGTACGCCACTTCGGGGGCTTCAATGGGCTCAACAATCGCGCCGGCATCTTTCAACCTGTTGATAGAGCTTGCAAAAGCACGGTTGGGCCCATCGTCAAGATCATCCAGAACCGCCGTTTGCAGCACCGCAAAGCGCCGCCCCTTTAGCGACGCGCCGCGCAGATCGGGCGCCTTGCCCCCCTCCAGCGCCGCCAGCATCAGGGCCGCATCTTCGACATTGCGCGCCAGCGGGCCGACGGTGTCGAACGTCTCGCACAGCGGCACCACACCCTCCAGGGACAAGCGCCCATGCACCGTTTTCAACCCCACCAGATCGTTCCACGCCGAGGGGATTCGCACCGACCCCCCGGTGTCAGACCCCACCGCAACCGGCGCCAACCCGTGCGCAATACTGGCCGCAGCACCCGAAGACGATCCGCCCGCGACACGCGCGGGGTCGTGCACGCAAGGTGCTGTTTCCGTTTTGGAATTCAGGCCCAGACCCGAAAAAGCCAGCTCGCTCATATGGGTCTTGCCCAGGCACACAAGCCCCGCCGCGGTGGCGTTCTTGAGCACGCGCGCATCGCGCTCCGGCACCCGCCCCTTCAGCAGGGCCGATCCTGCCTCGGTCCCGGTGCCTGCGGTGTCGAACAGATCCTTCCAGCTGACCGGCACCCCGTCGAGCGGCGACAACCGCCGCCCCTCCCTCGCTCTTTGCGCCGCGGCCTCCGCCTCCCCCTCGGCCCGCTCAGGCGTCAGGCGGGCATAGATGCGGTGCGAGAGGGGATGCGCCTGCTCGGCCTCCAAATACGCGCGCGTCAGGACGACCGGGTCAACCTCGCCCCGACCGATGGCGCGACCCAGCTCGCCCGCGCTCATCCACAACCAATCGTTCATAATGGGTCTCCTTCAAACGATTTGGACGGTAGCGGCAGCTCCGCGCATGGACAATCCCGTATCGCTGACCATATTGAAACGCATGACACATGATAGCGACCTCCTGATCGTCGGTGGCGGGCTAAACGGTCCGGCGCTTGCCCTTGCCGCCGCGCGCGCCGGCCTTACCGCCACGGTGATCGACGCACAGCCCGTGGCGCAATTGACCGATGCCGCCTTTGACGGGCGCGCCTATGCGCTGGCGATGTCCTCGGTCCGGTTGCTGCGCAACCTTTGGCTTTGGGATTCGCTGGCCGACAACAGCCAGCCGATGCTTGAGATCAAGGTCAGTGACGGACGCGCCGGCGAGGGGCCGCTTTCCAACTTTTTCCTGCATTTCGATCATGCCGAGATCGAAGAAGGCCCCATGGGGCACATGATCGAGGATCGGTTCCTGCGCCGCGCCCTACAAGACGCGATGGCCGATTGCCCCCCAATCACCCGAATCAACGAAGAGCGCGTTACCGACCAGGAAACGGACAGCACCGGCGTCACCCTGACGCTGGCCTCGGGGCGGGTGCTGCGGGGTCGGGTTCTGATAGGGGCTGACGGGCGCACCTCCGGCACCGCCGCGCGCGCAGGTATCCGGCGCACCGGATGGGATTACGGGCAAACCGCGCTGGTCTGCGCGATCGAACATGAATTGCCCCATAACGGCATCGCGCATCAGTTTTTCATGCCGCCGGGGCCGCTGGCGATTCTGCCACTGCCGGGTAATCGATCATCCATCGTCTGGTCGGAAACGCACGAGAACGCCGCGCGGTTCAACGCCCTGCCCGAGGACGAGTATATCGAGATGCTGCGCCCGCGCTTTGGCGATTTCCTGGGGGATATACGGTTGGCCGGGGGGCGGTTCAGCTACCCGCTCAGCCTGAGCATCGCCAACAGTTTCGTCGGCGATCGGCTGGCGCTAATTGGCGATGCGGCGCACGGGATGCACCCGATTGCGGGTCAGGGCCTGAACGCGGGGCTGCGGGATGTGGCAGCGCTGGCGCAGGTTCTGTCAGACGCCAGCCACCGCGGGGAAGACATTGCCGCGCAGGATGTGCTGGAGCGGTACCAACAATGGCGCCGCTTCGACACTGCGACACTGGCCATGGCGACCGATCTGACGAATCGCCTGTTTTCCAACGATAATCCGCTTCTGCGCATGGGACGCGACTTGGGGCTTGGCGCAGTCAACGCAGTGCCGGCGCTGCGCCGCGGCCTGATCCGCGAAGCGGCGGGCCTGACGGGCGATTTGCCGGAGCTGATGCAGGGCTAAACCCCTCCGCCATCAATCGTCCAACGCGCGCGCCTCGTCGATCAGCATGACGGGGATTCCATCGCGGATCGGATAGGCTAGGTGGCCGCTTTTGCTGATCAACTCTTGCCGCGCGGCATCATATTCCAGACGCCCGCCCGTCTTGGGACAGATCAGCGCCTCAAGCATATGCCGGTCGAAACCTGGCGCGGCGCCTGCGCCTGTCTCTTGCTGTGGTTCGGTCATTGTATGATCTCCTCGGAATCGCCGCCGCGCAAATCGTATTCTATCAGGGTCACCAGCGTCTCGCGCCGCGTCTCAAGGCAGGGCGCCTCAAGCAGGGCCTGTTTGTCCTCTGGATCGAAATCCAACATCATCGACAACGAATTGACCAGTAGTTCGTCATCCGCTTCGCGCAGGGTTTCCCAATCGGTCTGTAACTGGCGGCTGGCAAAATAGCGCGACAGCAGATCCATGAACTCGTCCCGGCGGAACGTGCCATCTTGCTCTTCCTCGCTGCGCAGGTCGCGCTCGAAGCCGTCCCACGACACCTCGCACCGGCGATAGGGGGTAAACCCGTCCACCTCGGTCAGCACCCGGAACCGGGACATGCCCGACAGGGTGATCATATAGCGCCCATCCTCGGTTTCCGAGAATTGCGTGACCCGCCCGGCGCAACCGATCTGTTGCAGGCCCTTGTCGTCGCGCCCGCCGCGCGTGTTCGGCTGCACCATACCGATCAGGCGCTCAGGCGTCTTGAGCGTATCATCCAGCATCGCAAGGTAACGCGGCTCGAAGATATGCAGAGGCAGCCGCGACCGGGGCAGCAAAAGCGCCCCCGGAAGCGGAAAGATCGGGATCATGCGGGGCAAGTCGAGTTGGTTGGTCATCACGAACTAAACTAGCCCGCCCGGCGCCTCAGGCAAACAGGATCGAGCTAAGCTTGCGCCGCCCGTTCAATGCCAGCGGATCATTCGGCTTGAGCGCGTCGAAGATGGTAAAAAGCTGCTGCTTGGCGGCGCCTTCGTTCCAATCGCGATCACGGCGCACGAGTGTCAGCAATTCCTCGATCGCGTCCTCGACCTTGCCATTGGCATAAAGCGCCTGCGCCAGATCGAACCGTGCCTGGTGGTTGTCCGGCTCTGCCTCGACCGCCGCGCGCAGATCTTCCAGCGGCCCGGCCTCTGCGGCCTGACGCGCCAGTTCAAGCTGCGCATGCGCGGCCTCCAGCGGCGCCGCCTCGGAAATCTCGGCCGGGGCACCGTTCAGCACCGCCTCGGCCTGCTCAAGATCGCCAAGCGCGATATGCGCACGCACCAGCCCGCCATAGGCTTCGGCATTGTGCTCGTCCTCGCCCAGAACGGCAGCAAAGGTTTGCGCCGCATCCGCCGCCGCGCCTTCGGTCAGCATCGTCTCGGCGGCCTCGATCGCCTCGGACAGGCCATCACCGCCACCCGCGCCGTCGCCGGCCAGGTCGACACACCGTTTGACGAACGCCTCAACCTCCGACCCGGCGACCGCGCCTTGAAACCCGTCCACCGGCTGTCCTTGCCAAAAGGCATAGACCGTCGGGATCGACTGAACACGCAACTGCCCGGCGATCGACTGGTTCTGGTCCACGTTCACCTTGGCCATCTTGACCGCACCCTTGGCCGCGGTCACAGCCGCCTCAAGCTGCGGGCCCAGCGTCTTGCACGGGCCGCACCACGGCGCCCAGAAGTCCACGATCACCGGCACCGTTTTCGATGCTTCGACAACCTCGGCCATGAAATCGGCCTCGGACACGTCCTTGATAAGATCACCCGCCGCGGCGGGCTGGTTTTGCCCTAGTTCCAGCATGTCTTTCACCCTTCAAATCAGTTGCCCCCTATATGAGGGTCAACGCGGCGGATTCAAAGCCCCGATCACAGATCAAAGGTCGCGAATACCGGCGCGTGGTCGCTGGGCTTTTCCCATCCTCTCACACTGCGCAAGATACGGCTCCCGTGGGCGGCGTTGCTGATATCCGGCGTCGCCCAGATATGGTCCAACCGCCGGCCCTTATCGGCCGCATCCCAATCGCGCGCGCGGTAGGACCACCACGAATATAGCTGCCCCTCGGGGATGTCCTGCCGGGTGACATCAACCCATTTCGCCGCATCCTGCGCATCGCCCAGGTGCTCGACCTCGATTGGCGTGTGGCTGACGACCTTCAGCAACTGCTTGTGGCTCCAGACATCATCCTCGCGCGGGGCGATGTTGAGATCGCCAACAAGGATGGATTTCCCGGCCCCTTCGCGGTGAAACCAATCGCGCATGTCCGTCAGGTAATCCAGTTTCTGGCCAAACTTCTCGTTGATCGTGCGATCGGGTTTGTCGCCCCCGGCGGGCACATAGAAATTGTGGATCACAACACCGTTTTCCAACCGCACCGCCACGTGGCGCGCGTGCCCCAGCCCCGCGAAATCCAGCTCGCCCATGTCCTCCAGCGGGGTCTTCGACAGGATCGCCACGCCGTTGTAGCCCTTCTGCCCGCGCGCGATCATGTGGCCATAGCCCAACTCGCGGAACCGCTCCAACGGGATCTTGTCCACCGGCGATTTGCACTCCTGCAGGCAAAGAACGTCGGGGGCCTCCTGCTCCAGCAGCCGGCAAACCAGCCCCTCGCGCAGACGGACCGAGTTGATGTTCCATGTGGCAAGGGTAAACGGCATTTGGTACCTCCGCGGGATTTACGTTGCCGATGGCCTAGCACAGCCGCGCCAAAAGCGGGAGAGGGCCGCGCCCCATTTGTTCGCCCCTTGGCACCGGACCCGCCACCCGTGCGGCGCGACTCTTCCAATGATTGAATCCCGGCGTGCGCTTCGGCACCCTCAGCGCCGCAATCCCACGAACGGCATGTTTCCGGTGACACTTGCCCGAAACATGCCCGTTAACCAAAAAAAGGCCCCGGCGTCGCCGGGGCCAGTCCAACAGGGAGGTGCATGCGATAACCCGCACATGCAACGGGATTCCGTATTGGTAACCTATTCTCAGAATACCACTTTGATCTGTGACAAGAAATAGTCCCGCAAACAGTGTTTTTCTATGTTGCCAATTTGTAACCGCCCCCTTCGGTCACCAACAGGCGCGCATTCGAGGGGTCCGGCTCGATCTTCTGCCGCAACCTATAGATGTGCGTCTCGAGCGTATGGGTCGTCACCCCGGCGTTGTAGCCCCAGACCTCGTGCAACAGCACCTCGCGGGGCACGACACCGTCATCCGTGCGGTAGAGATACTTCAGGATGTTGGTTTCCTTCTCGGTCAGCCTGATCTTGCGCTCGTCGTCCGTCACCAGCATCTTCATTGCGGGCTTGAACGTATACGGACCAAGCTGAAATACCGCATCTTCGCTTTGCTCGTGCTGGCGCAATTGGGCACGAATACGCGCCAAAAGGACGGGGAATTTGAAAGGCTTCGACACATAATCATTCGCGCCCGCATCCAGCCCCAGGATGGTATCGGCATCGCTGTCGTGCCCCGTCAGCATGAGAACCGGACTTTTCAGGCCCTGCTTGCGCAGCACACGGCACAACTCGCGCCCGTCCGTATCAGGCAGACCCACATCGAGGATAACCAGGTCATACAACCCTTCCTTGGCGCGGCTCATCGCCTCGGCGCCATTGGCCGCTTCGAATACGTCGAAATCCTCGGTCATGACCAGTTGCTCGCTCAACGCTTCGCGCAGGTCGTCGTCGTCATCAACCAGAAGGATTTTCCTGAGCTGTCCCATCGGTTCACTCCTTTGCTTTCTGTACAAGACTTGCGCCCTCGCACCGTCTCCGGCAAGGCAGGTGTAACTCGTTTCACGCTGTCGTGTTCTTACGTGGGTAAAATGTTCCAAAATGAAACATGACGCGCTAGATGAGGTGCACCTAATACGCGGACCAGTCATGAGCTTTGCCCCCAACACCACCGAAATTCTGTCGCGCGCCCGCGCCGACCTGCGGATGGGCGTGCCCGTCGTGTTGACGGCGCATGGCGGGGGTGTTCTCGTCCTGGCTGCGGAAACGCTCAGCAAGGAGCGTCTGCAAGACCTGCGCGCCCTTGGTGGCACGCCGGTGTTGGCGATCACCACGCGACGCGCCGAAACGCTCAAGGCGCGCCCCTACGACGGTGACTTGGCCCGCGTCCTGCTGCCGGGCGATGCCGGGCTGGCTTGGATATCGGCGGTGGCTGATCCGGCGGGCGATCTGGCCTCGCCGATGAAAGGCCCACTGCAAAGCGAACGAAGCGGCGATGCGACACTCCACCGCTTGGCCTTACGGCTAGCCAAATCGGCACACATCTTGCCCGCCGCCGTGGTCGTGGATCTGCCCGATCCACACGCCTTTGCCCGCGATCAGCACCTGACGCTGATCAACATGGATACCGCCGGGCCCCTACTGACGGCGCCCGCGCATCCTCATAACGTGGTTAGCGCCCGCTTGCCCGTCGCCGCCGCACCCGAGGGCGGACGCCTGCACATCTACCGCCCCGATGACGGCGGCGAAGAACATTACGCCTTCGAAATTGGCAAACCGCACCGCGATGCGCCGGTTCTTGCGCGCATTCACTCCGCCTGTTTCACCGGCGATGTTATGGGCAGCCTGAAATGCGATTGCGGCCCGCAACTGCGCGGCGCACTGGCCCAGATGGGCGAGGAGGGCGAAGGCGTTCTTCTCTACCTCAACCAGGAAGGGCGCGGCATCGGCCTGGCCAACAAGATGCGCGCCTACGCGCTTCAGGATCAGGGCTTTGATACCGTCGAGGCCAATCACCGCCTCGGATTCGAGGATGACGAGCGCGATTTCCGACTTGGCGCCGAAATCCTAAAATCCATGGGGTTCTCATCGGTTCGGCTGCTGACCAACAACCCGCGCAAGATTGAAATGATGGAAAAGTACGGCATCACCGTCACCGAACGCGTGCCGCTGAAACTGGGCGAAACCGCACAAAACCGCGCCTACCTGGCCACCAAGGCCGCAAAATCGGGGCACCTGCTATGATATGCGCTTCTTCTGGCCAAAAATATCCCGGGGGAGTCGCGGCACCCCGCGACGGGGGCAGAGCCCCCGATACCGGCGGCCGCCCATGACCCCCGCCGACCTGGTCCTCACCCCCACCGGGCTGCGCTTCATGGGGCGGCGGTTTCCCTGCGTCATCGGGCGCGGCGGCCTGACCTGCACCAAACGCGAAGGCGACGGCGCGACGCCCATCGGCACGCACCGGATCAACGGAATGCTCTATCGCCCCGATCGCATGGCGTGCCCGGCCCCTTGGGCGGTCCCCATCCGTCCCGGCGATCTGTGGTCCGATGACGCCGCGCACGCGGATTACAACCTTCTGGTGCGCGCGCCCTACCCCCACAGCCACGAATGCCTGCGCCGCGCCGATCCACTCTATGATCTCATAATGCTCACCGACTGGAACTGGCCACATGCCACGCGCGGCGCCGGATCTGCGATCTTCCTGCACCAATGGCGGCGGCCGGGCTACCCGACAGAAGGCTGTGTCGCGTTCCGGCGCGACCACCTGCATTGGATCGCCGCGCACGTCACGCCGCGAACACGTCTGATCGTGCGGGCCTGACCGCGTGCGCGCGCGTCAATCGTAATCACGTTCGCCAAAAATGGCGCTGCCCACGCGCACATGCGTCGCGCCAAGGGCGATCGCGCGCTCGAAATCGCTGCTCATGCCCATCGACAGGCCGTCCAGCCCGTTGCGCTCCGCGATCTTGCCAAGGAGCGCAAAATGTAGCGACGGTTCTTCCTCGACAGGCGGGATACACATCAGGCCCCGCACCGGCAGATCCAGACGGCGGCATTCGGCTATGAAATCATCCGCATCGGTTGGCATCACGCCGGCCTTTTGTTCCTCTTCGCCGGTATTCACCTGGATGAACACCTCGGGGCAGCGCCCCTCCTCCTGCGCCAGCCGTGCGATGGTTTTGGCCAGCTTGGGCCGATCGACCGAGTGGATCGCCTGGAACAAGTCGAACGCCTGCCGCGTCTTGTTGGTCTGTAGCGGCCCGATCAGGTGCAACTCGATCCCGTCGAAGCGCTCGCGAAACTCCGGCCACTTGCCTGCGGCTTCCTGCACCCGGTTTTCGCCGAATACGCGGTGCCCCTGCTCCAGAACCGCCTCGACGCGGGCGTTTGGCTGCACCTTGGATACGGCGATCAACGTTACGCTGTCCGGCGCACGGCCCGCGTCGTCGCAGGCTTTGGCGATCCGGTCCTGAATATCGTTCAGCGGCATGGCTCTTTTCCCCTCGCTCCACCCTTTTGGCGCAACAAACACCTTTGACGCACCATTGAAAAGGGGACAACGGCCATTGTCATTGATGACATGCCCCCACCCGGTATAGTCGCAGAGCAAATCATCGCAACAAAGGCGCACCCATGGCCCCGCATCCCCAGACCGTTTCAGAAAAGATCATGACGCAACTGAATGCGGGGCAGTTCAAGGGCGCGTTCAAAACAGCCAAGGCCGCCACGCGGCAATTCCCGAAAGAGCCGTATTTCTACAACCTGGCCGGTCTTGCGCAGGCCCAGATGGGGGACGAGCGCGCCGCGATCCCGTTCTTTCGGCAGGCGCTAAAGATGGCGCCGGGCAACCGCGATGTGCAGAACAACCTGGTGCAGGCCCTGATCAGCACCGGCCAGAACGCGCGCGCGCTATCGCTGTTGGAAAAGCTGCTGCCGAAGCGGCCCGACACCTCGCACGTTCTGTATCTGAGCGGCATGGCGCGGATGCGCAGCGGTGATTATCCCGGTGCATTGGCGGATCTGGACAAGGCCGTGGCGGAGGATCCCCGCAACGCCGCCGCGCTCAACCTGCGCGGGGTGGTGCGGCAGGAGATGAAGCAAGAGCAAGAGGCCCTCACCGACTACGAGGCATCCATCGCGATCGAGCCGAACGCCCCCGACACCTTGTCGAACCTCAGCCTTCTTCTGGGTCAGCTTCACCGCGAGGAAGACGCCATCGCCGCGTCCGAGAAGGCGCTGGCGATCAATCCCAACCATTTCGCCGCGCTTGAGGGGTATGCCATCCTGCTCAACCAGATGGGCCGGCGGCAAGAGGCGCTGGCAACACATGAACGCATCCTGGCCCTTTATCCCCATCACGCCGAATCGCTGTTCGAGGTGTCGCACCTGCATGCGGCCGAGGATCACGACGCGACGCTGGCCCGCGTGGATGCGGCGATCGCCAAGGCGTCCAAATCCTCGCCCGACATGGGCTTTCTCGCCTTCGCTAGGGCCAGCCTTCTGCAGCAGGCGGGCGATATAGACGGATCGGACCTGTGGTATCGCAAGGGCAACGACGTGTTCGCGCGGCATCGTCCCTTTGCCAAGGATCTGGCCGTCGCCGAAAAGGACGACATCCTTTCGCTGTTCGCCGGGGGCACCCCCCTGCCCGAGGGTCCGACGCAAGAGCCGGTGCCGATCTTCATCCTTGGCCTGCCACGGTCCGGCACCACCCTGACCGAACAGATGATTTCCTCGCACCCCGACGTTTACGGCGCGGGGGAACTGGCCGCGGCGGGGCGGCTGGCGCGCGCGCACCTGGATGCCGGTGGCCCGTTCGACGCGGAGGCGGCCGCGCGATTCGCGCAGGAGTATCGCGCCGCGCTTCCGCCCATGCCCGAGGGCACCCGCGCCTTTGTCGACAAGATGCCTTCGAATTACCGGCTTGTGGGGATGCTTCTGGCGGCGTTTCCCAACTGCGTAATCCTTCACATGCGGCGCGATCCGCGCGATGTGGGCCTATCGATGTGGCGCACGTATTTTTCCAGCCCGGCCATGTCCTTCACCTTTGATCAGGCGGCGACCGCGCTGCAAATCAACCTCTATCGGGATTACATGGATCATTGGAAGGCAATGTTCGGCGCGCGGATTACCGATGTCGATTATGCCGACCTGGTCACTAACCCCGAGGGCGGTAGCAAGATGCTGGCCGAGGCCTGTGGCCTGCCATGGGTGGAAGACATGGCCCTGCCTGAACGCAACCGCCGGGCCGTGCGCACCGCCAGCGTCAACCAGGTTCGCCAGGGGGTGCATACGCGCTCGGTCGGGGGGTGGCGGGATCACCGCGATGCGCTGTCGGAGCTGCTGACCGGGATCGACCCGGCGCGCTGGCCCGATCTGCCACAGGAATAGCCCCACGCAAAAACCGAACGCACAAAAGAAAAGGGCAGGTCCGAAGACCTGCCCTTCTTTGGGTCGTCTCGTTTCTGACGGATCAGAAGGAGAACTGAACACCCAGGTCGGCACGGGTGGTGCCGGCGGTATCTGCGATACCGCCGCGGACGGATGCGCCGCCGCCGAGGTCGTGGACAACACCAACACCCATGTTCTCATCACCGGTGAAGCCGTTCAGGGCTTCGTCGTGGTTGATGTAGGCCGACACGGAGGTCGCTGCGCCAACGTCGAAGGAGGCTGCGAGGCCGTACTTCATGGTGTTGCTGTTGGCAATCATGTTGCCGTTGTCAGCAACCTGCAGCGTCACGTTCGCGGGGCCAAAGGTGCCCGATGCGGTCAGAGCCCACTCGTTGTCGCCAGATTGGTTGCTGTCCTGCAGAGCCAGTGCGGCGCTGTAGTCGCCGAAGCTGTAAGCAACCCAACCTGCGGTGCGCTCGGTCGTGCCGTTAAAGCCATAGCCGTTCTGCTTCATGCTGTGCGACAGGTGTGCGCTGAAGTCGCCAGCGGAGTACTTGATGTCGACGCCCTGACGGCCGTTTCCGCCGGACGTGTAGAGGTCACCAGCGTAGTTATAGACGACGTTGGCATAGCCCAGGCCGGTCAGGCCAACGGAGCCAGCATACATGCCGGGCATGAATTCCAGGGCACCCTGAACGTGACCCATGGAGATTTCCAGACCGCCGGTGGAGACCCAGAAGCGCGGGCTGTTGAAGCCGCCGTGGCCGCCCACTACAGCACCGGACCCCATCGCAGTAACCGATGTTGCGCTGTAGCCCGAAGTGCCTTCGTTGGCCTGGTAACGGATCTGCGAGCCAAAGGTCAGGCCGCCATCGGATTCGGTGGTGGCGGTGACGACCAGACGGAACCGGCTTTCGATGCGAGTTTCGTCGCCGACACGGCCTTCGACGTGGTCAACACCCCAGCGAGCATAGCCGCCAAAGGATACGTCTGCGGCTGCGACGCCAGCGGTGGCGACCAGGGCAGTCGTTGCGAAGAGAATCTTTTTCATGGTTTTTCCCTCGGTTTTCATTCAAGCGCCCCAAACCGGAGAATCCAGATTGGGTATGGCAATCGTTTCGCTCTTTTCGGGGGCAGTTGGCAAGTATCCGGGGCCCTCGCGCCACAATGCCCTGTCGGATGATGCAGCTTTGCCACACCCATGCTTTTGGGCAGACCCGCGCGGCCGGCAACCCCTCGCGCGGGGGCGAGTATATCCTTGCTCCCTTGCGGGCGGTTGTTTAGGACAGGACAGAACGGATATTCAGGGGCGGTGCCATGACCATGACTCGCATTGTGAAACCCATCGCGCTTGGCGCGCTGCTGCTGTCGCTGGCGGCCTGTGGCGGCGGTGGCCTTTTCGGCGGCGGGCAGGGCGATGAGGGGCAGGAGGGCACCGGCGACGCCCCCAAGGCCACCAACTCCCGCGTCGAAGCACAGACCGGCGGCTCCAGCCTGTGGGATCTGTTCCGCAAGCAGAACCCGGATGTCACCGTGGCGGTCAACCGCTACCTGTGGAACGGCACGCTGGACGTGCTGAACTTCCTGCCGCTGGAATCGGTCGATCCGTTTACCGGCGTGATCGTGTTCGGCTATGGCACCCCGCCGGGCGGCGGGCGCGCCTATCGCGGCACCGTCTATATCAAGGATCCCGCGCTTGATGCGCGGTCGCTGGTTGTCGCGCTGCAAACGCGGCGCGGTCCCGTCGATGCCGCCACGCAACGCGCGATCGAGGATGCGATCCTTGCGCGGGCACGGCAATTGCGAATCGCAGACCGGAAGTTCTGATACCTGCTTAGTCGCCCACCGTTCCGGGCGTCATCGCCGCGAGCCGGTCCACCCACCGCATCTGCGCGGGCAGGCACACCGTTTCCAGATCATAATGCTGGCGCACATGCGCGCGCGCGGCGCGGCCCAGCCTTTCGCGCGCCTCGGGGTCATCGAGCAACCCGCACACCGACGCGATCAACGCGTCCTGGTCGAAAAACCCCGTCAGCAGCCCTGTCTCGCCGTCCGCGATCACCTCGCGCACCGGGGCGGTGTCGCTGGCGACGATGGCCGCGCCCACGCTCATCGCCTCCAGCAACGACCAGCTCAGGACAAAGGGGTAGGTCAGGTAGACATGCACCCGGCTGACCGCCAGAAGCGTGGCGAATCGATCATAGGGCAGCTTGCCCATGAAATGCACGCGGGCCCAATCCGCGTCGGGGAGCTGCGCGCGCACCTCGTCGATGAAAACCTGTTTCCACGTCTGCCCCTCGGGCGGGCGCGAGCCATAGCTGACCCCGTCACCCCCCACGATCAGAACCTGCGCGCGCGGGCGTTCCCGTAATAGCCGTGGCAAGGCACGCATGAACACGTGATAGCCGCGATAGGGCTCAAGGTTGCGGTTGACGAAAGTAATCACCTCATCCTCGCGCGTCACGCGCCCTCCTTCGGGCAGATGCAGCGCCACTGACCTGTCAGGCCACAGCAGATCAGTGGGAACCCCGTCATGGATCACGCTGATACGCTCGCGGAACTCGGGCGGATATGTGTCCGCCTGGAACCGGGTCGGGCTGATCCCCAGATCGCCCACCGGCAGGTGCAGCCGGTTGTTCAGGTTCTTGAGGCGGATGCGCAGCGCCTCGCCCGGCCCGACCTCGCGCATGAACTCGGGATCAAAAGCCATGTGATCCCCGTCCGAGCGGTGAAACAGTTCATAATAGAGCCCGATGCGCGCCTCGGGCCAGACATCGCGCAGGAACATCGCCTCGCCCCAGCCGGGATGCGCCACGATGATATCGGGGGTGAACCCCTGATCGCGCAGCGATAGCGCCGCGTAAAAACAGGCCTCCCCGCGGGTTACCTTGGTGTCCAGATCGATCAGCCACGGATGCACATGTTGCCGGCGGCTTTCCGGCAGGGCATAGGGCAAGACCTGCACACCGTTCCACCTGATGGGTTTTTCCACCCGCAACGTCAGCGCCACACAGCGATGCCCCCCAGCCGCCAGCGCCGGCGCCAGATGCTTGAACTGTCCGGGAAAATTCTGGTGTATGAAGAGGATGTTCATGGGGATTGGCCGCGTGGTCATGATGGGACTGCCCCCTTATACCCCGCTCAGGCCCACTGCATAGCGCTGCATTTTTGCGCCAAACCCCTAGACCATCGTGTCAAGCCCGCCTATCACCCGCTGGTAATATGTCGCCCGCGCGCGCCAGCGCGCTGATGAAAAGAGGTTTGCAGCACATGTCGCGCTATTCAGCCGCCGAGATCGAAGCGAAATGGCAAAAGGCCTGGGACGAGGCCGGGATATTCCGCGCCACCCGCGAGCC
Organism: Sediminimonas qiaohouensis DSM 21189; assembly: GCF_000423645.1. Taxonomy (GTDB): domain Bacteria; phylum Pseudomonadota; class Alphaproteobacteria; order Rhodobacterales; family Rhodobacteraceae; genus Sediminimonas; species Sediminimonas qiaohouensis. Next base: position 19,882 of record NZ_AUIJ01000015.1, on the reverse strand, counting down.
GGGCAAGCCCAAGTACTACGTGCTCGAGATGTTTCCCTACCCTTCGGGGCGCATCCACATGGGACATGTGCGCAACTACACCATGGGCGACGTGGTGGCGCGCTACAAACTGGCCACCGGGCACAACGTGCTGCACCCGATGGGCTGGGACGCGTTCGGCATGCCCGCCGAAAACGCCGCGATGGCAAGCGGCGGCCACCCCAAGGACTGGACCTACGGCAATATCGCGGTCATGCGCGACCAGATGAAGCCGCTCGGCCTTTCCATCGACTGGAGCCGCGAGTTCGCCACCTGCGACCCCGAGTATTACGGCCAGCAGCAGGCGATGTTCCTGGATTTCATGGAAAAGGGGCTGGTTTACCGCAAGAACGCCATCGTCAACTGGGATCCGGTGGACATGACCGTTCTGGCCAATGAACAGGTCGAGGATGGCAAGGGCTGGCGTTCGGGAGCCGAGGTCGAGCGGCGCGAGTTGACGCAATGGTTCTTCCGCATCTCCGACTTTTCCGAGGACCTTCTGACCGCGCTGGACGGGCTGGACAACTGGCCCGCCAAGGTCAAGCTGATGCAGGCCAACTGGATCGGGCGCTCGCGCGGGCTGCAATTCGCGTTCGATCTGATCGACGGCCCCGGCGGCTTTGACGGGATCGAGGTGTATACCACCCGCCCCGACACCCTGTTGGGGGCCAGCTTCGTCGGGATCTCCGCCGATCATCCGCTGGCCAAGACGCTTGAGGCGAACAACCCAGACGTGGCCGCCTTCTGCGCCGATTGCCGGCGCGGCGGCACCACCGAAGAGGCCCTGGAAAAGGCCGAAAAGAAGGGCATGGATACCGGCCTGCGGGTGCGTCACCCGCTTGACCCCGAATGGGATCTGCCGGTCTATATCGCCAATTTCATCCTGATGGATTACGGCACCGGCGCCATCTTTGGCGTGCCCGCACATGATCAGCGCGACTTTGATTTCGCCACCCGGTACAAGCTGCCGATCATTCCGGTGTTCACACCCTCCACCGGCGACACCGGCCCCCTGACCGAGGCTTACGTACCCCCGAAAACCGAAACCGTACACTATGTGCGTGCCATTGCGGGCGATGACGCGCAAACCGGCGAGGCGGCCATCAATGCCGCCATCGACCATTGCGAGGGGCGCGGCATCGGCAAGGGTGTGACGCAATACCGCCTGCGCGACTGGGGCCTGTCGCGGCAACGCTACTGGGGCTGCCCGATCCCGGTGGTGCATTGCTCCGATTGCGGCGTTGTGCCCGAACGCAAGGAAAACCTGCCGGTCGAGCTTCCTTATGACGAGGCGGGCCAGCCGATAGATTTCTCCATCCCCGGCAATCCGCTGGACCGGCACCCGACATGGGCCCAATGCCCCTGTCCCGCCTGCGGCAAACCGGCCCGGCGCGAAACCGACACGATGGATACCTTCGTCGATAGCTCGTGGTATTATGCGCGTTTCACCGCACCGCACGCCGAGACGCCCACCGACATGGCCGAGGCCGAATACTGGATGAACGTGGACCAGTATATCGGCGGGATCGAGCACGCGATTCTGCACCTGCTCTATTCGCGCTTCTTCGCGCGCGCCATGATCGAAACCGGCCATTTGCCGCAAAAGGCGCGCGAGCCGTTTGACGCGCTGTTCACCCAAGGCATGGTCACGCACGAGATCTACCAGACACGCGACGAGCGCGGGCGGCCCGTCTATCACCTGCCCGAGGAAGTGGAGGGCGGCAAGCTCAAGGAAACCGGCGAGGCGGTCGAGGTAATCCCCTCCGCCAAGATGTCGAAATCCAAGAAGAATGTCGTCGATCCGGTCAGCATCATCGATCAGTACGGCGCCGATACCGCGCGCTGGTTCGTGCTGTCCGATAGCCCGCCCGAGCGTGACGTGGAATGGACCGCCGCAGGCGCCGACGCCGCGTTCAAACACCTCAGCCGCGTCTATCGCATCGCATCTGAAATCGCAGCGGCTCGCACCGCCGAGGCCGCCGCGCCGGACGCCGACGAAGCGCTTTTGCGCGAGATGCACAAAACCATCCATGACGTGACCGGCGGGGTCGAATCCTTTGGCTTCAACGCGGCCATTGCGCGGCTTTATGCGTTTACCAACACGCTGGCCAAATCGCAGGCGGGCGGCGCGGCGAAAACCCGCGCGGCGCGCACGTTGGCGCAACTGATGGCGCCCATGACCCCGCACTTCGCTGAGGAACTGTGGTCGCTTCTGCAAGGCGAGGGCCTGATCGCCAACGCGCCGTGGCCCGTCGCGGACGAGGCCATGCTGGTGGACGAAACCATCACCCTGCCGGTGCAGATCAACGGCAAGCGGCGCGGCGAAATCAAGGTGCCGCGCGACATGGACAAGGCAGAGGTTGAAAAGATCGCGCTTTCGCTGGATGCTGTCGAAAAGGCGCTGAACGGGGCCGCGCCGAAAAAGCTGATCGTCGTCCCCGGGCGGATCGTGAATGTGGTGGTCTGAACGCAGAACCCTGGTTTTCGGCCTGTGCGCCCTGGCGCTGGCGGGCTGTGGCTTTGCGCCTGTCTATGGCCCGCAGGGTACGGCGGAGCGGCTGCAATCGGCGGTCCGGGTGCAGGCGCCCGATACCCGCACCGAGCAGCTATTGCTTCAACGCGTTGAGCAGCGGATCGGCCGCGGCTCACGCTATGAGCTGTCATATAACCTGACTATTCGGCGCAAGGAAATGGCCGTCGCGCCCACCAACATCTCGACCCGCTACAACCTCGTCGGAACCGTCAGCTACACCTTGCGCGCCGCCGGCACCGACACCGCCCTGATCAAGGGGCGTACCACCGGGTTCACCGGCTATTCCGCCACCGATTCAACCATCGCGACCAGCGCCGCAAAACGCGATGCCCATGCGCGGCTGGCCACGATCCTGGCCGACCGCATGATAGCGCGGCTTTTGGCCGCCGCCAGCGACCTGCCGGAATGAAGCTTAACACACGCGACGCCAACAGGTATTTCGCCAAACCCGACCCGACGCGCGCCGGGTTGCTGATCTTTGGCGCGGATGCGATGCGCGTCGCGCTCAAGCGGCAAGAGGTGATCGCCAACCTGATCGGCCCCGATGGCGAGGGCGAGATGCGCCTCAGCCGCCTGCCCGCCGCGGACCTGCGCCGCGATCCCGCCGCGCTTCTGGATGCAGTCAAGGCCCAAAGCTTTTTCCCCGGCCCTCGCGCCGCCTTTGTCGAGGATGCCACCGACGGCCTTGCCGACGTGATCGGCGCGGCGCTCAAGGACTGGCAGGAAGGCGATGCGCAGATCATAGTCACCGCCGGGCAGCTTCCCGCAAAATCCAAACTGCGCAAACTGTTCGAAGGGCACGCAAACGCCTACGCCGCCGCGCTCTATGACGATCCGCCAACCCGCGAAGAGATCGAGGCAGAGCTGGCCGCCGCCGGCCTGCACAATATAGCCCCCGACGCGATGACCGACCTGACCGCGCTGTCGCGCACGCTCGACCCCGGCGATTTCCGGCAGACCATCGCCAAGCTGGGCCTTTACAAGTTCGAGGACGACAGCGCACTAAGCTCAGACGATATCGCCTCCTGCGCGCCCGCCTCGGCCGAGGCCGATCTCGACGATATCCTCAACATCGTGGCCGAGGGGCGCTCGGCCGAGATCGGGCCGGTGATGCGCCGCCTGCAGGCGCAGGGCACGCAGCCGGTCAGCCTTTGCATCAACGCGGCGCGCCACTTTCGCGCGCTCTATACCGCGGCATCCGATCCCGATGGCGCGGCGCAGGGTATCGCCCGGATGCGCCCGCCCATCTTTGGCCCCAGACGCGATAGGATGCTGCGGCAGGCGCGCGGTTGGGGCGCGCCGCGCCTTGAGCAGGCATTGACGCTGCTGACGGATACCGACCTCAAGCTACGCTCGGCTGCGCAACACGCGCCCGCCATGGCCTTGGTCGAACGCGCGCTTATTCGCCTGTCGATGCTGGCCAAGCGATAAGGCGCGGCGTGCCTACTGCGCCGCCGCACCGGGGACCGCCGTGCCAAAGGCAATCCGGCACCCGCCCCAAAGCAGGATGGCAAACAGCAGGTGAATGCCCCCCGCCGCAACGATCAGCTTGGGCGTGATGGCGAGCCCGAAAAACCCCCATCCAACGATGGGAAAAAAGACCACGAGCACCAACCCCCATAGCGCCGCCGCCAGCGCAATAGCCCGCCCAAAGCTCAGGCTGTCACCAAACATCACGACAAAGAATGCGACAAAGGCCACGTTCCAAACCGTGTGAAACAGCAGACCAACCGGCAAGGGCACATCCCCCAGCAGAAGCCGAGCAAACGCAAGGCCCAGGGGCTCGGGCAAGGGCGAAATCCCGGCACGCAAAAGCCCTTGCATGGTTACGGCGGTCACGGCAGCCGCGACCAGGCCGATGATCAGGGTCTTGGCCCAATCCTTCGCGGACAACTGATGAAACTGCATGGTATCCTCCGATCACATCCGGTCCCGCCCCTTGGGCGGCGCAACACCCGGCAGGGCGCGGACCTTGCACAGATCCCCCCAACCACGGCAAACTCTGGGGGTTCAAGTGGCTTGAATTGCAACAGGAGGATCCACATGCCCGCCAACGATCCATTACTGTCCATCGGTCAGGCCGCCACGACCTGCGGTGTTCCCGCCCCGACCATTCGTTACTACGAGGAAATCGGCCTCATCCCCCCGGCACGGCGCAGCGCGGCCGGGCATCGGCACTACGAACCTGATGACATCGCCCGCCTGACCTTCATTCGCCGGTGCCGCGACTTTGGCTTCGGCATCGCGCAGGTTCGCCTGCTCTGCGGTCTGGCGACCAGCCCGGCAGAGGATTGCACCGCAGTGCGCGACATCGCGGCCGATCACCTGTCATCGGTGCGCCAAAAGCTTGATGAGTTGCGCGGCCTCGAGGCCCAGCTCAGCGCGTTCGTAGATAGCTGCGAGTCGGTCTGCTGCGGCGGGCAGTCGCGCGATTGCACCGTGCTGGCCGACCTTGCGAAAGCGTGACCGCGCCGCCGCCTACACCACGCTGATCACGTCCTTGTCCACGGCCAGCATGTAGCCCCGTCGCGCGATGTTGCGCACCAAAAGCTCGCTCACCAACTGATTGCCAAGCGTATCGCGCAGCCGCTTGATCCGCGTGGCACCCGCCGATTCGTCACAATCGGCCGCCGTGCGGCCCGAAACGATCGCCTCGATCTCGGCGCCGGACAGGATGTCGTCGTCCAACCGCGCCTCGGCCAAAACCGATAGCGTCTCCATCGCCGCATCAGTCATGCGAAATCCCATGTTATTGAGATAGACCATGTTCTCGCCCCGGCTGATCATCAGCGATGAAACCTGGATGCCCGATTGCTCGATCTGCGCCATTCGGCGGTGCAACGTCACCAGCATCACCAGCAAAACGAACGTCGCCACCATCAACGTGGTGGCGAACACCAGCAGTACCAGGATCACCATGCGATAGCCCGATAGCGTATCGGAAAACGCCGTGCCCGATTGCGCCAGTATCTCCAGAAGCTTGATCTCGGCCTGCGCGGTCAGGTCGTCGTTTTCCACGAACAACTGCTCGACCCGCGCGTTGAAGGCATTGGCATCCGGCAGGTTGGTCAGCAACCAAACCGCCAGAACCGCCAGTATCAGGACGATCCCCGCGATTCCCAAAGGCACCACGCGCCCCGACGTGCGCTTGATCTCAGAAGCGGAGGTAGAATTTTCCTGCACTTGCCTTCCTTTCGCTCAGACCCGACTCGTCAAAGACCGACAGCACGCGCAATAGGGTCCAGCCGCCCTGCGATAGCCGGGCAGCCACCTCTCCGCGCGCCGACGCCTTTGAGCAGCCGCCCGACAATTGCATGACACCGTAATGCAACTGCAACGGAGAGTCGCGCTTGGCTTTGTAGTCAGCATAGCATTCCGCCGCCTGCGCCGGAAACGCCTGCGTCAGAAGGAAGACAGATACAATGGGGATCAGGATCTTTTTCATGCCCTCACAATGCGCATGGGAGGCCTGATATACAATATCCAAAGGGGTCATTGCGGTCTGCTATCCGATAACACTGCCCCGTTATTGCTTGTCTTTGCCACCTGCGCCCAAGTTTGAACATGCCGGTCGGCGCTATCCGATCACGCACCGACCACCGAAATGCGCACGAAAGGAACCTGCCATGTCCCGCCCATTCATTGCCGCCGTTGTCGCGGCCTCTCTCGCCCTCTCGGGTCTATCTGCAACCACCGCCCAGGCGGGCAATCGTGACGTCGCCCGCGCCATCGCCGGTATCGCTGCCGTCGCGATCATCGCCGGCGCCCTTAGCGATCGTGACAATCGCCGCAATCGCGGCCATGTCACCCGGCGCTATGACCCCGATCCGGTGGTCATACCGCGCCCCTTGCCGCGCCGCGTGCAGCGCCATTCGCTGCCACGCCATTGCATGATCCGCGCTCAGAGCCGATATGGCGAGCCGCGCCGGGTGTTCGGCTCGCGCTGCCTGAACCGCAACTATCGCTTTACCGATAGCCTGCCGCGCGCCTGCGCCGTACGGATTGGCGGCAACCACCATCGCCACGCCAACTACGGCCGCCACGGCTACTCCGTCGGCTGCTTGCGTCAGCACGGCTATCACCTGGCGCACCGCTGAACTGCCCATCACCGCAAATGGGGCCGGGTCACGACCCGGCCCTTTGTGCCGGATCAGGCTGGCGCGGTATGGGCGGCGTATGGCTTGGTGTTGCCGTTGAGCGATCGGTTCAAGAGCCGCGCATCGGCGGGCTTCGACCTTGATACCGCGCAGGGCGCTATATCAAAGGTCCGCTCAAGACCAGCTTACCCACGTCCCGAACATTCCCAAACGCCCGCGTTGTCCGCACAGCCGTTATCTGACCTACCCGGCCCTTTTTCGTTGCGCCCCCGGCCAATCCGCGCTTTACCCCGCCTTATGGACGGGCCCGACTTCACCCTTGAACGCGCCGCGATACTGGCCGGCGCGCCCCGCATCGCCGGGGTAGACGAGGTTGGGCGCGGCCCGCTAGCCGGGCCCGTCACCGCCGCCGCCGTGGTGCTAGATCCGGACAACATTCCCGGTGGCTTGAACGATTCCAAGAAACTGACGCCCAAGCGGCGCGAGGCGCTCTGCGCGACATTGCTGGACGTGGCCGAGGTCAGTATCGCCCATGCCAGCGTCGAGGAAATCGATACGCTCAATATCCTGCGCGCCAGCCACCTTGCCATGACGCGCGCCATCGCCGGACTACCGTCGCCGCCCGATCACCTGCTGATCGACGGGCACATGATCCCTGACAATACGGTCATTCCCGCGCAGTGCGTGGTGCGCGGTGACGGGCTTTCGCTGTCGATCGCGGCGGCTTCGATCGTGGCGAAAACATGGCGCGACGCACACATGCGGGATTTGGCGCAACAGTTTCCCGGCTACGGATGGGAGCAAAACGCCGGCTACCCGTCAAAAAGCCACAGAGAGGCGCTTCAAAATCTTGGTGTCACCCCACACCATAGGCGTTCTTTCAAACCAGTGCACAATATCTTGTATCAATATAAAAATGTAAGTGACTGATTCAAAAAAGAAATTGACCACGAATCAGGTTTGACTCATCTTTGTCTTCGATCACAGAGCGCATCAAAACCGCGCCGGTTCCAGAGGCAGAGAATGACAGCAATGACAAAGACCAAGGGCGCAGATGCGCTCCCCCTCAATACGATTCTGGATGGCGACTGCATCGAAGTGATGAACAGTCTGCCGGAAAACTCGGTGGACCTGATCTTTGCGGACCCGCCCTATAACCTGCAGCTCAAGGGCGATTTGCATCGTCCCGACAATAGCCGCGTCGATGCCGTCGATGACGCATGGGATCAATTCGCCTCGTTCGAGGCCTATGATCGCTTCACCCAAGGGTGGCTGACCGCCGCGCGCCGCCTGCTCAAGCCCGGCGGGGCGATCTGGGTTATCGGTTCGTACCACAACATTTTTCGCGTCGGCGCCGCGATGCAGAACGCCGGCTACTGGATCTTGAACGACGTCGTCTGGCGCAAATCCAACCCGATGCCGAATTTCCGTGGCAAGCGTTTTACCAACGCCCACGAAACCATGATCTGGGCCAGCAAGTCGGAAGGCGCGAAATACACCTTCAACTACGAGGCGCTGAAATCCCTCAATGAGGGCATCCAGATGCGGAGCGATTGGGTCCTGCCGATCTGTTCGGGGCATGAGCGCCTCAAGGATGACGAGGGCAACAAGGCCCACCCCACGCAGAAGCCCGAAGGCCTGCTGCACCGGGTTCTGGTCGGCTCGACCAATGCCGGCGACGTGGTGCTCGATCCGTTCTTCGGCACCGGCACCACCGGCGCCGTGGCCAAGATGCTGGGCCGGGATTTCATCGGTATTGAACGCGAGGCCGCCTATCGCACCGCCGCCGAGAAGCGCATCGCCGCCGTGCGCCGCTATGACCGCGAGGCGCTACAAGTCAGCGCCTCCAAACGGTCAGAGCCGCGCATTCCCTTCGGCCAACTCATCGAACGCGGATTGCTGCGCCCGGGCGAGGTTCTGACCTCGGTCAACGGCAAGGCCGCCGCCAAGGTCCGCGCCGATGGCACCCTGGTCGCCGATGGCGTCAATGGCTCGATCCATCAGGTCGGCGCCGCGCTGGAAGGCGCGCCAAGCTGTAATGGCTGGACCTACTGGTGCTTCAAGCGCGACGGCAAGACCGTTCCCATCGACCTGCTGCGCCAACAGATCCGGGCCGAGAAAACCGCCTGAACGCGATACAGTTACCGCCGGTGCCCGTTGCCTGACATCGCGGGCACCCGACTGGCCCCGCCTGCCCGGCGGGGCCCTTTTTCATCGGGCCGCGCGTTATTCTGGCAGCGGCGTTTGCGCCTTGTTGTAGGGCCGCCAATCGGTGATCTCGGGGTAATACATATCACGCCAGCGGCGCACGCGCGGGTTCATCACCCGGCGCCACACCGACGGGATCATCGCCGCCATGGTCATGATCGGATAGCCATACGGCAATTGCGGCGCCTCCGCCTCGGTATAGTTCTGCAGCAGGGGAAACCGCCGGTTCGGCTTGTAGTGATGATCCGAATGGCGTTGCAGGTTTATCAGCAACCAATTGCTGGCCTTGTGCGCGGCGTTCCACGAATGATGCGGCTTCACATGCTCGTATTTGCCATCGCCCAGATGCTTGCGGGTCAGGGCATAATGCTCGACATAGTTGGTCAGCTCCAGTTGCCAGATCGCGATAAACGCCTGCCACACAAACAGAAGCACCCCGATCCACCCCCCTAGCAGCGGCGCCAAAAGCAGCATCGCCGCCTGAAGCGCCCAATAGCGCCAGAACGGGTTGGCCCGGTCGGTCCACGGACGCCCCTTGCGCTCCAGCCGCGCCGCCTCGGCCCGAAAGGCCGAGATCAGGGATTCGCGCAACACGCGCCGGAAATACCTGTGGAACCCCTCGTTATACCGCGCAGTGACAGCATCGCGCGGCGTGCCCACATGGACGTGATGGACCAGCAGATGCTCGGATCGGAAATGCGAATACAGGACCATCGCCAGCAGGAAATCGGCCAAGCCTCGCTCCAAACGGTTGGTCTGATGCATCAGCTCATGACTATAGGGAATGCCCACCGTCCCGGTAATCACCCCCACCCCGAAGAACAGCACGATGGTCTCCAGCGCGCCAAGGTGTTCTGCGCGCGGCACGTACCAGATCAGTCCGAACAACGTGATAAACTGCAGTGGCGCCCAGATCAGCGTGATCGCCCGATACCACGTCAGTTGATCCTCGTCCGTCTCGGGATCGGCGTTTTCAAGGTTCAGGCCAAGGATCGCATCGAGCGCGGAAAAGAAGTACCAGGTCACGATCGGCAACAGGATCACGGTCCAGCCGCCCTGCAACGCCCCAAGCCATGCAACCGGAATCAGGGCAAGCGTCATCCAGAACGGCAGCGCATTTTGCCAACGGGCGGTTTGGGACGAAGGGATCATGGTCATGCTCCGTATTGGCCGGGATCAGGCTACCCTGCCGTATCGAACTCACCTCGCGCCAGATCGAAAACCTTGCGCATCACGGTCGGCAAGTCCGAAGGCCGGAACGCCTGCGCCGGAATAAAGACACCCGTGCCCGGGTCCACGTCAAGCGGAAGATCGGCGACATATATGCACAGGCGCAAATGGAAATGCGTGAACGTGTGCCGCGCCTCGCCCGCCACCGTGCGCCAGTCCGCCACCACCGGCGGCGCGTCATGCGGCGCCTGCGCCTCGACCCACTCCGACCCCGGCCAGCCCAGCATCCCGCCAAGCAACCCGCGCTCGGGCCGTCGTTCCAACAGCCACGCGCCATCGCGCCGCCGCGCCACGTAGGCGTGGCCGTGGCGCACCGGTTTGGCCTTCTTGGGGGTCTTCACCGGTAGGTCCGCCGCACTCCCCGCCGCGCGCGCCTTGCACGCGGCCCACCATGGGCAGATGCCGCAGGCGGGGCTTTTCGGCGTGCAGATCGTCGCGCCCAGGTCCATCACCGCCTGCGCATAATCGCCCGGCCGCGCATCTGGCGTCAGCGCCGCCGCCATTTCGGTCAGCGCACGCTTGGCCCCCGGTAGTGCCTCGCGGTGATCATGCAGCCGTGCCATCACCCGCTCCACGTTGCCATCGACAACCACCTCGGGCCGGTCGAACGCGATCGCCGCGATTGCCGCGGCGGTATAGGGTCCGATCCCCGGCAACGCCTGCAAATCCGCGCGCGTGCCCGGAAACCGCCCGCCGTGATCAGCCACCACAGCCCGCGCGCATTTCAACAGGTTGCGCGCCCGCGCGTAGTATCCCAGCCCCGCCCACTCGGCCATCACGTCGCCATCGTCGGCCGCGGCCAGCGCCGCCACGTCCGGCCACCGCGTCATGAACCGCTCGAAATACCCGCGCACCGCGGCCACGGTGGTTTGCTGCAACATCACCTCGGACAGCCATACCGCATACGGATCGGGCCGCGCCCCCGCCGCGCGCGCCGCCGGGGGCACGCGCCACGGCATGTCGCGCGCATTGGCGTCATACCACGCCAGCAGGTCCGCCGCGCGCGGGGCAAAATGGGCTTCGTCACGCAAACTTTATGTCTCCTGGCGGCTGATATTGAATGGCAACCGTTTTCATGCCCACTAGAATAGGGCAAAAGGACAGGATGCAAGCAATGACCACCCCCCGGAAATCCAAGGGGTTCAAACGCACCTCGACGCTGCTACAGGGTCAGATCCGCCGCGCAGGCGAATCGCGCGGCTTTGCTGTGACGCGGCTGTTGACGCATTGGGCGGAGATCGCCGGGTCCGATATTGCCGCCATCGCCCGCCCGGTCGAGGTAAAGTACGGCCGGCAGGGGTTCGGCGCGACGCTGACCATCCTGACCACCGGCGCGCAGGCACCGATGCTGGAAATGCAAAAGGAAAAGCTGCGCGAAAAGGTGAACGCCGTCTACGGCTACAACGCCATATCGCGCGTGCGCATCACCCAGACCGCCCCGACCGGGTTTCACGACGGGCAAGTCAGCTTCGATCATGCCCGCAAACGCACCGAAACCGATACCGCCGCCCCCAACCCCGCCGTGACCAATGATGCGGCGCAGCTATCGGGCGACGTAAACGACACCGCGTTGCGCCAGGCACTTGAAATGCTGGCGCGCAACGTGCTCTCCAAAAACAGGACTTGAGAAAGGGTTTCACATGAACCGCAGAACCGCACTGATCGCGCTCGGCGCCGGCTTTCTGACGCTTGGCGGCTGGTGGACGCTCCAGCAGCAGACCTCAACGCAACTGCCCCCCATTGGTGCGGCCAACGCACAGGATGCCGCCGATGTGGACACCTCCGGCATCGTGGAAATGACGCTAGGCGATGCCGATGCGCCGGTTACGCTGGTGGAATACGCCTCGTTCACCTGCCCGCATTGCGCCACCTTCCACGAAGGCCCGTTCAAGAAGCTCAAGGCCGATTACATCGACACGGGCAAGGTGCATTTCATCTACCGCGACGTGTATTTCGACAGGTTCGGCCTGTGGGCCGCATTGGTCGCGCGCTGCGACCCGGACCGCTTTTTCGGGATAGGCAACCTGCTCTATTCCCAACAACGCGACTGGCTCGGCGATGGCGACCCCTCGGCGATCGTGGAAAACCTGCGCAAGATCGGCCGCGTTGCCGGGCTGGACGATGAACGCCTCGATGCCTGCCTTGCCGACAACGATAAGGCGCGCACACTGGTCGCGTGGTATCAGCAGAACGCCGAGGCGGACGATATCGATTCCACCCCGAGCCTTGTCATCGACGGGCAGAAATACTCGAACATGGCCTATGAAGAGCTGTCCTCGATCCTTGACGAGAAGCTGGCCGACGAATGACACGCGCACCACTTGCCGGCCTCAAGGTCGTTGAACTGGCGCGCATCCTGGCCGGCCCCTGGGCCGGTCAGACGCTCGCCGATCTGGGCGCCGAGGTTATCAAGGTCGAAAGCCCCGCAGGCGACGATACCCGCCAGTGGGGCCCGCCCTTCGTGCAGCGCGGCGATGACCGCAGCGCGGCTTACTTCCACTCCTGCAATCGCGGCAAATCCAGCGTCACCATCGATTTCCGCACGCCCGAAGGGCAGGCGCAGGTGCGCGACCTGATTGCCGACGCCGATATCGTGATCGAGAATTTCAAGCTTGGCGGGCTGGCCAAGTACGGCCTTGATTACGACAGCCTCGCCGCCGTCAATCCGCGGCTGATCTATTGCTCGATCACCGGCTTCGGCCAGGACGGGCCTTATGCCCATCGGGCCGGGTACGATTACATCATTCAGGGCATGTCGGGCTTGATGTCGATCACCGGCGAGCCCGACGGCCAGCCGCAGCGCGCAGGCGTGGCGATCACCGACATTTTCACAGGCGTCTATTCCACCACCGCCATCCTGGCCGCCGTGCACCAGCGCACCCAGACCGGGCGCGGGCAGCATATCGACATGTCCCTTCTGGACGTGGCCGTATCAGTGACCGCCAACCAGGCGCTCAATTACCTGTCCACCGGCACCCCGCCGGGGCGCACAGGCAACTACCATCCCAACCTGACGCCCTACCAGGTGTTCGATTGCAGCGACGGCTACATCATCATCGCCACCGGCAACGATGCGCAGTACCAACGCCTGTGCCGTCTGCTGGGACTGGATTGGATGGCCGAAGACCCAAAGTTCCTGCGCAATGCCGACCGCGTGGAAAACCGCCCCGAGATGATCGCCCTGCTGATGGCGGAGACCGCCAAGATGACCAAGGCCGATCTGCTGTCGGGCTGCGAGGAGCAGGGCATTCCCGCCGGCCCGATCAACGACATGGCCGAGGTCTTTGCCGACCCGCAGGTCATCGCGCGCGGCATGCGCATCGACCTGGACGGCGTGCCGGGCGTGCGTGCACCCTTCCGGTTCTCGGGCGCCGATCTGGCGCTGACGCGTCCCGCCCCCAAACTGGGCGAGGACAACGGCACCTAGACTGCACCACGCCGGGCGGACAACAGCCGCCCGGCATCAAAGCAGCGCATCAAACGCCGCCGCCAGCGGCGCGTCATCGTAGACCTGCAACCGCACCGGCAGCGTGATCACCTGCGCCCGGAACCGCGGCGGCAGGCGCACCGCGTCCTTTTCCGTGGTGACAAGCTGCGCCCCGCGCAGCCGCGCCTCGTGCTCCAACCGCGACAGCAGCGCGGGCGTCAGCGCCTGATGATCATCCAGCGCCTCCGCCCGGATCAGGTGCGCGCCCAGACTGCGCAGCGTGGCAAAAAACTTCTCGGGGTGGCCGATCCCGGCAAAGGCAAGGAACGGCGTGTCGTCCCACGACATGCCGGTTTGCAACGGCGCAAGCGCGCCGGTGACATGCGGCAACGCCCCGATCGCATCACCCCATTGCGCCGCGAACCGTTCCTGCGCTTCGCCGGAACCGATCGACAGCACCATGTCGGCGCGCGCCAGCCCCGCCGCCACCGGCTCGCGCAGCGGCCCGGCAGGCAGGCAGCGGCCGTTGCCGAACCCCTTGGACGCGTCCACCACCACGATCGATAGATCCTTGTGCAGCGCCGGGTTCTGGAACCCGTCATCCATCACGATCACCTGCGCCCCGGCACGCACCGCCTGCGCCGCGCCGGCGGCCCGGTCCCGCGCCACCCACACGCGTCCGAACGCCGCCAGCAGCAGCGGCTCGTCGCCCACTTGGGCCGCAGTGTGGCGCGCCGGGTCTACCTCGACCGGCCCGGTCAACCGACCGCCATGCCCGCGCGAGACGACATGCGCCTCGATATGCCGACTACGCAGCATGTCCAGCAGGGCGATCACCGTCGGCGTCTTGCCGGTGCCCCCGGCGTTCAGGTTGCCAACACAGATCACCGGCACCCCCACGCGCGCGCCATTTGCCTGCGACACCCGCCGCGCCGTCGCCCATGCGTAAAGCGCCCCCAGCGGCGCCAGCAAACGCGCCTGCCATGCCGGGCGCGCGGGCGGGGTGTACCAAAACCCAGGTGCGCGCATCATGCCCCCTCCTGCCGGTCCAGAGCGTCCTGCGCCAGGTCAACCACCCGATTCGTCACCTCGGCCCCATCGGTGGCAACCGTCCACGCCGCATGCGCCATCGCCGCGGCCTGATCCGGCGCGGTCAGATGCGTCAGCGCCGCGGCCAGCGTCTCGGCGTCCTTGATCGAACGCGCGGCGCCTGCCTCGGAAAAACGGGTATAAGCCGGGCGATACCGCGCCACGTTCGGCCCGTGCAATATAGCCGATCCAAGCGCCGCCGGCCCGAACGGATCCCGCCCGCCATGACCTGCGTCCAGAGAACTGCCCATGAACGTGATCGGCGCCAGCCGGTACCATAGCCCCAGATCATGCTCGTCCGTATCGACCAGCAGGATTTGCGTCACCTCCTGTGGCACCTCACCCAGAGACCAGCGCGCCACGCGCCATCCCTTTGCCCGCAGGGATTGCGCCATTTCCACGCCCTGGCTCGGATCATCCGGCACCACGATCAAAAGCCGCCGATGCGCAGATCGCAGCGCGGCGCGATGCGCGTCGATGATGACCTGCAGCTCGCTTGCCTGCACAAGCGCCGCCAGCCAGACGGGCCGCCCGCCGATTGCCGCCTCCAGCGCCTCGCGCTCATCCTCGTTGCACGGCAGGGCACTTGTGCCGCTTTGCAAGGTGCCGCTGACGCTGATCCGCTCTGTCGCCACGCCAAGGCGGACCAACCGGCGCGATGCATTCGCCGATGACGCCATCACGCATTCGAAATGCCGCAAAACCGCGCGCGCCGGGTCGGGCCACGGCCGCCCGCGCACGCCCTCAAACCCCGAGTCCGCCGCATCGACCAGAAACATCGGAATGCCCGCCTCGGCGCTGCATTCGATCAACGCCGGGCGCAGGTGCCCCACCGTCCAGATGCACAGATCGGGCGCCCAATGGGCCAGGAACGCCTCGATCGCCGGGATCGATTCGGGCGGCACCGTCTGCACGATCACCCGGCTTGGCAGGTCGGGCAAGGCGCCCGTATCCTCGCCCACCGTCAGCAGCAGCCGCAAACCGGGGCGCTGCACCGCCAGCCGCTCGGCCAGATCGCACAGCGCCAGCACCCGCCCGCGACTGCCCGCATGGCCCCAGACGAGCTCGCCCTCGGGGCGCTCTGGCAATTGGCGCGTCTCTTCGGTCGCATTGCCGCGCACCAATGTCATGTAGGCCGACAGCCCCAGCAGGCGCAGAACCATCGCGCGTTAGCCCAGTTCCTCGGTCGGCGATGCCTCGGTCTCTTCGTCGCGCAACCGGTGAAGATGCGCGATGAAATACCGCATATGTGCATTGTCGACGGTGCGCTGCGCCTCGGCCTTCCACGCGTTATGCGCGCTATCGTAATCGGGAAAGATACCGACGAGATGAATATCGTCCACGTTCTTGAACTTGTTCGAGGACGGGTCAACCAGTTCACCGCCGAAAACCAGGTGCAGGCGCTGTGTCATGGGTCTTATCCTTTGGGTTGTCTCGCTGCGCGCAGACTAGTGCCCCGGGCCGCAATTGTGAACCGATGGAAATCTATGCCCCTGCGGCGCTTTGGCGTTTCGTTGCACCACCAAAGCGCGCGCCTGCGGCTATTTGCCCGCGGCGCGCTTGAACGCCTCACGCCCGCGCATCGCCTTGGCGTAGCTCAACAGGCACTCATCCTCGACCGGGAATTTCGCGCCATAAGCCCAGTTCAGGCAATGCGCGGTGATAATATCGGCGATGGTCATCCGGTCCCCCATCAGGAACGGACCCTCGATCCGCTCGGCCAGCCGCGCCGCATTGCGCGCGAATTCCCATTTCAGGCTGTCTTTCACCTGCGGCACGCGCTGTTCCTCGGGCAGCACGAAACTGTGTCGCGCGGCTGTCCACAACACGGCATCCAACTCGTCCAGCGCCGTATGCGTCAGCGCATCCTGCTGCGCGCGCTCCACCGTGCCGGCGGGGTAGGTCAGCTTGCCGTGCTTGTCGGCCAGATAGGTCAGGATCGCGGTAGAATCGGTCAGCACCGCATCCCCGTCGCGCAGCGCGGGGATCTTGCCGGATGGGTTCGCCATGCGGGCCGCGTCGGAAT
Source organism: Sediminimonas qiaohouensis DSM 21189 (assembly GCF_000423645.1). GTDB lineage: Bacteria > Pseudomonadota > Alphaproteobacteria > Rhodobacterales > Rhodobacteraceae > Sediminimonas > Sediminimonas qiaohouensis. The sequence goes on along the minus strand of NZ_AUIJ01000015.1, from coordinate 3,254 downwards.
GAGGGCCCACATCCGTATGGGTATAGGGCTCTTCCAGTTCCTCCAGCATCCACATCACGCGGAATGCGCGGCTCTTGGTGCTGCCAATCACGTCATACATGGTCGTCCTCCCTGTTCGCATGTCTGACGCCCTTATGACCTGCCGTGCCCAGGAATGGCCAGAACGCCGTTGCGTCGCATTCGGCAAACGGGGCGAGGGGACGCTGCCCCCTCGCGCTCCCCCGGAGTATTTGTGGCAAGATGAAACATGCAAAGCGGGTAGTCAGCGGCGCAGGGTATCGCCATAGCTGATGGTGGGGGTCAAAACAACGGCGCTTTCGGCGGGATCCTCGCCCTTGCTGCGCGCGACGATAATCTCGGCGGCGCGGCGCCCGATCTCGGCACGGCACGCGTCCATCGTGGCCAGCTTGCGCGGCAGACCTTGCAGCAACTCGACGCCGTTGAACCCCGCGAGCCCGATTTGCGCGGGAATATCATAGCCCTGCTCGATCAGGTAGAGCAAACCACCCGCCCCGATCATGTCATTGGAATAATACAGGAAATCCAGATCCGGGTTGCGCTCGAGTATCGCTTGGGTCATCTCGCGCCCCTTGGCCAAGGCGGACCCGCCCGAGTAGAATTCCTGATCGGCTATCTCAATACCGCCCTTGGCCAGCGCCTGCGTGAACCCTTCGAACCGCTTGCGCGCGCGGTGATCCAGCGGCATCTTGGTGCCCAGGAAGCCGATTTTCCTGTACCCCGCCTTCAGGATCGCCTGCCCCATCTCGCGCCCGGCGCGGCGGTGCGAAATGCCCACCATCGCGTCAACAGGGTGGCCATCGACATCCATGATTTCCACCACCGGGATACCCGCCGCCCGCAGCATAGCGCGCGATGCGTCCGAGTGCTCCAGCCCCGCGATGATCACCCCCGAGGGCCGCCACGACAGCATCTCGTAGAGGACCTTTTCTTCCTTCTCCGGCAGGTAGTCGGTGATGCCCACCACCGGTTGCAGATCGGTATCCTCTAGCACCTTGCTGATGCCGGTCATCACCTCGGGAAACACCATGTTGGACATCGACGGGATGATCACCGCCACCAGGTTAACCCGCTGGCTGGCCAGCGCGCCGGCGATCTTGTTGGGCACGTAGCCCAGCGCCTTGGCCGCCGCTAGAACCCGCTCTCGCGTGGCGGGGGAAACATCGCCCTTGCCGCGCAACACGCGGCTGACGGTCATTTCCGATACCCCCGACGCCTCGGATACATCGCGCAGGGTCAACGGGCGGGGCGGGTGTGCTGTCACGGCAATTCGTCCTGAAAATGCGTCAGGGGTGATGCTAGCGTGAACCACCGACCTTGTTCAAGCGGCGCGCAATCGCTAAAGACCCCACACGCGGCCCCGTGGCTCAACTGGATAGAGCAGCCCCCTCCTAAGGGGCAGGTTGCAGGTTCGAATCCTGCCGGGGTCGCCAGATCAAAAAAACATTGCAATTCAAGTTACTTGCAGGATAGTAGGAGCCGGCTTGTGGTGTTAAGGACACCACCGAAGGACACTACAGGGTCGCTGCAATGGACTACATCGAGCAACCGAGGGGAGCGGGAACGGCTTATCGCTTCAGGATGAAGACTCCGAAAAGCCTTCGGGGAACCCCAAACCCATGGTCGGAAGGCAAGCCGCTCGGCACTTGGATCATCAGGCCGATGGAAGGGCAACGGCATCTGCCCAGCGCCAAGAAGTTGCGCGACATCTACCTAGCCGAAGTGCGGAAGTTGGAGATCGAGTATCGCGCCCGGCACAGGTTCAGCTTGGAGAAGGCAGAGCTGTGGGCGGATGCGCTTCGGGCAGACCGAGACGACGGCCTTTTTGTCCGAGACCTCATCTACGACGAAGCCGAGAGAGCACCGGAGGGCGAACGCAAGGCATTCCTGAAGGTGGCCACAGCTACAACCCTGCCACTATCCAAGGCGACGTCGCAGTACCTTGATGCAAGAGCACCGGGCAATCCATACGGGAACAAGCCGCTCCGCAAGACTTCGGCGAACGAGGTCATCACCGCAGTCAACTACCTGTGCGCGTTCATGCACACGACATCCGACGCCCTGTTTCTCGACGACATCACCCCCGAATTGGTGTCGGACTTTCAGCACGAGTTCCTTCCGGCACAGACCTCGAAGAAGACGGGCAGGGCGTTGACGCCGGGTACTGTTGAAAAACTGACGACCATGCTGCGGGGTCTCTGGCGCTGGGCGCTGGCCAGAAAGAAAGTGAAGCTGACATCCAACCCGTTCAACCGACCCGATGATGACGTGCCGAGAGAGAGAAAACAGGCCGAGCCTAAACGAGACCAGTTCAAACCCGAGGAGACCCAAAAGGTGCTCGCGGCAGTTCCTCAGGGTGACCGCATGGGTGACTTGTTCCGGTTGGGACTGGTGACAGGAGCGCGTGTGACCGAGATCGCGAAGGTGAGCGTCGCCGAATCGAAAGAAGACGGCTCTGTTTTCCTCATAGCTGGCGGCAAGTCGGAGAATGCCAAGAGGGTGGTACCAGTGCCCGTGGTTGCCCAGCCCATCGTAAAGCGCCTTCGTTCTGAAGCGTTGAAGGAAGGACAAGAGAGGCTGTTCCACGCCTTCCCTATCAATGCTGCCACCGGCACTGCTAAGTCTGCGTCCAAGGCATTTACCGGGTTGCGACGGAAGGTTCTTGGCGGGGAGACCGATGAGCGGCTAGCGTTCCACTCCCTCCGTCACACGTGGAAAACGATCTCACGCCGGGCGGGACTGTCTATAGACGATGCGCATGACCTTGGCGGATGGGCCGGGGTCAAAAGAACGTCGAACCCATACGATCACGGCTTGAACGACAACGAACTTGCTGAGGCACAGGAGAAGGTAGCAGCTCTGCTGAGCCGCGAGGGACATCTAGAGGGCTTCTGATGTCGGCTCCGGCGGCAGGCATGCCGCAGCATTTCTGCATCTGTCTATCCCTTTGGAAAGCCACACGAAACCGAAAGGGTGGTCCTGCATGTATCCCCGAAGCTCAGGTGCAGGTGACCCCGTGTCGGGGAGACAACGTGCAATCCGAAGGGCTCTGTTGCACAAAGCGCGTGAGGGATTCATGTCGCGAATCCAGTGTGGTAGCTGGGCGACATGAGCAGACCCACACCCCCAACCTACAAGACCAGGAACTGGCCGGCCTATAACGAAGCGCTCAAGCGCCGTGGCTCGCTGACAGTCTGGTTTGACCCGGAGATGATCTGGGAGGCTGCGCCGACCGG
>NZ_AUIJ01000014.1 GCF_000423645.1 Sediminimonas qiaohouensis DSM 21189 | reverse complement strand
CGCAAAAACGCCAAGCCGTGGAAGACCGTCACCGCGGGTGCAATGGCCAGAAACGAGGCCCTGCGAGCTTCGAAATACCTCGGCCGCGCGATCTGGCGAAACTGGAGTGGATACCACCGCCGAAGCCGCGTCGAGACCAAAATGCACTGCGTGAAAATGCTGGGCCAGCGCCTCATGGCGCGGGACTTCGATCGTCAGGTTGCGGAAGTCCAAGTCCGCATCCTCGTCATGAACGGCTATACCGCGCTCGGCATACCCATAACTGAGCCCGTAGGATGAGTCTGTCTGGGGAAAGGGGGCGTCTGGCCTTCAACCAATTTGTGCAACAGAGTCGGGGTGATGTTCAGAGATTCATTGAACGATGCCACGTTCTCTTATCTGGCTTATACAAGCACAACTGCGATTATACTCTAAGTTGGGGCGAATTTGATGAAGAACTTGAAAAGTGGGAAAAGCTTATCAAAGATTTAGAACAAGCATAGAGTGGTAATCTCTATCTACTGATCTGCCCACAGCAAATTTGGGTAGGCGATTTCACCGGCCAATAAACACGCGAAATCGAGGCAAGCCCGCCGCGCTTCCCCGCATTGCCCCATGTGGCTGTGGATGTCTCACCTTGAGGGCAGGTTCCGACCGCGGGCGGAAGCGGAGCGCCCGCCCATGGGGGCGGTCGGGCGCTGCCCGGGCCGCGGGGCGTCCCGGGCGGGGACAGCTTCAACCGGCTACCGCCATGCCCTCAGCGCGCCGCTTTCTCGTCCAGCCCCGAGGTGCCCTGCCGCCGCTCCAGTTCGGCCATGACATCGGCCAGCGGCACCTGCCGCGATTGCAGCATCACCAGCAGGTGATAGAGCACGTCCGCCGCCTCCGCCGTCAGGCGCGCGCGGTCGCCGCGAACCGCCTCGATCACGGCCTCCACCGCCTCTTCGCCGAACTTTTCGGCGGCCTTCTCGGGCCCCCGCGCCAACAGCTTCGCGGTCCAGCTTTCCCCCGGATCGCCCCCCGCCCGCGCGGCAATGGTGGCGGCAAGATCGTCCAGCGTCATTCGTCCATCCTCATCGGTATGCCATGGGCAGCCATGTGCGCCTTGGCCTCATGCACGGAAAACTCCCCGAAGTGAAAGATCGACGCCGCCAGCACCGCCGCGGCGCCGCCCTCGCGCACCCCCTCGACAAGGTGGTCCAGCGTGCCCACCCCGCCCGAGGCGATCACCGGGATATCGACCGCGTCCGCCACCGCGCGGGTGAGCGGCAAATTGAACCCCGCCCGCGTGCCGTCGCGATCCATCGAGGTCAGCAATATCTCGCCCGCGCCCTTGGCGGCGACGGTGCGCGCAAACTCCACCGCGTCGATGCCGGTGGGCTTGCGGCCCCCGTGGGTGAAGATCTCCCACTTGCCGGGGGCGACCGTCTTGGCGTCGATCGCCACCACGATGCACTGGCTGCCGAAGCGATCTGCGGCCTCGCGCACCACGTCCGGGTTGGCCACGGCGGCCGAGTTGAAGCTGACCTTGTCGGCACCCGCCAGCAGAAGCGCGCGCACGTCTTGCGCGCTGCGCACCCCGCCGCCCACCGTCAGCGGGATATAACACGCCTCGGCGGTGCGGGTGACCACGTCCATCATCACGCCCCGGTTCTCGTGGGTGGCGTGGATGTCTAGGAAACAGATCTCGTCGGCGCCGGCGGCGTCATAGGCGCGCGCTGCATCGACAGGATCGCCCGCATCACGCAGATCGACGAAATTGACGCCCTTGACCACGCGGCCATCGGCGACATCAAGGCAGGGAATGACACGAACCTTCAGCATGCGCCCCTCATAGACCGGCCCGCGCCGCAGATAAAGAGGCATCGCGCGCCCTGCGGCAAACCGGGGCGAGAGGGCGCTGCCCCCTCGCGCTCCCCCGGAGTATTGTGGGCAAGATGAAGGGAATAAAAAGGCCCCCTGCTTCATCTTGCCCCAAATACTCCTGCCGGAGGCATCCGCGCTTGCGGCCCGGCGCGCGGCATGGGGCAATGCGCGCGCACGTCAATCAGCCGGTGCATTACGCGGGCGATTGCACCTTTCTCGACTGGCTGGATGCGCGGGGCCTCGTGGGCGTCAGCGGCTGACTGACCCATTCGTGATTGGCACGTGACCCGCGCCGCGTGGCACGGATGGGCTGTATCCTCGTCAAGCAAGGAGCCTGCCATGATCCGCCCTGCCCTGGCCGCTATTGCCCTTGCCGCCGCGCCGGCCCTCGCCGCTGCGCAGGACATCACCCGCGTGGCCACCGACAAATCCGTGGTGCAGGCCGCCGACGCGCTTGCCGCCACGATCGAGCCCGCGGGCATCACCCTCTTCGCCCGCGTCAATCACGGCAAGGGCGCGCGCATGGTCGATGCCGATATCGGTGAGGCGCAGTTGCTGATCTTTGGCACACCCAAGGTCGGCACGCCGGCGCTTATCGACAACCGGCTTGCCGGGATCATGCTGCCGCTGCGGGTGCTGGTCTACGAGGATAAGGACGGTCAGACATGGCTGGCCTATCACGCGCCCGCCGATATGCTGTCGGGGCTGGACGGGATCGCCGCGGATGCGCCCTATGTGCGGACCATGACCAAGGCGTTGGCCAACTTCACCGCCCGAGCGGCCGGGCAGGCCGAGTAGCGCCCTACCCCGCCAGCGCCTTCAGCGCGGCGCGCAAATCCAGCGCCCCGTCATACAGCGCCCGCCCCGAGATCGCCCCGTCAAGGTCGGCGCCGCAATCGCGCAGCGCGATCAGGTCGTCCAGCGACGACACCCCGCCGCTGGCGATCACCGGGATTTCCACCGCCCGCGCCAGTGCTGCCGTCGCCTCGACGTTAGGGCCCTGCATGGCGCCGTCGCGGTTGATGTCGGTGTAGATGATCGCCGCCACGCCCGCGTCCTCGAAGCTGCGCGCGAGGTCCGTGGCGTTCACGTCCGTTTCCTCGGCCCAGCCCTTGGTCGCGACCAACCCGCCGCGCGCGTCGATCCCGACTGCCACCTGCCCGGGGAAGGCGCGTGCCGCCTCGCGCACCAGCGCGGGGTTCTCCACCGCCACCGTGCCCAGGATCACCCGTGCCAGGCCCTTGTCCAGCCACCGCTCGATCGTGGCCATGTCCCGGATACCGCCGCCCAGTTGCGCCGGCACGTCGCAGGCCGCCAGTATCTGTTCGACCGGGGCGGCGTTCACCGGCTCGCCCTCGAACGCGCCGTTCAGGTCCACCAGGTGCAGCCACTCGCACCCCGCATCGACAAAGGCACGCGCCTGCGCCGCCGGGTTCTCGTTGAACACCGTGGCGCTGTCCATGTCGCCCTTGAGCAGGCGCACCGCCTGCCCGTCCTTCAGATCGATCGCGGGATAAAGGATCATCAGCCTTGCCTTTCATCGTGAATGCGTGCCGTTTTGCACGCCCGCGTGGGAAATGCAACGCACCGCACATATTCGCGGTGACCCAATGTAACGCTTGATTGGCGCGGCGATCCGGCGTCAGGATGGGCGCGAGCGCAAGGGAGGGGACCGGCGATGAAAACCACGACGACACTGGCCGCGCTGATGCTGCTATGGGGCGGCGGCGCCGCGCTGGCCGATCCGGTGTACGGCGTATGGCGCACTGCGCCCGACGACAACGGCAATTCCGGCCATATCCGCGTGCAGGATTGCGGCGATGCGATTTGCGGCAGGCTAATCCAGTCGTTCGATGCGCAGGGCGCGCCGATGGACTCGCCCAATACCGGCAAGCGCATCATCTGGGGTATGAAGGCCAAAGGTGGGGGCGAATACGGCGGCGGAAAGATCTGGTCACCCGACCGCGACAAGACCTACAACTCGAAGATGACGCTGAACGGCGATACACTTTCGGTCGAGGGCTGCGTTCTGTTCATCTGCCGCGACGGAGGCACCTGGACGCGGGTGGAGTAAGCCCGGCGCGCGCCTGCCCGGCGCCTTTGGCGCTATTCGGGCGGAGGTCAATTCCACCATCAGGGCTTCCAGCCCAGGAAATTCGCGATCATCCGCAGGCCGACGTTCTGGCTTTTCTCGGGGTGGAACTGCATGCCCAGAAGATTGTCGCGCCCGACCACCGCGGTCACGCGCGCGCCGTAGTCCACATGCGCCAACAGATGCGCGTCATCATCCACAACCATATGATAGGAATGCACGAAATAGGCGTGCTGCCCGCTTTGCACGCCCTCGAAAACCGGGTGCGCCCGGTCGATCACCAGGTCGTTCCACCCCATATGCGGCACCTTCAGCGCGGCATCGCCGGGCACGATCCGCTCTACCGTGCCGCCGATCCAGTCGAACCCGGCCGTCTCGCGGTATTCCATCCCGCGCGTGGCCAGCATCTGCATCCCGATGCATATCCCCAAAAACGGCTTGCCGCCCTTGATGACCGCCTCTTCCATCGCCTCGAACACGCCGCGATGATCGTAAAGCGCATCGCGGCACGCCGGAAACGCCCCGTCGCCCGGCAGCACGACGCGCCCCGCGCGGCGGATCACATCGGGGTCCGATGTCACCACGACATCGCCCGCGCCCACCTCGGCCGCCATCCGCTGAAACGCCTTTTCGGCGGAGTGCAGGTTACCGCTCTCGTAATCGATGATAACCGTGGTCATGCGCTAACCCTCTGCCGCACCTTGACTTTATGCCCTGCCCAAGCGCCCCTCACAGGCTACCCTTGGTGGAGGGGATCGCGTCGCCCTTGCGCGGGTCGGCCTCGATCGCCTCGCGTAGCGCGCGCGCCATCGCCTTGAACGCGGCCTCGGCGATGTGGTGGCTGTTGAAGCCGTGGAGCATGTCCATGTGCAGGGTGATGCCGCCATGCGTGGCAACCGCCTGGAAGAACTCGCGCACCAGCTCGGTATCGAAGGCGCCGATCCTGGCCGTGGGCATTTGGACGTTCCACACCAGGTAGGGCCGCCCCGACAGATCCAGCGCGCACCGCAACAGCGCGTCATCCATTGGCAGCAGGCAGGCGCCATAGCGCCGGATGCCCCGCTTGTCGTCCAGCGCGCGCGCCAGCGCCTGGCCCAGCGCGATGCCTACATCCTCGACGGTGTGGTGATCATCGATGTGCAGATCACCCTTGCACCGCACGGTCATGTCAATCAGCGCATGGCGCGCCAACTGGTCCAGCATGTGGTCGAAAAACCCCACGCCGGTGCGGTTGTCATAGCTGCCGCTTCCATCCAGGTCGATCTCGACCGAGATATCCGTCTCGGCGGTCTTTCGCGTGATGATGGCCGTTCGCATGGGGTTGCTCCGCTTGCTTGTCCGCCCCGGGTTATAGGCCCCCGTGCACGCAGAGGAAAGGGGCGCATTGCGCGCGCCCGCGCCCTGTGTCAGCATTGCCGCGCGTCAGCCAGCGAAAGGCCCTGCCATGTCCACCTGCGTGTTCATCCAGATCCGGTGCACCCCCGGCACCACCTACAAGGTGGCCGAGGAAATCGCCCTGCGCGAGCTGCACTCCGAGCTGTTTTCGACCTCGGGGGAGTATGACCTGCTGATGAAGCTCTACATCCCCGAGGGCCAGGACGTGGGCAAGTTCATCAACGACAACCTGCTGGACATCGACGGGATCGAGCGATCCCTGACCACCCTCACGTTCAAGGCATTTTGATATCAGAAAGCATTTTCAACACGTTATCTTGCGCGTTTCACAGAGAATCCGCCAAAACGCGAAAAGGCGCGACCGCTGGCCGCGCCTTTTTCGTGTATCCGGGTTCGGATAATTGGAGCGGGCGAAGAGATTCGAACTCTCGACCCCAACCTTGGCAAGGTTGTGCTCTACCCCTGAGCTACGCCCGCGTCCTTGTGAGGCGTGAGATATAAATTCTCCGGGCGGGCTGCAAGTGGAAAATTGCCCTCAAGCGAAAAAAACCGCCCCCGCCCGTGCCGCTCATTCCAGCTCGATCAGCAGGTCCTTGGCGTCGATCTGGCCGCCCGGCTGCACATGCACCGCCTTGACCGTCGCGTCGCGCTCGGCGTGGATGCCGGTTTCCATCTTCATCGCCTCGATCGTCAGCAGCATATCCCCCTCGCGGACCTTCTGGCCGACGCTGACGGTCACGCTGGCCACCACGCCGGGCATCGGTGCGCCGACGTGGTCGGGGTTGCCCGCCTCGGCCTTGGCGCGCGCGGCACTCTGGGCCTTGACGGCGCGGTTTGGCACGCGGATTACGCGCGGCTGACCGTTGAGCTCAAAAAACACCTTGGCCTCGCCGTCCTCGCCGGTCTCGCCGACCGCCTGCAGGCGAACCTCAAGCGTCTTGCCCGGGTCGAGCTCGGCGGTGATCTCCTCGCCCGGCTCCATCCCGTAGAGATAGGTCCGCGTCGGCAGCGTCCGCACCGGGCCATACTGGCGGTGGCGGCCCATGTAATCCAGGAACACCTTGGGGTACATCAGGTAGCCGTTCAGATCCTCGTTATCGACCGGCTTGCCCTCAAGCGCGCCCGACAGCTCGGCCCGCGTCTGTTCCAGATCGACGGGCGGCAGGTGCTTGCCCGGCCGCTCGGTGTTGGGGGCCTCGTCCTTGAGAACCTTGCGAACGATCCCCTCCGGGAACCCGCCCGGAGGCTGGCCCAGATTGCCGCGCATCATGTCGATCACCGAGTCGGGGAACGACACCTCGACCTCCGGATCCTCGACCTGCTCGCGGGTCAGGCCCTGGCTGACCATCATCAACGCCATGTCGCCCACCACCTTCGAGGACGGCGTGACCTTGACGATATCGCCGAACATCTGGTTCACGTCCGCATAGGTTCGCGCCACCTCGGGCCAGCGATCCTCAAGCCCGAGCGAGCGCGCCTGCGCCTTGAGGTTGGTGAACTGCCCGCCGGGCATCTCGTGCAGGTAGACCTCGGATGCGGGGGCCTGAAGGCCCGACTCAAAAGCCGCGTATTGCGCGCGCACCTGCGCCCAGTAATCGCTGATTTCACGCACGCGGGCGATATCAAGGCCGGTCTCGCGCGGCGTATGCCTGAGCGCCTCGACGATAGAGCCAAGGCACGCCTGCGAGGTCCCGCCCGAGAACGCGTCCATCGCCGCATCGGCGGCGTCCACGCCCGCATCGGCGGCGGCAAGGATGGTGGCCCCCGCGATGCCGCTGGTATCGTGGGTGTGGAAATGCACGGGGATGTCCAGTTCGTCCTTGAGGGCCTTGACCAGAACGCTGGCCGACGCGGGCTTGAGCAGCCCCGCCATATCCTTAAGGCCCAGCACATGCGCGCCGGCCTGCTGCAGTTCCTTGGCCATCGAGACGTAGTATTTCAGGTCATACTTGGCGCGATCCGGATCAAGGATATCGCCGGTGTAGCAGATCGTGCCCTCGCAGATGCGGCCCGTCTCCTGCACCGCGTCCATCGCGACGCGCATGTTTTCCACCCAGTTGAGGCTGTCGAAGACACGGAACACGTCCACGCCCGTCTCGGCCGCCTGGCGCACGAATTCCTGCACCACGTTGTCGGGATAGTTGGTGTAGCCCACCCCGTTGCTGGCCCGTAGCAGCATCTGCGTCAGCAGGTTGGGCATCTTGGCGCGCAGATCGCGCAGGCGCTGCCACGGGCATTCCTGCAAGAAGCGATAGGCCACGTCGAAGGTGGCCCCGCCCCAGCATTCGACGCTGAACAGTCCCGGCAGGTTGGCGGCATATGCCGGCGCGACCTTGATCATGTCGATCGAGCGCATCCGCGTGGCCAGCAGGCTCTGGTGTCCATCGCGCATGGTGGTGTCGGTCAACAGAAGCTGCGGCTGATCCAGCATCCAGTCGGCGACGGCCTTGGCGCCCTTTTGCTCTAGCAGTGTCTTGCTGCCGGCGGGCACGTCCTCCACGGCCGCGCGGGGCGGACGGGGGGCCTTGGCGGCGGCAGGTTTGGCGCGGCCTTGCGTCTCGGGGTGGCCGTTGACGGTGATGTCGGCGATATAGGTCAGGATCTTGGTCGCCCGGTCCCGGCGCTTGGCGAAGTTGAACAGCTCGGGCGTCTCGTCGATGAAGCGCGTGGTGTATTCGTTGTTGAGGAACACCGGATGCTTGAGCAGGTTCTCGACGAAGGCGATGTTGGTGCTGACGCCGCGAATGCGGAACTCGCGCAGGGCGCGGTCCATGCGGGCGATCGCGCCCTCCGGCGTCTGGGCCCAGGCGGTGACCTTGACCAGCAGGCTATCGTAGTAGCGCGTGATCACGCCGCCCGCGTAGGCAGTGCCGCCATCAAGGCGAATGCCCATGCCCGTGGCGCTGCGGTAGGCGGTGATGCGGCCATAGTCGGGGATGAAGTTGTTTTGCGGATCCTCGGTGGTGATCCGGGTCTGCAAGGCATGCCCGTTGAGCGTTATCGACGCCTGCCCCGGCTTGCCCGTTGCCTCGGCCAGCGGCTTGCCCTCGGCGATCTTGATCTGGGCCTGCACGATATCGACGCCGGTCACCTCTTCGGTGACGGTGTGTTCGACCTGAACGCGCGGATTGACCTCGATGAAGTAGAAACTGCCGGTGTCCATGTCCATCAGGAACTCGACCGTGCCGGCGCACTCATAATTCACGTGCTGGCAGATGCGGCGGCCCAGCTCACACAGCTCTTCGCGCTGCGCTTGCGCCAGGTAGGGCGCCGGGGCGCGCTCGACCACCTTCTGATTGCGCCGCTGGACCGAGCAGTCGCGCTCCCACAAATGATAGATCTCGCCGCTTTTGTCGCCAAGGATCTGCACCTCGACATGGCGCGCTCGGGTGATCATCTTTTCAAGATAGCCCTCGCCGTTGCCAAAGGCGGCTTCGGCCTCGCGGCGCCCTTCCAGCACCTTTTCCTCCAGCTCGTCGGCGCTGTTGATCGGGCGCATGCCGCGCCCGCCGCCGCCCCAGCTGGCCTTGAGCATCAGGGGATAGCCGATTTCGCCCGCCGCGGTGCGGATCGCATCCATGTCCTCGCCCAGGACCTCGGTCGCCGGGATCACCGGCACACCCGCCTCGATCGCCACGCGCCGGGCACTGGCCTTGTCGCCGAGCGCGCGCATCGTTTCGGCGCGCGGGCCGATGAACACGATCCCCGCGTTGGTGCAGGCGTCGACAAACTCGGGGTTTTCCGACAACAACCCATAGCCGGGGTGGATCGCGTCGGCGCCCGCCTCGCGAGCCACGCGGATGATCTCGTCGATCGACAGGTAGGCCGCGACCGGCCCCATCCCCTCGCCGATCCGATACGCCTCGTCCGCCTTGAAACGGTGCAGGCTGAGCTTGTCCTCTTCGGCAAAGACGGCGACGGTTTTCTTGCCCAGCTCATTAGCGGCGCGCATGACGCGGATGGCGATTTCGCCGCGATTGGCAATCAGGATCTTGTTGAACTCGGGCATTTGCGGGCTCCTGTCTGGGTGTCCGTGCGTTTGCGTTGCAAAGTGGTAGCCTCATGCCGCAGTGCAGCGCAACAGTTTGCTGAGCCTTATGTGAAAGATTCTTGAAAGGTTTCCGCCACCCGTCACGTATCGGCACTCACGCGCAGGGTGAGCATATATCAGCCAGGCACGCGCAACAAAACGACCCAAGGACGCGCCAAAGCGGCAAGCGGCCGAGAAGCCGCTCATCGGCGGGCCGCGGTGCGGCGATCCAACATTGGTTCGGGGCACTTTATTTTTGCCAAACCCGAATTACCTTGGTGCGCTGCACAGGTGTTAGCCAAATCGCCGCGCCGGGGGGCGGCCCGGCGATGCGCGGCGGGCTTCGGGCGCTATTTCGCGCAGGGCGATATATCGAAGGTCCGAAACAAGACCATCAGGGATCAAGCGAAGGGGTTTTCATCTGCCTGCCAATTCAACTGGCGAAAAGCCCCTCTTCCGCGGCCAGGCCCTTGATCTCGATCGGGTTGCCCGACGGATCGCGAAAGAACATCGTCCACTGCTCGCCCGGCTGCCCTTCGAACCTCACAGAGGGCGGCAGGACAAATTCCACCCCCGCCGCGACAAGCCTATCGGCCAGCGCCCGCCAGTCATCAAGGCCCAGAACCACGCCAAGATGCGGCATGGGCACCATATGATCGCCCACTTTTCCTGTGTCAGTGGTCGCGAACGGCTCTCCCAGATGCAGGCTGAGTTGATGACCGAAAAAGTCGAAATCCACCCATGTATCGGTGCTGCGCCCCTCGCTCGCCCCCAAAAGGCCGGAATAGAATTCCCGCGCCTGATCCAGATCGCGAACGTGGTAGGCTAAATGAAATGCCGGTCGCATTGTTCGTCCTTTCACTGAACTGTCTCGTTGTCGCATGCGCCTTCATGGCTTAGAGATTTTGACAACGAGAGCAAGGAGGGACATTTCCATGACAGACGGCACACCCGGCTACGGCTTCGATACACTGCAAATTCACGCCGGCGCCCGGCCAGACCCGGCCACCGGCGCACGCCAGACCCCGATATACCAGACAACCGCCTACGTCTTCCGCGATGCCGACCACGCGGCGGCGCTTTTTAACCTGCAGGAGGTCGGCTATATCTACTCGCGCCTGACCAACCCGACGGTGGCGGTGCTGCAAGAACGCATGGCCACGCTTGAGGGCGGCGTCGGCGCGGTGTGCTGCTCGTCCGGGCACGCGGCGCAGATCATGGCGCTGTTCCCGCTGATGGGGCCGGGGCTGAACGTGGTGGTGTCCACCCGGCTTTATGGCGGGTCGATCACGCAGTTCAGCCAGACGATCAAACGCTTTGGATGGACCGCGAAATTCGTTGATTTCGATGATGTGGACGCGGTCGCCGCGGCGATCGACGACGACACGCGCGCGATATTCTGCGAGAGTATCGCCAATCCCGGCGGCTACGTCACGGACCTGCCGGCCATCGCGGCCGTGGCCGACGGCGCCGGTCTGCCGCTGATCGTGGACAACACCAGCGCCACCCCGTACCTGTGCCGGCCGATCGAACATGGCGCGACGCTGGTCGTGCATTCGATGACCAAGTATCTGACCGGCAACGGCACGGTTACCGGCGGCGTGGTTGTGGATTCGGGCAAATTCGACTGGTCGGCAAGCGGCAAGTTCCCTTCGCTGTCCGAGCCCGAAGCCGCCTATCACGGCCTTAAGTTCCACGAGACGTTCGGCCCGCTGGCCTTTACCTTCCACGGGATCGCCGTGGGCCTGCGCGACCTGGGCATGACGCTCAACCCGCAGGCGGCGCATTACACGCTGATGGGGATCGAGACGCTGTCCCTGCGCATGGAGCGGCACAGCGAGAACGCGCAGAAGGTGGCGGAGTGGCTCGAGGCAGACCCGAGGATCGAAAAGGTGACCTATGCCGGCCTGCCCTCCTCGCCCTATCACGAGCGCGCGCAGCGGCTGTTCCCCAAGGGCACCGGCGGCCTGTTCACGGTCACGCTAAAGCGCGGATACGAGGCCTGCGTCAAGCTGGTGGACAGCCTTGAGCTATTCAGCCACGTGGCCAACCTTGGCGACACCCGCAGCCTGGTGATCCACTCGGCCAGCACCACGCACCGGCAATTGACCGAAGAGCAGCAGATCGCGGCCGGCGCAGGGCCGGATGTTGTCCGTATCTCGATCGGGATCGAGGACGCGGACGACCTGATTCGCGACCTGGACCAGGGGCTGAGCAAGGCCGGCGCCTGACCGCGCCCGCATAAACGGTGACGGGGCAAGCGCGCCCCGTCATCCATCACTCGGGCATCCATCACTCGGGCGGCGTCAACCCAAACACCATCGACACCGACGCTTCGATCTCGACCTCGCCCGCGGCGATCGGCACCGAATCGCTGCGCATCATGGTCGGGGCCATCCGTTCGGGCGATGGCCGCTCACCCCTTCCCTCGCTGATCGACACGGTATCGCCAAGGGTCACGCCCGCCGCGTCTGCCAATAGCTCGGCCTTGTGCCTGGCATTGGCCACTGCGCGGCGGCGCGCCTCGTCCATCGCCTCTTGCCGGTCCTGAAGGGCGAAACGGATACTGTCGAGGCGGTTGGCCCCGTCAGACACCAGCGCATCCAGCGCCTCGCCCACCGTGTCGATATCGCGCAGGCGCACCGTGATCATGTTTGCCGCCTCATAGCCCCAATGCACGCGCGGCCCGCCGCCCTCTGGCGTGTTCCACACCGGCCCGAGCGAGAGCGAACTGGTCTGCACGTCCCGCTTGGCCACGCCCAACCCCGACAGCCGCGACATCAGCGCCGCAACGGCGTCCGAGGTCTTGCGCAGCGCATTGGTGGCTTGCTTGTCCTTGTGGGTGACACCCAGCCGGACGATGGCCATGTCGGGCGCGGTTTCAATCACCGCCTGCCCCGATACGCTGATCCGGCGATCTGGGGTCTCGGCAGCGGCCGGCAGCGCAATGAGGGCGATCAGCGCGGCACAGAATAGGTTTCGCATTGGCGTTCTCCTTGATAGTCTCCCCCTAGATTGAACATGCATTTTCCGTTGGTAAAGGGAAACTGAGCCAAGCCTTTCCCTGAGCAGGAAACTGCTGTAAAAAGAACGGATTGGTGCTGCGGCGCTCTACGGCCGCGCGGGGGGATGATAAAGCCTAAGTCATGAAACCGAACTTCGCGTTGACCCTGTCATTTGACGGTATCGGCCTGTTGCACCGTGTGCCTTCGGGCTGGCACCTCGTGGGCGAGGTTGGTCTTTCATCGGACGATTTGGCCGGCGAACTGGCGGTGCTGCGGCGCACGGCACAGCGCCTCGATAGCAGCGGCCTCAGCTGCAAGCTCGTCATCCCGAACGAGCAGATCCGCTACTTGACAATCGACACCCCCGGTGCGGACGATGCCGCGCGCGCGCAGGCCGCCAGCGATGCGATGGACGGGGCGACCCCCTATGCCGTGGATGAGCTGCGCATCGACTGGGCCGCCAACGGCGAGCGCACGCACGTGGCGGCGGTTGCGCAGGAAACCCTTCAAGAGGCCGAAGATTTCGCGCTTGAACACCAGTTTGGGCCGGTGAGTTTCGTGGCGACCCCCCCGGACGGCGCCTTTGTCGGCGAAGTGTTCTTCGGGGCCTGTTCGCAGGTGAAAGACCCTGTCGAGCGCGACCTGGACCCGATCCATATCGTTGGCATGGCCCATCTGCCCGCGGCGGGGGAGCCGCTGTTTGACACGGCCAAGCCGCCGCAGGACGCAAGCGATGCGCCCGCAATTCCCCCCGCGCCAAACGCAAAGGCAACGCCGGAGCAGAGCGCGGACCAAGAGACGCCCGACAAGCCCGCGAAAAGCGAGGCGCCGGCAAAGAAGGCAGCGCCGAAAACGCCGGCCACCGGCAAGCCGAAAACCGACAAACCGAAAAGCGACAAACCAAAGACCGGCAAGAAGCCCGTCACAGCAGAGCGCAAAGCCGACGCCTCAAAGGCCCCTGCCGCGCCCATGCCCGCCTTTTCGTCGCGCCGGCAGGCACCCAGCGACGATGCCGGCAAAAGCATCGATCCGGCGGCGATGGCGCGCACGCTAGTTGCCAAGGCCGCGCCGCGCCTGACCTTCGGCTTGCGCTCCGGGGCTGGCAAGAAATCCGGGGCTGGCAAGAAAACTGCGCCCAAACCATCAACAAAACGCAGCGCGCCCAAACCGGCGTCTCCTCCCCCCCCTCGCGTGCCCGCCGCCCCCAAAGAAGCTACGGCACCTGCACCGAAACCGGACAAGGCCCCCACCCCGGCGCAGCCCGCCGGGCGCGCCGCCAGCGCACAGTTCAAGGGTGCCGCGCGGTCGCTGCGCGGACGCACGGTCAACGCTGGCAGCAGCACCCTTTCGGCGCTCACGCGGCCATTTCGCGCCGCCGGGGCCACCGCACGGCGCGGCGCCAGCCAATCCAGACAGGCCGCCCGCACCGGCGCCGACAGGATCAAGGCCGGGTTCAGCCAAGCCGGGCAACTGGTAAAACGCCGCGAAAAAGCCCCCGCCCCCACCCCCATCAAGAGCGATCAGGCATCACAGGCCCCGCTGCGCAGTCCCGCGCCCACGCAAACGCCGCAAGACGAAGAACAGAAGATGACGATCTTCGGCGCACGCGCGGCCGACTCGCCCGGCCGCGCGGCAATCGGCGGGCAAACGCGAAATATCGGACTGGTCGTGGCCTCTGCGGTTCTGCTGGCGCTCGCCGGGGTTGGCGTGTGGGCGACCATCTATTCCGGCAGCGACACCATGGGCCCGTTCGGCGAGCGCGCCGACGTCCAGGACTTGCCGCGCGCGTCGGATGATATCGCCGCGCTGTCCCCGCCGCAGGAGGACGCAAGCGATACCGTCCAGCCACCCGCGCCGCTAAAGCCCGCGGAGGCGCCTGAAACGCCCGCCGCCGATACCGCGCAGCCCCCGGCAGCGCCGCAAGATGAAGCCGAGCCAGAGCAGACCGGGGAGGCCACCGACGCCGCGCCGCAACGGACCACGTCGCTGATCCCCCGCCCCGATGAGGCGGCGGCGCGCTATGCGGCGACGGGTATATGGCCCGCCGCGCCCGACGCGCCCGAGGCCCCACCCGTTGATCCGCTGGGAAATCTCTATCTCGCCTCTCTCGATAGAAACGTCGATTTCTCGGATGCGGTGGCCCTGCCGCCTGCCGATGTGCTGCAGGCCGATCCGCGCCCGCGTCCGCAGACCGCCCCGGCCCTGCCCGGCACCCGGTTCGATCTGGATGAACGCGGGCTGGTCACGGCGACGCCGGAGGGCACGATTTCCCCCGACGGGGTGATGATCTACGCCGGCGCGCCGCCCGTGCAACCCCCGCGCCTGCGCACCAGCGACACCCGCGTTCAGGACGCCCTGCGCGAGCGCCTGTCCGGTGTCCGCCCCAAGGCGCGCCCCGCGGGCCTCGTCGATGGGGCTGCGGGTGAGGGTGAGCAATCGGAACTTGATGCCGAGGACGACACCGCGCTGGCCGTCATCCACCCCAAACGCAGACCGGCCGAGATCGCTGCCAAGGCGCGCGCCGATGCACAGGCGAATACCGCCAACACCGCCAACGCAACCGCACAGGCGATCGACGTCTCGCTCAAACCCGAGGTGCGCCCCGACGACCTGGAACCTGAAGTCGCCCGCCGCACCGCCAGCACCGTCGCCCCCGACATCCCGACCTCGGCCTCGGTCGCCAAGCAGGCGACGGTGAAAAACGCGCTGAGCATGCGCAAGATCAGCCTGATCGGTGTCTATGGCAAACCTTCCAGCAGGCGCGCATTGGTGAGGCTACCCAACGGACGGTTCGAGAAGGTCCAAATAGGAGACAGCATCGACGGCGGCCGGGTCGCCGCCATTGGCGAAACCGAGCTGCGCTACATCAAGCGCGGCCGCAACCTGGTGCTGAAGATGCCGAACGGCTGATACGGGCGGTTTGTCCGGTGCCCGCCCGAGCGGCTCTGGCCCGTCAAACCACAGGGTCGCCTTCGGAAAACGGCGCGCGTGACGAGAAAAGAGGGCAGCGCCTGCCTGGGCGGGCGCATCTTCCTGCCGGGGGCAGGCAGGCGCTGCCATCGTTTAAGCCGCTACGTTTCAACAAGCCTCACCGCCGGGCGGGGCATTTCCGCCATGGTGCGCCAATCCTCGGGGCCGCACGTGACCCGGCCGGGGTGGCCCATTCAAGGACGCACCCCTTGGCCCATAGCGCCAAGCTTACTTGGCCTCTTCCAACTCGCCGCTGTCGATCTGTTCCTGCTCGATGGATTCGAACAAGGCCTTGAAGTTCCCCTCGCCAAAGCCGTCATCGCCTTTGCGCTGGATGAACTCGAAAAAGATCGGGCCGATCACGGTTTTCGAGAAGATTTGCAACAGGATCTTGGTCTCGCCCCCGTTCACGACGCCTTCGCCATCGATCAGGATGCCGTGCTTTTTCATCCTTTCGATCGGCTCTTCGTGGCCTTGGACACGGGTTTTGCTCAGCTCGTAATAGGCCTCGGGCGGGGCCGGCATGAACTTCACGCCGCGCTGAGAAATGGCATCGGTGGCGTCATAGATGTTCTCGGTGCCGACCGCGATATGCTGGATGCCTTCGCCGTTGTATTTCTTCAGGTAGGCCACGATCTGCCCCGTTTCGCCCCGGTCCTCGTTGATCGGGATGCGAATGCGTCCACAGGGCGAGGTCAGCGCCCGGCTGAACAGGCCGGTATACTTGCCCTCAATATCGAAAAAGCGGATTTCACGGAAGTTGAACAGCCCTTCATAAAAGCGAAACCACTTGTCCATATTTCCCTTGAACACGTTGTGGGTCAGGTGATCGAGGTAGTAGAAGCCAACCCCCTCGGGCTTGGACGTCTGCAGCCACTCGAACTCCTCGTTATAGGGCGAGGTGTCATAGTACTGATCGATAAAATAGATCAGCGACCCGCCGATCCCCTTGATCGCGGGGACATCCATCGTGCGATCGTCTTCCATGTAGGGCTCTGCCCCCTTTGCGACGGCGTGATCGAACGCCTTTTGCGCATCCGCCACGCGCCAGCCCATCGACGGGGCACAGGGGCCGTGTTCCTCGACAAAGCGGGTCGCCATCGAGTCCGGCTCGGCATTCAGGATGTAGGTGATATCGCCTTGTTGCCACAGCTCGATATTCTTGGACTTGTGCCGCCCGGTCAGGGCATACCCCATACGCGAAAACAGGCTGCGCAACTCCTCTGGATCGGGATGGGCGAACTCCACAAACTCGAACCCGTCGGTTCCGGCCGGGTTTTCGGGGGTAATCTCGGATCGCGGGGCGTCGTGCGGGAAGGGTCCCATGGCATGGCTCCTTGTTTGATGTGACTGTATCGGCGCTCATGAACAAGTTTACATGATAAGGAACGGGGATTTTGCGCATTTTGCGCGCAAATCCCCTTTATATATGCGGCAATTCAACGTATTATTCGCCATATACGCGGGGATTTCGCACATGATTGACGATACTGACAAACGCATCCTCGCCGCGCTACAAGCCGACGCACACCTTACGGCACAGCAGCTTGGCGATATGCTCAACCTGTCGCCCAGTCAGGCCGGGCGGCGGAGGCAGCGGCTGGAAAGCGCGGGGTACATTCGCGGCTACGCGGCACGGCTCAGCCCCGATTTGCTGGGATTGGACGTGCAGGCCTTCGTGCAGGTCCAATTGGGCAGTCACGGCCCCGAGCAGGCGCAGGGCTTTGCCCGGCTGGTCGCCACCCGCCCCGAGATCATAAGCGCATGGACCCTGACAGGAGATGCGGATTACATGCTACGGGTCTATTGCGCCGATCTGGGCGCATTGAACCGACTGATTCACGAGGTACTCTCGCCTCATCCCGCCGTCGCCCGCGTTCAGAGCCAGGTCGTCATGGACCAGTTCAAACAGGACGCCCCCCTGCCAACCTAAGCCCCCGAAGGACAGCACATGCAGGAAATCCTGATACAAGCGTCGATCTACCTGGCTGCGACCGTCATCGCGGTGCCCTTGGCGGCGCGTCTTGGGTTTGGCTCGGTGCTTGGCTACCTGTCGGCGGGCATTCTCATCGGGCCGGTGCTGGGCCTTGTGGGCAGCTCGGAAACCCAGGACTTGCAGCATTTTGCCGAGTTCGGCGTCGTCATGATGCTGTTCCTGATCGGTCTTGAGCTGGAGCCGCGCGCCCTGTGGGCGATGCGGCACAAGCTGCTGGGGCTGGGTGGGGCCCAGATCCTGCTGACCATGGCCGCCGTCATGGGCGGCGCCACGCTGCTGGGGCTGGACACGCGCAGCGCGCTTGCGGTGGGGCTGATCCTGGCGTTGTCATCGACCGCTATCGTCTTGCAAACGCTCAAGGAAAAGGGCCTGATGCAGACCGGCGGCGGGCGATCTGCCTTTTCGGTTCTGCTCACGCAGGACATCGCCGTAATTCCGATGCTGGCGTTGCTGCCACTGCTGGCGCTGGCCCCTGCCCCGGACGCCGAGACGGCGCATGGCGGCGAAGCGGTGTCGCTGGTCGAAGGGCTACCCGGTTGGGGGGTGACGCTGGTTACGTTGGGGGTGGTCGGGCTGATCGTGCTGGCCGGGATTTACCTCACTCGGCCGCTGTTCCGGTTCATCCACCAGGCGCGCCTGCGCGAGATGTATACCGCGCTGTCGCTCCTGATCGTGCTGGGCATTGCCGCGGCGATGATGATGGTCGGCCTGTCGCCCGCGCTCGGCACTTTCCTGGCGGGCGTGGTTTTGGCCAACAGCGAATTTCGCCACGAGTTGGAAAGCGACATCGAGCCGTTCAAAGGCCTGCTTCTGGGGCTGTTTTTCATCACGGTCGGGGCCGGGATCAATTTCGGCCTCTTGTGGGAGTTTCCCCTGCTTCTGACGGGGCTGACGCTGGCCCTGATCCTGACAAAGATGGTGATCCTGTTCGTCCTGGGGCGGATCTTTCGCCTGCGCGGACGGAACCAATGGCTTTTCACACTGTCATTGGCCCAGGCCGGAGAATTCGGCTTTGTGCTGCTGTCCTTTTCGGTGCAGCAAAACGTGCTGCCGCCCGTCCTGGCCGAGCAACTCCTGCTGGTGATCGCGCTGTCGATGCTGATCACGCCGGTGCTGTTCTTGCTGCACGAATACCTTGCCCGGCGTTTTGCCGAGGCGGCCGAGAGCCCCGAACCGGACGAGATCGACGAGCAAGGCACCGTGATCATCGCCGGGATCGGGCGGTTCGGGCAGATCGTTAACCGGCTCGTGCAATCCAGCGGCTTCACCACGGTGGTGCTCGACCATAACCTCTCGACCATCCAGTTGATGCGCAAATTCGGAATCAAGGGGTTCTTCGGCGATCCGACCCGCCCCGAATTGCTGCATGCCGCCGGGTTGGGCGAGGCGCGCATCCTTGTCGTCGCGATGGACGATCCCGCCTCGGCGACCCGGCTGGTCAGTTATGCCAGGCACGAGCGGCCCGATTTGCACATCGTCGCGCGCGCGCATGACCGCACCCATGTTTACAAGCTGTATCAGGCAGGCGCCAACGACATCGTCCGCGAGATGTTCGACAGCTCGCTGCGCGCGGGGCGCTATGTTCTGGAAAACATGGGCCTGAGCGAGTTCGAAGCCGCCGAGGCGGAAAAACTCTTCTACCAGCACGACAGGCAATCCATCCGCGATCTCGCGGAATTGTGGGATCCGCAGGTGCCGGCCTCGGAGAACGAGGCGTATATCGCGCGCTCCCGCGAGTTGCAGAAAGAGCTGGAAACCGCCCTTCTGGCGCAGCTCGAAGCGCGCGACGAGGCGGGATGATCAGGCTTCGCTGACCCCCGCCTCGGCAAAGCTGGCCATGCCCGAATGGCAGGCCACCGCCCCCTTGAGCACCCCAAGCGCCAGCGCCGCGCCCGATCCCTCGCCAAGGCGCATACCCAGCGACAGCAGTGGCGCCTTGTCCAGCACCCCAAGCAGGCGCGCGTGCCCCGGCTCGACACTGACATGCCCGGCCGCGCAATGATCCAGCGCGCCGCGCCGAGGCTGATCAAGGCAGGCGGCGGCGGCGGTGCAGATGAACCCGTCAAGCAGAACCGGAATACGCAGCACCCGCGCGCGCGCGATCGCGCCGGCCATCGCCGCCAGCTCGCGCCCGCCCAAACAACGCAGCACATCCAGCCCGCTTTGCCCTTCGCGGCCATGCAGGGCAACACCCGCTTCGACCACGCGCGCCTTGTTGGCAAGCCCGGCATCGTCAACACCCGTGCCGCGCCCCACCCAATCAGACGCCACGCCGCCAAAGAGCGCCAGCGCGACCGCCGCCGCCGAGGTGGTATTGCCGATCCCCATTTCCCCGCAAATCAGGACATCGCCCCCTGGATCGACCGCCTGCCAGCCAACCCCGAGCGCCTCCAGGAACCCGGCCTCGTCCATGGCCGGGGCGGCGGTGAAATCGGACGTGGGCGTCTCAAGCGACAGCGCGTGCACGTCCATCCGCGCGCCAAAGCAGTTGGCCAACTGGTTGATCGCGGCGCCGCCATGATCGAAATTCTGGACCATCTGCGCTGTCACTTCGGGCGGAAAGGCCGATACCCCCTGCGCGGTGACACCATGATTGCCCGCAAACACCAGGACCTGCGGCGCCGCGATTTGCGGCTTGGCGGTGCCGCGCCAGCCCGCGTACCAAATCGCCAGATCCTCAAGCCGACCAAGCGCGCCCGGCGGCTTCGTCAACTGGCCATTGCGCTCTTGCGCGGCCGCAACGGCGCCTTCGTCCCGCGCCGGCGCGGCATCGAGCAAATCGGAAAACTCGGCGAGATTGGAAAATGGCGCGGTCATGGTATCCCTCGTTGATTGTATTTGCTTACGGGTGTTTAACCGTCTGAGCAGGGCGAACAAGGCAGGAAAAGGCGACACCATGCACGAAACCGACCCACGGCGCCCGACCCCGGTGGATATCGGCGTGGCGCTGGCATTGTTGACACGGCTACCGATCACGCTTGATCCCGCGCGGTTCGCCCGCACCGCCACGGCGGTATGGGCCTATCCGCTGGCGGGGCTAATCGTCGCCGTGCTGGCCGGAGCGGTCGGGGCGCTTGCGGCATGGGCCGGATTGCCTGCGCCAATGGCGGCGGGGATCAGCCTGCTATGCCTCATCGTATTCACCGGCGCCATGCACGAAGACGGGCTGGCCGATAGCGCTGATGGCTTTTGGGGCGGGTGGGATGAAACCCGGCGCCTTGAAATCATGAAAGATAGCCACATCGGCACCTACGGGGTTATCGCGCTGGTGCTGTCACTCGGGGCGCGGTGGGGGGCGCTTGGCCTCTTGTGGCAGGACGGCGCGGCAATCGGCGCGATGATCGCGGCGGCGGTCCTGTCGCGCGGGGCAATGCCCGCGGTGATGGTCGCCCTGCCCCATGCGCGCAACGACGGGTTGTCGCGCAGCGTCGGTCGCCCGCACGGCAGCATGGCCGCGCTGGCGGCGGCGGTGGCTGTGGTGATTACCCTCTTCAGCCTTGGCTTTGGCACGATGCTGGCGGCGGTCCTGATAACCGGGGCGCTGGCCTTTGCCGTTGCATGGGTGGCCGCGCACAAGATCGGCGGCCAGACCGGCGATATCCTCGGCGCGTGTCAGCAGCTTTGCGAAATTGCCGTTCTGTGGATGCTGTGCATCTGATCCCGCGCAACCCTCACCGCACAAAGCGAAAATGCCGCGCCCCTGACCGGGAACGCGGCATTCTCATCTAGCGGTGGCAACCGGGTTCAGGCCGCGCGGGTGATCAGGACCTCGTCAACCTGCTTGGCCGCGGCCACCTCGTCATTACCGCTCACCGCGGCGACTTCGCGGGTCAGGCGCTCCAACGCGGCCTCATAAAGCTGCCGCTCGGAATAGCTCTGCTCGCGCTGGTCATCGGTGCGGTGCAAATCGCGCACCACTTCGGCGATCGCAATCAGATCGCCCGAGTTGATCTTCTGCTCGTATTCCTGTGCCCGGCGCGACCACATCGCGCGCTTGACCTTGGCCTTGCCCTTGAGGGTGGACATCGCCTTGGAAATGACATCGGGACTGGACAACGAGCGCATGCCGATCTCGGTCGCCTTGTTGGTCGGAACGCGCAATGTCATCTTGTCCTTTTCAAAGGAGACGACGAACAATTCCAACGGGATACCGGCAATTTCCTGCTCTTCGATCGATATGATCTGTCCGACCCCATGCGCAGGATATACGACGAAATCATTGGGGCGGAATTCAGACTTCTTTGTTTTGCTCATGCAAACCTTCCTTGCAAGCAGCGCCCTTGATAACCCGACAAAAAAACCGGACCGAGATCATTGCCAATCTCGATGGGTTTCATCACACGATTCACTTGGACACGCGGGTTACCCGCGCGGGCAGGGTTCAATAGGCCAGTTACGACGCCGCTATGTATATCACAATTTTGCGACAACCGAAAGCACGGCCGCCGTTGTGATGAGATTTTTCATGTTTCCTATCAGCTTACGCTGATTACCTCATGTGCGCAGGTGGCGCGCAGGCCGCACGCATTGCGAATCGGACGTCAGCCCCCCTCGCCCGGCGCCTCCGAGAAATACTTGTCCAGCTTGCCGTCCTCTCCGTCGCGCTCATCCGCTTCGGGAAGGGGGTCTTTCTTGGATATGATGACCGGCCAGTTTTCCGAGTACTTCCTGTTGAACTCGACCCAGTTTTCCATGTCCGGCTCGGTATCCGGGCGGATCGCGTCGGCGGGGCACTCCGGCTCGCAGACGCCGCAATCGATGCATTCGTCGGGATGGATGACCAGCATGTTTTCACCCTCGTAGAAGCAATCCACGGGGCACACTTCGACGCAATCGGTGTACTTGCAAGCAATGCAATTGTCGGTGACTACGTAAGTCATATTATTCTCTCATCTTTCCCGAACACCAGTGACCTAGACCAGCGCCACGGATCATTCAAGCGTCCGCGAGCGATCAAGATCAATTATCCTGCGGTCCTTTTTGGTGGGCCGCCCCTTGCCCTCGTATCGCGGAGCGGGCGGGATATCGTCCTTGATCTCGGTCAAATCCTCGTACAGCGTTTGCGCCTCGGATGCCGGGCCGCGCCGCACGCCCGCACATACCAACCGAACAACCCGAATCTGGCGCGCCTGCGGAAAGGTCATCACGTCACCGGGGCCGACCTGCTGCGCCGGTTTCACGGCACGCGTGCCGTTGACGCGCACCCGCCCCCCGCGCACAACGCCCGCCGCAAGGCTGCGGGTCTTGAAAAACCGAGCCTGCCATAGCCATTTGTCGAGGCGGATCTTGTCAGCTGATTCAGGGATCGGCTCACCCCCTTGCAATCACTTCTTGTCCTTGAGCCCCATCAGCGCGGCAGCAAACGGGTTGTCCGGGTCGATCCGGTCCTTGCTCCGGGGCGGGCGGGCCTCTGCGTTTTTGGGTGCGGCGTCTGGCTTGCCCTTGCCTTTGCCCTTGGGGCCGCGCCCCTTGCCCGGTTTCGCGTTGGCACGGCCCTGCGGCTTGTCGCCGCGGCCCCGCGGCCCACGCCCCGCACCGGCGGGTTTGCGCGCCCATGTGAAGGTATAGAACACCTCGGTTTCCGGCTCGGCCGTCGCGGGCTCGGCCGGGGCCTTGGGCGGCGCTTGCTCATCGGGGACCGCCGCGGTGTCCTGCTCGGGCGTCTCGGCCTCGGGGGCGGGGTGTTCGGGGGCGTCCGTCGCGGGATCTGCTGCGGCGGCGGCATCGGTCTCGGCATTGCTGGCCGGTGCGTCTTTCACCGCCTGATCGACCGGCTTGACCTTTTCGCGCTCGCCCCGCTCGGCCGCGTAACCCAGCCCCTGCATCAACTCGGCGAATTGCTCCAGCGTCATGCCGGTGATCGACAGCATATCCGCGCTGGCCTCGAACCCGGCGCGGCTGTCCTCGCCGCGCAGCATATCGGCCAAACGCTCAAGCATATCGATGCGAATCGCGCGCGTTCCCGCCGCGCGATAACCCGACATCGTGTGATAGCCCTGCGGCACATCCGCCGCGACCGGCACGGTCACCAAGCCCGGCGGCGGCGCCTCGGGGAAGGTATCGAACCCGCCCGTCAGCGACCACAGCACCAGCCGCAGGCGCGTCGGCGCGGGTTTCAGCATCAGGGGCATGAAAATTGTAAACTGGCCAAACCGCACGCCATGTTTGCGCAAGCTGGCGCGCGCGTCCTGATCCAGGTCCTTGACCTCTTGCGCCACCTCGCCGCGCGGCAGCAGGCCCATGGCCTCGACCAGACGGAAGGCGAACCCGCGCACAAGGCCAGTCAGTTCTTCGTCGCGTTGCAGGTTCAGCAGCGGCTCGAACAGGGTGGCGATCTTGCGATCGATGAAATGCTGCAGGCGGCGCTGCACCTTGGCGGCGACGTCCTCGCCCGCCTCCTCGTCGACAAAGGCCATCACCTGCGGCTTGAGCGGATCGGCCCCCGCCACCAGCTTGCCAACGGCCTGCTCGCCCCACATCAGACCGCCCTGTTCGGTGAAGTCGATCTCGGTATCGGGCGCGTTATAAAACCTGTCGGCCTTCAGATTGAACTGAGGCGCCAATGCGGCGGCGCTGGCTTGCCGCAATGTCTTGGCCTCCTGGCCGGTGGCGTCCTTGTCCTGACGGAAGCGGAACCCTTCCAGACGGCCGACGAACTCGCCCTCGACCGTCACTTCACCCTTGTCGTTCACTTCGGCCACCATGGCCTCCTTCTGCTTGAGTCGGCGCAACAAAACCGAGGTGCGCCGATCCACAAATCTCTGCGTCAGCCGCTCGTGCAGCGCGTCCGACAAGCGATCTTCTACCGCGCGTGTGCGCCCGCGCCAATGACTTTCGTCATGTACCCAGCCCGATCGCTGCGCGACATACGTCCATGTGCGGATAAATGCCAGCCGTTTCGACAGCGCGTCAATGTCGCCATCGGTGCGGTCGATACGCTTGACCTGCCGCGCAAGCCAATCGTCCGGCACGCGCCCCCCCTCATGCAAGAAGCCGTAGATCGCCTCCAGAAGGCCGGCATGCTCGGCGTTGCTGATTCCGCGGAAATCGGGGATGCGGCAAACATCCCACAGGAGCCGCACCGAGGCCGGATCGCTGGCCCGCGCGCGCACCTCGGCGACCGACGATAGCGATTTGAGTGCACCCAGGTCATCGGCCTCGCGGGCCCGCGTCAACAGATCATCCTTGGGTGCCTGCTCAAGGGCCGAGACCAGCGCATCGATGCTGCCGAAGGACAACGACGGATTGCGCCACTGCAACCGCCGGATCGGGGTAAAGCGGTGTTCCATGATCGCCTGCGCGACGTGGTCCTCCAACGGCGGCGCCTCGCCCGTTACCCCGAATGATCCGTGCGCCATCCCGCGCCCCGCCCGGCCCGCGATCTGCGCCAGCTCATTGGGGGCCAGCGCCCGCATGCGCCGCCCGTCGAACTTGCTCAGGGACGAGAACGCAACGTGGTCGATATCGAGGTTCAACCCCATGCCGATCGCATCGGTGGCGACAAGGAAATCCACATCGCCGTTTTGATACATCTCCACCTGCGCGTTGCGCGTGCGCGGGCTGAGCGCCCCCATGACAACCGCCGCACCACCCTTTTGCCGGCGCAGCAATTCGGCTATCGCATATACATTTTCAACAGAAAATCCGACAATCGCGCTTCGCGCGGACATACGGCTAATCTTTTTTGAACCCGCATAGGATAGCTGCGACATCCGCTCGCGGTGCATGAATTCGACCCCCGGCACAAGCGCGGCAATCGCGCTGCGCATCGTGTCTGCGCCCATGAACAGCGTCTCGTGCTCCCCGCGCGCGCGCAGCAGACGGTCGGTGAACACGTGGCCGCGCTCCGGATCGGCGCAAAGCTGTATCTCGTCCACCGCGACGAAATCGGCGCCCAGCCCCTCGGGCATCGCCTCGACCGTGCAGACCCAGTATTGCGTGCGCGGCGGCACGATGCGCTCTTCGCCCGTGACCAGCGCCACGACCGACGGCCCACGCGCGGCGACGATCTTGTCATAGACCTCGCGTGCCAGCAGGCGCAGCGGCAGCCCTATAACGCCACTGCGATAGCCCAGCATGCGCTCGATCGCGTAATGTGTCTTGCCGGTATTGGTCGGCCCCAGAACCGCCGTGATCCGAGAGGGTTCGGCCATGGATCGTACCCCGAATTCTGCGTGCCCGCGCCGCTGCGCACGCCTTGTCTATAGCGGCCCGCACCGCGCACCGGCTAGAGCGTCTGATCGCCGGTGCGCGCCTCCAGCCGGTCCAGCGCCTCGCGCGCCTTGTCGTAATGTGGGTGAAGGCGCAGGACAAGCGCATAGGCGCGCGCGGCCTGCTCGGGCCGGTCAAGTTGCTCAAGGATCGCGGCAAGCCCGAACGCCGCCTGGAAATGGTTCGGGTCCAGCGCCAGCGCCCGCTCCAGATCCGATAGCGCAAGGCCCAGCCGATCCTGCGCGAAAAACGCCTGCGCGCGCAGATGCCATGCCTGCGCCACGTTCGGGGCATGATCGGTGGCAGCACTTAGGTGCTCGAAAGCCGCCTCGATCTCGCCCCGCTCCAGCGCGTCGCGCCCCCGCCTGAGCAGCAAATCGATCGCCGGAGATCCCGTCCGCGACCATTCATGCCGGATGTCCCTTTCGATCCCTATCGCCTGCTTCGGCCCGCTATCGGCGAGATCGCGATACAAGTCCTGCAGCCGCGCATCCTGTGACCACACGGGTACGGAAAACATCACTATCGTGATGCCTGCCGCGACGATACGATTGATCCAAGAGGTATTGCTGCCCATAACTTGCCTCAGTGTAGCGCGCAGATTGGGAAATGTTACCCCCGGGGCGCATGAAATATGAGGATAGCACGAATGAGCAACGTGATTGACAAGGCCGTTGAAGCCCTGAACGAAAAATTGACCGAGGCCGATTTCGACGGGTCCGCGAAGTTCGTGATCGAAGGCGAAGGCGCGGTCATCGTCGATGGTCAGGGCGCGCGCGCGGGCGACGATGATGCCGACGTGACCCTGACCGCGGATGCCGAGACGTTCCAGTCGATGATGGACGGCGACACCAACCCCACCGCAGCCTTCATGAGCGGCAAGCTCACCGTTGACGGCGACATGGGCCTGGCGATGAAACTGGGATCGGTCCTTGGCTGACATGGAAGACGCGCCGTTTTTCTCGGACGTGGCCGATGGTCCGGCGGATGCTGCCGCGTGGTGGGTGACTGCCGAGGATGATATCCGGCTGCGGTTGTGCGCCTGGGCCCGGCAGGGCGCCGCCAAGGGCACTGTCCTGCTGTTCCCCGGACGCACCGAATACGTCGAGAAATACGGCCGCACGGCGACAGAGCTGGCCGCGCACGGGTTTGCCACGATGGCCATCGACTGGCGTGGCCAGGGCCTGTCGGATCGCCTGCTGAACGATCGGCGCATCGGTCACGTGGACAAGTTCACCGATTATCAGCGCGATGTCGCCGCCATGCTCGCCGCGGCGCAAAAGGCGGGCCTGCCGCGCCCCTATTACCTTCTGGCGCACTCGATGGGCGGCTGTATCGGGCTGCGGGCGGTGATGGACGGCCTCGATGTGCGGGCCTGCACCTTTACCGGGCCGATGTGGGGCATCGCCATGTCGCCGGTCACCCGCACCTTGGGCGGCGCCATCGCGGCGGTCAGCTCCGCGCTTGGCCAGGGCCACAGGCTGGCCCCCAGCACCAAGCTTGAAACCTATGTCAGCGCCGAGCCGTTTGCGGACAACATGCTGACCACGGATCCCGACATGTACGCCTACATGCAGGCGCAATGCCTGCAATATCCTGAACTGGCCCTCGGCGGGCCAAGCCTGCACTGGCTGCACGAGGCCCTGGCCGAGACGCTGGCGCTATCGCGGCGCCCGTCGCCGGCCCTACCCTGTGCGACCTTCGTGGGCAGCAACGAGCGCATCGTCGATTTGTCCCGCATCACCGAGCGCATGAATGCCTGGCCCGGCGGCACGCTGAACTGGATTGAGGGGGCCGAGCACGAGGTGCTGATGGAACGCCCCGAAATGCGCGCGCCGCTGATCGACGCAATCGCCGCGCTGTTCAAGGACAACGCATAGCGCTGCAAGCCCCTTAAACAAGGCGAGTGCCATGCCCCCCTTGGCGCGGGCTGCAAACCCGGGCCGCGCCCGACCCTCCCCCCGGGAGGGCGCTTAGGCGATGTCGCGCAACACACTGACGACATTGATGCTTTTTAGCGCCGCGCGCAGAACTGGCGTTTCAATGCGCCCACCCAGGGTCGGGCGCGCCCCTCGGTTCAGGGGTGAGCGTAGTGCAGACGAACGACCTCCCCGGCGGAGGTGACAATCTCAACGCTTTTTCAGCCGCCACCGATCAGGGATCGCGCCGCACCTCCTGCCGTTGCCGGCCAAGGCCCTCGATCTCCAGCTCCATCACGTCTCCCTCGGTCAGGAAGCGTGCCGGCTTCATGCCCATCCCCACGCCCGGCGGCGTGCCCGTGGCGATGATATCGCCCGGGTTGAGGCTCATCATCTCGGACAGATGCGCGATGATCTGCGCCACCGTAAAGATCATCGCGGCCGACGTGCCCGTCTGCATGCGCTGCCCGTTCAGATCCAGCGACAGCACCAGCGACTGCGGATCGCCCGCCTCGTCCGGCGTCACCAGCCACGGCCCCACCGGCCCGAACGTGTCACAGCTTTTGCCCTTGGTCCATTGGCCGACGCGCTCGGTCTGGAAGGCGCGCTCGGACACGTCATTGACCACGCAATAGCCCGCGACGTGGCGCAATGCTTCGGCCTCGGACACGTATTTGGCCCGCTTGCCGATCACCACGCCAAGCTCCACCTCCCAATCGGATTTCTCGGACCCGCGCGGCAAATAGACCGGATCGTTTGGCCCGCTCAGGCTTGATGTGGCCTTCATGAACACGATCGGCATCGCCGGCGGCTCCATCCCCGCCTCGGCCGCGTGATCTGAATAATTGAGCCCGATGCCGATGAACTTGCCCACCTGTCCCACCGGCACCCCAAGGCGCGGCGCGCCTTCGACACGCGGCAACGTCTCGGGGTCAACCTGCGGCAAATCTACAAGAACATCGCCCGACAAGTCACTGACTATGCCCGACAAGTCGCGCAGCGCCCCGCTCGCATCCAGAACACCGGGCCGCTCCTGCCCCTGCTCGCCATAACGTACAAACCGCATGATCGCTCCTCCTGATCGTTTGCGCGCCACACTACCCGCAGGCGGGCCGAACGCAAGCCGCGAGCAAGCGCGAGTGTGCGACATATGGCATAAGGTGCGGGGTACTGGGGGCGGTGGCGACCCGTCGCGGACATCTCATATATCGCCTTGCGCGGCTCGTCAGGCGGTCGCCCAATATCCGCTCAAGGCCATCATGTCCCTCCGGCATGGCAAACCAGCCCCCTTAGCCCGCGCAATTCGGACGTCGCCCCTTGAGCCATCGCCGCCGCCCGCATATGTCTGAGCCGAGCAACAAAAGGGAACTCCGCATGATCCACCTGCCCCAGCCCGCCCGCGATGCAAACGCCCCCCACGGTGACAAGGACCTGGGCCCGCTGCCGGAATGGGATCTGTCGGACCTCTACACCGCCCCCGACGCCCCCGAGCTCAAGCGCGATCTGGACTGGCTGGAAGACGCCTGCGCCCGCTTCGCCCAGGACTACGAGGGCAAGCTGGCCAACCTGTCGGCGGACGAGATGCTGGATTGCGTCAAGCGCAACGAACGCATCAGCGCCGTCGCGGGACGCATCATGTCCTTCGCGGGGCTGCGCTACTACCAGCAGACAACCGACGCGGGGCGCGCCAAGTTCCTGTCCGATTGCCAGGAAAAGATCACCAACTACACCACGCCGCTGGTGTTCTTCACGCTCGAATTGAACCGGCTCGACGATAGTCACCTCGACGCGCTCCTGGCGCAGAACGCAGAGTTGGGCCGCTATACCCGCGTGTTCGAGCGCATCCGCGCGATGAAACCCTATCAGCTCTCTGACGAGCTCGAGAAATTCCTGCATGATTTGGGCGTCGTCGGCGACGCGTGGGAGCGCCTCTTTGACGAAACCATCGCAGGACTGGAATTCGTCGTGGACGGGGAGACGCTCGGCATCGAGGGCACGCTCAATTTCCTGACCGACCCCGACCGCGACAAGCGAGAGGCCGCCGCGCACGAGTTGGCCCGCGTTCTGGGCGACAACCGCCACATCTTTGCCCGAGTGCACAACACGCAAACCAAGGAAAAAGAGGTGATGGATCGCTGGCGCGGCATGCCCTCGGCGCAAACCGGCCGGCACCTGTCCAACGATGTCGAGCCCGAGGTCGTCGAGGCCCTGCGCAACGCCGTTGTCGCCGCCTATCCCAAGCTCAGCCACCGCTATTACGAGCTAAAGCGCAAATGGCTGGGGCTGGACAAGATGCAGGTGTGGGACCGCAACGCACCGCTGCCCATCGAAGAGCCAAAAACCGTCGACTGGACCACCGCGCGCAGCATGGTCATGGACGCCTATAGCGGCTTTGATCCACGCATGGCCGAGCTGGCCGAACCGTTTTTCGACAAGGGCTGGATCGACGCCGGCGTGAAACCCGGCAAGGCGCCCGGCGCCTTCGCGCACCCCACCGTGACCGATGTCCATCCCTACGTGATGCTGAACTACCTGGGCAAACCGCGCGACGTTATGACCCTCGCGCATGAGCTGGGCCACGGCGTGCACCAGGTTCTGGCTGCCGACCAGGGCGAGATGCTCTCCGCGACCCCGCTCACCCTTGCCGAAACCGCCAGCGTCTTCGGCGAAATGCTGACCTTCCGCAAGCTGCTGGACGGGGCCGCCACGCAAGGCGAACGCAAGACGCTGCTTGCCGGCAAGGTCGAGGACATGATCAACACGGTGGTGCGGCAAATCGCGTTCTACGACTTCGAATGCAAGCTGCACGAGGCGCGCCGCGGCGGCGAATTGACCCCCGACGACATCAACGACCTGTGGATGAGCGTTCAGGCCGAAAGCCTCGGCCCCGCGTTCGAGTTCATGGACGGCTACGAGACGTTCTGGGCCTACATCCCGCACTTCGTCCACTCGCCCTTCTACGTCTACGCCTATGCCTTCGGCGACGGGTTGGTGAACGCGCTCTACGCCGTCTACCGCGAATCGCCCGATGGCTTCGAGGAGAAGTACTTCGAGATGCTCAAGGCGGGCGGCTCCAAGCACCATTCCGAATTGCTCGCCCCGTTCGGCCTTGATGCCAGCGACCCAAAATTCTGGGACAAGGGGCTTTCGATGATCTCATCCATGATCGACGAGCTGGAAGCGATGGAAGACTGACGCCACCCGTCGCGCATGAGAGACCCGGCGGAGCCTCCGGCGGGGATATTTTGAGCCAGAAGAAAACACGGGAGAGCCCCAAGGACCCTCCCGTGGAGGGAAACGAAACGTGCTTCTCCTGGCGCGGTCATCGGCGTCCCCGCCTGTACCGCCGGTTCATGATGACCGGCGCGGATTAACAAAACGTTGCATCTTCTGGCCAAAAATATCCCGGGGTGAATTGGCCGCAGGCCAAGAGGGGCAGCGCCCCTGCCCGCGTTATTTCAGCTGGCTGTCCTTCGAGGCACGGCGATTGGGGCCGCCGCGCGGGCGATTGCGCGCGTCGCGCTCCTGCTGGCACTCGATACACAGCTTGACGCCGGGTATCGCCTCGCGCCGCGCGGGCGGGATCTCTTCTTCGCAGTCCGCGCAGTAACGCGCGCTTTCGCCCACCGGGGCGCGCCGGGATTTCATCCGCGCCAGCTCGTCCGCGATCGAGGCTTCGATCTGTTCGTTAACCGCGCCGTCACGCGCCCATCCACCGGCCATTGTCTTTGCCTCCCGCTCTCATGCCTGCTCCAGCATGCCTTTCTCGGCGGCCAATTCGCGCATGCGCTGTTGCAGTTTCTCAAAGGCCCGCACCTCGATCTGGCGGATGCGCTCGCGGCTGACGTCGTATTGTGTGCTCAGCTCTTCCAGCGTCACGGTCTCGTCCTTCAAGCGACGCTGCGTCAGGATATCGCGTTCCCGCTCGTTCAGTACATCCATTGCCTGGCCCAGCATCTCGCGGCGGGCGTCCAGCTCGTCGCGGTCCTCGTAATCGGCGGCCTGGTCGGCGTGCTCGTCCTCCAGCCAGTCCTGCCATTGCATGGTTCCCTCGCCCTCGGACCCCACGGTCGCGTTGAGCGAGGCATCCCCGCCCGACAGGCGGCGGTTCATCGATATGACCTCGTCCTCGGTCACGCCCAAATCGGTGGCGATCCGCTGCACCGCCTCGGGGCGCAGATCCCCCTCTTCCAGCGCGCCAATGCGGGCCTTCGCCTTGCGCAGGTTGAAGAACAGCTTCTTTTGCGCACTGGTGGTGCCAAGCTTTACAAGACTCCAGCTGCGCAGGATATATTCCTGGATGCTGGCGCGGATCCACCACATGGCATAGGTCGCCAGGCGGAACCCCTTTTCGGGATCGAATCTCTTGACCGCCTGCATCAGGCCCACGTTCGCCTCGGAAATCACCTCGGCCTGCGGCAGCCCGTAGCCGCGGTAGCCCATGGCGATCTTGGCCGCCAGGCGCAGGTGGCTGGTAACCATCTTGTGCGCCGCCTCGGTGTCCTGCTCCTCGGCCCAGCGTTTGGCCAGCATGTATTCCTCTTCAGGCTCCAGCAGGGGAAACTTGCGGATCTCCTGAAGGTACCTGTTCAGCCCGCCCTCGGGCGTGGGCACGGGCAGGTTTGCATAGTTGCTCAAGTTGCGTCCCTCCTTAATGTATAGGGGCTTAACATTGATCTAGGTAATCCGCTGCGCCCTTTCAAGCCTAGACGCGAATGCTTTCGGAAATGTAGGCGCATTGTAGCATGAACGAAACCCGATTGCAGGGCGCTCACGACACCGTGCACGCGCCGCCTTGGCGTAGCGCCGTGACAAGCGCCTCAATGTCGGGCGGCATAGGCGCCTCAAAGCGCATCATTTGCCCCGACACGGGATGTTCGAACCCCAAGACAGCCGCGTGCAACGCCTGCCTGCCAAAGCCGCGCACCGCCTCCAGCGCGGCATCGGACACAGCCTTTTGGGCGATCTTGCGGCGGCCGCCATAGACCGGATCGCCGATCAGGGCATGCCCAGCGTGCGCCAGGTGCACGCGGATCTGGTGCGTGCGCCCGGT
Organism: Sediminimonas qiaohouensis DSM 21189; assembly: GCF_000423645.1. GTDB lineage: Bacteria > Pseudomonadota > Alphaproteobacteria > Rhodobacterales > Rhodobacteraceae > Sediminimonas > Sediminimonas qiaohouensis. The sequence continues at coordinate 39,821 of NZ_AUIJ01000014.1, read as the reverse complement.
CTCCAGCCAACATTCCAGGAGGCTGGCCACTGGCGGGGTGCCGAACCGCTCGCGAACGCGGGCGCGGGTGATGGCGTGGCGCCCGCCCTGGAACACCACCTGCTGTTTCTGGCGGTCGGCCTTGTGGCGGGCCAGTTGCGTGGTGATGCGCAGGATGCCGCCCTGTTCAAACCCAACACCGCGCACCCCGCGCAGGCGCGGATCACCCGCCTCGGGCACACCGTGGGCCACCGCGAGATAGGCGCGCTCGACGCTGTGTTTCTCGAACTGTTCGGCCAGGCCATGATGCGCCCGGTCGGATTTCGCCACCACCAGCAGCCCGGTGGTATCCTTGTCGATCCTGTGCACGATGCCCGGCCTGCGCGCCCCTCCCACGCCCGACAGGCTATCGCCGCAATGATGCAATAGCGCGTTGACAAGCGTGCCCTCGGGGCTGCCCGGCGCGGGGTGAACGACCATGCCCGCCGGTTTGTTCACGACGATCAGGTCATCATCCTCATACACCACCTCAAGCGCGATCTCCTGCGCGCCTATGTGGCTTTCTTGCGCCTCCGGCACGTCGATCTCGATCGCGTCGCCTTCGGCCACGCGGGCCTTGGGGTTGTCTGCGCGCGCGCCATTGACCCGCACGCACCCCTCTGCCATCAGCCGGGCCAGCCGCGTCCGCGACAGCGCAGCCGACGCTGGCACATCGCGCGAAAGCGCCTTATCAAGGCGGGCAGGCGGATCGGCCGCGATGCAAAACGTCAAACGGGCGGAACCCATGGATGAAAACCCTCAGCCGGAAGAGCCGGCAAACCTCAAGTACCTGCGCCTGCTGGTTACAATTCTGACAGGCACGATGATTGCAGGGCTTCTAGTCATCATCGCCCTGTTTGTCATCCGCTTTTCGGATCGCCCCGCCCCCGTTCCCGGCGCGATCACCCTGCCCGACGGCAGCACGCCCGCGGCCTTTACCATGACCGACAAGTGGTATGCCGTCGTCACCGCCCAGGACGAGATCCTGATCTTCGACCGAAACAGCGGCATGCTCAGACAAACGATCAAGATCGAAACGCCAAACTAACAGCGCCGGCAAACCGGCGCGCCCTTACGTTCCGATACGGCCCCGAAGGATGGTACCGCCTCCCCGGCTCGAACGGGGGACCTCTGGATCCACAATCCAGCGCTCTAACCAACTGAGCTAAGGCGGCACTGGGGGGCGATTTATCTTTACTGCTCGCTGAATGCAAGCCTGTTAAAGGTCGATTTCCCAGCTTTGTTCAACAAGGTCCACGCCGAAACTGCGCACCGGGTGCGATGCGGTCAAACGCCAGCCATGCGACGCATAGAGCGCACAGGCGGCACGGTGGCTTTCATGCGTCCAAAGCTGCATCCGCACGTATCCACACGCGCGCGCAAACGCCATGCACTGGTCCAGCATCCTGTGACCCAGCCCCTTGCCCCGTGCCTCGGGCACAATAAGGAATAGCCTGAGCTTGGCGCTTTGTGCATCGTGGCGCGTGCAAAAGATGCTGCCGACCCGGCGCTGCCCCTGCCACGCGATCCAACCGCGCTCGGCCTCGGGGTCGTGATCGGCGATGAACCCCTCGACAATCCCGCGCACCAACGCGCCGAACGTGGCGTCGAACCCCTCATCACTGGCATATAGCGCCTCGTGCTGCGCAATCAGCCATTCGGCATCATTCGGGGTAAATGGGTGCAAGGCGATCGTATCCATGGCGCGCATGATTGCCGCTCGATGCTTGTCAATCAAGGGCAAAGCCAGTAGCACACAGCGCCAGCAAAGGAGAACGAGAATGGGCATCGACACCGAACGCAACATCGAGGCCAACCTCAGGATCGGACCGACCAACCTGGGAATGGTGCGCCTGTTCATCGAGGCGGACGGCATTGAAATCCCGATGGATTTCACCCCTGATGAGGCCGATGAAATCGCCGAGGAAATCCGCGCCGCCGCTGGCGGGGCGCGCCACGTCAAACGCTGAGTCGCGCCTCAGGGTCGCGCAGGGCATGCAGCCGCCGCGCCGCGTGCATGGCGAATTTGCGCGTCAAGACCTTGCGCCGCGCCGGCGGTAGCGGCGTTTGCGGCGCCATGCGCAGTATCTCGGCGTCATAGGCGTCGGCCACGAATATGCCGCTCTCGTCGGGCAGCACGTCTTGCGGAAAATCGCGGTCCACTGCCCAAAAGAAGCGGTCGCACCATGGCAGATAGCCCTGCCACTTGGTGTCCGCGCGGAAATCCGCCAGCCCTGACTTGCACTCGATCACCCATAATTCCCCCTTGGGGCCAAGGCCCATCACGTCCACGCGAAGGCCCTGCGTGGGCACGAATTCCTCAACAGATACAAACCCGTGCCCGATCAGCGCGCGGGAAACGCCGCGCGCCAGAAGGACACCGGGGAGTGTGGGTTCAGGCATGAAATCAATATGAACGAAACGCGAACGAATGCAAGCCCTTGTCGCGGCTCCGACGGCGCATTAGGTAGGGTGTTGGCGGGTTCTGCTCTTCGCGTGAAACGGTTACATTCCAGTGGCCTTAAAAACTTCCGAGGGAGCTGGCTCTGTTCAGGCCGTGGTCTGTTTACCCGGCGCCCACCTGTACTCACAGGCTCTCGGGAATTCGTTAACCACACGGTCGCTGCGGGCCCGCCACACATTCCCCGGACTGAACACAAGGCGCACTTGGCACAAGGCGTACCCGCCAAATGGCGGATCAGCGGCGCTTGTCGTTTGCTTTCGCGGTTGCACGCACGGGGATCATCCGGCGCAGATCCACGGCGATACCGTCGCGCTTGCCGCCTTGATCATCATCGTCTTCATCCTTGAGGTTCATCACCGCGATGGCGAACTGAACCCCGGCAAAGACGATCCCGTTGGCAAACCACAGCACAACAACGGCCAGAAGACCGGCATCGGAATGCGTGACGAGGTGCCAGAGGCTGGCCACGTTGAAATAAAGCAGCATCGCGACAAAGGCCCCGGCGATCCCAAAGCCGATCAGGACGTGCTTGATGTAGAGACGGATAAGCTTGGGCATGGTCGCCTCCTTTTTGGCTGTCATGTATAAACGTATCGCACGACCTGCATATTACAACCCTCGCGCCCGCCCTGCGCCAATATGCGCCACTTCGCGCCAATTACCCTGAACCCATCTCCCCCGCCGGGGAAGTCGTTCTTCGAGCACTTTTCCACATCCTTAGTGGGCTGCAAGCCCGGGCCGTGCGACCCTCTCTCAACAGCCCGCTACCCGCCTGCGCCCGGTCCATCCGGCGGATCACAATCCGGCGCGTTCGGGTGGACCTCCTCGGCGGCCTCCTCGGCGGCGCGGCGCTCGGATTCGCGCAGCAACAGGTTGTCGATGCGGCTGCTCAGCAGGCGCGCCTTTTCATCCTGCAACTCGAAGTCCTGCCGCACGTCGCGATAAAGCGACACCGCGATCACGCACATCAACAGCATGAAAGGAAACGCCGCGATGATCGACACCGTCCGCAGGCTTTCCAGCCCCCCGGTCAGCAAAAGCACCACCACCACCAGCAACTGCGCCACCCCCCACAAAAGCCGCAGCATGCGCGACGGGTTAAGCACCCCGCGCGCCGTGAACATGCCCAGAACCACCGTCGCGGAATCGGCCGACGTGACCAGGAACATGCACACCAGCAGGATCGCCAGCACCGCCCAAAGGCCCCCGCCCGGCAGTTGATCCAGCAGCGCATAAAGCCCCGCTGGCACCTCGCGCGCCACCGCGCCCGCGATGTCGGCATTCTCGAATATCTCGAAATGGATGGCCGCGCCGCCAAAGGTGGCAAACCACAGCATGCTCAACGCCACCGGCACGATCATCACGCCCAGCACGAACTCGCGGATCGTGCGCCCGCGCGAGATGCGCGCGATAAAGCTGCCCACGAACGGCGCCCAGCTCAGGCCCCAGGCCCAGTAGAAGATCGTCCACTGCTCAACCCATTGCCCGCCTGAATAGGGGCTGGTGACAAGGCTCATCTGCACCACGTTGCCCAGGTATTCGCCCAGCGTCTGGGTCATCACGCCAAAGATGAACGATGTCGGCCCCAGCAGCAGCACAACCAATAGCAAAGCGCCCGCCAAGCCCATGTTGACGTTGCTCAGGCCCCGCACGCCACGCTCCAGCGGGGTCATCGCCGACAGCATGAACAGCCCGCCCAGCACCGCCAGGATCAAAAGCTGTATGCCAAACCCATACGGTAGCCCCGTCAGGCGCGCGACCCCGCTGTTGATCTGCAACACCCCAAGGCCCAGCGTCGTCGCCACGCCAAACACCGTGGACACCACCGTCAGGACATCCACCGCATCGCCCCATCCGCCGTCGGCCCGATCCCCAAGAACCGGGCGCAGCGTTTCGCTGATCAGGCCGCGGCTTTGGTGGCGAAACCGTACATAGGCAATCGCCAGTCCAACCAGCACGAAACTGGCCCATTGGTGCACACCCCAGTGGAAAAACGCATACCGCATCCCGGTTTGCGCGGCGGCGGCGGTGCGCGGCAGGCCGTTGCCCAGGGGCGGGTCGTTGAAATGCATCATCGGCTCTGCCACGCCCCAGAACACAAGGCCCACGCCCATACCCCCGGAAAAGATCATCGCCAGCCAACTGTTAAAGGAAAACTCCGGCGGCTCGTCATCCGGACCCAGCCGGATATTGCCGGCCCGCGACACCCCCAAATACAGCACGAACACCACGAATCCCGTGGTGACCAGCAGGTACATCCACCCCACGTTGGCCGCCGTCGCGTGCAAGATGGCCTGCGCCGCCGTTTGGACCGCGCCGGGGACGATGGCCGCCGCCACGACAAACGCCGCCACGATCAGGAGCGATACGCGAAACACGCGCCCGACATCTCCCAGTGCCTCAGGTAACTTGGTGAATAACCACTTCATCCGCGCCTGCCCCGCCCTGCGTGCACCATTGCAACAGGTGTAACGGCGCTGGTCCCGCGCGGCAATGACGCCCGCCCAGCGGGCGGCTGGGTCAGAATGCCTCGGGCTTGGCCGCGCGCGCCATGTGATCAAGGATCGCGTTGACGAAATCGCCTTCCTTGCCCTCGGGGAAAAAGGCGCGGGCGACATCTACGTACTCGCTGATCACCACACGCGGGGGCGTGTCGGAATTGACCAGTTCCGCCCCCGCCGCGCGAAACAGCGCCCGCAGCGTCGGGTCGATCCGGTCGATCGGCCACTTGGCCACCAACGCGCGGTCTGTCATCTTGTCGATCCGCCCCTGCCAGTTCACCGCGTCATCCAGGATCTTGCCAAACAGCTCGGTATCCCCGTCCAGCATCTCGACCCCGTCGCGCTCCTCTCCAAAGCGGTAGGCAAGGAACTCGGCCCGCACCGCCTGAGAGGATTGCTGCGAATGCTCCATCTGGAACAACGCCTGCACGGCATAGAGCCGCGCGGCGGATTTCATCCGCCGTCTGAGATTGCCCGATGGGGCCTGTGGCCTGTCGTCTGCGGTGGTCATGTGGTGGATGTACCCTTGGAATCCGTGCCCGAACCTTTGCTGCCGGGCTGGGTCTGAAACCCGACCCCCTTGCGGGCCGCGCCCCACTTACGGCCAAGCGCGACCAGATGCAAGGCAGCTGCTGCCGCGCCGCCGCCCTTGTTCTGATCGGTGGGATCGGCGCGCACCTCGGCCTGGTGGCGGGTCTCGACCGTCAGGATACCGTTGCCGATGCACAGCCCCTGCAATCCCAGCAGCGTCAGCGCGCGCGAGCTGTCGTTGCACACGGTCTCGTAATGCGTCGTCTCGCCCCGGATCACGCAGCCAAGCGCGACATAGCCGTCATACTCCTTCATCCGCCCCGCCATGCCGATCGCCGTCGGCAGCTCCAGCGCGCCGGGCACCTCTACCGTCTCGTGGGTTCCGCCCGCCGCCTCGATCTCGGCGCGGGCACCGGCCAGCAGGTTATCGGCGATATCGCGGTAAAACGGCGCCACCACGATCAGCATATTCACCGGCCGGTCGAACTCGGGGCGCGGCAGGCTGCTATGCTCGTCGGTTGCGGCCATCACGTCTCTCCTTGGGTCAGCGGGCGGGTGCCCACGATGGATATGCCGTAGGCATCGATCCCGAGGTACCGGGTATCGGGGCTGTCTGTCAGCAAGATCAGCTCGTGCAGCCCCATCGTCGACATGATCTGCGCGCCCAGCCCGGTATGCTTGACCGTGCGCGGGCCGTCGTCATCCTCGGCGCGCATCAGCTTGGGCCGCGGCTCGCGGAACAGGAATACTGCGCCGCGCCCTTCCTCGGCGATGATCTCCATCGCGCGGGGCAGCTTTTGCTCGGGGGCGGACAGGCCGATGCCCAGGATATCCTCAAGCGCGTTCAGCGCATGCGCCCGCGCCAAAACCGGCCGGCCATCGGTCACGTCCCCCTTGGTCAGCACCGCGTGTTCGGTGCCGCTGATCACGTCGGCGAAAATGCGCATCCGCCACTCGCCGCCATAGGCCGATGTGACCACCTCGCTGCGCGTCTCGCGCACCAGGTTGTCGTGCTTGTGGCGATAGGCGATCAGGTCCGATATCGTGCCGATCCTCAACCCCTGCGCCTGCGCGAATTCCACCAGGTCGGGCAGCCGCGCCATGGTGCCGTCTTCCTTCATGATCTCGCAGATCACGCCGGCCGGCTTCAGCCCCGCCAGCCGCGCGATGTCCACCGCGGCCTCGGTATGGCCTGCCCGCACCAGGACCCCGCCATTGCGCGCCCTGAGCGGGAAAACATGCCCCGGCGTGGCGATGCTGGCGGCGGTGTTTTGCTCGTTGATCGCGGTCTCGATGGTCAACGCCCTGTCGCCGGCCGAGATGCCGGTGGTCACGCCCTCGCGGGCCTCGATCGACACGGTGAACGCGGTCTCGTGGCGCGACGAGTTGTTGACCGCCATCATCGGCAGGCCCAGCTGATCGATCCGCTCCGAGGTCATCGGCAAGCAAATCAGGCCGCGCCCGTGCGTCGCCATGAAATTGACCGCCTGCGCATCGGCGAACTCGGCCGCGATGACAAGATCGCCCTCGTTCTCGCGGTCCTCGTGATCGACAAGGATGAACATGCGCCCGGCGCGGGCATCGGCGATGATGTCCTCGATCGGGCTGATCGCCGCGCGCATGGTTTCCTCGACCGGGCCGGGGGTTTCGAACGGTTTGCTGTCAGACATGGGGTTCCCTCGGATTTACCCCCGCCAGATAGCCCGCCCAGCCACGGAATGCCAGTCAAACCTGACGTGGCCGGGCGCTGCGCGCTACCCCTGGAACTGCCACAGCGCCGGCAAAAAGCGGTATCCGTCCGCCTCGCGCAGGACATGGCCGACGCCGGGGAACGGAAAATGATAGCCCAGCACGCTGATCCGGTCGGCGGCGGCCATGTCCAGAAGACGCATCCGCGTCTCGACGGTCTGCGGGCCGTCCGAATCGAACCCGTTGAACCACCCCGGCCGCGCAAAGCTTAGCTGCGCGTGCGTCATCGCATCGCCAAGTGCCATCAACTGCTTGCCGCCGCTTTCCACGACCACGCTCATGTGTCCCGGCGTGTGGCCCGGCGTGTCGATCACCCGGATGCCTGGCGCCACCTCGTAGCCGTCGCTGGCCAGTGTCCATTTGGCGCCTTCCACGTTGATCGAATTGACCGCACCCAGCACGAATTGCTGATCCTCCGCAGGCACCCGGTCAACCAGCCCGTCCTGCGTCCAATAGGCATGCTCGGCCTCGCCGATCACGTATTGCGCGTCGGGGATGATCGCCTCGTCGAAGCCGTCGCGAATGCCCCAGATATGATCGGGGTGCGCGTGGGTGATGATGACATGGGTCACCTCATAGGGATCGATCCCCGCCTCGGCCATGTTGTCCATCAACCGGCCGGTGGTATTCATGAAGCGATTGCCCGATCCCACATCTACCAGGACCTTGGCATCGCCCAGCTCGATAAACAGGTGGTTGGTGTGCGAATACCCCATCTCGGGCGACAGGAAATGCCGCTTGAGGAAGGCCTGCACATCCTCGGGGTCGGCATTCACCCCGGTGCCGTCCGTCGGCAGCGAGAAATAGCCGTCCGACAGGATCGTCAGCTTCGCCTCGCCCAGGGTGAACCGGAAATACGCGGGGTTTTTGCCCGCCGGCGCGCCCAGTTGCGCCCGCGCAACCGCAGGCAGGGCAAAGGCCGGCGCCATCGCGGCCATCTTCAGGATATCGCGGCGTCCCGGTCTCAATAACGTCATGAACTTGTCCTCCCGTTTGGTTCAGACAAAGCATAGGGCATACACGCCACAACGCAATTTAATTTATGAATATGTTAAGGGTGCCCCGGCACGCATGACTACCGCTTGGAGAGCCGGGCATGGTGCATTGCCGATATGTCGAAAAGAGCTGTGGAACGTTATCCGGCCGAGCGCGAACCTTCCATTGCCCCCCGCAACCCGATCACGCAACACTCCCTACGCGCTCATCTCCGCCAGCCGCGCCACGTAGCGCGCCATGGTGTCGATCTCGAGGTTCACATCATCCCCCTCGGCCACGTCGCCCCAGGTCGTGACCTGCTTGGTATGGGGGATGAAGTTGATCCCGAAATCGCAGCCATCCACCTCGTTCACCGTCAACGACGCACCGTTCAGCGCGACCGAGCCCTTGGGCGCGATGAACCGCGCCAGCTCTTTCGGCGCGCGCAATGTCACGCGGGTGCTGTCACCCTCGTCCTGCACCGACGCGACCCGCGCCAGGCCGTCCACGTGGCCCGACACGATATGCCCGCCCAGCTCGTCGCCGACCTTCAGCGCCCGCTCGAGGTTCACGCGCGTCCCCTCGCGCCAGGCATCCAGGTTGGTGCGCGCCACCGTCTCGGCCGAGATGTCCACGTCGAACCAGTCCGCGCCGGTCTCGACCACCGTCAGGCACACCCCGTCGCAGGCAATCGACGCGCCCAGATCGACGCTTCTCATGTCATAGCGCGTGCCGATGCGCGCCCGCAGATCGCCGCGATTCTCCAGCGCGCGAACCTCTCCGATATCCGTGATGATGCCGGTGAACATGGAACCCTCTCTCGATAATGCGCAGCTGCTTGCCGCCTTGCCTGACCTAGCCTTACGTGCCGCGCGAGGCAAGTTTAGTCACCATTGCGCCTTACTTTCGTCCCGCGTGGCCGTTATCAACGCGCCATGACGGATCACGGCGCACCACAGGCACCCCCTGCCCCCGGCACGCAGCAGCGCGCCGATCCGCGCGTGTTCGTGTTCCTGCAAGGGCCCCACGGCCCGTTCTTCAGCCAGCTTGGCACGATGCTGCGCCGCACCGGCGCGCAGGTTTGGCGCATCGGCTTCAACGCCGGCGACAGGGCGTTCTGGCCCCACGCCGCCAGCTATATCCCGTTTCGCGGCCACGCCGCCGACTGGCCGGACACGCTGGCGGCGCTGCTTGACGACAAGGGCGCCACCGATATCGTCCTTTACGGCGACACCCGCACCATCCACACGCAGGCCATTGGCATCGCCCAGGACCGAGGCCTGCGCGTGCATGTTTATGAGGAAGGCTACCTGCGCCCCTACTGGATCAGCTACGAGCGCGGCGGCGCCAACGGCCACTCGCGGCTGATGCACACCAGCGTGGACGAGATGCGCACCACCCTGGACCATAGCGATGCCGAGACGCCTGCCGCCCCCGCCCGCTGGGGCGACATGCGCCAGCATATCTTCTACGGGGCGCTCTATCACTGGTTCGTCATGTGCGCCAATCGCGGCTACCGCAATTTCAAACCGCACCGCGACCTGAGCGTGACGCGCGAATTCCGGCTTTACCTGCGGCGGCTCCTGACGATGCCGTTTCTCGCGGCCGAGCGGCGCCTGACCACGCTGCGCATCCGGATGGGCCGATTTCCCTATCACGTTGCCTTGCTGCAACTCGAACACGATGCCAGCTTTCGCGTCCATTCGCCGTTCTCCAGCATGACCGAGTTCCTCGACCAGGTGATCGGCGAGTTCGCGCGCGGCGCGCCGGCGCATCACCACCTCGTCATCAAGGCCCACCCGCTCGAGGATGGGCGGGTCAACCTGCGCCGCGAGGTCGCGCGCCTGTCCGCGCGCGCAGACGTGGCCGGCCGGGTGCACTTCCTGCTGGGCGGGAAGCTGGCGCAACTCCTGGATGAGGCGCGCAGCGCCGTCACCGTGAATTCCACTGCCGCACAGCAGGTGCTATGGCGCGGCCTGCCGCTCAAGGTCTATGGCGATGCCGTCTACGCCAAGCCCGAGTTCATATCCGATCAACCGCTCGCCGCCTTCTTTGCAGGGGCAAAGCGCCCCGACAGACGCGCCTATGACGTGTATCGCCGCTACCTTCTGGAAACCAGCCAGGTACCCGGCGGATACTATTCCGCGCGCGGGCGCCGGCAACTCCTGCGCCATGTCGTCGACATGATGCTCAGCGACGAAGACCCCTACCAGGCGCTAGCCTCCGGCAACGCAGCGCCACGGCAACAGCTACGGCTAGTGCGCTGATCGGCAAGATCTCCGGGGTTTGACAACAGGCACACCGCGCGTAATCGAGGCACGCTTGTGCGCCGCCGCGCAGCGCCCGACCGTCCCCGTCACACCGGAGGTGCGCCGTTGAAAGTCGGCACGCCTCCGGCGTGACGGGCGGGCGCTTTTGCAGGCGTATCACGCCAACGATAACGAGGAAGTATTTGGCTGGCATAAAGCGCGCTCCACACGCGTTGCTGCGCCCACCCGGCGATCGGGCACCGCGCGGCACCCAGCCGGTTACCCAACCGTGACAACAGACCATCCATGCCCTCCCGGCATAGCAGTCAAATCACCGCCCGGCCCCCTGTGCCGCGTGATGCACGCTAACGCTGGATTTTCACCACATGATCCGTTAGGCTGGCCGAAAAAATCGAGGCAGAACAATAACAGGTCGAGGAGACCGAGCAGTGAAACCCCTTGCCAGCCGCTGGGCGCGGTCCATCGCCCTTCTGGCCGCCGTGGCGCTTGTTGCGTCCTGTGGCCTGCCCCGCGTGGGCCCGAACAAGCGCGAGATTTTCGCAGGCTCCGTGCAGCGCGAAGGCGATGCCTTCATCGTCGCCGTCAATGACCGCGTCACCCGCGCAACCTCCGTTGTCCCGTCACTCGGCTTTTCCGAGGCGTTCAAACGCGCCGGGCAACTTGGCTCGGACACGATCCACCCCGGTGACCTACTGGGCCTGACCATTTGGGAAAACGTGGATGATGGCCTGCTGTCGGGCGAGGCGGCGAATTCCACCGCGCTGGAGCAGGTGCAGGTCGACGGCTCCGGCTTCATTTTTGTCCCCTATGCCGGTCGCATCCGCGCCTCCGGAAACTCCCCCGAGGCGCTGCGCCGCATCATCACCGAAAAGTTGGGCGTGCAAACGCCCGATCCCCAGGTCGAAGTGCGCCGCCTTGCCGGCGATGGGGCGACCGTGTCGCTGGTCGGCGCCATTGGCGGACAGGGCGTCTACCCCATCGAGCGGCCCACCCGCACCCTTTCCTCGATGTTGGCCAAGGCCGGCGGCGTCACCATCGAGCCCGAGATCGCGCAAGTCACCGTCATTCGCAACGGCGAGCGCGGCACCGTGTGGTTCGAAGACCTCTATGATCACCCCGAATACGACATCGCCCTGCGCCCCGGCGACCGCATTTTGGTCGAGGGCGACACCCGTTCCTTTACCGCGCTTGGCGCAACCGGCTCGCAATCGCGCGTGCGCTTCGAAAGCCAGACGCTCTCGGGCATCGAGGCGATCGCGCAGGTCGGTGGCCTGATGTCCAACGCCGCCGATCCGACCGGCGTCTTCGTCATGCGTAATGAGCCCGCCGAGATCGCCAACCAGGTGCTTGGCCGCAACGACCTGCAAGGCGCACAGCGCATGGTCTATGTCCTCGACCTGACCGAGCCGAACGGCATGTTCATGGCCCGCGATTTCGCGGTGCGCGACGGCGATACCCTTTACGTGACTGAGGCGCCCTTTACCCAGTGGAACAAGACGATCTCGGCGATGACCGGCTCGCTCGGCGCGGTCAACACCCTGTCGAACGCCACCGGCAACTGACCCGGGCTATGGCGCGCGCGGCCGATACCGGCACCACGGCCCGGCGGCTGTGCCACCTCAGCGGCGGCTTTCTGCGCCAGCGTCGCCTGCGCCGCATCCTGCAACTGGCGGGCTATGAGTTGCGCCTCGGCTGGCCCCGCGCCGGCGATCAGGTCGCGGTCTGGGGCCACGCGCCCCGCGCGCGGCGCGGCGAATGGCTTGCTTCGCGCACCGGCGCGCCGCTTGTGCGGATCGAGGATGCCTTCCTGCGCTCCGTGCATCCCGGACGCGCCCGCGGCGGCCCGCCCATCGGCCTGTTGCTGGACGAGCGCGCCATGCACTACGACCCGGCGCGCCCATCTAGGCTGGAGCGGATCCTGGCCGAGGACCCGCTTGACGATACCGCACTTCTGAACCGCGCGCGCGGCGCCATCGCCCGCCTGCGCGAGGCGGATCTGAGCAAATACAACGCCCACGATCCGGACCTGTCACCGCCGCCGCCGGGCTACGTCCTGGTAATCGACCAGACCCGCGATGACGCCGCCGTGCGGATCGGCGGCTCTGATGCCAACACGTTCCGCGAGATGCTGTATCACGCGCAAGCCGATCACCCTGGAACCCCCATTGTGATCAAAACGCACCCCGACACCGCCAGCGGCGCGCGCGCGGGCTACTTCGCCGCCCAAAGCGCCGAGGCCGACCCCGACCGCATCACCCTGTGCACCGCCCCGGTCAGCCCCCATGCCCTCCTCGAAGGGGCGGTGGCGGTCTATACCGTGTCCTCGCAAATGGGGTTCGAGGCGATCATGGCCGGGCACCGCCCGCATGTCTTTGGCCAGCCGTTCTACGCCGGGTGGGGTCTTAGCCACGATGCCCGCCCGATCACCCGCCGCCAGCGGAGCCTTACCCGCACGCAGCTGTTCGCGGCGGCGATGATCCTCTACCCGATCTGGTACGATCCCTGCCGCGACAGACTGTGCACGCTGGAGCAGGCGATTGACCAGTTAGACGCCGAAACCCGCGCCTGGCGCGAGGACCGGCGCGGCTGGCACGCGCGCGGCATGCGCCTGTGGAAACGCGGGGCGCTCAACCGCTTTTTCGGGCGCTACCGCGCAGTGCGCTTCGATCAGGGCAAGGGCGCGCCCAAGGACGGCCGCCGCCTGATGACATGGGCCGGACATACCGCCCCCGGAGACGGCGCCGTGCGCGTCGAGGACGGATTCCTGCGCTCCAGCGGCCTGGGCGCCGAACTGGTCGCGCCGCTATCGCTGGTTTGCGACGACCTGGGCATCTACTACGATCCCGCCCGCGAAAGCCGCCTGGAGCGGCTGATCGCGGCGCGTGCGGTCCTGCGCCCCGATCAGCAAACCCGCGCCGAGACCCTGGTCGCCGCCCTGCGCAGCGGCGGCGTCAGCAAGTACAACCTGCAAGGCGCGGCCTTGCCGCCGCTGCCCGACGGCCGCCGCATCCTGGTCGCCGGGCAGGTCGAGGATGACGCCTCGATCCGCGCTGGCGCCACCGGAGCGGTGCGCACCAACCATGACCTGCTGCGCGCCGCCCGCGCGGCCAACCCGGACGCGGTGATCCTCTACAAGCCGCACCCGGATGTCGAGGCGGGCCTGCGCCGCGGCGCCCTGCCCCCGGATGCGGCCGCGGGCCTGGCCGACATGGTGCTGCACCACGCCGATCCGGTCGCGCTCCTGCCCGAGGTGCAGGGCCTGTGGACCATGACCTCGCTGCTGGGTTTCGAGGCGCTGCTGCGCGGCGTGCCCGTCACCACCCTTGGCGCGCCGTTCTACGCCGGCTGGGGCCTGACCGATCACCGCGGCCCGGCCCTGCCGCGCCGAACGGCCCGCCCCGGCCTCGCGGGGCTGGCCCATGCCACCCTGATCGACTACCCGCGCTACATGGACCCGCTCACCGGCCTGCCCTGTCCGGCCGAAGTGATCGCTGAGCGCCTGCGCGACCGCGTCCACGCCCGCGGCGGCCTCGGGGTCCGGCTCCTGGCCAAGGCGCAAGGCGCGCTCGCCAGCCAAGCCCACCTGTGGCGCTAGAATAATCCAGCGGCGCGCGGCTACGCCGCGCTCATGCCTGTCTCGCCTGTGCCCTTCGGGCGCCGGCTCGGTCCGCCTCCGGCGGGAGTATTTAGGGCAAGATGAAGGATAGGGCAGCACGCCCCGTGCATCTTCTGGCCCAAAATATCCCGGGGGAGTCGCCCACCGGGCGGCGGGGGCAGCGCCCCCTGATCCCGGTTCAGCCGCGCCGCCAGCGGTGTAGCACGTCCGGCCCGATCGCACGGCTTTCCGCCAGCACCATCCGCGGCGCATCGGCGAGCCGTTCAAGCCCCAACGCGCCGATGCCCGGCTGCCCTTCGGCGCCGAGCGCGACACCGGCGGTGATGCATATAAGCTCGTCCACCAGCCCCGCCATCAGGAGCGAGGCCGCCAGCGCGCCACCGCCTTCGCAAAACACCCGTGTCAGGCCCTCGGCGCCAAGCGTGCGCAACATCGCCTCCGGGTCGATTTGCCGGCCGCCGGCCGCGCAGGGCAGCAGGCGCGCGCCCAGCCCCTCCCACGCGCCGCGCGTCATCGGGTCGGTGCGGTCGCCGTGGCACAGCCACAACGGCACCTGCCGCGCGCTTTGCGCCAGTTGCCCGGTCAGCGGCAAGTCCAGCCGCCGCGACGCCACCACGCGCACCGGCTGGCAGGGCACCGGGCCCAGGCCGCGCACCGTCAGCATCGGGTCATCCGCGCGCACCGTGCCCGCCCCCACCAGCACCGCGTCGTGGCTGGCGCGCATCGCGTGCACCGCGCGCCGCGCCTGCGGGCCGGTGATCCATTGGCTTTCGCCGGTTGCGGTGGCGATGCGGCCATCAACGCTGGTGGCCAGCTTGAGCGTCAGCCATGGCCGCCCCGCCTCGCGGCTGAGGAAAAACCCCGCCAGGTCATGCGCCGCGCGGTCGGCCAGTACGCCTGTGTGCACCTCGATCCCGGCCGCGCGCAACATCTCGAACCCGCGCCCGGACACGCGCGGATCGCTGTCCTGCAGCGGCGCCACCACGCGGGCGATGCCGGCGTCGACCAGCGCCTGCGCGCAGGGCGGGGTTTCGCCGTGGTGGGCGCAGGGCTCAAGCGTGACATGGGCGGTTGCGCCGCGTGCGCGCGCGCCGGCCTGCGCCAGCGCGGCCACCTCGGCATGCGGTCGCCCTCCCGGCGCGGTCCAGCCGCGGCCCAATATGCGCCCGTCCTTCTCAATGACGCAACCGACGGCGGGATTGGGCCACGCGTTGCCCTGTGCCCTCCGGCCCAGCGAGAGGGCCAGCGCCATGAAACGTGTGTCCGCATCGGTTGCTGTATCGGGGTTCATTCTTCGTGGGGCACGTCCGGGCGCAGCTCGGACACGAACTTGTCGAAATCCTCGACCGCTTGAAAGTTCTTGTAAACGCTGGCAAATCTCACATATGCCACGGTGTCGATCCTGGCCAGGCTTTCCATCACGATCTCGCCGATCACCTTCGAGGGGATGTCGGTGTCGCCCATGCTTTCAAGTCGGCGCACGATACCCGAAACCATCTGGTCGATCCGCTCGGGCTCGATCGGCCGCTTTTGCAGCGAAATACGCACCGATCGCTCCAGCTTATCGCGGTCGAAATCCTCGCGTCGGCCGTTGGACTTGACGACCACCAGATCGCGCAGTTGCACGCGCTCGTAGGTGGTGAACCGGCCTCCGCATGCCGGGCAAAACCGCCGTCGCCGGATCGAGACATGATCCTCTGCCGGACGTGAATCCTTGACCTGTGTGTCCATGTTTCCGCAAAACGGGCAGCGCATAGCCGATCCCCTTATTGTCGTCTCTGCCTCGGTGTCTGGGGTTCCTGCCCCAGTTATCCACAGGCACTATAGGCCAGCCGCAAGGTTTTGGGTAGGGGAGAAATGAAGCCTCTAGATAGGCGAGGCGCGCCGCGCGATCGATCAATCGCAAAGCGGGCAGACGGGCTTGTCCCGCAGGCCCCGGCACAGGTTGTGGGCGTGGCTTGTCGACAGGTTGAACCCCAGCCGAGACACCGACACCGTGAATACCCCCGCCTCGCCCGGACGCGGGCCCGCGCGCACCTTGGGCGTCGGGGCTACGGTAAACCCGACCCCTTTGCGCGCCGGCTCGTGCACGCTGCGCGACAAGGGGCGCGAGATGAAAATGCGGCGGCTGAAATCGGGACCAAGGCGCGCCTGCGCATACTCGGCAGCGGCGCACCATATCTCGCTCGGCCCCGCCCCGCGCGCGGCGACCACCTCGAACGCGCCCGCGCGCTCCAGCGCGTAAACGCGAAGCAGGTTCTTGGCGGTGAACCGGTCGCTGGCGCCCGCAGGCGCGGCCACGAATGCCGCGCATAGCACAGCCAGCAGGGCGGCGCGCATAAACGGCAATTTTGCTCGATCTGCGGTCATCGGCTGCGATCCTCGTCACTTTATTTCAAATCTAGCGGACGGATCCGCGCAGGCAAGGCGCATTACCCGCGCGACAGGTGTGCGGCGATCTGCCGCTTATGTGGGGCGCTGCGATGCTCGAACAGGTAAATGCCCTGCCAGGTGCCCAGCACCGCCCGCCCATCCGCCACCGGGATCGACAGGCTGACCGGCATCATCGCGGCCTTGATATGAGCGGGCATGTCGTCGGGCCCCTCGGAGCGGTGGCGCAGGTACCCCATTGCCGGATTATCGGCATGCGGCACCAGCCGGTCGAAAAACGCGCGTAGATCGGCCTGCACATCGGGATCGGCGTTTTCCTGTATCAGCAGGCTGGCCGAGGTGTGCCGAACAAACAGCGTCAGCACCCCGTCGCCGCCCTGCCCGCGTAGCCACTCGCGCACCCGCGGCGTGACTTCGTAAAGGCCGGCGCCCTGTGTGCCCACGGTGAATGTCGCCTGCTCCGGCATCACGCCTCCCCGCTCTCCTCTCGCTCCCCATCATCTCCCTGATCCTCGATCGCGCCGCCATCCTCGCTTTGTACGGCGATGCTCTTGCTGGTCTTGGCGCCAAGGCTGCGTAGCTTCTCGACCTGCCCGATCACGTTGCCCGATCCCGTCGATAGCCGGCTCATCGCGGTGCCATGCGCACGCGTCGCCTGATCAAGGCGCGTGCCCACCTCCTGCATTGCGTCGACGAACCCCGCCACCTTGTCATAAAGGCGCCCGGCGCGGTCGGCGATTTCCTCGGCGTTACGCGTGCGCCGCTCCACCGCCCAGACGTTTTCGATCGTGCGCAGCGCCATCATCAGGGTCGTCGGCGTCGCGATCGTCACATGCCGCTCCAGCGCATAGCCCGTCAGATCCCCCTGCGCGCGCAGCGCCTCCGACAGCGCCCCCTCGATCGGCAGGAACATCACCACGTAATCCACCGTTTCATCCGTGACCCGGTGATAGGCCTTCGACGACAGCCCGTCGATATGCGCCTTCATCGCCGTCAGATGCTGGCGCAGGGCAATCGCGCGCTCCTCGTCCGTTTCAGCATTCACCGCGCGTTCATACGCCACCAGCGACACCTTGGAATCGATCACAAGGCTTTTCGATCCCGGCAAGCGCACCACCACGTCGGGGCGATAGCGGCGCCCTTCCTCGTCGGTGGCATGGCTTTGGGTGAAATATTCCTCGTCCTCGCGCAGGCCCGACCGCTCCAGCAGGCTGGTCAGGATCATCTCGCCCCATGCGCCCTGCTGGCGCGTGTCGCCCTTCAGCGCGCGGGTCAGGTTCACCGCCTGGTCCGAAATCGCCTGCGACTTGGCCGATAGCTGCTCGATCTCGGTCTTCAGGCGCTCGCGTTCCTTGGCGGCGCCCTGATGGGCGTGGCGTAACTCCGTCTCGAACTTGCCGACATTCTCGCGCAGCGGTTTCAACAGCGCCTCAAGCCGCTCCTGGCTCAGCTTGGAAAGCGTCTCGCCCTGCGTCTTGACCGAATGATCCGCCAGCGCCTTGAACCGCGCCTCCATGTCCTCGCGTACCGATTTGAGCAGCTTGAGCTGCTCATCGCCGGCCTCGCGCTCTTTGTGAAGCGTGGTTTTCAACTCGCCTATGCGGGTGTCGCGTTCGGCGACCTGACGGCGTTCCTGCTCCAGCGCGCGGCGCTCGTCCTCCAGCGCGGAGCGCAGCTCCTCATGCGCGCGGCGGGCTTGTTCCTCTTGCTGAGCGCGATAGGCGGCGGCGTCCGCCTCGCGCTGCTCGGCGCCGCTGGCGCGTTCCTCCAAACGGGCCAACGTGACCTGCGCGTCGGCCAGGTCCGAGCGCACCGCCGCCACCCGCCGCAACGCCCACAACAGCGCCACCAACGCGACCACAACTGCCGCAAACAGGATCAAGGTCGTCGTTGAAAAGGTTGAAAAGTCAAGCATTCAATGTGATCCTTGGTTCAAGAGAGGACAGGATGTTCGCGTTCTGTCCCAAACGTCAACCCCTGATCGCCAAACAGGCGGTCATGCGTCCGCCGCGATCCCCCTCGCGCCGGCGCGCCCTATCGGAGGCAAGTACCCGATGACAGACATTTCCGCGAAGCAAGTGCAAATATCTGGCCGCGTACAGGGGGTCTCTTACCGCGCCTGGGCACAGCGCGCCGCACGCCGGCGCGGCATCAAGGGCTGGGTGCGCAACATGCCCGATGGCACTGTAATGGCGCATCTTGAGGGCCCGCAAGACGCCGTGCGGGGCCTGATAAACGACCTGCGCGGCGGCCCTGCAATGGCCAGTGTCAAGGATATCGAGCAATCCCCCGCCGCCCCAGAAGGCGCCGAAAGCTTCGAGGTGGTCGGCTAGGGAAATTTTAGGCAAATTGATCGCATTTTCCGGATCGGCGTCGCGACAGGGCAATTCACGCAAAACGCCCGCCTCTGATCCTGATTTCACAATGAAATCAACGGCTTAGCCTGTAGCGCCCACAGTGAAGCGCGCCGCCCCTCCCCAAGTGCCGGGAAGGGGCCCTTGATCACTGATCCAGGAAGGACCGCAACTTCCGGCTGCGGCTGGGATGCTTCAATTTCCGCAGGGCCTTGGCCTCGATCTGCCGGATTCTTTCCCGCGTCACACTGAATTGCTGGCCCACTTCCTCCAGCGTGTGATCGGTGTTCATCCCGATCCCGAACCGCATCCGAAGCACCCTCTCCTCGCGCGGCGTCAGGCTCGACAGTACCCGCGTGGTGGTTTCCTTGAGGTTGTCCTGAATCGCCGCATCCAGCGGCAGAACCGCGTTCTTGTCCTCGATGAAATCGCCCAGCTGGCTGTCTTCCTCGTCCCCGATCGGGGTCTCCAGGCTGATCGGTTCCTTGGCGATCTTCATCACCTTGCGAACCTTCTCCAGCGGCATCTGAAGCTTCTCGGCCAGTTCCTCGGGCGTCGGCTCGCGGCCGATCTCGTGCAGCATCTGGCGACCGGTGCGGACCAGCTTGTTGATCGTCTCTATCATGTGAACCGGGATGCGGATCGTGCGCGCCTGGTCGGCGATCGAGCGCGTGATCGCCTGCCGGATCCACCACGTCGCGTAGGTCGAGAACTTGTAGCCGCGGCGGTACTCGAACTTGTCCACCGCCTTCATCAGGCCGATGTTGCCCTCCTGGATCAGGTCCAGGAATTGCAGGCCCCGGTTGGTGTATTTCTTGGCGATCGAGATCACCAGCCGCAGGTTGGCCTCGACCATCTCTTTCTTGGCGACGCGCGCCTCTTTCTCGCCCTTCTGGACTTGCTGAACGATGCGTCGGAACTCGGAAATATCCAGACCCACATACTGCCCCACCTGCGCCATGTCGGCGCGCAGCGCCTCGGCCTTGTCGGTGGACCGCTCGATGAACGCCTGCCAGCCGCGCCCCGGCTTCTCGGCCATTCTCTCGAGCCAGTTCGGGTCCAGCTCGTATCCGCGGTAGCAGTCGATGAACTCGCGGCGGTTGATCCGTGCCTGGTCGGCCAGCTTCACCATCGCGCTGTCGATCTGCATGATGCGCCGGTTGATGCCGTAAAGCTGATCAATCAGCGCCTCGATCCGGTTGTTGTGCAGGTGCAGGTCGTTGACCAGCGCGACAATCTCGGCGCGCAGTTTCTGGTAGGTCGCCTCGTCCTTTTCCGAGAACGAGGAATCCTCGTTCAGGGTGGCGGAAATGCGGCTGTCCTGCATTTCCGACAGCATGGCGTAATCCTCGGCGATGCGGTCCAGCGCCTCAAGCACGCGCGGCTTGAGTGCGGCCTCCATCGCGGCGAGGCTCATGTTGGCCTGCTCTTCTTCCTCGTCGGTGTCGTCATCCTTGGCGATCGGGTTGCCGTCGGCATCGTATTCGGGCTGCTTCTCGGACTCGTCGCTGGCCGGGGCCGAGGTGACATTCGCCGCCTCGACCGGCGGGTCGACGGGCGCCACGCTCGTGTCGGCATCTTCACCCAGCTGGTTGCCGAAGGTGGCATCCAGATCGATCACGTCGCGCAGCAGAATGTCCTCGGACAGAAGCTCGTCGCGCCAGATCGTGATCGCCTGAAAGGTCAGCGGGCTTTCACACAGCCCCGCGATCATCGTGTTGCGCCCCGCCTCGATCCGCTTGGCGATGGCAATCTCGCCCTCGCGGCTCAGAAGCTCAACACTCCCCATTTCGCGCAGGTACATGCGCACCGGATCATCGGTGCGATCCATCTTGTCGCTGGCACCCGACGACAGCGCGACATCACGGTTGGACGAGGTTTCGACGATGGCGGTGGACTTGGAATCCTCTTCCTCGGCCTCTTCGTCCTCGATGATGTTGATGCCCATCTCGGACAGCATCGACATCACATCCTCGATCTGCTCGGACGACACCTGCTCGGGCGGCAACACCTTGTTTAGCTGATCGTAGGTGATGAACCCTTTTTCACGCGCCTCTGCTATCATCTTTTTGACGGCGTTCTGGCTCATGTCCAGCGAGACCTCGGTGTCGGAAACATCCGGTTGCGTGTTCTCGGCGTCTTTTGCGGCCATGTAATGCTCCTGCACGGGTGGCTGACTGGTGCTCAGGGTGATTCGTGACCCGAATCAATAACGCGCACAACTGATTCGCGCACTCGTTTACCCTGATTTCTTTAACGGTTCTCCATCAAAACCTCTAGCTCTTGGGTTTTGCGTGGCCAATTTGATCCAGTAACGCGTCCAGCGCGCTACGTTCGGTGCGACTGATTCGTGCCCCGTTGGGGCCGGTATCGTATTCGGTGCGATCCTCCTGTTGGCTGCGCAGCGCCCTGTTGCGCATTTCAGCCGCCTGATGCAGTCGCCAGGTCATCGCCTCATCGGCGAGGCCGGTTACATCCTCTTCCGCCTCGGCCACCTCGGCATCCAGCCCGCGCAGCGCGTCGATCTTGGCCAGTTCCTCGGCCACGGTCATGCGGGCCTTGTCGGCGTCACCGGGGCAGCGCACGGGCGGTGTAATGGCCACATGGGGCAACGACAGCAAGTTTTCAAGCGCATTATCACCCAAACGTTGCTTGATAGCGTCCCGCAACGGATCAGAGCCGGCCGCCGCAACCGCGCCGGCCGCGTGATCCAGTAGCAGATCGCGCATCGCCGCGTGCTCGGGCGCGCGGCATTCCATCCTGTCGAGCTGCGCCTCGAACTCAGGGATAACCGTGGGCGTGCACACCAAGGCCGCCAGGATCACGGCCTCGCGCAAGTGGTCCTGCGTGTGCTTGTCCCCCGACACCAGAAGCGAGGATTTGGTGCCCGGCATCGCCGGCGCCGGGGCGGAAATCCACGCGCCGCGCCCCCCGCCCCCCGGCCTACGGGGCGCCCCTCTCTGCGCACGGCGGGGGTTGAACAGTGTCCACCGCATTTCCTTGATCGCCTGGCCATAGTGGCTGCGCAGCGACGGATCGCGGATCTCGCGCAGCTTTTCGCGCAGGGCCTTGTCCAACGCGGCGCGCCGTTCGGGGCTATCGAAGTTGCGCCCCTCAGTCTCGCGTTGCCACAGCAGGTTGACCATCGGCATGGCCTGATCCAGCAGCGCATGCATGGCGCGCGCGCCGCCCGCGCGCAGCAAATCATCCGGGTCCTTGCCCGGCGGCAGGATCGCAAAGCGTAGCGATTGCCCCGCCTCCAGCAGCGGCAATGCCAAGTCAATCAGGCGATAAGCGGCCCGCAGCCCCGCCGCGTCGCCATCCAGCGCGATCACCGGCTCCTGCGCGATCCGCCAAAGCAGTTGCAACTGCGTCTCGGTCACCGCGGTTCCCAAGGGGGCCACCGCCGCACCAAAGCCCGCCTCGCCAAGCGCGATCACATCCATGTAGCCTTCGGCCACGATCAGGGGCTGGCCCTTGCCGGCTGCCTCGCGCGCGGGCCCGTGATTATAGAGCGTGTGCCCCTTGTCGAACAGCTCGGTCTCGGGGCTGTTGAGGTACTTGGCGTTATCAGTGGGATCCATCGCGCGCCCGCCAAAGGCAATGCAGCGCCCGCGCGGATCGCGGATCGGGAACATGATACGCCCGCGGAACGTATCATAGCGTCGATCGCCGGATTGCGCCGTTTTGGCCAACCCGCAATCGAGGATCAAATCATCGGACACCCCGGCGGATTTCAGGTGATCCCACAGCCCCTGCCAACTGTCGGGCGCAAATCCGATCTCAAATCTGTCCTGCGCGCCCTGATCCAGGCCTCGGCGCGCCAGGTACTCGCGCGCCTCTGTCCCTGCCTGTGTCTGCAACTGCATGCGGAAATGGCGCAGGGCCATCTCCATCACCTCGGCCAGTTGACTGCGCCGGTCGGCCTTTTGCTGTGCCTGTGGATCACGCGCGGGCATCGACATGCCCGCCTCGCGCGCAAGGATCTCGACCGCCTCCATGAAATCGACGTTTTCGGTTTCCCGGACGAAGGAAATCGCGTCGCCCTTGGCGTGGCAGCCAAAGCAGTAATAGAACCCCTTGCGGTCATCGACGTGGAAACTGGCCGTCTTTTCCTGGTGGAACGGACACGGCGCCCACATGTCGCCCTTGCCCTGGTTGGACTTGCGGGTATCCCAGATCACCTTGCGGCTGACCACCTGGCTTAGCGAGGTGCGGGTGCGCAGTTCATCAAGGAATCCGGGGGGCAGGCTCATGGCGCATAATATAGCCTCCGCGCCCCGGCTTGACCATGGGCCATGGCGCGGTCAGGCGTCATATCCCACGCAAGCCGCCTCGAAACTATCGGCCACGCCGGCGCCAAGCTGCTCTTGCGGCAGAGAATAAACCCAATCGGCAAGGACCGGCACCAGCGCGACATAACGGTCATCCATGTCGGCATGCGCCTCGCGCACCGTCGGGATCGCGTCCTGGACAGACGCACCATCGCTGCGCTGCGCCACCAGCCCACCAATCAGCGCGGCCTGTTGACTGCAACGCGCGGCCTTTTCCTCGTCGGTTTCGGCCTGCGCGGCGGGGGCACTCAGGATCAAGACCATACCGATCATTGCGAACCGCATCATTGGACACACCTGTTATCCGTTAATCTCCGCGTCTTGATGTCAGCCGCCAGCGCGCGCTGCAACCCCTTGCATGGCTGTTTGCACCTCTTCCACGAGGGTGCCGGCCATCGCCCGAAACACCATCACCTGGTAGCTCTGCGCGCCGATGCGGGTGATCGATGCGGGCATGTGCGCCACCTCGCTGCGCGCGGTGCGGCCGCGCTTGAACTGCCCCTCGCGCAAATCCAGCGGTGTCAGCCGCGCCAGCACGTCGCGCACGCCCGCCCCTTCGAGCCGGGCAACCGCCCAGGCATCCGACTGATCCACCAATGCCGCCCATTCGGCCAACGCCGGGGCGGCAGGCGGCCCCATAAGCAGGACATGCACATGCCCGAACCATAACGCCCGGCACCCTTCGCGCCCGGTGGCGCGTCCCGCGCGGGGCCAGGCGACACCATGCGCCTGCTTGAACGCGGAGGCCAACGCCTCGCCCTGCCCTTTTCGCGCGCTTAGCGCTGTCATCGCGCCGGTATCAACCTCGCTCAGGCTCAGCGCCCCCACGGTTAGCGGCAGCATCCCGTCAAAGGGGCTCTTGGCGGTTAGTTCAATCACGTGCGCGCCCTCCGTCCGGGTCAAAGAATGCTGGCGGGGTCACCTCGCACAGCGCCTCAACCCCGCGCAGGTGATCAACCATGCGGATCACGTCGCCATACCGATCAGACCCGCGTTTGAGAAAGCCCAGCCCAACGTAATGCCCCAGCGTCGGCGAAAACCCGACCGAGGTGACATAGCCCTGATCGTTCTCGCGCGTGGCCGCGTCTGCCTCGTCGAACAAATGCGCCCCCGCGGTCAATTGCTTGACCGCGCCAACCGGCTTCAACCCGACCAGCCGCTCGCGATCAGGCTCCGTCAGGCCGGGGCGGGCGGCGGCGGCCTTACCGATGCAGTCCTTATTCGCGCTGATCATCCGCTCCATTCCCAGGTCAAACGCCGTCGTGCGGCCATGCAGTTCGGCATGTGTCAGCAAACCCTTCTCCAACCGCAGCACATTGAGCGCCTCCATGCCATAGGCGCCGCCGCCCATTTCCTCGGCGCGGGCAACCAGCAGCCGGAACAGGCTTGCGCCATACCGGGCCGGCACGGCGATTTCATAGGCATGTTCCCCCGAGAACGATATCCGGAACAACCGCGCCGCGACACCGGCCAGCGTGACCGCCCCGCAGCCCATGAACGGAAAACCCTCGCCGTCAACGGGCATATCCAGCACGCCATTGAGCAGATCGCGCGATTTCGGCCCGGCGACCGCGAATTGCGCCCATTGTTCAGTGACCGAGATCATGGAAACATCCCAATCGGGGCACAGGCACTGGTGCACGAACTCCAGGTGCCGCATCACCTGTCCCGCGGCGGCGGTGGTGGTGGTCATCACGAAATGATCCTCTCCCAGCCGCGCGGTGGTGCCGTCATCCATGACATGCCCGTCCTCGCGCAGCATCACGCCATAGCGCACGCGGCCCACCTTCAGCGTGGAAAAGGTGTTGGTATAGACGAAGTCCAGGAACCGCGCCGCATCGGCGCCCTGGATATCGATCTTGCCCAGGGTCGAGACATCGGCAATGCCAACCGCCTCGCGCACATGCGCAACCTCGCGGTCGCACGACTGACGCCAGGTTGTCTCGCCCGCGCGGGGGAAAAACGACGGACGATACCACAGCCCCACCTCGATCATCGGCGCCCCCATGGCCAGCGATGCCGCGTGGCTTGTGGTCAGGCGGCGCGGCGCAAAGCCCTGCCCCTGCGCGCCCGCGCCCATGGCCGCGATCGGAACCGGCACGTAGGGCGGGCGGAAGGTGGTCGTGCCCGTTTCGGGTATCGAACGCCCCGTGGCATCCGCCAGAACCGCCAGCGCGCCAACGTTCGAGTTCTTGCCCTGGTCCGGCGCCATGCCCTGCGTGGTGTAGCGCTTCATGTGCTCGACGCTGCGAAAGTTCTCGCGCGCGGCAAGGGTCACATCCTTGACCGTCACATCGTTCTGGAAATCCAGCCAAGCGCGCCCACGCCCCGGCACCTGCCACAGCGGCCTGATCCTATAGGGCGCATCGCCCGCGTCAGGCACATCAGGAAGCTTTGCCGCCTTGAGGCCCAATTCCCCCAGCGCGTCTTGCGCAGCCTTGGCGCCGTCGCGCAGACAGGCATGCGTAGACATCGCGCCGGCGCAGGCCCCGGCCGCCGACATCCCCGGCACCATCCCGTCGCGCGGCACGAAGCCGGCGATCTCTTCGCTCCACTCGGGCCGCGCGCCCATATGACACGCCAGGTGCACCGACGGGTTCCAGCCCCCCGACATCGCCAGGCAATCGGCCTGTATCTTCTCGCGGCGGCCCGGCGCCACCTCGATCTCGACCGCCTCCAGCGCCTTGCGCCCACTGCTGCCGCAAACCTGCGCGCCGGCAAAGAACGGCACATCCAGATCGTTGCGCGCATCGGGGCGCGAATCCACCAGGGCAGCCACGTGCACTCCCGCCGCGACCAGATCGGCCGCCGTGCGGTGCGCGCCGTCGTTGTTGCCGAAAACGGCCACGCGGCGCCCCGGCGCAACCGCCCATCTGTTGATATATGCCCGCACTGCCCCGGCCATCATCACGCCGGGCCGGTCGTTGCCCGCAAAGGCCACAGGCCGCTCCAGCGCCCCCGCAGCCATCACCGCGCGCCGCGCCACGATCCGCCAGAAACACTCACGCGGCGCACCGGCGCGCGCCGCCACATCGGCTGGCAGCCGTTCCAACGCGCCATAGCTGCCCTGGTCATAGGCTCCGGTGACGGTGGTGCGTGTCATCACGCGTACGTTCTCCATCGCTGCCAACTCGGCTTCGACCTCTGAGGCCCACGCGTGGCCGGGCTTGCCATCCACGTCTTCGCGTTCGGCGTTCAACCGGCCGCCAACGCGCGTATCCTCGTCGGCCAGGATCACATCGGCGCCTGCGCGCGCCGCCACCAAGGCCGCCATCAACCCGGCCGGGCCGCCGCCGATCACCAGCAGATCGCAATGGACATGCGCCTTCTCGTAGGTATCGCTATCATGCGCGCCCGACAGCGCCCCCAGCCCGGCGGCGCGGCGAATGATGGGCTCATACAGCTTTTCCCAAAATGAGCGCGGCCACATGAATGTCTTGTAGTAGAACCCCGCGCTCAGAAACGGGGCGAACGCATCGTTCAGCGCCAGCAGGTCCCACTCCAGCGACGGCCACGCATTCTGGCTCCGGGCGACCAGCCCCTCGTGCAGTTCCAGCATCGTCGCCCGCAGGTTCGGCGCCTGCCGTCCGCCTTGCCCCACGGTGACCAACGCGTTTGGTTCCTCCGACCCCGCCGTCAGCACACCGCGCGGGCGGTGATACTTGAATGAGCGGCCCATCAACCGCACCCCGTTGGCCAGCAGCGCCGACGCCAGCGTATCCCCCGCCAGACCCTCGTAGTGACGCCCGTCAAAGCTGAAACGCACCACCTGATCGCGATCGATCAATCCCCCCTTCGGCAGCCTCATGATCCCGCCTCCTGCACGCGCGACGCCAGGTCGCTTGCCAGCATTTCATGCGTGACCGTATCCCGCGTGACCACCAACCATGCACCGCAGCCGGCCTCGTGATGCCACATCTCGCGCACCGGCCCCGCCGGGTTGTCGCGGTTGTGAAGGTAATCATCCCACGCCTGCGCCGCGGCATCGGGCGCGGGACGGTCAAGGGCCACCGCCGCACCCTGGTAGTAGAACTCGCGCCGGTCGCGTTCGCCGCAAATCGGACAGCTGATCCTCATGCGCTCCTCCTGCGCTTCATCTTGCTGTAAATACTCAAGATACCGTCCTTTCCCACTGGCGCCTCAGTGCAGGTTGTGCTGGCTGCCGGTGCCTTCCTCGTCCATCAAACCGCGCCCCGTCTGGAAACGATCCAGCCGGAAACCAGCCGCCGGCGCGTGCGGGCGGTCGGTGGCCATCAGATGCGCAAAGCTGTAGCCCGACCCCGGCACCGCCTTGAACCCGCCATAGCACCAGCCGCAGTTCAGGTAGAGCCCCTCAACCGGCGCCTTGTCGATGACGGGCGATCCATCGGGTGTCATGTCCATGATCCCGCCCCAACTGCGCAGCACCCGCGCCTTGCCGATCATCGGCATCAGGGTCATGCCCGCCTCCATCACGTGCTCCATCATCGGCATGTTGCCGCGCTGCGCGTAGGAGGCGTAGAAATCCAGGTCACCGCCAAACACCAGCCCCCCCTTGTCGGACTGGCTGATGTAGAAATGCCCCATGCCGAAGCTGACCACGTGATCGATGCACGGCTTCAGCCCCTCGGTGACAAAGGCCTGCAGGATATGGCTTTCGATCGGCAGGCGCATCCCCGCCATCGCCGCCACCTGTCCCGAGCGGCCGGCCACCACGATGCCCACCTTTTTCGCGCGGATCGCGCCGCGCGTTGTCTGCACCCCGGTCACGCGGCCCTGCTCGATGTCGATGCCGGTGACCTCGCAATTCTGGATCAGGTCCACGCCGCGCTGATCGGCGCCGCGCGCATAGCCCCACGCCACCGCGTCGTGCCGGGCGGTGCCGCCGCGCGGATGGTACAGCCCGCCATAGATGGGAAAGCGCGCGTTGTCGAAATCCAGGTAGGGCAAATGCCGGCGCACGCCGTCACGGTCCAGCAGTTCGGCATCGTCGCCCTGGTTGATCATCGCGTTGCCGCGCCGCGCAAAGGCGTCTCGCTGCCCGTCCGAGTGGAACAGGTTGATGAGCCCCCGCTGCGAATGCATCACGTTGTAGTTGAGTTCTTGCTCAAGTCCCTCCCACAACCTTAGCGAATGGCTGTAGAATTCCGAGTTCCCCGGCAGGAAATAGTTGGCCCGCACGATGGTCGTGTTGCGCCCGACGTTGCCGCCCCCGATATAGCCCTTTTCCAGGACCGCGACATTGGTCAGCCCGTGTTCACGCGCGAGGTAGTAGGCCGTCGCCAATCCGTGGCCGCCACCGCCGATGATGATCATGTCATAGGCCGGTTTCGGCTCGGGGTCGCGCCAGTGGGGCTGCCAGCCCTTGTTGCCGGTCAACCCTTCCTTAAGAACGCGCAGTCCCGAAAAGCGCATGACATCCCCCTCGTATCCGTGCGGTCCAACTGAACCAACTCCGGCGCAGCATAGCAATGGGCAACTGCGCCAGCAGCAGGGGTTTTCGACATTCCCGGGTCAATGCACGACGCAACTCGGCGCCGGGGCACGCGTTGTGCCAACTGCGCTGAAGCGTGCTTCAGAAACTCTTGAACCGGATGTGCGTGGTCCCGCCGCCGCGCCGTAAACACCTCTCGGCGGCGGGAATCACACGATCGAGGCTGAGAGCGACTCAGATCCCCTTGGCACGATAGCTGGCGACAACGCGGCTGATCGCGCAGATATAGGCGGCGGTGCGCAGATCGTGGACGTCGTCGCGCCCATGCCAGACCTCGCGCATGGATTGATAGGCAATGCGCATCGTGTCATCGAGCCCCGAGCGCACCAGTTCAAGCTCGTCCGCGCCGCGCAGGTACTTTTCCTTGAACTCCGGGCGGATCGACCACGCATCGCCCAGGTAGCGGTCCAGCCGCTCCAACTCGTCTACAACAAGCTGGTGGCGCGCCTCTTCCTGGCGGCGTTGCAGGCGGCCGAACCTGATATGGCTGAGGTTCTTCACCCATTCGAAATAGGACACGGTCACACCGCCGGCGTTGGCATACATGTCGGGGATGATGATGACGCCCTTCTCGCGCAGGATGTCATCGGCGCCGGCCGTGACCGGGCCGTTCGCTGCCTCGATAATCAGCGGCGCCTTGATCCGCTCCGCGTTGCTGCGGTTGATCACGCCCTCCAATGCGGCCGGGATCAGGATGTCGCACTCGGCTTCCAGAACGCTGGCGCCTTCTGCGGAATGCACCGCATCGGGGTACCCTGTCACGCCACCATGCTTGACGATCCATTCCCTCACGGCTTCGACATCCAGGCCCTTTTCATTATACAGCGCGCCATCCCGCTCAATAATGCCGGTGATAAGCGCGCCGTCCTCGCCATGCAGAAACTTGGCCGCGTGATAGCCAACGTTCCCGAGTCCCTGCACGATCACGCGCTTGCCCTCCAGCTTGCCCTCAAGGCCCGCGGCCGCCACGTCCTCCGGGTGGCGGAAAAACTCGCGCAGGGCGTATTGCACGCCGCGCCCCGTGGCCTCGACCCGCCCGGCGATGCCGCCGTTGTCGATCGGCTTGCCGGTCACGCAGGCGCGGCTGTTGATGTCGGTGGTGTTCATGCGCGCGTACTGGTCCGCGATCCATGCCATCTCGCGTTCGCTGGTTCCCATGTCGGGGGCCGGCACGTTTTGCGCCGGGTCGATCAGGTCGCGCTTGATAAGCTCATAGGCAAACCGGCGGGTGATCAGCTCCAGCTCGTGCTCGTCCCATTCGCGCGGATCGATGCGAAGCCCGCCCTTTGACCCGCCAAAGGGGGCCTCGACCAGGGCGCATTTATAGGTCATCAGGGCCGCCAACGCCTCCACCTCGTCTTGATTGACCTCCATGGCGTAGCGGATGCCGCCCTTGACCGGCTCCATATGTTCGGAATGGACGGATCGGTATCCCGTGAACGTATGCATCCGCCCTCGCAACCGCACACCGAACCGCACCGTGTAGGTCGAGTTGGCAACTCGTATCTTTTCCTCCAGACCAGGAGCGATATCCATGAGCGCCACCGCGCGGTTGAACATCAAATCTACACTTTCGCGAAAGGTTGGCTCTTTGATCTCGGCCATCTCTTGGGGTCCTCCTGGGTGCGATCGCTCAAATTGCGGGCGCAAAACCTGATTGTTGCATGTTTGCAGGGCAGTACCAGAAAGGTTGCGCGTTTGAACGCAAAATGAAACCGTCAATCCATGACTTCCCGCGAAAATCGCGACGAAAGCGCACAGATTTTTCGGAAACTTGCTCGATTACCATTTCTTAAAGTCGATCAATTCCAGATATTTGGCATTTTTGTTTACTCACATTCGGAATATAGCAGGTGGCCTGACGAACTTCCGCCCAAATTCGGCCATCTTTACAGGTGATTAATGGCGCCTGCCGTTCGTCCGGTTGGGGAGCGGCGAATCGTTGCGCAATAGGGGTACTCTTCATGCGACTGTGTCAAAAAGCGAAGCCATCGTGCGACGCCCATTCGGTGCGGGATCGCGTCCTACGTCACATGCATCGTTTCGCGCGCCAAGAAGACGGCGTCATGGTGATACTGTCCCTCTACATGTTCCTGATCATGATCCTTGTCGGCGGCATCGGTGTCGATCTCATGCGCTTCGAGATGGAGCGGACGCGCCTCCAGAACACGCTTGATCGTGCGGTGCTGGCCGCCGCCGACCTGGACCAGACATTGGACCCCAAAGACGTGGTGATGAACTACTTCGACAAGTCGGGGCTGGGCAACCACCTGACCCGCGACGATGTCACCGTCACCCAGGGCGTGGGCTTTCGCAAGGTGCAGGCCACGGCCAGAAGCACCTTTGACACGCATTTCATGCACCTAACGGGCGTCGAAACCCTAACCGCCCCAGGCGCCGGCGCCGCCGAGGAAAGTATCGGCAGCGTTGAGGTATCTCTGGTCCTCGACATCTCCGGCTCAATGAACAGCAACTCGCGGCTCAGCCGCCTGAAACCGGCGGCGCGCGGGTTCGTCGACACCATTCTGGACAACTCGGAAGAGGGCAATGTGTCCGTTTCGGTCGTGCCCTACGCCACGCAGGTCAACGCGGGCGAGGCCCTTCTTGACCAGTACACAACCACCCACGAGCATGACTATTCGCACTGCGTGAACTTCATCGCAGATCAGTACAGCAAGCCGAACCTTGCACGCGACGTCGCGATGCAGCGCACCGCGCATTTCGACGTATTCACCTATTCCGAAGACCCGATCAGCACTCCGGTCTGCCCGACGCGGGCCGAGTCCGAGATCCTGCCTCTTTCGGGGGATCGCACGACACTTCACAACCATATCAACAGCCTGACAGCGAAGGGCAACACATCGATCGATATCGGAATGAAATGGGGCACCACCCTGCTTGATCCCGGCACGCGCAGCGTGGTCAGCGACCTGGTCGCGGCGGGCGAGATCAGCTCGGACTTCGAAGGCCGCCCCGCCGATTATCGCGATGGCGAAACGCTCAAGATCGTGGTGCTCATGTCGGATGGGCAGAACACGGACCAATACATGCTCAATCCCTCCCTGCGCGACGGCGACTCGGAGGTTTGGTACAACGAGGAGACAGGCAAGTATTCCGTTTACAAAAGCGAACGGGAGACCAACTACTATTGGCCGCATGCCGACGAATGGCACGATCATCCGTATGGCAACGGCACTTACACTCAATGCCAGTGGGAACTTATAAACTGGCAAGACCAATACATCTGTTCAGAGCAGAGTGAGCCCGGCACGGCCGTGCGCCTGACCTACCCCGAGCTGTGGGCGCAGGTGTCACTCGCATGGAATGCGCATTACAACTATGCGTTCAGCAGCAGCCGATGGGCCGACTGGTACAACTCCGCCTACACGTACCTGAACGGCACCGCCAAGGATCAGCGCACCGATCACATCTGCGACGCCGCCAAGGACGAAGGCATTGTTGTCTTCACCATCGGTTTTGAGGCGCCACGCAGTGGCCGCCGCGTATTGAAGCGCTGCGCCAGCTCAGCAAGCCATTATTTCGACGTTGAGGGCCTGGAAATCGAAGAGGCATTCGCCTCCATCGCCGCATCCATCAGTAAGCTGAGGCTGACTCAATGACACGCACGCACATGCGGTTCATAGGGTTCTGGCGCGACGAGCGGGCCAACCCGACCCTGGAGTTCGTCATCATGTTTCCCGTGATGGTGTTCTTCCTGCTCTCGTCGGCCGAGCTGGGCTTCATCACCATGCGGCACACGATGCTGGAGCGCGCTGTGGACATGACGGTGCGGGACATCCGCCTGGGCACCGGCAGCGCACCGCAACACAGCGAAATCAAGACGCAGATCTGCGATACCGCAGCAATGATCCCCGATTGCAACGACAACCTGCGCGTCGAGATGATCCAGATTGACCCACGCAACTGGGTCGCCCCAGATCCGACGCCCGATTGCACCGATCAATCAAAAGAGGTGAAACCCGTCCGCACCTTCGAAAACGGACAGGAAAACCAGATGATGGTGATCCGGGTCTGCGTGAAGTATCAGCCCCTCTTTCCACTCACGGGACTGGGTGATGCACTGACCAAGGACGGGGCGGGGTATGCCGCCATGGTAAGTAGTACGGCCTTCGTGCAGGAGCCACTGTGATGATTTTACCAAATGCGATCAAAGGCTTCTTTCGCAGGTTCCGCAAGGAAACGAGCGCCACCGTTGCGGTAGAAGCAGTGATAATACTGCCTATCCTGTTTTGGGCCTACATGGCGATGTTCGTTTTCTTCGACGCCTTTCGCCAAACCAGCATCAACCAGAAAGCGGCCTTTACGATTGGCGACATGCTCTCGCGCGAGACCACCGCGATAAACAACGACTATCTCGATGGCCTGGACAACATGTTCAAGTTCCTCGCGCGCTCTGACGACACCGCGCGGCTCCGGGTCACCGTCGTCCGCTGGCACGAGAAGAGCAAGAAGTTCAGGCGTGACTGGTCACAAACACGCGGGGATGTCGATGCTTTGACCGCCTCCAACGTCGCGGACATGACCGACGTGCTACCAGTGGTCCCAGATGGCGAGCGCATCATCCTGGTCGAAACCTGGTCCCACTATACAGCGCCGTTCAATATCGGCCCGCTTTCGCAAGATCTGCACAACCGGGTTTTCACGCGTCCGCGCTTCGCCCCCAAGCTGGTTTGGGAATCTTGACGATCAAGCGCCCTGAGCAGGCCGCGCGCGGGCGTCAGCCCAATGTGCCGCGCTCTGCCAGCAGCGCCTGCAGCGTATCGGCCATGAACTTGGTCTGAGGTCGCGGCGTGACACCGCCCACGCCCACGCGGCGGCCAACGCGCCACCACAGCCCAGGAAGCCACTGACGCCCCAGCGGCTCGGAGAGGCGAAGCGTGAAGCCGTTGGATGGCTTGAAAGCGAACATCCCCCGTTCGATCCCCTCTATCATGTCCAACGGCGCCACCACCGTGCCGTCGCTCATGCGCAGGCCTGTTTCGGTCAGTTCCAGCTGCCACCGCGTTGCGCGGCGCATGCTCTCCGATAGGATCAGCGCGCCGCCCCCCACGACCAGCAGGAAAACCTGCCATCCCGTCTCTTGCGGCGGCGAGGCCAAAGCGATGTAGAGCATCGCGCCCCCCAGCACCACCAACATCCCAACCCCGATCAGACGGCGCATCCCGGTCGCCCCGACCCGCGCCATAACCTCCGGTGCCTCTGTCTGCTGTGGGCCCTTGTCCGGGCCGGTCTCGCTCGTCATCGCCTGTTTCCTTCCTTGATCCCGCCGCGAACGCATATCCTGCCAAGCGCCGGGATGCGAGGGGGCAATGCGCGGGGCACGCCCTATACTGCCGAGACAGCCTTGCGCACCATGTCCCAGTATACCTGTTCCACCTCGCCCGCGCTCAAGCGGCCGGCGCTGCGGTACCAGGTGGTGACCCCGGTCAGCATCGCGATCACCGCCAAAGTGACGATCTTGCTGTCGGGCACCGCGAACACCCCGTCACGCACCCCCTCGCGCAGGATCTGCTCCAGTTGGTCCTCGTAGGTGCGGCGCAAGCTCTCGATCACCTCGAAATTGCCCGGCGTCAGGCTGCGCAACTCCATGTAGGACACGAACACCGCATCCGGACGATCAAGATGAAACCGAATATGGAACCGCGTGAATGCCTCCAGCCGCTCAAGCGCATCGCGGCCCTGGGCCAGCTCCGCGCGCGCCGCCAGCAATTCATGCATGTGCTCGCGCATCAGGTCGAACAGCAGGCTCTGCTTGTCGGTCGTGTAGTTGTAGAGGGCACCTGCCTGCACGCCCACCTCGGCTGCTATCTGGCGCATCGACACGGCGGCAAACCCATGCCGCGCAAACAACCGCAGCGCCGCGCGGTGTACCCGCGGCCCGGTGATATCCGAATGAGACCCCTGCGTTCGTGCCATGGAGCCTGCTTAACTGAACGCGCGTTCATATCAAAGCCCCGTCTTGCAAGCCACGCGGGAGTGCGGCACACATGATGCACACGGATGAACGGACCGCACGATGCGCACCCTTGCCTGCCTCATGATCCTGACAGTACTGCTTCCCGCGATCCCGGGCTGCACCCGGTTTCCCGCCCTCGATGATACCGTCGCGCCCCAAGACGAACAGGCCCCCTACCCGGCCCTCAAACCGATCGAGCCGCTGCTGGACGATCCGCAGGACAGCGCGCGCTCTGATCCCGACACCCAGGAAGAGGCCCTGAAGGCGCGCGCCGACGCCCTGCGCGCCCGCGCCGCACGGCTGCGCGCCGAAACGCCCTGACCCCCGACACCCGCCGCGCACGGTGTTTCTTCTGGCCGGAAATATCCCGGGGGTCCGGGGGCAGCGCCCCCGGTCCGGCGATTGCCGCGTTGCAAGGTGGGGGCGAACCCGGTACATCGCCATCAACACGCAAACATGACCAAGAACGGAGATCACGATGACACAGCCCCTGCGCCTAGGGATTGCCGGATTGGGAACCGTCGGTGTCGGCGTGATCCGAATTGTGCGGACGCAAGCCGCGCTGCTCTCGGCCCGCACCGGGCGCGACATCGTGATCAC
The DNA here is from genome assembly GCF_000423645.1 of Sediminimonas qiaohouensis DSM 21189. GTDB lineage: Bacteria > Pseudomonadota > Alphaproteobacteria > Rhodobacterales > Rhodobacteraceae > Sediminimonas > Sediminimonas qiaohouensis. The sequence goes on along the minus strand of NZ_AUIJ01000014.1, from coordinate 4,568 downwards.
CGCCGTGTCGGCGCGCAACCGCGACAAGGATCGCGGCGTCAACCTGGACCGCTACGATTGGGAAGACGACCCCGTCGCGCTGGCCCGGCGTGATGATGTCGATGTTCTGGTGGAACTCATGGGCGGTAGCGATGGCCCCGCCAAGGCCGCGACGGAGGCCGCGATCGAGGCCGGTAAGGACGTTGTCACCGCCAACAAGGCAATGCTTGCCATCCACGGCCAGGCACTCGCCGAAGCCGCCGAAGCCGCCGGGCGCGTGATCCGCTTCGAAGCGGCGGTCGCGGGCGGCATCCCGGTGGTCAAGACCCTGTCCGAGGGGCTGGCGGCCAATGGCATCACCCGCGTGATGGGCGTCATGAACGGCACCTGCAACTACATCCTGACCCGGATGGAGGCCGAGGGGCTGGGCTATAACGCGCTCTTCGAAGAGGCCGCGCGCCTAGGCTTTCTCGAGGCCGACCCGAGGCTTGATGTCGGCGGCATCGACGCCGGCCACAAGCTGGCGATCCTGTCGTCGATCGCCTTTGGCACGCAGGTCAGTTTCGACGCGGTGGAGCTTGAAGGCATCGACCGCATCGCGCTCGAGGATATTCGCCACGCCGCCGATATGGGCTACCGCATCAAGTTGCTGGGCGTGGCACAGATGACAGGTCGCGGCCTGGAACAGCGGATGTCGCCCTGCCTGGTTCCGGCGGCCTCGCCGCTTGGACAGCTCGAAGGCGGCACCAACATGGTGGTGCTCGAAGGTGATGCAGTCGGCCAGATCGTGATGCGCGGCGCCGGTGCCGGCGAAGGCCCCACCGCAAGCGCGGTGATGGGCGACATCTGCGATATCGCACGCGGCACCCGTAGCACGGTGTTTGGCCAGCCCGCCACGACCTTGACGCAGGCCAAGCCGGCCCGCACGGCGCTGCCTGCACCCTATTACCTGCGCATGTCGCTGAGGGACCGGCCCGGCACGCTGGCGCGTATCGCGGCGATGCTCGGCGAGGCGGGCGTTTCGATCCACCGGATGCGCCAGTATGATCACCCCGACGACAGCGCGCCGATCCTGATCGTGACCCACAAGACCACGCGCGCGGCCATCGACGCCGCGCTGGAGGCAATGCAAGCAACCGATGATGTCACCGAAAGCCCCGTCGCGTTGCGGATCGAAACGGTCTGAGCCGCATATCGTACCGGCCGGTGGGGACCTCGGGACACTGAGACCGCTTGAGCAATGGGAAAGCACACCGTGAGTTTTCTGGGAGTCGACGCATCACTGACCGCGCGCCGCTGGATCGGGCCCGGGCAGGAGGTGGAGCGCATGGCCGAGGCAATGGCGCAAAGCACCGCCCTGCCGGCGCCCGTGTGCATGACGCTGGCCCGGCGCGGCGTTGCCCCCGAGGCCGCCGCCGCGTTTCTTGAACCACAACTGCGCGATCTGATGCCCAACCCGCGCGGCCTGCGCGATATGGAGAAAGCCGCCGTGCGTTTCCTGGCCGCAGTGGGCAGCGGCACCGAACGGGTCGCGATCTTCGCCGACTACGACGTCGACGGCGGCACCTCTGCGGCGCTTTTGCTGGACTGGATGCGCCGGATGGGCCGCGAGGCAACGCTCTATGTGCCCGACAGGATCGACGAGGGATATGGCCCCAACACCCCCGCGATGGAACAGCTGGCGCGCACGCATGATCTGATCATATGCGTTGATTGCGGCACTCTCTCGCACGAGCCGATCGCCGCGGCGGTGGCCTTGGGCGCTGATGTGATCGTCCTCGATCATCACCTTGGCGGTGAAACCCTACCGCCGGCGCAGGCGGTGGTGAACCCCAACCGGCAGGACGAGACCGGCGATCAGGGCCACCTGTGCGCCGCGGCGGTGGTGTTCCTCATGCTGGTCGAAGCGGGGCGGCAGTTGCGCGCGGCGGGCACTCAGGGGCCGGACCTGATGGCGATGCTGGACCTGGTCGCGCTGGCCACGGTGGCCGATGTCGCCCCCCTGACCGGCGTCAACCGCGCCTTCGTCCGGCAGGGCCTGCGCGTCATGGCCCGCCGTGAACGCCCCGGACTGGTTGCGCTGTGCGATGTGGCGCGACTGGACAAGGCGCCCAATTCCTATCACCTGGGCTTTGTCCTGGGGCCGCGCGTGAACGCGGGCGGTCGCATCGGCAAGGCCGATCTGGGCGCGCGCCTACTGGCCTGCACCGACATCGCTGAGGCACGGGCCATGGCCGACCGGCTTGAGGAATTGAACACAGAGCGACGCGAGGTCGAAGCCGCCGTGCGCGCCGCCGCCATGCAACAGGCTGAGGATCGCGGGCTGGACGCGCCGCTGGTCTGGGCGGCTGGCGAGGGCTGGCATCCCGGGGTCGTGGGGATCGTCGCCTCGCGCCTCAAGGAAGCGACCAATCGCCCCGCCATCGTGATCGGCCTGGATGGTGATGAAGGCAAGGGCTCGGGCCGTTCCGTCGCCGGCGTGGACCTGGGCGCGGCGATACAGCGGCTGGCGGCCGAAGGGCTGCTCCTCAAGGGCGGCGGGCACCGAATGGCGGCAGGGTTAAGCGTGGCGCGCGAACTGCTGGAGCCCGCCATGACTCGCCTGTCGGAGCTGCTGGCGCGGCAGGGCGCGGGCGAGGCCGGCCCGGCCGACCTGCGCCTTGACGGTGTGCTGATGCCCGGCGCCGCGACGGTCGAGCTGATCGAGAGGATCGAGGCCGCCGGCCCCTTCGGCGCCGGGGCCCCCGCGCCGCGATTTGCGTTCGCGGACATGGAACTGCGCTATGCCCGTCGCGTCGGCGATAGCCACCTCAAGATCCGCTTTGGCGATGGAATGGGCGCCACCATGGACGCGATCGCATTCGGTGCATACGACGGCCCGATGGGCGCCGCGTTGGAAAACCACGGCGGCAAACGCTTTCACCTCGCCGGCCGACTCGAGATCAACGAATGGGGCGGACGCAAGAGCGTTCAGCTCCGCCTCGAAGACGCCAGCCCCGCCGCGGACGGCGGCGAGTAAAAAACTGCAAATCCGGCAAAATTTTCCCTTGCACGCAGAGGCCGCTTTGCCTAGATACCGCCTCACGCCAAGGATGGCCCGTTCGTCTATCGGTTAGGACGCCAGGTTTTCAACCTGGAAAGAGGGGTTCGATTCCCCTACGGGCTACCACTACACCTATTTTTCCCTTGTTTTACTGACACTTAGGCCAGAAACTGGACCACGAATTTCTGGCCGTGGTCCATCTTGCGCGCCAGCAAGCCGCCGGGAAGCGGCCGCCGCAGCCCCTCGGCGCTGGAATCTCTTGGTGTAGATTCCCGCTGTCTTTGCTGCTGTCCATCCGAACGATGACATCAGTTCGTATTCGGTCGCGCCATTCTCTGCCATGGCTGCCGCAACTCCTTTCCGGATACCGTGCTGCGATCGCTTCGCCTTCCCGTTTGGGCCAACGAGGCCCGCGGCGATGACCCATTTTCGCACACGGTTGTCGAGGCTACCCGATGACGCGAAGGGCTTTCCATATTCAGTCGCAAGGTATGTCTCCCGATCGGTATGGTGTTCAAGTTCTTCGGCGAGCGCTCCGTCGAATGGAAGTGCAACGAAGGCAGACCCTTTTTCCTTGGCTGCTACTCAAGTTGACGCACACCGTCATGAACGCGCTCGTTGCCTGGCCCGAGAGTCGGGGCATCGCCAATCCTCCCGTGTGTCGCATGCGCCAGACAAAACCATAGCCGGGCCATGGCGCCTGGGCCGTGCTTATTCAAGAATTTCTCAACATCTTCGGCGCTCCACGGAGTCGCGCCCCCTTTATTCTCGTGCCCTGACTTCACACTGAATACGGGGCTGTTTGGGGGATACCACCAATCTTGGCCCCATTTATATGCTGCGCGTATGGCTTTCAGGCATGTCTCGGCGGCTCCAGTGCGGCCGCCGAATCCATCCCGAATGTGGATGAAGGCCTCGCGGGGAAGGTCCGCATCGAGCGATCCAATACGATCGCCGTCTGGATCCTTCGTGTCGCACGCGTGGGTTATGTGTTATCGTCAAGTATCACCGTATCTGCATCAGCCGCCCAGATAGAGCTTGGCGATCTCGGCGTCATGCAGCAGAGAGTCGGCCGTGTCGGTCATCTTGACCGCGCCGCCTTCGAGAACATAGCCGCGATCGACATACGGCAGGGCCTGTCGGGCGTTCTGCTCAATCATCAGGACGGAAACGCCGGTCTGGCGGAGCCCGGCGACCAGTTGAAAGATTTCTTCAACGATCTTCGGCGCCACCCCGGCCGAGGGTTCGTCCAGCAAAATGACCGACGGCTCGGGGATGAGCGCGCGCGCCAGCGCCAGCATCTGCCGTTCCCCGCCAGAGAGCGTGCCTGCCAACTGTTTGCGCCGCTCGCCCAACACCGGGAAAAGCGAAACCATCTCCTCGATGCGCGCTTCGCGCCGCGATCGGGACAGGCGCGCCCCTCCGATCTCGAGATTTTCCAGGACGGTCATAGTTCCAAAGACGTTGGATACCTGCGGGACATACGCCATTCCGTGCGCGACCATTCGTTCCGGCGCCTGACCGGTGATGTCCTTCCCATCCAGCA
>NZ_AUIJ01000013.1 GCF_000423645.1 Sediminimonas qiaohouensis DSM 21189 | reverse complement strand
CCGCCTCGCAAAAACGCCAAGCCGTGGAAGACCGTCACCGCGGGTGCAATGGCCAGAAACGAGGCCCTGCGAGCTTCGAAATACCTCGGCCGCGCGATCTGGCGAAACTGGAGTGGATACCACCGCCGAAGCCGCGTCGAGACCAAAATGCACTGCGTGAAAATGCTGGGCCAGCGCCTCATGGCGCGGGACTTCGATCGTCAGGTTGCGGAAGTCCAAGTCCGCATCCTCGTCATGAACGGCTATACCGCGCTCGGCATACCCATAACTGAGCCCGTAGGATGAGTCTGTCTGGGGAAAGGGGGCGTCTGGCCTTCAACCAATTTGTGCAACAGAGTCAATCTAGGCTTCTGATCCTCACTCAGATGAAGCCAGATCAGCGAGTCTATCCGTCTGTGCGAGCATCGCCAATTCGACGGATTTAAAAGTCGGAAATGTCGGCTTTGTCCGCATCTTACCAGTTCGCAACCCGTGCGGCGAAGGGCAGCTATCGCAAATTTGAGCCAAGGACTATGGGTCCGCTCCGGGCTGGGAGCGGTCATTGCCGATGCGGAGGCGAACGCCTCCTTTGTCCCGCACGCCACTCCTTCGCTCATAGCGCGGCGACCTTCCGCTTTTCCCCATCGCGACCGCCCCCTCTCGTCGCGGCGCGCGCACCTGGCCCCGGCTCGCTCGGGCGGGGCGCAGGGCCGTGCCCCCGCGATTCATCCCCGCCTACATCTTGGGGTGTTGCGTGGCGGGCGGCGCATTAACCCGCCCCCTGTTCGGCGCCCATACCGACGCGATACCGACGTGGGACCGCCGGGATACAGACGTGCCGACCCCTGCAAAATCAGCCCGTTAACCTTCGAATCACCCATCCGGGCGGCGCAGGGCCTCCAGCGCGTCGATCTCCGGCGCGCCGGCCTCTGCCGCGTGCCGCTCCAACGCCCGGTACCGCGCCAGAACCTCGCGGCCCATGTCGGTCAGGCGCGCGCCGCCGCCGCCCTCGCCACCCCGGCTGCTGCTAACCAGTGGCGCCGCGAACAGCGTGTTCAGCGTCTCAACCAGCGTCCAGGCCCGCTTGTAGCTCATCCGCATCCGCCGGCCCGCCGCCGAGATCGATCCCGTCTCGTCGATCAACGCCAGCAGGTCGGCCTTGCCCGGGCCCAACATCGCCCCCGGCCCGAACACCACCCGCAGCCGCAGGCGCGGCGCCTCGCCGTCCCGCCCCTCGCTCATGCAAAGCTCACGTGGCGGTTCAACGGCAACTCGCGGATGCGCTGCCCGGTGGCGGCGAATATCGCGTTGGCCAAGGCCGGCGCGGCGGGCGGCACGGCCGGCTCGCCAATCCCGCGAATGGTCTCGCCGTTCTCCAATGCGCGCACCTCGATGCTCGGCGCCTGGTAAAGGCGCATGCCCTGGTAGCTGTCGAAATTGCGCTGCTCGGTCATGCCGTCCTTGTAGGTCAATTCACAGTTCATCGCGTGGCCCAAGCCCCAGATGACGCCGCCCTTGACCTGGTTGTCGAAATTCACCGGGTCCAGAACCCGGCCCACCTCAACGGCGACGAACACCTTGTCGATGCGCAGTCCCGCGTTGGTTTGGCTCACTTCCACGACCTCGGCCGCCGGCACCCCGAAAGACAGGGTAAAGGCCACGCCGCGCGCCCGCCCGTCGCCCATGTCCGGCCCGGACCAGCCCGACATTTCGCCCACTGCCTCCAACACCCCGCGCGATAGCGGATCGTCGCAAAGGCGCAGCCGTTCCTGCAACGGATCGGCCCCCGCAGCGTGGATCAACTCATCAAGGAAACAATCGTGCAGGAACCCGTTGCCCGACGCGCCCACCGACCGCCATGAGCTGACCGGTACCATCGGCTGCGCCCGGTAGCCCGTCACCCGGTAGTCGGGAATCGCAAACGGCTGATCCCACGCCCCGGCCACGATCGCCACGTCGGGGCCCGGCATCGGCTGGTTCAAGCGCCCGCCCTGCGATTGCGCGACCGACGGTGTCGCCAGCGACAGGTCGAACGCCGCCACCTTGCCATCCGCCACCGCGCCGCGCGCGCGCGACACCGCCATGGGGCGCGGGAAATCGTGGCTCATGTCCTCTTCGCGAGTCCATGTCATCTTGATCGGGCGGCCCTCGGCGACCATGGCCAGCTCGATCGCCTCGGCGATGAAGTCATCCTCCAGCCGCCTGCCGAAACTGCCGCCCGCGTATTGGTTGTGCAGATGGATATCCTCAGCCTTCAGCCCGGTCAGGCGCGTCGCCGTGGCCACCACGTACATCGGGATCTGCGTCGAGGCCCAGATATCCAGCCGCCCATCCTTGAGCTGCGCCGTGGCGTTCATCGGCTCAAGCGGCGCATGCGCCAGGTGCGGCACGCGGTATTGCGCCTCGAGCACCTCGCCGCCGGCCTGTTCCAGCGCCGCATCGACGTCGCCATCGTCGCGGAACCGCGAATCCTGCAACGCCTCGGTGAACGACGCCTCAAGCTGCGCCCACATCTGCGCGGTATCCGCCGGATAAGGCGCCTCGCCCCAGTCAAAGCTGATTTCCTGTGCCGCGCGCATCGCGCGCCAGGTGCTATCGGCGATCACCCCGGCGCCGCCGGTGACGGGTACGACACGTTGCACGCCCGGCATGCCCTCGGCCTTGCTGGCGTCATAGCCGCGCACCACGCCGCCCCGGCGCGGGTTGGTGCGCACCGTGGCATATAGCATGTCCGGCAGATCGATATCGATGCCATAGCCCTGCGTGCCGGTGGACTTGGCAACGATATCCAGCCGCTCCATCGGTTGGCCCAGGTAGCGCCAGTCGTCGGGCGATTTCAGCGCCACCTCGTCCGGCGGCGCGATCTTTGCCGCCTGCACGGCCAGGTCGGCATAGGCAATCGCCTCGCCGTCCGGCGTCACGACATGGCCGTCGCGCGTGGTCAAGTCGGCCTGCGAGATGCCCGTCTCTGCCTCCGCCGCGCCGATCAGCATCTGCCGCGCCGCCGCGCCCGCCATGCGCATCCGGTCGAACCCATCGGGAACGGTGGTCGATCCGCCGGTGATTTGCAGACCCAGAACCTTGGCCACCCGCCCGCCGAACGCCCGCGCGTTGCGCGCCACGAACCCGTCATCGGTCGCCGAGAACGGAAGCGCCTCGGCCGCGACCTTGGCGTTGTAATAGGCCGCGCCCGGCGGCCCGTCCCAGACCCGGATATCGGACCACGCCAGGTCCAACTCCTCGGCCACCATCGCGGCCAGAACCGAATGCGCCCCCTGCCCCATATCGGTGCGCGGGGTGATGATGGTCACGCCGTCCGCGTCGATCAGGACATAAGGGTTCAGCGCCGCCTCGCCCGGGTCCAGCCCCGGCTTGAGCGGGTTGTCATGCGGGTGCTGCACCACGTAGTAGCCAAGTGCCACCCCCCCCGCGATGGCCACCGTGCCAAACAGGAACGTGCGGCGCGCGATCTTGCCCGCGCGGCTCATTGGGTGTCCTCCCGCATCAGCTCGGCCGCGCGATGCACCGCCGCACGGATGCGCGGATAGGTGCCGCAGCGGCACAGGTTCCCCGACAGGGCGTCGTCGATCTGCGCATCATCGGGGTCCGGCACCTCGGCCAGCAGGGCCGCCGCCGCCATGATCTGCCCCGACTGGCAATAGCCGCATTGTGCCACCTGGTGTTCGATCCAGGCGCGCTGCACCGGGCCCGGGGCCTCGGGCGTGCCTTGCGCCTCGATCGTAGCCACCTCGGCGCCTTCAAGATCCCCGATCTGCATCTGGCACGACCGCATGGCGATCCCGTCCAGATGCACCGTGCAGGCCCCGCATTGCGCGATCCCGCAGCCATATTTCGTGCCGGTCAGCTTCAGCGTATCGCGCAGAACCCACAAGAGCGGCGTCTCGGGCTCCAGATCTGTCTCGACCTGCGCACCATTTACGGTGAATCGGATCATGCGGCCCCTCCGGCAGTTCACGACCTAGCGTAGTATAATTCATTTCAATTGCACATAGCCCCATTGCCCGAGGTGTCAGCAGTGCGGGCCGGGGCTTGACAGCATGCAATAATTGATATTGATGTCATTTTCATAAATGAGGACCCCATGATCCCAAACGCCCAAGACCCCGCCCACTCATCACCGCCCGAGGCGGCGCAAAGCATCGATTTCGCCCGCGCCCTGGAGCAGGCGCAAACCGGCATGAAGAAATCGGACCGCACCCGCACGCGGCTGCGCATCGCCCTGTGCACCGCGTTGAATGAGCGGCCCGCGACCGCGCTCAAGGTGGCCGATATCTGCGCGCTGGCCGGCGTGGCGCATGGCACGTTCTATGTCTACTTCAGCGATTTGAACGCCGCGTTGGATGATGTTCTGGGCGCCTTTGTCGAACACGTGCAGCAGGTGATGCGCCACGCGGCCAAGGGCCGGGGCGGCGCGCGCACCCGCGCCGCGACGGCGGCCTATTTCGACCTGTTCGATAGAAACCCCGGGCTGATGCGCTGCTTGCTTGGCGGCTTTGAAAGCTACCCCGCCGCCGCCGCGATGTTCCAGCGCCTCAATCACGACTGGGCCCGTATCGTGGCCGAGGCGACCGCGCGCCGCCTGTCCCAGGCCGGCCGCCCGGTGCCGCCGCACGACGAGCTGATGCGCCGCGCCTACGCGCTTGGCGGCATGGTCGATCAATACCTTGTCGCCCTGCATTTCAACCGCGACGCGGCCCTCGCGGCGGTGTCGGACGACCGCGAGCAGGTGATCACCACGCTCAGCACGATCTGGCAAAAGGGGATGGAGCAATGAGCCTCGTTGATCGCGCCGAATACAGGCACCCGGCTTGGCTGCTGGAGCACCAGCAAGCCGCCTGGCAAAGGCAGGCATTCCACGTCGCGCAAAACTCCGCGTTCTACCGCTATCTGTGGCAGGGGCGCACGCCGCCACAGGACCTGCACGATCTGCCAGTGCTGCCGCTGTCGGACAAATCGCAACTGCGCCGATCGCAGGCCGCGCATCCCCCGTTCGGCGACTACCTTGCCGCGCCGCGTCGCATGGCCAACCGCCTGCACCGCACGTCGGGCACCACCGGGCAGGCGATGAACCTTGCCCTGTCGGCCGACGATTGCCACATCACCGAGGTCGTCGGCGGCCGCAGTCACCGCGCCGCCGGCCTTGGCCCCGGCATGACCGTGGTGCACTGCCTGAATTACCAGATGTGGATGGGCGGGCTGACCGATCACCGCACGCTTGAAGCAACTGGCGCGCTGGTCGTGCCCTATGGCGTCGGCGGGACCGAGCAACTGATCCGCACCATCCAAGAGGTCGGCATCAATGCGATCTCTTGCACGCCGTCCTACCCCGCCGTGCTTGAGCGGGTGTTGGCCGACAAGTTCCCCGGCACCGACCCGCGCGACCTGGGTCTTGAGCTGGGCCTTTTCGGGGGCGAGCCGGGCCTGGACGATCCCGCCTTCCGCGAGCGTATCCGTGCCACCTGGGGAATGGAGCCGCGCAACGCCAATTACGGCGTATCGGACGTGTTTTCCAACTTCGCCGCGCAATGCGCGCATGACACCGACCTGCATTTCATGGCCGCCGATGTGCTTTGGCCCGAACTGATCGACCCCGACAGCGGCGCGCCGCTTCCACTCACGGATGGGGCCGAGGGCGAGCTGGTGCTGACGCACCTCGTGCGCGAGTGCCAGCCGCTGGTGCGGTTCCGCACCGGCGACATCATCGCCATCACCGCGACCGAGCCGTGCAAATGCGAGCGGACCGGCTTTCGCTTTCGCGTGGTGGGGCGCAGCGATGACATGGTCGTGGTGCGCGGCCTCAACCTGTTTCCCAGCATGGTCGCCGCCGTGGTCAACGAATTCGCGGAGCTATCGGGTGATTACCGCATTATCCTCGATGGCCCGCCCCCCTATGACCGTCTGCCGCTGAGCGTCGAGCGGGCCGAGGGCGCCACGAGTGACTCCGCAATGGGCGATGCCGCGCTGGCCGCCCGCGTCGCCAGCGCCATCAAACACCGCCTTGGCGCCTCCGCCGAGGTCACGGTGTACCCCCACGGCCATTTCCCCGTGACCGAAGGCAAAACCAAACGCGTGATCAGGAGCGACCAATGACCGACCAGAGCGCAGACCAGACCACTGAGCAAACCTATGAAACCATAGAGAGCACGCTGATGGGGGACGGGGTGCGCGTGATCGCGCTTAACCGGCCCGAGCGCCTGAATGCGATGAACCCGGCCCTGATCCGCGACGTGGCGCGCGCCTTTGATGACGCGAATGCCGATACGCAGACCCGCGCCATCGTGTTCACTGGCAACGGGCGCGCCTTTTGCGCGGGCGACGATCGCCACGATCACACCCACCCCGAAACCGAACAGCAGGCCCGCGCCCTTGTCGACGCGATCCAGCGCGCGACACACGCGATCACCTTCGGGCCGAAACCCGTGGTTGGCGCGATCAATGGTTGGGCCGTGGGCGGCGGCTTTGAATGGGCGATCAACTGCGACTTCCCGATCTGGGGCGAAAGCGCGGGCGCGTTCTTTCCCGAGGTGTCGCTCAACCTCTTTGTGACCGGCGCGGTTACCGCGCTCTTGCCCGCGCTGGTGGGGCTGCAAAAGGCGCGCGAGATGCTGTTTCTCGGCCAACGCTACACAGCGGCCGAACTGTCCGAGGCCGGGCTCGCCTGGCGCGTGGTGCCCGATTTGGCCCTGCGCGACGAGGCGATGGAGACCGCCCGGCACCTGGCCGCCCTGCCGCCGCTGGCCGTACGGGCCATGAAGCGCACGCTCAATGCCAACGCCAACGCCGATTTGAACCGCGCGCTGCAAATGGAAACCGATGCCACCGTCGCCGGGTTCCTCGACCCGGAAACCACCCGCCTGCTCAAGGACTTTTGAGGCGCACGCGCGCCCGCATGCCCCACCCGACACCCCGCCGCGCCCCGCGCCGGTGGGGTTTTCTAGCGTCCGCGCCCCGGAAAATTTTTCCCGAAATCCGGCGATCCGCCGCCGTGTTCGTTCAGGTTTCATATTTCTGTTACAAAACTCTTACATAAGCGTCATGCAATCCGCCTACCCGGGGCACGTTCTGTTCTGAAACACCGATAGCAGGAGCTTTCATGTCCTACACCAAACTCACCGTTTCGGCCCTGGCACTGGCTGCCGTGTCCGCGACTTCGGCCGCAGCCCGCGACAACGTTCAGGTTGCCGGGTCCTCGACCGTCCTTCCCTATGCATCGATCGTTGCCGAACTGTTCGGCGAAAACACCGACTTCCCGACCCCGGTCGTGGAATCGGGCGGGTCCTCGGCCGGCCTCAAGCGGTTCTGCGAAGGCGTCGGCGAGAACACCATCGACGTGGCGAACGCATCGCGCGCGATCCGTGAAAAGGAAATCAAGGCCTGCGCCGATAACGGCGTGACCGACATCATCCAAGTCCGCATCGGCTATGACGGCATCGTCTTCGCCAGCCAGCAGTCGGGCCCGGCCTACGACGCGTTCGTGCCCTCCGACATCTTCAACGCCATCGGCGCCACCGTCCTGGTCGACGGTGAACTGGTCGACAACCCGCATCAGCAGTGGGCCGACTTCAACAGCGACCTGCCGGCCGCCGACATTGCCATGTTCATCCCCGGCACCAAGCACGGCACACGCGAAGTGTTCGAGGACAAGGTGCTGCTGAAGGGCTGCGAAGCCACCGGCACCATGGAAGCGATGATGGACTCGGGCATGAGCGAAGACGACGCCGAGGATGCCTGCCTCGACGTGCGCACGGACGGTGCGTCGGTCGACATCGACGGCGACTACACCGAGACCCTCGCCCGCATCGATGCCAACCCCAACGGCATCGGCGTGTTCGGCCTGGCGTTTTACGAGAACAACACCGACAAGCTGAAGGTGACCACGATGGGCGGCGTCTCGCCGTCGACCGAAACCATCGCGTCGGGTGAATACCCGGTCTCGCGTCCGCTGTATTTCTACATCAAGAAGGCACATATCGGCGTGATCCCCGGCCTGAAGGAATACGCGCAGTTCTTCACCGCCGACGAGATCGCAGGCCCCTCCGGCCCGCTGGCCAACTATGGCCTGGTTGCCGATCCGGAACTGGCCAAGACCCAGGAAATGATTGCCAACGAAGTGACCATGGGCAGCGACTCCTGAGCTGACCCGGCCCAATCGGGGGCGGCATATTTCGCCGCCCCCGTTATCGTCTTTTAGGACCTTTTGAAAAGAAACCGGTGGGGTGGCATGCCTGTTATCTGGATCATCGTGGCCGTGCTGGCGATTGCCGGTGCCGGGTATATCCTAGGTCGGCAACGCGCGCTGGCGCGTGCGGGGGGCGACCGGCGCGAGTTGCACTCGCTTCCCTCGTATTACGGCTCAAATGTTGCGCTCAAGGTGGCGGTGCCGTCGTTCCTGCTGCTGATCGCCTGGATGATCGTGCAGCCCTTCGTCGTCGAGAATGCCGTTTCGGGGATGATCCCGCAAAGCGAAATCGACGAAGGCTCCAGCCTCGGCCTCGTGATGGCGGAAGTGCGCCGCGCGGCGACCGGGCTGGAAAACGCGGTCGCGCAGGGCGTCATCACCGAAGACTTCGCGCGCAATGCCCGCGCGGATATCACGGACATCACGCAACGCCTCAAGGACGCGGGGCAGATCGTGACCTCCGACATCACCCAGACCATCCTGCACGCGGCGCAGCGCTACCGGCTGCTGAGCGCCACCGGCGACATGATGATGGCGATCGCGGTGTTGCTCGTGGCGCTGGCCGGGGCGCTCTGGGGGCTGCGGGAATCGGTCCCGCTGTTCCGGGCGCGCAATGCCGTGGAACGCGTCATGCGCGCCATTCTCGTGGCGGCGGCGTCGGTTGCGATCCTGACCACGCTGGGCATCGTGCTGTCGCTGATCTTCAACACCATCGAGTTCTTCCGCCTCTACCCGGCGTGGGATTTCTTCACCGGGACCAACTGGGCGCCGAGTTTCTCGGGCCGTGGCGGCAGCTCCGAGCTGGGCGTGCTGCCGCTGCTGTGGGGGACCTTCTACATCTCGCTCATCGCGCTGCTGGTCGCGGTTCCAATCGGGCTGTTCTCGGCGATCTACCTGTCGGAATACGCGTCAAAGCACGTGCGGTCCATTGCCAAGCCCATGATCGAGGTGCTGGCCGGTATCCCGACCATCGTCTACGGCCTTTTCGCGCTGCTGACGGTCGGGCCGCTTCTGCTGGCGGTGTTCGGCAAGGAGGGGCTGGGCTGGATGCAGGCGGGCACCGCAGTGATGACCGCGGGGCTGGTGATGGGGGTGATGCTCATTCCTTTCGTCAGTTCGCTGTCGGATGACATCATCAACTCGGTGCCGCAGGCGCTGCGCGACGGCTCTTTCGGGCTGGGCGCCACGAAATCGGAAACCATCCGGCAGGTCGTGCTGCCCGCCGCGCTGCCCGGCATCGTGGGCGCCATCCTGCTGGCCGCGAGCCGCGCCATCGGCGAGACGATGATCGTTGTCCTGGGCGCCGGCGCCGCGGCACGGCTGAGCCTCAACCCGTTCGAGGCGATGACCACCGTAACCGCCAAGATCGTCAGCCAGTTGACCGGCGACGCCGATTTCGCCTCGCCCGAGGCGCTGGTTGCTTTCGCACTCGGCATGACGCTCTTTGTCATCACGCTGGGGCTGAACGTCCTGGCCCTCTACATCGTGCGCAAGTACCGGGAGCAGTACGAATGACAAACGCATCGCTCAACACTGGCGGCGAGGCCCCCAAACGCTCACTGCGCGCGCAGGATGCCCTCACCAAGCGGCGCAACGCGGCCGAGAGGCGTTTCAAGGCGTATGGCATGGCCGCGATCGCCGTCGGGCTTTTCTTCCTGGCGGTGCTGGCCGTGTCGATCGTGCGCTCGGGGGCCCCGGCCTTCACGCGGACGGTTGTCGAGGTGGAACTCACGGTGTCTCCGGCAGACATCGACGCCGCCGAGAGCCAGCTTTTCAAGACGAAGGCCTACCAGGACCTGTTCGTCGCCGCGCTTGACCGTCAACTTACCAACAACGGCGTCGAGGTCGCGTTCGATCCCAAGGCGATCGAACGGCTTCTGGGCAAGGTCGGCAGCACGATGCGCGAATTCTACCAGGCCAATCCCGCCAAGGTCGGCAAGCCGGTCAAGTTCGAGCTTGCCGCCGCGTCCCGTGTCGACAGGTACCTCAACGGCGAGTTGACCCGCGATGCGATTCAGGACAGCCGGTTCATGATGAAGACGGATCTCGATCTGGTGGACGTGATGGTGGACACCGGGGTCATGAAATCCAGCTTCAACTGGACCTTCATCACCGGGGCGGATTCGGGCGTGGACAACCCCGGCGGCGCCGGGATCGGCGCCTCGGTCGTGGGCTCGTTCTTCATGATGCTGGTGGTGCTGGTGCTATCCTTGCCGATAGGCGTGGCCGCCTCGATCTACCTTGAGGAATTCGCACCGCAAAACCGCTTCACCGACCTGATCGAGGTGAACATCTCGAACCTGGCCGCCGTTCCGTCGATAGTGTTCGGTATCCTGGGTCTGGCGGTGTTCATCCAGTTCATGCATTTGCCGCAATCGGCGCCGCTGGTGGGGGGGCTCGTGCTCACGCTGATGACGCTTCCCACCATCATCATCTCGACGCGCGCATCGCTTAAGGCAGTGCCGCCATCCATTCGCGACGCGGCGCTTGGCGTGGGCGCGTCCAAGATGCAGTCGGTCTTTCACCACGTCCTGCCGCTGGCCATGCCGGGTATCCTGACCGGCACCATCATCGGCCTTGCGCAGGCATTGGGCGAAACCGCGCCGCTGCTGCTGATCGGCATGGTGGGCTTCGTCGCACGCGGCTATCCCGACGGCGTGGTTTCGGGGTTCGTCGATCCCAACTCGGCCATGCCGGCACAGATCTATACCTGGGCGGCGCGGGCCGATGCCAGCTTCTACGAGAAGGCATGGGGCGGCATCATCGTGCTGCTGGCCTTCCTGTTGACCATGAACATCATTGCCATCATCCTGCGCCGCCGTTTCGAGCGCCGCTGGTAACAACCCGGGACGGATCTCACGATGTACGACATACCAAGAAGGGATAGCTCCGTGGATCAGAAAGACATCAAGTTTCGCTGCCATGGCGTGCAAGTCTATTACGGCGACACCCATGCCATCAAAGATGTCGATGTCGACATCGAGGACAAGACCGTCACCGCCTTCATCGGGCCTTCGGGCTGCGGCAAGTCGACCTTCCTGCGCTGTCTGAACCGCATGAATGACACCATCGCTTCGTGCCGTGTCGAGGGCGACATCCGGCTCGATGACGAAGACATCTATCACCGCGATGTCGACCCCGTGCAACTGCGCGCCAAGGTCGGCATGGTGTTCCAAAAACCCAATCCGTTTCCCAAGTCGATATACGACAACGTCGCCTATGGCCCCAAGATCCACGGGCTGGCCAAGAACAAGGCGGGACTCGACGAGATCGTCGAGAAATCGCTGCGCCGCGCCGCGCTTTGGGACGAGGTGAAAGACCGCCTCGACACGCCCGGCACCGGCCTTTCGGGCGGCCAGCAACAGCGCCTGTGCATCGCCCGCGCGGTGGCCACCGAACCCGAGGTGCTGCTGATGGACGAGCCGTGCTCGGCGCTAGACCCGATCGCGACCGCGCAGGTCGAGGAGCTGATCGACGAGTTGAAGCAGCGGTTCTCGGTCGTGATCGTCACCCACTCGATGCAGCAGGCGGCCCGCGTCAGCCAGAAAACCGCCTTCTTCCACCTCGGCAACCTGGTGGAATACGACGACACCAACAGCATTTTCACAAATCCGCAGGACCCCCGGACCGAAAGCTACATCACCGGCCGGATCGGATAACGGAGCCCTATCATGACCTCCCAACACATCGTTTCATCCTTTGACCGCGATCTTGAATCCCTTCAGGCCATGATCATGAAAATGGGCGGGCAGGTCGAAATGGCCACCGCCAATTCGATCAAGGCGCTCGAGGCGCGCGATCTGGAGCTTGGCGAACAGATCCGCCGCGACGACAAGATCATCGACCAGATGGACGAGGACATCAAAGCCGAAACAGCTCGCGTTCTGGCCCTGCGCTCGCCCACGGCGGGTGATCTGCGCACGGTGCTGTCGGTCATGACCATCAGCTCGCACCTCGAGCGGTGCGGCGACTACGCCAAGAACATCGCCAAGCGCACCACCGTGCTGGTGGACCTGCCGCAGATCAACGGCACCGTCTCGGCCCTGCGCCGCATGTCACGCATGGTCGAGCGGATGCTGGCCGACGCGCTCGATGCCTATATCCAGCGCGACGAGCACAAGGCCGAGGATGTGCGCCTGCGCGATCTCGAAGTGGACCAGATGTATAACACGCTGTTCCGCTCGTTGCTGACGCACATGATGGAAGACCCGCGCAACATCACCGCATGCATGCACCTGCACTTCATCGCCAAGAACATCGAACGCATGGGCGACCACGCCACCTCGATCTCGGAGCAGACGATCTACCTCGTCACCGGCGAGCTTCCTGACGAGGACCGCCCCAAGGGCGATTCCACTTCCTTCGACACCTCCAATGAGGATGACGACTAATGTCCGCCGACAAACCCACCGTTCTGGTCATCGAGGACGAACCGGCCCAGCGCGAGGTTCTCGCCTACAACCTCGAGGCCGAGGGCTTTGCCGTGTTCCGCGCGGAAACCGGCGACGAGGGGCTGCTTCTGGTCGAGGAACAAGCCCCCGACATCATCGTGCTGGACTGGATGCTGCCGGGCGTGTCGGGGATCGAGGTGTGCCGCCGTCTCAAGATGCGCCCCGAGACGCGCCGCATCCCGATCATCATGCTCTCGGCCCGCTCCGAAGAGGTGGACCGGGTGCGCGGTCTGGAAACCGGCGCGGACGACTACGTGATCAAGCCATATTCGGTGGTCGAACTGATGGCGCGGGTGCGCACGCAACTGCGCCGTATCCGCCCCTCGACCGTGGGCGAGACGCTGGAATTCGACGACATCATCCTCGACGCCGAGGCGCACAAGGTCCACCGCGACGGCGAGTTGCTCAAGCTCGGCCCGACCGAGTTTCGCCTGCTGGCCACCTTCATGGAAAAACCCGGCCGCGTCTGGAGCCGCGAACAACTGCTCGACCGGGTCTGGGGCCGAGATATCTACGTCGACACGCGCACCGTGGACGTGCATATCGGGCGTCTGCGCAAGGCCCTGACGCGCCACGGCGGCGAAGACCCCTTGCGCACGGTCCGCGGCGCGGGCTACGCGCTCGGCTGAGGCGTGCGGCTCATGCGGCGGATCATGTTATCCGCGTATGTCTCTGACAGACCAAGATGAATCGCGCTGGGCTGGTTTCGACCCGGCGCGCGCCGGTCAAATCATTGATTTTACTGTGGATAAGTGTGGTTAATTCACCGATTCAGACAAGAATCGGCGTTATATGCTGGATATTTTTATGATCTAAGACTCAATACCGCTAGCACTATGGCTTCAAGTTCAGCAGCATTGACATGGGCACACCGTCAGGTTCGCGCCCGGCCCCGAGGGTGGGCGCGGCAAGGCTTGGCGCGCGGGTCATGCAAAAAACCAGCGCTGCAGCCTTTTGAAACGTCGGATCAATTCGCGCCCGCCCTGGGGGGCGGGGCCGGGCGCGAACCGGATCGCCCGGCGATCCGGGGGCAAATTTGTGAATATCGCGCATGACACCGCTTGTCTGGATATGCCCACGCCCCTGCGGTATGCTGCACGGCAAGACAGCGCGCCGCGCGCAGGCCGGTAATCATGAGGGAATCGCGTGACGTTTCAGGGACAGGATCAGCTACCGCTGAAGTTCCGCGCATCGCATAAAAGCGATGTCAGAACGCAGTTTGCAGCCCTGTGTTACCGTATCCATCGCGGCCGCCCCGAGGTCCTGTTGATCACCAGCCGCGGCTCGCGCCGCTGGATCGTACCCAAGGGCTGGCCGATCGAAAACATGACCCCCGCCCAAAGCGCCCTGCAGGAAGCCTGGGAAGAGGCCGGCGTCAAGGGCCGACCGATCGAGCGCTGCATCGGGTTATTCTCCTACCCCAAGGTGATAGGACAGGACGAAACCTTGCCTTGCATCGCAATGGTCTACCCCGTGAAGGTCAAGTCGCTGGCGAACGACTACCCCGAATCCCATCAGCGCCGCCGCAAGTGGTTCACTCGCAAAAAGGCCGCCGCCCGCATTACCGAGCCGGAGCTCGCGCATATCATCCGCAACTTCGATCCCTCCGCCCTGCGATCGCGCAAGACTTGATCGCCGCGCATTTGTGCATAGATTACCCGCAGGTAACGAAAAAATCGGCCCATGATCCAGTTTTCCCTCAAATGCGACAACGACCACCGCTTCGATAGCTGGTTCCAATCCGCCAGCGCCTTCGACAAGCTCAAGGCGTCGGGCATGGTCACCTGTGCGGTTTGCGGCTCGGCCAATGTCGAAAAGGCACTGATGGCGCCGCACCTGAATTCCGGGCGCGCCTCAGAAGGCACCGAGGAACCGGAGCCGCCCAAAGAGCACGGCGCGCTCAGCGCCCCCGCCACCCCCGCTGAGCAGGCCATGGCCGAGCTGCGCCGCAAGATCGAGGCAAACTCGGACTATGTCGGGCGCGATTTCACGACGCAGGCCCGCGCAATGCACGAGGGCACCGCCCCAACCCGCGCCATTCACGGCGAGGCCAAGCCGGACGAGGCGCGCAAGCTGCTTGAGGACGGCGTGCCGGTGCTGCCCCTGCCATTCCGCCCGCGTGACAAATCCAACTGAAGGGACCAATATATGCATGCCGTCATCACCGGCGCCAACCGCGGTATCGGCGCCGCGCTCGATGCGCGCTACCGCACCGCCGGATGGAAAGTCACCGCAACCGCTCGGCAAGGGGCCGAGTTTCTGCCGCTTGACGTGACCGACCCGGCCGCGCACCGCGCGATGGCGCATGCGCTTGATGGGCAAGCGGTTGATCTGCTGATCTGCAACGCTGGCACCTACCCCGACAAGTACGAAAACCTCGCCGATGGGTACCCCGCGCAGATGTGGGCGGACACCTTCGCCACCAACGTGACCGGCGTATTCCTGACCGTGCAGGCGCTTTTGCCCAACCTTCAAATGGCCGCCGCCCCCAAGGTGGCGATCATCGCCTCGCAAATGGGCAGCAGCACCCGCGCCCCCGGCGGCAGCTACATCTACCGCGCGTCCAAGGCCGCCGCGATCAACCTTGGCCGCAACCTGGCCGCTGATTTGTCACAGCTTGGTATCGCCGTGGGCATCTACCACCCCGGATGGGTGCGCACCGACATGGGCGGCGACAGCGCCGCAATCGACACGGATCAATCCGCCGATGGCCTGGTGCGCCGTTTCGATGCGCTGTCGATGGACACCACCGGCCAGTTCCTGACATGGGACGGGCAGGAGCACCCGTTTTAACGCGGACTGCCCTCCGCCCGTTGCCGCCGGGCCGCGGTGATGCGTCGCAATCCGTCTTGCCCTTTGCCCCCGCAGGGCCTAAACCCCGCGCTACCTGACAATGGGGGGTCCATGCCCGTTCTCGTGATGAAATTCGGCGGCACCTCGGTCGCCAACCTCGACCGGATCAAGCGCGCCGCCAAACGCGTCGGCGTCGAGGTCGCCAAGGGCTACGACGTGATCGTCATCGTCTCGGCCATGTCCGGCAAGACCAACGAGCTGGTCGGTTGGGTCGACGAAATCTCGCCGCTCTTCGACGCGCGCGAATACGATGCCGTGGTCTCGTCGGGCGAGAACATCACCGCCGGCCTGATGGCGCTGACGCTTCAGGAAATGGATGTCCCCGCGCGTAGCTGGCAGGGCTGGCAGGTGCCGCTCAAGACCAACAGCGCCCACTCCGCCGCCCGGATCGAGGACATCCCACCCGACAACATCCGCACCAAGTTCGCCGAGGGCATGCGCGTGGCCGTCGTCGCCGGGTTCCAGGGCATCTCGCCCGAGGGGCGCATCACAACCCTGGGGCGGGGCGGATCGGACACCACCGCCGTGGCCTTTGCCGCCGCGTTCGACGCCGAGCGGTGCGATATCTACACCGACGTTGACGGCGTCTATACCACCGACCCACGGATCAGCGCCAAGGCGCGCAAGCTCGACAAGATCGCGTTCGAGGAAATGCTTGAATTGGCCTCGCTCGGGGCCAAGGTGCTGCAAACCCGCTCGGTCGAGCTGGCGATGCGCTACAACGTCAAACTGCGCGTACTCAGCAGTCTCAATGAACAGTCCGACAGCGCAGGAACGCTGGTTTGCGACGAGGAGGAAAACATGGAATCGCGTGTCGTCTCTGGGATCGCCTACAGCCGCGAAGAATCGAAAATGACCCTCGTGTCGGTGGCCGACCGCCCCGGCATTGCCGCCGCCATCTTCGGGCCGCTGTCCGAGGCGGGCGTCAACGTGGACATGATCATTCAGAACATTTCCGAGGAGGGGCGCACCGACATGACCTTTTCGTGCCCCACCAACCAGGTGCAGCGCGCCGAAAAGGCCCTTGAAGGGGCCAAGCAAAGCGGCGCCATCAACTATCACGACCTGATCACCGACAGCGATGTCGCCAAGGTTTCTGCGGTGGGAATCGGCATGCGCTCGCAATCGGGCGTGGCCGCCAAGATGTTCAAGACGCTCTCGGATGAGGGGATCAACATCAAGGTCATTGCAACCTCCGAGATAAAAATTTCCGTGCTGATCGACCGGAAATACATGGAACTCGCGGTTCAGGCACTGCATGATGCGTTTGAATTGGAAAAACTGGCCTGATCCCGGCGACACCCTGTAAACTGGGCCCCCGGCGGTTGGCCGGGCGTGGGAAATGAAGGCAGGCCAATGCCCGAACAAACGGAATCGGAAAGTCGCAAACTGCTGCGCCGCCTGCGCGCGGCCATGGCCGAGGACAACGCCGGGCAGGCGCGTCTGAATGACATCACCAACATCACAGCCGATTCCATGGGCACCGAGGTCTGCTCGATCTACCTGTTTCGCGACGAGGAAACGCTGGAGCTGTGCGCCACCGAGGGCCTGCAGCCCGAGGCGGTACACGAAACCCGCATGCGTTTGGGCGAGGGGCTTGTCGGCCGCGTCGCGCGCAGCGGCCAGCCGGTCAACACCGCCGACGCGCCCTCGGCGCCGGGGTTTCGCTACATGCCCGAAACCGGCGAGGAACGCTATTCCTCCTTCCTCGGCGTCCCGATCCAGCGCCTTGGCGAAAAGCTGGGCGTGCTGGTGGTGCAGTCGAAACAGGCGCGCGAGTTTTCCGCAGACGAGGTC
Organism: Sediminimonas qiaohouensis DSM 21189; assembly: GCF_000423645.1. Taxonomy (GTDB): domain Bacteria; phylum Pseudomonadota; class Alphaproteobacteria; order Rhodobacterales; family Rhodobacteraceae; genus Sediminimonas; species Sediminimonas qiaohouensis. The sequence goes on along the minus strand of NZ_AUIJ01000013.1, from coordinate 85,717 downwards.
TATGCGCTGGAAGTGGTCGCCATGGTCCTGGCTGAGATGGCCGAACTGGGCGCCTTCGTGGGCGAAGGCGCGGCGCTGTCGGCGCGTCATCAGCAGGCGGTTCTGGTGCGCGGCAGCGTAGGACAGGAAGGCGCCGCGCAGGGCCATGTCTGGCTGCACGAGCCGCGCGTCGTGGTCACTAACCCCATCGCCGAAGACCCCGCCAAGGAGCTTGAGCGCCTGACCGAGGCCGTAGATACCCTGCGCGTCAGCGTCGACCAGATGCTGCAAGGCGCACAGACCGGCGACAAGGAACAGCTTCAGGTTCTCGAGGCGTACCGCATGTTCGCCAATTCCAAAGGCTGGCTGCGCCGGATGGAAGAGGATATAGGCCGCGGCCTGTCCGCTGAAGCTGCCGCCGAAAAGGAACAGTCCACCGCCCGCGCCCGCATGGCACAGGTCACCGACCCTTACTTGCGCGACCGCCTTCACGATCTCGATGACCTCAGCAACCGGCTGCTGCGTATCCTCACCGGCCAGGGCAACCATACCGGCGCCGAAATGCCCGCCGACCCGATCCTGATCGCGCGCAATATCGGCCCCGGCGAGTTGCTTGATTACGGCCGCTCGCTCAAGGGCATCGTGCTTGAGGAAGGGTCCGTCGGCAGCCACGCCGCCATCGTCGCGCGGGCGCTGGCGATCCCGCTGGTGATCCATGCCCGCAACATCACGACCGAGGCCCTGAACGGCGATCACATCATGGTTGATGGCGATCATGGCGTCGTGCACCTGCGCCCCGATGAAACCGTCGCCGCCGCCTTCCGAGACAAGATCGCCATGCAGGCGCAGGCGCAGGAACGCTACGCCTCGATACGCGACAAACCGGCCGAAGCCCTGTGCGGCACCCGCATCCACCTGCACATGAACGCCGGGCTTATGGCCGACCTGCCCAGCCTCGACAGCTCCGGCGCCGAGGGCGTCGGCCTGTTCCGCACCGAGCTACAGTTCCTGGTGCGCAACCAGATGCCCAAACGCTCGGAACTCAGCGCGCTATATTCCCGCGTTCTGGATGCCGCTCATGGCAAGCGGGTGGTGTTTCGCACGCTCGATATCGGCTCGGACAAGGTGCTGCCCTACATGAAGCCGCATGACGAGCCGAACCCCGCGCTTGGCTGGCGGGCGATCCGCGTCGGCCTCGACAAGCCCGGCGTCATGCGCATGCAGTTGCAGGCGTTGTTGCGCGCTGCCAATGGCCGGCCGCTGACCATCATGTTCCCCTTCGTCGCCCAGTACGAGGAGTTCAAGGCCGCCAAGGCCGAGATGGACAAGGCCATCGCGCGCGAGCGCATCCTTGGCCATACCCTGCCCGAAAACCTGGAAATCGGCGCGATGCTGGAAACGCCCTCGCTGGCCTTCGCCCCCGACAAGTTCTTTCGCGAGGTGGATTTCCTTTCGATCGGCGGCAATGACCTCAAGCAGTTCTTCTTCGCCGCCGACCGCGAGAACGAGCGCGTGCGCAAACGCTATGACACCCTGAACGTCAGCTTCCTGACATTCCTCAAGAATATCGTGCAACGCTGCATCGACACCGGCACCGACCTGTCGTTCTGCGGCGAGGATGCCGGCCGCCCCGTCGAGGCCGTGTGCCTTGCCGCCATCGGCGTGCGCACCCTGTCGATGCGCCCCGCCTCGATCGGGCCGGTCAAGCATATGCTGCGCCGCGTCGATCTGGTGGCGCTCGGCGACGTGATCGAAACCGCCATGCAAAGCGGTGAGCAATCCGTGCGCCCCGCGGTGATGGAGTGGCTGCGCCGCGAGATGTAGCCAACCGCCCGCCCGCTCAGGGTCCACTGGCCAGCGCCGCCGCCAACGCCCGCTGGCGGCGCAATACCGCGTCCATGTCCAGCGTCGTCATCTGCCCATCGCGCACCACTTGCCGCCCCTCGATCAGCAGATCGCGCACCCGCACCGGCCCCGCCAGCAACAGCGCGCCGATGTCCCAGCTTCCGGCGCTTTCCACGCCGCGCATGTCCCAGATGGCGATATCGGCGCGCTTGCCCGGCGCGATCCGCCCGCAATCGGGCCGGCCCAGAACATCGGCGCCGCCGCGCGTCGCGATCTCCAGCGCCGCGCGCGCGCTCATCGCATTCGCCCCCTGCGCGACCCGCTGCAACAGCATCGCCTGCCGCGCCTCGGCGGCGACGTTGCCGGCATCGTTGCTGGCCGATCCGTCCACGCCAAGGCCCACCTTCACACCGGCGCGCCGCATCGCCTGCACCGGCGCGATACCGCTGCCAAGCCGGCAGTTGGAACAGGGGCAATGCGCGACGCCGGTGCCGGTCTGCGCGAACAGCGCGATCTCGGGCGCGTCCAGCTTCACGCAATGGGCATGCCACACATCCGGCCCGGTCCATCCCAGGTCTTGCGCATACTGCCCCGGCCGGCACCCGAATGTCGCCAGGGAATAGGCCACGTCCTCGTCGTTCTCGGCCAGGTGCGTGTGCAGCATCACCCCCTTGTCCCGCGCCAGCAGGGCCGCGTCGCGCATCAATTCACGGCTGACCGAGAAGGGCGAGCAAGGTGCCACGCCCACCCGGCACATCGCGCCCTCGCGCGCATCGTGGTAGCGGTCGATCACCCGAATGCAATCCTCAAGGATCGCGGCCTCGTCCTCGATCAGCGCATCGGGCGGCAACCCGCCCGCGCTTTGGCCGATGCTCATCGCGCCGCGCGTGGGATGAAATCGCATGCCGATCTCCGCCGCCGCCTCGATCGTGTCGTCCAGACGCGCGCCGTTGGGGAACAGGTACAGATGATCGGAACTCAGGCTGCAGCCCGATAGCGCCAGTTCCGCCAGCCCCACCTGCGCGGACACACGCATTTCCTCGGGGCCAAACCGCGCCCACACCGGGTAAAGCGCCTGCAACCACCCGAACAGAAGCGCGTCCTGCGCCCCCGGCACCGCCCGGGTCAGGGTCTGGAACAAGTGATGGTGCGTGTTCACCAACCCCGGAGTCACCACGCAACCGCGCGCGTCGATCACCGCACGCCCCTCGGCGCCTAGGTTCGCGCCGACGGCCTTGATCACGCCGCCGCCGGTCACGATATCCGCGCCACGCAGCTCTTGTCGCGCGTCGTCCATTGTGAGGATCAGATCGGCATTTCGGATCAGTGTCTCAGGCATCGCACGCCCCTTTGGCTGCAAACGCCCCCTCGTCCGGTTTACGCCCACCCGCGCGGCGGAAAAGGGCCAAGAGCCACGCGGCGTATCCGCACATCATGCCCCGCAACGCGCCGCGCGATCAAGATGCAACGCACGCAGGCGGGCGCAGGCGGCTCAGGCAGGCACTTTCGCCAACACCTCCAGCGCCGCATCGTGCTGCATGCGCCCCGCTGCGGCGATCACCCGGCCGCCATGCTGCGCCGGGCCACCCTGCCAATCGGTCACGATGCCGCCCGCGGCCTCGATCACCGCCATCGGCGCCTGTATGTCGTAGTCCGACAGGCCCGCCTCGATCACCAGGTCGATCTGCCCCGCCGCCAGCAGCGCGTAGGCGTAGCAATCCATGCCATAGCGCGTCAGCCGCGCCCGCGCCGCCACCTTGGCAAAAGCCTCGCCTTCGGCCTCGGTGCCCAGCTCGGGAAAGGTGGTGAACACTATCGCCTGGTCCAGCGGCCGATCCCCGCGCACCGACAGCGCCCGCGTGCCCTGCGGTCCGTCCATCGCCGCCACGCCCAAACCGCCGCGAAACCGCTCGCCGATATAGGGTTGATCGATCACGCCGTAGACCGGGCCGCCCGCGTCCCCCACGGCAATCAAAACGCCCCATGTCGGCGTGCCCGACAGGAACCCGCGCGTGCCGTCGATCGGGTCCAGCACCCAGGTCAGGCCGCTTTGCCCCGCCGTGGCGCCGAACTCTTCGCCGATCACCGCGTCATCGGGGCGCAACCGGGCCAGCGCCTCGCGCATCGCGCGTTCGCCGGCGCGGTCGGCCTCGGTCACCGGGTCGAACCCGGCCGATAGCTTGTTGTCCGCCGTCAACTCCTGCGCGCGGAACCACGGCAGCACCGCCGCCCGCGCGGCATCCGCCACCTGCTCGGCCACCTGCCTTAGCTCTGCTGCATCCGCTCGTGTCATGGCCCTGCCCCTTGTCGCACCCGGGGGCCTGCCTACCCCGGGCGCGCGCCATGCTCAAGCGGCGCTGGACAGGACCCGCGCCAGATCGAACAAGCGCCGCCGCTGGCTGGCCGGGATCGCGTAGTACGAGCGCACCAGATCCTCCGCCTCCTTGTTCGGCGCCGCGCATTTTTCATCCGCGGGCGCGTCCGCGCCTTCCACGTCCATACCCTCGAAGAAGTAGCTGACGGTCACGCCCAGCGTCCTTGCAATGTCCCAAAGGCGCGAGGCGCTCACGCGGTTTGCGCCGGTCTCGTATTTCTGGATTTGCTGGAACTTGATCCCGACCTGCTCGGCCAACTGGCCCTGCGTGACGCCGAGTGCCCAGCGCCTTTGCCGAATGCGTTGCCCAACGTGGCGATCCACTGGATGTGGCACATCGATTCTCCTCGTAACATCAATCATGCGTCGCGGCCCTTGCGCGCCCCCGGACACGCGGCCGGGCCCTTGCCACCAAATTCTCTGCCTCAAACGCTTACATTTGCTTATGACCAAGCGTTTTAGCCAATTGCGCCGGAAAATGCACCGCATACGCGGCACCCTATACTTTTGCGCCGCTCACGCGGCCCCGGCGCACGATATTTGACACCCGCACGGCCGCGCGCCTATCTACCCCCCGGTGCAACCAACCCGAAAGGGCCGCCATGCGCGCCTTCCATATCCCCGACAGCTCCGCCACCGGCGCGCTGCGCCAGATCGACCGCCCCGCGCCCGGCCCCGGCCAGCTGTGTCTGCGGATCGAGGCGTGCGGCCTGAACTTCGCCGACCTGCTGATGCTCAAGCGGCAGTACCAGGACACGCCCGAGCCGCCCTATACCCTGGGGATGGAGGTGGCCGGCACCGTCGATACCCTCGGGCCCGGCGTGGAGGGCCCCGCGCCGGGCACCCGCGTCGCGGTGTTCGGCGGCCAGGGCGGGCTGGCCGAATGGGGCTGTTTCGATGCGGCCCGCGCCGTGCCCCTGCCCGATGACATGCCCGCCACCGACGCCGCCGCATTCCAGATCGCCTATGGCACCAGCCATGTCGCGCTGGATCATCGAGCGCGGATGCTGCCGGGCGAGACGCTTCTGGTGCTGGGCGCGGCGGGCGGCGTGGGCCTGACCGCGGTGGAAATCGGCAAGCTGATGGGCGCAACCGTGATCGCCTGCGCGCGCGGCGAGGACAAGCTTGCCGTCGCGGCGGAGGCAGGCGCCGACCACCTGATCGACGCCGCGCGCCAGGACATCCGCGCCGAGGTGCGCGCACTCGGCGGTGCCGACGTGGTCTATGATCCGGTCGGCGGCGAGCAATGGCAGGCCGCGTTTCGCGCCTGCAACCCCGAAGCGCGCCTGCTGCCGATCGGATTTGCCAGCGGCGAGGTGCCGCAAATCCCCGCCAATCACCTGCTGGTCAAGAACCTCAGCGTGCTGGGCCTCTACTGGGGCGGGTACCTGAAATTCCGACCCGAGGTCCTGACCGACAGCCTGCGCACCTTGCTTGGCTGGTACCAGCAGGGCCGCATCAAACCCCATGTCAGCCACATCTTGCCGCTGGAGCGCACCGAAGAGGGGCTGGCCCTGCTGCGCGAGAGGCGCGCCACCGGCAAGGTGGTGATCACCCCCTGACGCCGCGCCGGGCGGGACGGCCGGACGCCTCCGGCGGGAGTATTTTGGGCAAGATGAAGGGCCGGGCCGCGCTCAGCGGGCCGCGAACCCCTCACGGATCATGGCGCACAGGTCTCGCTGGATCTCGTCGCGCGCCTGGCCACCGTAAAGGTTGATCTTCTGCATGCCCAGATCCGGCAGCTCGCCGCCCGAGTTGATGCATTCCAGGTGCGGCGGCGCGTGCCCCTCCAGCATCGAGGTGATCGCCAGATCGGCGCTGACCGTGGCCTCAACGGTACGGTCAGAGTCCGAATCCACCGCCATTTCCCATTCGATCCCCTCGTCGTCCAGCCGCCCGATATCGCCGTCGCGAAACTTGCAATAGCGGCAATAGGCAAGGCGCAGCGGCCGCCGTTTCCACGCGCTGCCACCCGGCGCCCCGATCCAGCGCAGGGGCACCTCGTCCAGCGTCTCGCCGCCGGCATCGACGCCGCCTTCGGTGGTCAGGATCACGTTGATCTCGCCATGCGCGTATTGCCGCTTCAGACCGGTGGTATAGGACGACTGCAGATTGACCCGCATGCGCGGGTATTGCGCATGGAACCGCTGCAACACCTTGGGAATCACCGGGTAGACCACGTCATGCGGCACGCCCAGCACAATCTCGCCCTCGAACACCTGGTCCGTCAGGCGCGAGATCGCGTCGTCGTTCACCTCGACGATCCGCCGCGCATAGCCCAGAAGCTGCTGCCCCGAGGCGGTCAGCGAGACGCTGCGATTGGCCCGCTCCAGCAGGGTCTGACCCAGCATGTCCTCAAGCCGCTTGACCTGCATAGACACCGCCGATTGCGTCAGGTTGAGCTGCCCTGCGGCACGGGTTACGCCACCGGTGTCGGCCACCGCGATGAACGAGCGAAGGGTCGTGACGTCAAGGTTTCTCATATTCATCACCGTTTTTTATGCGTTAGCTAATAAATATTAATTTTAAAATGCGGCGCAACCCCATATACATCACCATAGATGATGCAACCCCGATTACCGATCACATTTGCGAAGGTATCCGCCATGACGACCCTGACCTCTACCCGCCGCGACACCGCCTGCACCGCCCCCCGCCGCCCCGGCGTCCTGAGCCGCCTGCGCGGCATGCTGGCCGTGCGCGTCCAGCGCCGCGCACTGGCCCGGCTGGACGAACATGCCCTGCGCGATATCGGCCTGACCCGCGACACGGCCCTGTCCGAGGCAAACCGCCCGATCTGGGACGTGCCGCAGCACTGGCTGCGCTAAACCTGAAAACTGCGGGCACGCCACCGGAAAGCCTTGAAAACATGCACACCGTGCACGATATTCATCCTGAGAGTCCTGACGGGCATCAAAGGTTCACCATCGGAGGCATGAATGGCTGATTTCAACACGATCCGGACGGCGGCCGGCAGAAGCGCCGCCCAGATTGACGAGGGGCTTCGCGCCCACATGAACAAGGTCTACGGCACCATGTCCGTGGGCATGCTCATTACCGCGCTGGCGGCATGGGCGATTTCGGGCATTGCCACCACGACCGATCCGGCCATGGCAGTGGGTGAGATCGGCAATGGCAAGATGCTGACCAATTTCGGCGCGCTGATCTACACGACGCCGCTGAAATGGGTGATCATGTTCGCACCGCTGCTGATGGTCTTTGGCTTTGGCGCCGTGATGCAACGCGCTTCGGCGCAGGCGGCGCAGCTGTTCTTCTTTGTCTTTGCCACGCTGATCGGTGTGTCGCTCAGCTCGATCTTCATCTTCTACACGTCCTTTTCGATCGTGCAGACCTTCCTGGTGACGGCCATCGCGTTCGCGGGCCTGTCTCTGTGGGGGTACACCACGAAAAAGGACATCTCGGGCTGGGGTTCGTTCCTGATCATGGGCGTGATCGGCCTGCTGGTGGCGATGATCATCAACATCTTCCTCGGATCGCCCGCGATCATGTTCGCGATCTCGGCGCTTGGCGTGCTGATCTTTGCGGGCCTCACGGCCTATGACACGCAGCACATCAAGAACATGTACTTGCAACATGCCGCCCATGGCGATCAGGAATGGCTGGACAAATCCGCCATCCACGGCGCGCTCAGCCTGTACCTGGACTTCCTCAACATGTTCCAGTTCCTGCTGATGTTCATGGGCCAGCAGGAATAGCGGAACCACCGACAGACATGTATCAGGGCCGGCGCACATAGCGACCGGCCCTTTTTCGTGGGGGCACGCCCCGCCCGGCCGAGAAGCCGCGCATCGTCGGGCCACGGTGCGGCGATCCTACGTTGGTGCGGGCACTTTATGACAGCCAAATCCGAAGAACCTCAAAGCGATGCGCAGGTGTCAGCCAAATCGCCGTGCCGGTCACGCCGGAGGATCGTTTCGCGCCCGGTCTGTCAGGACCGTAATCAAGTGAGATCGACCGCCGTCTTCGCATGAGGCCTGAACGGATACGCAGCGGCATGTCGCCCGCTCGGGCCTGGTGCGCGACCGGACCGCCCTGATGACCCGGCAATCCGGCACCTGGCGCGGCAAGGCGAGGATAGAGGGCGGGCGCAGACACCTGCGTGAAGCCGGAAAACCTCACAAGGTCGCGCTCACCGCACTCATGCGAAAACTCGTTCAACTCGCCAACACACTCATCCGCGAGGACAGGACATGGCACCCAAAACCCGATTGACACGGACGGATACTTGATGCCGCGCGGGGGAGGGCGGCCTCTTTCAATGCTAGACTGAGGACGCCAACAACACCAAAAAGGCCGCATGCCAATGGCAGCGACCTTTGAAAGACTGCAACGCGGTAATCAGCCCTGGCGTGCCTTGAAGCGGCGCTGGGTCTTGTTGATCACGTAGACGCGGCCTTTGCGGCGCACGACACGGCAGTCGCGGTGCCGGTTCTTGAGCGAGCGGAGCGAGTTTTTGACCTTCATGGTCGTCTCCTGTCTGTCGCGGCGCGGGCCTTGCGCCTGGGTTTGCGGGCGCCCCGTTGGCGGGGCAGTGAAATCATGGTGGGCGATACTGGGATTGAACCAGTGACCCCTTCGATGTCAACGAAGTGCTCTACCGCTGAGCTAATCGCCCATGATCCCGACGGAAATTCGACCCCTCCGAATAAGAGGGGCGCGGATATTCCGCGCCGGTTCGCGTGTCTATAAAAGGAGTCGGCAGGGGGATCAAGGGCTTTTGGCAAGGCAATTTATCGCGCTATAACTTGGTATGTCAGGAGGACCGATGCCAAGCCGACCCTTTCATATCGTTCAGCCCGCCGAGCGCAACACCTGCGTGATCTTTGCCTCGCCGCATAGCGGGCGCAAGTATCCCGAGGACTTCCTTGCCCGGGCGGTTGTCGGGGGGACGGATATCCGGTCGTCCGAGGACGCCTATGTTGACCGGCTGATCGCGGCGGCGCCGCGTCACGGCGCGCCCTTGTTGCTGGCGGATGTGCCGCGCGCCTACGTGGATCTGAACCGCAGCGCGGAAGAGCTTGACCCGGCCATCGTCGAAGGGGCGCGGGCGGTGGCCCATAATCCGCGCATCGCCTCGGGGCTGGGGGTGATCCCGCGGGTCGTGGCGGGGGGGCGCGCGCTTTATCGTGGGAAAATCCCGCTGAGCGAGGCGCATCAGCGTATCGCGACCTGTTGGCGCCCCTACCATGCGCAGCTTGGCGCGCTATTGAAGGAGGCGCATGAGCGGTTCGGCCAGGCGATCCTGATCGACTGCCACTCGATGCCGCACGAGGCGGTGGACGGCGTGGCGCGGCATGGGGCAAAGCGGCCCGACGTGGTGCTGGGCGACAGGTTCGGCGCGGCGGCTGGCGCCGCGGTGGTCGAGCGGGTCGAGGCGGCGTTTGCCCGTGCCGGCCTGGTGACCGCGCGCAACGCCCCCTTCGCGGGCGCTTACACGGTGCAGCATTACGGCCGGCCCCTGCGTAATCAGCACGTCATCCAGATCGAGATCGATCGCAGCCTCTACATGGACGAGCGCCGGGTGCGGCCCAACGGCGATTTCGACGCCTTCGTTCAGGTGATGAGCGGCGTCGTGGCGGACATCGCCCTGATCGGTGCGGCGGGGGATGGGGCGCTGGCGGCGGAGTAGGGGCGGCCTAGCGCAGGGAGCGGCCCTTGCGGATCGCCTGGGCCCCAAAGCGGCGGCGGATCGCGTCGGTGGTGCGCTCAGTGGCGTGGCGGGCGGTGGCGGCCGGATCCAGCAAATCGCCCGAGCGGTCGGCCTGCGCGGCGGGGCACAGATCCGAAAGGCCGACACCCAGCAGGCGAAAGGGGCCGGCGGAGGCACCGCCGCGATCATACAGATCGCGCGCAGCGCGGTAGATGGTATCGGCGAAATGGGTCGCGTCGCGCAGGCTGTGGCGGCGGGTGAGCAGGCGATGATCGGCTGTCTTGAGCTTGAGCGTGACAACCCGCCCGGCTAGGTCACGCGCCTTGGCGCGGTCCGACACCTTTTCGGCCAGCCGCCACAGGTGCCCGTCAAGCACGTCGGGATCGGCAGTATCGGTGGCAAACGTGGTCTCGTTCGAGATGGATTTCACCGGGTGATTGGCCGAAACGCGGCGAGTGTCCTGACCGCGGGCGAGGGTCCAGAGCCGTTCTCCCATGCTGCCGAAACGGGCGTGTAGATCGGAGCGGTCCCACCGCAGCAGATCGGCGAAGGTGTGGATGCCCGCCCTTTCAAGCGCGGCGCGCGAGGTGGCGCCGACGCCCCAGATCAGGCTAACGGGTTTGTCGCGCAGGAAGGCGTCGGTATCGGCCTGCCCTATCACGGAAAAGCCGTGCGGCTTGTCGAGGTCCGAGGCGATCTTGGCCAGGAACTTGTTGTGGCTCAGCCCAATCGAGCCGGCGATGCCCAGTTCGTCCCGCATCCGCCGGATCAGGCGGGCCAGCATGACGGCGGGGGGCGCGCCGTGGAGGCGGGCGGTGCCGCCGAGGTCCATGAAGGCCTCGTCAAGCGAGAGCGGCTCGACCGCGGGGGTCATCTCTTGCATCATGGCGCGGATTTCGCGGCTGATGGCGGCGTAATGCTCCATCCTGGGGGGGATCACGACCGCCTCGGGGCACAGGCGGCGGGCCTGGAACATAGGCATGGCCGAATGGATGCCCCTGATGCGGGCGATATAGCAGGCCGTCGAGACGACGCCGCGGGCACCGCCGCCGATGATGACCGGCTTGTCGGCGAGATCGGGATTGTCGCGTTTTTCGACGCTGGCATAGAAGGCGTCGCAATCCATGTGGGCGATAGAGAGCGAGAACAGCTCGGGGTGGGCGGCCACGCGGCGACTGGCGCAGGCGGGGCAGCGGGCGCCGGCGTCAAAGGTGGTCAGGCAATCGCGGCAAAGGGCGGGCATGGGGGCATTATAGCAGGGTGCGCGGGGCAGGCGACAGCGATGTTTCACTATGGGAATAAAATTGTAAGTTGTTGAAATGTAAGGTGTAATTGGTTTTCGTGTCTTTGTGGTTGGTGGCGGGAGTGGTGCAAGCCGGGCGCGCGCCAGCCCGTGGGATGGCGCTGCAACGGTTTGGCGGCGCGCTTTATCCCGCCGCATACCTCCGTCCTATCAACGGTAGTGCCACCCCTCCAAAGCGCCAGCCCGCCGGGACGGGTCATGCTGAAAGCATGCCTCTGGCATGACCGCTCGCCCGGCGCCTGTCGGCGCTATTCGGGCGGTTAGTGAGCGAATGGTTGAGGAGCCGCGCCGGCCTGATCACACCTCCAGCCAGATGGTCATCGGGCCGTCATTGGTCAGCTCCACCTGCATTTCGGCGCCGAACTGGCCGGTTTGGGTGGGAATGCCGAGGGTTTCGAGGTGCTTGGCCACGCTCAGGTACAGCGCCTCGGCTACGTCCGGGGCGGCGGCGGCGGAAAAGCCGGGGCGGTTGCCGCGCGAGGTGTCTGCGGCAAGGGTGAACTGGCTGATCACCAGCGCGGAGGCCCCCGCATCAAGGGCCGAGCGGTTGGTTTTCCCCGCCTCGTCGCGAAAGATGCGCAGGCGGGCGACCTTGGACGCCAGTTTCGCGGCGTTTTCCTCGGTATCGCCCTGCATGGCGCAGACCAGCAGCAAAAGGCCGGGGCCGGTGCGCCCGACGCAAGCGCCTTCGACGCTGACCGAGGCATGGGTGACGCGTTGAACGAGGGCGCGCATATCGGGGCCTTTCGGGTTAGGACAGGATGCGAGCGGCAGCATGCCGCCGGCGGCCGCGCGGGCGCAAGCGGAAATTGACGCGGATCAACGACGAACATATATTTTTGTGTCATCGTTCCAGAAGTGTTTGAAATGCAACACGAAAAAGGAGGATGAAATGGTAGAGAAATCTCATACCGCAGGGTTGTGGCCATCGCTTTACGAGCCGTTCAAGGCGGTCGGCTCACGGGTGGCCGATTGGCTGGCGCCGGCGTCGGACGCCAGCGTGGGTGATGACGCCTATACCATCACGATGGAGCTACCGGGCGTCGAGGAGGGCGATATCGACGTGTCGGTCAGCGATGGCGTGATCACCGTCAAGGGCGAGAAATCAGCCACGCGCGAGGACAAGGGCGATACCTGGTACTTCAGCGAGCGACAATACGGCGCCTTCAGCCGCGCCTTTCGCCTGCCGCAGGACGCAGACGGCGACAAGGTGGCGGCAAAACTGAAGGACGGTATCCTGACCCTGTCGGTGCCCAAGCGCGGGCCTGATGAGGCACCATCGAGCAAGGTGAAGATCACCAAGGGCTGAGGCCCCGCCGCGCGCGCGGCCCGCGCGGATCAGGTGCGCCAGTCGATCACCTGGTCCAGCGGCGCGCGCTCGGTCCGGAAGGTGTTGGCCGGGTGATCGGGATCGGCATAGCCGAACGAGATCGCGCACAGGATCAGGCGGTCATCGGGGATATCCAGCACCCGGCGCAGGGTCGGCGCGTAGGCGGCGATGGCCGCCTGCGGGATGCTGGCCACGCCAAGGGCCTGCGCGGCAAGGGTAAAGGCCGCGACAAAGCCACCGGTATCCATCGCGCCGTAGGGCCCCAGATCGGCATCGGAGGTGACGATGGCCACGTGCGGAGCACCGAAGAAGCGGTAATTCTCAAGCATCTGCGCGTGGCGCGCGTCACGATCGCCGCGGTCGATGCCGACCGCCTCGTAGAGCTGAAAGCCGCAGGTGCGGCGACGGTCCTGGTAGACGCCTGTATAACGCTTGGGCCAGTCCAGGTCGGGCGCGGGGGCGTCGGTTTGCACGGCATGCAAAAGCGCATCGCTCAGGGCTACGGTTTGCGGCGGGGTGGTGACGATCACCTGCCACGGCTGCGCGTTGCACCACGACGGCACGCGCCCGGCGGCGGCGATGATACGTTCGGCCACGTCGCGCGGCACAGGATCGGGGCGAAACCCTCGGCAGCTATGGCGCGTGTGCAGAAGATCCGAGAGGGTCTGGAAGCTGTCGGTCATGGCGTTTCCCCGTGCGTTTCCCCGGTGATCAGCCATTGGCATAGCCGGCCCGCCGCAGGAGGGGAAGACCCCGGGCGGAGTGTCGCCGGGGCAGCCGGGTCAGCCCGATCCGCCCACCAGCCCGGCGGCGATGCGGCGCAGGGTCGGGCGGGCCTGCCGGAGCGCCATGCCGGGCTTCAGGCGCGGATCATACAGCATTTGCAACAGCTTCTCGTCATGCGCGGTCAGCAGGGCAAACTCGTCATCATCGTTGAAGATCGACGGCCGCGCCTCGGCGCTGTCATTGGGCAGACCCAGCCCCTGCGCGATTTCCTCGTGATAGCAGGAGCGGCGCAGCAGGTCGGGATGCTCGGCCCGGACAACGGCGACGGCGCGGCGGTATGCGGAATCGTTATCCTCGCCCGAGAAGGCAAAGACAAAGCAATGCACCGCGCGCGGCATCCTGTCGAACAGCTCCATCGCGCGGGGGTCGATCTGTGGCACGAGGCGGCGCACGCGCGCCTTGGCGTCCGCGCGGTCATCCTCGCCCAGGACCAGCACCAGGAAGTTGGGGTTGCGGTCCACCATGCGGATGGAATGGCCCGTGACCCCGTTCAGGCGCTCGGCGTAGCGCGCCAGCGTGCCCCGGTCGGCCTTGCGCATCTCGGGTCCCACCGAGGCGCCGAATTCCACGCCAAGGCGCACCGGCACATCCCAGCGGCGTAGCACCCCGGGGCGCCCGTCCGAGGGCATCAGCCCGGCGCCGCGCTGATATTCGTCATAGAACGCAATCCGCTCGAAATTGCGCAGCAGCATGGTGTCGGTATAGGGCGTGTCCAGCCCGCCGCCATCGGTGCGCAGCAACCCCTTGGCCAGCAACTGCCGCTCCATCCGGGCATAGTAGCGCGACAGCAGCGCACTGCGCGCCGATGGCTCGGCCGGGCCGGTTTGCAGGGTGTCGGGCCGCGCCTGCGGCTTGGTCGAGGGGGCCATTTCGCCAAAGGGCAGGCAGGCGGCGGTAGCGATGAGGGATGTGCCAAGGGCGGTGCCGCGCGCGGCGCGGACCAATCGCGTGATCATCGGGGGACGGCGGCAACCTACAAGTGTCATCGGGCGCTCCGGGCGGGTGGTGACATCGGCTAAGTATAGGCAGGACGTGGCGAATATTCCAGTGCCCGCAATGCGGGCGCGCGGGCGGGCGCGTCTAGGACCGGCGCTTGCGGCTGGCGCGGGGGCCGGATGGCCGCTTGGCCCCGCCGGGGCGCGGCGCGGGGCCCTCGGCTTCCGCATCAAGGCCCAGTTGGTCGCGCATCACGCGGCGGCGCACCTCTTCGACCTGGCCGGGCTTGAGCTGCCCCAACTGGAACGGACCATAAGAGATGCGAATCAGGCGATTGACGCCAAGCCCGACCTCTTCCATCGCGCGGCGCACCTCGCGGTTGCGCCCCTCGCGCAGTCCGACGGTCAGCCAGGCGTTGGCGCCCTGTTGCCGGTCGAGGGAGACGTTCATCGGTTGGAACGTCTCGCCCTGGGCAGTGATGCCGCGGCGCAGGGGCTCCAGCATCTCGTCGCTGACGCGGCCATTGACGCGGACGCGGTACTTGCGCAGCCAGCCCGTCGAGGGCAATTCGAGCCGGCGCTTGATCGCGCCGTCATTGGTCAGTAGCAGCAGCCCCTCGGAATTCAGATCAAGGCGGCCGACGCTCATCACGCGGGGCATGTCCGGGGGCAGCTTGTCGAAGATGGTCGCGCGGCCCTTCTCGTCGCGCTCGGTCGTCACCAGGCCGGTGGGCTTGTGATAAAGCCACAGGCGGGCCGGCTCGGGTGCGGCCAGCGGTTTGCCGTCCACCGCGATGCGATCGGCGGACGTGACATTGAGTGCGGGGCTGTCGATGACGCGGCCGCCGACGCTGACGCGGCCTTCGGCGATCAGGCGCTCGGCCTCGCGGCGCGAGGCGCGGCCGGCGCGGGCGATCACCTTGGCGATGCGGTCGCCCTTGGGGGTGTCATTGGTCACGGTCGGAACACTCTTTTTGGTCAGGGGGCGGGCAGCCATGCGGCGCTATCGGGGACACCGGGGCGCCGCAAAGGCCGGTAGGATGGCCGGTGGGCGGTTTGTGCACAGGCCTTAGCGCAAAATCCGCCATTGCGAAAGCGCCGATACCGGGGCAATCAGGGGCATGGAGTTCAACAGCCACATGCAGGCCGCCCTTGACGAGGCGCGCGCCGCCGCCGCGCGCGGCGAGGTGCCGGTGGGCGCGGTGATCGCCGGGCCGGATGGGGACATCAAGGCGCGCGCGGGTAATCGCACGCTGGAGCTGCGCGACCCGACCGCGCATGCCGAGATGCTGGCCATTCGCGCCGCCTGCGCCGCGCTGGGCAGCGAGCGGCTGACCGGCTGCGCGCTCTATGTCACGCTGGAGCCGTGCCCGATGTGCGCGCAGGCGATATCGGCGGCGCGCATCGCGCGGCTTTACTACGGCGCGGCCGATCCCAAGTCGGGCGGCATCGCGCAGGGCCCGCGCATCTTCAGCCACCCGCAATGCCACCACGTGCCCGAAATCTATGACGGCATCGGCGCGGCGCAGGCCGAGGCGCTGCTCAAGACCTTTTTCGCCGCGCGCCGGTAACCCCCCGTGGGACCGCCTCCGGCGGGAGTATTTGTGGGCAAGATGAAGGGCATGAGAGACCCTTGTGCTTCATCTTGCCCCAAATACTCCGGGGGGAGCGCCGCCAGGCGATGGGGGGCAGCGCCCCCCGCCGCGCTTGGGGGCCAGGTCAGATCGTGATGGGTGTGAGCACCTCGGGCTCGATCACGTCGACGCCGGGCAGGGCCGCGATGAGCGCGTCCGCCGATTGCTCCAACAGGGGAAAGGTCTTGTAGTGGCAGGGGATCACGGTTTTGAAGTTGAAGAACCGCTTGGCGGCGTAGGCGGCGCGTTTCATGTCCATGGTGAAGTGGCCGCCTGCGCACAGGATGCCGATATCGGGGTGGTGCAGGTCGGCCAGCACCTCCATATCGGCCATCACGTCCGTGTCGCCCGAGACATAGATCGTGCGCCCCTCGCCCGCGATCATGAAGCCCGATTCGTGCCCGGTGTAGACAGGCGTGCCATCGGCGCCGGCCAGCGAGGAGGAATGCGCCGCGTTGACCATGGTCACCGCTACGTCGCCCAGCATCACCGTGCCGCCCTTGTTAAAGCCCACCGTTTCGATGCCGTGCTGTTGTTCCAGCCATCCGGCCAGGTCGAAGATGGTGACGACGGGAATGCCCAGCTCTTGTGCGATGGGGGCGGCGTCGTTGACGTGGTCGAAATGGCCGTGGGTGACCAGGACGTGGGTGGCGCCCTTGATCGCCTCGGCGCGCCGGTCCTCGGGGAACATGGGGTTGCCGGTGACCCAGGGGTCAACCAGCAGGGTCTGGTTGCCGATCTCGATGCGGAAGCCGGAATGGCCGAGCCATGTGAGTTTCATTGCCTTGGTCCTTCTTGCTTGTGAACGGACTTGATTGTGAACAGGTCGATCGGGGGTAGCCTATCACGCTTGCCGGCCACGGCCAGAGGGCGCGCGCGGGCGAGACGCTTGCAGGCGCGCGGCGGGGGCGCTAAACGCGGGGGCGACAGGAATACGGAGCTTGGCCATGTCCATCGATCTTGAGACCGCCGCGCGCGTGGCGAAACTGGCGCGCATCCGCGTGAGTGATGACGCGCTGCCGGAACTGGCGGCTGAATTCAACACGATCCTTGGCTTCATCGAGCAGCTTGGCGAGGTGGATGTCGAGGGCGTCGAGCCGATGACCAGCGTCACGCCGATGCGCCTGAAGCGGCGCGAGGACGTGGTGACCGACGGCCATCAGCAGGACAAGGTCCTGGCCAATGCGCCCGACGCGCGAGAGGGCTTTTTCGCGGTGCCGAAGGTGGTGGAATGATGTCTGACATGAGCAAGATGACCCTGGCGCAGGCGCGCGATGCGCTGCGCGCCGGAGAACTGACCAGCGCGGAGTTGACCGAGAGCTGCCTTGAGCGGATCGGCGCGGCCGGAGCGCTCAATGCGTTCGTGCATGACACCTCGGATCTGGCGCGGGCGCAGGCGACCGAGGCCGACGCGCGCATCCAGGCGGGCGATGCGCCCGATCTGTGCGGTATTCCGCTGGGCATCAAGGATCTGTTCTGCACCGAGGGGGTGCCGAGCCAGGCGGCGAGCCGCATCCTTGAGGGGTTCCGCCCGCAATACGAATCGACCGTGACGCGCAACCTGCGCGCGGCGGGTGGCGTGATGCTGGGCAAGCTGAACATGGACGAATTCGCTATGGGTAGCTCGAACGAGACCAGCGTCTACGGCGATGCCGTCAACCCGTGGAAGGTGGACGACCGGGCGCTGACGCCGGGCGGATCGTCGGGCGGATCGGCGGCGGCGGTGGCGGCCGATCTGTGCATCGCGGCGACGGGCACCGACACCGGCGGCTCGATCCGGCAACCGGCAGCGTTTACCGGCATCGTGGGGATCAAGCCGACCTACGGACGCTGCTCGCGCTGGGGGATCGTGGCGTTTGCCAGCTCGCTGGACCAAGCCGGCCCGATGACCAAGAGTGTGCGCGACGCGGCGATCATGCTGGGCGCGATGGCCGGGCATGACCCGATGGACAGCACCAGCGCCGACATCCCGGTGCCCGATTTCGAGGCGATGCTGACCGGCGACATTCGCGGCAAGGTGATCGGCATCCCGCGCGAATACCGGATGGAGGGCATGCCCGAGGAGATCGAGGCCTTGTGGAGCCGCGGCACCGAGATGCTGCGCGATGCCGGCGCCGAGATCCGCGATATTTCGCTACCGCACACGAAATACGCGCTGCCGGCCTATTACGTGATCGCGCCGGCGGAGGCGTCCAGCAACCTGGCGCGGTATGACGGGGTGCGCTATGGCCACCGTGCCACGCTGGAGGCGGGCGAGGGCATCACCGAGATGTACGAGAAAACCCGCGCCGAGGGCTTTGGCGCCGAGGTGCAGCGCCGCGTGATGGTGGGCACCTACGTGTTGTCGGCGGGGTTCTATGACGCCTATTACAACCGCGCCCGCAAGGTGCGCACGCTGATCAAGCGCGATTTCGACCAGGCGTTCGAGGCAGGCGTCGATGCGATCCTGACGCCGGCCACGCCATCGGCGGCGTTTGGCCTGGACGAGATGAGCGATGCGGACCCGGTGCAGATGTACCTGAACGATGTGTTCACGGTCACGGTGAACCTGGCCGGGTTGCCGGGGATCAGCGTGCCTGCGGGCTTGAACGGGGCGGGTTTGCCGCTGGGCCTGCAACTGATCGGGCGGCCGTGGGAAGAGGGCGATCTGCTGAACACCGCCTATGCGCTGGAAAGCGCGGCGGGGTTTGTGGAAAAGCCCGCGCAATGGTGGTAGAACGCCGCTAAAACCACGATCAGGCAGGATCAAGTATGCGGTATTCGATCTATGGCGCGGCCCTTGGGGCCGCTATTGCGGCGTTGGCGGGCTGCACCCCCAGCGTGCCCGACAGCGGCGCGGGTGTGGGCTTTGGCGATTACGACAGTTATGCCCAGCAACAGGCCGCGCGCGAGGCGCAGTTGAGCGGGCAGCAGCAGGCGGGGGCATCCGCCGCGCCCTTGCCGCAGTCGGGCGGGCAAACCGGCGCGCCGCTTTCGGCGACGGGGCAGGCGATGGCGCCATTGCCCGAGGATGAGCAGGGCACCGCGCAGGACGGGGGGCAGGAAGAGGCCGACCCGGTCGAGCAGCTTGCCGCCGACACCGCCGCCGCGCTCAATTCGGGCGAGGAGCCGCTGCAGGCCGATCCGAACAACCCGCCGCCCGAGGCGGTGAACGAGATGGGCATTTCGCAGGAAAACGATTTCGAGGATGTCGCGGGCCTGCGTAGCATCGACGACGACGCCGACAGGATCGCCCGCAACCGCCAGGAATACGAGCTGGTGCAGCCCGAAGCCCTGCCCCCGCGCGAGGGCAAGGAGGGGCCGAATATCGTGGCCTACGCCCTGCGTACGACGAACCCGGTGGGCACGCCGCTTTATAATCGGATGACGCTGTTTGACACCGAGGGGCGGATGCAGCGCAACTGCCGCAAATACCCGTCGGCGGACCAGGCGCAGATCGATTTCCTTGAGCGCGGCGGCCCCGAGCGGGATCGCTTGGGCCTTGACCCCGATGGCGACGGATTTGCCTGCGATTGGGACCCCGCGCCGTTCCGTAGCGCGCGCGGCGGCAGCGGAGAGTGATCCCCGTGCCCGGTGCGCCGCATGACGGGGCGCGGTGGCATCCCTCGCCCAATCATGGTGCGCGGCGGGGCGGGGTGCTGCCCGATACGGTGGTTTTGCATTACACCGCGATGGACAGCGCCGAGGCGGCGTTGGAGCGGCTGTGCGATCCGCAGGCGGAGGTTTCTGCGCATTACCTGATCTGCGAGCGCGGGCGACTGTGGCAACTGGTGGGTGAAGCGGGCCGCGCGTGGCACGCGGGCACGGGCCGGTGGGGTACGGTGGACGATGTCAACTCGGCCTCGATCGGGATCGAGCTGGCCAATCGGGGCGATCATCCGTTTCCCGAGCCGCAGATGCGGGCGCTTGAGGCGCTATTGGCGGGCGTCATGGACCGCTGGCGCATCCGGCCCGAGCGGGTCATTGCCCATTCCGACATGGCGCCCGAGCGCAAGTTCGACCCCGGCGCGCGGTTCGATTGGCGGCGGCTGGCGCGGGCGGGTCTATCGGTTTGGCCCGATATGGCCGGTGGCGCGGCAGGCCCGCCCGACGCGGCGCGGTTTCGCGCGCTGGCGGGGCGGGTCGGGTACGATATGCGGGCGGGCGACGCGGCCCTTCTGGCGGCGCTGCGGCTCAGGTTCCGGCCGTGGGGGCGCGGGCCGCTGGCGGCGGCGGATATGGGCGTGGCCACCGATCTGGCGCGGCGTTTTCCCGTTGACCGGGGCAATACGAGCGCATAGATGCCAAGACGCGCGGAGGGCTGGATGGCCGCGGCGCGGCATCGTCCGCGTCGAGGAAAGTCCGGACTCCACAAGGCAACGGTGCCGGGTAACGCCCGGCCGGGGAAACCCGAGGGAAAGCGCCACAGAAAACAAACCGCCGGCCCGCGCGGCCGGTAAGGGTGAAACGGTGGGGTAAGAGCCCACCGGGGGGCTGGCAACAGCGCCCGCACGGCAAGCCCCACCGGGAGCAATGCCGAATAGGGGCCCCGCGCGGGTTGATCGGGGCGCATGCGCCGATATCACCGCAGGGCACGTCTTGGCCCGGGGGCCCGGGTTGGCAGCTTGAGGCGGGCGGGTAACCGCGCGTCCAGAGGAATGGTCATCCACCGTGCCGCAAGGTGCGGGGACAGAATCCGGCTTACAGGCCCTCCGCGCGTTATTTATGCCGGTTATGCGGTTGACTCGCGCCGCGCCATGCGTAAAAGGCGAGGTTCATGAGAATTTCACGGGCGGAGCGTCTGCCCGGCGCAGGAGAGTACCAATGGCGAAGCCGACGACAATCAAGATCCGTCTGAACTCGACCGCGGGCACGGGCCATTTCTATGTGACCAAGAAGAACGCCCGCACGATGACCGAGAAGATGACCATGCGCAAATACGATCCCGTTGCGCGCAAGCATGTCGAATACAAGGAAGGCAAGATCAAGTAAGCGATCTGTGCCTTTCGACACGCGGATCAGGCCACGCAGCGCGCGTGGCCTTTTTCATGTCCGCCCCTTTGAAAATGAGTTGCAGGATCAGGCCATGCCGAAGGAAGGGCACTATGTGAATCGCACCGGGTGGCTGAGGGCTTCGGTTCTTGGTGCCAATGACGGGATCGTGTCCACGGCCAGCCTTCTGGTGGGGGTGATCGCGGCGGGGATGGACCATGCCAACGTCGTGCTGACCGGGCTTGCGGGGCTGACGGCGGGGGCGTTTTCGATGGCGGCGGGGGAGTATGTCTCGGTCTCGGCGCAATCGGATACCGAGGCGGCGGATTTGGAGCGCGAGCGCCGCGCCTTGCACGAGGATCCCGACTATGAGCTGGACGAGCTGACGGCGCATTTCACCGATAACGGGGTGCAGGACGCCCTTGCCCGGCAGGTGGCCGAGCAGATGACAGAGCATGACGCGCTGGCCGCGCATGCGCGATCCGAGCTGGGCCTGTGGGAGGAAGGCGCCGCCGACCCATTGCAGGCGGCGTGGACATCCGCCGTCAGTTTCGCGGTGGGGGCGGGGCTGCCGCTGTTGGGGGTGTTGGTGATGCCGACGGCCCCGGTGCCGATGAGCCTGGCGGTGGTGGCGGCGATGACGCTGCTGGCGCTGATGGGGCTGGGCGCGGTGGGCGCGCATATGGGCGGCGCGCCGATCCGCCCCGGGGTGCTGCGGGTGCTGTTCTGGGGCTCGGTCGCGATGGCCGTCACCGCCGGCGTCGGGCGCCTGTTCGGCGTGACGATGGCCTGAGCGGCGCGGGCGCCCTCCCCCGCACGCGGAATCGAGTATCCGTCCGTGTCAATCGGGTTTTGGGTGCCATGTCCTGTCCTCGCGGATGAGTGTGTTGGCGAGTTGAACGAGTTTTCGCATGAGTGCGGTGAGCGCGACCTTGTGAGGTTTTCCGGCTTCACGCAGGTGTCTGCGCCCGCCCTCTATCCTCGCCTTGCCGCGCCAGGTGCCGGATTGCCGGGTCATCAGGGCGGTCCGGTCGCGCACCAGGCCCGAGCGGGCGACGTGCCGCTGCGTATCCGTTCAGGCCTCATGCGAAGACGGCGGTCGATCTCACTTGATTACGGTCCTGACAGACCGGGCGCGAAACGATCCAACCGCCGCCACCGCACGCCATGAGTGGCGTGGCGTGCGGTGACCCCATCATCGCATGGAACCGAAAAAGTCATAAGACAAGGCGCGGTACGCGCCGCCGCGCAGCGCCGGGCCGCCCCCGTCGCACCGAAGGCGCGCCGCTTATCCTCGGCACGCCTCCGGCGTGACGGGCGGGCACTGCGCGGCTCCCGGGCCAGTCTCTCAACGGCAGCAGCAGGCCGACCCCCGCTCAGTCGTAGCTGCGCCGGTCCTCGATCACCTTGCCGTCGTTGGGCAGGCTGCCGGGGTTCACCACTTCGACCTGCCCCTTGAGCTTGAGCACATCGCGCACCGTATCGGCAAAACTGTCTGCCGCGCCGCCCGATGCCTCGATCTGCACGGTCATCACGTCCATCTCGCCCTCGCGGGTGGCGATCACGCGGGCGCGGGCAATGTCGTCGTGGCGCGAGACCAGTTCGGCCACCTGTTCGGGGCGCACGAACATGCCCTTGATCTTGGTCGTCTGGTCGGCGCGTCCCATCCACCCCTTGATGCGCATGTTGGTCCGGCCGCAGGGGCTCAGCCCCTCAAGAACGGCGCTGAGGTCCCCGGTGGCAAAGCGGATCAGCGGGTAATCGGGGTTGAGCGTGGTAACAACCACCTCGCCCACCTGCCCCGGCTCGACCGGATCGCCGGTGCCCGGCGTCACGATCTCGACGATCACGCTTTCATCCACGATCATGCCTTCCATCGCCTCGGATTCATACGCGATGTTGCCCAGATCGGCGGTAGCATAGCATTGCAAACAGGTGATCCCCCGGTTCGCGTATTCCTGGCGCAGCGACGGGAACAGCGCCCCGCCACCCACGGCCGCGCGGGTAATCGACAGGGGCACGCCCATCTCGTCGGCCTTATCGAGGATGATCTTCAGGTAATCGGGCGTCCCGGCATAGGCGGTGACGCCGATATCGGCCGCCGCGCGCACCTGTAGCTCGGTCTGCCCGGTGCCCGCGGGCACAACAGCCGCGCCAACCGCACGCGCGCCGGATTCAAAGATCATCCCGGCGGGCGTCAGGTGATAGCCAAAGCAGTTCTGGACGATATCGCCCTGCCCAATTCCACAGGCATGCAAAAAGCGGCCCATGCGCCACCAGTCATGCGCGGCGCCGCCCGGTTCGTAGATCGGACCGGGGGATTGGAAGATATGCGCAAACCCGCTGGCGGGCCGCGTCGTCAGCCCGCCAAAGGGCCCATTATCGGCCTGCGCCCGGCTCAGATCCGATTTGCGCAACACCGGAAGCGCCGCAAGATCCGCCGCGCGGGTAATCGTGGCGGGGTCGACGCCATCAAGCGCGCCACGATACCCCGGCAATTCCTTGGCACGGGCGATTTGGGCTGGCAGCGCGCGGGCGATCGCGGTCTCGCGATCCTGCGGCGAGCGCGCTTCCATTTCATCAAAATAGTGGCTCATAGGAAGCACTCTTTCAAAAAGGGACAGGCAGATGCGGGTGGTGGCGGTCTGTGATGGGAGCGGGGCGATACCCCGCTCAAACCATCAGCTCAGCCAACGCTTGCGGCGGCGGTAGCTGCGCACGTCGCGGAAGCTCTTGCGCCCCTCGTCCGACATGCCGAGGTAGAATTCCTTCACGTCCGGGTTTTCACGAAGGTCATCGGCCGGGCCGTCCATCACGACGCGACCGGATTCGAGAATATAGCCATAATGCGCAAACCGCAGCGCCACGTTGGTGTTCTGCTCGGCCAACAGGAACGTGTTGCCCTCATTTTCATTGAGGCTTTTGACGATGCCAAAAATCTCTTCGACCAACTGCGGCGCAAGGCCCATGCTCGGCTCGTCCAAAAGGATCATCGTGGGCCGCGACATCAATGCGCGGCCAATCGCGACCATCTGTTGTTCCCCACCCGAGGTATAGCCCGCCTGGCTCTTGCGGCGCTCGCGCAGGCGCGGGAAATAGTCATAGACCATCTCAAGATCCGCGTTGATCGCGCCCTTGCCGTCCTTGCGGGTATAGGCGCCGGTCATCAGGTTTTCCTCGACCGTGAGGTGCTCAAAGCAGTGACGGCCCTCCATCACCTGCACGACACCCTTTTCAACCAGGGCGGTCGGCGTCTGATCTTGCACGCGCTCGCCCAGGTACTTGATGTTGCCCTTGGTCACTTCGCCGCGCTCGGAATGCAAAAGGTTCGAAATGGCCTTGAGCGTCGTCGTCTTACCCGCGCCATTGCCACCCAGAAGGGCAGTGATGCCGCCCTTGGGCACCTTGAGGCTAACCCCCTTGAGCACGAGGATCACGTGATTGTAGATCACTTCGATGTTGTTGACCTCGAGAAGGGTCTCGTCTGTGTGACCGGCATCCAGCATGGGATTCTCTTTCCAAATCTGTCGGGGTGATCCCGGCCGCAGGGATGCGGCCGGGATGCGTGTCGTGGATCAGTCGCAGCCAGGCTCGATGTCGTTTTCCTCGGCATAAGCCATGGAATCCGCCTCGATCAGCGGCGCAAGAACCTCCTGGTCCGACTGGAAGTAGTCGGTGATCATGTTCCATTCACCGGCTTCTGCATCCCACTGCGCAACGGCGCCATAGCCGTTGCCGCCGTGGTTTTCGCAGGTCACGGTGAATTCCGGACCGAAGTTCGGCAGGCCAAGCTCGGCCATCTTCTCTTCGGTCATCTCCAGGGCCTCCATGCCGTCACGCATCATCTCAGAGGTGATCGCGCTAGTGCCGTGGATTTCCTGGGCCGTCTTGGCTGCTTCTGCTGCAAGCATCGCCGCGTACATGCCGCGGTTGTAAAGCACGGTGCCAACCTGATCGCCGGCGCCGGCTGCCTTGCCCGCGTCGATGACATACTCCTGCAGGTCATCATAGAGCGGATAGTCGGTGCCGAAGTTGTGGAAGGTCAGCGCCTTGTAACCATGGGCGCCCGCGCCGGCCGGCTTCACGTCGTTCTCGGACCCGGACCACCAGATGCCGATGAAGTTTTCCATCGGATAGCGGATGTTCACGGCTTCCTGGATGGCGACCTGGTTCATAACGCCCCAGCCCCACATCACGACATAATCTGGCTTTTCACGGCGGATTTGCAGCCACTGCGACTTCTGCTCCTGGCCGGGGTGATCCACCGGCAGCAGCGTCAGGTCATAGCCGTGCTTCTTGCTCAGCTCCTCCAGCGTGCGGATCGGCTCCTTGCCGTAGGCCGAGTTGTGGTAAACCAGCGCGATGGTCTTGTCGCTGATGTCGCCATCGTTCTCGTTCAGGATGTGCGTCACCGCGTGGCTGGCGCCGTCCCAGTAGTTGGCGGGATAGTTGAAGATATTGCGGAACACCTCGCCGTTCTTGGCCGAGGTCCGGCCATAGCCCATCGAATGCATCGGAATGCCGTCCGCGGTGACTTTGGGGATCAACTGATAGGTGATCCCGGTCGAAAGCGGCTGATACACCAGTGAGCCTTCGCCCTTGGTGGCCTCGTAGCACTCAACACCCTTCTCGGTGTTGTAGCCGGTTTCGCACTCGACCATGCGGATCGGCTCGCCGCCGATGCCGCCGTCGCGCTCATTCAACAGCGTGAAGTAATCCGCGTAGCCATCCGCGAACGGGATGCCGTTGGCCGCGTAGGGACCCGTGCGATAGGACAATGACGGGAACACGAGTTCCGCCATTGCCGGGGCTGCGGCCATCAACGTGGCGGCAGCGGCAGTAATCAGTTTCAGTTTCATCGGGTATATCCTCCCTTGGTTTTTTTCCGATGGTGATATCAGGGTTGCCCCCGAACAGGTGCCCACCCCACACTCAGTGCGGGAAAGGCCAGAGTCTCAGTTTTTGCTTGGCCACGCGCCATAGCTGCGCCAACCCATGCGGCTCGGCCACGAGGAACGTGATGATCAAACCGCCGACAATCATGAACTCCAGGTGCGCAGCCAAATCGGTCGGCCAGCCAAGTCCGCCAACCAGCGTATTCTTCAGAAGGACAGGCAACAGCACAAGAAATGCCGCCCCCGCGAACGAGCCGAATATCGACCCGAGACCGCCAATGATGACCATGAACAGCACCAGGAACGACTTGTTGATACCGAACGCCTCGCCCACTTCGACAGCCCCTAGATAGACGGCAAAGAACAGCGCGCCCGAGATGCCGATGAAGAAGGATGAAATCGCAAAGGCACTCAGCTTGGCCTTGAGCGGGTTAACGCCAATGATCTCGGCGGCGATATCCATGTCCCGGATCGCCATCCATTTGCGGCCAACGCTACCGCGCGTGAGGTTGCGCGCAACAATCGCGCTCAGGAACACAAAGACAAGGCAGAACAGGTAGGTGGCCCATGCGCTGGTTTCCGCTCCGGTGACCGGAACGCCGAAAACGGTGCGCTCGGGCGCGCTGATCTGTCCCGAGGCCGAGTAGTTGTAGAACCACGGAACGCGGTTGAACAACCACACCAGGAAGAACTGCGCCGCCAGCGTCGCCACGGCAAGGTAGAACCCCTTGATCCGCAGGGATGGAAGGCCGAACAGCAAACCAACTATTGCCGTGATTGCCCCGGCGATGATCACGTGGAAAAAGATATTCACATCCGGAAACGCGGTCATCAGCTTGTAAACCGCGTAGGCCCCGACCGCCATGAACCCGCCGGTGCCGAGACTGACCTGCCCGCAATAGCCGACAAGGATATTCAGCCCGATCGCGGCAATGGCATAGATCAGGAACGGCATGAAAATGGCGTTCACCCAATAGTCATCGATCAGGAATGGCACCACGGCAAAGCCGAACAAAAGGACGGCGTAGTAGCGGTAGCGGTCGAACTTGATCGGGAAGGTCTGATTGTCGTCCTTGTAGGACGTCTTGAAATCCCCCGCTTCGCGATAGAACATCTCTTGTTACCCTTCCTGCATGGTCCCGGCTTTGGTCGCCGGGTTGTTCGACGTGGCGCGCTTGGGCGCAGACAGATTGAGATAGGTCACGATCCCGGTCAAAAACCCAAACCCTGCCAGCATGGCAGCGATCAGAAGCTGCCGCTCGCTGAGGCCCTCGGCCGTGATCGCCAGGTAGCCGAAAGCCCAGAACCCCGACCAGGCGATCACGTTTGCTATGGCAATCAGCTTGCGCATATCTATACCCTCTCGATGATCTTCTCGCCGAACAGGCCCTGCGGCCGGAACACGAGGAAAATCAGGGCGAGAACATAGGCGAACCAGTTCTCGGTCGCCCCGCCAATCATGGACCCGACAAGGAACTCGAACAGTTTCTCACCCACGCCGATGATCAGGCCCCCAACGATGGCGCCGGGGATCGAGGTGAAGCCGCCCAGCATCAGCACCGGCAGAGCCTTGAGCGCGATCAGCGATAGCGAGAACTGAACGCCCGACTTGGTGCCCCACATGATCCCCGCCACGAGGGCAACGAACCCGGCGATGGACCAGACCAGAACCCAGATGAACTTGAGCGAAATACCGACCGACAGCGCCGCCTGGTGGTCATCCGCCACGGCGCGCAGGGCGCGGCCTTGCTTGGAATACTGGCTGTATATGGTCAGCACGATCACCAGCAACGCCGCGATCACGGTTGCCCATATATCAAGATTGTCGATGAAGAAGCCGTAGCCAAAGATGTTGTAAGTGACCTCATCGATCATGCCGTTGATCCCCTGCGGAAGGCCGACATCAAGCTTCTTGATGTCGCTGCCCCACATGATGTCGCCGAACCCTTCCAGGAAATACGCCAAGCCGATTGTTGCCATGAACAGGATGATCGGCTCTTGTCCAACGAGATGCCGGAAAATGAACTGGTTCACCGCCCAGGCCAGCAGGACCATCACCCCCATTGTCAGCAAAATCGCGGCAAAGGCCGGCACGTGCCATCCGAAATGGTGCACATCGGTGCCAAGGGCGGCATTGATCAAGTGACTGAATGGAACCTGCCCTTCCATGATGCCCACCAGCGTCAGCGCCGCGAAAAGGGCCATCACGCCCTGGCTGAAGTTGAAAATCCCGGACGCCTTGAAGATCAGGACAAAGCCAAGAGCGACCAGCGCATAGAGCACGCCCGCCATGAGGCCGTTCAGGAAGACCTCCATTCCCCAAAGTACCTGTTCAGGCATGGATCAAGCCTCCGTTTTCGCGTTACGCTGCGGCACTGTCGGCTTACCGACGCGATACCGACGTTTTACCGACGTGAAAAAATCAGTCATGTGACACCCCCAGATAGGCGTCGATGACGTCCTGGTTGTTGCGAACCTCGTCCGGCGTTCCGTCGCCGATCTTCTTGCCGTAATCCATGACGACGACCCGGTCGCTAAGATCCATAACCACGCCCATGTCGTGTTCAATCAGGGCGATGGTCGTGCCGAACTCGTCATTCACATCGAGAACGAAGCGGCTCATGTCCTCTTTTTCCTCGACGTTCATGCCCGCCATGGGCTCGTCCAGCAGCAGCAGCTTGGGCTCGGCCGCCAAGGCACGGGCAAGCTCGACGCGCTTTTTCATGCCGTATGGCAGGTTCGCCACCGGCGTTTTGCGGATCGCCTGGATTTCCAGAAAATCGATAATCTTTTCAACGAACTCGCGGTTTTCGACCTCTTCGCGCTCGGCTTTGCCCTTCCACAGGGCCTGCGCCGCGATGCCCGTTTGCATATGCGTCAGGCGCCCCGTCATCACGTTGTCCAGAACGCTCATACCCTCGAACAGGGCGATGTTCTGGAACGTGCGGGCGATGCCCTGGCGGGCCACTTCGTAGGGGCGCATCTGCGGGCGCTTCTCGCCGCGGAACCAAACTTCGCCCTCTTGCGGCACGTAAAATCCGCTGACGACGTTCAGCATCGAGGACTTCCCCGCCCCGTTCGGCCCGATGATCGCGCGGATCTCGCCCTCGCGGATATCAAAGCTGATATCGGTGATCGCCTTGACCCCGCCGAACCGCAGCGAAATGTGCTTCATTTCCATCAGCTTACCGCCAATGGTGCGTCCGTCTTCGGTGACGTAGCCTTCTTCTGTCATCTGGTTCATTCCGCTGCCACCTTTTGCGGGGTCACCGGCACCACGGCCGCGTCCCTGATCTCAAGTGTCGCACTGATCGAGCCCTTGCGCCCGTCCTCGTAGGTCACCTCGGTCTTGGTGAAGATCTCTTTCGAGCCGTCGTAAAGCGCGGTGATAAGGTCGCTATACTTGTCTTCGACGATACGGCGGCGCACCTTTCGGGTGCGGGTCATCTCGCCGTCATCGGCGTCCAGTTCCTTGTGCAAGATCAAGAAGCGATGCACCTGGCACCCCGATAGCATCGGGTCTTCGGCCACGGATTTGTTGACCTCTTCCACGTGTTCCTGAACGGTTTGCAGCACCTTCGGGTGTCCGGCCAGCTCCTGGTAGGACGAGTATGCAATGTTGTTGCGCTCGGCCCAGTTGCCCACGGCACTCAGGTCGATGTTGATGAAGGCCATGCACTTTTCGCGCTCGTTGCCGAACACCACCGCCTCTAAGATGTTGGGGTAGAACTTGAGCTTGTTCTCGACATACTTAGGCGCGAACAGGCTTCCATCGGACATCTTGCCGACATCCTTGGCGCGGTCGATGATGCGCAGGTGCCCGGTGTCTTCTTCGATAAAGCCCGCATCGCCCGTTGCGACCCAGCCATCCGGATCCTTGGTATCGGCGGTGCTTTCGGGGTTCTTGTAGTAGTTTTCGAACACGCCGGGACTGCGATAAAAGACCTCTCCATCGTCGCTGATCTTCAGTTCGACACCCGGCGCCGGGACACCCACGGTATCGCTGCGCACTTCGCCGTCGGGCTGCACCGTGATGAACACGGTCGCCTCGGTCTGACCATAGAGCTGCTTCAGGTTGATCCCCAAAGAGCGATAGAAATCAAAGATTTCCGGGCCGATCGCCTCGCCGGCGGTGTAGCCGACGCGCACACGGCTGAAACCAAGCGTGTTCTTTAGCGGGCCGTAGATGAACAGATCGCCAAGGGCGTACTTGATCCGATCCCACGCGCCGACGGGTTTGCCATCAAGGATAGCGGGCCCAACCTTACGCGCATGTGCCATGAAGGTATCGAACAGCCATTTCTTTAACCGGCCCGCGTCCTCCATCCGGATCATGACGTTGGTCAACTGCGTCTCGAACACCCGCGGAGGCGCGAAGTAGTAAGTCGGCCCGATCTCGCGCAGGTCAATCATCATCGTGTCCGCGTTCTCGGGGCAGTTGACGCAGAATCCGCACCAATAGGACTGACCGATGGAAAAGATGAAATCGCCCACCCATGCCATCGGCAGATAGGCAAGCACCTCTTCATTGGGGCCAAGGTTATCGAAGGCGGCACTGTTCTTGGCGCTCTCGATGACGTTGCGGTTCGACAGGACAACGCCCTTTGGCTTGCCCGTCGTGCCCGAGGTGTAAAGCATCACGCAAACACTGGAGTAGTCCAGCTTGGCGCGGCGCTTTTCCAGCTCAGGCGTGAATTCGTCGCGTGCGGCGTGGCCTTGCTCTTGAATATGAGCGAACTCATGCAGGCGCGCATGATCGTATTTCCGCAGCCCCTTTGGATCGAGGTAGATCATATGCTCGAACTGGTGCAACTGGTCCTGCACCTCGATCACCTTGTCGACCTGCTCCTGGTCCTCGACGATGACAAAGCGCGCGCCGCAGTGATCAAGCACGTAAGCCATCTCTTCGGCCGCGGCATCCTGATAGAGCGGCACGGGGATCGCCCCGACCGACTGCGCGGCGACCATTGACCAATAGAGGTACGGCCGGTTGCGGCCGATGATCGCGACAAAGTCACCCTCTTCGACCCCGAGGTTGATCAGGCCAAGCGCCAGGTTGTCTATCTCTTCGGCGGCTTGCTTCCACGTCCAGCTTTGCCAGATGCCGAATTCTTTCTCCCGGTATGCAGCCTTGTGGCCGAATTCCGCAGCGTTACGCTTCAAAAGCGCCGGTATGGACGACAGCCCATCCGTCGCCTGTGACGACTGTGCCAAATCTGTTCCTCCCAAATGCCCGTTCTTTTCAGGCAGGTGCCCCCGGTTGACCGGCGATTCTTCCCCGATCAATGGGTGCAGGTCAGACCCTCTGCGTCAACTTTTTCCTGATCATTTCGCAATTCTTACAAATTGTAACAGGCGTGACAGGCCTATTTGCCTGTCTCGCGGAGAGTGATAGCCATGGCATGTTGCAAGAGGCATGCATGACACCACGGCGCACCGATACGGCCGCCATGACGATGGCGGGTTTGAACCTGATCCAACAGGCGCTGTCGATCTATGACAGTGACCTGCGGCTGGTGGTTTGCAACCGTCCCTTCCAGGAAATGTTCGACCTGCCGCAATCGCTTACCAAACCGGGGGCGGAATTCGGGGAGACGATCCGCTACCTGGTCACGCGCGGCGAATATGGCGACGTCGAAGACATCGACGCGGCGGTCAAATCGCGGGTCGAGCAGGCCCGCGCGTTTGAGCCGCACTACATGGAGCGAACACGCCCCGACGGCCGCACCATCAGCGTCGAGGGATCGCCACTGCCGCAAGGGGGCTGGGTCACCGTCTACACCGACATCACCCACACCAAGCAGCAGGAGGCATTGCTGCGCGCCCGCTCCGAGGAACTAAGCGATCGCGTCCTGTCCTATGCCGAGAAACTGGCCAGCACCAACCGCAAGCTGGAATCCACCATCACCGCACTGGAGGAGGCAAAGCGCCAAATCACCGAGACAGAGGCGCGCACGCGGCTGACCACGGAAATGATGCCGGCGCATATCGCGCACGTGGACCCCGAGCGCATCTATACCTTTTCCAACCGCCGCCTGAACACGGTAATGCCCGGCCGCCCCTCAAGTATCGTGGGCCGCCATATCGGCGAGGCACTTGGGCAATCGGCCTATGACGCGATCCGCCCGCACCTGGACGCGGCCTTTGGCGGTAGCCCCTCGGTATTCGAGTTCACCGACGAGGACAGCTCGCGCAGGATACGCGCGGCGTTCACCCCCGACCGCGACCCCGAGGACGGCGGCATTAACGGGGTCTACATACTGTCGATGGACGTGACCGAGGAAACGCAGGCACGCACCGCCCTGCAACAGACCCGCAGGCGCGAAATGGCCGCGCAACTGACCAGTGGCATGGCGCATGATTTCTCGAACCTTCTGACGATCATCCTGGGCAGCCAATCGCGACTGCAGCGCATGGAGCTGCCGCAACAGGCGCGTGACCTGATCGCCGCAACGCTGTCGGCGGCCAATCGCGGGGGCGGCTTGCTTAACCGGATTGCCGACATTACCGGCGCACGGGAATGGCACCCGGCGCCCACCGACCTGCCCGCGCTTCTGGCGGATCTGGAAACGCTGGCCGCACCGGCCCTGCCGCCCGGTATCTCGCTGAATATCTCCAACGAGATCGCCAACGAAGCTCTGCTTCTGGACAGTGGCATGCTGCAGGATTCGCTGCTGAACCTGATCCTGAACGCACGGGATGCCTGCGGCGACACCGGGACCATCACGCTTGACGTCCACCCGGTGCAGGACACCTGGGCCGAATTCTCCGTCACCGACAGCGGGCCCGGGTTCTCACCCGCCGCTCTGGACCATGCGCTTGAGCCGTTTTTCTCCACGAAGGGCGGGGAGGGTTCGGGGCTGGGCCTGGCGATGGTGTATGACATGACCAAGCTTGCCGGCGGCCATGTCCGGCTTGCCAATCCGCCCAAACAGGGCGGTCAGGTCACGATGCGATTGCCCCTGCGCCCCGCGCCGGCACCCGCGCATGCCGCGCCCGGGCTGGTTCTGTTGATCGAAGACAGCCCCGACCTGCGCGAGGGTGTGCGCGCCATGCTGACAGACGCCGGCAACGCCGTGATCGAAGCGGCCAGCGTGGACGAGGCGATGGTCCTGCTGAACGAGGTGCCGGGCATTTCTCTCGTGCTGTCAGACATCCACCTTGAAGGCGACGCGACCGGGCTGGACCTGCTGGACAGGCTGGCCGAAACCGATACACCGCCGCCTTGCCGGCTGATGACCTCCCTACCGCCGGATGATCCCATGCACCTTGCCGCAGCAGCCCGTGCGCCGGTGCTGCGCAAACCATTTTCCGCCGCGGCCCTGACAGATTTCCTGCAACCGAAGGATCATCATCCATGACAGCCCCGCTTGTGACGATCCTGGATGATGAACCGGCCATTCGGGCGATGCTATCCGATGCGCTGGAAGAGGCGGGGTTTCGCACCATGGGGTTTGCCCGCGCGACCGAGTTCGAGGCCGCCTTGCAAACTGCCACGCCCGACGTGTGCCTTGTCGATCTGTCACTGCCAGACCGCGACGGGCTGACGCTGGTGCACCGGCTGGCGCTTGAACAGGGGGCGACCGTGATCATCATCTCGGGGCGGGCGCAAGTGCAGGACCGGGTGACTGGTCTGGAACTGGGTGCGGACGACTACATCATCAAACCGTTCGACCCATCCGAAGTGGTGGCGCGCATCCGTGCCCGCCTGCGCCGCGGCCAGCCCGCCCAGCAATCAAGCGAAACCGCGCGATTTGCGGGCTGGACCGCGCATTTCGACAGGTACATCCTTGAGGACGACGCCGGGCAGGAAACGCCGTTTTCCCATGCAGAGGGCGAGGTGCTGCGGCTTTTCCTTGACCGGCCCAAGCGCCTGATCAGCCGCGCAGTGATGCAAGAAACCCTTGGCGGGGCCGCCGGCGAGAGCTTTGACCGCGCGATGGACGTGCGCATTTCGCGGCTGCGCACCAAGCTGCGCGAAGACCCCAAGAACCCCCGCCTGATCAAGACAATCTACGGCGCCGGCTACATTTTCCTGGGCGAGGTTCAGTGGAACTGAACCCTGCGTGCGGCAGGTTTGTCTTGCCCTTGTCACGGTTTAGCTGTCTTATCGCGCGAAAACACCGGGGCACGGAGCAGTCATGACAACGAAGCGCAAGCGCATTTGGGGATGGTTCTTTTTCGATTGGGCCAGCCAACCCTACAACACCCTTTTGCTGACCTTCATCTTCGCCCCCTACATCAAGGAACTGATGGCAGACGGCACCGCCGCGCAATCGGCGTGGGGCTTTGGCATCGGGGCCGCCGGCGTCATCATCGCGCTGTTGGCGCCCATACTGGGCGCGCTTGCGGATATTTCGGGCAACAGGCTGCGCTGGATCTGGCTGTTTTCCGGGGCGTATGTCGTTGGCTCATTCGCGCTGTGGTGGGCGGCGCCGGGGAATTTCAACCTTTACATAACGCTGGTGTTCTTCGCCATCGGCATGATCGGGATGGAGTTCGCAACGATCTTTACCAACTCCATGCTTCCCGATCTGGGCACGAAACAAGAGATCGGCCGCATCTCCGGCAATGGCTGGGCCTTTGGGTATCTTGGCGGGTTGGTGTCGCTGGTGATCATGCTGGTGTTCCTGGCCGAAAGCGCGGACACCGGCAAAACGCTTGTCGGGCTGGACCCGGCATTCGGGTTGGACCCGGAGGCGCGCGAAGGTACGCGCGCGGTGGGGCCGCTGACGGCGATCTGGTACGCGGCGTTCATGATCCCGTTCTTCCTGTGGGTGCGCGACCCGAAACCGACCAAAGCCCCCAAGGGTGCCGTCAAGAAGGCCCTGGGGGAGGTACTTGAGACGTTGCGCGCGCTGCCAAAGACACCGTCGCTGTTCGCCTACCTGGGCAGTTCGATGTTCTACCGCGATGCGCTCAACGGGATGTACGTGTTCGGCGGCATCTACGCCGCCGGGGTTCTGGACTGGACCGTTGTGGATACCGGCATTTTCGGCATCCTGGCCATCATATCCGGGGCACTCTTTGCCTGGGTCGGCGGGCATGCCGATGAACGGTTCGGCCCCAAGCCCGTGATTACATTCTGCATATTGGTGCTGACTTTCGTCGCCATTTCCATCGTGTTCGTATCGCGCGAGGGCGTCTATGGAATCCCTGTCGCGTCCAGCTCGATCGTGCCCGACGTGACCTTCTACCTGTTGGGGGCGACAATCGGCGCGGCCGGCGGCATCATTCAGGCCGCCAGCCGGTCCATGATGGTGCGCCAAGCCAACCCGGACCGCATGGCAGAGGCGTTTGGCCTCTATGCGCTTGCGGGAAAGGCAACCTCGTTCATCGCACCGCTGTCGATTGGCGTGATGACCAGTTGGACACAAAGCCAGCAATTGGGCGTCACACCGCTTGTCGTTCTTTTCCTTCTCGGGCTTTTCCTGCTATGGTGGGTCAAGGCTGATGGAGATGGTGTATCATGGCAAGGATCACCCGACTGATCGCTGCTGCCGCCATTCTGGCAGGGTGCGCGGCACCAAGCGTCTCGCGCGATGGCGCCCAGATATCGACTCGCCAGGAAATACCGCAACACATGCGCGGCGTTCCCGCGAAAAACCTGTTCGGCAAACACACCCAAGGATCCGAGCATAGCCCCGCTGCCTATGGCGGCTACGCCGGTGGATGCCTGGCCGGGGCCAGGCAGTTGCCCGAGACCGGCCCGACATGGCAGGCGATGCGCCTGTCGCGCAACCGCAATTGGGGCCACCCCGAAACGATCGACCTGATCCAGAAATTAAGTGCCAAGGCGGCGCAACAACCCGGGTGGTCGGGGCTTTATGTCGGCGACATCAGTCAGCCGCGCGGCGGGCCGATGCTATCGGGGCATCGCAGCCACCAGATCGGTCTGGACGCCGATATCTGGATGCGTCCGCCCAAATCCCTGACGCTATCGCGCAGCGAGCGTGAGAACATCTCGTCCATCTCGATGCGCCGGGCGCGCGGCGCTTATGTGAACGACAACTGGACCCGGGCGCATCACGAGGTGATCAAGGCCGCCGCACAAGACCCTCGCACCGCGCGGATCTTCGTGTTTCCCGGCGCCAAGGTGCGGATGTGCAAGGACGAGACAGGCGATCGCGCATGGCTGCGCAAGATCCGGCCGTGGTGGGGCCATCACTACCATTTCCACGTGCGCCTGAAATGCCCCGAGGGCGTGGAGGGATGCGTCAACCAAACACCACCGCCGCCGGGCGACGGCTGCGAAGGGGCGCAGGAATGGGTGAATAACATCCTTAACCCGCCGCCGCCCGACCCCGATGCCCCCAAACCCAAGCCGCGCAAGGAAAAAACCCTTGCCGACCTTCCCGGCCAATGCGTCGGCGTCGTGACCAAGCCCTGATAAGGCGGCAAGGCATGATACGCGGGCTTGCCAAGAAGCTCAGCCGGGCGTAAATGCCCCGCACCCGGCATGCGCCGGGGCCAAGTCGCCGCAACCTTGTCAAAACGGGCATCTAACATCATGCAAAGACATCATATTCCCGGCATTATTGCCATGGCCGCCATCGTCGTGGCCTCGAACATCCTCGTGCAGTTCCTGTTCGGCCAATGGCTGACATGGGGCGCGTTCACCTATCCGCTGGCGTTCCTGGTAACCGACGTGATGAACCGCGTCTACGGCGTGGCCGCCGCGCGGCGCGTGGTGGTGGCCGGGTTTATCACCGGGGTGATCTGCTCGGCTATCGGCACGCAGATCCAGGGCGAGTTCGGGCCGCTGGTCACCTGGCGCATCGCGGCGGGGTCTGGCCTTGCGTTCCTGACCGCGCAACTTGTTGATATCGTTATATTTGACCGCCTCCGCGATCAACGCTGGTGGCGCGCGCCGCTGGCCTCGACGCTGGTCGGCTCATCACTGGACACGGCGATCTTCTTCACTGTGGCCTTTTCGGCCAGCCTGACATTCATGGAGCCGGGCAACGACACCAGTTGGGCAGCCGAGGCATTGCCGCTTCTGGGAACGGGGCCGGTGGCGCCGCTGTGGGTCTCGCTGGCCGTCGCCGACTGGATGGTGAAACTGAGCCTTGCGCTGATCGCTCTTGTGCCATTCCGCATCATCGTGGGGGCAATGACTGCACGCACCACATGATTTTGTTTTGACATGTGCGAAATCTGTGGCAAGATTCGATCAGGTTCAACAACGAAAGGAGGTGGTCCAGTGTCTAAAGGGATATTGGAGAGAGGTGTCGGAACAGTTCGGGAGGTCGCCGTCTGAGGCAGCCCTTTGAGGGTGGCAATCCGAATTGGTGAGCGCCTAACCGGCCCCACCTCCGAATGATCTCATGAGGGCCGTCCGATTTCCGGGCGGCCCTTTTTGATTGGTGCGTGAACTGTACATTCTGTACGTTTCGTACGCCGTCCGCGTACATTCCACACCGAAGCAGCACGACAGAGGAACCATGCTCAGGATCACCGACGATATCGGCATCGAGGATTGGGAACTGACCGAGCAGTTCATTCGCGCGTCCGGGCCGGGTGGGCAGAATGTGAACAAGGTTGCCTCGGCTGTCGAACTGCGCTTCGAGGCGGAGCGCTCGCCCAACCTGCCCGGGCCGGTCAAGAACCGGCTGAAGCGGCTGGCCGGGCGGCGGTGGACCCGCGACGGCGCCGTGGTCATCCAGTGTGACGAGACCCGCAGCCAGGCGCGCAACCGCGACATCGCGCGCGATCGTCTGTCCGAGTTGATCCGCAAGGCGACAGAGCGCCCAAAACGGCGCATCCCCACCCGCCCGACACTGGGCGCCAAGAAACGCCGCCTGAAGGCCAAGAAAGAGCGCGGCGAGGTCAAGGCGCTACGCGGCAAGGTCGAGAAAGACGATTGACCTTGGCGGGTGCGGGGATCGCGGCAGGGCAATCCCCCAAAAGGCGGCCAAAAACCTTTCGCATTCTCCGCCCGTCTTCGGCCCTGTTTCGCGATATTTGCGCGGATTTTATTACAATTGGCACAAAATGGGAACATTAAGGGATTGTTATTGGCTTGGCGGCACTCTCGCCACAGGCCGGATCAGGAGGGCAGCATGGCGCACGGGCGCGAAGGGAATTGGGCGGACGTACCGCCCGGGCAGGATAGCCCGCTAAACCATGCGGTTACGGCCCAGGATCAGGCCACGATCGAAATGGTGGCAGAGGCGATTCGCCATCGCGAGGTGTTGCTGGCCTATCAGCCGGTGGTACAGGCGGACCGACCGAACGCGCCCGCCTTCTACGAGGCCCTGATCCGTATACTGGACGCCACAGGTCGCATCATCCCCGCGAAGGACTTCATCGGTGCGGTCGAGGCGACCGAGTTGGGCCGCGAGATCGATTGCCTAGCGCTGGAAATGGGCTTGCGGACGCTGTCGGATGAACCGGGGCTGCGCCTTTCGATCAACATGTCGGCCCGCTCCATCGGCTATCCACGCTGGATTCAATCGCTTGATCATGGGTTGCGGCGCGATCCGACAGTCGGCGAACGCTTGATCCTCGAAATCACCGAACGCTCGGCAATGCAGGTGCCGGAACTGGTGGTGCGCTTCATGTCGGACCTGCAAAGCCGGGGGATCACGTTTGCGCTCGATGATTTCGGCGCGGGCTACACCGCGTTCCGGTATCTGCGGGATTTTTATTTCGACATGATCAAGATCGACGGGCAGTTCATCCGCGGCGTGCACGACAACCCGGACAACCAGGTGCTGACGCGGGCACTGGTGGCGATCGCGCAGCAGTTCGACATGGTCACCGTGGCGGAGTTCGTCGAAAACGTGCAGGATGCCACATGGCTTGCGGAAAACGGGGTAGATCTTCTACAAGGTTACTTTTTCGCCGCCCCCACCACGCGCGCCCCGTGGCACGCGGATGCGCCGCGCCCGGCGGAACGGCGGCAGCGCACCGGGTGACATCAGCGCACAGTTGCCGCAATGCGGCATATCCAGTATGACTCGGGGCAATGCTCGGGGGCCATAGCCCTTGGACCAACCTGGTGGAGGAAAACCATGACCAATGTAGTTATCGCCTCGGCGGCGCGCACCGCTGTCGGCTCTTTCGGCGGGGCATTCGCCAACACGCCGGCCCATGATTTGGGCGCCGCCGTGCTTGAGGCCCTGGTGGCCCGCGCGGGGATCGAGAAATCCGACGTGTCGGAAACGATCCTGGGGCAGGTCCTGACCGCCGGCCAGGGCCAGAACCCGGCGCGCCAGGCGCATGTCAATGCCGGCCTGCCGATCGAATCGGCGGCGTGGGGCATCAACCAGGTCTGTGGCTCGGGCCTGCGGGCGGTGGCGCTGGCGGCGCAGCACATCCAGCTGGGCGATGCAGACATCGTCGCCGCGGGGGGCCAGGAAAACATGACGCTAAGCCCCCATGTCGCGCACCTGCGCGCGGGCGTGAAGATGGGCGATGTGAAATATATAGACTCGATGATCCGCGACGGTCTGTGGGATGCGTTCAACGGCTACCACATGGGCAACACCGCCGAAAACGTCGCGCAGAAGTGGCAGATCAACCGCGAGGCGCAGGACGAATTCGCCGTCGCCAGCCAGAACAAGGCAGAGGCCGCGCAGAAGGCAGGCAAGTTCGACGACGAGGTGATCCCCTTTACCATAAAGGGCCGCAAGGGCGACACGGTCGTGGACAAGGATGAGTACATCCGCCACGGCGCAACGATCGAGGGCATGCAAAAACTGCGCCCCGCCTTTGCCAAGGATGGCAGCGTCACCGCCGCCAACGCCAGCGGCATCAACGACGGTGCAGCCGGCGCCCTGCTGATGAGCACTGAGGAGGCCGAGCGCCGCGGGATCGAGCCGCTGGCGCGCATTGTCTCCTATGCAACGGCGGGCGTCGATCCGTCGATCATGGGCATCGGTCCGGTCAATGCCTCGCGCAAGGCCCTTGAAAAGGCCGGCTGGACACCGGCGGACCTTGACCTTGTGGAGGCGAACGAGGCCTTTGCCGCGCAGGCCTGCGCGGTGAACAAGGACATGGGTTGGGATCCGTCGATCGTCAACGTGAACGGCGGCGCCATTGCCATCGGACACCCCATCGGCGCCAGCGGCGCGCGCATCCTGAACACGCTGCTCTTCGAGATGAAGCGCCGCGATGCCAAGAAAGGCCTTGCAACGCTGTGTATTGGCGGCGGCATGGGCGTGGCGATGTGCATTGAGCGCCCCTGAACGACATGCAAACGACACAGAAATGGGGCATCCTGATGGGTGCCCTTTTTCATTGGAACGCGAGAATTCGCCGCATTGCGGAAATTTCTTTGAGTAACAATGTTGCGCATCTTACTTATTCAAAGTAACAGAGTTACCACAGCACGCGACCAGATTGGAGGATATCATGGCACGAACAGCACTCGTCACAGGTGGAACACGCGGGATCGGCGCAGCGATTTCCAAGGCCCTGCGCGACGCGGGGTATACCGTCGCCGCCACCTATGCCGGAAATGACGAGGCCGCCGCCAAGTTCACCGACGAAACCGGCATCAAGACCTACAAGTGGAACGTCGGCGACTACGACGAATCCAAGGCCGGAATCGGCGGCGTCGAATCCGAGCTGGGCCCCATCGACGTGGTCGTCGCCAATGCCGGCATCACCCGCGACGCGCCGTTCCACAAGATGACGCCCGAGCAGTGGCAACAGGTGATCGACACCAACCTGACCGGCGTATTCAACACGGTGCATCCGATCTGGCCCGGCATGCGCGAGCGCGGCTTTGGCCGGGTCATCGTGATCAGCTCGATCAACGGCCAAAAAGGGCAATTCGCGCAAGCAAACTATGCCGCCACCAAGGCCGGCGACCTGGGCATCGTGAAAAGCCTCGCGCAGGAAGGCGCGGCCAAGGGCATCACCGCCAACGCCATTTGCCCCGGCTATATCGCCACGGAAATGGTGATGGCGGTCCCCGAGAAGGTGCGCGACAGCATCGTCGCGCAGATCCCTACCGGGCGCTTGGGCGAGCCGGAGGAAATCGCGCGCTGCGTAACGTTCCTGGCCTCGGACGACGCCAGCTTTATCAACGGGTCGACCATTTCGGCCAATGGCGGGCAATTCTTCGTCTGACCGCTCGCTATACGGACCCGAGATCGGCCCCTGCCCCTTTTGGCGGGGGCTTTTCATGTGCGCGACTGCACAAATTGCGCGCCGTGGCGCGTGTTTATCAGGCACCCTGAATGTCCATATGATCAGGGCAAAGGAGACACGCCATGATCGAGCACATCAACGGACTGCACCATGTGACATCGCTGGCCAGCGATGCGCAGGAAAACAACGATTTCTTCACCAAGACGCTGGGCCTGCGGCGGATCAAGAAGACGGTAAACTTCGACGCGCCAGAGGTTTACCACCTGTATTACGGCGACGAGACGGGCACGCCCGGATCGGTCATGACCTATTTCCCCTTCCCCGGCGCACGCCGCGGACGCGCGGGCACGGGCGAGGTTGGCGAGACAGCTTTTGCCGTTCCGCGCGGCGCGCTGGAGTTCTGGCAACAGCGATTGTCGGACCTGGGTGTCGCGGGGCTGGGTCGCGAGAACCGGTTTGGCGAGCATCGCCTGACCCTCAAAGGGCCGGATGGCGAGGCATTCGCGCTTGTTGAAACTGACGATACGCGCGCGCCATGGCGCCACGGGGGCGTCCCCGAGGATCACGCGATCCGCGGCTTTCATTCGGTCAGCATGCGGTTGGCCGACAATGGCGCCAACGCCGAGTTGCTGCGCCTCATGGGCTACGAGGACGCCGGAAACGACGGGGCGATCCAACGCCTCACAATGCCGGGGGGCAACGGTGCCGATGTCATCGACATCGAAACGCCAAGCAACACACCCCAAGCCCACCAAGGCGCCGGATCGGTCCATCACATCGCGTTTTCCGTAGCGGATCGTGAAAAACAGGGCGAGGTGCGCCGCGCCCTTCTGGATACGGGGTACCAGGTAACGCCGGTGATAGACCGCGATTATTTCTGGGCGATCTACTTTCGCAGCCCCGGAGGGGTGCTATTCGAAGTGGCGACGAACGAGCCGGGGTTCGATCGCGACGAAGACATCGCGCATTTGGGCGAGTCCCTGAAGCTGCCCAAGCAGCACGCGCATCTGCGCGAGCGACTGGAGCAGGAGCATCTAAAGCCGATTCGCGATTAAAATGCCGGATTTTTTTCGCTGAGGGCACGCCTGCGGGCGTGCCCTGTTGACTGTGTCTGAGTTACTCGGCGTGGGCCGACAAGCGCTCGATTTCTTCCTTCAAGCGGAGCTTTTGTTTTTTGAGCTCAGCGATTTCCGCATCGCTTGCTCCGGGGGCGCGCTGCGCTGTTTCAACCTGTTCCGAGAGGGCATGGTGTTTCCTCTTCAGTTCCTCAACATGCGAACTCAAGCTCATTGGCATCCTCCTCTCAATGTAATGCACCTTTGAGTGCATCATAAAACTGTCACGCTGTCACGACGCGTTTGAGTGATCGGCAAGGATTTTCCTGCGGCATTTGTTACAAGTGGCGCCGGGATGGCCATGGAAGGGCGGCCCCGTCACGCAAAGCCGCGCGCAACGCCGCGCTATAGCTTTCGCGGTCGCCGTCATGGGCCGCCCCTTCGTGCATGACCAACCCATGATGCAGGCATAGGGCCGCGCGCGCGCCCTTGCGCGCCCTGAGCAGGATCAATCCGGCCGCCCGCCCCGTGCGCGGCACCAGCGGCAGCACCTCGATACCGCCGAAATGTGCCTCGACCAGCGGCAACAGCGCAGCCAAGCGCTCAGCGCGGTGGATCAGGGTAAGATATCCGCGCGGGGCGGTGCGGCGCCTGGCGGCATCGATCCATTCGGCCAGCGGCGTCGCCTCGGCATGGGCGGCCTCGCGTCCTGCGTCGCGCCCCGCGGTGCGCGTGTCGGCAATGTAATACGGTGGGTTGGCTATGACGTGATCGAACTGCTGCTGGCGCAAGGCGTCCGGCATTTGCGCCAGATCGCCGGTGATCACCTCAAGATCGGCGCCGGCCTGCGCCGCGTTGTCGCGCGCCAGATCGGCATAGCGCGCCTGCGCCTCGATCCCCGTCAGGCGCAGCCTCGGCACCCGCGCGGCCAACGCAAGGCTGGCCACCCCAACGCCGCAACCCAGCTCCAGCACGGATTGCCCCGGCTGCGCGGGCACCGCCGCCGCCAGGAGAACGGGATCAATCCCGGCACGATACCCGCGCGCGGGCTGCCAGACCCGGAACCGCCCGTTCAGATAGGCGTCATGGGTCAGGTCGGCATCACTCATCGGGCTCCAACCCGTTTTCGCGCAGCACGTCGGCGGCCTCGGCATGATCGGCGTTGCCCACCATCAGGCGACGGGGCAAAATACCGATCGAGCCTTCGAGAACGCTCATGTTTACGTCCATTTCAAAGCAGTCTATACCCTCGCCCTGAAGCAGGGCCTTGGCAAATGCGATCGCTGTTGGATCGTTTGATCTGAGAAGCTGTTTCATGGTGGGGACATAAGAG
Organism: Sediminimonas qiaohouensis DSM 21189; assembly: GCF_000423645.1. GTDB lineage: Bacteria > Pseudomonadota > Alphaproteobacteria > Rhodobacterales > Rhodobacteraceae > Sediminimonas > Sediminimonas qiaohouensis. The sequence goes on along the minus strand of NZ_AUIJ01000013.1, from coordinate 42,504 downwards.
CATGGCGCACGTTTTGTCGAGCCATGTCGCAGAGGTGTGATGAGCCTGGACAAGACGGCGAGCAAACCGCATGAGCAACTGGCCGACCACCTGGCGGACAGCATGGAAAGCGTCAACGCGTTGATCCGGACGCGCATGGCCTCGCGCCACGCGCCGCGTATCCCCGAAGTGACGGCGCACCTGGTCGAGGCGGGCGGCAAGCGCCTGCGCCCGATGCTGACGCTGGCCACGGCGGAGCTGTGCGGCTACGAGGGCGACCACCACCTGCGCCTGGCCGCGACGGTGGAGTTTATCCACACGGCAACCCTGTTGCATGACGACGTCGTGGATGAGAGCGGACAGCGCCGGGGCCGCCCCACGGCGAACCTTCTGTGGGACAACAAATCCAGCGTCCTGGTCGGGGATTACCTGTTTTCCCGGTCGTTCCAGTTGATGGTAGAAACTGAAAACCTGCGGGTTCTGGACATCCTGGCAAACGCGTCGGCAACGATTGCCGAAGGCGAAGTTCTGCAACTGACGGCGGCGCAGGATCTGGCCACGGACGAGGCGATTTACCTGCAAGTGGTGCGCGGCAAGACGGCAGCCCTGTTTTCCGCGGCCTGCCAGGTGGGCGGCGTCATCGCGGGGGCGCAGGAAGAGCGGGTTCAGGCCCTTTATGATTACGGCGATGCGCTTGGCGTGGCGTTCCAGATCGTCGATGACCTGCTGGATTACCAGGGGGACGCGCAGAGCACCGGCAAGAACGTGGGCGACGATTTCCGCGAGCGCAAGCTGACTCTGCCGGTGATCAAGGCGGTCGCCCGCGCCGACGGGGAAGAGCGCGCGTTCTGGTCGCGCACCATCGAGAAGGGCCGCCAGGAAGAGGGCGACCTGCAGCATGCCATCGCCCTGCTGCACAAGCATGGCGCGCTTGACGCGACACGCGAAGACGCCCTTGCATGGGCCGAGCGGGCGAAGACCGCGATACGCACCCTGCCCGCGCATCCGTTGCGGCAGATGCTGACGGACCTGGCCGATTACGTGGTCGCCCGCATCAACTAGGCGCCGCACCTAGGACAGCGTCACCGCCTGCACCCACCATCCGGGACGCGCCAGTGCGCGCGCGGCCTTTTGCGCCGCCGCCTGCGTTTTGAACAGGCCAAAGCACGTTGCGCCCGAACCGGACATGCGCGCCAGGCCGCAACCGGGCTGTGCGCCGATGGCCTTGAGCACGTCACCGATCACGGGCTGAAGGGCGATGGCCGGATCCTGCAGGTCATTGCGCTGCGCCGCCAGCCAGTCGATCAGCGCCGCCGCATCGGGCCAATCCGGGAGCAGCGCGGGCATCGGCGCGTTCGACGCTTGCGTCATGCGGGCAAACACGCCGCCCGTCGGCACGGCGACGCCGGGGTTGACCAGAACCGCATTCAAGGGCGGGAAAGAGGCAAGCGGCATGACCTCTTCGCCAATCCCGCGCATCCGCGCGGCGCGCGCCAGAAGACACACAGGCACATCGGCCCCAAGGGCCGCAGCCGCCTGCGCATCCGGCAACGGCTGCCCGGTCAGCGAAGCCACCGCGCGCATGCAGGCCGCCGCGTCGGACGAGCCACCGCCAAGACCCGCAGCCGCCGGCAGGTGCTTGTCCAGCGTGACACGCACATCCGCCCCCATCAGGCGCGCGGCGCGCAGGGCAAGGTTGTCGCCGCTTAAAGGCACCCCGGCGGCCATCGGCCCCGTCACCGCGAGGTGCGGCGCAACAGACAACGCAACGCCAAGGCGATCGCCGACATCGGCAAACGCCACCACCGAGTCGAGCAGGTGGTAGCCATCGTCGCGGCGCCCGGTGATGTGCAACGTCAGGTTGACCTTTGCCGGGGCAAAGACCTCAGTCGCCATTGGCCACCTTGAGGGGATCGGAACCTTCCTCGGCCAGAACCTTATCAAGGCCAACCTCTAGCTTGCGGCGCACGCGCTCGGGGTCGATATCCTCGGACGCTTCGCCCTGGTCGATGAAGGAGAGCGCGCGGCTCCACTGAAACTCGGCCTCGCGCTTGCGTCCCACGGCCCAGAGCACATCACCGAGATGATCGTTGACGACCGGATCGACCGGCATCAACTCGACCGCGCGCTCCATGTGGGGGACCGCCTCTTTGTAGCGGCCAAGCCGGTAGAGGGCCCAGCCGAGGCTATCGACGATGTAGCCGCTGTCGGGCTGCGCCTCGACCGCGCGTTCTATCATATCAAGCGCCTCGTCCAGTTTCTGGCGCTTTTCCACGAGGGAATAGCCGAGGTAATTGAGGATCTGCGGCTGTTCGGGGTTCAGCTCAAGCGCCTTGCGAAAATCGGCCTCGGCCTGCGGCCATTGGTCCAGCCGCTCATGACTGATGGCGCGGGCGTAGTGGATGAACCACTGATCGGTTTTTTCCTCTTCATAGAGGTCCAGCGCCACGTCATAGGCGGCAACGGCCTCTTCATACCGCTCGAGCTGCCGCATCAGATCGCCCAGCGACACGTGCACCGCCGGAAGATCACCGTTGGTTTGCGCCAGTTGCTTGAGCACCTCGATGGCCGCATCGGTCCTGTTTGCCCGGCGCAGCGCCTCGGCACGGCCCAACTCGGCGCTGGCAAAGGCGGGATCATCGCGCGGAACCTTGCGGTAAGCTTCGACCGCCATCTCGTGACGGTCCAGCTCCTCCAGCAGGGCCGCGCTCATCAACAGGGCATCGGTGTGCTGCGGGCGCAGGAATTGCGCCATCCGGGCATAGATCAGGGTATATTCCGGCTCGGCCTGACCGTTGATCGCCATGGCGACGGAATGGAACACTTCGGCCATGCCTTGGCGTGCCGTCTGAAGGTGCGTGAACGGCATCGCTTCGCCGGTGGTCAGGGCCGCGCGCAGGGCTTTCATCTCGGGGTCTGAATCGCTCCCGCCGACTTGGTCGATCAGCTCGATCGCCTTGTCCGATTGGCCCAATTGGCTCAGCAGTTGAACGCGGGCCACGATACCCCGGCGCGTGTTTTGCAAGGCGCTGCCTTCGCTTTCGGCAAATATCGCCTCGGCGCCTTCGAAATCACCGACCGAGGCCAGCGCAAGCGCCTTGTGATAGCTTGCGAACCCGGCAAGCCCCTCTTGCCCGGTGACATCGTCAAACGCCGCAAGCGCGGCCGAAACATCGCCGCTCGCCATCAGGGCCCAGCCCCGCGCAAGCCCGTCCACCAGTGGCCCGACGCCATGCCCCTCGTCGATACGGGACAGGATCACCTCGCTGTTGCCGACGCTTGCCTCGTGTGCAAGCAGGGTCAGGCGCGCCAGTTGGCTTTCGATCTGGTCCGCCTCGATCTTGCGCGCGATCGGCACGGCGCGGTCCATGTTGCCAACGGCAAGATGCGACAGCAGCGCCTTTTCAAGGATGTCGGGGTTGGATGGATCGCTGACCAGCGCGCGGGTGAAATACTCGGCCGCGCTTCGGAAATCCCGTGCGGAGGCGGCCTGGCGGCCCGCCAGGTATGCGCCTACATCGTCGTCGGCCCGCACCGGCCCCACATTTGCGACGGTCGCGAAGACCGCGGCAGCGACCCCCGCGAAAATCAGTTTTCCAGCCACGCCAAGCTCCCTGACACTGATGAGATTTCAGGAGAACGTAACGCAGTTGGCGTCAAACGCAATGCGACATGCCCCGCAACCGGCCATATGGGCGCGGATTCTTGCCGCGCCCAAAGCCCGCTCAACGGCCCATTGTCACATGTTGGGGTAATTCGGCCCGTCTCCACCCTGCGGCGTGACCCAGTTGATGTTCTGCGTGGGGTCCTTGATATCACAAGTCTTGCAATGCACGCAGTTCTGGAAGTTGATGACGAACTTGGGCTCCTTGCCCTCTTCGCGCACCACCTCGTAGACGCCCGCCGGGCAATACCGCTGCGCCGGTTCATCGTATTTCGGCAAGTTCACCGCGATCGGCACCGAGGCATCCTTGAGCGTCAGGTGACAGGGCTGATTTTCCTCGTGGTTGGTCATCGAGTATGACACGTTGGTCAGCCTGTCGAAGCTCAGCTTGCCATCGGGTTTGAGATAGTCGATCTTCTTGAACTTGTCGGCCTCGCCGGTGGCGGCGGCATCGGTCTTGCCGTGCTTGAGCGTACCGAACAGCGAAAAGCCCATCGTATTGGTCCACATGTCCAGCCCGCCCAAGGCAAGGCTGGGGAGCAGGCCCCATTTCGACCACATCGGCTTGACGTTGCGGACCTTGCGCAGGTCCTTGCCAATGGCGCCCTCGCGCACGTCGGCCTCGTAGGCATCAAGCGCATCGCCGGCGCGGCCTGCCTTGATGGCCTCATGCGCAGCCTCGGCCGCGGCCTTGCCCGACAGCATGGCGTTGTGGTTGCCCTTGATGCGTGGGACGTTTACCATGCCCACCGAACACCCCAGTAGCGCCACACCCGGCGCCACCATTTTCGGCATCGACTGGTACCCGCCTTCAGTGATCGCGCGCGCGCCGTAGGCCACGCGTTTGCCGCCCTTGAGCAGCTCGGCCACCATCGGGTGATGCTTGAACCGCTGGAACTCCATGTAGGGGTACAAATGCGGGTTCTGGTAGTTCAGATGCACGACAAATCCCACGTAAATCTGATTGTTTTCAAGGTGGTAGATGAACGAGCCGCCCCCCGCATTCGAGCCAAGCGGCCAGCCCATCGTGTGGGTCACTTCGCCTTCGTTGTGCTTGTCCGGATCGACTTCCCAGATTTCCTTCATGCCGAGGCCGAATTTCTGCGGCTCCTTTCCGGCGCTCAAATCGAACTTCTCGATCACTTCCTTGGAGAGAGAGCCGCGCACGCCCTCGGACAGGAACACGTACTTGCCGTGCAGCTCCATCCCCGGCTCATATGAATCGCCGGGCGTGCCATCGGGGTTGCGGCCAAACTCGCCCGCGACGACGCCTTTGACCGCGCCGTTCTCGTCATAGACCATCTCGGAGCAAGCCATGCCCGGGAACACCTCGACGCCCAATTCCTCGGCCTGCTCGGCCATCCAGCGGCAGACATTGCCCATGCTGACGATGTAGTTGCCATGATTGCTCATCAGCGGCGGCATCGGCCACCCCGGCACGCGCAGCTTGCCACCTTGGCCCAGCATGTAGAAATTATCCTCGCGCACGGGGGTGTTGAGCGGCGCGCCCTTCTCTTTCCAGTCCGGGATCAGCGCGTTCAGGCCGCACGGGTCAAGCACCGCGCCCGAGAGGATATGCGCCCCCACCTCCGAGCCCTTTTCAAGCACCACCACGTCAAGATCAGCGTCAAGCTGCTTGAGCCGGATCGCCGCAGACAGGCCCGCAGGCCCCGCACCAACGATCACGACGTCGTATTCCATTGCTTCGCGTTCTGTCTCGGCCACGTCCGTTCCTCCGCACCTGCGCGTTGCGCCCAAAAAGTTCAGGGGAAACTAGACCACCTTGCAGGGCGGATCAATCGCGACGCTGCGGAGCAGCACTCATTTCAGGCGCCCCGCCCGACAGGCGAAAGGCGGGGCGTGCGGCATGCCGAATTTCACCGTGTTGCGACGGCCATGGCCGCCAAAAGGGCAGAATCGTGCCACACCTTCGCGATGGCGTGCCCCCTCCTCCCGCTACGGGGCCTTGACTTTGCAAGGTGTAAGCGGATTTACACAGGTGGGCGAAAAGCACCACTCCAGACACGACGCAGGGCAGTTATGGAAAAGATACCGATGACACGCGCGGGGCATGCCGCGCTGGAAGCCGAGTTGAAGCAGCTCAAGTCGGTCGAGCGGCCGGCGATCATCCGGGCCATCTCGGAGGCGCGCGAGCACGGCGATCTGTCGGAAAACGCCGAATACCACTCCGCGCGCGAAAAGCAGTCCTTCATCGAGGGCCGCATCAAGGAGTTGGAAAGCGTGATTTCGCTGGCCGAGGTGATTGACCCCTCGACCTTGTCGGGCACGGTCAAGTTCGGAGCGACGGTCACGGTCGTGGACGAGGACACCGACGAAGAAAAGACCTGGCAGATCGTGGGCGAACATGAAGCCAGCATCGAAAAGGGGCTGCTAAACATCAAATCCCCTATCGCGCGCGCCCTGATCGGCAAGGACGAGGGCGATAGCGTCGAGGTGCGCACGCCCGGCGGCGAAAAATCATACGAGATCCTGAAAATCGTGTATTCCTGATACGCATCAGTTCGGGAAAACGGGCCCATGTCCGACAATAACGATAGCCGTCCAACGCCCTTGGGCATCTATGACCGGCCAACGCAAGGCCGCATCACCGGGATCGAGATCACCTCGGTGGTGCTGTCGGTGGTCTGGCTGGGTGGTGCGGGCCTCTATTTCCTTGGCGGGGGCGAGGCCGAGGGCGACGCCGGCGCGCCGGGTGTTGACGGCGGTTTCCTGTTGAAGATGCTGGTGCTGTTCCTGCCGGTCGCGATGATCTGGGTCGCAGCCACCGCAGCGCGCGCCAGCCGCGTGATGCGCGAAGAAAGCCGCCGCCTGCAAGCCGCGATCGATGCCATCCGCCATGCCTATGTCGCGCAGAATCAAAGCAAGGGCGCGCAGAGCGACAAGACGGTGGCGGCCAAGTTGGAAGAAATCGCCGAAGCGCAGAAGAAGACCGAAACCGCGCTGGCCGTTTTCACCACGACGCGCGACCGCAACGCGCCATTGCGCGACGCGGGCCAACCCACGGGCGATTCCCAGGCGCAGGATGAACAGGCCGCGCTGCCCCTTGGCACCCCGGCGGACGAGATCGGCCCGCCCCTGTCGCGCGAAGATTTCGTGCGCGCGCTCAACTTTCCGGAAACGACCGAGGACGAGGCCGGGTTCGCCGCCCTGCGCAAGGCGCTGCAGGACCGCGAGGCGGCGCACCTGATCAGGGCCAGCCAGGACATCCTGACGCTGCTGAGCCAGGATGGCATCTACATGGACGATTTGCGCCCGGACATGGCGCGCGCCGAGATCTGGCGCCGCTTTGCCGCGGGCGAGCGCGGCCGCGCGGTGGCCGGGCTTGGCGGCATTCGCGATCGCTCGTCTCTGGCGCTGACGGCGGGACGCATGAAGCAGGACCCGATCTTTCGCGATGCGGCGCATCATTTCCTGCGCCGGTTCGACAAGATGCTGGCGGAGTTCGAGAAAACCGCCAGCGACAGCGATATATCGGACCTGGCCGGCACCCGAACGGCGCGCGCCTTCATGCTGCTGGGCCGCGTCGCGGGCATTTTCGACTAGGCGCACGCGCGCCCCGCACCACCGCCCGTTGCATCCCGCCAGTAACCCGGCTACGCCTATCGACGCTCAGCTTTGCAATCCCGCGAAAGGCCTTGGCGATGCGCTCTGATACACCCCGATCCGCCTATTGGCGCGGCGTCCGTGACGGTGCGCCGTTTCTTTTGGTAGTGACGCCATTTGCCATGCTGTTCGGGGTCGTCGCGACCGAGGCGGGGCTGAACGTGGTCGAGGCGATGGGATTTTCCATCGTGGTCATCGCCGGGGCGGCGCAGTTTGCCGCACTGCAATTGCTGGTGGATAATGCGCCGACGGTTGTGGTGCTGGCCTCGTCCCTGGCGATCAACCTGCGGATGGCGATGTATTCGGCGTCCCTGACGCCTCATATCGGCGCGGCCCCCCTGTGGCAGCGGATTCTGGCGGCATATTTCATGGTCGATCAGACCTATGCCTGCTCGATCGCGACGTATGAAACGCACCCTGATTGGACCATCCCGCAAAAGATCGCCTATTTCTTTGGCACCGTCACGCCGATCTGCCCGATGTGGTACGCGATGACGCTGGTGGGGGCGCTGATCGGGTCGGCGATGCCTGCGGGGCTGGCGCTGGATTTCGCGGTGCCGATCACCTTTATCGCGCTGATTGCGCCAATGCTGCGCACGGCCGCGCACAAGGTTGCCGCACTGGTTTCCGTCGCGCTGGCGCTGGTACTGGCGGGGCTGCCTTATAACCTTGGCCTGATGCTGGCGGCCCTCGGCGGGATGATGTCCGGCGCGCAGGTCGAGCTGTGGATGGAAAGGCGCGGGACATGGACATAGATACAACGCAACTATGGGTCGTGATCGTCCTGCTGGGCCTGGGCAGTTTCGGCCTGCGATTTGTTTTCCTGGGGCTGATCGGGGATCGCCCGATGCCGCCATGGGTGCTGCGGCACCTGCGCTACACGGCGGTGGCGGTGCTGCCGGCGCTGGTCGCGCCGATGGTGGTCTGGCCGGCGGCCACGGGTGGCGCACTGGACGCGCCGCGGATGATCGCGGCGCTTGTGACGCTGGGTGTGGGATACTTCACCAAGAACGTGCTGATGGCCATCGGCCTGGGCGCCGGGAGCCTCTATCTGTTCCTGTACCTGCTATAGGCAGCGGGCTCGGGCGATCAGCCTTCGTCCTGCGTCGCGACCTGCGCCGCGACCTCGTCGGGGTCATAGGCACGCAGCGCCTTGAACCTGTCGGCATCGTCATATTCGTACAGCGTGCGAGAACTTACACCCGGTACCTCGGCAAATTGTTCGGCCAGTTTCTTGGGAAACCAGGTTTGCTGAAACTCCGTGCCGAGCCCATTCAATTTTGCCAGAATGCGCGACGTGCTGACCGAGCATTGCGCATCGGGCACCTCGCCGTAGGACATCGCCAATTGCAGCGCCTGCTCGGCCGTCTCGGCGGGCACGTCCACCTCTTGCACCTGCACATGGTACGTCTTGCGCGCATGAAAGCGGGTGTAGACATCGGCAAGCTGCGGCGTCATCCCATAGACGACATCATCGCGCACCACGATCTTGCCGGGATCACGGAAGGATCCGGCGGGGTCGAACACCACACGCTGTGATCCATTGATCATGAGCGACGTATGCGCCCCTGCCCCGGTATCGTTGGAAATCATCGTGAACAGCGTCAGCTTGGACGGCCCATCATGGCTGTAGGCCGCGCGCGATACGGTCTCGTCGGAAACCGGCGGATCCTCCTTGACGGCGCAGCCCGACGCAAGGGTCATTGCGCAAAGCGCGGCAAACCATAGACGCATGATGTGAATCCCCAAGCAGTGGGCGCCAGGCGCGATGCCGATCAGCTATTGAACAGCGCCAGGAAGATCAGCACGCCAATCGCGATACCGCCAACCCATGTCGCCGCCTTGATGAACCCTTCAAAGGTTTTTTCCTGAACCTCGGTGTCCATTTCGCCGTGCTTGTGCTCTGCCATGTCCGTCATCCTCTTGGTTTGCAAGTTGCGCAGTTGGGTCACTTATTTATCAAAGCCCGTCATGCGTCAATGTCCCGCTCCGCGCAATGCCACAGCCAAGCGCCATCATCGCGGCGCGTACGTGTGACGCGCCCCGCCTGATGCAGGTGGTTGAGATGCGCCATCGCCTCGACCATCGCGAGGCCATAGGTGCCGCCGTCGATGGTGCGCTTGAACAGCGGCGGAAAACATTCAACCGCCGTGCGCGGGATTGAAAGATGGCGCAACAACCGGCGCAAGGCGCCATCGTGATTGTCGCGCAACTGCCGCATCCGGGTCGGCAACCCGGTGAAGGGCAGCTTGTGCCCCCCCAGAACAAGGTGATCCGGCCGCGACAGCCCTTCGAGCCGCGCGCAGGATTCAAGCCAATCGCCAAGCGGATCCGCCTCGGGCTCGGTCGGGTGGACACCGATATTGGGGCTGATCGACGGCAGGATCTGGTCGCCCGAGATCACGAGGTTATCATCGCTCGACCACAGGGTAAGGTGCTCGGGCGCGTGCCCCCCGCCGATATGCACATCCCAATCGCGCCCGGCGGCCCGGATGACATCGCCCTGCTGCACCCGGCGATACCCGACCGGCAGCGGATGCGCGATATCGGCAAAGTTGAACGGCCGCTCGGACAGCCGCTTTTCCATTATGTCGGGCGCCATGCCCGCGCTGCGCCAATAGGCCACCGCTTGCGGGCTGGGGGCCTCTTCGGCGTCAAGGATCAGCATCCGCGCCATCAACCACGCGGTGCGCGTTGTCCATAACTCGGCGCCGTGATGCTCCATGAACCAACCGGCCATGCCGACATGATCGGGGTGATGATGGGTCAGGATCACGCGCCCCACGGGCTTGCCGGACAAGGGACCATCCAGCACCTGTTGCCACAGGGCAAGGGTGCGGCGCGTCTTGACGCCGGTATCGATCAGGGTCCAATGGTCCCCCTCGTCCAGCGCGTAGATATTCACGTGATCCAGCGCAAAGGGCAGCGGAAACCGCAGCCACAGAACGCCCGTAGCGACGGCAATCACCTCTGCCTCGGCCGGCGGAGAGGGCCAAGGATACCTTATGCCGGTCGCCGCGCCGTCCATCACGCGGTCAGTTCTTCGGCGGTGAAGGCATAGAGATCATCCGCGCCCGCCATCGCATGCGCCAGAAGGCCCGCATGTTCAGGCAAAAGGCGGTTGATATAAAAACGCGCCAGCTTGGTCCGGGGGCCATCGGCGGCATCCTCGGCCATGGCCGCGCGCAGGTGGTAATGCCCGCCCAGAACCCGGGCGAACCCGTGCAGGAACGGCACCGATCCGGCAAAGCGATTGGGCATGCTCCCCTCATCGGCCAGCCATTCAACCGTCTCGCGCAGCGTTTCGCTGGCTTGCCAAACGGGTTCGGCCAACTCCGGCAGCGATGCGCGAGCGGTTTCGGCGTGGGCCTCGATCTCGTCCAGAAGGCGGGCGGCGGCCTCGCCCCCGTCGGCCATCTTGCGCCCGACCAGGTCCATCGCCTGAATGCCGTTGGTGCCCTCGTAGATCGCCGTGACACGCGCATCGCGGCTAAACTGCGCGGCGCCGGTTTCCTCGACAAAGCCCATGCCGCCATGCACCTGCACGCCCATTTCGGCAACCGCGATCCCGGTTTCCGATCCGAACGCCTTGGCGATCGGCGTCAGCAGCGCGGCGCGGGCCTTCCAATCGTCTTGCCCGGTCGCGCGCGCCAGATCCAGCGCAATCGCACAGTTCAGCACAATCGCGCGGGCCGCATAGGTATCGGCCTTCATCGTCAGGAGCATCCGGCGCACATCCGCGTGCTCGATGATCGGGCCCATCTGGTTGCGCTCGGCGGCATAGTCGAGCGCCTGCTGCGTCGCCCCTTCGGCAATGCCGACGCCTTGGGCCCCCACGGCAAGGCGGGCGTTGTTCATCATGGTGAACATGGCCGCCATGCCCTTGTGCTCGGCGCCGACAAGCCACCCGGTGGCGCCGTCATACTGCATCACCGCCGTGGGGCTGGCATGGATACCCAGCTTGTGCTCCAGGCTGACCACCGACAGGTCATTGGCGGGCCCGAGGCTTCCGTCGTCATTGGGGATGTACTTGGGCACCATGAACAGGCTGATCCCCTTGGTGCCCGGCGCGGCATCCGGCAGGCGCGCCAGAACCAGGTGGCAGACATTGCCGCCGAAATCGTGATCGCCCCATGTGATATAGATCTTCTGCCCGGTGATCGCATAGCTGCCGTCGCCATTGGGCATGGCACGGGTTTTCAATGCGCCCACGTCGCTACCGGCCTGCGGCTCGGTCAGGTTCATCGTGCCGGTCCATTCGCCACTGATCAGGCGCGGCAGGTACATTTGCTTGATCTCGTCGCTGGCGTGATGCTCAAGCGCCTCGATCTGCCCCTGGGTCAGCAACGGACACAGGCCAAGCGACAGATCGGTGGCCGACATCATCTCGTTGAACGCGGTGGTCAGCGCGATCGGCAGGCCCATGCCGCCGTAATCCGGGCCGGCCGAAATGGCGACCCACCCGCCCTCGGTCAAGGCGGTGAAGGCCTCCTTGTACCCCGGCGGCGTGCGCACGACACCGTTTTCCAGCACCGAATGCGTCTCGTCCCCAACCCGGCGCAGCGGCGCGATCACCTCTTCGGTCAGGCGGCCCGCCTCGGTCAGGATCGCATCGGTTACGTCCTGCGTCGCCTCGGAAAATCGCTCGGTCGCGGCCACGGCCTCCATGTCCGAGACATGGGCAAAGATGAACTTGTAGTCCTCAACGGGTGCGCGGTATGGCATCTCGTCCCTCCTTGACGTGGAACGGCTTGGAATTCTCACCGGCCGCTTGTATGCACTGGGGTCTCGCGTGCAAGGGTAAACGCACGCGCAGCCCCATCAACCCGGAACGCGGCGTCACAAACAAAAATGCCCCCCCTTTCCACAGAAACGCTTGCGCCCGATGAGGGCGGTATCGCGCGCGCCGCCGCCTTGTTGGAGGGTGGCGGTCTTGTCGCGCTGCCGACGGAAACAGTTTACGGGCTGGGGGCGGATGCACGCAATGGGCTGGCCGTCGCCCGCATATTCGAGGCAAAGGGCCGGCCGCGGTTCAATCCGCTGATCGTGCATGTCGCCTCGATCCAGGCGGCGCAGCGCTACGTGGAGTGGCCCGAACAGGCCGATGTATTGGCCGGGGCGTTCTGGCCCGGGCCGCTGACGCTGGTGCTACCGCTGCGCGCCGACGCGGGCCTGTCGCCACTGGTGACGGCGGGGCTAGACACACTGGCGATCCGCGTGCCGGCGCATCCGTTGGCGCGGCGGTTGCTTGAGGTGTTCGGCGGCCCGGTCGCGGCGCCGTCGGCAAACCCATCGGGCCGGATCAGCCCGACAACGGCGGCGCATGTGCTGGCGGGGCTGTCGGGCCGGATCGACGCGGTTCTGGATGGCGGCCCCTGCCCCGTCGGCGTGGAAAGCACCATCGTGGGGCTGTCGCCAAGGCCTGCGCTGTTGCGGCCGGGCGGCTTGCCGTCCGAGGCGATCGAGGCGGCGCTTGGCGAAGCGCTGGCCGCGCATGAGGATGGCGCCGCCCCCACGGCACCCGGGCAGCTTGCATCGCATTATGCACCGAACGCGGGGATGCGCCTCAACGCCGAAACCCCGCGCGAAGGCGAAGCGTTCCTTGGCTTCGGCCCCGGAGCATGTGATCTGAACCTGTCGGAAAGCGGCGACTTGACCGAGGCGGCCGCGAACCTCTTCGGGCACCTTCACCAACTGGACGCAAGCGGGGCCAAGGCCATCGCCGTGGCGCCGATCCCCGATCGCGGGCTGGGCCGGGCGATCAATGACAGGCTACGCCGCGCCGCCGCGCCGCGCACCTAAGCGATCAGGCGCGCCCCGCCGACGACGACAGGGTCATCGGATCGACCCCCAAACTGGCCAGCGCGGCATCCCACTTGCCCTCGTCGGGGGTGTCGAACACCAGCCGCCGCGTCGCATCGCAGGTCAGCCATCCGTTCTGCGACAGCTCCGCCTCAAGCTGCCCGGCCCCCCATCCGGCATATCCCAGCATGACCATCGCCTGCTCCGGCCCTTGGCCCTGCGCCAGCGCCTCAAGCACGTCCTGCGTCGCGGTCATCCCAAACCCGCCGGGCACCTCAAGCGTGCTTATCGGCGATGTGTAGTCGCCCCCGTGCAGCACGAATCCCCTCGCATGCTCCACCGGGCCGCCTATATGAACGGGAAGATTGCGCGCAGTTTGCGTGTGCTCGATCGATAGCTGCTCGAACAGATCGAAGAGACGCACATCCATGGTCGGCTTGTTGATGATCAACCCCATCGCGCCCTCATCCGAGTGGGCACAGATCATGACAAGGGACATGTTGAATCGAAAATCACCCATGCCCGGCATCGCGACCAGGAGTTTCCCCGTCAAATCGAATGGCTCACCAGTACCGGATGACATTCTCATACACTTTCAAAGCGGCCCACCAACAGCATGCAGCCGCGTTTGCGGCAGTTCAAGCACCACCTGTCGCCACAAGGCAATGTGGCGCGAAAATAAGCAACCTCGCCTGAATGTGAATTGGCATTTGCCGCATGATGCCCCAAGACCGTGACATGACTTGCTCAGCACCTCGGGCGCTTTGCCGCCTTTTGATCCTTTTCTGCGCCCTGTTCATCCTGCCGGTCCCCTCCACGGCACAGGAAGGCATGGCGCGGCTGACCGTGCTGCCCGGCTGGCGCAGCGACGAGGGCGTGCACATCGCGGCGTTGCACGTGACGTTGGCACCGGGGTGGAAAACCTACTGGCGCGCGCCCGGCGACGCGGGCATCCCCCCCGAGATAGACCTGCGCGGCGCGCAGAACCTTGCAGGCGTGGCGCCGGTGTGGCCCACGCCGGTGGTGTTTTGGCAAAACGGGATGCGGTCCATCGGCTACAAGAACGACCTGGTTCTGCCGTTGCGGGTGGCGGCCCAATCGCCGGGTCAGGACATCACCCTTGCAGGCCGCGTCACGATGGGTGTGTGCGAGGATATCTGCATCCCGTTCACCGTATCATTCGACACGACCCTGCCCGCCGGGCAATCCCGCCCCGATCCACGCATCATCGAGGCCCTGAAAAACAGGCCCCTTTCGGCGGAAAAGGCCGGGGTTCGCGATGTGCGCTGTACGATCGCCCCTACGGCGGACGGGATCGAGATCGCCGCGGCGATCACCATGCCGGCGGCAGGAGGGACTGAAACCGTGGTCCTGGAAACCGATGACCCGCAGATATGGGTGGCGGAAGCGGACAGCGTGCGCAAAGGCGGCGTGCTGCACGCCAAGACCGAGCTGGCCCATGTTTACGGCGATGCGTTCGCGGTCAACCGGGCGGGCCTGCGCCTGACGGTTCTGGGCAAGGATCGCGCGGTGGACATCAAGGGGTGCCCGGCGCGCTAGCCTCCCGCCGGTCCGTCACGCCAAACGACGCCCGCGAACCGCAAGCACCCCGGCCGCCCCCGCGAACAGCATCAGGATCAGCGCCGCCGCCCCCGCCAGGAACAGGCCGAACGCCACCGGCATCGCCTGCACATCGGCCAGCGCAGGCCACAGCCGCAGCAGCGCAGGATGCAGCGCCCCGGTCCACGCCGCCCAGCCCATCGTCGCCCCCAGCCACGCGGCCAGCACCCCCGCCCCGGCCCATAGCGGCCACCGCAGCCCGCGTGCCCGCAACCCGTGGCGCAACGCCACGACCTGCCGCGCGACATCGGCCTGCGCGGCCACCATCGCGGGCACCACCAGAAGCACCAGCACCATGCCAAAGCCCAACCCGTAAACCAGCGTGATTACCGTCGGCTTGAGGAACTGCGCCTGCTGCGATTGCTCATAAAGCAGCGGCGCCAGCCCCAGCACCGTCGTCAGCGTCGTCAGCAGCACCGCGCGCAGCCGGTCCACCGCGCCATCAATGATCGCCGGCGTCAGGCCGCGTTCCCGCGCGTGTTCGTCAATCGAGGTGACCAACACGATGGAATCGTTTATGATTATGCCTGTCATACCCAGCAACCCAACGACCGAAAACATCGATAGCGGCACGTCCCAATAGGCATGCCCCCAGATCGCGCCGGTCAACCCGAAGGGGATGATCGCCATCACCACCAGCGGCCGCGTCCAATTGGCAAACACCCACGCCAGCACCAAGTATATACCGACCAGACACAGGATCAGCCCGGTGGCGGCATCCGACAGAAACTCGTTTTCCTGCTCGGACAGCCCCGACATGCGCCATTCGACCTGGTGGCGGCTGGCGATGGCGGGCAGAATATCGGCTTCCAACGCGCGCATGATCTCGCTCGCGCGGGCGGCGTCGTCCTGCTTGAGATCGCCAGTGACCGAGATCACCCGCACCCCGTTTTCGCGCCGCACCGTGGAAAAGCCATAGCGACTACTGGTGCTTACCACTTCGGACAGGGGGACATAGGTGCCCGTGGGCGCGCGCAATTGCATCCGGTCGATGAAATCCGCGCTGAGTTCATCGTCGGGCAATTGCACGCGGATCGCCGCGCTGCGCGAACCATCGGGATAGGTGGCGGCCTCCAGCCCATTGAGCCGATGGCGTAGAACCCGGCCAAGCCCATCGATATCGAACCCAAGCGCGCGGCCCTGCGGGGTCAGCTCCAGGATCAGCTCGCGCTTGTCATAGGCAAGGTTGTCTTCTACCGCCGACGCCTCGGGAATGCGCGACAACTCGGATTTGAGCGCCTCGCTCGCGGTCTTGAGTGTCTCGGCGCTGGCGCCGAAAAACTCGACATGCAGGGCATCCCCGCCCGGCCCCGACCGCCAGCCGCGAAAGCTGATGGTTTCGGCCATGGGGTGCCGCTCCACCGCCTCTTGCAGATCGCCGACAAAGGCAAAACTGGAATAGGGGCGCAGATCGGCGTCGATCAATTCGATCGATATCCCGCCAAG
Source organism: Sediminimonas qiaohouensis DSM 21189 (assembly GCF_000423645.1). Classification (GTDB taxonomy): domain Bacteria; phylum Pseudomonadota; class Alphaproteobacteria; order Rhodobacterales; family Rhodobacteraceae; genus Sediminimonas; species Sediminimonas qiaohouensis. The sequence goes on along the minus strand of NZ_AUIJ01000013.1, from coordinate 26,369 downwards.
CAGATCGGCGTCCTTGGTATCGCTGCCCGGCAGGGGAAAGCCCGCGTTGCCGCCCACCTCGGCCATGACATAGGCCAGCGGGTTGCGGCCATGCTCGGCCTCGTATTTCTTGCCCAGCTCCTCGGTCGCGCGCTGCATCTCGCGCATCATCGCAAGGGAGTCGGCGCGGCTCGCCCCCTCCAGCATGGCAAAATTGCCGGTTACGCTGCCGCGCTCGGGCGCATTGAAAAACCGCCACGGCACATCGCCGCGCACCAGTTGCGCCACCTGCACCGCCAACAGCAAAACCGCCAGCGCCATAACCGGGTAGCGCAGCGCGATCACCAGCCCCATTAACGGGCGGAACAGGTGCTCGCGGATCAGGCGAAAGCCGCGGTTCACCACCCTGCTGGGGAAATCATACCAATGCTCCCGTGCCGAATGCACAAGCGCATGCGACATGTGGTTCGGCAGGATCAGGAAACACTCCACCAGCGACGCGGTCAGCACCGCGATCACCGTGAACGGTATGTCGGAAATCAGATCACCGAACCGCCCGCCCACGGCCACCAACGCGAAGAACGCGATCACCGTGGTCAGCGTCGCGGAAAACACCGGCATCGCCATGCGCCGCGCGGCGTTCTCGGCGGCCTGCACGGGGGCCTCGCCCATGCGGCGCACGCGCGCGTCGGCGTGTTCCCCCACCACGATGGCATCGTCCACGACCATACCCAGCGTGATGATCAACGCGAACAGCGATACCATGTTCAGGGTCAAGCCGCCCACATACATCAGCGCGATCGCCGCCAGCAGGGATACCGGAATGCCCGCCGCCACCCAGAACGCCGTGCGCGCGTTGAGAAAGAGAAACAACAGCCCCACCACCAACGCCAAACCAAGCGCCGCGTTGTCCAGCAATATCGACAGACGGTCCGAGATCATCTCGGCCCGGGTGCGTATCAAATCAATGCCGACATCGGCGGGCAACGTCGCCTCAAGCTCGGCCGCGACCCGCTCTACCGTGTCCTGTATCGCGATGGCATCGCCCGCCTGCGAGCGATCCACCCGGACCGAGATCGCCGGGTCGGGCCCGACGAAATAGGCGCGCGCCCGGTTTGCGCCCTCGACCCGGATATCGGCCACGTCACCCACGCTCAGGCTGGTGCCGTCCGGTGCCGAACGAAGAACGATCGCCGCGATCTGATCGGGGCCGCGCTTTTCCACGCCGGTGCGCACCCGCGCGCCGGCCCCGGTGACATCGCCCGCCGGGGCGGTATCGACCTCCGCCGCGATGGCCGAGGCGATCTCGGCCATTGTCACGTCATGCGCGATCAGCCGGGCCAAGGGCACCTCGACCACGGTCTCGGGCGCGGCGACACCGCGTATCGTGGTGCGCGTGACCCCTTCGGCGAACAGGCGCGTGACGAACTCGTCCGCGAAGCCGCCCAACTGGTCCACGGCCACCGGCCCGGTGATCACCACATCCGTGACGCGGTCATGCCACGCGCCCCGGCGCACTGTCGGCTCTTCGGCCTCGTCCGGCAGGGTGGTGATCGCATCGACGGCCGTTTGCACATCGGCGGCGGCGCGGGCCATGTCCCACCCCGGCTCGAACTCCAGCGATATGTTCGCGCGCCCCTCTGTCGAGGTGCTAGAGCTGCTCTCAACGCCCTCCACGGCCAACAGGGCGGGCTCCAGTAGTTGCACGATCGCGCCGTCCACGTCTTCGGCACCTGCTCCTTCCCACTGGATGCTGACATTGACGTTATCCACGATCACGTCTGGAAAGAACTGCGCGCGCATGCGCGGCGCGGCGGCGATACCGGCGACGATCAGCACCACCAACAGCAGGTTCGCCAGCGTCTTGTGCCGGGTGAAATAGGACAGGATCCCGCCCACGGCCATTGTAGCGTGCCGCGCCATTGGATCAGCCCCCGGTGCGGGCTTCGAGCTGCCGCACCGTCGCTTCGGGCACGTCAGAGGCCTGAAGCTGTTTCAAAAATCGCTCTTTCTCATCGCGGGCCAGACTGCCATCCCCGCGCACCTGCGCAATCAACCGCGCGCGCCGCTCATCGCTTAACTTGAGCGTGCGAGCCTTCCCGCCCGAGCGCAGGCTTGCGCCATCGCCGCGCAGCGGCCGCACCTTGATCCCCGCCCCCAACAGGGGGGAGCGGCGCGCGACCACCTCGCGCCCCACCAGCGCCGGATCGGCACGTAGCAGCACATCATCGCCCTGCCGCCGCAAAACGGTCACGGGGATGACCTCAAGGCGGCTGTCGTCGCCAAGGGCAAGCACCTCTTCGCTTGTGTTTATGGCCGTCGCGGGAAGGCGGACAACGTTGGGCAGCAGCGGCTCTTTCACCTCGACGGCGACGAAATCACCGGGCTTCAGGCCGCGCGCGGCGTCCAGCCGCGCAAACAGCAGTCTGCCGGTCTGCCCGTCGCCAACGGCCGCGCTATCGCGGTCAAGCACGCCCGAGGCCTCCAGCGCGTCGTCGTTGGTGACAAGGCGCACGGTCACCTCCAGCGGCCTGAGCCGCCCCTGGTCATCCAGCAGGCGCGCATATTGCGTTGTGGACATGCGAAACGACACCTCCAACGCATCGCCATCGATCAAATCCGCCAGACGCTCGCCCGCAGCTATGCGGCCGCCACGTTCCAGCGTGACGTCGTCCAGCATACCGTCGAACTCGGCCCGGATGACGGTATCTGCAAGGCGCCGCTCGGCCTCGGCCAGGGCCAGCCGCGCGCGCGATAGCTGCGCGGCGGCGCGGGCAACGCGCGCTTCGGCCTGCACCACGGCCTGCCGCCGGTTCAAAATCGCCTGCTTCGCAGTGCCAAGCGTCAGCTCCGCCGCCTCGACCGCCGACGATGTTCCCGCCCCGCGCGACAGCAAATCCTTTTGGCGGGCAAGCGCACGTTCCTGTAAATCGGCCTGTTCGCGCGCCGCCTGCAAATCCTCGCGCGCCAATTCCAGCGCGGCGGCGGCTTCCTTATCCTCGGTACGCGCATCGGCCAGATCGTTTTGCGCGCGGTCACGCGCATCACGCAGGTCGGCGGGATCAACCCGCGCCAGAACCTGCCCGCTGCGCACGGTGCCGCCTTCCTTGAAATTGTCGGCCATTTCCACGATGCGCCCGCCGACAGCCGCGCGCAGCTCCAGCGTGCGGCGGCTTTGCACCTCGCCGTAAACACGGATCACGGGGCGGGCGTCCTGCGCGGTTGCGCGGCGCAATGTCACGGCGAAAACGCGTTCTTCCCCGCGAATGGCGCGGGGCTGTTCATCCATGCGCGCCTGCACCGCCTCGCGCACGGTCTGCCCCGCCCACACCAGCAGCGCCAGCGTCAGCGCCAACAAAAACAGACCCGTCAGACTCCGGCGTAGAAAGCGCATATGCCCGTGTTCCTTTCCCAAGCCGCCCCGCCAACCCTTTGATCTAGGTGCGCACGTCCGGCTTGCCAAGCTGAGGTTATACGCGAGGGGGCGCTATTTCCGTCGCTCGTGCTCGGACAAACGCGGAAAAATCTCGACAAAGTTGCAGGGGCGGTGCCGGTAATCCAGTTGCGGTGCCAATATCTCGTCCCAGGCATCCTTGCAGGCGCCGGGGCTTCCGGGCAGGGCAAACAGGTAGGTGCCCTGCGCCACGCCGGCGGTGGCGCGGCTTTGCACGGCGCTGGTGCCGATCTTGTTCATGCTGACGATGGTGAACACGGTGCCGAAGGCGGTGATCTCCTTCTCGTAGACGTCCCGATGCGCCTCGACCGTGACATCGCGCCCGGTCAGGCCGGTGCCGCCCGTGCTTATGATCACGTCGATCCCGGGATCGGCGCACCAGTCGCGCAGTCGCGCGGCGATCTCTGCACGCTCATCGCGAATGATCTTGCGGTCAACCATCTGATGACCCGCTGCCTCGATCCGCGCGGCCAGGGTATCGCCCGATCGGTCCTGCGACAGATCGCGAGTATCCGACACGGTCAGAACCGCGATCCGCACCGGCACGAACTCCTTGCTCTGGTCCAGCTCAGGCATTGCTTATCCTTTCTCCAACAGCGCCAGCCGCGCCGCCAATAGCACGAAAACACCGGCGCTGACACGACTGGCCCACCAGGCAAGCGCCCCATCTGCCGCCAACTTTCGGCCCAAGCCACCCGCGAACACGCCGATCGTCCCATTGATGAGGAAACCGCCAATCGCCAGCACTGTGCCATAAACCAGGAACTGCACCAGCACCCCGCCCGCCGGATCCACGAATTGCGGCACGAAGGCAAGGACGAACAGGATCACCTTCGGATTGGTCAGGTTGACGGTAAGCCCTTGGCGAAACGCCCGCGCGGCAGTCACCGCAGCGACCGGCGCGCGCACGGTCCCGGCCCGCAACGATTGCCACGCCAGCCACAGCAGATACGCCACACCAACCCAGCGGATCACGTCAAACGCACCGGGCAACGCGGCAATCACCGCGCTTAGGCCCAGCCCCGCCGCGAGCGCATGCGCGAACACGCCTGCGGATATACCGGCACTGGCTGCAGTGGCAGGCCCCGGCCCCGCGCGCATCCCCTGCCCAAGGCAAAACAGCATGTCCGCCCCCGGCGTAAGGTTCATCGCCAGCGCCGCCGGCACAAACGCCACAAGCGTAACCGGATCAACCATCCTGCCCCCCGTCGCGCAGCCGCGCCTGAAGGCTTAGCAGATCGGCCCACGCCTCGCGCTTGGCGTGGGGTTTGCGCAGCAGGTAGGCGGGGTGAAACATCGGCAAGGCAGGCGCGCCATAGGCCTGCGTCCAATGCCCCCGCAACCGCGTGATACCGCGCTGCCCAAGTCCCGCCTGACAGCTGATGTTGCCCATCAACACCACGATTTCGGGCGCGGCCAATTCCACGTGGCGGCGCATGAACGGCACCATCATGGCGATTTCCTGCGGCGTGGGGTCACGGTTTTGCGGCGGCCGCCACGGCAGCACGTTGGTGATGTAGACGCCATCGCTTGGCTGCTCCGGCGCCCGCGACAGGCCAATGGCGGCCAGCATCCGGTCCAGCAACTGCCCCGCGCGCCCGACGAACGGCCGGCCTTCGCGGTCCTCGTCGCGGCCCGGTGCCTCGCCTATAATCATGACGCGCGCGCCAGCCACCCCGTCGGCAAAGACGAGGTTCCGCGCGCCACGCCGCAAATCGCAATGCGTGAACCCTGACAATGCGACGCGCAACGCCTCAAGGTCGGGCGCGGCCGCGGCCAGCTTTCGGGCCTCCTCGACCGGGTCGACCTCCGCGACGGGCGCGGGCGGCGCTGCGGCAGACGCAGCCGCCGCCGGTGCGGGTTTTGCCGGCGCAGGGTCCAGCGCAAAGCGATCCACCGGCGCATCCAGGATCGCCTCGGTCGCGCCCAGTTCCACCTGCCATTCCAGCAGCGCCTTCGCCGTGTGATAATCGAGACCCGAATCCATGCGCCTACGTTACTGCGTATGCGACACGCATGAAACACGCTTTGCCACCCTGCACGGATACCGGCGCATTCATCACCGCGCCGCTTGCCCCGCCCGGCGATGGTTCCTATAAGCAGCCCATATCGAACGGAGCGGGCCATGACATTTCCACACCGTCATCTGCTGGGGATCGAGCCTTTGGGCCCGGCCGCCATTTCCGAAATCCTGGACCTGGCCGATAGCTACGTCGATCTGAACCGCCGCGACATCAAGCACGCCGATGCGCTGGCCGGGCTGACGCAAATCAACATGTTCTTTGAAAACTCGACCCGCACGCAGGCCAGTTTCGAATTGGCCGGAAAGCGCCTTGGCGCGGACGTGATGAACATGGCGATGCAGGCCAGCTCGATCAAGAAGGGCGAAACCCTGATCGACACGGCGATGACCCTGAACGCGATGCACCCCGATCTGCTGGTGGTGCGGCATCCGCATTCGGGCGCGGTGGACCTGCTGGCGCAGAAGGTGAACTGCGCCGTCCTGAACGCGGGCGACGGGCGTCATGAGCACCCCACGCAGGCGCTTCTGGACGCGCTGACGATCCGGCGCGCCAAGGGCCGCCTGCACCGCCTGAACATCGCGATTTGCGGCGATATCGCCCATTCCCGGGTGGCGCGGTCCAACATCCTGCTGTTGGGAAAGATGGAAAACCGCATTCGCCTGATCGGGCCGCCGACGCTGATGCCGTCGGGGATCGCGGATTTCGGGGTCGAGGTGTACGACGATATGCGCGCCGGTCTTGACGGGGTGGACGTGGTCATGATGCTACGCCTTCAGCGCGAGCGTATGGACGGCGGCTTCATCCCGTCCGAGCGCGAGTATTACCACCGCTTCGGCCTGGATTCCGAGAAGCTGGGATATGCCAAGGACGACGCCATCGTGATGCACCCCGGCCCGATGAACCGCGGTGTCGAGATCGACGGCACGCTGGCCGATGACATCAACCGCAGCGTGATACAGGAACAGGTCGAGATGGGCGTCGCCGTGCGCATGGCGGCGATGGACCTGCTGGCGCGCAACCTGCACAGCGAACCGGCCGGGGTGATGGTGTGAGCGATCCTGCCCATGACCCTGCCCATGTCACAGCCACCGAACACGGGATCGTGCGGGTGTTCCACCTGTCCTATGCCGTGTCGATGGAGATCGGACACATGGGCACGCTGGACGGGCTTGCGACCGCGCTCGGGGTGCCAGACCTGGACGGCCGCGATGTTCAGATCGTCGCGCTTGCCGAGGTCCAGGAAATGGGCCTGACCGAGTTCCTCAAGCTGGGCTACGAGATCAGCGAAGATGAGATAGAACCGCTGCGCGCCGAACTGGACGGGTTGCAGGGCAAGGTGGCGATCCTGCGCACGGGCGCTTTCGGCGGACGCGACGTGCACCTGGCCACAGACAAAGGCGCACAGCTTATCGCGGCGGTGCAAGAAGGCAGAGCGCGGCCTCCAACCCTGGCACACGCGGACCGCCCCGCCGAAGGCGCCAAGGGCACGCTCGGCGCGCCCGAATCCAAACGCCGCCCGTCGGACGCGGCCATGTCCGGCCGCGTGGCGACTGTGGCCCTTCTGGTTCTGTTCGCGCTGGTGGCCCTCATGGTCTGGATAGGTGGGTAATGTACGATCTGACACCAACAACTGACCTGACCCCCGGCGAAGAAGTGATCGCCAGCTTTCACGCCGACAGGCCGACCTACTGGCGCGACATGGCCACCATGGCGGCGGTTGCGATGGCTATTGGCATGGCCATCCTGTGGGCCATGGGCAACCCGCACATCTGGACCGGCGCGGTTGGCGGCTTGGCGGCGGTCGCGCTCAGGGCGTTCTACATCGCCTCGGACGAGGTGAACGTTCGTTGGGACTTGACCAATCGCCGCGTGCTGGGCCCGCAAGGCCGCGCCGTCAGGTTGGGCGAGATCAAGATGATCCGCACATTGGGCAGCGCCGTGCAACTGGTCACGCATACAGGCGACAAGCATCTGTTGAAATACCAGGCCGACCGCAACGCCACCAAGGCCCGCATTGAGCGCGCCATTGCCGGAGGACGGGGATGACCACGACCCTATTCACCAATGCCCGCCTGATCGACCCGGCGGAGGGAACGGATGCCTCCGGCTGGCTGATGATTGAAAACGGTGTGATCCGTGACATGGGGTATGACGCCGCCCCGCCCAACGCGGACGCGGTGCGCGATTGCGCCGGCAAGTGCCTTGCGCCGGGCATCGTGGATATCGGCGTCAAGGTCTGCGAGCCGGGTGAGCGGCACAAGGAATCCTACCGCTCGGCGGGGCTGGCGGCGGCGGCGGGCGGTGTCACGACCATCGTCACCCGGCCCGACACCGACCCGCCGATTGATAGCCCCGAGGTTCTGGAATTCGTGGCCCGCCGCGCCAGTGAGGCGGCGCCGGTTAACGTGCTGCCAATGGCGACGCTGACGAAATCGCGTGCGGGCCAAGAGATGACCGAGATCGGCTTTCTCATGGATGCGGGCGCCGTCGCCTTCACCGATTGCGACCATGTCGTCACCGACACCCGGGTCCTGAGCCGCGCACTCGGCTATGCGCGCAGCTTGGGCGCGCTGGTGATCACCCACCCGCAGGAACCGGGCCTGAGCAAAGGCGCAACCGCGACCAGCGGCAAGTTCGCCTCGCTGCGCGGGCTGCCGTCTGTTTCCGCGATGGCCGAGCGAATGGGGCTGGACCGCGACATCGCGCTGCTGGAAATGACCGGCGCGCGGATGCACCTTGACCAGATCACCACCGCCCGCGCCCTGCCCGCGCTGGAGCGCGCCAAGCGCAACGGGCTGGACATCACCGCCGGCACCTCGATCCATCACCTGACGTTGAACGAGCTGGACGTGGCCGACTACCGAACCTTTTTCAAGGTCAAGCCGCCACTGCGGGCCGAGGATGACCGCAAGGCCGTGGTCGAGGCCGTCGCAAGCGGCCTCATCGACATCATCAGCTCCATGCACACGCCGCAGGACGAGGAATCCAAACGCCTGCCGTATGAAGAGGCCGCCAGCGGCGCGGTGGCGCTGCAAACACTGCTGCCCGCGGCGCTCAGGCTCTATCATTCCGGCGATCTGAGCCTGCCGCAACTGTTCCGCGCGATGTCGCTCAACCCTGCGCGGCGGCTTGACCTGCCCACAGGGCGGCTTGAGGCGGGCGCGCCCGCTGACCTGGTGCTGTTCGATGCGGATGCGCCGTTCATCCTCGATCGGTTCACGCTGCAATCCAAGTCCCGCAACACGCCCTTTGACGGTCAACGGATGCAGGGTAAGGTCCTGGCAAGCTACGTGAACGGCACCCGCATTTTCGGAGACCTGTGAATGCCCCCCATCGACAGCAGCGGCGCGATGCTCGCCCTTTGGGCGGTTCTCGGCTATGGGCTGGGCTCCATTCCCTTTGGCATCGTACTGGCGTGGATGATGGGGCTGGGCGATCTGCGCAAGATCGGCTCGGGCAACATCGGGGCGACCAACGTGCTGCGCACCGGCAACCGCGGCGCCGCGGCGCTGACGCTGCTGCTGGACGCAAGCAAGGGCGCGGTGGCGGTGTTGCTGGCACGCGCCCTGACCGGCGAGGCGGCGGCGCAACTGGCCGGATTGGCGGCCATCCTGGGCCATTGCCACCCGGTTTGGCTACGGTTTCGCGGCGGCAAGGGCGTTGCGACGTTCCTTGGCCTGATGCTGGCGCTGTCATGGCCGGTGGGGGTGGCCGCCTGCGCCACCTGGGCCGTAACGGCCGCCGCCGCGCGCATCTCGTCGCTGGCCGCCCTGATGGCCGCCGCGCTGTCAAGCATATGGGCGGTTGTTCTCGGGCAGGGCGAGGTGTTCTTCCTGACCGTCGCGCTGACGCTGTTGATCTTCTGGAAGCACCGCGAAAACATCAGCCGGCTGCGCAAGGGCACCGAGCCAAGGATCGGCGCCAAGTAGATCCCGCCCCGGCCGCGGGAGGCCGAAACCGGGGCGACATGCTCAGGCCTGACCGGCCATCCGGTCGGTCGCATCGGCGGTGCGGCGCGTGTTGTGATAAATCCCGAGGATCAAATACAAAACCCCACCGATGAACAGCACGTAAACCGTCCCGAAAATCAGGATCATCAGCCCGGCAAGGATGCCGCCGCCCATCGGCCCCTGGCCCGCACCCGCCATCGCGCCGACGGCACCGATCACGACCCCGATCTCCATCAGCACGACGACCACGCCGACCAGCTTTTCGAACATGTTAATAAAGAAATCGCGCATTTCCGTTCCCTTTCCAGTTGTAGCGTAATCCGCCGATCCTGCGGCAGATCACGTTTTCGGGCAAGGGGGGATCGGCGCGCGCAATCAGTAGCTGTACTCAGTGTATACGCGGCTCAAATCGCCGGCCCATTCGCCGTGGTATTTCTCAAGCAGTTCGTCGGCGGGCGTGCGGCCTGTCTCGACGCTTTCGCGCAATGCATTGAGGAAATGCGTCTCGTCGCGCAAAAGCCCCCCTGCCCCTTCGCGCGCCCGCGCCTTGAGGCCCGCCTCCGCGATATCCAGCGCCGCGCGCGCCAGATCGTGCATGCGCACGCCGCCCGCCTCGGCCTGCAGGCCATCGCGCGCGGCCGCGATGCGCAGCCCCTCGCGCGTCTCGGCGGTCCAGTCCTTGGCCAATTCCCACGCCGCATCCAACGCGCCCTGATCATACATCAGCCCGACCCAGAACGCGGGCAATGCACAAAGCCGCCGCCACGGGCCACCATCGGCCCCGCGCATTTCCATGTATTTCTTGATTCGCGCCTCGGGGAAGATGGTGGTCAGGTGATCGGCCCAATCCGACAACGTCGGCACCTCGCCCGGCAGCGCCGGCAACTCGCCGCGCAGGAAATCGCGGAACGATTGGCCCAGGGCATCGACGTAAACGCCATCGCGATAGACAAAATACATCGGCACATCGAGCGCGTAATCCACGTAGCGCTCGAACCCGAATCCATCTTCGAACACGAACGGCAGCATGCCCGTCCGATCAGCATCCAGATCGCGCCAGATGCGCGCGCGCCACGATTTGTAGCCGTTCGGCTTGCCCTCAAAGAACGGGGAATTGGCGAACAGCGCCGTCGCAACCGGCTGCAGGGCCAGTGCCACCCGAAACTTCTTGACCATGTCCGCCTCGGAGGCGAAATCGAGGTTCACCTGAACCGTGCAGGTGCGATACATCATGGATTTGCCCATGGTGCCAACCCGGTCCATGTAGTCGGTCATCAGCTTGTAGCGCCCCTTGGGCATGATCGGCATCTGCTCATGCGTCCAGATCGGCGCGGCCCCCAGACCGATGAAGCCGACACCGACCTTGTCGGCGATGTCCTTCACGTCGGCCAGGTGCGCGTTCACCTCGTCGCAGGTCTCATGGATGTTGTGCAACGGCGCACCCGACAGCTCCAGTTGCCCGCCCGGCTCAAGCGAGACGTTGGCGCCGTCCTTTTCCAACCCGATCAGCTTGCCGCCCTCCTCAAGGGGCGCCCATCCGTGGCCGTCGCGCAGCCCCTCAAGAACCGCCAGAACGGACCTTTCCCCGGCATACGGGATGGGTTTGAGCGTATCCTTGCAGTAGCCGAATTTCTCGTGCTCGGTGCCAATACGCCAGTCGTCGCGCGGCTTGCAGCCACTTTCCAGGTACTCGGCCAGTTGCGATTGGTGTTCGATCGGCCCGCCGCCGGATTGAGGAATAGACATTGGGGGGAAGTCTCCGATCTTGTGCCTGTTGGTTTGCCGGGGGCCAGAAGTGCGGTGAAACTGCGCGGCTGTCAATGTAGGCGGCGCATCTCTTTTGCCCAGATCACGATGCGGTGTTCTCCGCCGCCGCGCAGTGCCGACAACATGCGTTCGGTGCGCATCCCCGGCAGGGCGGCGAAACTGTCGAACAGGGTATCGGCGTTTTCGGCTGTCACGGGAATCGCCAAGACCGGCTGCCCGGGTTGATAGAGATACCACAAGGGCGGGTCCGGCGCCGGGTCCAGTTCAAGCCGCGACAACTCCGACAGAGCGACCGCGCCGCCGTCATAGGGGCCGAAATAGGCAACCTGCCCCTCGTCCACGCGCACCACGCCCGGGCCACCCTTTCCACGCCAGAAACGGGCCCTTTGCAGCCCCGATACCGACAGAATACAGCCAATAAACAGCACCCCCCAACCGACCCACGACAGTGGCGCAAGCGCGGTCAATCCCCAATAGAGGCCAAGCCCCCCGATCACGGCGCCGGCCAACACTTCGCGCAGTTTCCACAGCGTCGAACGCGCCTCGGGACGGATCAGGCTCATTGCCAATCTCCCAGCGTGCTTTGCCACACGGTCATCGCGGCCACCGCCGCCGTGTCGGCCCTTAACACGCGGGGGCCAAGGCTCACCGCGTGGGCCTGCGGCATGGCATTGAGCCGCGCGCGCTCGGCGTCCGAAAACCCGCCCTCGGGGCCGATCAGGATCGCCCACGGGCGGTTGCCAGCGTTGTCCTGCAACGCGGTTGCCGGGCCGGCTAAGGCCTCGTCACAAAACAACAATTGCCGGTCCGGGGGCCAATCGGCCAACAGCGCTTCAAGCTTTTGCAAATCGTGCACGGCAGGCACGAAGGTGCCACCGCACTGCTCCGCCGCCTCGATCGCGTGGGCCTGCAATCGGTCCTGGCGGACGCGTTCGGAATTGGTGAAATCGGTCTGAACCGGCAGGATCTCCCGCGCGCCCATTTCAGCGGCCTTTTCCACGATGAAATCGGTGCGCGCCTTCTTGATCGGGGCAAACAGAAGCCACAGATCAGGCGGCGTCGACTGCGGCGCACCCGGCGCTTCGCAGCGCAGCAGACCGGCACGCTTGCCCGCTTCCGCGATCCGCGCGATCCACTCCCCGTCACGCCCATTGAACACCCGCACCATAGCACCAACCGCCTGACGCATAACGCCAAACAGGTAATGCGCCTGTGCCCGGTCCAAAGGAACCGTTTGCCCCTGCCCAAGGGGATGCTCTACATAAAGACGGATTTTCGCATCATCACTCATGAGGCCGATACTATGACCGCACCCCGGCAGACACCAGAGGAGCAGGGACAGGTTTCCGACGCTGTCGTGGGAAATTGGGTGGATCGCCACGCCCCGGCCGCGCTGCGCCCCTACCTGAGGCTGAGCCGGGCGGACAGGCCGATTGGCACGTGGTTGCTGCTATTGCCATGCTGGTGGGGCCTGACGCTGGGCATTCTGCACGACGGCGCGTTCGCGGCGTTCGATCTGTGGATTTTCGCGGGCTGCGGTATTGGCGCTTGGCTGATGCGCGGGGCGGGCTGCACGTGGAACGACATCACGGACCGCGACATAGACGGATCAGTGGCACGCACGGCGTCACGGCCCATCCCATCGGGGCAAGTCAGCGTAACGCAGGCGCTGCTGTGGATGGCAGCGCAATGCCTGGTCGCGCTGTTGATCCTTCTGAGCTTCAACACCGCGGCCATCATCCTTGGGGTTGTCGCCCTTGGCCCGGTGGCGATCTATCCCTTTGCCAAGCGGTTCACATGGTGGCCACAGATTTTCCTCGGGCTGGCGTTCAACTGGGGCGCGTTGCTGGCATGGACCGCTCATACCGGGAGCCTCGGTTGGCCGGCGGTCGTTCTCTATCTGTCCGGGATGGCATGGACCCTGTTCTACGACACGATCTATGCCCATCAGGATACCGAGGACGACGCGCTCATCGGGGTGAAGTCGACCGCGCGACTATTCGGTGTCCGCACCGCCATGTGGTTGCGGCGCTTCCTCGTGGTCTGCGTCAGCCTTATGGCGCTGGCCGTTCTGATGGCGATGCTGGGGCAAGATCATCGCGGGGTGCCCGCGCTGCTGATCGCGCTGGCCGGGCCGTGGGCCATGGGCTGGCACATGCTATGGCAATTGCGCCGGTTCGATATGGACAACAACGACGTTTTGCTGAAGCTCTTCAGGTCAAACCGTGATGCCGGCCTGATCCCCGTGCTGTTTTTCGCCGGTGCGGCCCTGCTTTGATTGCACGTCGGCGCGACAGTGCCTAAAGATCGCCGTAGCCAATGGGAACAACAAAGACAATGCGCATTTCCTCCGCCTATGTGATCGCGGCCGCCTTTGCCATCGGCGCCCTGCTCAGCGTGATAGCGGCAAGTGTATCGGTCAACGTGATCGAGGACAGCACCGAGATCGGCGTGCGCCGCTCCCTCGACAATAACGATCTGCCTTGGGCGGAGGTGCGCGCCAACGGCCTGCGCGTCATCCTGTCAGGCACCGCCCCATCCGAGGCGCGGCGCTTCAAGGCACAATCGGTCGCGGGCCAAATCGTCGATGCCGCACGCGTCATCGACAGGATGAAGGTCCAGCCCAGCCTGGACATCGCGCCGCCGCGCTTCTCGGTCGAGATACTGCGCAACGATACCGGCGTGTCGCTTATCGGGCTGATCCCGCGCGCGACAGACCGCGACGCGCTGCTGTCGCGACTGCGCGACATCGATGGCGAGGGGCAGGAAATCGAGGTATCCGATTTCATGGAAACCGCCGATCATCCCGTTCCCGATGAATGGCCCGAAACCATCGACTACACGATCACCGCAACGGCGATGCTCCCGCGTGCCAAGATCTCGGCGACCGCCGGAGAGGTACACATAACGACGATGGCAGACAGCCGCGAGGCGCGGCGAGAGCTGCAAGCCGAGCTGTCGCGCCGCGCACCGCCCGAGATCGAATTGGCGCTGGACATCTCGGCACCCAGGCCTGTCATAACGCCCTTTACCCTGCGCCTTGTGCTGCAAGACGGGATCGCCCGGTTCGACGCGTGTTCAGCCGACTCTGAGGAGGCGCGCGAGCGCATCCTGGCCGCCGCGCGCAAGGCAGGGATGGAAGGGGCTGGCGCCTGCACGATCGGCCTGGGCGTGCCGACCCCCCGATGGGCCGAAGCGGTTGAGATGGCCATCGCGGCACTGGACGATCTTGGCGGCGGGGTGATCACCTTCGCCAATGCCGACATCTCGTTGCTGGCGCAGCGCGGCACCGATCCCGAGCGGTTTGACCGCGTGACCGGGACGTTGGAAAACACGTTGCCCGAAATCTTCACCCTTCACGCCGAATTGCCCGAACCCGAAGAAGAAAAGGACCTGTCGGCGCCCGAATTCGTCGCCACCCTGTCGCCCGAGGGGCTGTTGCAGTTGCGCGGGCACCTGCGCACGGAGCGCACGCGCAAGACAGTGGACAGCTTTGCCAAGGCGCGCTTTGGCGCGGGGGCGGTGCACATGGCGGCCCGCGTCAACGATGCCTTGCCGGCGGAGTGGTCGGTGCGGGTGCTGACCGCGCTTGACGCACTGGCGCGGTTGTCGAACGGCGCCATTACCGTCACCGAAAACGAGGTGAGCGTCCTTGGCGACACCGGATCGCCCGATGCCAAGGCCGATATTGCCCGCCTGCTGGCTGACAAGCTGGGCGAAAAGGCGCGTTTCGAGATCGACGTGACCTATATCGAGAAGTTGGATCCCGTCGCGCAGATGCCCACCCCCGAGGAATGCATCGCCGACATCAACGCGGTTCTCGCGGAGAACAAGATCAACTTCGAGCCCGGCTCGGCCACGCCCGATGCAGAAGCTGCTTCTGTTATCAGTGACATAGCCGACATCCTGAAAGATTGCGGCGAGGTTCGCCTGGAAATCAGCGGCCATACGGATAGCCAGGGCCGCGCGGTCATGAACGAGCAGTTGAGCCAGGCCCGCGCGCAGGCGGTGCTCAACGCGTTGCGGGCGCGGCGCATCCTGACCGGATCATTCGTTGCCAAAGGGTATGGCGAGGATAAACCGATCGCCGACAACGATACCGAGGAAGGGCGAGAGGCCAACCGCCGCATCGAATTCCGCCTTATGCGCCCCGAAGACGACACCTCTGACAGCGCGGGGTCGGACGAAACTGACGGCCCGACCGAACAAGAGGCCCAAGACACGGCGCCCGACAGCGACACGGCAGACGACGGCGCGCAAAGCGCGGACACCGAAGAAACCAACGACACCCAACAAGAAGCGGACCAACAGGATGAACAGGACTGAATTCATCATCGTCACGGCCATCATCCTCTTCGTGGCGTTTTGCCTGGGATGGTTTGCCAACTGGCTTGTCCACAGGTTTACCCGCGTGGCGCAATCGGACATGAGCGAGCTTGAGCGCATGGCGCAAGAGCTGCACGAGGCCGAGGAGACCCGCGAACAGGCGATCACCTACATGCAGCAGCGCGAGGCGGAATTGACCAACCAGATATCGCAAACCGAAGCAGAGCTTTCCGCCGCGATGGAGGGCCTGCGCGAGGCACGTCACGAAGCCGAGGAACTGCGCAGCTATTTCGAGCGCACCAACCAGAACTAGGCGCGGGGCCTGTGGCGAGATCTGCTTTGCAGGCGGTCCCTACCAACGCTTTAGCGCGTCTTCGTCCTCGTCCCGCGCGGCGACCCAATCGCCGCCGTCGGTGGTATGTTCCTTCTTCCAGAACGGCGCGCGGGATTTCAGGTAATCCATAAGGAACTCGGCCGCATCAAAAGCGTTCTTGCGGTGCCTGGCGGCGGCGGCGACCATCATGATCCGCTCACCGGCGCGCATCTCGCCATAGCGGTGAATGATTAGCACATCCGCCAACTCCCACCGCGTACGGGCATCGGCGGCGATCTGCCCCAACGCTTTTTCGGTCATGCCCGGGTAATGCTCGATCACCATCCGGTCCAGACCCGCGCCGCCCGGCAGGTCACGCACGATACCGGTGAAGGTGACCACCGCGCCGGCATCGTCCTGCGCGTCCGCGAAGGCGTTTGCCTCTTCGCCCAGATCAAAGGGTTGCTCCTGCACCCTGATCGTCATCTCAGCCCCCGGTCATGGGCGGAAAGAACGCCACCTCGCGCGCACCGTCCAGCGGCGCGTCGAAATCGGCCAGTTCCTGATCGACCGCAACGCGCAACGCCGACAGGTCGGCGAATGCGGCGGCGTATCTTTCCTCTCGGGCGCGCAATTCGGCGACCAGATCGTTCACCGTGCGCGCCTGCGTTTCCACCTGCTCACGGGGCAGGCCGATCCGCTCGCGTACCCATGCGAAATACAAAACGTCCATCACGCATCATCCCTTAGATACGGCGTCGCCTTGCGGAAATACTCCCACCCGGTGACCAGCGTCAGCGCGGCGGCGATCCACAGCAGGGTCAACCCCGCGCGCCCCGCCCATATCATGGCATGGTATTTCCACACAATTCCAACCTCGTCCGGCATCTGTCCGGACAACACGGCGTCAAAGGTTTCCCGGTCCATCCCCCATGATGCCGCGATCAGGTAATGCTCGAACACGCCTTGGGAAAACAGGACCGCCAGCGCGATCATCTGCGCGGTGGTTTTCCACTTGGCCAGGTTCGTGACCTTGAGCGTCCCGGCGGTGTCGCCAAGGAATTCCCGCATGCCCGAGACGAACACCTCGCGAAACAGAATCATCGTCGCCGGCAGCACCAACCATGGCGACATCGACGAATACCCCACGATCACCATCAGCGCGATCAGGACCATCGCCTTGTCGGCAATCGGGTCCAGCATCGTGCCCAGCTTGGTTTCCTGTTTCCACAGCCGCGCAAGGTAGCCGTCGAACCAATCCGTCACCGCCGCCCCCACGAACAGCAGCAGCGCAAACCAGTCGGCATAGGGCCGCGTGAAATACAGAAACATCACGGCCACACCGGGCGCCGCCAAGAGGCGTAGCGCGGTCAGGATATTGGGTACGGTCCAAGTCATGCGCCATTCCTAGCCTGTCTCGGATGGACTGGAAAGACGTTCCTGCCACGTAGCGCCGCCGTCATGGGGCGTGGGATTAACCTTTCTCATGGAAGAACCCATAAATTGTTTCGGCCAACCCGTCCGAGACCCCCTCGACCGCCTTGAGATCCGCCAGGTTTGCACGACTTACCGCCTTGGCGGACCCGAAATGCGCCAACAGCGCCCGCTTGCGCGCGGCACCGACGCCCGGCACCTCGTCCAGCGGTGTCGCGCCGACCGATTTGGCGCGCTTGGCCCGGTGCGTGCCGATGGCAAAGCGGTGCGCCTCGTCGCGCATCCGCTGAACGAAATAGAGCACCGGATCATTGCGCTGCAATGCAAAGGGGCGCTGACCGGGGCGGTGGAACTCCTCTTTGCCATGGTCGCGGTCTATGCCCTTGGCCACGCCCACCATCGGGATATCCTCTACCCCGTGTTCGGCCATGATCTGCGCGACCGCGCTGACCTGCCCGGCGCCGCCGTCGATCAGCAGCAGGTCGGGCCACAGCCCCTTGTCGCGATCCGGGTCTTCCTTCAGCAGGCGTTTGAACCGGCGGTGCAGCACCTCTTTCATCATGCCGAAGTCGTCGCCCGGCGTCAGGTCATCGCCGCGGATGTTGAACTTGCGATACTGATTCTTCATGAACCCGTCCGGCCCGGCCACGATCATCGCACCCACGGCATTGCTGCCCTGGATGTGCGAGTTGTCGTAGACCTCGATCCGCTCGGGCGGGGCATCCAGGTCAAACGCTTCGGCGATACCCTTGAGCAGGCGCGCCTGCGTGGCGCTTTCGGCCATGCGGCGGGCCAGGGATTCGCGCGCGTTGCGGGTCGCGCCCTCGATCAGCTCGGCCTTTTCACCGCGCTTGGGCACGAGGATTTCCACCTTGCGACCCAGCTTTTCGGTCAACGCCTGCGCCATAAGGTCGGCATTCTCGATCGGGTGCGACAACAGCAATTGGCGCGGCGGCTCCTTGCCGTCGTAGAACTGCCCGATGAACGCCTCCAGCACCTCGGCCGCCTCGATATCGGCGCCGACGCGCGGATAGAAATCGCGGTTGCCCCAATTCTGCCCCGCGCGAATGAAGAACACCTGCACGCAGGCCTGCCCGCCTTGCATGTGCAGGGCGATGATATCCGCCTCGCTCACCGTGCGGGGGTTGATCCCCTGCGCCGTCTGCACCTGCGTCAGCGCGCGGATACGGTCGCGCAGGGCGGCGGCGCGCTCGAATTCCATCGCGTCCGAGGCCGCCTGCATTTCCTTCGCCAGCTTTCCCTGTATCCCGGTCGAGCGCCCGGACAAGAACCGCTCGGCATCGCGCACGGAAGCGGCGTAATCTTCCTGCGAGATCTTGCCCACGCAGGGCCCCGAACAGCGCTTGATCTGGTAGAGCAGACAGGGCCGCGTGCGACTGGCGAACATCGAATCCGTGCAATTTCGAAGCTGGAACACCTTCTGCAACTGGTTGAGCGTGCGGTTCACCGCGCCGGCGCTGGCGAAGGGGCCAAAGTAGCTGCCCTTTTCCTTCTTGGCGCCGCGATGCTTGCGGATCTGCGGGAACGGGTGATCCTTGGTCAGCAGGATGTTGGGAAAGGATTTGTCGTCGCGCAGCAGCACGTTGTAATGCGGCTTGAGTTGCTTGATCAGGTTCTGCTCAAGCAGCAGCGCCTCGGTCTCGGTGCGCGTGGTCAGAAACATCATCGACGCGGTTTCCGAGATCATCCGCGCGATCCGCGCCGAATGACCCGAGGGACGGGCATAATTGCTCACTCGCGCGCGCAGGTTGCGCGCCTTGCCGACGTAGAGAACCCGCGCCTGGGCATCCAGCATCCGATACACACCCGGAGACGCGTCCAATGTGCGCAGGTAGCCTTGTATCACCTCGTGCCCGGTCGGGGGGGCAGGCGTTTTGGGATCATTGGGTGCGGTCATGGGAAGGAAATACGATTCTCTGCCGTGTCCTGCAATCTTTCGGCGGTACAAACAAGGGTAAAGCTGTCCACGGTTTCTGTGGATAACTCTGGTGACAAGATTTGACGAAGCCAAAATTTCCGTTGCATTCAGTGCAGTTCCTCAGCTTGCACAAAAAATAGGCAGTATTGCAAGCAGTTGATATTAGGAGGTAATTTTTTTAACTCTCGGCAAAATACTGAAAACATTGACGTTTTTGTAACGGATTTTTTACGTGCCGCGATGCAGTGCAAAACTCTGAACGCCCCGGCGGCTATCACTCGGTGCCAAGGACATCGGGCGTCTGCCAACCAAGGTGCTGCCCCCCGTCCACACAAAGCAACTGACCCGTCACAGAAGGCGCGTCCAGGAAATAGCCAAGGGCCGCCGTGATATCCGCAGGGTTCGCCCCGCGCCCCAAAACAGTGGCGTCGCGCTGCCGCTGAAAATGGCTATCGCTCTGGCGTGTGCCCTGCAATGTCGGGCCCGGTCCGATGGCGTTGACGCGCAACTTTGGCGCGAGTGCCTGCGCGGCGGTCCGGGTAAAGGCCCACAGCCCCATCTTGGCCAGCGTGTAGCTCATGAATTCCGGTGTCAGCTTACGCACCCGCTGATCCACCATGTTCACCACCAGCCCGCGCGCCAGCGGCTCGCCCAGGGTATCCGTGTCCGGCGCGGGAATGTCCCGCGCCACCGCCTGCGTCAGAACGAAGGGCGCGCGCAGGTTCGATTCGAAATGCCGGTCCCAGCTTTCGCGCGACGCGGTTTCGATCGTGTCATGCTCAAAAATCGACGCGTTGTTCACCAAGCAGGTGATCGGACCGCCAAGCGCCTCGGACGCGGCAGGCACGAGGCGCGTCACCTCTTCCTCACGCAGAAGATCAGCCTGCAACACGCACGCCTTGCGTCCAACCGCACGAATTTCCCCGGCAACTGCGGCCGCCTCGTGTTCCGACGAGCCATAGTGAACGGCGACGTCATAGCCGCGGTGCGCCAGGTACAGCGCCATCTGACGGCCCAGCCGTTTGCCTGCCCCGGTGACCAGTGCGCGCGTCATGGTATCCCCTTCCGATCAGCCAGTTCAGTGTAGCACGATCCAGACATAGACCAGATACAGCCCGGTCAAGATCACGCCCCATACAAACGAGAGATTCCACCGAAAGAAAACGAACGGCGCCAGCAACAGCGATGCGCCCAGCATGACCCACAGATCGAACCTCAGCAGCTCCGCATCCACCGGGATCGGACTAACCAGCGATGCGACACCGATGATTGCCAACAGGTTAAACATGTTGGAGCCGATCACATTGCCCAAGGCCACGTCCGCCTCGCGCCGCAGGGCTGCCATCACCGTTGTCGCCAGCTCGGGCAGCGACGTACCAACCGCGACCATGGTCAAGCCGATCACGCTTTCGCTCAGACCGAAGGTCCGGGCGATCACGACTGCGCTATCCACCAGAATATCGGCGCCAAGCGGCAGCCCGATCAGCCCAAGCACCAGGTAGAGCACGATCCGCCACCACGGCATGTCGGGGTCGGCGCCTTCCAGCTCTTCCAGGAACTCTTCGGCCATGGCCTGCTCGCGTGCACTGGCCTCGGCGCGGCGATGGCTGCGGGCATCGAAAAAGGCAAAGACAAGGATCATGGTCAGGGCCAGCAACAGCACCATGCCGCTTATCGCCGTGAACGGACCAACAAACGCGAGCCCGATGAACAGTGCCGATGCCAGGATCATGAAGATGTAATTCTTGCGCGTCTCGCATTCCCCTGTGTGCATCGTCGCAAGCATGGCGGGAATACCCAGCACCAACAGGATATTGGCGGTGTTCGAGCCCACGACATTACCCATGGCGATGCCCGGCACCCCCCTGAGCGCGGCCTGCACGGAAATCAGCATCTCGGGCGCGGATGTGCCGAATGCCACGATTGTCAGGCTGACGATCAGCGCCGGCACGCCCAATCGCAAGCTGACGTTGACAGCCCCGCGCACCAGCGCATCGCCGGCCAGCAGCAAGATCAACAGGCCCAGCCCTGCCAACACCCAAACCATGCCTTAGCCGTCCTTCTTCTTGCAGGGGCACGGCCCCTTTCCGATCCGTAGCCGTCCGCAATCAGGGCACCGCGCATCGCGCAACCGCCGGGCACCGGGCATCCGTAGCTTGCCGAACATGGCAAGCACGCCGATGGCGATCAAAAAGAGGGTGACAATCTTGAGGATCAAGTTACAGCCCGTACCGCGCGAATGACGCACGGTCCTCCACATCAGCCATGACATCGGTGACCACGGAGGCACTCAGCCGTTGCATCAAGCCGCGCCGCGGCCCGTAGCGCAGGAAAACCGACTTGTCGCCATAAAGCTCTCTCAGCTTATCCTCGGGATGGGCGATGCCATCAATTAGGCCCAGCTCACGCGCCGTGCCACCCAGCCAGAAGCGCCCGCTGAACAGGTCTTCGTCATCGCTCAGCTTGTCACCGCGGCGTTGCTGCACGTAGGAGACGAAGCCGCTATGCATCTCCTCCAGAAGCCCCTTGAGGATCTCGACATCCTCTTCCTTCTGGGGAAGGAACGGATCGAGGATGCTTTTGGATTTCGCGGAGGTGAACACGCGCCGCTCGATGCCATAACGCTCGATCAGGTCATGCGCGCCGAACCCCGCCGAGATCACCCCGATCGAACCAACGATCGAGCCTGCATCGGCCCATATGTCATCCGCCGCGGCAGCCAGCCAATAACCGCCAGAAGCGGCCACATCTTCGACAAAAGCATGCACGGGCAACTTGTGCTTTTCGGCCAGCCCCCTGATGCGTGCCGCGATCAGCGCCGATTGCACGGGCGAGCCGCCGGGTGAATTGATAACCAGCGCCACCGCCTTGGGCTTGCCGCGCCGAAAAGCCCGCTCGATCACCGGGCGCAAGGCATTGTCACTAAGCGCTGCGCGTCCGCCAAGGCCGATGCTGCCGGTTAACCGGATCACCGCGACCACGGGCGGGCCCTGGACGAATGGGATAAATCGTTTCATGCCACCGGATGTAGATGGCCGATGGGAGACAAACAAGGCTCAGCCCCGCAATGAACCTCCACGGCGGCACAAAAACAACAACAGCCCTACGGACGAAGGCGCCAGCCGCTGCGAAAGATCCACCAGACCGCGCCAAGACACAGGCCCAGAAACAGCCCGATCGCCAGAAGGCTTGATACGATCGGCACGTCCGCCACGCCGTAGAACGACCACCGGAACCCCGAGATCAGGTAAACCACCGGATTGAACATGGTGATCCACTGCCAGACCGGCGGCAGCATCGAAATGGAGTAGAAAGACCCCCCCAAAAACACCAGCGGCGTCACGATCAACAGCGGCACCAGTTGCAGTTGCTCGAAATTCTCGGCCCATATCCCGATGATGAACCCGAACAGGGCAAACGACACGCAGGTCAGCAGCAGAAACGCGAGCATCGAGAGCGGATGCAACACCTGCATGTCCACGAACAGCGAGGCCGTCACCATGATGACCGTCCCGATGAACAGCGACTTGGTCGCGGCAGCGCCAACATAGCCCAGCACGATTTCAAGGAAATTCACCGGCGCCGAGAGCAGCTCGTAAATCGTGCCGATGAACTTGGGAAAGTAGATGCCGAAAGAGGCATTCGATATCGCCTGCGTCATCACCGTCAACATCACCAGGCCCGGCACGATGAAGGCGCCATAGCTGACGCCTTCCACCTCGTCGATGCGGCTACCGATGGCCGCACCGAACACGACGAAGTAAAGCGATGTCGAGATCACCGGCGACACGAAGCTTTGCAGCAACGTGCGAAAGAAGCGTGACATTTCAAATCGGTAGATCGCGGCGACCCCGCGCCAGTTGAGGCCCATCATGCCGCGTTCTCCTCTTGCACAAGCCCGACGAATATCTCTTCCAGGCTGCTTTGACTTGTTTGAATGTCGCGAAGGACGATGCCAGCCTCGGACAGATCCGACAGCAGCCGCGTGATGCCGGTGCGCGCGCCGGTGGTGTCATAGGTGTAGATCAGCGCATCCCCGCCATCCACCAGTTCCAGATCGTGCTCGGACAGCCCATCGGGCAATTCCGAAACCGGCTCGTGTAATTCGATCCGCAATTGCTTGCGGCCCATCCGGTTCATCAACGTGTCCTTGTCCTCGACCAACAGGATGCGGCCCTTGCTGATCACGCCGACACGATCGGCGATGGCCTCGGCCTCTTCGATGTAATGGGTGGTTAGAATGATGGTCACGCCGTCATTCTTCAGCCCGGCAACGGTTTCCCACATGCCGCGGCGCAACTCGACATCGACGCCGGCCGTGGGCTCGTCCAGGAACAGGATGCGCGGCTCGTGCGCCAACGCCTTGGCGATCAGAACGCGGCGCTTCATGCCGCCCGACAATTCCATGATTCGCGAGTTGCGCTTGTCCCACAGCGAAAGCTGGCGCAGCGTTTTCTCGATATGCGCCTCGTCGCGCGGTTTTCCGAACAATCCGCGCGAGAACCGGACCGAGTTTATCACCTTGTCGAACGGCTCCAGCGTGATCTCCTGCGGGACCAGACCGATCAGCGCCCGCGCCTTGCGGTAATCGGTCACGATGTCGTGGCCATCGACCCGCACGCTGCCGCCGGTGGCCTGCACCAGACCGCAAATCGTGGATATCAACGTGGTCTTGCCTGCCCCGTTCGGCCCCAGCAGGGCCAGAACCTCGCCCTGCTCAATATCCAATGAAACGCCGGACAGGGCCTTGAACCCGTCGGCATATGTCTTTTCCAGACTGTCCACGGTAACGATCGCTGGCATGGTCCCTCCTGTTCGCCGGGCCGACCATATGGCAGGCTCAGGCGCGGCGAAAGACCCCGCCGCGCAGGGCGCACCCTGCGCACATGCACACGTGGCGGGCGATCACCCCCTCAGGCGGTGCAACCATCCCTTTTTCTTGGCTTCCGGCGGCTCATCGGTCGGCGCACCCTCTTCGTCTTCGGGGGCTTCCAGCACCTCCTGGAACCGGGTGAAGAACTGATCGGCCATCTTCTTGGCGAACCCATCGATCAGGCGGCTGCCAAGCTGCGCCAGCTTGCCGCCGACCTTGGCATCCACGTCATAATGCAGGCGCGTGCCGCCCTCGATTTCCTCCAGCCGGACATCGGCGGCCCCCTTGGCAAAGCCCGCCGCGCCGCCCTTGCCCTCGCCCGACAAGGTCAGGCTTTCAGGTTCGACCATCTCGGTCAGGGTCACGGTGCCCTTGAACGTGGCCTTCACCGGGCCGACCTTCTGCGTCACGACAGCCTGAAACCCGTCCTCGGGCGAACCTGTCAGCTCTTGCGTCCCCGAAACGCATTCCTTCAGTACCTCGGGACTAAGCAGCGCGGCCCACACCGTGGCACGATCCGCCTTGATATCGCGGGCATCTGTCATCTTCATCGGGTCATCCTTTCGCGTCGCCTTGGCATTAGCCTAGCCCAACGGCGCTGCCGCGCCAAGCAGGCAGGTGTCGCAAACAGACTGGTTCAACTGCAAAGGGGATGCTAGCCACGGATGAAAGGAACGCCCATGACCGCCCCGACATCCCCCGGCCCCATGACGGGCAACCCCGCACTTGGCATTGGTTTCGTGCTGCTCGGGGTGACCGCGATTTCGATCAACGACATGCTCATCAAGCAGCTTTCGGGCGGCTACCCCTTGCACCAGATGGTGTTCATCCGCTCAGGTATCGGCATCTTCTTTTCGCTCATGCTGGTTCAGATGGAAGGCGGCCTTGCGATCCTGCGCACCAAGCGCCCGCTTCTGCACCTGACGCGCGGCCTGTTGGTCGTGCTGTCGAACATGACCTTTTTCGGCGCGCTTGCCGTGCTGCCGCTGGCGGATGCGACGGCCCTGTTTTTCGTTGCGCCGCTGATGATTACGCTGCTGTCGATCCCGATGCTGGGGGAAAAGGTGGGGCCGATGCGCCTTGGCGCCGTGGTGGTGGGCCTTATGGGCGTGGTGATCATGATGAAGCCCTGGCAAAGCGCCGGCGCGCTCGAGGTATCGCGCGCGGTGTTGCTGTTGCCGGTGGCGGCGGCGCTGACCTATGCACTGTTCCAGATCCTTACGCGCAAGCTGGGCGCCTCGACCCGCGCGTCGGCCATGGCTGTCTATATCCAGGGCATATTCATGATCGTGTCGCTGGGCGTTTACGCTGTCGCGGGCGACGGGCACCTTGCAAACGGGGTCGAGAACGCATCGCTTGTCTTTCTGCTGCGCGAATGGGTCTGGCCGCAGGGCACCGATATCTGGCTGTTCCTTGGGCTTGGCCTGAACTCGGCGGTGATCGGTTACTCTCTCAGCCAGGCCTACCGTCTTACCGATGCGGCCACCGTCGCCCCGTTCGAATACGTCGGACTGCCGCTCGCGGTGTTCTGGGGCTGGATCATCTGGGGGGACTTGCCCGATCTGGCCGTCACGGCCGGTATCGTTCTGATCGTCGGGTCGGGCCTGTTCGTGTTCCTGCGCGAGAGGCAACGCAAGCGCCGGCTGGTCAGTGCGCAGCGCGTCCACCGCCGCTACTGAATCGCGGCGGGCGGTGCGTAAATAGCTGACCATTCCCCCTTGCAAATGCCGATCAGCCGGTTTAATCGCCTCCCACGGTCGGAGTGTAGCTCAGCCTGGTAGAGCACTGTCTTCGGGAGGCAGGGGCCGGAGGTTCGAATCCTCTCACTCCGACCATATAAAAAAGGGCCCCGAGGGGCCCTTTGGTTTTGCAAGATGTGTTTTTTTCTGGGACGCGTCCCAGAAACGAGATGCCGTCATCGCTTCACGGTGGCGCCTGTCCCTTTCCCATAGGCGACAGGTCTGCATGACGCTAATCGTTGATGTGCACGTCGGACCCTTAGGATTTGCCCATTTTGTTGGCTCTGTTGCACAAAGCGCGTGAGGGATTCATGTCGCGAATCCAGTGTGGTAGCTGGGCGACATGAGCAGACCCACACCCCCAACCTACAAGACCAGGAACTGGCCGGCCTATAACGAAGCGCTCAAGCGCCGTGGCTCGCTGACAGTCTGGTTTGACCCGGAGATGATCTGGGAGGCTGCGCCGACCGGTAAGCGCGGTCGGCAGCAGACCTACAGCGACACCGCTATCCAGACATGCTTGACGATGAAAGTGTTGTTCGGCATGGCGCTACGCCAGACCACAGGCTTC